>CAVZGJ010000021.1:0-794470 GCA_963774735.1 uncultured Acidobacteriaceae bacterium | reverse complement strand
ATCTGGGTGTTGTCGGGCGTGGCTACCTGGGGCGAGGGCTGATGGTTGTGATCATGGGTCTGACCTGGCAACGAGTCAATGATTATTGATGGTTGTCTTCTGTTGTTTTCCCGGATCTGGCGGAACAGAGACGGAATCCCGGGGCACGACCAGACCGGGCGCCCATCGTTGATTCGCTCTGACTGGTGGTCGTCTCGGTGTGACCGGGCCGTCATGCACCTGCCGACCTGTGTCTCATCCCGGGTTGTCTGAACCTCCCCATCTTTGTTGACGCTCGGCGGCAGCTTGATTGGCGTCTTGAGGAAGTCGAAGAGGTACGGCCTGCTGGGCCGCCGATGGCGAGTGTGCCGGTGTTGAGCCAGCTGGAGGCATTGACGCTGTTGTCCAGTCGCATTAGGGCTCGGGTTTGCCCGCTGGCCACATCCAGATCCGCACCGTCCCGTCACGCTGCCGGAGGCCAGCCAGCTGCCATCGGGCGCCACCGCCACCGCCGCTCACCGCGGCCCTTATGGCCCGTCAGGGTGGCCCGTTCCCGCCCGGTGGCCACATCCCAGATCCGCACCGTCCCGTCCTGAGCTGCCGGAGGCCAGCCAGCTGCCATCGGGCGCCACCGCCACCGCCGCCACCCAGCTCGGTGTGGCCGGCCAGCACGCGCCGGAGCGCGGGGTCGGCCAGGTCCGGCAGCGGCCAACGGTTGACTAGCCGCGGCCGGGGGCAGATGTCACGCAGGGCGGCGACTTGCGGCCCCCAGTCTGGGTCGTCGGCGACCCGGCTGTGCAGGACGTCCACCACCGCCTCCGGTCGGCTCGGTCGGCGCCAGCAGGTGCGCCGTACGTGCCAGCACCGCCCGCAGCCGGGCCGCCCGTGGTGTCCCGACCGCGGAAAGATCAGCAGCCGGGGCGGCCGGCCCGAACCGCTCCAGCCGCGCCCCCACCCAGCGCAGGTCACCGGCCATGGCTTCCGCATCGCCGGGCCGCCCGGCATCCAGCAGGTGCTCGATGAGGTGATCCCACAGGTACCGGTCGCTCACGGCCCAGTTCCCACCAGGCCACCCGCACCGGGGGCAGACGCTCGGGATCCTGCGGGCTCGCCGCGGGCAGGTCCGCCGCGACCGCATCCAGCAGCGTCCCGTTCAGCTCGGCCAGCCGCTGCTGCCCGAGCTCGGCGCGCAGGAAATCGCGGATCACGTCGTGCAGGGTGATGCCGCCGGCCCGGGCCGCCCTGGGACACCAGGGCGAGCTGGGCCAGCCGCTGGCATACCTGCGCGGCCGCAGGTCATCCAGGCCCGCGGTGGCCTGCCACAGCCGGGCCACCAGGCTGAACGGTATGGTCTCGTCCTCAGCGAACACGCCCAGCTCGGCGAACCGCTCCGCGTCGTCGCGGTCCAGCAGGCTGGTACTGGCCCCGATCGTCGCCCGTACCGCCTGCGCCCGCTCCTGCGGCTGGCCCACATCCAGCCCGCGGCCGGCCTCACCGAGAAGGTCATCAACCACCGCCGGGCCGCCCGCGCGCAGCCGCTCCAGCAGCACCGCCCCCTGCGCGGACACATCCGGCGCCACCCGCGCGTAATCCGCGAGGATCTTGTTGACCAGCCGCAGCAGCAGCGGCCACCGCCCGGTCACCGCCAGCAGCCCCTCCGCCACCGCCGGATCCAGCGGCGGCAGCCCGGCCGTCAGCAGCGCCCGCGCCTGCTCCGGCGACATCTGATCCACCCGCACCGCCGCGCCCCGCCCGGCCAGCAGCTCCGGCACCCGCGTGGTCACCAGCCGGGCGCATCCCTTGCCGCCCTCGGTGAACGGCGCCAGCTGCTCCGGCTCCCACACGTCATCCAGGACCAGCAGCCTGCGCGGGCCGGCATCCAGCAGCGCACCCCAGCCGCCGCCCCGCCAGCTGCGGATCGGTGAACGTGGCATCCTCGCCCGTGACCAGCTTGATCACATCATTGACCTTGGCCGCGACCGCCGCCGCGCCCCGCACATCACGGCCCACCGTCACCAGGTACACCCGCCCCCCGAACCGCCGCCGCACCCGCCGGTCAGCACACACCATCCGCGCCAGGGTCGTCTTCCCGAACCCTCCCGCGCCGTACAGCCCCGTCGTGATCCCCACCGTCCCAGCCCGGCCACCCACCAGCGCCGTCACCACCGCAGCCAGTTCCGCAGGCCGGTCGACCACCCAGTCCGGCACCTCCAGCTCCGGCGGCAACGGCACCTTCGACGGCCGAGGTACCACAGCCCACACCGCCGCCACCGCGGCCACGATCGCCTGCCAGCGCCGCCAAGCGGCGCCGCCCACACGCCCGCCCGGACCAGGCCCTGGCGGACCATAACCACGACAAGGAACACGCACGCCGCCGCGCCCACCACGGCCACCAGACCCAGCACGATCTTCCGGCTCACAGCACATAGCTAACACCTGGCGACAGCAGACGCCTACACCATCGGCTTGGGAATGAACGCGGGAGCGCCTCCGACCGGCTCGTTCGCAGGCGGACAGTCGTCCATCATGCTCGTGTCCGCGAAACACCTCTCCTTACCCGGACCCATCGGCATGCAGCGGGCACGACCTCTCCATGTGGCTTCTCTTTACCATCGAGGCGCAGGGAGGTCGCTGGCGGTCGCCGACGCAGGTCAGTCGGCCTGCGCAGGTCGAGTACGGTCGGCTCCGTTCGCTGCGGTTGCTGCACTTTGCTGCTGCACTTGGTTGCCAGTTTGACGTTTCAGTGTCAATTCTGCTGGGGTGGCCTTGGGTTCGGCCAGGTCCTCTTCCTGGCTCCCCGATGGCTGCCCTCGTGATCTGGGTGCTATTGGGTACGACTACCTGGGGCGAGGGCTTACGGATCAGCCCTCTGACCTACGTCGGGACGGCCGGATGGGAACCAGCGACCCCTTGACCCCCCGTGAAATCAGGCCATCGCTTGCCCTGCTGTCCGTCAGGAGTCGGATGCTGTCACTTCCCGGCAGTCCGCTCGTGTCCGCGTTCGTGCGTATCGAGCGTCGCTCATCTAGTCACTCACCAGGAGTCTCGCCGCAGCCGCGCGCCCATCGTCGCCAGGACCTCAGTCCGGTGTTGTCCCGCCAGTCTGTGAGAAGGGTTTGAGAAATCTGCCAACAGCAGCGTGGTCGTTTGGCAGCCCAGCGATGAGGATGCGCTGATCGCCCACATCGGCCCCGAAGACTTTGGAGTTCACCCCTCATAGGCTGGACGCTACACCGCACTATCAGCTTGGGAATGAGCGCAAGCAACGCGGTGACCAGCATGACCGCAGGTCGGAGGCGCATTTCCTTGTCCGTGAGTGTCCGCCAGCTACCCTCATCGTCCTGCCGATCGGGCACGCAGCGGGCACGATCATGAAGCTGAGCACGTGCTTGCAAAATACGCGCAGACTGTCGGGTGCTGTCGCCCACCTGGGGCACGCGCCATCAGCGAGCCCGCCACGATCGGCCTATGTCGGTCACTGTTGTGGTCAGGATTGGTGGTCAGTACGACTCTGCGGACCCCACCGTTCCTCCTCGATGCGAACTCTACCCGTGATGGCTGACGATGATCGCTGCCGCTGGTAGGCAGAAGGAGTATGACTAGGACGGTGACGGGTGCCTTGGCTACCGGACGCGCGTCAGCGGCCAATTGTAACTTTCAGCCAACCCCGGGCGATTCCTTGAGTGAGCCTTTTTCATCCTCCTTATGCCGCGTGAATCTCCAGGGCGTGGATGGCCTTGGCGAGCTGCCCGGCGCGCCAGGGACAGCAGCGGAGCTTGCGGAGGATCCGCCAGGTCTTGAGCTGGGCGTTCGCGCGCTCACCAGGTGCGCGGAGCTGCGCGTGGGCGCGGTTGGCTATCTTCTGGGATTCGGGCTTGTTCTTCCCCTTGTACGGGACTTTCGCGTACGCGCTTCCCTGGTAGCCCTTGTCCGCCAGGGTCACCAGGCCAGCAGTCTCCAGTTCAGCCAGGACGCCCCAGATCCACTCGGCCTTCTTGTCGTGCACCGAGCCGGGCAGCGGCCCAGACACCCACAAGATGTCCCCGGTGGGGCTGGCGATGACCTGCAGGTTCATCCCGTGCCTGCGGTGCTTGCCGGAGTAGAACGGCCGGTCGGCAGCGACCCGGTCGATGGGGATGAGCGTCCCGTCCACCACGACGTAGGCATACCCAGCCTTCTTGGCATCCCGGGCGGCCTTGCGCAGCTTCGGCGCCCGGGCCGCCAGCAGGGCGACGGTTTCATCCGCATACCGCCAGGCCGTCGTGGTCCCGACCCCGAACCCGGCGGCGATCTCGGCGAACGTCTCGCCTTTGCGCAGGTAAACCAGCACCAGCAGAGCCTGCCGCCCGGGGTTCAGCTTCCGCCAGCACGAGCCGATCGCCTTGCGGTGGCGGCGGATGACCCCCGCCACATAGGTGAGGGTCTGGGACGACAACGGCAGCGCGGCACGGTAGAAAAGCACAGAAGCCCCTGGTGGTGGAGTGGATCTTGGTCGACTGCCTCACTTACCAGGGGCTTCCTGATTCTCAGAGGCAACACACCGCACGTCACCAGAACGTGACAGACCCACTACAAACAGGATGAAAAAGGCTCACTGATGCCACCAAGGACCAAGACTATTACCGCAATGACAACCCACCAATGCACCCCTACGGCGGTAACAAGTACGACGAGAGCTACGATCAGGGAGACGATGCCCAGGAAGCTAAGCGCGGCGCGCAAGTTTCCCCAGTTATAACCTCGGGTATACACCGAGCCGATTGTGAGCTGAAAACTGGCCAGGAACAAGCCGGTGGCCATGATCAAGAAGGACAGCGCGACCTCGCGTGACAGCTTGCCTGGCGTCGTCGCTGTAGCCAAGCCGACGATCGCGGGCAGGCTCAACCCAGCCAGCACAGGAGCTACGACACGGCTAAAGCTTTCGGCCACGCCCTCCTTAGGCAACGAGGGCTTCGCCACCTGCGCGGCCGTCTTGTACAGCTGCTTGCCGTTGGCAACCACGCCCGGCGCGAGCGTGGTATCAGTGATCTTCTCAATCGGGCCCGAGTAGGTGGCCACTACATACCCCCAAGAGGGCAGGTAGCTACCGCTCAGATCTTCGTCTATCTTGTCCTTGCCGCCCGCACCCAGGTGCTGGCCGAGCTGCACCCGGGTGACCCGGTTGTTGTCCATCACCTCCTTCAGCCAATCGATGAACTTATCTACCCGGCATGAGCTGCGCTCCTCCGTCATCTCCCAGACAGTAGCGGATGAGTGACCATCTGATCCGTAGAGTGTGTCACGCCTCTTCGCTACCTGGGGCGCGGCCGTTGACCTGCCAGGATGGTCGTCACTGGCTCGCGTTGTCTTCCGCTGTTGCGCGGTGTTGTAAGGCCAAAATGAGGCCAGCCGGGCGCAAGCGTGACCCCCTGCTCGCAAAGGTGGATCGGTGTCCCCCGAGTGATCGTCGATGTACTCCACGCCCGCTCTGTTCTGGCACGGATGTGGCACAGCCCGGAGATGCAGGGGTCTCTTGCAGGCACGCTCTGGTGCGGGCAGTATGTTGATAACTGAGACAGCGAACACGCTGGCAGGAGATGGCGATTGTGGTGACGGACCCCGCGCCGGATCAGCAGGCTTCCACACCGGGCACGCGGCGGCCCGTGGCTATGACTCCTTACGCGATCGCGGTCGCCTTGTTCGCCGCCTTTGTGGTCGGCGGCATCCTCGCCAAGGTCATCCCGCTGTGGCTGGTGGCTGTGCTGGGTCTCGTGATCGGCGCCGCCGTCTTCGTTTTCGTGGACCGCTACCCGCGCCTGCCCCGGGCCCGGTAGGGGCTGTAGGTTTCAAGGAGCACGTCTTGATCGTCATCCTTGGGCTAATCATTCTGGTCGCGGCTGTGGTCGTCGGCGTGGCCGGTGTGCTCAGCAATGCTGGCATCACGCATGCGCTCCCTCACGGGTTCGCGGTGTTCGGCTACCACGTGACCGGCTCCACCGGCACGCTGTTCCTCTACGGCATCGTGGTCGGTACTCTCGGCATGCTCGGGCTGAGCCTACTGCTGACCGGTGCGCGCCGTACCTCGCGCCGCGGCCGTGCCTCGCGCCGCGATCTCGAACAGTCCCGCCGTGAAACGGCCGCAGTCAGCCAGCAGCGCGACGACCTCATCAACCGGGCCGAGCCCGCCTCCCCCGATGCGACGAAGGAGCAAGAGGAGGGCTAGCCTGCGCGCGGCGGTGCCTAGTTCACGCAGGCGGGTGCGTGAAGCTCTCGACGCCCTCAAGTAGCCGCGTCATTTCGCCCGTCCTCCTGATAGGTGCCGGTTTTTGCCGTGGAAGATCAGCTTCAAGGGTGGCGCTTGCGCCATCGCCGCAGGCGACGCGCCCGCACGCGGGGACTGTACGCGGCTACTACCGTCGCCCCGCCTGCCCGGGTCGAGTCGAGGAACACCCTGCCCCCGCGGTCCTCCCGGATGAACGCCGTGGTGGCAAGATCCGGGTCGAGCCGCTCGGCGCGTACGGCGAGCGCGCGGGTCGCAGCGGCAACATCCTCGCTGCTGGCGCTCGCATCGATCGGCACCATGATGTGCACGCCTTTCGATCCAGTGGTTTTGACCGCGCCTACTAGCCCGGCATCATCGAGCGCCTGGTGTGCCAGCCATGCGGCGCGGACGGCCAGCGTGAACGCCGCGCCCTCGGGCGGGTCGATGTCAAGCACCAGGTAGGTGGGCCGACCCAAGTCATCGACGCGGCTCAGGGTCGGGTGATACTCCACCGCCCGCTGATTCGCGAGCCACAGCAACGTCCGGCGATCCTGGCACATGGCGTAGGCCACCTCGCGCCGGGAACTCTCCGCCCACAGCGACACGGTCGGAACCCATGACGGAGCGTACTTGGGCACGTTCTTTTGCATGAACGGTGCCTGCCCGGGCCGGACCCGGACAACCGACAGCGGCCGGTCGCGCAGTTCCGCAATCAGCAACCCGGAGACCGCGTCCAGGTAGTCCACCAGATCACGCTTGGTCGCCTCGGCCCCGTCAAACAGCGGCTGATCCAGGTTGGTCAGCGACACCCCATCGCGTTCCTCACCGCCGCCCTCGCTCACCCGATCACCCCTCCCCACCGATCCCACCCGAACGCGAGCACGACCCCAACCACCGCAACGGTGCACCTGGCAGGCGCAGCCGGACGGCCCGGCGCGTTTTGGAATCTGCCAATAGCAGCGTCCGCCGGTCGTTGCACAGCGCGTAGGACACCTCACGCCTGGAGGCCTCCGCCCACAGCGGCACCGTCGGCACCCAGGCAGGGGTGTACTTGGGCAGGTTCTTCTGCATGAAGGGTGCCTGGCCGCGGAGCACGCGCATCACCGACAGCGGCCGGTCGGCCAGCTCGCCGATGATGAGATCGCGCACCGCGTCCAGGTAGTCGACCAGGTCCCGCTTGGTCGCGTCCGCGCCCTCGAACAGCGGCTGGTCGAGATTGGTCAGCGGTACCGTATCCCGCACCTCATCGCTCATCTGGGCAACCTTCCCAGGTAAGCCGCGGTAAAGCACTAGTAAGCCGCGGTAAAGAACATTGCCAGGCCATTGACGTATTTATGCCGCATTATTCCACTTTCGTGATCAGATCATGCCACCGCCCCTGGCAAGCTGAATCATGGTGCCGCGGTAGGGCTATGCCATCACGGAAACACCGATCTGCTCTTCGGGATACCTGCACGTGATGCATGCCCCGATCAGACGGGAAGCGGGGAGCAGTGCAGCGAGCAGACCGTGACCGCCCGGAACAGGATGCTCCGGGCCTGGCAGTTGATGAGCCGGGAGGCCAGGTTGCCGGGCGCGGCGGTGTCGCCGTGCGCAGCGATGCGAAACCGGCGACGTCCCCACCGCGGGTCGCGGAAGACCTGACCAGCCCACGGCGGACCCGGTGGCGCAGGGCCGCATCGCGGGGCCGCACGCTGGCTGGCCGGGCCGTTCGCCACCTGGTGCTGCTGGCCTGCTACCTGGCCGCCGGGGTGGCGGTGACCTGGCCACGGGCCACCTGGCTGACCCAGGGAAAGCTGCAGGCCACCCGCGACGCGGGGACGTATGTGTGGGACTTCTGGTGGATGGCCCACTCGGTGCTGCACCTGAGCAACCCGTGGTTCACCCGCTCCATCACCGCGCCGGTCGGCGTCCAGCTCGGCTACCACGCCCTGATGCCGCTGGAGGGCGTGGTGATGCTGCCCGTCACCCTCCTGTTCGGCCCGAGCGTCTCCTACAACCTGCTCTCGATCCTCATGCCGGGGCTGCTCTGCTACGCGATGTACCGGGCGGCCAGGCTGTGGCTGCCCTCGCAGACCGGGGCGATCGCCGCGGGCGGGTTCTTCGGGCTCTCCTCCATCATGGCCTGGCACGCCTGGTACCAGCTGAACCTGGCCGCCGGGGCGCTGTTCCTGCCGCTGGCGCTGGAGGCCGCGGTGCGGCTGCGCCGCAGTGTAGGGGGAAGGGGAGGCGGGTGGGGTAAGCAGGCCGTCATCCTCGGCGTGATCGCGGGCGCCAGCCTGCTCACCGACCAGGAGTCGTTCGTCCTTGTGCTCATCGTGATAGTGGGCGCCCTGCTCCCGTGGCTGGCCGGACCGCTGCTGCGGCGGGCCCGGCTGCTCCCGTGGCGGCCGCGCCGCCCGGTCGTGGCCGACGACGGCCCGGGCTTGCTCGCCAGGCTGGCCGCGGCGGGCCTGGCCACCGCGGTCGCGCTGGTGCTGGCCAGCCCGCAGATCGCCGCCATGGTGGCGCAGGGCCGGGCCGGCGGCGCGACCTTCCCGGCGGGCGCGGTGGACACCGACTACGTGCTCTCCGGCACCAACTTCCCCGGGATCTTCGGCGTCTCCCCGCGCGCGGTGCGCCTTGGCCTGACCGCGCTGCGGCCGATCAGCTACCAGGGCCCGGTGCTCGACGGGGTGCTTACCTTCGGCCTGACGGTGACGGTGCTCGCGGTGCTGGGCGTGATCGTCTCGTGGCGGCGGCGGAATGCCTGGCTGCTCGCCCTGCTGTGGCTCACCACCGCCGCCCTCGCGCTGGGCTCGGTGCTCAGGTTCGGCAGCCACACCTATACGCCGTTCGCCGAGGTCTGGCACGGCGTGCGCGTGTCGGCGATCATGCCCTTCACCTGGTTCGTGCAGCTCCCCGGGATGGCCGGCTTCCGCGAGGCCGCGCGGCTCACCATGCTCGGGATGGTCCCCGCGAGCCTGCTCGCCGGCGCCGCGGTCGACTGGCTCCGCCACCACCTCGCGCCGTTGCTCATCCCCGTGCTCGTGCTCGCGGCGCTCGAGACCGGCTGGGCCGGCAACCTCGCGGTGGGCACGATGCGCACCGCGCTGCCCGCCGTGGACCGCCCCATCGCGGCCGACCATTCGGCGTCGATCGTCGTGGACGTGCCCTTCGGCATCCGCGGCGGGGTGCCGCTGCCCGGCGAGGGAGCCCCGTTCGACCCCGAGGCCCAGGTGCTGGCCACGGCCGACGGGCACCCGCGCGCGGTCGGCTACCTGTCCAGGCTGCCGGAACCGACCCTGGCGGCCATCCGGCGGCACCCCTTCTACGCGGGCCTGCTGACCGCGCAGGGACAACCGCTGACCGAGACGGAGTCGCTCACCGGAACGAGCGGCGACACCGCCCTGATCACGGCCGCCCGCCAGGACGCACGCCGGATGGACATCGGCTGGGTGATCGTCTGGCACCGCAGCCCAGACGTCCTCCGCTACCTCGCCAGGACCGGCTTCCGGCTCGACTACACCGCCGATGGGGTCCAGGTGTACCGGGCGGCCGCGGGGTAACCGGTCACAGCTTGACCGGGCCCCAGTGGTGCCCGCCGTCGCGGGTGACCCAGAGCTGGCCGATGTTGCTGAAGTCGGCCGGCCCGTAGACGACCCACGCCCGGGTGCTGGTCACGTAGCTGATGTCGCTCCACCCGGCACCGCCGTCGCCGATGCCCTCCACCATGGTCCAGGCCTTCTTGTGGGTGTCGTTGATGTAGATGAACGAGCCGTCGGACCACGACGCCACCGCCAGGTTGCCCGAGGGTGACGCGGCCAGCTCGGCCGGGATGCCGAACAGGCCCAGCTGGCAGGCGAAGGTGTCGGTCTTGCCGGTGTTGGCCGAGGTGTAGACGGTCTTGACCGCCTTGCTGAAGCCTGGGTTGCCGTCACACAGCAGCGCGACGTGGCCCGCTGGCAGCGCCACCGCCTGGATGAGCGCGATGTCCTTGGCGTGGTCGCAGGGCGCGGGGCGCGGGGCGAAGTGCGCCCCGTCGGTGCTGGCGTAGAACTTGTCCGGGCGGCCGGCCTCCAGTTGCTCGTCGACCACATACACGGCCTTGCCGAGCACGGATACGTCGGCGACGTCGTTGCTGGGCAGGTTCAGCGGGATGCGGGTCCAGGTGCTGCCGCGGGTGGCGGTCCGCCAGAAGCCGAGTGGCTTGGGGCATAGCGCCTTGCCCAGGGTGCAGTCGGAGGTGATCAGGTACGTCTGCGCCGCGCTGGCCGCCAGGTCGAGTACCTGCTTGGCGCCGCCGGGTACCGGCATCCGCACCCAGGACTTGCCGCCGTCGCTGGTCCGGAACAACAGGCTGCCGACCCCGAAGGCCCAGCCCACGCTGGGCGTGGCGAACCGGACGGTGGTGACGCCATGGTTTCCGTTGCCCATGGTGGCCAGCGGCGCCTTGACCGTGCCGATCAGCTGCCACGTCTTGCCGCCGTCGCCGGTGCCGATCACATCCGAGCAGGTGTTCTTGCCACACCGGGCGGCACCGAGCACCCAGCCCCGCTGAGCTGACACCCAGGTGACGGAGTTGGCCTTGAACGACGCCGGTACCGGCGTGCCGGGGCCGGTGTGGCCGCTCTGGCCGCCCGGCGCGGCCAGGGCGGTTGCGGGCACGAGGGCCACGGCGCAGGTCATAGCGATGGCGGCGGCGATGCGCGCCGTGCGGGCGGTCAGGCTCATGTACTAGTCCCCTCGGGATCAGTGCCGGGTCCACCCCGGTCGCACCTACAAGACGCCCACATGGCCGTGCCGGTTGCGATCCCGCCGCACCGCTCTGGCGCGTGAGTCGATCATATGTTCGGATTTTCTATCCTATAGGGGCTAAAATCCGAACGGATCATGAAATCGGACATCAGCTTGCGGGGATGTCTGCTCGGCGCTGCGATCCGGCCTCCGGTGTTCTCCTGACCGCAGGTTTCACCTGAACCGGCCCCTGACCGTGCGGGCGGCGGCCCAGGCATACTGGCCATATCGGTGATCTTGGGAGAGGCCCATGGCACGGCTTGGCGGAATGTACGGCCCGGACGCTACCTTTCTCGGGGTCCCCCGGGCTGACCTGGCGGACCCCAGTTCCTTGGCCGGCGCGGACGTGCTGGTCATCGGCGCACCCTTCGACGGCGGCACCTCGCACCGGCCCGGCGCCAGGTTCGGCCCGCAGGCGATCCGGTTCACCGACTACCTGCCGCACGACGGTGCCCGCCCGCACCTGGCCCTCGGCGTCGACCCGCTCGCCGAGCTGCGGGTCGCCGACGCGGGCGACGTGGAGATGCCGTCCGGCGACACCGAGGCGTCGCTCAAGCGCCTGGAGGATGCCGTGCACACGGCCTGCCGGTACGGGGCGATCCCGGTGATCCTCGGCGGAGATCACACGATCACGCTGCCGGACGCGACGGGGACGGCCCGGCAGGTGGGCTGGGGCCGGGTCTCGCTCATCCATTTCGACGCGCACGCCGACACCGGCAACAGCCAGTTCGGCTCGCTGTACGGGCACGGAACGCCCATGCGCCGCCTGATCGAATCAGGCGCGGTGCGCGGTGACCGGTTCCTGCAGATCGGGCTGCGCGGCTACTGGCCCGAACCGGAAACGCTGGACTGGATGGCGGGCCAGCAAATGCGCAGCTTCGAGATGACCGAGGTCGTGTCGCGGGGCCTTGACGACTGCCTGACCGAGGCCTTCACGATCGCCACCAGCGACTGCGACGGAGTCTTCCTGTCGGTGGACATCGACGTGGTGGACCCGGGGATGGCGCCGGGCACCGGCACGCCGGAGCCCGGCGGCCTCACCGCCCGCCAGTTGCTGGACGCGGTGCGGCGGATCGCCATGGAGATGCCGGTGGCGGGCATGGACGTGGTCGAGGTGGCGCCGCCCTACGATCACGCCGAGATCACCGCATTCCTGGCAGGCCGCGTGGTGCTCGAGGCGCTGTCGGGCATCGCGTGGCGGCGCCGCCGCGAGGCCGGTCAGCCGGTCCGCCTCCCAACGGACCCGCTGCTCGCCCACCGAAACCCTCACCAGGGTGAATAGGCCAGGTCACAGCTATCGAGCTAACGCATCAAGCGGGCCTAACATTGCAGCATGCTGGACGTGACCAGGCTCCGGGTCCTGGCCGCCGTAGCCAGGTACGGCTCGGTGACCGCGGCCGCCAGGGCGCTCAATTACGCCCAGCCTTCGGTCAGCCACCACCTGGCCCGGCTGGAGGCCGAGACCGGCGCCCGGCTGGTGCAGCGGTCGGGACGTGGCATCGAGCTGACCGACGCGGGGCGCCTGCTGGCCGGCCGGGCCGAGGAGATCCTGGGCAGGCTGGATGCGGCGGAGCACGAGCTGGCCGCGCACGTCGGGCAGCGGGAGGAGCGGCTCCGCGTGGCCGGGTTCCCCTCCGCGCTGGCCACCGTCGTGCCCGCGGCGGCCGCATGGCTGCGGGCCGAGCATCCCGGCGTCGAGTTGCTGCTGGCCGAGGCCGAACCGCAGACCGCGTTGCGCCTGCTGCGGGGCGGGCGGGCGGACGTCGCGCTGGTCTTCAGGTATCTGCGGAACGGCACGCCGACCGCCGCCAGCAAGGAGGAAGAGGAAGGGGCCCGGGTCAGGCTGCTGCTCGACGAGCCGGTGCACCTGATCAGCCAGGCGGCCGGGGCCGAACCGGTCCCACCCGCCGAGGCGGGGCTCGCCGCCTACGCGGAGCACCGCTGGATCGCTGGTTGCGAACGCTGCCGGGCCCACCTGATCTGGCAGTGCGAGCTGGCCGGCTTCACCCCGCTCATCGCGTTCACCACCGACGACGTGCTGGTGGCGCAGGCGCTGGCCGCGGCGGGCCTGGGGGTCGCGATGCTGCCAGATCTTGCCCTGCGCGCCGCCCGCCACCCGGGCATCCGCGCCGAGCCGCTGGCCGGGGCGCGCCGCCAGGTACTGGCGTGCAGCTACGGCGAGCCACCCGACCCGCCCGCGGTCGAGCACCTGCTCGACGCCCTCACCCGGGCCGCCTCCCCGGCCAGACCGCCAGCCCGCACCAAGAAACCCAGGTAGGGTTCCCCACGCCGCCGACATGTGCGGCAGAGGTTCCTGCTGGGCTTGCCGCGTTCGGGCCGGTACGACCCTGATGCATGCCCGGCACGGCATTCCGGCAATCTGTCGGTGTGCCCCACTAGCCTTGTGGACTGACCGGATAAGCAACCCAGCCGCCTCCCGGCGCCAGATCTCCCCGGATGTGGACCATGACGACGGACAGCACCTCAAGTACGTGTGCCGATGTGTTCGTGGCTTGCTCCGAGGCTCGGCAACATGGAACTCTGATCCGGCGAGTAAGCCAGTCCGACAAGGAGTTTCACTTCCAGAATTGGGTTGGCGCAAGACTCGATGATGCGGGATTGTCACACGATTCAGCCGGCCGCAATAGCTACCCGGATTTCACGCTTGTCCATTATCCGGAAGGTTATGAAGTTAAGGGTCTCGCATGGCCGGGACGCGAAGCTAACTACGATAGCAACAGCCGGGTGCCAACTGGCATGCATAACAGCCGGACAATCTATTACATATTCGGACGGTACCCGGCGGCTACAGGTGGCGACGAGTACCCTGTAGTAGATCTCGTCATATGCCATGGGGACTTTCTCAATGCCGACCATTCTTATGTGCACAAAAATAAGAGTTTCCGTGGATTTGGGTCGTACGGAGACGTTATGGTTCGTGACCGAAAGATGTACGTCGCCCCTACACCATTCGCACTGACTGATGGAACGACCGGACAAGCGACCCTTATTGCGCCTTCTGAATTGACCCTCGATGGCCGGCTGGAGCAGGTCGGCGACCTAATCAGGGCTGAAGCTGACCAGCTCATTATTGGATACAGTTTCGATCTGCGTTCCAATAAGCTCGCGCCACAGTTGGCCCCTAATCCGTCAGCAGGTCAAGAGCACCACTTTGCGGCCTACCGCCTCAAAGGGCTGGGGGGCGGCGCGGTGAGCATGAAGCAATCGGGTCAGGTAGCTGAGTTGCTCTTGGGAGAGGATGACGAGTGACCCTCTTCGATGTTGAGTCACTGCTAGTCAGCCGCTCCGTCGCTGAAGTGTTCACTCGCGTGCCTGCCCAGACGGCGCTGGAGCGGGATATTCCGGCTGCAGAGTTGAGTCGTATCGGAGCTCACGAGTCATGGCGCAAGGAAGTCCACCGGCCGGCCACCAGCACCCACAAGTGGTGGGCGAAACGGCTCGGTACTGTCTTCCGGGGAGTCCTCACATCTGCGGCCACGGAGGATGCCGGGGCCGCTATGGCAGCATACAGCTCCGCCACGCGCTTTGCTGGCCTGACAGTCTTTGATCCGTTCGCAGGCTCGGGCACAACTGTCGTCGAAGCTATCAAACTCGGCGCGACTGTAGTTGGCTGGGACATCAACCCAGTTGCAACTCTAGTGCAGCGGCAAGCGGTGCAGCGGTGGGACAGCGCTGAGTTGGAGCGTGCCTTCAAGCTTGTTGAGGAATGCTGCCGGGCTGAGGTCGACCGGTTGCACCGTACCGAAGGCGGCGAGACCGTCCTTTATTACTTCTGGGTGGCGGTGGCTGCCTGTCCCGAGTGCAGGACGGACACACGCCTGTTCTCTACTCACGTTTTTTCCCAGAATGCCTATCCAAAGCGCATTCCCGAGGCGCAGGTCGTATGCCCCGTCTGCCTGGATGTTATTCCTGGGCGTTACGATTTCGGTGAGCTAACTTGTGGAAATGGCCACATCATAGTTCGCCCGGGTGCTGTTAGCAGGACCATTATGACCTGCCCTAACGGACACTCTGCCAAGGTGCTTGAGGCTCTAGCCGGCGAGGTCCCGCGCTACGAAATGTATGCCAAGCTAGTCCTTGGTTTCGACGGGAAGAAACGATACGAGGGCATCGATGAGTTCGATCGATCCCTCTACGGGGAATGTAAAGAATTGCTTCGCCGCCGGTCAGCGGAACTAGTATTGCCAGTCGGCGAGCTAGATGATGGCGAGAACACGCGCCAGGCGATTCGCTGGGGTTTCACTCGTTGGCGCCAGTTTTTCAACGACCGCCAGCTTTATTCTCTTGGACTTATTGGTGCTGCAATCCGCGGCCTCGGCACTGACGCTGCCGAGCGCGAAGCGATGGCCACACTTTTCTCCGGAGCACTTGAATTTAATAATATGTTCTGTTCGTTCAAGGGCGAGGGCACAGGCGCGGTTAGGCACATGTTCAGCCATCACGTCCTTAAACCAGAGCGAACCCCTCTGGAAGCACACCCCTGGGGTACTCCTGCTTCGTCTGGCTCATTCTCGACACTCTTTCAAAGCCGGATCTTGCGCGCCCAGGAATATAAGGTTCAGCCTACCGACCAAGTTCTCAGAGGCGATGATGTCGTCCGGGTGACTGGGCTATCTATGCCCACTGAATGCTCTCTGGTGGATGCCTGGCCGGACCGCGGACTGCTGCCTGGCACCGTGTATCTACGCACGGGTGACTCGTCGCACACGGATCTGCCTGATGACTCAGTGGATCTCGTGGTGACTGATCCACCGTACATGGACAACGTGCATTACTCAGAACTGGCCGATTTCTTCCACTCGTGGTTGCGCGAAGTCGTACCATACAACAGCTATCCACGAGAGCTGAGCACTACTCGTAGAGCTGGAGAGGTGCAGAGCTCCTCAGCCGCCGATTTTGAGAAGGCCATCGCTAGCGTATGGCGAGAGTCGCCAGGCGCGTCTTGACGGATAGCGGGCTTCTCGCATTCACCTTCCATCAGGCGCGGCTCACCGGCTGGGTGGCGCTTGCCCGGGCGCTGGCGGAAGCACAATTCGTTATTACTGCTGTCCAGCCGGTTAAAGGCGAGATGACCACAAGCATTACCAAGTCTGGCCTTGAGCCATCCAACCTGGATGCAGTTATCGTATGCCGGAAGCGATCCGGTACCGCCGCACTGGACCGGACAATTGATCCTTACGCGGCAGCCGAGATAGGAGAAAAGCGGCTGACCGTGTTGATATGGGCCGGCGTCGTACGTCGGCGCGGGTGACATCCGCTCGGTTATCCGCGGGCACGTGCTGGCTACTTACACGGCCGATCCGGAAAATATTAATCTTCAATTGCGATCAGAGTTGGCTGACGTGCTGGCCGCCGAGCGGATTGACCGGCTGATGGGACCAGAGCGGGCAACAGTGGTAGCGGCGGCCGGAGACGCGCACGAAGAGGCCGGCCATAGGCTGGCGATGACCTTCTCCGGTCGCCGCGTACTCAGATGGCGGCGATGCGGCCTTGCCCAGTACGGGTCGCGCAGGCGGCGTTTGAGCAGCTTGCCGCTCGGGTCGCGGGGCATCTCGCCGACGAAGTCGATCGACTTAGGCCACTTCATCTTGGCCAGCCGGCCGTTCGAGCGACGCGAGGATCTCGGCCGCGAGCTCGTCGGACGGCTCGACCCCGTCGGCCGGCTGCACCACGGCCTTGACCTGCTCGCCCCACTCTTCGTCCGGGATGCCGAACACCGCGACGTCGGCGACCTTGGGATGCTGATGATCTCGGCCTCTATCTCGGCCGGGTAGATGTTCGCCCCGCCCGAGATGATCATGTCCGACTTCCGGTCGCAGAGGAACAGGAAGCCGTCCTCGTCGAGGAAGCCGATGTCACCCACGGTGAAGAAACCGCGCAGCCGGGTCGCCGCCGTCTTCTCCGGATCGCCCTTGTACTCGAAATCTCCATCCCCATCCGCATGTAGACGGTGCCGGGAACGCCCGCCGGGCACGGCTCGCCCTGGTCGTCCGCGACCATGACCTCGCTCATCGGCCACGGCCTTGCCGACCGTGCCGGCTCGCTCCAGCCATCTCGGCGGGTGACGATGGTGCCGCCGCCCTCGGTGGCCGCGTAGTACTCGTACACGCACGGCCCCCACCAGTCGAGCATCGCGCGCTTGATCCGGCACCGGGCACGGGGCCGCGGCGTGTATCAGCCAGCGCATCGAGGAGACGTCGTACTGCGCCCTGACGTCTCCTCGGGCAGCGACAGCATCCGCTTGAACTGGGTGGGAACCATGTGCGTGTTCGTGACCCGGTAGCGCTGACCAGGTCCAGGGCGCGCTCGGCATTCCAGGTGTCCATGCAGACCAGGGTGTGGCCAACTGCAGCGCGCCGCCGCCGAAGACTGGTGACCGCCGTGTGGTAGTTCGGCGAGGTCACCAGGTGCACGTTCGGCGCGCCGCCGCGTGATGCCGAACAACTGCAGCAGGCCGGTCAGCAGGTCAGCGGACTCATCAGGATCGAGCCCGGACAGCGCCCGCCGACGCCCTTCGGGCGCCCCGTCGTGCCGGAGGTGTAGTGCATCGTGGCGCCCGCCGTCCGGTCCTGCGGCAGTTCCGCCGGCTGCCCGGCGCGCAGCGTCCTCGACGCTGGAGAACCCGGGCACCGAGCCGTAGCTGAACCGCTCGCTGGCCGGGCACCCCGGCCAGGTCGGCCGCGGCCGGCCCGCCTCGGCGAAGCGCTCGTGCACGAAGAACGCCTTCGACTCGGGTCGCCGACGATGTAGGCGATCTCGGGAGCGGTGAAATGCCAGTTGATCGGGCGTGAGTACCAGCCGGCCTGCAGGGCGGCCAGGCACAGCTCCAGCGGCGCGATCCCGTTCGGCACCAGCGCCGCGATCCCGTCACCCGGGCGCAGGCCCCGCGGCCCGCAGCCCGTGGGTCAGCTGGTTGACTCGGCCGAGCAGGTCACCGGCGGGGTGCTGGTCCCGTCCGGCTCGAAGAACGCATGGTAGGTCAATTGGCGAATGTCGATATGGGCGTTGCGCGTCGCGTCGCCAATGGCCTGGGGATGCCGGGGAAGATAACCAAACTTCCGGCAAAGGTCGCAGCTCGAGAGGACCTTCCCGTATCCTCCTTCCCTGAGCATCCTCAAGAAGGCCGGGAAGTCGCTGCAAGGCAAGGTGGTTGGGTGTCTCATCGCCGATGGGACGGATTCCGCAATTGTGTCGTCGCTGACGAAGGCTGCAGCCAAACTGGGAAGCCAGGTCAAGGTGATTGCGCCCAAGATAGGGGGAGCAAAGGCCAAAGAGGTCGGCACGGTCATTGCTGCCGATTTTCAATTGGCAGAGGGGGCCTTCGGTGCTGTTCGATTGCCTCTTTCTCGCTCTTTCGAACGAAGGCGCCGCAGCTCTCGTCACCGAAGCCGCGGCCGTCGGGTTTGTCCATGACGGGTTTGCCCACCTTAAGGTGATCGGAGCAACGCCGGAGGCCCAACCGCTTCTCGACAAGGCTGGCGTCGTTGCCGACGATGGGATACTCATTGTGAATCGAGGCTCGAATGCCGCGTCCTTTCTTGAGCGCGCCGCGCTGGGAAGAATTTGGAAACGAGAGCCGCTCGTGCGTTCAATCTACTAAATGGGCGACAACGACTCATTTAGCTACAAGGCGGACCTCGGCGGGGGAAAACCAGCGGGGCCCCCCTGCGTCTAAGAAGGCGTGCGCGTCGGCACCGTTTTATAGCGGCAGTCATGGATTCGGAGAAGGTGTCTGGATCCTGGCCTCGAACTCCAACTCACCGGCACGAGCGATGCCTGGACACGAAGCACAACCTCCGAACTCCTTGCAGATATCAGCCATCAAGATTCGAGGCTCTTCTCCTAGTGGAAACAGGATCCATTCGATTCCAGTTGGATGCCATCAATCGGCAGATCAGTCGAACAAGCCATATAAGCTGAAAAAAGGCCCCCAGAGGTTGAAGGGGGCCAATCCAAACAATCTGGTTAGTTAGCGATTTTCATCGCCGCGAGATTAGAAGGTTCTCCGCCTGTGAGGGTTGTCTAACGAGAGGTATCGCCTGATCCCGTCATTCTAGACAAAAAAGCCCTCGCGATGGGGCCTTGAGCCATCGATAGGGATCCGTGGCTCCGCGCCCGGCAGATTCAGCCCGCCGTCCTTCCAAGTGATTCCCTGGTTTGAAAAACGGCGATCTATATCGCCCCAAAGGGTACTTTTGACAGGGTTAGCTGATGGCTTGGGCTCTTCAGTTCCCCAATCCTGCAATGATTCCGATGAATTCCCTAACCGTGTCCTGACTTCTCACGGTCCTGGATCACAGCTTCGCCGGCCTTCTTCGCGTCTCCATGGATGATTCCGTCTGCCTCTTTGAGAGAACTCTTCTTCTGGCCAGCTTTACCATCCCAAGGTCGCACTACCGCCTTTGGTCGAAGTTGCTCTCTCGTTTTCTTTCCCGCCTTCGTCCGCTTGTTTCATAGCTCACCTCAAGCAGGTTGATGTGAATTCAGGGGTCTGCTTCAGGGCAATAGCAAGAGGAGCCACCTTTCGGCGATTCCCCCCAGGGCGCATTGCGATCAAGTCTGGTGGGTGGGATTCTGGCGGCGTCTTCTGGCTAATGACTGGGTGTCCCTTCTTCGGTTCTGTGAACGCGTCTGACGATAGTTCTTACAGAACATCGCCAAGGCTATGAATCCAGCATTTCAAGACGTTCAGCTAAACTCTCGTTGCGTCGCCTTTGCATGTTGGGTGTCCACACTGGCAGATAATCTCAGTAGTCCCCTTTGTTCCTTCGCAGTGAGTGCTGCAGAAGTTTTGACCTTTCTCGGGAATACAGCTACAGGCGGCGTTTTCACATTTCTTAGGCTCAGACATTTGATTCTCCTAGGGCACGACATTGGTGCACACGAGTTGTGATGCAATTGAAGCCTATGTCGTTGAGTCTGATTTTGAATTAGTACAACTATTACGTTTCGTTCGATGTCTCATCATCCGGAAGGCCTATCAAGACATCAACCTTCAGCGCTTCCGCGTGCCTATCGGTGTGATTTATTGAGTCGGGTGAGGGCGAGTTGGTGCGAACCTTCAAGTGTTCCGTAGAGGTGAGAACAGCTTTACATCAAGCTTCGGTGGGGAGTGAGGCTATTGAAGACGAAATCGATGGCCTTGACGAAGGGGCCTCGTTACGGATTCCAGTAAACGCTGAACAATTTGCGGCTTTCTACCGGAAAACCTCCAACAAGTAGGGCGGGCGTATGTGTGGGTTAGCTACCGAATGCGACTCTCTCATAACGAGGGGTATTTCAGCGATCATTCCTCACGATCTTGCATCATAGAACTTAGGAATCGTCGCACGGGGGGATATATGGCCGCACGGGAACGGGTTGAAGCGCATAGTACGTTTAGCAAAATAATCGTGTACGCAACCGTAATTTCGGGGTTTGTGGCCGCCTATCTGATGTACAAGCGTGGGGAATCCATGGTTGCAATAGCCAGAAAAACGGTCACCAATCCGGTCGGCTCGCTGGTCTCGGAAGTCAAAAACGTAGTCTAGTGCAGCTTGTGACAAAAGCCGAGGAATTCGACGTGCGAAAACTACAAAGAGTACTCCCTGTCTCGACTCTCTTTGCGAAGGCGGCGGCCCTATTTGCCGCGTCGGCTGCGACCGTTGGACTCTCAGGATGTCTAGTGGCGGGGTATTCCAGCGGCGGAGGCTGGTTTGTTTGGCCGGGCTCTCTAGGGCTTCTCGTACTTGTGTTGCTAATAGTTTTCCTAATCAAACGTCGGTAACGACTATTAACTAGAGAACGCTGGACGCCGATGCAATGTGGACGCGCGGGATTGCTTCTCACACGATGATGTACAACGTGCGGCATTTCCCCCTTGGGAGATCACATGACAAGAACAGCTCAAATAGTATGTTGCGCAGTGTTATGCTTCGCATCCAGTCTGATGCCGAGAAAAGCAACAGCGCAAAGTGATGACGACAAGAAGTTTCTAGCGATGGCCGCACAATCCGACGAAAACGAAATTGCATTGAGTAAATTGGCGGTACAAAGGGCCACGAATCCCGCTGTGAAAGCGTTTGCCGAAAAGATGATTACCGAACACACGCAGATGACGGCGAGCATGAAACGTTTGTAGACTCCTGGGGCTTGACGCCGCCAACGGGTCCAGACGCCGATCACCCGTTTGCGGCCCAGTGAGCTACTGACTCTCGGACAGAGATCAGTGACTAAAGAGCGCGATCAAGATGACGATTGGAATCGGTACACCGAGAAGTAGAAGCAGAATGGAACGCATAAAAAAACTCCTTGTAAATTCGCCTATATCTGTTATGCAGCTTCGGGGATGGCTCGTTCTCTCATTCTCCAAACTAGACAAGTACGACGTGGTCCCGTTGTCTCCCCCCGATGGTTCCGGAAAAGCTGGCACAAAACGCGCCGATCATGAGGGCAATAAATGTCCAAAGTAGAGTGTGTGCAACCGCTTTGCGGGCAGCTTCCGCTGACGATTTGGCACTCAAAAACGCGTCGCTGACCCTCTTATCGGCATCGCTTTGGCTCACGCCTGTCCTCGACATGACCAACTGATCGAGATAGGTCTTATCAGTGGCGGAGAGATCGCCTTGTTTGAGGGAGGTAGCGAAGATGACCGCAGCTTCCCGGGTGACTGAAGCGTTTTCAACTTCGGGCTTCGAACCGTCAGTACGAAAAAGGGAATCGATAAAGTAGGCGTTAGGGCCCGCCTCGCTCACCTGACTTTGAGGTGTCGCGGCAGCGCTGTTTTTATCTGGAGACGAACCCATCAGGGAAGTAGCGGCTGAGGCAAGGAAGACTGCGGTTACGACCAGCGCAACCGACCAGGCTAAAAAGCCATGAGCAGTATCTCGAAAATAAACCTCATCTGTATGGATACCGGTCCATTTCGTTCTCAAGCGGCCAGCTAGGTAGCCGCCCATAGACGCACTCATGATTTGGATGAGTATGAACCAAAGGATGGCTGCTGTCCCAATAGCCGACGCCGAGGCCCCTACACCGGACCAAACGGATACCGACGCAAAGCCCAAGCCTGTCCCTAACGCCAGTAGAATCAGCGAGAGGGCGGCCGTGACAAAACCGCCCGCCAAAACCGCGGACCATGAAACTCCAGATGAGTTCGCCTCGTTGCTCTCTATATTGCGGGTAATGCGTTGGCCTTCGACCGGTAAATTTGCATTTCCTGCATAGTCCATTGTTCTCTCCAGTTTTCTTCCCCTCAGCCCTACGATGCAAAAACCTGGCTCGCTGGCAATTGGCTCGGCCAAAATATTCTTGGTGCCCACAGGAACCCGTAACGAAGGCCGGCGTGTCGCAGTTGAGTGTGGCAGGATTCAAGGTCAGACGGTTCATCTGCCACTAAAAGATGTTTTGAGTCAACCGGACATATGCTTGGCAGCGGGGCGGTTCTCTGTCTAGGCTCGAGCTTTCAGCTTCCTCGGTCGAGCCGTTATCGAGCTCATCGGAGGTGACTCCTATCTCGTAGTCGGGTGTGTATGGCCGAATTTCCTAGCCGACCTGATCGCGTCCCTCTCGCAGTCGATATTCGTTGGCTGTAAGAAGGCAGCTAATCTAACGACTGGGAATGGGGACCCGAAGGATTAGATTAGTTGATATATTCTTTCCTCTGCTCAACAAATCCGGCTACGCTCAGCACCTCGGCTGCAATTTTGGTGTGGACCACGAACATACGGTGTCGGTTTGAAAGATTGCTCTCCAGTTCCTCAGCCATTTCTAGGTAAGTTATAAGGCCGACGGAAATCAGTTCATTTAAGCAAATCGCTTTGTTTCTGTATTTCTTAATCCAATTCCGTGTGCTCTTATGCGCCGCCACGATTACCTTGCAGCTATCGTCTGAGTGGGAAATGATGATCACTTGGACGTCCATGACATTATGATGCCGCCTTGGAACGCGACGCTTATCACTTCCCGAGCCGCAAGCCAGAAAGGCTTCCAGCAATAACGCGAACCTCACGTCCCGTCATTCAACGCCTTTCTCTTCTTTCTCGATCTGGACGCGCTCTCTTTTCACTTCAAGGCGAATTCTCGCAAACAAGCCCATATAGACATTCGCCACCCATACCAATGCAAAGCCTGCAATCAGATACCCTCGCCAACCTGGATAGAGAAGCTTGAATCGGGTAATGATCAAAAACACGGCTGCAACGTAGTGGCTGAAGCAGTACTCGCACGTGAATAGATAGAAGAACTTGCGTTCGTAGATCCTGCGGCAGGTTGTGCTTTTCGCTAAGCACACATCACGAAATTCACGAACGACCTCCTCATGCGTGATCGTCCAAGCGATCGAAGCAATGGGGAGAGCCAAGAGAAACAAGGATAAGACTTGAAAGGCCATCTGAGGGGGCTCCAAAGATTCCAAAGAAGCTCCATAGATTGATGCATCCCTTTAGGGTGCCGGAGGTATTTTTCCTACGCGCAAGTATCAGTGTGCGTCCCACTGGACAACGAGGAATGCGCCAGAGATTAAATAGACCGTTCGATTTTCCCGCGGGGCTGACATCGATACCCTTGAATGGGGTTATATTCTCTCCCGGATCCACGAGAACAGGCATGAGACCGCAATCCACATTCCTCCGGCCGTTAGTAACATGGACGGGAAGTTGTGCGTTGACAGCCATTGCCATAGCACCACCGCAAAACCCATTAGACCAAGTGTTCCGATCGACGCTCCCGTGGCCTCAACACTTGCTTGCCCCCGTGCCGACCAGGTTCCTATCTTGCCTTCCGAATTCTCGCGCAATGTCCGCCTTGCCGCTAGGTAAAGATTGTCGCCGACGCTGAGGGGTTATCCATAAAGGTGAAAGCGGGATGCGACGCCATCGTGGAGGGATATGTCCAGTCTCTCAAAGAAGGCGGTCGCCCCATAGTTCTCGCGGAACATGAACAAAAGCTTAGGAAATTGGGCGTGGATAGTTTTAAGCCACCAGCCGATTTCTGGGAGAAACTGAACCGTTTGCCGGCAGTCCGCCACCCACTTGCTACCGATGTTAGGCGGGCGCTGGAGAAGACGCTTCCCGATCCGCAAATGGGGTACAAGGTCGTCCGCCGGCAAGCAGGCTTAGGCAGCCTCGGCCAGCAAAGATTTGTGGCAATCGGAGAGTGGCAAGGAGGTTGTGTCGCCCGGGAGGCGAAGGCGATGCTGCCTTCAGCCTGCGTTTGGTTGAATGGCTAGGTCGGGCATCGCCAGTCAAATTACGAAAATGCAATCAAATCGGCCGTGCGATCGGGTGACCCGTTTCAGGTCATTCAAGGATCATGGCTAATTCGTCGCCTTTCCCGGACTCAAATCCCATCGATATCCAAATTCTACAAAGCATAGTGACGAGCAAATGATCCTGCAGGCAATGGGAGCGGAAGCGGCGAATGTCCATTTGGGAACAAAACGGGAGACAGCCAACATTTTTGAAAGACCTGAGCAAAAGGAAGTCGAATTGGCTGAGGGACTCTGCAATCCGCATGGCTCGTGCCGTGGAAAAAGACTGGAGCCGCTACAAGAAATCCTGAGAGGGACATGTGAGTACTCATTTCGCTTTTGGTCCGCACTCTCCTCTCAGTTCTCCACACCCCGGTCTTGGCGAGTTTTGCAATTGCTCTATCCACGGGTGCGCTTCCCACGAGCTGTCTTGTGACTCCGCCGCTGCATGTTGCATCTCACGGGTTGGAGGACCGGTTATGCAAGGCGAGACCGATCAACGACACTATCCAGTCGAAGAAGCCCTAAAAGCCCAAAAAGCCTTGCGCCAGGTCGCGGGGCTGGCACCTGAGATGTTCCCTGTCCCAGCGTTCGTAGGAATGATCAGTGATGAAATCGAGTCCTTGCGTAATCTTGGCACCACCGATGAAGAAATAGTTGGCTTGATACACCAGCACAGCTCAATAGAAATTACCGAGAAAGATATCTCGCAATACTTTGTCCCTGCTGAGCAGCGTCATCCAGAAAAAACCTGAATTCGAGTGAGTAATTGCCGATCCCGATACCCAGTCTGAATTCTCTCTCACCTTTCTGAATGCACTGCCGGAGCAGTTCACGGGAAGGAGTCTGGCGCATGCCAAGGGAACGTATATCCAGGAAGTCTTTCCCATTTTCAATGAGGTCACGTTGTGCACCGACTCGAAGCGATCGAATTCTTTGGCACAAGCCCAACATCTTTTTCAGTCTAACCGGGTCGAGAGAGGGTGCCCATTACCGACTCCGATTCCATCCACGATAATCTCCCTCCGCACATCCAGCGGCGCATATGGGCCTTTGTCTCACGCTTTCCGCTCCGCTCCCTTTGGAACCTCGAAGGTATCCCCTTGGGCGTCATCGTCAAGCGTACGTGGCGTGCCCTATTTGACGACAACTTGGTTGGCCGCGCTGCCGAATTGGGGTTCTTCTTCATCTTCGCCCTCTTTCCCAGTCTATTTACCGCCACGTCGCTTCTCGGCTTGGTGGCGCGTTCGGCTTCGCAAATCTATTACTCACTTCTCGGCTACCTCGCCATTGTCATTCCCCACGCGGCCCTGGGTACCGTTCTCGAAACTTTCAACCAAACCACGGCAACTGCCACCAGCGGCAAACTTACCTTCGGCCTGGTCTTTGCCATTTGGGCCGCATCTGTAGGCTTTTCTGCCATTCAAGACAGCCTAAATGTGGTCTACAGAGTTAAGGAAACGCGCTCGTACGTGGCTGCAAGGCTATCGGCGATAGGTGTAACCATTCTCCTCATGGTTTTGGTCACAGTTATGCTGGCAGCACTGCTCGGTGCAGACTTCTTGGCCCGTATGGCATTTATTCGCATCCATAATCATTTCTTTGCCGCGACGATCGCTTACACGGCGAGGGGCGTCGGCTGGCTCTTAGCGTGCGCTCTCCTCTCATTGTTCTTCGCCGTTATCTACTACTTCGCACCCGACGTAAAGACCAGCCATTGGCATTGGCTCACTCCTGGCGCAGTTGTAGGCATCATCGGCTGGCTTCTGAGCTCCATCGCCCTCCGCATCTACGTGCACTTCTTTAATGACTACTCCGTAGCGTACGGCGGATTGGGAGCCGTCATCATTCTTCTAACTTGGTTTTATCTCACCGGTTTGATGCTTCTTGTTGGGGCAGAAATCAACAGTGAAATCGAAGCCGCTGCGGCGGCGAATCGACTGCTAATCCAAGCGAAACCACCTTAGCGAGTAAGGCGGCATCAATGAACTGGCTCTTAGGTGATCTTCATAAAGCGGATCTCGGTTCTGGCAATCGCTCTCTTATCGGTTTCGCTGTCTCAACCCGGCGTAGCTCAATCAACCCCTCAATCTACCCGGCCACAACAACCAATGACCAGGCAAAGCAGGATAAGCAGGCTACGAAAGATAAAGCTAAGGCGAATAAGGGCGACTCAAAGCTCAGGGCGAGGAAACCAAAGATTTGGAGTCCTCTCTCGCCGACGGAATCTACATGCAGGAAATCCTGCCGGCCATCGAATGGTGGATGGGGGTGGCAGATTGAGACCGCCCCACTTTTCAGGCACAAGAGGTAGCTTCCCAACCGTAGTGGGAGGAGAGCGGGCGCTTCTCGAATTGCCCGGCTATGAAATCAAACCGCGCAAATGGAACTAACCTGTAGCGGAGGCGGAGGGGCGGCTTTTCCAGGCGCCAGCGGGGGCATGGCATCCCGAAGCGTGATGCAGCCATCGTATGGATGAGGCAAGTGAGCATCAGCACATTGGCTACGCGGTTGGAATAGTGTTCCCTTTCCGAGAAGATGAGGCCCCATGCTGCATCGATTCTGGTTCGTGATTGTTCTGTCTTTGACTATGTTTGCGGTGTCCAGTTGTGGAAATGGCTCAAACAAGACCGGAACTCCAGCGGCGGCCGTGAAGAGTATCTCGGTTTCCCCAGGATCGACCACAATCCTGATGGGAAAGCAGGAACAGTTCTCCGTCACGGCGACCTACTTCGACGGATCGACAAAATCTGCGCCAGCCGGCATTACATGGAGTTCTTCCAATACGGCTGTGGCCACGGTGGATAGTAGTGGCCTGGTAAAGGGCGTGGCTCCCGGAAACGTCACTATCTCGGCTGCCGTGGGTTCTGTGAATGGAACCAGTTCGACGAAGGTTGAAACTATTCTCGCGACTCTTGATAGGTCCAGTGACGTAGCAGGACCGGACAAGGACAATAACGGGGTTCGCGACGATATTGACCAGGTGATAGCCGGTTTTGGTCTGACTGCCAGCCAGACAAAGGCGCTGACGCAGTTTGCCGCGGCGCTGGAGGTCGCCATTCTAAGCTCGCCGGACAGAAACTCGGCGTATTCGAATGCGGTAGACCTTCATCGCGGCCAGGAGTGCGTCTTTTCGCAGCTTAGCGCAGACTCAACGAAATATACCAAGCAGATCAAGGCTTTCACCCTGAACACGCAGCCGCGGGTAATGGCTTTCGTTGGCTTTTCTCACAATGCAAGCGGTGCCGTGTATCCGCAGCCAACGGGGACGGTCTGCAAATGAGGAGGGAACCGATGCTGAAGAGACTGGCCGCACTTGCGGTATCCGTTTTACTTCCTTTATCTCCGCTCTCGTCCGCGGCGCAGAACCCGAGCGGGGGGCAGGGGTACGTCATCGGTTATATCAACGGGCTTAGTACCGATCCTATCGGGGCGCAGGATGGCGTGGATGCTCTCAGCGCTATCTATGGCACGCAATATAACAACCAGCCAGTGAGTTACACGCTGTTCTACGCGCCGACGGATGGACTGATGCAGGACGTTGTAAACGCGTTCGCGCAGAGAGTGGCGTCGTCACCCGGACTGACGGACCGGTGGGAACTCATCTGGGACACGCTCGACGGTGGAGGCGGCGCAATCAGTGACCTCGCCATCGCAGAGAATCCATCGCTCAATAGTTTGGTGAGCGATCTGAAAACGACTTTTCTGAATGGTGTGTCGAGTGACGTGAAGAACCTCAACTCAAATAAAGAATTCCAGCCGGCCGTAGATCAGTTCGCGAGCGCGATGACCACGTATTACACACAGCAGAAAAAGACGCTTGTAGTCGCCCATTCGCAAGGCAACGTCTATCTCAACGCAGCTTACGATGCGGTGAAGCCGCAGCTGAAGACTGACAGCCTGCGGACGGTGGAGGTTGCGACACCCGCTGCAACGGTGAGGGATCCGCAGGGCAGATACGTTACATCGACGACGGACCTGGTTATTCAGGCACTGGCATTGACCCTGGGCAATGTAGAACCGGCTAACACGGACGGGCCAATCCTGGCTGCCCTCTCGAGTGACACAGGGTATGGGCATAAGTTCGTCGATATTTATATGAACCCGAACTACAAGTTGCTTCCGGCGATCAAGGCCCTGGCGGATTCCAACCTTCAAACCCTGCAGTCTCCGACGCCATGACGGTGTCTTCGAGCCGAATGATCGGTTGGCGTACAGCTGCCTATAATGCACGGAAAATGGGGTTTTCGAAAAGTTCAGGTAAGAGTTGACGCACCAACACAAGCCGAATGAAGCTAGTGCGGCGGGATCAAAAGTTCGCGGATGCTGAGGCCAGTCAGCACTCGGACAACTGGCCAAGGCGCTGGGGGCGAAAGAGCCCGAGAGTTGGCCTCCGACGTTCGTTGCTGTGCCGGGCAAAAGCAAATCGGTCTGAGGGTGCTGAGACGGGCGCCTAATGACAAGAGCGGGCCATTTGATGGTATAAACGCTTTGTCGTCAAGTCGACAGTATCAGCCCACATCGAACTTTAGATGATCCGAATATCGGCCGCTGAGTTGGTTGCCGGGGAAAAGGCCGCGTAAACAAGCAAAATGAACACTGAACTGGAGTCCAGAGTTGCCGCACGATTTGGAGTTCTCCCGAACTTCTTTCGACTCACCACCGACGATCCGGAGATCACAGAAAACCTGTGGGGATTTGCTCAGTTCGCATACCTGGACAACCCGTTGCCTTCTCTCCTGAAGGAGAGATTGTTTGTTTACTTATCCCTTTTCTGCGAAGTCCGATACTGTATCGCCCGACATCTTGGGTTCTTGGTAGGTCTGGGTCGTCCCGCGGGCGACCCACAGTGCCTGCCGCAATCGATCGAAGAAGTGTTGCCGCTGCTCCGGGGAGATCTTCCTTTCAAGTCCGATCTGGATCAGCACCTCGCTTTATGTGAAGGGCTGGGTATGGGATCTTTTCCCCCAGAGCCGGACAGCGCGCAGGAAAGGGCAATCTTTGCGTGCGCAGCACATGTCTTCTTGAGAACCCCCGATGCGTCGAGGGCGCTACGTGCCCTCAAGTGTGTCTTTGATGGGAAGACGCTGGAGTACACCAAGCTTCTTCTCGCCTTTATCCGCACAGCCCACTACTGGACCGAGATACATCCCGAACTGGTTCTGGAAGACGACGTCAATCAACTCCTGGCTACCCATGAAGCCATCGCTGCGTGTGTCCTTGCACGCCCGGCCGCATTGCCGGAAAACAAGCTTGCTCGTCGCATCTCAGAAGATCTGATCTCCTTGCGCGATTTGAACGAGCGACATCTAAGGCTCAAACAGGACTATGAGTTGCTTGGCACCGAACATCAGAGGACAGAGGATCGCCTGGTTGAAAGTGAGCAGATGCTGGAAGACAGTTCCAAGCACCTGAGCCAACTCGCAGCGATTGTCGAATCCTCCGACGATGTGATTTTGAGCAAGGATCTGAACGGCATCATTAGAAGCTGGAATGCGGCCGCCACGCGTCTCTTCGGTTATTCCGCGGACGAGATGATCGGTAAGTCGATTCTGAAGCTTATTCCGGAGGATCTTCACTCCGATGAGAAGACCATCATGGAAAATATCCGTGCCGGACGCCGCAGTCGAGCACTTCGAGACCGTGCGTCGCACCAAAAGCGGTCAATTGCTCGACGTTTCCCTTACCGTTTCTCCGATAAGAGACAAGCACGGTCAGGTTATCGGAGCGTCCAAGATTTTGCGCGATGTCTCCTCGCGCAAACGGATTGAAAAAGCCCTGTTGCAGGCAGAAAAGATTGCGGCAACCGGCCGCATGGCGGCGACGATCGCCCATGAAATCAACAACCCTCTCGAAGCCGTGATGAACTTGATGTACCTTCTTCGTCCAATGATTGCTGACCCGGCAGGTATCAGTTACTTCCAGTCAGTCGAGACGGAACTCGGGCGTGTCTCGCATATCGCCAAGCAGACGCTTGGTTATTACCGCGAACATGCAGCGGCGAGGAGTGCCTCCATCGGAGAGATCGTTCTCCATGCAATCACGATCTACGAGCCGCGGTGTACGGCTACTGGCATTGAGATTAGGAAGGCGCTCAATTCATCGAGAAAAATCATGCTGCGCCGCGGGGAGATGATGCAGGTGGTCTCAAACCTGATCATGAACTCGATTTACGCCATGCAAGCAGGCGGCGTTTTGTCCATCTCCGTGGAAGATGCAGTAGGGTCCCCGGATGGCATCGTCTTGACCATTCAGGATGACGGCGTCGGGATCGCAGAGACTGATCTGCCAAGGGTGTTTGAAGCCTTCTTCACCACTCGCAGCACCGTGGGCACAGGCATCGGCTTGTTTGTCGCAAAGCAGTTTGTTGAAGGCCACGGAGGCCGGATTGAGATTGAAAGCAGGCAAAGCGGGGAAGATCACGGTACGACGGTTCGCGTCTTTTTGCCGATATCCACGACGTATGACCCCTCTGGCGAGGGTGGGCGCGCCAAGGATTGAATGGGCAACGAAATGCGGAAGATCGTTCCGCTCCTGCCTATAACACTGCTGCTCCGGTATTGAATTGTCCCGCCGTGGCCGTGAACGATCTCTCTCACGATCCAGAGCCCGAGTCCGGTTCCCTCAGATTTGTCGCTCTTGAAGGAATCGAAGAGCGTCTCCCGCATCGACTCCGGAATCCCAGCTCCATTGTCCGCAATCGTGATGATGGCATTGGATCGACGCATGGCGACACGCATATGGAGATTCCCGGAATGAGGCAATGCCTCGATGGAGTTGAGCAGGAGATTCGTAACCACCTGGAAGATTTCACCTTTTTTTACGCGGGCCAATGCGGATTCGGAAGACCGCGTCTGCACGTTGATTCTCTTTTTTGAAATCTGCTCGTGGTGAAGGCGAAGCGCGGAAGTAGCCAAATCGACCAAATCAATCTCTTTCGCTTCTGTATCCAGGCGAATGAAGGCAAGACTTCTGCTGGTGATCTCCCCAAGGCTGCGCAACTGACTATCCGCCTCGTCCAGATATTCGACACTCCGGAGTGAGCAGTCGGAGAGGGTTCTCGCCAGGAAGATAAGGTTGGTAAGGGCCGCCAGGCGATTGTTGACTTCGTGCATCGTCGCGCCGACCAGTCTGCCTGCCAGGGCGAGCTGATGATATCGGCGAAGATTTTCTTCGCAGGCTTTGAGCTTCTGACCTTCGTCCTCAAAGGAGCCGCGAGGAGCGACGGGCGAGTCCATGCCTATCTGAGGAGATTGGGGAAGTAAAGGTTGGCCCTCAGATTCCGTTTGAGTCGTTACACCCTGGATGGGTGTTGTGTCGGACGAATATTTGATCCCGAGCGCTCAAACTCGGAGCTTTGCCAGAAGATCCGCAGGATGGACGGGTTTCGAGAGTTAGTCAAAGTCGTAACCCTCCGCTCCTTACCGGCCAGGAACCGCTTCAAGAAACGTCTTCATTCGCGCAAGTCTATCCGAGGGCATACCGTCTGCAATGCTCCAGATAAGCTGCCTCATGTAGTGCGGATAGATCCAGCACCCCACCCCATAACCATCGCGGAGCATCGAGACCTCTTCGGTGACGACCTTTAAGCTCCTTGGCCCATGCCTGACGCTCGGCCATCTTGAGTTGCCGCCCATGCGCTCGTCCGACAACGCCTGCCATTACACGTGCTATCCCGATCGCTTCGGCACGCTGAAGTCCCTGCAACTCAAATTTCAGGTCCTGGGGTCGGAGTTCGCGGATGACAACTTGCCGGCCACTGATCTTGGCGGCAATCATCCGTTCACCGAGAAAAGGCGAGAGATGGCGAGCACCCGTCACGACACGCTCGGCGTTATTTGGTGGCATTTTGGCAGACTTCGAACATGGCGCTGCCGCAACAACGGCTTCCTTTATATCCAGCAATCGATACTCGTGCCGCTTTTTTGCTCCAACACCAACCAGAGCCGCATAGCGAAGGCGTCCCAACGAGCTACAGCCTTTCATCCAGTAGGCCGCATCGAGCAGCCTGACATTCTTGGGTTCTTCATGCCCGGTAATCGTTTGCATCAGCTGATGAAGGCCGTGCTCGTCGAAGAGTCTCTGAAGTTCCTTACTCTCCTTCGATGCAAGCTTCCAGAACTTTGGCCCCAGGGGATGGTTGGCTTTACATCTTCGATTCGTTCCTCCGCAAGGTGCCTCCATTGGCGGTTTTTTGCCTCTCTCATCACTCTCCGAATAGGCTCAATATCTTTCGGATCGACTCTCGGGGAGTGACCTGTGAGGCCCGACAGATAACCTTCGATCATCTCTTCGAGCATCAGCGCAGTCGTCACTCCAGGAAGATCTGAGCTCCGCGCAGCCATTGCCAGTGAAAGTCCGAGCCGAAGTAAGTCATGCGCAGGATTGCCGATCACAGTCTGATCGAGGTCGCGTATCTGGATGTCGATGTTGCCTTCGACGTCGGCAACTGGCCCGAGGTTCCCGGTATGGCAGTCACCGCATATCCAAATATCGGGTCCCACTGGAATCGATGCCTGAACGGATCTGCTGCGTAGCCATTCGTAGAACTGAATTGTATTTCCACGAACGTAGGCATGGGCAGATGTCGCCATCTTTGCGCGTCTGCGCTGGTCGAGTATAGCTTTCCGATTTGTGGGGGTAATGGTGGCTTCCAATAAAGCTATCCTCCGAGTCAATCAGTCAGTCGTTCACCGGAGCGTAGACACAATACCGTCGCTTCGCGCGGTCAATGTGGCGGTCTCGACCATAATGATTATCTATCCGACTAAGCATCGTACATAGATACCTGTGCTACCGCTTAAAGCTTCAATCCTGTGAATAAATCCGCCCTTGAAGTACAACTCCACCGATTTCCTAATGATTATTCAGTACAGTTCAGCAGCCTCAGCGATTCCGGCCGCCGCGTTGGGAGACATCCAAGGTCTGGGATTTGCAGGCGCAGGCTTGGTGATTCGGTTATTTGGGCGGCTGTCGGGCGTCAATCTCTTCATTTTCTCCGACACTTGGCAATTGTAGTCATCAATACTGGAGACACACGATTGTGACTTTTCTGATGGTATTTCTGATACCAGCATCTATCGCAAAACCGCGATTGCGCGAGCATATCAATCTGAAGCTCAATGAGATTATCCGTGCTATCGATAAAGCGCGCGATCAAATGATCGACATCGAAAATCTCAGCGATCTGGAACTGGATGAGCTACAGGTTAAGTACGAGAAGATCAAGTCCGAATGGACCGAGCGCCAGGCCCGGGGCCAAAAGGGCCAGCTGTTGTAGCCACAAGCAGTAGACGATAAGAGACGGCCTTATGACCGTCTCTTACCCTTAGCTGTTCTATTTGGCAGAACCATGCGATACGAGATGAGGAGCCGCTTTCTTCTCATCTTCCCGGCTCTTCTGGGCCGAATATTTTTCTTTCTCCGATTTAGGCTTCCTGTCTTTTTCTTCCGGCTGGTTCGCGGATTCCTGAAGGATTGGCTTAGCTGCTGCGAGAATCTTCTCTGCCGCCGACTTCTCCTCCTCCAAGTTCTTGCTAAGAAGGCCGGACACATCTTTCAAGCCAAGCGTGTCGGCCATCGCGATTGCGGCAGTGTAGCCTGCGATCTCATAGTGTTCCGTTCTGAGCGCTGCCCCCACAATCCCTGAATCGAATGACGCGCCTTCTTCGTCCTTCTCAAGAGCATCCGCACCCTCTTCGATGACGCCTTCCATACCGTTACAGTGCTCACCTGTAGGCTTCTCTTCCAGAATCTCGAAAACCTGTTTGAGGCGGAGAACTTGTTCCTTCGTCTCTTCAAGATGGTCTGTAAAGAGGCCCTTTAGGTGCGCATTCTTGGCCCCTTTGGCCAGCTTTGGAAGGGCTTTCACGAGCTGATTCTCCGCGCTATACATGTCCCGAAGTTCATCGACCAATACGTTAATCAGTGCCATTTGAATCCTGCTTTCAATCGTTCTGTTGGATGTAGACCGTTTGACGAAAGCTGAAGGCAGGTACGGTCAAAGCTAAAGCAATCACGACCGGTCTCTTAGGGTGAGATGCAGAATACTTCCCCAAGCTCGTTCGATCATGACGATAATTCGCGCCAGGCGGGTATCTTTGTTCTCTCCGTTGGGAGAGTCCGATTGAGCGGACTCTAGGGTAGGCTGCGGATTTTTGCCAGCAAGTCAGCAGGGTGGACAGGCTTGGCCAAAATCTCGAATTCGTGACCTTGGGAACGCGCGAGGATTAGCAGATCCATCGTGGTTGCCTGCCCCGAGAAGAGAAGAATTTTACATTTTGGGTATCGGGTGCGGATAATAATCGCCGCTTCAATGCCGGTCATACCGGGCATGACTACGTCAGTGAGGAGCAAGTCGGGTTGGAGGCTATCGGAGGCGTCCACAGCTTCTTGCCCACTGAGGAACCCATGCGCAGCGAAACCAGAGTTATTCAAAATGATTGCCAAAGTGTCCGCAATCACCTGCTCGTCATCAACAACGAACACTACTTTCTGGTGCAAGGCAGGGGCAGATACAGCTTCAGGCATGCAGGATATCTCCAAATGAATCAAATCTACTTCATCGCAGTGCGGACACTACTAATTGCCCGCAAGTGGCGGAGCCTCTTCGTCCATAGCCTCCACCACACTATCATCAGTTGACGGACGGCCATCACGGACGCTTTCTGCCCCCAATGAAGCCGGGGTTCCAGCAGCCGCGTTGCGATCAATTTTGGTTGGATCTGATTCCGGTGGTGTTTTTCGGTTGATGACTGTTGGCTGTTTTTCCTGGGTGATTTCCATAACGAACCTCCTGGGGGTCTCCTCGGAGATGAGATGCGGAATCATTCAAGCGCGCGTAAGCCGCTTGAACATCATCCAAAAAGCTCCAGATCGCGGATAGGCGACTTTACGTATTGGCCCCCGCGCCTCGGGGGCCTTTTTTCAGCTTCAGACGAGCTGATGTATTTACGGTTTTCTTCGCACCTTTCTTTACCTGAGTCTTTTTGGCTGCGGCTTTTTTAGCAACCTTCTTCGCTGGTGACTTTTTGGCAGCCTTCTTTGTCACAGCTTTCTTCGCGGCTTTCTTACCAGATGCCTTTTTGGCAGGTGCCGTCTTCAGAACCTGTGTAACCGTGGTCACGGCTGCGTCAATTGCCGTTTTGATGGCGCCTGCCACATCTGACGCCATCGCCATACCTATCCCAACCGTCTGCCCTACCTTATCCACTAATGTCTTCTCAGCCATTCTCAGACCCCTCAGTCTTTATGTCGATGATCACTCCCGGGGCCAGTCTGCCTTTGGTTCTCTCTGGTTAGCGAAAGATGGGCTCGGAACATTTCGCAGAGTCGTGCCACAAAGGTTAGAGATACCGTGGCTTTGAATCGTCGATCTTCTGCTTGTCTTGCTTCACTGTATCCTTCGCACCCATGTTAGTCTCCCGCGACCGGTCTGTTGCTTTGCTCTTCTGCGCAGCGTCGGGGTTTACCACCTTTTGAACACCCTCTTTGCTGCGGTCGTAGCCCTTCACAGACGTTTCTTTCGTCTTGTCGGCTGCGACTGTGCTGCCCTCTTTGGTCTTGTCATACGCCTTGTGGGTGCCGCTCTTGACCGCGTGCCCTGTGTCTTTGGCAGCGTCTTTCGTATCCGCACCGGCTTTGTGCATATCCTGCCCCGCCGTTTGGGCGATGGAACCAATGGTCACGAACAGGGTGAACCCGAGGGCGAAGGATGCGAGCCATGAGGCGGAACGGGAAGTCTTCATTCCTTAGCAGATGCACGAAACGCCCGCGTCGTTGTGCCCACTGAACGGGAGTGATCAGATTCGTTCGCGCAAGCCAAATATTTGTTTTAGCTATTGCGACGCTGTCGCGAGCCGGGGAAGATACGTTTTGTATTGCGGAAACAAACCGATGGGACAGGAATGATCGAACGCAAGATATGGAATCAAGCAGAATAAACGCCACCAACTGCCCACCCCAGCCGGGAAGGAGGCATCGAACCAATTGGCTCTTAGGTGACCCTCATGAAGCGGATCTCGGTTATGGCACTTGCTCTTTTCTCGATTTCGCTGGCGCAATCTGGCGTAGCTCAATCAACCCCTCAAACTGCCGCAATTACGACATCCAAGGACCAGGCGAAGCAGGATAAGCGGACTGCGAACGCGAAACCTAAGACAACCAAGAACGGCTCAAAAGCTCAGAGCGGTAAGAAAACAACCACTAGTCAGGATGCTGCCTATGCCTTGGCTTACCGAAACGGGAATCCGGAAGGTAGCAAGCCCTCTCCGAAGTAGTAGGTCGGTTCGTTACCACGTCTGATGGCTACCGGGTGATGCAGTGTCAGGAATTTGTAATACCCGCTTGGTGACCGGCAACATGGACAACTCGCCATCTCTCTTTCCCGTCACACCAACCATGCACTGAGGGCGCGCACGATTCGTTGACCCTAAGCATCCTGCCGAAAGGCCTCACCCCGATGAAAATTACAACAAGAACAATAGTGGCCGCGGCCGCTTTCGCCGTAGTCTGCTCACTCGCTCCTTGCTTTAGCGTTGCGCAAGCCGCCCCCGACAATACTAAGCAAAACAAAGATCACGCTGTGACCGCTGATAGCCAGCCAAATGCAGCCGCGGATAGAGCTACTACTGCCAAAGTCCGCAAGGCAATCATGGATGACAAGAATCTGTCAACCTATGCTCACAACATAAAGATCATCACCGGCAACGGGCAGGTCCGCTCAAAGGGCCGGTCAAGTCCGAGGAAGAGAAACAACAGATCGTTACGGATGTGAGCCCGGTAATCTCCCCAGACAGCATTACCAATCAACTGACAGTGAAGCAATAGCTACGGCTCGCCCCCGAAATTCAACCCAATTATTTTGTCATGTCCAAGGAGACTTTATGTCCAGCAAAAATACAGCAGTCTTCGGAATTTATGAAACCCCAGGACCGCCGAAGCGGCGGTAGATCATCTGCTTTCTAGGGGTTCTCCAACTCGACCATCTCTGTTCTTCTGCCTGACGATGAGACCACCCGCGCATTCGCCCACCAGAAGAGCACCAAGGCTCCTGAGGGAACCACAGCAGGCGCGACCACCGGAGGCGTCGTTGGTGGAACCCTTGGTCTGCTCGCCGGCATTGGCGCTCTCGCCATCCCCGGTGTTGGTCCGCTCATCGCCGCTGGTCCCATCATGGCCGCGCTCGCAGGACTCGGAGTCGGCGGCGCCATCGGTGGTCTGCTCGGAGCTCTGGTAGGCATGGGTATTCCCGAGTACGAGGCCAAGCGCTACGAGGGAGCGGTCAAAAACGGCGGAACCCTGCTCTCAGTTCATTGCGATACCTCCGATCAGGTCGACATCGCCAAAACCTCACTCAAAGAGACCGGCGCAAGCGACATCTCCTCAACCGGAGAAGCTGGATCCAGCAACAAAGCCGTGGAGCACGAAACCGTGGTTCGTGAACCCGTCGAAACCGTCCCAATCCTGCCGGGTACTCCACCGATCCACTAGACCGCAGGCCCATCGCCTCGGAACGCATCATCCTTGATGAACCGACTGGGACCACCCGGAACTAACCTGGGTCGAACAGCGGTGAAGTGAGCCTGCCCAACCAAGAGCAGGCTCACTTTTTTTTGACACCGCAACCCAGGGACGGCTCGAGTGGATGTGCAAATTGAGCGAACCGAGCTGAAGACGCATGGTTGGTTGAAGATTGTCCGGAAGAGTGAAGGGTTCCTTCAAGAAAAAGCTGCTCGGTGAGCCCGAGGATTGGCCCGCCGACGAGGCCGCGGAACTGCGTCACCTGCAAGCCGAGGAAGATCGGCTGGTGTACGTCGCCGCGACTCGTGTCCGCGAGGTCCTTGTCATTAGTAGGTCTACCGAGAACCGGAAAGAATCCCGCCTGGGGCATTCTCAATAATTTCCTGACGCAGGCATCGGAACTGCCTATGTCAGCGGCGGCAAACATGCCTCCCGTGTCGCCGTTGGACTGAAGCAATGCGCTGGTCACGGCCGCCGCGGGCCGCCAGGCAGCTGCGCATTTGGCAGCCGTCGATCCGGTCATGGCGGGCAACATCGGTCACGGCGCAGGCGCGGCACATTGCTCGCATGGCCAGTTCCATGAAGCTCTCTGTTGACGACCCATCAAAGGTGTTAGCAGCCGATTCGCCATCTCATCGAGCGGACGCGGGCCAGGCTCGGGCACACTGATTCATGGGGCTTCTTGAACATGCCATGAGCCAGAAGAAAGCTACCGCAGAGGACTTACAACGTCTGGGATTGTGACTGACAGTTGAAGAGCCTCAGCTGCGGCAAGTGTTGGAACCAGCCGTCTAAACGGTCCTTTATGTGTCGAGGTCAGATTTCTGGGATGAAACTAAAGGATCAGATTGCTCAGTGGAGACCCCTTTTGCGTTCCCGGAGAGTCCCAATGCAATCCTCACTGGTGTCATCGATCTTCTTTCGGTCCCGAGGGGCGCTGGCGAATCATCGACTACAAGACCGACGTCGATTCACCAAACGAAGTGACATCCTACCAAGCACAGCTCAAAATGTATGAGCAGGCTGCGGCGAGTATTGGCATTCAAGAGGTGGCGAGCACGATCAAGCGTGTCAGAGGCGTAGTCGACTGACGTTAATAACTCAACAACAACACAGGCGCACTTGAACATGTGCAGATTTTGGTGCATGTTCTGGTGCATGTTGGTTTCCTACTTTAGTGCAGGCTAGTGCAATGTGTTGCAGTGTCGGCGTGCCATGTAACTAATTGATATATTGCTAGATATGCGATAAATTGCCAGTTTATGCAGTACGGTGCAAATGTGGTTTAGGCGGACTCAAAATCCGCCGAGGGCAACCTCGTGGGGGTTCGACCCCCCCTCCCGGCACCAAATAATAAAAGACTTATGCCCGGTGTCCAAGCAGTCGAAATACTTTGCCTCATTTGCTCGTTGGTGGACTCATTGCATCCGGCCCGCTGAACTCCGGATAAATTTGATGGGCGGCACGGTATGCTGCTCGCGCCACGATCCCGGTATAGGTGGGGAAGGAGAGTGGAATCCTGGCAATTTCATCTACCCGCAGGCCTGCGGCCATGGCGATCGCCACGACCTGAACGATCTCGACGGCGCGCTCCCCCACGACATGGCAGCCGAGAATCTTGCCCGTCGCGCGGTCGGCTATCAGCTTGCAGAACCCGATCGTCCGGCCATCAATGATCGTGCGCGGGGTCTCGTCGAAGCGCACCATGGCCCTAACCACATCGTGAGTCTCGCGAGCCTTCGCTTCGCTTAGGCCCACCTGGGCGTATTCCGGATCGGTAAAGCTGCCAATCGGACTTACCAGGTTCCCCAGAGTCATTGCCGAGCCTCGCACGGCGTTGGTGGCCGCCACGAAACCGTCATGTATCGCCTGAGGCACAAGCATCAGGCGGCCGGTGATGTCGCCCGCCGCGAAGATGTTCGGCGCAGAGGTTCGGAGATATTCATCGACCCGCACATAGCCACGAGGATCGCTCTCGACGCCTGCCGCGGCCAGGTTGAGACCTTTAGTGTCGGCCACCCAGCCAACTGCCATCACCGCGAGCGTAGCTTCGGCGCTATTTCGCGTGCCATCTTTCGAGAAGACCATTCGCACACCACTCGGCGTCTTCTCGAACGACTCGATGGTTCCGAAGTCCTCGTGCACTACCATGCCCGACTCCCGGAACGCTACCGCGACAGCGGCGGACACGTCTTCGTCCTCGGTGGGCAGGATTCGCGGAGCGGCTTGAAAGAGCTGGACCTGTGAACCGAAGGCCTGGAAGATGGAAGCGACCTGCACGCCCGTCGCTCCCGCGCCAATGACGAGCATCGACGGAGGAATCGTAGTCAGGCTCCATGCATCGCTGTGCGTGGCTGTCCACTCGAATCCAGGAATTGGGAGGCGCCGGCTTGTACCACCCGCGCAAAGGATCACCTTGTCCGCCGGGAGCCGAAGGCCGGTATCGGTCTCAATCGTATGCGGGTCGACGAAGCGTGCGGTGCCAGACTCGTTCGTAAATGGTCACCTCGGCGCGCTCAATTTGTTCTCGCCGGATCGAATGCTCGCACACATCATGGACGACTTCGCGCACGCGCGCCAGCAGCCTGGGATACTCAAGAATCGGTTCGCCTACAGCGATACCATACCGTTCCAGCTGCCGAGTTTCCCGGAGCAGTCGGGCTGCCTGGGCCAATGTTCGCACGGGAATGGGTCCGTCATTGGCCGCCATACCCCCAAACTCGTCCCGGGTTACAAGAACGGTTCGAGCACCCAACTCTGCAGCCCGGAGTGCAGCGGACAAACCGGCGGGACCAGCGCCAACGACGACGACATCCATCAGGTTCCCCCAGTTATGAAGTTGGCGTGCTCATCGGTTGCCTTCAGGGAGGCAATCTCCAGATGCCCCGAGAATACTGTACCAACCAAACTTAGAAGTGTGTGATACCGAGAGTCACCATCCCATACTTTGGAACGACAAACGGGTAAGTTCATCAGGAACTGCGAATTTATTTTTTGCGGTGAAGGTCACCTCTGGCTCAGTTTTCCGACTTGAATCGCACGGCGCTCTTGGACGCAATTGTCACAGGTGCCTAGGGGATTTCCCAGTAGCACGATGGTCGCAAAGGAGTTAGACACAAACTAACCTGCTGATGGAAGCGAATCATTGCGACGCCGACCAAGCCGGCATTGGGAGAGAAAACATGAGCGGATATCCGTCAATAAGAACAGTTGCCTTTGCCCTGGTATTGGTCGTTATCGGGGTGTCCAACCGTGCGGCCTTTTGCGAAAGTGTCAAAGTGGAAGGACTTATCAAGGCACGAAGCGGTGACACGATGACACTTCAGACTTCGAGTCAATCGGAACTTATTATTCTGCTGACGGATACGACACGAGTTGCGCAGGTACAGGGAGTATTTAAGGCTCGACGGAAGGAAATGTCGATGGCGGCCCTAATCCCTGGCCTCGCAGTCAAGGTGGAGGGAAACTACGACGAAAACCGTAAATTGGTGGCGAGTTCGGTTTCGTTTAAGGGCAACGATCTGGAGCAGGCGGAGTCAATCCAGGCTGGGCTCCATGAGACCAAAGTGCAAAATCAACAACAACAGGCTGAACTGGAACAGCAGAACGAAGCGCTGAAAGCGCAGAACGAAGCTTTGCAAAAGCAGCAGGCACAGTTGACCGAACAGCAACAGAAGATCGCTGCCAATAAAGCTGCGATCGATGCTGCGATAGCGCGCTTCGGCCAGTTGGATGACTACTACATCTTTGATGAAGTCACGGTGTACTTTGCCAACGGCAAGACGAAGGTCGACCCAAAATACAATCCACAATTGATAGAGTTGGCACGAAAGGCGGCTAGTATCGAGGGCTACATGATTCAGGTCGCAGGCTACGCTTCCTCGGTGGGCAGCGCTTCGCTCAATCAGAAACTCAGCCATGACCGTGCCGCCAATGTCACTACGATCCTGCTTCAGCAGGGCCATGCTCCGCTTACGAGAATGTTAGCTCCCGGCGCAATGGGCGAAAGTAATCAAGTGGGAAATGATAAGACGGCAGAGGGGCAGGCAGAGAATCGACGCGTTGTGGTTCGTGTGTTGCAAAACAAGGGCGTCGCGGGTAACGTCTCGGGCCAATAGGCTATCGAAACCGCACGGGGAGTTCTGGCTTGATCATGCCGAGGGATTCGCTCGACTATGCGCGGGAGAGGGAGCGATGAGGCCGTGATTCAGCGCAAACAAAACCAGATCGGCGTTATTTTTTAGATTGAACGATACCATGATGTGGTGCTTGTGAAACTCCACGGTTTTTTCACTGAGATTCAGGAGCCCGGCGATCTCTTTCATGATCCTACCCTCGCCGAACAACTGGACGATGTCCCTTTGTCTAGGTGTAAGGTCTTTTGAGAACTGCCTTGCTCTTGCCTTTGCTTCTGCCCAATCTCTAGACCTCATCCGCGGTGCCATATAGGAGTGGCCGTTCATTACTTCGTCGATCGCTTTGAGCAACTCTGACCCAGCCGAGTGCTTGAGGACAAACGCGACGGGCCCTAGTTCAAGAGCCGCAGCTGCAAGGTGTGGGTCGTCCTGCATGGTCAAGAAAATGAACTTTACCTTTGGATTGTTCTCCTTGATCCTCCGAGCTGCGTCAAGCCCATTGAGCACAGGCATTCCCACATCGACGATGACGAGGTCTGGCTTAAGTTTTGCAGCTTCATTCAGCAGGGCGCGACCGTCCGGGACTTGTCCGACTACGTCGAAGTACTTTTCCAAATAGGACCGCAACGCATCGGAAAAGATCGCATGATCGTCCGCAATTAAAAGACGCGGGCGGGGATGGTATGTACGAACCGTGTCCATAAATGTGCGGCCTTTCTCTTCGCCTCAAGTTTGACCTGAAAGAGATTGTTGGATGACGGTTGTTACGATTTCCGTCACCAAACAAGCAAAGTGTTGCCGAGAGCCCGCTTGGTGCAGCGCAACTTATGGAGTCTTGTCCAGTGAAAATAATTGTGGACTAGCGATTGGAGTATTGACAACTGGCAGAAGTACCAGAGGGTAACTTGAAAGAAAACAATAGGTTAGTCTGGCTAATGAGATGGATCAGCCTCCAATTGGAGGGGCACGGTTGCTTCAATTCTTGTTCCCTTTCCTGGCTGGGAATAAATCTTGAGGTGCCCGCCCGCCAGACGTGCACGTTCCCTCATGCTTCTTATACCCAGACCTGGCTCACCGTTTACCCTCGCATCGAATCCCTTGCCTTCGTCGCGAATGGAGACGAGTATTCTGTTTCCTGTTCTGCGCAACCTCACTTCAGCCTTTACAACACCGCTGTGTTTTTTCAGATTCTGAAGCGCTTCCTGAACGATACGGAACAAACAGAGAGCAACATCTGAAGGAACACCCTTTGGAATGCCTTCGGACGAAAAATCAATCTCGATCCCATGCCGGTCGTCGAATTCTTTGCATAAGGCGCCAATTCCAGAGACAAGTCCCAAATTTTCAAGCGTGGCGGAGTGCAGTCTATGGGAAACAGTGTGAATGTCCGCTCCAAGCTCGCTGGCTGAATTGAGAAGTTCGTGGAGTTGTTGTTTGGCACTTCTTGGAAAATCTGGTAATGCCTCTTCAGCGTTTTCCAGGCCGAGTGCCAGGAGCGCCAGGCGTTGACTGAAGTCGTCATGGAGCTCGGCAGCCAGGCGGCTTCGCTCCTTCTCCTGGGCGTTGATCAATAAGCCACTAAGTTGCACCTGCGCATCTCTTGCGGTTCTTAGTTGTTTCTGGCCGATATGTAAATAGATTGCAAGAGCGGAGAGGCTGAGAATGATAAAGAGTGCACCAATCCAATACCATTTTGTGCGCTCCCATACCGATAACCCTCGGAAGAGAATTGTGCTGCCTGGAGGGAGGTCCTCTTCCTTGAGGCCCCAGCGGCGCATTGCGCGCCAATCGAACATGTAGACGTTGTTGTTCCTTACGATTGGGATATTGTGTGGCTCCTCGCCGTCGAGAACTTTAACCGCTATTCTGGCGGCAACGCGAGCGTCTGCTTCCCAGCTAATCAGATACCCTCCTACGGTTCCCCGGCCGAGGTCCACATCGTCCATGACGTAAATTGGTGCGTTCGATGCGCCCACTATTAGTGGGACTGATTGAGCAGAGTCAATAAAACGAGATCCTGCGGCATCCTGTGTGATTGCAGTGTGATACACGATGCTGTCACCGGGCAGGTGTCTTAAGCGTTCGAGCAGTGATGGCATATCGAGTTTTGTAAGATAGGTAAACTCAAGCTTTGATTCGTATCTACGAAAGGATTCTTTGGCGATGGCTTCCCAGTTCCGGTCAAAGCCGCCCACTCCACCGGTCACGAACACATGTCTAGTGTGTGGTTGCAATTTCAACGCTGCCTGAAGTGTGTTCTCAGGTTGAGCTACTCCAAATACCCCCGTGAATTCAGGCTCAAGCATCACATGCTGCAGCGTTTCCTCGGTAGTTCCGCAAAAGACAATTGGCGTGCCTGGGGATAAACTTCTGTGCGATTCGATCATGTATCTGAGAGATGCAGGCCCGACAGTGATGATTACATCCGGTTTGCGATCTGAATATTTTTCACGGTACCAATCACGGATGCGCCGTTGAACAGCATCGTCTGAAAACAGCGTTGATTCGATGTTTTCGTTATACAACTCGATTTGATACCGAGAAGATTCCAGGCCAGAGGCAATGGCGCTATCGAGCAGCGCGATGCCGGGTGATGAGATAGAACTAAAGTCGTTGAAAATAAGGACTCGGCGTACAGGTTTTTGTGGGTAAGCGGCGATCGTTTGCGCAAGAAAAACGATTACCACCGTAAATTGGAGCAAGCGGCTCCATATGGTTCCGGACTGAGACTGACCGGAACTATGCTCGCGGATGGCTCTGTGGGCCGCTTTCACCGAAACCTCCAAAGGCTTTCAAAAAGTGAAGCAGTTTCTTCGAACGAATTTACAAAACAAGCGGTCGGACCAAAAAATGAATTGCGAGCCCGCGATTCGAGTTGACGCAGAAACACTATAATGCCATACGAGTTTGCAGGTCTAAAGGTTGCCCACCCTTAACCATTCTAGTTAACCATTCTAGAAGTATGGGGGAATGAACCTTACAATGATGGAATGAAAGGCAGATAACGCCCGGCCCGTTGAGTTGTTTCCTAGGACGCCGCTATGAACCACCCGGTGTATTGCGACTTTTGTTGTTAGCGGTCAGTGTTTGGGTATTGGTGCACCCACCTCTTCTGAGCCAAACAACCGCGACAGGAGCATTGACCGGTGAGGTTCTGGATCCGTCGGTGCGGTAATTCCGGAGGCAGCTCTTCGTCTTACCAACCAGGAAAGTAACACGGTCTTTTCCGAAGTGTCCGCGGCGTCCACAATGATTTCGCTTCTCCGACTTTTGGCGTCATTCGAAGCACGTCAGTGAGTTCCCGTGTGATTCAAGTCGCGCTGAAGTTTGCCTTCTAGTGGGAGTGGGAATTGTCAGCAAAACATAATTATTTTATGTGGGCACAAACGGAGAGATGTAGGTCTGTCCTTCAAGTGCGGCTTCGATGGCAGGGACCAGATGCGTTTTCATACGTGACTTGAGGACGTATCCCGATGCGCCTTCGGCCATACACGCCTTCAGGAACTCCTCCTCCGAGTGAATCGTCAAGAAGACTACCTTCGCGGAAGACCACGATTTGTGCAATTGAACAACAGCATCAATCCCAGTCACAACAGGCATAGTAATGTCGGTCACGATCACGTCTGGCCGAAGCCGGAGTGCCTCAGACACCAGCATTGCGCCGTCAGTCACAACTCCAACCAAGTCGAAATGCGCTTTCAATAGGGTCGACGCGGCTTCGAGAAGCGGAGGATGATCATCGGCCAATAGGATTCTAGGTTTCATCGCTATAGGTCCTAAAGTTGCATTCCAAACGGATAGGCCAAAAGTTGACGCTACGCCAATATCGCTCGCAATGCACCTAGGGACTTTCCTAGAGGGGTCCGTCGTTTTTATCCACTAGGGATTTCCCTAGTTAGGGAATCCCCTAGTTGTTGTGAGTGGGTCCCGCGGCATACAAAACTCTCAACCTCTAGCAGTTGGTAGTGACATCTCTGCGAGACGGTTTCAACGGAGGCTGGAGTCTTATGAGACGCGATCTTCGAGTCACTCGAAAAGCCCTTGCTTTCCTCGCGATACTTGCTCTTTCGGTCGTTTGGAATGCGCCTCTCACTGCTCAATCGCAAGAGTCCCCTCAATCCCCAGATCAGCAGGCTCAGGATATCCAACAGCTTAGAGCGAAGCTCCAGCAACTGGAGCAGATGATGGGTGAGGTGAAGGGAAAGCTGGATGAGCTTGAGGGTCAGCCGGCTTCCAATCACGCAAGCGAGGGTGGTCCGAGCAATTCTCTTGCGAGTGCGGTCACCTCATTCGACGCTTATCCCACGACCCATGCTTATGGTGCGCCGGGTACTCCCCCGCTTGGCAAGCAGGCCGACCAGAAGAAGCCGGGGTCCGAGAGCACGATGGACATCTATGGGTTTGCCATGACGGATTCGGGTTATAACTTCGGGACGATAGATCCGAACTGGTTTGACGTGGTGCGGCCGACGAAGTTGCCGGCGTTCGCGAACGAGTTCGGGCCAAACGGGCAGACTTTCTGGGGTGTTCGGCAGACCAGGTTTGGCGTGAAGACCTCGACGCCGACATCACTGGGCGATCTGAAGACGATCTTTGAGTTTGAACTTTTTGGGACTGGTGTTGATGCAAGGGCAGACAACGTTCCGGCTGCGACATGCGTGGGGCGAATTGGGCCACTTCGGAGCGGGGCAGACATGGAGCCCGTTCATGGATATCGGTGTCTTCCCGAACTCGATCGAATACTGGGGCCCTAACGGGATGGTGTTCTTTAGAAATGTGCAATTTCGGTGGACGCCTATCAAAACGGACAGGAACACGTTCATGATTGCTGCCGAGCGTCCCGGAGCCAGCTCGGATGGGGGAGTTTACAGCGGTCGCATCGAGCTATCGAACATCACGCCCCAGTTCATTCTTCCCGATCTTTCGATGCAGGGCCACTTCGATCGAAAGTGGGGATATCTTCAGATTGCGAGCATGTTCCGGAGAATTGCATGGGTGGACAACAATGCGACGCCGAAGCTTAATCTCAGCGGTTCAGCGTTTGGGTGGGGCATTAGTACGAGCTCGAATCTCAAGTTCGGAGAGAACACGACCGGGAGGTTCGAGGTGGTCTATGGCCACGGCATTCAGAACTACATGAACGACGCACCGATCGACGTAGGCGTCCAAAATAACTTTTCGAATCCGGTGACCCCTATCAAAGGCGTTCCTCTTCCGCTTCTCGGCGCGGTTGCGTTTGTTGATCATAACTGGAGTCCGAAGTTCAGCACCGCGTTTGGAGGATCGATGGAGAACATCTGGAACTCCGATGCTGAGTCGGCAAGCGATTTTCACCAGGGATATTACGCGCTTACGAACCTGCTGTACTACCCAATCAAAAACGTGATGGCAGGCGGCGAATTTCAGTATGGTCGGCGAGTGAATTTCCGCAATGGCTATAACTACAACGACTATCGAGTGCAGTTTTCCTTTAAGTACAACTACGGCAAGACGTTTGCTTTCTGAGGGCGTAGCTGCCCACGGCTCGGTTTTCGGTCCGCAAGATGCGGGCTATGTGAGATGGAGGAGATCTACTATGAACGCACGCAGAATCTCGATTCTGTTGTTGATGGCAGCTGCGCTTGTTCCTGAGTTCGTTTGCCCGACTCCTGTCGCAGCTCAAAGCAGCACCAACGTTAGCCCGGTTGCTCCACGAAGGGCGCAGGTTGAGGCAGTCGTCAAAGAAGCATACGAGAAATTTAAGGACGACACCAACGGTAAGAATGCTGATTACATTCCGTATCTCGCAAAGGTCGATTCCAAGCTGTTTGGAATTGCCATCGTCACTACGGACAACCAGATTATGACGATGGGGGATGTGACCTATTCGTTCTCTATCCAGTCGATCTCGAAGGTTTATTCGATGGCACTGGCGATGGAAGAGCAGGGCCCGGAGAAGGTGCTCCAAAAGATCGGATCTGAGCCTACTGGGCGTCCATTCAATTCTCCAAATGCTGTTGTCGATATGCCGACGCATAGTGGAAACCCGTTTGTCAACGCTGGTGCAATTGCGACGGTGAGTCTGATCTCCGGCAATACGGCGGACGAGAAGTGGAACAAGATTCTCAGTTTCTACAGCAAGGCGGCGGGAGAGAAGCTGGTTCTTATTGACGAGGTGTACAAGTCCGAAGCGGCAACGAATACCGGAAACAAGGCGCTGTCGTATTTGCTGGCCAAGTATGACCGAATTTACGCGGATCCGTTTGAGTCGGTGGATGTGTACACGAAGCAGTGCTCAGTAGGCGTGAATGCGACCCAGTTGGCTAGGATGGGAGCGACGCTGGCGAACAACGGAGTTAATCCGGCGACCGGCGAGCGGGTGATCAAGGCGGAAGACATCCCGCACATTCTGAGCACGATGATGGAGGCGGGGCTGTATGACGGGTCGGGCACCTGGGCATGGAATGTGGGTTTGCCGGCGAAGAGCGGCGTTGGGGGCGGAATTGTCGCGATAGTGCCAGGCAAGGGCGCAATTGCGGTGTTCGCACCGCCGCTGGACGAAGCGGGAAACAGCGTGAAGGCGCAGGAGGTCATCCGATACGTCGCCGACAAACTTAACTACAACATCTACTCTCCGGCTTCTGTGGGCCTGAAGTAGGTGCGAATGGTGCCTTCGCGGCGATAGAAAATTTGCAAGTTCCACGAGGTCGGGAAGTATGGGTTCTGCAAACTCAATTCTAAGAAGCTTGCGGAAGTGCCGCGGACTTTGTTTCGGATTTGGCCTTGTAGTGAGCATGCTTCCAGCCGTTCAGAGCCATGGACAGGAAATAACAACCTCAGAGAATGAGTCGCGACATAACGCAAGCGACGATGCGCTAGTTCCTCTTACCAGCGGACCTCCCCTCACTCCACGCGAAGAGGAGATGTTGCGACTCATCAAGGGCCTTCAGAAACGTGTAGCGCGCCTGGAGGCCATGGATCAACGGGATGGACCTGATGGGGGCGAGGTGCAGCCCGCCGCTGAAGCAGACTATCAGAGGAGTGCGCAGGCGAGGTTGCTGGAAGCATCGATTGTTTCTCTGCCACGAGTAGATGCTCCAGCGGGCCTTGCGGTTCCTGCGCTTCGTACGGGAGTGAACGGCGCGGCCAGTGCCGGCTCGACGATCAAGAATCCGTCTGAGAACTCTGGCGGGCAAGATGCGCCCAAGACGTGGGGAACTTACACTCCTAACTTTGGTTACAAAGTGGCTAACACCGAGCTGGGGGATATGAGTGTCAGCATCTACAGCTACGTTCGTTACCTGAACCAGAAAAATCTGGCGCCAACTTATACGAACTATTTCGGAGTGACGAGCACGTTGCAGCAGCGCCAGGATGTACAGATCAACAAGGTGCAGATAAAGTTTCTGGGCTGGGTGCTGAATCCGAAGTTGCGGTACTTTCTCTATGCCTGGTCTTCGAATGCGACATCAGGGGCAGGCGGCGCAGGTCGTTCTGGCCGGCAATTTGAGCTATCGATTCAACAAATATTTCACCCTGGCGGGAGGAATCACTGCGCTGCCGGGCGTGCGTAGCACTGAGGGACAATTTCCTTTCTGGCTAGGGGTGGATACGCGGCTGATCACAGACGAGTTCTTCCGGCCTTCGTATACTTCGGGGATCTGGGCGCGCGGCGATCTAACGGACAAGCTTCGCTATTTTGCGATGATAGGCAACAACCTGAGCACGCTTGGCGTAAGCGCTGCACAACTCGACAACGCGTTTAATACCATCTCCTCAATGCTGGAGTGGGATCCGACTACGGGTGAGTTCGGAGCGGGCTTTGGCGATTTTGAAAATCATCAGAAGCTGGCGACACGGTTTGCAGGCCACTATACGACGAGCACGGAGAGCGCGCAGGAGCAACCGGGACAGGACTCTTTCGAGAATACGCAGATTCGGCTTTCTGATGGCAGCGTGATCTTTACGCCGAACCTCTTTGGGCCGGGGATCACAGTGAATACACTGCGTTACCAGATGGCTTCTGTCGATGGTGGTTTCAAATATCACGGGTGGGCGTTCGAGGGTGAAGGTTACTGGCGGTGGCTTAACGATTTCACGGGCGCAGGAACGGCGGGACTTCCTACGCGCCACGACACGGGCTATCAGTTCCAGCTTTCGATGATGCCGATCCAAAAGAGGCTGCAGTTGTATTCGGGCGGGTCGCACATCTTCGGTCAGTATGGCAATCCGTATGATGCGCGTATTGGGACGAACTGGTTCCCGTATAAGAACCGTGTTTTGCGCTGGAATACTGAGGCGCTGTATTTGTTCCGCTCGCCTGTGGGTTATACGTCAGTACCGTTTCCGCTGGGCGGTAAAGGCTGGGTGTTCGATACGACGGTGGAGCTGGCTTTCTAAGAGGAACGAGCAACTGATATGAAATGAGGGGGCCATGAGAAGTGTTTCGAGGTTGTTGCTTCGGTCGAAGAGATGCGTGGCGTTACTCGTCGCGGCTTTGTTGTGGAGTTCATGCGGGTTGGCGATAGGGCAATCTGCGGCGGCGATGGAAGACCCTGTCGCGAATGACTCTCATTTCCATCTCACGAACTATATTCAGGAAGGCACGGATATCCACGACTTTGTGAAGATCATGGGCAACAAGGTGGGTCGGGTTGCGCTGTTCGGGATTCCGTTACAGCAGCAATGGTCCTATGAGAATTCGGGTGACTCCGCTCCTACGTATTACTTACAGACTGATTCCCCGCTCTACTATTACTCTTTCACAGATGCGTACATCGCCATGGCTTACCGATCGCTCTCCAAGGAAGAGCAGGCACGTTTTGAACCGATGATCACGGGCTTCAACCCGACCGATATGTACGCCGCGGATCACATACGGCGGGTGCTTCAGACATTTCCGGGCGTGTTCTCAGGCATCGGGGAGTTCTCGATTCATAAGGAGTTTGTCTCCGCCAAGATTGCAGGAGAGACAGCGGATCTTCAGAATCGTGCGCTGGATAGGGTTCTCGACTTCGCTGCGGAGGTTGGGCTGGTCGTTATCCTCCACAACGACATGGATGTTCCGTTCCCGAAGCAAGGCGCGCCGCCGGCATACCTGGAACAGATGAAAGCTCTTTTGAAGCGGCACCCTAACACGACAATCATCTGGGCGCACACGGGCGTAGGACGTATCGTTCGACCAATAAAAGATCACGCAGCCAATCTTGCGATCATCCTCGGCGATCCTGCGTTCAAGAATGTCTATTTCGACATCTCGTGGGACGAGGTAGCCAAGTATGTTGTTTCGAGTCCTGAAACGACAAAGATCACTGCGGATTTGATCAATCGTTTCCCGGATCGCTTTCTGTTCGGTACTGACGAAGTCGCACCTACTAGCCAGCAGAGCTATTTGAAGGTCTTCTACCAGTATGAACCCTTGTGGAAACTGCTTACCCCAGAGGCCAGCGAGAAGGTGCGCAAAGGAAACTTCGCGCGTCTTTTCGATGAGGCCCGACCGAAAGTGAGAGCGTGGGAGGCGGCTCACAAGACACCGTCTCAGATAACTTCCGAGAGCGGGGCGCACATCAGCGTCGAGCAAGAATGACCGATCGAAGCAAATGTTTTTAGGGGCACGTCACAGGACGCAGCGTACGGCGCCGCCAGGCTCTATTTGTTTTTGTCGTTGTCCTGAAGGCCAGGAACCCAGACGTTGTCAGGCGCCGCAATTTCGGAGTTGGATTTTTCTGTCCAGATCTTGATGCGCTGTAGAGTACCTTTTTTCTTTGGCTCCCCCAAAAAGACCAGATAGTACTGATTGTTGAGGTTTTTCTGGAAACGATCTAGGTAGGGTTTGAAGCTGACCGCGTTCGAGGTTCCGAGGGAGTAGCATTCGCCGCCGGTTTCGTCCGCGATCTTGGAAAGACCACCGAGGCCGAGGTCGAGATCCCATGAGCTTCTTGCCGCCCTACCAACTCCTGGCGAGTAGATGCTGCTGACAATAACGTTGTAGCGTTGACTGGTTTCGCTCGCAGAATCGGCGTCAACGCTGATGGTGGGCATGCTGTGATAGACGGTTGGTCCGGCTGTTCCTCTTGCTCCAAATCCTGGACCAAGTTGCGAGGCCATGGGTGTTTCGCCGTGGAGCCGGTCGATACCATCAGTGATCATGAGCACTTCGCGACGGATATTCTGTTTGGGCCAGCCCTTTACGAGGCTTATCAGGGACAGGTAAGGACTATCCATGGCTGAGAGGCCGCCTCGCGGAAGACGGATCGCTTTGACTGCGGCTTCGTGGTCCGTGGTGAATTGCTGAACAACATTGACCCCGGCATTGGCCATGTAGCCGATACCAATGGCCGCAGTTGGCGGCTGGGCCTTAACAAATCCTTTAAGATCAGTCAGATTGTTTCCGACGGCCTGAATATTCAGTGTGTCGTCGATCAGGATCATCAATTGAAGCCCGGCTGCCTGGTCCCGTGCGGGGATGAGTTGTGTAACGGTGTACATGGTTTTGCCTTGCTTAACCTTGACATCGCCCTTCATGAGCTGAGGCAGTTCGTTATTATCCTGTATGGCCATGTCCGTGATGACGACGTGGACCATGGCACCGCGCGGAGCGTTGTCTGATTGCGCCTGCGAGTATCCGGGAACTGACGCCGACATCAAAAAAGTGCCAAGCAGTAAAGGCATCGTCGCGTAGTTGTTCATTTGATCCTCCAACAATGCGGAATTAGAATTCTTCGGCGTCATAACGCTGTTGGGAGGGTTGAATGTCACGGTCGAAGGATTCTGAACCAATCCCCCCGCGTCCTGGCGAATCGCGAGTGGGGTGTGCAGCGCCTGTGTAGGCGTCCGGACTGCTGTGATGGAGCGCATTTGCGTCTTCGATACCTGCTGGTTCCACCGTAGAATCCGTTTCTCTCAACATAATCCACCAGAGATTGCCAGCCTCGTTCTCACTGCTCGTTAACGGGATGCCAGGATAGGTCGGGGTTGAAGCGCTCCATCTTTTTGAATTGCTCGAGGGTGTCAGGCCCGAGATCCTTTTCGTAGACAACGCCGTCGTAACTGACTATGAAGGTTTTTACTCCAGTGACGCGGTATTGGGCGGGCGAGGCGACGAGAGCGAAGCCTCCGATCATTACGCCTTCGATTACGTAATCGAGTTGTCCAAGGGGTGCGGCGGGACCTTGTCCCTTTAGGACTTTGTAGAAGTACCCGTGAAAGGGCATCTCTCGGGAGGTATAACCCTGTGCGATGGCCTTAGCGATCTGTTCGCCGATTGGGCCCTCCCAAGTACCGTTGGCGTTTGCCATGTGAGTCCGTCCTGTTTGCCGGGAGTGCTGACGATGCGCTGTGCGTATTGGTTGACGTTGTAGAGCTGGCGGCTTCGAAGAGCATATTCGTCCTGGGATTCGACGAAGCCGTGGCAGATTTCGATGGCGTCCAGTTCATTGGAGCCGATGCGGCGGTAAAGGAGTTCCTGCTCGCCGGCCTTGGCGTCGAAGGACCATTTGCCGTTGATCTTGACGATGGGTACCGCGAAAGGGCCAGTTCTCGTCGCCGACGATGATGAAGGCTCGCGTGCCAGTTTTTGGATCTACGACGACTGTTGTTTTTTCTTTGGCCTCGGCGGCGAAACCTAAGGCTCTTTGGCGGTCCTGGGCGGCTTCTCCGGTGAAGATGACTTTCTTGCCGTTGGGGCCGAAGATCTTTGCGAGTGCGGCCTCGTCGAATGTGCCGGCAGCAGCGATGAGGGCGTCCGCGGCTTGCTGTGGGGTAGCGAAGGTTTCGCCTTCAACGGGGTGAGGAGCCGCGGTGGCGGCGGGAGCTTGTGCAGGAGGACCTTGCGTGCCGGTGGAGGCTTGATATGCGCCGAAGAGAACCTGGGTTGAGAGACATGCCCAGGTGACGATGATCGCAATCCAAAGAAGCTCGAAGAGATTTTTTCTCGCGGATCGTGAGTTCATTTTTGTGCTCCTCATGGTTTTTCCTTATCGACGCCTGCCGCCGCCGCCGCCACGGCCGCCGCCACCACCGCCACGGCTACCGCCGCCACCGAAGCTGGAGGATCCGCGGCTACTGGAGGATCGTGCGGAGGAACCGTTGTAGCCTCCCCGGGAACCTGATCCGAAGGCGCTGCGGTCGCCGCCGGAGGGACGGGAGACATCGCGGCTTCCGACGCGGTCGGGACCTCCGCCAAAGCCGCCGCCACCACGATTACCGCACCGCACCGCCCGCCACGATTGCCCCCGCCGACGCCGCCGCCAGTGTTCATGCGGTTGCTGGCGCCGGCACCACCCCGCCGCGATTACTGGGAAGATTTCCTCCCTGGCGTCCGATCTGGTTTCTTGCGCCGGCCTGCCGGTTGGCGAGGGAGTCGCCGCGAGCTGCGCCGCCGAATCGATCGGCCGTTGCGCGGTCTCCGTAGGGTGCGCCGCCACGATGTGCGGGATTGTGCTGCCAGTTGCCGCCTCCAGCTCCTCCAGCAGGCAGTTGTGACGGACGATTGGCACCACCCACCCCGCCTACCCCACCGGGACTGCCAACGCCACCTACGCCACCCACTCCACCCGGCTTCCCGGCACCACCCACTCCGCCCACTCCACCCGGCTTCCCGGCGCCACCCACGCCTCCCACTCCCCCTGCGCCCCCGACACCACCCACTCCGCCTACGCCACCAACTCCCCCGACACCGCCCACTCCACCTACGCCGCCCACTCCACCGACACCTCCGATTCCACCGGCTCCACCACCAATATTGGCGCGATTGAAGCTATTGTTGATGTTGACATTGACGCTGCCACCACCCCAGCCGCAACCCCAACCCCAGCCGCCGCCCCAAAACGCACCCATCGCGATGCCGATGCCAAAAGAGATCGCCAAGCCGGCTGCGTAGTATCCAGGTGGCGGATAGTAAATGGGCGGGTAGGGATATATTGGCGGCCCATAGACCACAACAGGATCGTAGGAAGGCACGTATACGACTTGTGGATTCGCCTGTTCTATAACGATTGTGCTCTTGCTTTCGATCACCTGAGTTTCGATCTTCTGCTGCTCGGTCGTTTTTAAATTGCCCTTGTCCTGAGCCTTCTTGCGCATCCGCTGCACGGCGTCCATAACGTCCTTTTGCTGTGCCAGGAACGCATTGCCAAGGTCCGTCGTCCATTGAATGTCATCTGCAAGGCGCTTCACCAAATCGGGTAAAGCAGCCATAGCCTGGATGCTTGGGTCCCAGGGCTGCTTGGCCACGGCATCAGCGAGTGCCTTGTCCTTCAACGTAGGGTGTTTTAGAAGCCACTGTTGAAGCTGGATAAGTTCCAGCGGATAAGTGGACGCAGCAAGGGTCTGGGCGAGCATGGGGTCCGGATAGAGCGCGATTGGTGCGACGAGAGAGTCGAGTTCGTCGGCGGGAATTCTGGTAGTCGGTCCTTGTGCTGGAGAACTCTGAGGAGCGGGTGTTTGGCTTCCGCCTGTATTGGTAGCGCCCGCCAAGGTGTCTCCTGGAATAAGAAGGATCACGCAGATCACGCTCAGCAGACGCTCAAGAATTCGACGAAATGTTTCTGGCTTCGGATTCATCGCTGGCTTCCTTCCCTCGTTATTCAGGCGTCCCGAAATCCCTTGAGGCTTTCAGGCATTCATCTCCATAAAAGAAAATGATTTTGCGCCGATGCTTTCATTTCATCCCACGTGAGGGAGAAATTCTGACATCGTGATGGAAAGTACCTCACGACCGGCGTGAGAAGAAACTAGGAAAACCCCTAATACTTGAAGCGCTTCCGGTTTCCCTGGACGACGGAAATACGAAGCTTCAGCTACCGGGAGACGCCTAATGCCCCGGCTGGGGCGGACTGAAGCGCGAGAGCAATTTAATCTTGGGCGCGAGCCAGCTCAGGCTTGTGGCAATGGGCGGGTTTCTCGTTATTTGCGATCCGCCGGATCTCACATTTATGTTTGCGGACAAGGCAACGGCGAAAGCTGCCGCTCTCTTGCAGGAATTGACATGCGGGACCACGATCCAGAGTGTGCCGTCCACATGCGCAATGCGAGCAAAGGAATCAACAGGATTCGCCGAGCTTGCTCATCGCAGTACGAAATCCTTATGAGCCAGCGATGCCCTTGTTTACCAGTATCTTGACATCAACCCGCCGGTTCTCGGCACGTCCAGCCTTTGTCTCGTTCGTTGCCGCTGCTCCGTATTCTCCCATCGCGCCCGGCGCGATAATGTGACGCACAGGCACGTTACCCTGCTGCATCAAATAGGTGACGACAGCTTTCGCGCGATTTTCACTCAGTGTTGTATTCATCGCGGGGCTGCCGGTCGAGTCGGTATAGCCTACAACCTCGATGATGTATCCCGTAAGGCCAGTGGCGGTCTGGGCAATCTTTTTGAGCTCTTCCTCTCCCGTCGCCGATAGCTTGGCACTGCCGACATTGAAATTCACAGTTGCTTGCCCCTTCACGTCATATTCGCTCAAGGCTTTAAAACGATCTGAGTTCTCCTCGATGTCTTTCATGCTCTGTTGAATTTGCTGCTCGTGGGCGGAAATGTTCTGTTGATTGGCTGCGTTGGCCTGCTTATTCGCGGCTATCTCCTCTTGAGTCATTCCGGCCTTTTTCTGAAGGTGCTCGATAGCCTGCATGTTGGAATTGACTTGCTGGGCGGTGGGGTGCAAGCCGGCCTGAATCATCTCCGCGGTTTCCAGGTCATCGCCGTCGGTAGTAATCGTCTTCGCCACAACCCGTCCCTGGCTATCGGTGGTTCCGTCGACTTTCACTTTGAGCCCAGGGATTAACACCGTGGAACCCATGTGCTCCTTATCCAGGCCAAAAAGCCCCCTGTCATCCTTCGTAACTGTTTGGTCAGTGAGAACTACTGTCACTTTCTCACCCGTAGAGGTACTGAGGATCAGCGTTTCTCCGGTGCGAGAGATGATCATCCCTCTGGTTTCAGCATCGGCGGCTGCGCCAAGCGCGGACACCCATGCCCATCCTAAAAGGCAAACCACCATGATTCGGACTCCAATGGTTAGTCGGTTGCTTTTCATAACTTCCTCGCTTTCGGTTTTCAATCTCGAGATGTTTTGCGATGTCCTGAAACGACTTCTCGCACAGACCGGGCGTTCGACTTTTGAGTCCAAGCCCCTGGTCAGCTTTTGCCCGCTCTCTTTCTAAAACTCTTCCCGCCGAAGCGCAACTAGGGAAATCCCTTACCTGGCTTTAACAAGTTGATATGGGGATTTCCCTAGTTTCATCGGAGTCGGCGCTCAGTGTACGTTCTCCTCAATCGAGCTCCGTGCTCCCTGGAGGAGAAGAATATGGCGACGCAGGCAACCGCATCCGCAAAAGAGCCAGACTGGACCAAACCCGCAGCGATGGCGATCCCTAAAGAGGGATATTTCAAATTACAGAATGGCAGGTACGGACCGATCTATCCAAGATCACCTGCCTGCTATGGCTTTACGATCATCGCGAAGATCAAGCCCGGACGCGAGGAAATCATCCGCGAATACGGCAAGACCCTCGAGAAGACTGTCGCGGGGTTGCCGGACGGTCTTGAGGTGCTCAAGCTTCACTATCTGCGATGGGTTCTGTTCGACATCGGAAATGATACTTATTTCATGTACCAGGGAATATTTGACACGGATTTCGATAAGTACACAGAGGATGCAGTATCGCTGTTCTCCAAGTCCGGTCTCAACACTGCCTTTGAGAATCTCGAGGGGTTTCCCGAGGATTGGAAGACAAATGTCCCCGCCTTCGTTCAATTTGTTCGTGAACACCAGCGCCCGAGTTTTCTTGAATACGGAGAGTATCCCTATGTCTCCGCAGACGAGATCAAGAAGGCACTGAAGCTCAAGGCAGCGTTTTCCAGCATGCTCGATCTGATGCAGTAGCCGAGGCCGTGTCCTTCCACCTGTGAAAGCGCTTGAGAAAGCACTTGAGGAGCCGCAATGCTCGAACTTGAGGACATTCAACATTTTTTGATTTCGCGGCCTCCTGCGCTGGCTGCGAGATACGAGTTCCTCGCGTTTCGCCGGCCGGGTGCGGGAGCGTGAATGGCTGAAGGGAATTCTGGATAAAGTTGGAACGGCAAAGGCGCTCGCTTCAGGGAACCCGGGAACGAGATGGGTGACGATAGGGTTTACGTGGAATGGCCTGCGAGCGCTCGGCGTCAATCACGCTGCGCTCGCGACCTTCCCCGAAGAGTTCCGCCAAGGCATGGCTGCCCGTGCGGAGATTCTCGGCACAACCGGAGCCAACCACCCGGAGAACTGGGTGGGGGGGCTGGCGAGTGAGGAACTTCATGCCATCGTGATTCTGTTCGCACGCGATGTTGCAGAACGCGAGCGATGCAGGCAGGAGCATCGGGAGTATCTCCTGCAGTGCGATGGGGTGAAGGTCCTCTCTTCGCTGGATATGGAAGCGATTCCTCCATACACCTACGCCCACGAACATTTTGGGTATAGAGACCGGCTCTCGCAGCCGGTGATCGAAGGAATGGGCGAGGAGCCAAGTCCCGGCTCCGGTCCTGCAATTAAACCCGGCGAGTTTTTTCTGGGCTATCCGGATGAAGATGGGACCCCTGCGGGATTGCCGCAGCCGGAGGTTCTCGCACGGAACGGCAGTTATCTTGCTTATCTCCGGATCGAAGAGCACGTTGGTGCATTTCGCGATTTTCTGCGCCAACAAGGCGACACCCCTGAACAACAGGAATGGGTTGCTGCCAAGCTGATGGGGCGCTGGCGTAGTGGCGCACCGTTAGTTCTGTCTCCCGACAAAGATGACCCGGAGCTTGGTGGGGACATGCAACGCACCAACGATTTCAACTTCGGGAAGATGGACCCCTACGGTTATGGCTGTCCGCTTGGGGCGCATATTCGCCGCATGAACCCGCGAGATACCGCGAGCCAACATGCAACGGAGAAAGATGATTCGGCGTGGAGGGACTTACGGCCCGCCGTTGCCCGAGGACAAACCCGACGACGGAATCGAACGAGGCATCGCGGCGTTCGTTGGTTGCGCGAGCCTCGTTCGCCAATTTGAGTTTGCGATGAACGTCTGGGTGAACGACCCCAATTTTCATGAGCTAGGCAACGAGCGCGACCCGTTTGTCGGCACGCAGGACGGCAGCTTCGATATGACCATTCCGAAGCGGCCCATCCGAAAGAAGATTGTTGGGCTTCCGGCGTTTACCACGATTCGCGGAGGTGCCTACTTTTTTCTGCCCGGCATCAAGGCATTGCGATATCTGACGGCGCTGTCATGATGGCGCGAAAGAAAGGAAACCGAGATGAGCGAATCAGCAGCCGGACCACGAACCTATAACCAGACGCATATCCCGAGAAAGTACGCTCAGGGCAAACGGCGGTTCAGCATCTACTGGACCTGGAGCTACCCGTGGGAAGCGAATCGCGACGTTACGGAGATGGACAACCGATTCTCAACCATCACTGAAGTTCGCCGGGTGGCGTGGCCGAATTACGAGACCCCGGAGTTCTCCGCGAAGATGTTCCTTCAGGGAATTGCGGGAACTCTTGAGCTCTTTCACTTGTCCACGCTGAAGTTTCAGCGGCTTGTCGGCGAAGCGACGGAGCAGCCGGTCGCCATCTACCAGAGGATCGATCAGGCCGGCCAGCGATTGCCGATCGACGAGCGCATCCTTGAAGACACCGACACTCTGATGATCTTTGGCCTGGATCACATGGTTACGGAGCAGGAAGCGTCTCCGGATGAGATCGATGCGGTTCGACGATTTCTCACGCGCGAAGGAACGTGTCTGATTCTTGGCCCACATCACGATGTTGGTGTTTCCTCTGACCTGAAAGAACGGGCGATGGAGTATGCGCACCATGGCGATCCTCTCGGTGCCGCGGCAACAGCGCTTCGGTCGGTATACGCTTTCGATGATGAAGGGCTTAGGCGTGCCTGTTCAGAATCAGTATGGTCTGCGCCCGGCAACCGTCAAAGGCACGAATCAGATTGCTCCATTGACTGCCTTTCGAGATCTCGACTCCCGCGGATGGCTATCCGGAGTTACGACTTTCAACTTTCATCCTCATCTTCCTCACTATGCCTTGACCACGGACGACACGAAGTCCATTCGTGTTTTGTCGAAGCAATCTATTGATATGTCCCGACCGCATCCTTTCACGGAGGCGGGAAACACAGAGTTCAATAACTTCCTGTGGATGCCGCCAAACGGAAAGCGTGCGGGAGACATTCTTCTTGCTGACTCAACGATATTCACGACTCTCTTCGGCGGTGTCGAGTCGCTGGAAACCTTCTGGAGAAATCTTGCGATGACTCCGCTCGCGATGGTGGCCAATGCTTAGCGACCAATATCTCGAAGCCGAATCGAGCTCCAATGCAAAGGACAAACCGTCAGCCTGTCGAATGCGAAGCGGGCTCTAAATCTCTGAGAGAACAACGTGCTCAATTTCTCGCGGATTCGCATGATTCCGGTTGGCTTAGTTATCACGATTTTCGTGACGATCGCGCCTGGTCTAGGCGCAGGTTAGAGGTGTCTACCCCCTTGGGATGAGCGCTACCAACCCCGGCGTCACTCCTGAAGTCGGGGTTACCTATTCGAACCAGTTTCTTTTCTACTCGCGCAGCGAGTTGAAGGACGCCAATGGCGGGGTCACTGCTACAGGGCAGAACTCGGTGATCATGGACATGAACAGTTTCATTTGGGTCAGCAAAAACAAGATTCAAGCGCTTGGAGGGGCAATCTACTCCTGCGTCGCCACCCTTCCGATCGCCAACAATTCACTGACTTCCGATGCGGATGGGCCAATCAGCGGTGGAGGCGGATTTGCGGACTCATACTATCAACCCGTCATTCTGGGTTGGAAGACGGAGCGCGCAGACTTTCGCGTGCATTACGGATTTCTTGCACCCACTGGGAGATTTGATTCCACCTCGAATAACAACGTGGGTTCGGGCTACTGGACTAACGCCATCGCCTCAGGCCAAACCGTCTACCCCACCGGCAACAATGCGACCGCTGTTTCCGCCTTCGAAATGTATGAATTCCACACTGTGCAGGAAGGGACAGATATCCATCCAGGTGAGACCCTTGACCTGGACTATTCCGTGACCCGGGTCTTCCCAGTCAGCAGGGATTTACGGCTGCAAATCGGCCTGGTGGGATACGAACAATGGCAGACGACCAACAAGACCGGCCCAACGATTACGCCAGCCCAGGAAGCCGCACATTACCGGGTCAATTCTCTTGGTTTCGCTTCCAACATCTCTCTGCCGGCTCGCAAAGTGAGCCTGGGGTTCAAGTATTTTCACGAATTCTCAAATAAGGCTACGTTTCAGGGCTACTCTGTGCAGATTTCGGGCGTCGTGTCTTTCTGAGGTTGGAAGCTAGTGGAACGGTTGTGTCATTCTCACCTCTTGCCGAATCACCTAAATGGAGATGAGGCAAAGAATTCCATAGAAAGAAACGTTGTTGGTGATGGCGAAGACGTGTCCTAATTACTCCGCCAAAGGCCATATAGTCGTCGGGCAGGAGGCCTCGGGATGGCAGCGATGGAGGGTTCTACAAAACCGGATTCATTTGGGACGAGCGATGATTTTCACGAGGGACCGTACGAATTTTCCCCTGTATTGGGTGGCCCGTTTTTTCAACTCCTGCGCCGGACGCATCTCACCGGAGATGCGCTGGAGCTGTTGTATCGGAGAGTGCTCGTTATCCTCCTGATTGCGTGGATGCCGCTGCTGATTCTTGCCAGTCTCAGTGAGGGGGGCGGGCTTTCGTTCCTCCGCGATGTTGAGGTGCAGGTCCGTTTTCTGATTGCATTGCCGATCCTTATCGCTGCGGAGATGGTTGTCCATTCGCGGATACGTTCTGCGGTCCATCGCTTTGTCGAGCGGCGCATCGTCATGCCCGAAGACCTGCCAAGCTTTAACGAAGCGATTGAGTCGGCTATCCGGGTGCGCAACTCCTACGTCGTTGAACTGATGCTGATCATCCTTGTCTACACGTTTGGGCTATGGCTCTGGAACAGCCGAATCCCGATCGTGAGTCCGACATGGTACGCGATGCCCGGTGGACGCTGGCACCTGACCACTGCGGGCTACTGGTATGTGTTTCTCAGCATTCCGATCGTCCAGTTTGTGCTTCTGCGCTGGTACCTCAGGTTGTTCCTCTGGTATCGCCTTCTTTGGCAGGTTTCGAGAATCAACCTGAATCTGATCGCAACCCATCCTGATCGCTGCGCTGGGCTGGGTTTTCTGGGAAAGAGTGCGTACGCCTTCGGTCCAATCCTGTTCGCGCAGGGTGCGATGCTTGCCGGCATCGTGGCGGGTCGCGTGCTTTACAGGGGGGAGAGCTTACAGTCTTTCAAGCTACAGGTCGGCGGCTTTGTAGCTTTCTTTGTGTTAGCCATTCTCGGCCCGCTGGCGATGTTTACCCCGCGCCTGGCTATCGCAAAAAGACGGGGTTTGGCGAGCTATGGGCAGCTCGCCCAGGACTACGTCGAGGGTTTTGAACGGAAATGGATTGACCACGATCCACCTCCCAAGGAAGATCTGCTTGGAGCGGCCGACGTTCAATCGTTGGCGGATCTTTCCAACGGTTACAGCGTTGTGACCTCGATGCGTCCGGTGCCGTTCGGGCTGGACGACATTGCGCGTCTGGCAGCAGCCGCTGCAGCCCCTTTTTTGCCATTGCTGCTAACGGTTTTGTCCCCGGAAGAACTCATCCTTCGCCTCGTCAAGGTCGTGTTCTAAGGATTTGCGCAAAAAGCTCCAACGCTCAATGAGCGTATTAGCCTGATATGGAGTGACCGTGTCAACTGGGCGAGATCTATGGGTTTGTTTTGGTGGTTTGCGTTTTCTTTTCCCGAAGACAGAGCGAGCAGCAGTCGGAGCAGTTTTGAGCGACGATTGATCAGTCTGATATTCGCGGGTCGGAACCGCATAATCATGATCCGTCGGGAGCTGCCTCTGACTGTTATCGCGAGTCCGGTTGAGCCTGTCGCATAGGCCGAGCGAGGGTTCTCCTTCGTGCTTGCCCTGGCTGCTGTCGGCTCTGTGTTCGAGATGGATGTCAGCGTTCATCGATTCGGTGTTCTTGGCTTTTTCGTTTTCAGGAAGTTTTTGTTTTGCTCTGGTTGTCGTCAGGCTGCAACTTGCAGGCTGGAAACAGTCTCGGCTCTGGTTCCAATAGCCCAGATAAAGCCCAGCAGCTCTCGAGCTACTGCGGTGACAATCTTCCTCTGGTCCTTGCCGGCTGCGCCCAGCTTCAAATACCGCTTATGCAGTCGATGTTGCGCCTTCCACGCAATCTCTTTCGCCTCTTCTGAAATGCTCTCTTGTCGTCTTCGCAGTCCGTACCAGATCCCTGGCGGACGACGATAGCTCCATGCGGCTTCGACAACGATGCGTCGCAGGTGCGCGTTGCCGGTCTTCGTGATGCTTCCGCGTCTGGTTCGCTTGCCACTGGAATCCTCGCTTGGTACTACGCCGCAGTAACCCATAAGCTGGCGAGCACTCCCAAAGCGAGATACCTGGCCCAACTCGCTTGCAATGGTTACAGCCGAGATATCCGCGATGCCGCGCAGTGCTTGTAGATCGTTAATGACTTGTTGCAGCGCCGGCGAGGCCAGCTTCACCGCTTCCATGATGGCTTGCTCCAGCCGCGCAACCCGTTCCCGCATGTGCTCGACCTCGTGCAGATAATCCTGGCGTGTGGACTCTTGAGCTATCTGTGTGAAACGAAGCTGCGCGACCCATATCAGATAGGGGCGTGTCCACGGCCTAACTCCGGTCGGTGCACGCTGGCCGGAGCGTAGAAGGAACTTGCTCAACCGATGCCGCGCTCGTGTCTGATCCTGCTTGGCTGCTTCGCGGGCACGCACAAGATCGCGCAATGCCTCGGAACCTTCATCGGGAACCCACACCGCCGTCAGATCCCCGGATCGATAGCAACGTGCCAGCTTCTCTGCATCGCGCCGATCCGTCTTGACTCGATCACCTGCCTTCACAGGCACCAGCGTGGGTGCTACAACCTCGCACTCGACGCCCAACTCGGCCAGCTGCCAGTACACAACGTAGCCCGTCGGTCCGGCTTCGTAACATGCTCTCAACTTGCCTGCAGGCCCGAGCTTCTTGATCAACTTGCGGATAGACTCAGCGCGGTTCGGAATCGTTCCCAGGCTCCGCACTTCACCTTCTGGCTCCGCGACCGCTACGGCGATCGTCTCAGCATGGACATCCAAACCCAAAAATCGTAACTTCTCCTTCATGACCGGCTCCCTTCCGCTTGTGGCTCTGAACTGTGCGTCCTTCGGACGCTCACAGCTTAACCCACGGTCGGCGCATCGGCGCCGGTCACTCCATACTGACTGTTATCGCCAAGGTGTGGCGGAAGGCGTTGGGATATGTTCTCAAGGGTCTATAGAGATGCACTTGAGGGAGGCGTCGACCGACTCATTCTACTAGGGATTCCCCCAGTTGCTGACTCTGGACGTGCCACTTACCATTGAGCCGATAAACCGGGATCTGAGATGGCGGCGGTTTATTTGGAAGACATTGCGTCGCAGGAGAAGACTACATGCTGGCTAACGTAAGAATTCGAAACTTCGCGAGTGGAATCTCCCTTTTGCTTGGGCTGTTTATGATCGCTAGCGTCCACGGCTTTGGACAGCGGGGGAGTTACGAAACCATCGACGCAACAGCCTTTGGCACAAGCACACAGCTCGGAAGAAACTTCGGCATCAAGATCATCATTTATGAGTTCTCGAGTCCTGAGGACAGAGACGTTCTCGTACAGGCATTTGCGAAAGGGCAGAATGACGGATTGATGAATGCCCTCGAAAAGATGAAGAGCGTGGGTCGAATTACGATCCCCGGTACGGTCGGGTACGATCTTAGCTACATTCGGGAGATCATAACTCCCACTGGCAGGACCATTCGTTTTGTCACCAACCGCAAGATCGCTTTTGGGGAAGCCTATTGGGATACCCAGACGAAGAGTTTCAATCTGACTGCCGGTGAAATCATCCTGAATGATGAAAACAAGAGCAAGAGTAGCGGTGTTCTTTTCCCTGCCGCGCAGCTCATCGTCAATAACGAAGGCGAGTTGCAATTCGAGCTTAACCAGAATGCCTGGAGGCTGACTAACATCATCGAGTGGAAGTGAAATCGCGCAGCAGCCTTATTCGTTTGGTGGAGGTTGCCGGGACACGGAGCGTGAAGACAGAGCTAAGGAAACTGAACACGCTGGTCGACGGAAAAGTACCAGGGATTGGATTCAAGGTCGCGGGCAAGGGATTTCGCTATGACTATCAAAGCTAAACGACGGTTCAACACTCGGAGTGCATTGTTTTTATCGACTTGCATCGTTTTCCTGACAGGGGAACTCGCACAGGCGAAGAGCAAATACGTATGTGAGGAGGCGCAACCCGAGACCATGTGCAATGCGACGAACACCTGCGGTTCCGCTTCATCTCCATGCACGGTCAACATTACGAGGGCATCCAACTCCGCCAACGTAAAACCTGACATCCCGAACGCGAAGAACAACCAACTCTTCTGTATCAAGACTGGCACTACGGTGGTCTGGATGAGTTCGAACAAGAACCACGGATTTACGGTCTCGTTCGGTACTGACTCGCCGTTTGACCCCGATGCCCCGATCATGGGAGGCGGACAGAAGCAGGTGACGACGAAGGCAAAAACTCCGGGCTGCTATAAGTACGATGTGGGCGCGTTCCGTTCCGGGACAGTCTATGGAATGAGCAGCGGCAGTAAGCCGGAATTGGTCATTCTGCCCTGATCCACTAAATGAGAGCGACAGAAAATCTCTGGCGTGGAGATATTCCCAATTCCGTAACAGGCCTGTCATCCATGTCTTCCGGAATCGGGTAAGCACGCATCACGAATTGCTCGGACGCGCTTGAGGATTCGCACAAATCCATTGCCCACAACTCCTAAAGTTTCTTGCCTGAGGCAAATCTCGGTATAGTATGTCTTTTCGCTGCTAACTGGTGGAAGGGATGAAGCATCATGAAGTTTGCAGAGAAGGCCACAGTAATTGTGGTCCACGGAGCGTGGGCCGACGGTTCGAGCTGGCAGGCAATCGTGGGTCCGCTCGAGGATCGCGGCGTGAACGTGATCGCCGCGGCGATTCCCCTTACATCTTTGAGCGACGATTCGGCTGCTTTGAAACGAACGATTGCGCGAACTCAAGGCCCAGTGATTGTCGTCGGGCATGCATATGCTGGCGCGGTCATCGCCACCGCTAAGAACGAGCGCGTGAAGGCTTTGGTTTATGTCGCGGCGTTGGCGCCGGACGAAGGAGAGACTGTTGCTCAGGTCTTCTACAGGGACGAAACTCATCCACTTGCGCCGAAACTTGCTCCCGACCCAGACGGCTTTATATGGATGCCGGACGAAGGGTTCGCGAACGCCTTTGCCCAAAATGCCACGCATGAGCAGATCGCGTTGTCCAAGGCCGTGCAACGTCCGATCTCAGCGAAGTGCATTCAGGAGCCGGTCCCCAGACCCGCGTGGAAATCGAAGCCCTCATGGTTTCTGATCGCGGAAGAAGACCGAATGATCAATCCCAAAACGCAGCACTTCATGGCAGAACGCATGAAGGCGACCGTAAGGTCTTTCGCGGTCGATCATACTCCGCTGATGACCGCGCCAGACAAGGTTGTAGACATTATCCTTGAAGCGACCACAACGACCCTTTCTTGAGAGAAAGCATGTGAGGCAGCGTTCGGAACGCTAGCCGCGCTTGCCGCTTGGTCGCCTGCCGATGCTGCCCGCGTCCGCAGGTCCTGCAGGGTCTGGTCTCACAATAGGCGATGACCGTTGTAGTCTGTTATAACAATCGATTTTAACTATGGTCACCGTGCCGGTAGAGGTCTCGCAGGCTGTCCCGTGCCGAAAGCCGTGATCCAGTGAATATCAGACTGATCCTCAGCTTGCACATTATGTGGATTGACGGCGTTCTGCGCATCGCGTGCCTGAAATGATTAACTGAAGGATAAGGAGCGTAATCGTATCGATCTACGCTCCATTGGAGGAATCGCAATGTCCGAACTACCCGGTGTACCGCTAACGCTCGAAGGTTCATACGTCCTGCACCAGATGTTTCACTTCGATTGGAACGCATGGAAGGACGCCAGTTCCGAGCAACGTCAGCGCATCACCGCCGAAACCGTTGCGCTCTTTGGCCGCTGGGAGGAGGGTTCAAAACAGGAGCACCCGAATCAGTCCGCTGTCTTCTCTCAGCTTGGACACAAAAGCGATCTGATGCTGATTCATTTTCGCGATTCTATTGAAGACCTCAATCGCGTCGAGTTGGAACTGGCACAGACTGGCTTGAACGCCTACCTGCGGCCGTCGCACTCCTACCTATCGATCGTTGAACTTGGCCTGTACGAGTCATCGGCCAGGACGTATAGCGCCCTTGCTGAAAAGGGGCTTCAGCCTGGTACGCCAGAGTGGAATGCGGGTACACGGGAGGTTGTCGAGCGACAGTCGAAGGCCATGGCACAGCGCTTGTATCCAGCGATTCCAGGCGCGAAGTATCTCTGCTTCTATCCTATGGATCGCAAGCGCGGAGAGAACGTGAACTGGTACACCGAGCCAATGGCTGATCGCCAGAGCATGATGCACGAACACGGGCTCATCGGCCGTCGTTACGCCGATTCGGTGCGCCAGATCATCACCGGTTCCATTGGCTTCGATGATTGGGAATGGGGTGTCGATCTCTTTGCGGAAGATCCACTGGTCTTCAAAAAGCTGATCTATGAGATGCGCTTTGACAAGGTCAGTGCGGTCTATGCCCAATTTGGGCAGTTCTACGTTGGAGTGCGCGTGCCCGCGGCAAACGTGAGCGAATGGTTAGCTGGCCGTTTGATTTAGAAAACCTGCGTGTCTCCGGAGCCGGCGCCGATTTTTTGCGTACATTGTGGCCGCGAGCTGGGCAATGATATATAAGGGTTGCCATGAATCCAAACAAAGCTTTGTGGGAGAAGGGCGACTTTACTGCGATTGCCGCGCTGATGCGTGGATCGGGAGAGGCCCTCGTAAAGTCTCTCGGGATCAGGCCGCCACTTCGGGTGCTGGACCTCGGCTGCGGCGATGGCACTACGGCGGTTCCGCTAGCCCGTTTGGGGGCTGAAGTCGTTGGAATCGACATCGCCAGCAATCTCGTTGAGGCCGGGAACCGGCGGGCCGCGGAGGCCGGTCTACACAATCTGAAATTTCAAGAGGGAGATGCGAGCAACCTAGAAGGCGTTGCTGATGATTCGTTTGATTTGACGCTCTCTGTGTTTGGCGCCATGTTCGCACCCAAGCCCTTCGACGTAGCGAAGGAGATGGTCCGGGTGACAAGACCGGGTGGCCGCATTGTGATGGGCAACTGGATTCCGAACGACCCAACTTTCGTGGCGCAGATACTGAAGATCAGTTCGGCGTTTACGCCTCCACCTCCGGAGGGCTTCGTCAGTCCGATGACCTGGGGTTTAGAGACCAACATCATCGAACGTTTTGGCCAGGCGGGAGTTCCCAAGGAGCAAATATCCTTCACCAAGGACACATTCCTTTTCACCTCTCCCGATCGAAGCCCAGCAGAGGTTATCGAATTATTTCGACGGTTCTATGGTCCCACGATGAACGCTTACGATGCGGCTGAAAAGAATGGGAAAGCTGAGGAACTCGTCAGCCAGCTTGTAGAACTAGCGAAATCGCAGAACGCGAGCACTAATGGAGGCACCTCAATTCCCGCGACTTTTTTACGGGTGACTGTCAGCGTTTGATGCCTTTGAGCAGCTAAGGATTTTTAGATACGGATTGAAGCATGAGGTCACTCGGCGAGAGTGGCCTCTTCTCATTGCGGCGGAGGTTGATTCTACGGATGTCCTGACGCTGGAGAGGTGAAGAGGGCTTTGGGGCACATGACATGGACGCCGCTCTTGGTGTCGACGAGCTGGGTGATGTCGACATCGCAGGCTACCGAGATGAGAGCGTAGGCATCGTCGCGGCTCATGTGAGGAAGATTGGGGTTTTGCTCGGAGAGGAAGGAGATCATGTTACGAATTGCCATTTCGGTGGCGGTCTTGAGGTCTTCGTCAAAGCCCATAGCTATGTACTGGGTGGGGGTTTCGCCGCGCGGCCACAGAAGGTGTGCGTCTTTGTGGACGATGAACTGGAAGGTTCCGGTTAGCTGGGTTTCGAGCGCGGTGATGTCGACTTCGCCGTTGCCCTGGCCGGCGTGGCCGTCGCCGACCTCGAAGTTCGCGCCCTTTGAGTTGACGGGGATGAAGAGGGTGGTGCCTGCGACCATCTCCTTGTTGTCGATGTTGCCGGCGTGCATCCAGGGCGGGGCGGAGTTGTATTTGCCGCCGGAGGCGGGTGCGATACCCATGCTGCCGAAGAAGGGATGGAGCGGGATTTCGATACCGGGTGCGAAGTGGCCGATCATCTTCGCGCGGTCGAGCGGGATGATGCGGGATTTGCTGTAGGGGAAGTCGTTGGGGAGGAAGCCGCGGCCGGCTCCGAAGGAGTTGCATGCCCAGGGGACGTCGATATCTATTTTTTGGATGCGGATCTCAAGGACGTCACCGGGTTCGGCTTCTTCGATGGCGACGGGACCGGTGAGGATGTGGCCTCCGGGACCTTTTTCGGACGGCGGGATAGTTCTTATAGATGTCGCCGACGTAAGAGGGAATGTCGGCTTCGGCTACGCCGAGGGACTTGAGTCGCTCGGGTGCGCCGCAGGTGGAGAGGGTCTGGATTTTTACGGTGTCGCCGGAGTGGACGGTAAGGACGGGTTTGGCCTGCGCGGAGTAGAAGCCCCACGCTACGGTGGTGGGGGTGGCGAGGAGGGTCTGCTGGGCGTGGAGATGCAGGGCTGAGAGGCGATGATCAGAGCGGCGGTAAGGCGGGCAGAACGAGTGAAGCTGGGTCGTGTTTTGGACTTGGTTTCGGGCTGGCTGCTGCATGGGTGTCCCCTCTCCCTGTTTTTGTGTCAAAGTATTCAAACTAAAATACTTAGTCCTGGACTTTGGTACTGTCCCAGCGTGAACTTCTGCTAAAAGTCTTCCTTTTAGGGGAAGGCTTGCCGCAAAGTATTCCATGCATGTGACTTAGCTGCCTATAGCCAACCCGAAAACGTGAATGGAATTGGTATTGCCACCTGTATCTATTGTAAATGGTGCGTCAAGTCTCCCACGGTTGGAATGCTCCCTGAGTGAAAGTCACGCTTTACAGAATTTCGGGGCCTTATGGCGTGACGATGAGTGTGATCTGGGCGGTGTGGGAGATGCCGGTGGTCGTGCCGGTAGTGGTGATCGGGAGGGTATAGGTTCCGGGCGCGGCGGAAGAAGGGGGGGTATACGGGACGATGATGGTGGTGCACCCGGTGAGGGTGAGTGCGAGTGGAAGGGCGGCTAGTGTCAGGGCAAGAAGGCGGAGGAGATGGCGGGTCCCTGACGTGCGTTTTGGAGAGGCGATGAGGCCGGCAAGGATGCCGATCGGCGAGAAAAGGGCGAAGTTGAGAGGGAGAGTCTGGGAATTTCGAGGCGCCGGTGCCGGATGGTTGAGGGCGTAACCGAGGACGGAGTCGGTGTCAACGTAAAGGGATACGGTGGTGGTTCCATTAGCAGCTAACGGAGCTGGGGCCGGGGTGAATTTGCAGGTGATGTAAACCGGTGGGTTCGCGCAGGCCAAAGTAATCGTGTCGGCGAAGGTGTTGAGGCTCGTGAGCGTGACGGCGGTGATGGTGTGGTGCTGGGTCTGGAGGGTGATGGTGGGGTTGGCGAGTGTGACGGTGAAGTCAGGCGGAGGCGAAACGAATTCGGTAATCGCGGCAGTACTTCCGAGGAAATTTCCCGTGGGGTTATAAGTTGCCTGTATCGCCTGACCACCCAACGGCAAATTATTTACCGAAAAGCTGGCCTGACTTGTGTTGCTGCCGGCAGAGGCGAGAGTCTGGGTGCCAAGCACAGTCGTGCCACCGACTGTAAGCGTAACCGCGCCGGTGGGTGGAGCAGCACCCGGCAAGGTGCTGGTGACAGTCACCATGAACGTGACGGTCGTGCCCAGGTAGCTTGGGTTTGGGGACCCGGAAAGGGTTGTGGTTGTGGAGGAAATTCCGATGATGTTCTCGGTCAGATTTGCCGAGCTTGGTGCGAAGGCGCCGCTACCATCGTAGACCGCGCTCAGATTGTGGGCTCCTGAGGAGAGAGCGGACGATGCAAATATGGCACTACTTGTCAGCGCTGCGGATGGGGCGAGTTGCTGAGTCGCGAGTACCGAGACACCGTCCACGAATCGGATTGTTCCGACCGGAGCGCTCGTCCCGGTAGAAGCGCTAACAGAAGCGGTCAATGTAACCGTTTGGCCAAAGGCAGCAGGATTGAGCGAAGACGACAAGGCCGCAGTGGTGGCGATGCCGATGACCACCTGAGTGAGAGATGCGCTGCTTGCCGATGAACCTGTCGTCGGATTGTAGACGGCGGTGATGGGGTGACTACCTGCCGCAAGCGACGCTGTCGTGAACTGGGCTGAAGCCGTTGCGGACCCCGTGGACTGAAGCGGCTGTGATGAGAGAAACGTCGTCCCATCGGTGAACGTAATGTTGCCGGTTGGAGTCGCTGCGCCTGTCGATGTAGCTGTCACGGTGACGCTGAACGTAACACTCTGCCCGGATGGAGCCGGGTTGAGCGAAGAAGTGAGTGTTGTTGAAAAAGGCGCGACAGCCGGAAGGTCCGGGTACTCGTATGCTCCCATATCGACAACGGGAAAGCCTTTGCCCGTGGCGTCATAGATGCGGGGGTTGCCGTCGAGGTCGCTAGTAAGGGTGCCACCAGTCATGGTCAGAAAGGTTTGGAGCGCGCTGTTCTCGCCGCTGTCGATTGCTGGCGATGTGCTTTTAAGGTGGAAGTCCCCTGTAGACAGGCTGACAAATTGTGGATCGGCGGTGATGTTGTTGTATCTGTTTGAGACATCAATGCAGAATGATCCAAAGAAAGGGCCCCCGGCGTTGTAGAGGATGTTGTTGGCGAATGTCGGCTGGTCTGACTCGCTGGGTGTGCGGTACCAGTCGCAGTTGACGGACGGATATGGGGTCGTGCCGCTGATGATGTTATTGACGACGACGGAGCCGGGGCCGTTCGAACCATAGGAATAGGGGCTGGGGTACAGCTGCGCGATGGCGGTGCAGTCGGTTGCCCCTGCTGGATTGGGCGTAACGTTGTCCACGATGGTGTTGTTGGCGATCAGAATTGCTGGATTGGCAGGCGTCAAACCTGACTCCATAAAGGCAATTGCGCCACCACAAGTGGAGGTATTGCCATATATCAGGTTATTGACGAGGACGGTGCCTGCACTGTTGGCCGAGATGAAAGCGCTCCCGGGGTCGGGGGAGGTGTTGTTGTGGATGATGTTGCTGCTGATGAGCACCTTTTGGGCAGCCCAGAGGTTGATCGCCGAACCGTGGAGGTTGTTTTTGATGGTGTTGCCCTGGACGGTAGACCCCAGGCCGGTCAGGAAGTTGGGCGTCCCTTGGAGATGAACTCCGCTGGGAAAGTTGCAGTAGCTTGTGGTTTGCCCGCTTAGCAGGAGGCCGGAGATCTCGTTCTTGAGAATTAGAGAGGTCGCAAATTCGATATCGACGTTGTGGCAGTAATTGGCGGTGATGGTGTTGCCCTGAATGGTAGGCGACGCTCCGCTGAGGGTAGCGCCAACTCCACTGACATAAACCCCGCCGTTGTTGTCGCTCGCGAAGATCGTGTCGCCGCCCCCGGTAATGGTGAAGTTGGAGATGACGCTGGTGCTCTTTTCTTTGTTTGCGAAGGTGACGGTGGCCTGTCCTGGCTTGTAGCCTCCATTGATGACGGTGAGGGTGGGGCCGGCGGAGCTGGTGACGGTGATGGCTTTGCCGTTGAAGTTAATGTTTTCGTTGTAGGTACCGGGAGAGACGAGGACGGTGTCGCCGTTGTTGGCGGCGTTGATGCCGGCCTGGATAGTGGGCTGGTCGGCAGGGACGTGAATGGTTTGCTGGGCGAGCGCGGGGACCAAACAGAATGCGAGTAGCAACGTGAGAGCCGCATAAAAACAGCAGGGAATCGTGCGGCGGCTCTTGCTCGTAGTGGGAAGGGATTGTGGGCCCGGACGAGGATGCTCTACAGAAGTTCGTCGAAGAAACATGAGTTAATGTGGTTGTAACCACAATAACATGGCGACGATAAGCTCTCAGTTGGCGATAACCGGCCAATGCACCCATCAGGCGCCGTTTTGATCGAGTTTCCGGATGGCTGCGTACTCGGGAACTTATCGAATCGCCGACTCGATCAGGGGGAGATACTTCGACCTTTGCGGAAGAGCCCGGTGGGCGGCGCTGGTAAAGTTGGGGGATATGTTTGTGCCTGGACACTTTTTGTTTGCGCCGTCGCAGCGGATTCACTTTATTGGTATCGGCGGGATTGGGATGAGCGGGATCGCGGAGATCCTGTTGACGATGGGATATACGGTGTCGGGTTCGGACCTGAAGCGGTCGGCAGTGACGGACCGGCTGGTGGGGATGGGTGCGAGGGTTTTTGAGGGGCATGCGGCGTCGAACGCGGCGGCGAGCGATGTGGTGGTGACGAGCTCGGCGGTGGCCAAGAACAATCCTGAGGTGGTGGAGGCGCGAGAGCGGAAGATTCCTGTGATTCAGCGCGCGGAGATGCTGGCGGAGCTGATGCGGCTGAAGTATGGGATTGCGGTCGCGGGAATGCATGGGAAGACGACGACGACTTCGATGGTGGCGGCGGTGCTTGCTGGGGGTGGGCTTGATCCTACGGTGGTTGTGGGTGGGCGGGTGAATGCCTTGGGGTCGAACGCGCGGCTGGGGAACTCGCAGTACCTGGTGGCGGAGGCTGATGAGAGCGACCGATCTTTTCTGAAGCTGTCACCGGTGCTGGCGGTGGTGACGAATCTGGATCGCGAACATATGGATTGCTATCGCGATATGGCAGATGTGGAGGGGGCGTTCGTCGAGTTTATGGATCGGTTGCCGTTTTATGGGGCGACGACGGCTTGTATTGACAATGAGTTGTTGCGGGCCGTCCTTCCGCACGTTAGGCGCAAAGTCTACACGTATGGCGAGAGTGCGGATGCGGATTTTCGTGTGGAGATGCTAGCGAAGGAAGAGGGCTGCCACTCTTGTTTTGCGGTGAACTACAAGGGCTTGGTGCTGGGGCGGTTCCGGCTTCATGTTCCGGGGCGGCATAATGTTTTGAATGCGTCGGCTGCGGTGGCGGTCGGGGTGCAGTTGGGGGTGGCGCCGGATCAGATTGCTGCGGGGCTGGAGAGCTTTCACGGGGTTGACCGGCGGTTTCAGGTGAAGGGTGTGGTGGGCGGTGTGACGGTGGTCGATGACTACGGGCATCATCCGACGGAGATCGTGGCTACGCTGAAGCTGCGCGAGAGTGTGGGTATAAGCGATTGCATGTGTTGTTTCAGCCGCACCGGTTTACGCGGACCCGCGATCTGATGACGGAGTTTTCGGGGGCGTTTCAGGAGGCGGACACGGTAGAGGTTCTTGATATTTATGCGGCGAGCGAGGAGCCGATCGACGGGGTGAACGCAGAGGCTCTGGTGAAGGCAATGCGCGATTTTGGAGGGAAAGCGAGTCAAGTACGGCTGCGTCGGTGCAGAGTGCGGTGAAAGGCCTGGTTGAGGAAGCGAAGGCGGGTGACGTGATCCTGACTCTGGGGGCGGGGAGTGTGTCGCAGGCGGGGCAGGTGTTGCTGGAGGCTCTCGCGGCGAAAGGGTGAGTTCCTGAAAGGGTACACACGGAAGATGTTGGGCCGGGACGATCGTTGGGCGGGTTATGCTCAAGATGGCGATTCTCGCGGCCTTGCTCGGGCTTGCGACAAAGCGATGTGTTTTCGAAGCGCGGGACTGGGGTGCTAGAGGCGCCCGAGGAGAGGTACGCCTCGGAGTCGGCGGGGCCGCGGAGAGCTTCTGCCTCGCAGAATCGGAAGCTGCGACGCGATTTGAGTGAAGATTTTGCGGACGATCCGTATGAGGACGAGGATGCTTTCCCGGGGCGGCGACGCGGGGGAGTTCGCATCCGGCTGCGCGGGCTTCCTGCGACAAAGTGGGGACGGATCTTTGCTGGCTGTTTGCTTTTGCTGTGTGTGGGACTTGGATTCGCTACTTATCTGATGGCAAAGAGATTTTTGCAGCACGATGAACGGTTTGTGATTCCCTCGTCCTCGTCGATTCAGTTTGAGGACAATGCGCATGTGACACGGGCGCAGTTGCTGGGGATCTTCGGCGAAGACGTTGAGCGGAACATATTCACGGTGTCGCTGGAAGAACGGCGGGCAGAGTTGGAAAGACTGCCATGGGTCAAGCGTGCGACGGTGATGCGGCTGTTGCCGAATAAGATGCGGGTGTTGATTGTCGAGCGGACGCCAGTGGCGTTTGTTCGGCAGGGCAGCCATATTGGCCTGGTGGACGCGAACGGCGTGTTGCTGGATATGCCGATGGATGCCAAGACGAGCGAGCACTACTCTTTCCCTGTGGTCACTGGAATATCGGCGGCGGACGCGCTATCGACGCGCGCGGCGAGGATGAAGATCTTTGAGCGGTTCACATCGGAGCTGGATAGTTCGGGCGAGCATATCTCGCAGGAGCTGAGTGAGGTGGATCTTTCGAATCCTGAAGATGTGAAGGCGCTGATTCCGGATCATTCGGCGGAGATCCTGGTGCATTTTGGCGATGACGATTTTCTGGACCGCTACCGGCGATTCAAGGAGCATCTGGCGGAGTGGAGAACGATCTATCCGAAGCTATCGTCGGTGGATATGCGGTATGAGCGGCAGGTTGTTTTGGAGATGCCTCGGGGATCGAACGCTCCAGCGACGCCGGCTGCGACGGCGACGGGTGCGATTCGAATGCGACTGGCGCCCCGGCTGTGAAAGAGCGCGGCGGATTCTCCTGCGGTGGATGCCCAACCGAAGGCCAAGATTGCCGGTGCAGCGGTTTCCAAAACGCAGGCGCTCGCTGTGAGCCATGACACTCCGGGCAAGGCTGCAACGCATACCATCGCGCAGAGCGAGACTGCTTTTGCGGTTCCAGCGAAGAAGAAGAGCGAGTCGAAGGCAAAGCCTCATGCTGGCGCCTGCTGCGAAGCACCCGGTTGCGACGACGGCTCCAGCCAGCAGCACGCAATATCATCCTCCACAGGTGGTTCATCCATGAATCAGAAGCAGGACAACCTGATTACCGTGCTCGACGCGGGCAGCACCAAGAGCTGTGTGCTGGTCGCCGAGTTGCAGGATGGCGTGCTGCGTTATCGCGGGCATGGTGTCGAGCCGTCTCGGGGGATGCGTAAAGGGTTGATTGCGGAGCTCGGACCAGCGGCGGAGGCGATCAATCGCGCCGCACTGACCGCGGAGCGCACGATAAAGGCCGGGATTGAGACAGCGGTGGTGGGGATTGGCGGGACGCACGTTCGCGGGGTGAACTCGCGCGGCGGCATCAGCATGGGCAGCCGGATGCGCGAGATTACTCGCGAGGATGTGAGGGCTGCAGTGGACCGGGCCCGGAGCGTGGCGCTGCCTCCCGACCGCGAGGTTCTACATTTGTTGCCGCAGGAGTTCATTCTGGATGATCAGGCGGGGATCCACGATCCGGTGGGGATGGTAGGGAACAAGCTGGAGGTGAATCTGCATCTTTCGACGTGCTCGGGAGGGGTGGCGCAGAGTGTGATTACGTGCGCCAACCGTGCCGGGCTCGAGGTGCAGGATACGGTGTATGAAGGGATCGCAGCGGCTGAAGCGGTATTGAGCGCGGATGAGCGAGAACTTGGCGTATGCATGGCCGATATCGGCTCCAGCACGACCGAACTGGCGGTGTTTTTTGAGGGGTCGATTGCGCATACGGCTGTATTGCCGATTGGGGGAGATCACTTTACCAACGACCTTGCGGTTGGGCTGCATGTGACGGTGGAAGAGGCCGAATATCTGAAGAAGACTTACGGGCACTGCGTGGTGACGGCGGTGCCGCAGTTGAATGAGATCGAGGTGGGAGGAAATCTCGCGATGTCAGGCGGCCAGCCAGCGCGAATGGTGCGTCAGCGTTTTCTTGCGGAGATACTGGAGCCGCGGGCTCGCGAGATGTTCACGATGTTGCGGGACAATCTGCGGCATGGCGGAGTGCTGGAGGCTTTGGGCGCCGGTTGTGTATTGACCGGAGGGGGTGCAACTCTGGCGGGACTGCTCGACAATGCGGAGAGCCTGCTGCGGGTTCCTGCGCGGGTCGGGTACCCAGTGCCTTTGTCGCGGATGCCTGCAGAGCTGGCTACGCCGGAGTTCTCTGTGGCGATTGGAATGCTGCTCTACACGCACCGCACGCAGGTACGACGGGCGAGCGAAGAGCAGGGATTGCGGGCGAAGCTGAAGGCTATCTTCGCAGGAAGTTTCTAGGCGGCGAGGGCAGCGTCGAGGTTCGAATCGATGGGCAGGATCGAGTCGGTGTGAGTCAATTTGAGAACCTCTAGAACTTTGTTGCCTGGTGCGACGAGGCGGAGCTGACCTCCGCGGACTTTCATATTGCCGTAGAGAATCATGAGCGCGCCCAGGCCGGCGCTGTCCAGGAATTCGATACCGGAGAGATCGAGGATGAGTTTCTCAACTCCGCCTTCGATGACCTCGGTGATTTTGGATTCGACTTCGCGCAGACGCATGCCAAGCGTCATGCGGCCTGAGAGATGAAACACGGCAGTTGTTGGATCGACGCGTTGCAGTTCCGCTTCGAGGATCATTTGCGCTGGCTTCTCCTGTAGATGCCTGCAAGCATATCAGCAGAGGCCGGATGGGATGGCGAGCGAGGACATTTTGGGCGGCGAAGAGTTGAAGCGGGCTCGCCGACAGATTTGGAACCATTGATGGTACGGGTAGTGGAAAACGGGGGTCGTCCGGGGAGCACGAAGGTGTGAGAATTAAGAGACTTCAAGGAGTACTGCTGCCATGCCGAATCTGCCCAACGACGACCTTCGCATCCACTACCACGATGAGATACCGCAGGGAGCGCGGATCAAGGTAATTGGCGTTGGAGGAGGCGGGAATAACGCGGTGAATCGCATGATTGCCGCGAATGTGGTTGGGGTGGAGTTCATTGCGGCGAATACAGACGTACAGGCTCTGCAGGTGTCGAACGCGCCAGTGAAGCTGCAACTCGGCGTGAAGCTGACGAGCGGGCTGGGTGCGGGCTCGAATCCGGATGTGGGACGCAGGGCGGCGCTTGAGGACTCGGACAAGATTATCGAGGCGCTCGAAGGTGCGGACATGGTGTTTGTGACTGCGGGGCTTGGTGGAGGCACGGGAACAGGTGCGGCTCCGGTGATTGCCAGCCTGGCGAGTGAGATGGGTGTGCTGACGGTGGCGGTGGTGACGCGGCCGTTTGCCTTTGAAGGCAAGCGGAGGATGATGCAGGCCGAGCGTGGGATGCAGGAGTTGCTGGAGTCGGTCGATACGGTCATCGTGATTCCGAATGAGAAGCTTCTGGCGGTGGCGAAGGATGCAGGGTTCTTCGAGAGTTTTCGGATTGCTGATGATGTTTTGCGGCAGGGTGTACAGGGAATCTCGGACATCATTACGATTCCTGGCGTGATCAACCGCGACTTCGCCGATGTGAAGACGACGATGGCGGGAATGGGTTATGCGGTGATGGGGACTGGAGTGCGGACGGGCGCGAACCGTGCGGTGGAGGCTGCGATGGCTGCGATGGCGTCGCCACTGCTTGAGGCGGGCGCGATTGATGGAGCTCGCGGGATTCTGATCAATATCACGGGCTCGAGCAGTCTGAAGCTGAGCGAGGTGAATGAGGCTTCGACCATCATTCAGAATGCTGCGCATGAGGATGCCAACATCATCTTTGGAGCGGTGCAGGACGAGTCAATGGGTGATGAGGTGAAAATTACGGTCATCGCGACCGGCTTCAAGCAGCAGGAGATGCCGCAACGCCGCGAACGGATGTTGGGAGAGGCTACGCTGCCGACGGTGCGATACGACGTACCGATTCAGCCGCGGGTTGTGATGCCTGCGCCGGCTCCGCGATTTGCGAGTGAGATGGAACCGAGACCGGCAAGAGTGAATGGGGGAGACGGAAACGTTCCCACGGCACGAGTGGACCACCAGACAGAGTTGATTCCGGTGCCTGCCTCGGTTTTTGACGATGATTTCTTCCGGGGGGCTTCGGCGCAGGAGGCGCAGGAGGCTGAGGAGATGGCCAATGAAGTGCAGGAGAGTTTTAGGGAATCTGCTCACTTTGTTGGGCAAAATCTAGTCCAACGAGAGGAAAGACTTAGCACTGTGGAGGAGCCGCTGGTGGTGGAGGCAGCTGTTCGAACCGCCACTTTTGCTGGGGCGGTGGCTGGGTCCGCGGACCCTGGCGAACCGGACGAATTGGATATTCCCGCGTTTCTACGACGCGGAAAATGATGAAAATGTTGTATTTTAGGGTTACTGGCCCGAAAGTGGGACATTGGGAGCCTGGTTCTTGCGGTTAAATAAAAAGGTATTAGGGCCGATATCTGAGTACATGGCATATGGATTGCTCAGAAAGATACAAAGGGGGATCGCCTGTGACGAGATCAATCAAAATTTGCGGCGTAGTCCTGTTCGGCCTGGTATTGGGTGCTGGAGTCGATGGGAGTGCGGCACCCACAACTACTACCACTACTACTAAGACGAAACGCCATTCTGCCGGAACAGCGCAGGTTGCGACGAAGGTTAAGGCGCGGGGTAGCTCTTCTTCTACTGGTTCGAAGCGGACTACGGTGAAGAAGACGAGTGTGACGGCTCACACGACGGCTACGGCACAGGCGTCGATCCACCGACATGGCGCTCGCCCGACACTGGCGGTTCGGCGGACACGGTATCACGAGCATTTTTCGGCGAGCTCCTTTGCCGATAATCTGACGCTTGGCGATGTCGTCGAGGGAGAAGATCCCGTAGTTCGGGCAGCAGCAATTGAAGCCCTCGGCAATATGAATGGCACGGCGATCGCCATTGATCCTTCGACTGGACGGATTCTGGCGATGGTGAATCAGAAGCTGGCGTTGTCACGAGGGGCTGAGCCTTGTTCGACGATCAAGCTGACGGTGGCGCTGGCGGCTCTCGAAGAGGGGATCGTTAGTCGGGATACTCCGGTCAATCTTGGTGGGCATTTCCACATGACGATGACAGAGGCTCTGGCCCACTCGAACAATCTTTATTTTGAGACGCTCGGGAGGCAGTTGGGATTTGAGCGGGTGAAGCATTACGCGAATGAGTTCGGCCTTGGGGAGCTTGCGGGGTACCAGATTCAGGGAGAGCAACTGGGAACCTATCCCGATGAGGAGCTGCCGGCGGCGCTGGGTGGGGTGGGACGGATGTGCTCGTTTGGCGAGAGCGTTTCGATGACTCCATTGCAGCTTGGGGCGTTGGTTTCGGCGATTGCGAATGGCGGGACGCTTTATTACCTGCAGCACCCCGAGAGTGCGATCGATCTGGCTACGTTTGAGCCGAAGGTGAAGCGGACGCTGGATATTGCTCCGCTGATTCCGGAGATATCGGTGGGCATGGAGGGCGCGGTGCAATATGGTACGGCGCGGTCTCTGCGGGCGAACTTCAGCGAGTTTCCGGTGATGGGGAAGACCGGCACCTGCTCGAACAACGGAACGCGATTCGGGTGGTTTGGATCGTTTGCCGATACGCCGAACGGGCGGATTGTTACGGTGTTTTTCCTGGAAGGCGGGCGGCCTACCTTCGGACCGAAGGCTGCTGAGCTGACGGGCGAGTTTTATCGGGCGCTTTGGGATAAGAGCTATTTCATTCAAAAACCCGTTACGGCTGACACTGGCGCTGTGGGTGTGAACGAGTAGGCTAGCCAGCGTGGCAAGTTCCTGCAAGGTTGAATCGCGCCAGATTCTTCCCGGGAAGTAGTGCTCCTGGATCGATCTTCCAGGCCTGCGAGTCAAATTTAGTTGATTCCTCGACCTCCGTGGTTCCGCGGAGTGTCTTAGCGTGGGAACGCAGAATGCATAATTAGGAAGAGATGAAGATTCTTACAGCGGAAGAGATGGGAGCGGCCGACCGGCTGACGGTGGAGGAGTTTGGGGTTTCGATCCAGACTCTCATGGAAGCGGCCGGTCAGGCGGTGGCCACGTTTTGTCAACGGCAGTACGCTGCCGCATCGCAAGTGGCTGTGGTCTGTGGGAAAGGAAACAACGGAGGGGACGGCCTGGTTGCGGCGAGAGCGCTGGCGCTGGCTGGGAAAGGTGTGCAGGTCATATTGCTCGGCCGTTTGGATGAGGTAAAGGGCGAGGCTGCCGGGGCGCTAGGACGGCTGCGGAAGGAGGTTTCGTCTGTCGTCGTCCACGAGGTGGTGGATGAAGCAGGCTTGCAGACTTGTTCGTCGATGATAGGTGAGACGGATCTGCTGATTGACGCGGTGGTGGGGACGGGTTTTAAGCCTCCTTTGCGAGGGCTGGCGGCTTCTTTGCGAGAGATGCTTGATGGGTTTGATACGCCTGTGGTGGCGGTGGACCTACCTTCGGGGTGGGATGCGAATTCGATGAAGCAGACGGTGGACGGGGCGTTTCGGGCCGATGCTGTCGTAACCTTTACTGCTCCCAAGATGGCGCACGTGTTTGGGCATCTGACGCGGAGCAGCGGCACATTCGGGCCGGTGGTGGTGGGCCAGATTGGATCTCCTGCGGCTGCGGTGGTGTCGGCCAGCGGACTGACCTGGGGTGGATCTTCGAAGGTACTGGCTGAGAAGCCGCGCGACGTGAACTCCAACAAAGGGAAGTTTGGACACGTGTTGGTGGTTGGGGGAAGCTACGGAAAGGCGGGAGCTCCGGCGATGGCTTCGCTGGCGTGTTTGCGGGCGGGTGCGGGCCTGGTGACGGCCGCAGTGCCGGAGAGCATCGTCGATACGGTAACGCGGATTGCGCCGGAGTTGATGATGACGCCGCTGGCGGAGGGGCCCAAGGGAGCGGTGTCGTTCAAGAATCTGGATGGTGCGAAGCTGGACGCGCTGGTGAACAAGATCAATGTGGTGGCTGTTGGGCCAGGTCTGTCGACGGAAGGCGATGCCTCGGAATTTGCGCGCCAGGTGGTGGAGAAGACTGAGGTGCCGGTGGTGATCGACGCAGATGCGCTGAATGCGTTTGCCGGAAAGACTCAGCTTCTGAATGGACGTGGCAGGGTGATGGTGCTAACTCCTCATCCAGGCGAGATGGCGCGGCTGGTGGGATTGACGGTGAAAGAGGTTGAGGCTGACCGTGTCGGTCTAGCCAGGCGATTTGCGACCGAGCATGAAGCTGACGCTGGTGCTGAAGGGCTGGAGGACGCTGGTGGCTCATCCGGATGGATCGATTGCGGTGAATACGAGTGGGAATCCAGGGATGGCGAAGGGTGGGAGTGGAGATATTTTGACGGGAATTGTGGCGGCGATGCTGGCGCAGTTTCCAGATGATGTGAAACGTGCGGTGGAGGCTGCGGTTTATCTACATGGGCTGGCCGGGGACTTTGCGGCACATGCTATGGATGAACACACCGTACTTGCAACCGACACGGTTACACATCTTTCGGATGCGTTTCGGTACAGGGTGACCGATGGAGATGGGTTGACCTGGATCTGCGGGCTGCGGGGATGAAGGAGAAGCGGTTCAAGACGCGGAGCGAGGCCGGGACGTTAGCGATGGGGGAGCGGGTTTCGGAGATGCTTCTGCCGGCTCCGAAGCTGATTGTGCTGCGAGGGGACCTGGGGGCGGGGAAGACTACGTTAGTGAAGGGGATTGCTGCGGCTCTTGGGGCGGCTGAGGCTTCAGAGGTGACCAGTCCGACGTTTACGCTCGTGCATGAATACGCCGGACCGAAGGGGCGGTTGTATCATCTTGATCTTTACCGGTTGGAGACGGAGCGGGAATTGTTGACTCTTGGCCTGGAGGAGATCGCCGGGTTGCCGGATGCGCTTGTTCTCGTGGAATGGGGCGAAAAGTTTCCGAGCGTTGTGGCGCGGGCGGATGGTGAGATACATATCGAGCATGGCGGCGGGGATGAGCGATTGTTTCTGGTGCGGGTGAAGACTTAGGAGCTATTTACTGCGGCCGGTGAAGCGATAGATGGCGCACTCTTCGTCTCCGGTAGAGCCATATTCTTTTTGCTGTGCGATGGCGGCGAGGTCGGCGGCGTGGTCTTCGGGGGACATCGCTACGGGGCCAAGAAAAAGACGGGTGAAGGCCGGGTGGTGGTCGAGAACGTTGCGGCACTCGGAGTTGACGTATAGGAGGTCGAATGGGGGCGAGGGTGCGCCGGGGCGTTTTGCGAAGCGGGCTTCGATGCGGCGCAGGAGGAGTTTGAGAACCGGGGCTTCGAAGGGGTGGAAGAGGAAGGCGAGGGTGGGGGTCCGGGGTAGGTCGAAGGTGAGGGCGTCCTGGTGGTAGAGGTGCGTGGGGGTCAGGGGTGGTGAGGTTGTGTCTGCGGCGTGGGAGGCGATCCAGTGGTCGAGGTTGCGCTTTGCTGTCTCTGCGAGTGAGGGGTTGAGTTCGATGCCGATGACTTCGCGGAAGGGGAGTTCGCTGGCGACGAGCATGGCTCGGCCTTTGCCTGCGCCGATGTCGAGGAAGGTGTATTTTTCGATGGGGTGGGGTGGGGTGGTGTCTTGCCAGAGGTCGATGAGGGTGCGGAGGATGCTGGGAGCTACGCCGTAGTAGGCGGTGAGGTGGGCGTCGTTCTCGTGGCCGGTCTTGAGGTGACGCGAGGAGATGAGGCCGCTGGTCTCTACGCCGTGGATCTGGTCGAAGGGGTGTTGCGGAGGTGGGTGTTTGTGGGTGGGCATGTTTAGCGGATCTGGACGAGGTTGGGGTTGCCGTCAAGGCCGAGGGTTTTGCGGCCTACGGGAGTGATGTTTTGTGGGGTCCAGGCTGGTTCTTCGAGGAGGGTGACGGTTGTTTGGCTTACTGTTTCCAGGCCGCCCAGACGGTTTCGGATTTGGGATTGGAGTTGGGCTAGTTGGGCTTCGTCAGTTTGTGTTGGGGTCAGGGTTATTTGGATTTTGTGTTTTTGGGGGACGCCGGGGATATTGTGGCCGGGGGCTTCGGGGTCGGGGGTGATGTCGATGGAGCGGATGAGGCCCAGGTCGACTATGTTGCATGGGAGGACTGGGTCGTAGCAGTCGCGCAGGGCGGTGATGATGTCGGGTTCCGTGAGCATCTGTTTGATGATATCGGGTGGCGCCCCCTCCCCCGTCAAAAGTGTGCAAAGTATTCGAAGTAGATAGGTTAGGTTTGGACTTCGGGTGTTGCCTCGATTGGCGTGGGGACTTGGTTGTTGTTTAGGGGTTGGGCTTTGTCAAGGATGCGGCAGAGGGAAAAGGGAAACGCAGATCCTCCGCCTTCGGCGACGGATGACAGGGGCAACACAAAAGCAAATGCAAATGCAGGTCCTTCGACTCCTCCACTCGCAAATACGCGAGTGGACTCGCTCAGGATGACACCTTTAGGGTCGTTTGGGCCGATTTAGGGTCGATGTTTTTTGGGCGACGGAGGACTGGGTCAGTTTTTGCGTTGGACGAGGTAGTGGGCCAAGGATTTCAGGGGGTCGGCGGCTTCTCCGAAGTGGTCGAGGGCGGCGAAGGCGTCAGCGATGAGTTCGTTGGCGTCGCGGAGGGATTGGTCGACGCCGAAGACGGCGGGCCAGGTGGCTTTGATGCTGGCGGTGTCTTTGCCGGCGGTTTTGCCGAGTTCGGCGGAGCTTTGGGTCATGTCGAGGACGTCGTCGACGATCTGGAAGGCGAGGCCGGCCTTTTCGCCGAAGGTGCGGAGGCGGGAGATGGTGTCGGGGTAGCGCTCGAATGCGGCGAGGGCGGCTTCGTGACGGACGCGGGCTTCGGCCGAGTGTTCGCTGTTTCCGGAGTTTAGGCTGGAGGGTGCTATTGCGGGGCTAAGGCCGAGGAGTCCTCCGGAGACGATGCTGGTGGTGATAAGGGCTCCGGTTTTGGCGCGGTGGATGGCTTCGACGAGGTCGGCGGTGGGGGCGACGCCTTCGGACTCGATATCCATGACCTGGCCGCCGATCATGCCGGGAGGAAGCTGGGTGTTGAGGTCGCCTACGCGACCGACTCCGGTGCCGATGGCGAGGGAGACTTCGCGGAGGATGGCGACGACGGTGACGGGTGACGAGGGAAGCGCGGCGATGGTCTGGAAGGCGAGGGTCTGGAGAGCGTCGCCGGCGAGGATGGCGGTGGCTTCGCCGTAGACGACGTGGGCGGTGGGCTTGCCGCGGCGGAGGTCGTCGTTGTCGAGGGCGGGGAGGTCGTCGTGGATGAGGGAGTAGGTGTGGATCATCTCGAGGGCTGCGCCGAGGTCGGCAGCGCCTTCGGGGAGGTCGCCTGGGTCGTAGACATGGGGGAGGGTGCCGGCGACCATACGCGCGGCCTCCATGCAGAGGATAGGGCGGAGACGTTTGCCGCCGGCGAAGACGCTGTGGCGCATGGCTCGGTGGATGGAGTGGGGCAAAGTGTCGGGCGAGGGCAGGAGGCGTTCGAGGGCAGCATCGGTGAGCTGTGCGCCGGAGTGCAGCAGAGTTTTTACCTGTGAGTCCATTTGAAGTTGATGATAAATGCAGGGGATGGGGAATAGGGCCAGGGCCCAGGGACTAGGGACTAGCAAACGGCTTCGGTACGTTTCGGCTATTTTGTCTTTTGCGGCGGATGAGGATGGTGCTGAAGATCATCAGGGCGATCGCGGAGATGGCCTCGCCGAGTGTTTCGTCAGGGGTTTGGGTGTAGGTGATGTCTATCGTCGATGGGCCAGCGGGTATGGGGATGGTGATGAGGCCGTCTTCTCTTTGTGGGGGCTCGGCGATGGGAGTTCTGTTGAGGTTGATGCGCCAGTTGGGATAGTTGCGGAGATTGAGGATGAGGGTTTGTGGAGTGGCGGAGTTGAGTGAGAGGTGAGTCGGCGCGGGGCCGGGTTGTGTGTTGAGAGGGGCTGCATCGTTGGGATTCTGCGCGAGCCAGTAGGGTGGGTTGTTTTGGGCGAGGGAGTCGTTGTCGGCGGTGGTGGGGGTGTACTCGTCGGTGGGGTCGGTGCCCTGGTTGGAGTGGAAGAGGGCTACTCGGGCTTTGACGGTGTCTTCGGGGTCGCAGGGTTGGTGGAAGGTCTGGTAGGCGGGGTATGTCAGGGTTGCGGCGATGGTTAGGGTGAGGAGTGTGGTTGTGGCGGGTTTGAGTTGGAGTGGGGTTAGTGCGAGGGCGATGGCGAGAGCGAGGACGGCGGCGAGGATTGCGAGGAAGCGCCATGGGAATTGGAGGAAGGATAGTTCGGGGGCGTGGGTCCAGACGAATTTTGTCAGTGGGGTGAGGAACAGGGTGATGGTTGCGGCGAGGATAGTGAGGGACGTGACGAGGGATGCGGGGATCGAGGGGTCTTTGGCAAAATGCGGGGGTCTCTCCACTGCGCTGCGCTCCGGTCGAGATGACGCATCTTTGCGGGGACTCCACTCGTTTGGTCCGGTGAGTCTCAGACGTTTTGCGAAGCTGAGCCCAAGGAACGACGCAGTGAGTGCGACGGCGGTGAGAGTGAGAAGAGTAACTGCGATGATGGATGCGGTGCGGAGGACCTGGTCGTGAGGGGCGTCGCCGGTTTGGTGGAAGAGAAAGTTGTTCTCGATGCGGTAGACGGGGATGTTGGTCGCCATGGCAACCTGAACGAAGCGGCGCTCGTAGGCGGCGGGAAGGATGTAGAAGGCAGCGAGGCCGAGGCCGAGGGCGGTTCCGGCTGCTGCGCTGAGGGCGAGTTGTTGTGGTGTTTGGGGTAACGCAGTGTTGCTGGAATTTGCAGGAGCGGTTCGCGCGTCGCGCGAATAACCCACCCTTCGCGATACGACTGCGAAGGATGGGCCACCCGAATTTGTGGCTAGCCGAATGACAGTCAGCAGCGCGAGGGCATAACAACTCATGACGGCGGCGGGGGCGTTGGTGAGCCAGAGGAGGGCAACGGGGATGGCTATGCGGGGGATGGTGACTTTGTCTCGCAGGATGGCATGGAGGAGGAGCGGGATGGCGGCGGCGGCCAGGAGCTCGGCGTAGGCGGTGCGCTCGTAGGCGGTGAAGAGCATGTACGGGTTCACCGTGTAGAGGACTGCGGCGACTGGTGGCCGCAGTGGGGGGTGAATTCGCTTGCTAGGTAGTAGAGGCTTAGGCCTGCTGCGGTGAGGGCTAGCCATGTGTATGCGATTGGGGTCCAGGTCCAGGGGAGGATGAGGCCGAGGATGGCTCCGAAGGTCCAGGAGAGGGGTGGGTAGAAGACGAAGCGGGGTTCGCCCGCGTTGAAGGCGGGGGTGTAGGCCCAGTGCGGGTGGAGGTTTCCGTGGGTGAACTGGCGGGCGGCTTCGAGCCAGTTGAGGATGTGGAAGTCGAAGTCATGGCCGCAGGAGCAGCCTTGGATGATGAGTGGGAGGATAGCGATGAACGCGGCCAGGGGGATGAGAATGTAGGGCAGCCGGGTTCGGGGCATGAAGAGAGTATCGCAGATGGGATTTTTGGCTGGGATGGGGTGGCGGTAGAGAAGCGGGTTTCTCCACTGCGCTACGCTTCGGTCGAAATGACAGCTTTTCTTTTGGGAGGTAGGGAGACAATTGCAGCAGCAAAAGCGAAATGCGGGTCCTTCGACTCCGCCGTTCGCAAGTGCGCGAACGGCTCCACTCAGGATGACAATTTCTTTTTAGTTGAAAAGCGATTTGATCCGATTCTTAGTGGGCGCCGGCGGGAGGTTTGCCAGGTTTTACTTTTTGGAGGAGCCAGACGATGCCCACAGAGAAGAAGCAGAGGAGCGAGAGCCAACGGAAGACGTCGACGAAGGCCCAGTGTGTCGCTTGACGCTGGAGTTGCTGATAGAGCGTGGCCTGAGCGGGGGTGAGGCTGTTGGTCGGGCCGAAGGGACCGCTGCCGGTGGTGCTGAAGAATTCCCTCAGGGCGCCGAGCTGGTTCTGGAACTGCTGGCCGGTGATGGGGACGGAGTTGATGATCTCGTTTTGATGGACGTCAGCGCGGCGGGTAAGTAGCGTGGAGGCGATGGAGATGCCGATGCTACCACCGATGTTGCGCATGAGGTTGAAGACGCCGCTGGCGTTGCCGATCTGCTTGTTGTCGAGCGTGCCGTAGGCGGCGATGCTGATGGGGACGAAGACGAAGGAGAGTCCGAAGCCGGTAATGAGGATGGGGAGGAGGAGCGTGGTGGGGGAGATGTCCGTTGTGACGTTGCCGAAGTAGAGGGTGGTGAGGCCAAAGGTGAAGAAGCCGAAGGTGAGGAGGTATCGGGGGTCTACTTTATTTGAGAGGTAGCCGATGATGGGCATGCCGCAGATGGCTCCGATACCGCGGGGAGCAACGACCAGACCGGCGGTGAAGGCGGTGTAGCCGAGTAGTTCCTGATAGAAGAGCGGCAGGACCGTGATGGTGGAGTAGATGCCTATGCCAAAGAAGAAGATGAGAATGCAGCCAAGGCGGAAGTTGCGGTTTTTGAGGACCTTGAGGTCGACGATAGCGTCCTTGTCGCGCCAGCAGTGCCAGCAGAAGTAGACGAAAGAGGTAACGAGGAAGAAGACGGCCCAGCGGATCCATGTGGCTCCGAACCAGTCGTCCTCCTGGCCCTTGTCGAGGACGACCTGGAGGCAGCCGGTCCAGACGACGAGAGCAGCGAAGCCGTAGCGGTCGAATGCGGAGACCTTGGCTTTGCTGAAGTAGGCGGGGTCGTGGACGTAGCGGTTGATCATGAAGAGGGCGAGGAGGCCGATGGGGATGTTGATGTAGAAGGCGTAGCGCCAGGAGTAGGTGTCGGTGAGCCAGCCGCCGAGGGTGGGGCCGAGGACAGGGGCGACGACGACTCCGAAGGCGAAGACGGCCATGGCGGCTCCGCGTCTGGCGGGCGGGAAGGATTCTAGGAGGATGGCTTGGGAGAGGGGTTGGAGAGCTCCACCGCCTGCGCCTTGAATGACACGGGCGAGGAGCATGATGCCGAGGGTGGGTGCGGCTCCACAGGCGAAGCTGGCTGCGGTGAAGATGGTGACGCAGGACATGAGGAAGCGCTTGCGGCCGAAGCGGAGAGAGAACCAGTTACTGGCGGGAAGGACGATGGCGTTGGCGACGAGGTAGCTGGTTAGGACCCAGGTGGCTTCGTCGTTGGAGGCGGAGAGAGAGCCGGCAATGTAGGGGAGAGCGACCGAGGCGATGGCTGTGTCGAGCACCTCCATGAAGGTGGCGAGCATGACGGCGGCGGCGATCAGCCAGGGGTTAACACCTTGGGCGGCCTGGGCGGATTGGTCTGGCGATGCGACTGCGGCAGAGGCCATGGGTCACCACTTCGATTGTCAGAGACGGACGTTGATTCTGATGCCGATGAGGCTATTAGAAGACCGAAAAAGTTATTTTAATTTCTTCATTCCGCGAAGCCAGTTTAGCTTTACCCGGCCGCTAAACCGCAATTTGCAAGAGAAGACTAGGCTACTCGCGTTTTAACTGTTTCGAAACGAGCCTTGAAGAGAAGGATGGGGCGCTCAAAGAAGTGGTAGGAAAGTGATGCGGCCGCTATGGTGGCGGTCAACGCCAGCAATACACCAACAGCGATATGATTTCTCAAAAAGACGAGGGAAGGGCGAGAGGATTCGCTATCGAAGATCGTCCACAGGAAGAGTTGATGAAAGAGGTATAGACCGTAGGAGATTTTGCCGAGATAGATGACGGCCTTCGGTATTTTTATGTCCGCGTCGAGCACCGCAAGGAAGATCGCGACGGTGCCGGTCAGAAGGAATAGATATCCAGCGACAAGCTGGGCTGGGGTTGACGGCCTGAAGGTTTGCAACCCAAAGCGCGCGGATGCGATGTACCACATGATGCAACCTGCAACCGCCAGTCCAAGCCGCGCCCAGGTCGAAAGGGAGAGCCTGCCGCGAGAGTGAGCCAGCGCAATCAATCCGCCTGCGGCGAAGAACTGAAATTGCACAAAGCTGTTGGCCCAGACACCAACGAGTGAAATGGAGTGCCTATGTCCGAGCCATATCAACAGGATGTAGGAGAATGCGAGAGTGAGCCAGCAGATGATCGTCAGTGCTCTGCGGCCGCCTGCACGAGTGAGGCCGGGGATAACGAGGTAGAACTGCTCTTCGATCGAGAGGCTCCAGAGCGGATTGATGGTATCGAGCACCCAGCCGTGTTTCAAAATATAGAGATTGCCGAGCAGGAAGGAGAAGGCAAGAAGAGCCTTACTGTGGATACTTACTTCCGGGTGGAACCTCCCAAGAACGTACGCACTGGCCAGAATGAAAAAGTAAAGCGGCCAGATGCGGAGGACGCGGCGTGCCGCGAAGCTGGAGAGGCTAACGGTTCCGGTGGAATCCCTCTCCCGGAGCAGGATGGTGACAATGAGGTAAGAGCTGAGAAGAAAAAAGATGCATAGCCCGAATGCACAGGCTTCGTGTATGGCTCCGAGTCTGAGAGATTGGACGAAGGTTTGTGAACGAGCCAATGCCTCCGTCGTATCGATTACCGCGAGACTCGATTGATGGGGGATGGATGGGCGGCTGGCAGTAATTCCGATCTGGTTGCTGATCGTTGGGCCATGGGAGCGCCACGGAGCATGGCGCATGAAGACAGTCGCAAAGGCAAAGAAACGCAGAGCGTCCAACTCAGGCCGGTAATAACGCTCTCTCATTCACTCCTTTTGTTTCTCAACGCTGCGGGACGGAAGATCCTTTAGTAATTCGGCTGCATCATACCAACGCAGTTTAGACAATAATCCGTCAACGGCTGGGAGTGATCTCGTCTGGTTGAATCTATCTAGTATCCCCTGCGGCTAGGCAGGAATGAGGCCTGGGAGACGGTATGGACGGTTCCCGGGTGGAGGCTGTGGGACGAAGGGGGATGCCGGAGGGCGGGGATCTGGGTCGCTTCGATACTGGACGGGAGGGGGCTTGACTGAGCGGCAGTGGAGATTTCAGACTGGGCGCTGGCGGCAGGGGCTGGGTTGTCGTTGCAGGCGGAGAGCAGACCGGCGAGGAGTCCGGCGAGGCCCAGGGAGGCGACCTTGATGAGGCGGCGTTTGGTACGGGATTTAGGCAGGAAGGGCATGAGCGATGCTCCGAGTGGTGCGTTGATGCTGAACGACTTGTGGCCAGCGTAGCGAGGGGAATCAGGAGCGGCAATGACACCTTCGGGGGAGGCGATTTTTGGGGATTTGGAGGTGCGGTTGCTTTGGATGGAGTTGATAGGAAAGCGCTTGCGGAGATTTGGAACCGGAACGGGCAATTGGGGCTATGTTCGGGCCTGGGTTGGGTTGCAAGTTGGGATGGGGATTGAAGATATTGGCGAATCCTTGGGGCATTTCGAGCATCAGAATACTTGACAGTAAGTGACTCAAGGTGAGAGCCTTGGTCAGTCAAGAGATTAAGAGGGCTTTGAGCCCGGAATGAGGTTGGAGATGGCAAAGATTATCGGAATCGATCTGGGAACCACGAACTCGTGCGTGGCCGTGATGGAAGGCGGCGAGCCGAAGGTAATCCCGAACGAAGAGGGCGGCCGGACTACGCCGTCCGTGGTGGCGTTTACGAAGAGCGGGGAGCGCCTGGTGGGCCAGGTGGCCAAGCGGCAGGCGATTACGAACCCTGAGAACACGATTTATTCGATTAAGCGGTTCATGGGGCGTCGCTATAACGAAGTGAACGACGAGATGAAGATGGTGCCCTACAAGGTTGTTCAGCAGGGCGACCATATTGCGGTTTTGGCGCAGGGCAAGGAGTACACCCCACCTGAGATCTCGGCGATGATTCTGCAGAAGCTGAAGAAGGCGGCAGAGGACTACCTGGGCACGAGCGTGTCCGAGGCGGTGATTACGGTTCCGGCATACTTCAACGATGCGCAGCGGCAGGCGACAAAAGACGCCGGCAAAATTGCTGGGCTTGACGTGAAGCGCATTGTGAACGAGCCGACGGCGGCTGCGCTGGCTTACGGGCTGGACAAAAAGAAGGACGAGACGATTGCCGTGTATGACTTCGGCGGCGGCACGTTCGATATCTCGATCCTCGAGGTTGGCGAAGGCGTGATTGAGGTGAAGTCGACCAATGGCGATACGCACCTTGGCGGCGACAATCTTGACCAGCGGATTGTGGACTGGCTGATTACCGAGTTCAAGAACGAGACGGGTCTTGACCTGACCTCGAAGGGCAACGAGATGGCGCTGCAGCGGCTAAAGGATGCTGCAGAGCGCGCGAAGATCGAGCTTTCGACGGCGCAGGAGACGGAGATCAATCTGCCGTTCATTACCGCCGATGCGAGCGGGCCGAAGCACCTTGTGCGGAAGTTGACTCGTGCAAAGCTCGAGGGGCTGGTTGACGATCTGCTGCAGAAGTCGGTTGGACCCTGCAAGCAGGCGATGAAGGATGCGGGCGTGGACGCGAGCAAGATCGATGAGGTCGTGCTGGTTGGCGGACAGACTCGCATGCCGGCGATTCAGAAGCTGGTGAAGGACCTGTTTGGCAAAGAAGGCCACAAGGGCGTGAACCCGGATGAGGTCGTGGCGATCGGTGCTGCGGTCCAGGCTGGCGTACTTGCTGGCGATGTGAAGGACCTGCTGCTGCTCGACGTGACTCCGCTGACGTTGTCGATTGAGACGATGGGCGGCGTGGCGACGCCGATGATCAACCGGAACACGACGATTCCGACGAAGAAGACGGAGACGTTCTCGACGGCGGCGGACTCGCAGACTGAGGTTGAGGTGCATGTGCTGCAGGGCGAACGGCCGATGGCGGCGCAGAACCGGACGCTGGGCAAGTTCAAGCTTGCTGGAATTCCTCCGGCTCCGCGTGGCGTGCCGCAGATCGAAGTCACATTCGATATTGATGCGAACGGCATCCTGAATGTGACGGCGAAGGACAACGCGACTGGAAAAGACCAGAAAATTACAATTACGAGCTCTTCTGGTCTGAGCAAGGAAGAGGTTGAGCGGATGGCGAAGGACGCCGAGGCTCACGCGGCGGAGGACAAGGAGCAGCGCGAGGCTGTTGAGGCACGCAATCAGCTCGACTCAATGGTTTACAACGTCGAAAAGATGCTGAAGGAAGCGGGCGACAAGGTCTCGGGTTCAGATCGTGGTGATGTGGAGAACGCTTTGAGTGATGCGAAATCGACCTTGGCTGGAACTCCGAAGGCGAGTGAACTGAATTCGTCCCGGGAGCGTCTAACTACAGTGAGCCACAAGCTCGCGGAGGCGATGTACAAGGCGACTGCGGCTTCGGCGACTCCTGATGGCGCTACGGCTGCGGCTGGAGCGCAGGAAGAGCCAAAGAAGGATGAAGGTGTGATCGACGCGGAATACGTGGACGTAGACGAAAAGAAGTAAGTGTAATCCGCGAACGTTTCGCTTGCGTATTTAGAGATGAGGGGCGTTCCTGAGTGGGTGCCCCTCATTTTTATAAGTTCGGTTTGGGTGGATTGACGTGTAGAGTGCGACATATCGCCCGGAAAGGTGTTCAAGTGAACAGTAGTAAGGGGCAGGATAGATACGCAGATTTGGTTTGGCTGGAGAACCTGGAACTCAATCGACTGCTTGGAGGGAAAGCCATGACCGAGACGATGTGGAGATGCGACCAGGTACGCGCAGGACGGTTATACAACCGGATGATGTTCGACACGCGTGAAGAGGCAGAACAGTTTGCGCAGCGTATGCAGCAGATGGAGCCGGACCAGATGTTTTCGATTGAGCCTGTGGAGGCGAAGCAGGTCTGGAATTAAGATCTCTGGTTAGGAATTGATTTTGATTTTCTGATGGTGGCGACGGTAGATTCCGTCGCCATTATTTTCTGTTTGGAGGATGGCGCGGATGCCTGAAGGAAATGAGATTCATCGCTGGGCTGAGCGGCACGAGGCGGCCTTCGGTGGAAAGACGGTTCGGGTGGATGGGCCGCAGGGGCGGTTTACGGATTCTGCGGTGATTGATGGGCGAAAGCTCGAGCGGGTTATGGCCTTGGGGAAGCATCTGGGATATGACTTCGGGAAGGACCGGATTCTTCATGTGCATCTTGGGCTGCAGGGGGATTTTACTGAGGGGTCGGGGCCGCTGCCGGAGGTGCGCGGCGCCTTGCGATTGCGGATGTGGAATGCGGCGGCGGTAAAGAAGCCTGCGGGACCGGATGCCAGCAAACCGCATCGGTGGTATTCGGAGGATGATGGGACGGACAATCTTGCGCCGGAGAAGATTGCCTGGGTTGAGTTGCGCGGACCGATGGATTGCTCGATCTATTCCGGCGAGATGTGGGGGAGACTGCTGGAGCGGCTTGGGCCCGATCCGCTGAATGGCGATGGGGCGAGGAAATTTGTCGAGCGGGTTGAGAAGAGCAGGAAGACGATTGGCGAGTTGTTGATGGATCAGTCGGTGGCGGCTGGTGTTGGAAATATTCTTCGGGCGGAGCTGTTGTACCGGGGGCGGCAGAGTCCGTTTACTCCGGGTCGGGAGGTAGAGGTTGGTACGCTGCGGTCGATATGGAAGGATGCGGGTGTGCTGATGAAGGCGGCGATGGTCGACCGTCGAATTGTGACGACGAGGCCGAAGGACCGTCCGCACAAGAAAGGGCAGGCGCTGAAGGAAGAGGCGCACTATGTGTACCGGCGGCAGGGGCGGCCTTGTTTTGTGTGCGGGACTAAGATTTTGACGAAGGTGATGGCGGGGCGGAATCTGTTCTGGTGTCCGGTCTGCCAGGCGGCCGCTCAGGAAATTTGAGTTTTGAGGTGCGGAAGCGCCTTGCTGGTTAGAGAATGGAAGAAAGACTATGGCGACACAGACGAAGGATTACTACGGCTTATTGGGTGTAAAGAAATCGGCGACCGCGGATGACATTCGCAAGGCGTTTCGCAAGCTTGCGCGCAAGTACCATCCGGACGTGAATCCGGGGGACAAGAAGGCGGAGGAGAAGTTCAAGGAGATCTCAGAGGCGAACGATGTTTTGAGCGACGAGAAGAAGCGGAAGATTTACGACCAGCTTGGTTTCTACTCAGACAACATCGATCCGGCGGCTGCGGAGGCTGCGGCTCGCGGAGGATACGGCGGCGGCGGTGGGTTTGGCGGTGGAACGCAGGTCTGCGGGACGCGGCGGGCAGGAGGTGCCGTTCGACTTTGGCGGGTTCGATTTTTCAGATTTTCAGGAGAGCGGCGGCGGGGCCCACCAGGAACAGGGTGGGGGATTTGGCGGGAGCTTCCGGGATATTTTTAGCGGGATGTTCAATGGCGGGAAGCAGGCTGGTGCTCGCGGGCCGCAGCCGGGGACTGATCTGGAGTACCAGGTGGGGATTGATTTCTGGACGGCGGTGCGGGGTGGTGTGACGCGGCTTGAGATTCAGCGGCAGGAGATTTGTCCGACGTGCAAGGGCAAGACGACGACGGGCGGAAGTGTGGAGTGTCCGGAGTGCCATGGCACGGGTCAGGTGACGCAGATGGGCGGGCGGATGAAGTTCAACATCCAGTGCCCGCGGTGCGGCGGGTCGGGCAAGGTGCAGCATGCGTGCCCGACTTGCGATGGCGAGGGCGTGGTGACGAAGCGGGAGCCGCTGGAGTTCCGGATCAAGCCGGGAACTCGGGATGGGCAGAGGATTCGACTGGCAGGGAAGGGAAATGCCGGGGTGAATGGCGGACCTGCGGGAGATTTGTATCTGATCATCAAGGCTGGCCCGCATCCTGTGTTCACGCGGACGGGCGATGATATTTATGTAACTGTTCCGGTCACAATGACGGAAGCCGCGCTGGGGGCGAAGATCGATGTGCCGACGATCGATACGCATGAGGGCGGAGCTCGGACGCAGTTGAAGATTCCGCCGGGAACGCAGACGGGACAGAAGCTAAGGCTGCGGGAGAAGGGCGTGCCGAGCGCTTCGCAGGAGGGCAAGCGCGGGGATCAGATTGTCGAGGTGAAGATCGTGGTGCCGAAGGTGCAGGATGAGCGGAGCAAGGAGATTCTGCGGGAGCTGGCGAAGCTGAATCCTGAGGAGCCTCGGGAGGGGCTGTTTGCGGAGGTGTAGAGTGCCTAATTCTGCTCGGGAATGATTGGTCGTTCGAAGGAGATTTCGGCGGTTGAGACTTTGAGGGTGAAGCCGAGGGCGAGCTGGTTGCTGAAGGACGGCTCGGGCAGGAGCAGGTGGTTTGCGAGGCTGGCGAGGTATTGGGTGGTCTCGGGGGCGAGGGCGGCGATGCGGGCCGCGAGCCAGGCTTGCGGGGTGATGGTGATTTCGGCGCGGCCATTGGCTACGGCGTTGTAGATTTTGCGAGCGGCGCGGCGGACAGAGGCGGCGAGGATGGGGGTTCGCGCGGCGAGGGTGAACCAGCGCTGTTCCTCCTTGATGCGGCCGGTGAATCCGGCGTGGGCTTCGCCGCCGGTGCGCATGAGGCCGGGACAGACGGTAGTGACGCGGACGCCCTTGCGGCGCAGCTCGGCGTGCAGGCCCTGGGAGAAGCCGACGAGGGCGAATTTGCTGGCGACATAAGGGAGCATGTGGGGCATCGCGAACTTTCCGCCAATGCTGGCGATGTTGACGATGGCGGCGTCGCGGGTGCGGCCCTGGCGCTTCAGCAGATGCGGGAGCGCGGCGTGGGTGGTGTTGAGCGCGGCGAAGAAGTTGGTGGCCATGGCGCGGCGGTAGGCGTCGAGGGGCTGGTTTTCGACGGGGCCGACTTCGACGATGCCTGCGTTGTTGATGAGGATGTCGATGCGGCCGAAGTGGGCGACGGAGTGTTCGATGAGCTTGGCAGCCTCGGCGGAGTCGGTGAGGTCGGCGGGGATGAGGAGGACGTCGTCGGGGGATTGGATGGCGTCGCGTTCGAGGAGAGTGTCGCGTGCGATTAGGAGCTCATCGAGGTCGCGGGCGGCGAGGATGAGGCGGGCTCCGGAGCGTCCGTAGCGTTCGGCGAGGGCGAGACCAAGGCCGCGGGAGCCTCCGGTGATGAGCACGACTCTGCCGCGGTCGCGGGTGCGTCTCTTCACAGCAAAGGAGTAGGCAGTGGCTGCGGCTGCGACGCCGGCTGTTGCCGCGGTGGCGCCAGTTAGAATCTCTGACGGTGTGGAGGATAGCTCTGATCTTCTTCATGGCTGGCACATTGAGATGCTGATTTGAGAATAGCCGAGTTTGTTTGACGCGCGTGTGGAGAGAAGGGCTAGACTTTCGAGAAAAGGAATCGTCTAAAAAGTCGGTCCGAGGGGTTGCGATGGCTACGAAGCGGAAGTCGAAGGGCGCGTACATGATCTCGGCGGTGGCGGAGATGTATGAGATTCATCCGCAGACGCTGCGTCTTTATGAGCGGGAGGGATTGCTGCGGCCTTCGCGAAGTGAAGGAAATACACGTCTTTATACGGATGAGGACCTGGAGCGGCTGGAGTTTATTTTGAACCTGGCGCGCGACCTGGGGGTGAATATTGCAGGGATTGGCATTGTGCTGCAGATGCGGGAGCGGATGGAGGAGATGAACCGGCAAATGCAGGGATTTGTGGACTATGTGCGGACGGAGATGCTGTCGCGGATGCAGCAACAGCAACAGCCGGGTGTGGGGCTGGTTCCGATACGCCGTCCGGTGGCGGGGCCGACGATCAGGGTGGTCTCTGTGAAGACCGGGAAGAAGAAATAACTGCCAGCGGATTCATGGATCGAAACAGATTACAGCAAAGCCCACGGTCAGGCGAGGGCAATGCGAGGTTGGGATAAACTGGAACTCTGCGGATTCCGCAGTTTCCCCTGGCATGGCCGGGTTGATGCAAGGGTGTAATGAGTCAGCTCCTTCAGATATTGTTTTGGGTCGCGTTGTGCGGCACGGTGACGTCCACGGTCTATTGCCTGATGGTGATCGCCGCGGCGGCGGGCTTTGGTCTGCGGAAACGCCGGGAGGACCGCATGGAGCCCACGTTTCTGCCGGCGGTGAGTGTGTTGAAGCCGCTGCACGGGATGGAGCCGGGGCTGGAACGGAATATCGAGTCGTTCTTCGAACAGGACTATCCTGAGTTTGAGCTGCTGTTCTGCGCACGGCACTCGACCGATGCGGGATTGCGACTGGCGCAGCGGGTGGGAGAACGCTATCCACAGGTGGATGCGCACTATGTGACATGCGGCGAGCCTTCGCCGGAGTTTCACAACGCCAAGGTGTACTCGCTGGCGAAGCTGGATTCGGTGGCGAAGCACGAGCTTTTTGTCACCAGCGATGCCGATGTGAGGGTGACGAAGGACTATCTGCGACGCATGGTGCAGAACCTGAAGGATCCGCAGGTTGGGCTTGCATCGTGCGTGTATATCGGAACGACGGACAAGGGAGCGCGGGCGGGTTTTTCGTCGCAACTGGATGCCGTGGGGAAGAGCGTGGAGATGACGTCCGGCGTGCTGGTGGCGGACATGCTGGAGGGAACCAAGTTTGCGCTTGGGGCTTCGATGGCGTTGCGGAAGGAGTCGTTTCAGAAGGCGGGCGGCTTCGATGAGCTTGGTCAGTTTTATGCGGATGACTTCGTTCTGGGCAACCGGCTGGCGGCGCAGGGAGTCGGGGTCCGCATGGCAACGCATGTGATCCGGCTGATGGTGCAGGACACTCCGTTTGGCTTATCGTTTCGGAACCAGTTACGATGGATGCAGAGTACGCGGCGATCGCGGCCGCTGGGGCATCTGGGATCGGGTCTTACGTTTGCGGTGCCGTTCGGATTGATTGGGCTGCTTTGGGGTCTGTTGAGCGGGCATCCGGCATTGGGAGTAATGTGGCTGGCAGGGATGATCCTGAACCGATGGCTGCAGGCAGGGGCGATCCTGCGGGTCCTTGGGGATCCGGATTGGTTGCGCGGTATGTTGTTGTATCCATTGAGGGATTTGCTCGGAAGCGTGTTGTGGCTGGGCAGCTATGGCGGGGACAGGTTTTATTACCGGGGAAAGATTTACCGGCTTCGGCATGGCGGTCGCGTGGAAGAGCCGCAATAGGACTATCGATGCATTGGGGCCGGCAACTTATTCTCGGGTTCGAAGTTAGCAAGAAGAGCATCATAAACAGAACAAAGTTGCATAGGGCAACTTCGTACAGCTGGAGCCTTGCTGAATTCTGTCGAGAACCTTTCCTTGGTTAGGCTACATCTCTGGTAAGGCTGGAGGCCTTTTGATGTCTGCGATGGCGTGGACTCTGCTGATCATCGGGTTGTTCGGCCTGATGACTTCGAGCATTTTTCTCGGAATGGTGCTGGTAGGAGCTCTGCGGTTTCGTCGCGAGGCTGCGCGACAAGATGTGCGGCTTTCCGGACAGCGGGAGTATCTTCCGGCAGTGACTTTGTTCAAGCCGCTGCATGGGCGTGAGGTGGGACTGGAGTCCCATCTAAGGACCTTCTTTGAGCAGGATTACCTGGAGCACGTTGCTCGGGCCGGCGAGTCTGCAATGAGTGATGGAGTTTCGCGGGTCGAGGTGTTGTTTTGCGCCCGCGATGAGAGCGACGAAGGACTGAGAATCGCGCGCCGGGTGGCTGCCGAGTACCCGGAGGTCACGGCGAAGTTCATGACCAGCGGGGAGCCGTGGGCGGCCAATGCGAAGGTGTGTTCGCTGGTGGCGATGGCGAAGGTTGCGACGCATGATGTCTGGGTTATCAGTGACAGTGATGTGCGGGTGACTCGGGACTATCTTCGCAGGATTGTGCAGCCGCTGGCGGATGAGGAGATCGGCTGCGCGACGTGCCTTTACCGCGGAGTGGCGCTGAAGGGCGGGTTCTGGTCGCAGATCGAGGCCGTGGGCATGACGATCGAGATGAGCTCTGGCATCTGCGCGGATAGTTTGATCGAGCCGCTCCGCTTTGCGCTGGGGCCGACGATGGTGACGCGTAGGGAACAGGTGGAAGAGGTTGGCGGTTTCGAGAGTATGGCCGACTATTGCGCCGATGACTTTGTGTTGGGGAACTGGATTGCGAAGAATGGCCACAAGGTGGTGCTCAGCGGACATGCGATCGATCATATGGTGTTGCAGGCGGGTTTTATGGACTCGATGAAACACCAGGTGCGGTGGATGAAGAGTACGCGGTTCTCGCGGCCGAAGGGGCATCTTGGCACGAGCCTGACCTACGGAGTTCCGTTTGGCGTGATGGCGTGGGCGGGTGCGCTGATGCTGGGGATGCCGCTGCTGGGTTGGGGTGCGCTGCTGGGCAGCGTGGCGGCACGAAGCATTCAGGCATGGGCGGTCGGGACCTGGGTTGTGGGAGAGAAGCGAATCGGTAGGGCTATGGTTCTGTTTCCGCTGCGGGACTTTATTGGGCCGCTGATCTGGGCGCTGAGCTACGCGAGCAATCGGATTCTGTGGCGAGGCGAGATCTATGAGCTGGTGGATGGAGGCCGGATGCGGCCGCATCAATGAGCAGTCGATGGTGTATCGCACCAGCGGCATCCGCGTGGGGCCGCAGATTACGCGACGCGATGGCTAGCGATTGGTGAGGACGGTCTTCCCGCCTTCTGAAGCAAGGGTGTGGATGGCGCTGAATGGGGCAAGGTCGCGGGTGCGTGCGGCGGGATCGTAAGTGAAGAGGAAGATGCGTTGTGGGCCGGCCCAGAGTTGGCGCAGGGAGTCTTCTGTCTCGAAGATGGGTGGGCTATCGGGCCAGAAGCTGCCAAACCAGAGACCGTTGACGCGGCCGTTGATGAGATGGACCTGTTGGCCGGTGTAGAAGATGAGGGTTGAGCCGGCGGTGAGCTCGCCGTCGATCAGGATGAGGTCGTCTGTTCCGGGTGAGACCTGTTCGGCGTGGCTGATGGCTTGCGCGAGGCCTTTGGAGCCGAGGATGGGATAGAAGCGGACGAGGCCTTCGTGCGCAGCGAGCAGGAGACGGTCATGAAGGCCGCGAGAGTGAGGTTTGCAGCGTAGGTGCGGCGGGCGCGTCGCAGGAGATAGCTGCCGAGGCCGATGCCGAGCATGCCGACGGCTGTGGCGGCGAGAGGGCCGCGAAAAAATCCCATGGCGGCTCCGGTGAGGTCGGAGACGTGGCTTAGGGAGAGGTTGTAAGCCTCGGTGCTTCCTGCCATGGTGAGGAGTGAGACGATGTCGGCGCCGGGCGCTGGGTGTGGCGCAGTGATGGCGAAGTATCCGCAGATGATGGCGAGGAGCGTGGTGAGGGGCACGAGTCCGTAGAGATGCCAATTCAGCGCGCTGCGATTGGCGGATGGGTTTGCGATGCCGGTTGAGGTGCACTCGGCGCGGGCGAGCAGGCTGCCGATGATCAGGGCGAGGGCCGGCAGCGCGGGAAGGCTGTAGTACTCCTGTCGATTGGAGAGCGTGAAGAAGCCGAGGACGACGAAGGCCCAGAGCAGGAGCGAGAGGGCGGCTTCGTTTTGGCGGGCGGCTTCGAGAGCACGGTTTCGGAGAACGCGGATTTGGTCCATGACTGCGGTGGGGAGGAAGATGGCCCAGGGCATGATCCATAGGACGAGGTACAGCCAGAAGAGCCAGACCGGGGTCAGGCCGTAGTCGTGGGGGACACGTTTGGAGAGGAAACGGGCGATGTGCTCGTTGTAGAGATAAAACCAGGCCCAGCCTGCTTTGGCGGGTAGGCAGAGACCGGCTGGCATGGCGATGGGTGGATTACGCAGGGCCGCGAGGATGTGCCATGGGGCCGCTATGGCAAGGAAGACTGCGGTGCTGGCGAGGAGATGGAATTTGAGGAGGAGACGGAGTTGCTTCGTGATGGCGAGGTAGAGGATTACGAAGCCGATGGGGAAGACGAGGCCGATGAGTCCCTTGGTGAGGACGTTGAGGGCCATGACGGCGGCGAAGGCTAGGGAGGGGAGGAGTGTTCGATTTGTGGGGGAATTTGGGGCAGAGGTGAAAAATGCGGGGGTCCCTTCGGCAGGCTCAGGGCAGGCCTCTCCACTTCGCTGCGCTACGGTCGAGATGACGCTTTTTGGGGGTTGAGTTGTTTTTGTGCGATCGAGTGCGATGAGGAAGAGATGGACGGCGAGGGTCATCCATAGGGCGAGGAGGATGTCGGGGATGTAGAAGCGGGTGTAGAGGTAGGGGCCGATGCTGGTGGCGATTGCGAGTGCGGCATAGAAGCCGGCGCGGTCGGGGTTGGCGGTGGGAGAGATGGCTGCGAAGAGTCGGATGCCGAGAGCGTAGACGGCGAGGACGCAGTGCGAGGACCGCGAGGGCGAGTGGCAGGCGGGCAGCCCAGTCGTGGATGCCGAAGAGGTGCATGGAGCCGGCGGCCATCCAGTACATCAGCGGAGGCTTGTCGAAGAAGCGAATGCCGTTGATGAAGGGCGTGACGTAGTTGTGGCGCAGGAGCATCTGGCGGGCGATCTCGATGTAGACGGAGTCGACGTCATCGAGCAGGCCGGGAGTGAAGAGGCCGCCGATCTGGAGAACAAGCCAGGCGAGGAAGAGGATCGCGAGGGAGAGCGGGCTCCAGCGGCGAGGTTCGGGTTGGGCGGCGGATGTCAGGGATCAGTTCTCGGTGAATGGGTTCGTGCTATGGCTGGCCTGGATTATTTGTCGAGCGGCCGGTCAGTGTAGAGAACCTTTCCGGAGCTTTCTTTGAGGAGGAGCTTGTTGTTGCCAAGGAGATGGTCGACTTCTTCGCGCTTTTCGATGGGGACGAAGAGGATCTTGCGGGCTCCCTTGCCCCAGGTGTTCGCGAGGTCCTGTGCGGTGAGGAAGATGGGTGGGGCATCGGGGAAGGTGCTGCCGAAGAGCATCGAAGTGGAGCGGCCTTCTACGAGATAGACCTTGTGACCGAGGTAGAAGGGGATGGAGGAGCCGTAAGCCTGGTCGCCGTAAAGGAGGACCTGATTGTCTGCCGAGATTGCGTGGTCGGCTTCGAGTTGCTGGATGGTGTCGGCGAAGGATTTTGAGGAGAGCATTGGGGCGAAACGGGCGAAGGCGATGGTTGCGGCGATGAAGAAGGTCGCTGAAGTGAGGGCGATCGCTGTGGTGGCGGCGAGGTGTTGCTTCTTCGAGCGCAGGAACCATGCCGCAGCGGGGCCGATAAGGAAGGCGAGTGCTGCGAGTGTGGCGGGGAGGCGGAGCGCGGCGAATGATGGGCCGGTGAGGTCGAAGAGGCTCGCCATGGAAAGGGTGTAGTTGCTGACGTTGCGGTGGGCGAGCAGATCGCCGATGTCGGGGACGAAGGCGATGTGACGTGAGGTCCAGAGACCGTAGGCGAGGGCGAGGGCGATAGCGAGGCCGAGGACGGTGAAGGTCGCGTGGGCGAAGGTGATCCATCGGTGCGAGGATTTGTCTTCGGAGTAGGTGGTTTCGGCGCGGGTGAGGGATGCGGCGATCAGGATCAGGAGCGGGAGGTAGGCGGGGAAGGTGTAGTACTCCTGATTGGTGGAGAGGGAGAAGAAGACCAGGACTAGAGTGGCGAAGAGAATGAGGAGCAGGGTGGTGCGGCGACCGAAGCGGTGATCGATGGATGAGAGGTCGCGTCGGTGTTTGAGCGTCTCGCGAATCGCGACTGGCAGAAACAGGCTCCAGGGGAAGAGCCAGACGATGTTGAGGGTCCAGTAGAGGTAGCCGGGGAGTTTGTTGTAGTCCTTGGGGAAGCGCTTGCCGAGGAAACGGAGGAAATGTTCGTTGACGAAGTAGAACCAGAAGAAGCCGTGACCGTTCATGCCCCCGGTGTTGCGCAGGCCGGCGAGGATGTGCCACGGGGCTGCTATTGCGAGAAAGAGGAGGGTGCCGGTGAGAGGTTTGAGCTGGCGCCATTTTTTGTATTCGCCGGTTAGTGCGAGGTAGACGATGGCAGTTCCGAAGAAGAAGATCAGGGCTACGAGGCCTTTGGTGAGGACGGCGAGGGCGAGGGCCGTCCACATGAGGTAGGCGTGGGTGGCGGGGGAGAAAAATGCGGGGGTCTCTCCACTCCGCTCCGCTCCGGTCGAGATGACGCTTCTTTGGGGGGCAAGTGATTGAAGGAGGCAGTAGAGGGCGGTCGAGAGGAAGAGGGAGAGCAGGACTTCGGGGATGAAGTAGCGGGTGAAGAGGAAGACGCCGACGCAGGTGAGGACGGCGAGGCCGGTGTAGAAGGCGGTGCGGGTGTTGAAGGCTCGTTCAGACCAGAAGTAACCGAGGAGAGCGAGGAGGAGGACTCCGATGGCTTGCGGGAGGTGCGCGGCGAAGGTGTTGAAGCCGAAGATGCGGAAGCTGAGGGCGACGAGCCAGTAGGGGAGGGGCGGTTTTTCGAGGTAGCGGACGCCGTCGACGCGCAGGGTGACGAGGTCGCCGGTGAGGGCCATGTTGCGGGCGGCGCTGGCGTGGGTGGCGTCGGCGTCGTCGAGCAGCGGAGGGGCGAAGAGCGCGGCGAAGAAGACGATCAGCCAAAGACCGCTGAGGATGAGGAGCGCGGTCGAGCGCCGGGGAGTGGCAGTAGTGCCAAGAGATTCTTTGGGTTCGGCTACTGCGACAGTAAGGGTCTGGTTCGTCATGAATAAGCGTGCTCTTTAAGCATAATTGGAGACTCAGGCTTAGACCCCGATTAGCGGGCAGGGACGCTGAACGGTCCACAGTTTTTTTGTGAGGAGAATTTTGACCTTGATTTCATGAAGGTCGGGGATCGGGTGCTGAACCAGCCAGTCCGGATGGACGGAGATACGCTGCATCCGGAGATCGGACAATCGACATTCAGCGCAGCCAAAGCGGCATGGGAAGCGACCAGATAAATTGGAGGTTTTCTTAGGACCAGACCGTTGCAGGAAGCATGTATTGTTCTAATTATGCCTACGTTTGCCGCGGTGGATATTGGGTCGAACTCTTGCCGGTTGAAGATTGCGACGGTGCAGCAGCATCGGCTGAAGACGCTGCATGAAGACCGTGAGGTGACGCGGCTGGGAGAGAGTGTGTTTCAGACGGGCGTGATCTCGCCTGAGGCGATGGCGGCGACGATTCGTGCGTTGAAGCGGTTTCATAAGGCGGTGCAGCTGCATGTGGTGGACAAGGTCCGCGTGGTGGCGACGAGCGCGATGCGCGATGCGAGGAACGCGGCGGCGTTTACCGAGTGGGTGAAGTCGACGACCGGGTGGAGCGTCGAGGTGATCTCGGGGCTGGAAGAGGGAAGGCTGATTCATCTTGGCGTGGTAACGCATGAGGTTGGCGCGCGGGGCCGCTGCATGCTGATTGACCTCGGCGGTGGAAGCTGCGAGGTAACGCTCTCTGATGGGGGGCGTATTAAGACGATGGTGACGATGCCGCTGGGTGCGGTGCGCCTGCAAGAGGAGTTTCTGCAGAGCGACCCACCGGCGAAGGAGGATGTGGCGAGGCTGAAGCAGTTTATCGACCGTGAACTGCGGCGTGCGGAGAAGAAGCTAGGCAATCCGCGCATAGGGCTTGTCATCGCCACCTCGGGGACTGCGGCGGCGCTTGCCGAGGCGAGCGGTCACGTGCGCAGGGGGCGAGCCGGGAAAAAAACTCTGGCGAAGAAGCGGCTGGAGCGCGTAGGAGATATGACGGCCGATGCCCCGGATGTGCGCAAGCTTGCCGACCGGCTGGCTAAGATGAATAACGCGGAGAGGGAGGCTGTTCCGGGGATCGGGCCGCGGCGGTCGGAGATTATTGTCGGCGGCGCGCTGGTGTATGCGAGCCTGCTGGAGCGCCTGGGCTTGAAGGGATTTCGCTACTCGCCGCTGGGGTTGCGGGATGGCATGCTGGCGCAGATGCTGGCGGAGGTCGATCTGCGGACCTCGGTGCACCAGAAGATGGAGAGTGAGCGGTGGGCTGGGGTTCTGGAGGTGTGCGAGCGGTACAACATCGAACAGCGCAAGGTGGAGCCGGTACGGCAACATGTGGTGGAGCTGTTCGACGCGCTGGCGCAGGTGCATGAGCTGCCGCAGGAGTACAGGCTGTGGCTCGAATCCGCGGCGATGATGCAGGATGTGGGCAAGTTCATGAATCACCAGGGACATTATCGGCACACACAGTACATCATTGCGAACTCTGAGATCTTTGGTTTCTCGCCTGAGCAGCGCCTGATCGTCAGTGCGCTGGCGCGGTACATGGGGAAGAGCAGGCCTGAGCCGATGGACAGGCCGATGCGGTGGATTCCGATTGAAGAACATGCGCACGTGACGCGGGCGGTTGTGCTGCTGCGGCTGGCTGTGGCGTTGAATCAGGATCGCGCGAGCGCGGTGTTGCAGATGCGGACGCACGTGTATCCGAAGCGGGTGCTGCTCGAGCTGGTTCCGGGGCGCGGCGGGGCTGAACTGGAGGCCTGGTCGCTTAGGAAAGAAGCGGACTATTTTCGTGAGGTCTTCCGGCGGGAGCTCTTCGTCGAGGTGGCGTAGAGAGCGCGGACGGTGCGGGGGTCGAGGAGTCCCTGGAGTGTTGCAGGGCCGCGGGTCAGGACGACTCGTGCCAGGGTGCCTTTGCGGAGGCGGACTCTGGCTTCGGGGCTGCCGGCGGGAACGAGGAGCGCGCCTAAGAAATTGGTGAGATTGGGGTTATGGCCGACGACGAGGAGGTTTTCGCGGTCGGCGTTATCACGGAGAAGTTTCTGGAAATCCTTAAGCCCAGCTTCGGGGGCGAGGGCGATGGAGCTGAGGATGGGTGCTTCGTAGCCGGTCTCGGTGCCTACGAGGGAGGCGGTCTGGAGGCAGCGCTTGAGGGGGCTCGAGACGATGAGGTCGAACTGTATGTCCAGTGCATTCAATACATGCGCGAGCTGGAGGCAGTGTTTTTTCCCTTCTTTATCAAGGGGGCGCTTGGAGTCAAGGAGAGGATTCGGGCGCCGCATTCCGGCGCTTGCGTGACGCAGGATGAATAAATTCATAGTCAATTCACATCTTACCGCAGTGCGTTTTCTGATGATTTTGGATGGTGAATTGGTGGTGACTTGTCGATTTTATTGTGGTGGTCTTGTGGGGTTGTGGTGGAAGACACCGGGGTCAGGCTCGTCGAGGGATGGGGGAGCGGGTTCGGGGTTCGAGATGGGCTCGGGTATGTGTGGAGGAGGCGGGGTGTAGCGGCTTGGGTGGAGCGGGTCGATGGGGTTGACTACTCCGGCGACAGGAAGGATGGGGGGCAGGGTGGCTTCGGCGATGGGGTGCTGAAGGGCGAGTGAGGTTTCGACGCCTCGCTGCCAGAAGCGGGTGAACAGCATGAGGAAGAGGCCGAACTGGGCGAGCAGGAAGGTTGGCCAGACGCGCGGTTGGGCGAGCATATGCATCGAGAGGCGGGCGGTGAGGACGACGGCGGCGATTCCGAGGATCGCGAGGAAGAGGAAGACCGGCCAAAGTTGGGAGAAGTTGGCGCGAAGGGTTCGCCAGGCGGGGAGCAGGGTGCGGCGGACGCGGCGGTCGGGTTTGGGCTGTTTGCCGAAGAGGGTGGGACGGAGATGCAGGCCTAGCTGGACGGTGTAGACCTCGACGAGATCGAAGTAGAGCCGAAGGATGGAGGCGACGAGGAAGAGGATGGCGTCGGCAGCGAGGCTGAGGAAGAAGCCGTTGCGGCCGACGATGTGGTCGTCGATGTAGTCATCCCATTTGCCCTGCAGGAAGTAGAGGGGGCCAAGGACGAGGCCGCAGACGATGAGAGCGATGAGGGTGATTCGGACAAATCGCCAGAAGTGGAGGAGACCCTGGTGGAGGAGGGTGCTGAGGCGCGCGTGGGCGTCGGTCTGGTAGACGAAGAGGGTTCCGGGGACGAGGAGGAAGTAGATCAGGAAGAAGAGGGGGATGGAGGCGTGGCCGAAACTGGTGCCGGTGTCGCCGGTGGGGCCTTCGTGGAGGTGAAGGTAGGTTTCAGCGACGGTGCCGAGGTCGAAGGCGCTCGAGAGTCGCTGGGACGCGAGGGAGTGAGTGAGAAGCGCAGAGACCTGGCTGTGGAACGGAATGGAGAAGAGGAGAGCGAGGCCGAGGTTGAAGGCGTAGGTCCAGAGGAGCGCGGGAAGACGGCGGAGGGTGATGAAGAGGCCGTGGAGGAAGATGTGGCGGCGTTCGGGCATCGTGTGCGGGACCTCGGACCTCAGGTTGATCGGCTTCGTTGTGAAGGCCCGGGGCTAAAGCCCCTTTCTTGAGTGCGGCTATTCGTGGGCTAAAGCCCCACGCTTAGTCCGAAATGCAGCATTAGACGATCCAGGCGACTACTTGTGCGACGAGTTGGTTGAAGCTTAGCCAGAGATTGGTGAGTTTGCGTGCCGGGATGGGGTTCGATGTTGTGGTGAAGCTGTTGTTGAAGAGGTTGGCGTCGAGAAGGATGGTGTGGTCGGGGTCTATCTCGGCAGAGACGACTTTGGCGTTGCGCGTGTAGGTGAATTCTGTCCAGCGGTCGACTCCGTCCCAGCGCTCGCGCATGCGGGTGCCGTCGTCGAAGACGATCTCGACTGTGACGGGGAGGATGAAGTCGCCTTTGCGATGAAGATAGACGGTGGAGAGGTATTGGATCTTCTTTTTGTCTTTGGGCTCGGGGAGCCACCACTGCACGGGCGCGGAGGAGATCTTGTCGACGGTGTAGTCGAGGACCCGGGTTCCGTAGACGGCCTGGTCGAAGTAGGGACGCAGGCTGGAGTTGGTGGGTGGCGTGGCGGCATAGTCGGGATGTCCGGTCGCCGTTAAATGGTGGTGACGCGGGCATGGCGAGCGTGGCTGTGCTGAATCCGTCCTGCTCGAAGGTTTGCGCGGGCCCGGGTGAAGGCTTTGGCAAACTGCCGACGGCTTTGCCGCGAGCGATGGCTACGTCTTCGATGGTGCGGAGGAAGTCTTCCGTTGTGGGATGGGTGAAGCGGTAGCGCTGGAAGTAAGTGCGCATGGCTTCGTCCATGGTGCTGGTGCCGATGATGCCTTCGAGTGTGGCGAGAAGCGTGGAGGATTTGCCATAGGTGATATCGCCATACGAGGTGGCGTTGCGGAATTTGAATGCCCAGCGGGTGACGGGATCGTAGTCGGGTTTTCCGAGGTATTCGAAGCGCTGGAGCTCGAAGTCGCCGGCGTTGGCGTAGGAGCGGTCGAAGACGGAGTTGTAGGGGCCGAGGATGGCGGCGAGGACTTTGACTTCCGTGTAGGAGTTGATGCCTTCGTCGAGCCAGGCGTCTTCAAACTCGTTGGTGGCGACCATGCCATACCAGTATTGATGGCCGAATTCGTGTTCGGCGGTGAGTTCGGTGATGTGGGTGGGCTCGTACCAACTGGTGTCGCCGGTGAAGAGGGTTGGGTACTCCATGCCGCCGATCTCGGAGCCGGGCTCGGGGTCGATAACAGTGACGATCTTGTAGGGATAGGGGCCATAGCGCTGGTCGAACTGCGCCATGGTTTTTTGGATGATATCGAGGTAGCGCGGGCCGGCTTTGGGATGGGCCTTGAGGGCGAGAACGTGGATCTTGACGGGGCCCATTGAGGAGAGAAAGGTTCCGTCGGTGATGGTGAAGTTGGGGCTGGCGGCCCAGGCGAAGTCGCCTACGTCTTCGGCGTAGAAGCTAAGGGTTTTGGTGCCTTTAGGTACGCCGTTAGTGAACTCGGCGGTGGGGACGCCGGTGGCACCGACGACGTAACGCGATGGAAGGTTGAGGCTGACGTTGAAGGTGGCGAAGTCGGAGAAGAATTCAGTGGTGGCGTGGTACTGGTGGCAGTTCCATGCGCCGTGCCAGAAGACTCCGGGTTTCGGATACCACTGGGCTCCCATGATGAAGTCGCGTTTGTAGCCGTTGCGTGCGATGGAGAGCGGGAACTGGTCGTGGAAGGCGAGGTGGAAGGTGATGGAGTCGTTGGGGGCGAGCGAGTGGGGGAGGGGAATCTCGGCTACGGTGTGGTCTTCGGCGTTGCCGTCGTCGGGTGCGATGAAGCGGAGAGCTGAGGTGAGGTCGCCGTAGCCGTTGGCGTCGATGTGGGAGAGCGTGATGCTGCCGCGCTTCTCGGGCGGGTATTCGTCTTCGGCTTCGCTGTCGCGGATGCCGCCGCCGGAGTGGGTCTCGCGGGTGAAGGTGGACTCGGGACGGAAGGCGTTGAGATAGAGGTGAAACGGGATGGAGGTGAGGGACTGGCCGGTGAGATTTTTGTAGGTGAGGGTTTCGGTGGCGTCGAGTGATTTTTTGTCGGTGTCGAGATGGGCGTCGATGGTGTAGGCGACGACGCGGGTGGAGAGGGGCTGACCGTTGGGGGAGTTGGTGGCGATGCTCTGCGCGTGGAGCGTGAACGGCGCGAGGAGGAGTGCGGCAGCGGCGGCGAGGTGCGGACGGGTTCGCGGCATAGGGAATTGTAGGGTGCTTTTGGTTGGATGACAGCTGGGTTCGTTCAGGTGGTCTCGGGGTCCGTTATTTGCACGGAATTCTCAGGAGGAAATGCAGGTTCCTTCGGCAAGCTCAGGACAGGCTCTTCGACTACGCCTCTCGCGGTGAAACTGCGAGAGGCTCCGCTCAGGATGACACTTTCATGATCAATCGCTATCGCAAATGGTCCCGCAGTTCGAGTCAGAGGCCGGTGGGCTTGCGGCGCCAGAGTTCGGTGGTGAGGATGCCGGCGAGGCGATGGTGGTAGGCGATCAGGTCAGGCCGGATTGCTGGAGTGACGTGGTGTGGTCGGGGAGGTGGGTGGTGCGGAGGTTGGTGAGGATGCGGAAGGCGAGGTAGAGAGCGCGGACGAGGAATCTGGCGGGGAGTTTTGCGAAGTTGGCGGGGATGTGGAAGTCGGAGAGGAGCCAGAGGGCGCCGGGTTGCATGTGATTTGCGATGCGGGGGACGAGGGAGTCGAGTTCGGGTTGGGTGAGGCAGTCGAGGAAGAAGTGGGTGACGATTAGGTCGTAGGTGGCGTCGAGCGGAGGGTGAGGGCGTTGGCTTGCTGGGTGCGGAGGCGCTGCGCGGAGTCGGGTGTGGCGGATTCGCAGCGGTGGCGGAGGAGTTGGAGCATGGTGGCGCTGGTGTCTACGGCGTGGATGGTGATGTTTGGGTTGGCTGCGAGGAGAGCGGCGGTGAAGCGGCCGTCTCCGTCGCCGAGGACCAGGGCGTTGCGGGAGTTGAGGAGCTCGGGGAGATAGTGGAGGCGGGTTTTCTGAAGAGCAGGGCCGAAGGTGAGGTATTCGAGCCAGCGGTAGGGTTTGGCGATGAGGTCGAAGTTCGCTTCGGCTTGGCTCATCGGTGGAGGAATGGGAGTAGAAGGATTGGGGTGGTGAGGGCGAGGTCGGCTGCGGCGCGGAGGGTGACGGGATCGAGAGTGAGACGACGGTGGTGGAGGAGCAGCAGGAGGATTGCGGCGATGGCGATGGCGCATGAGATGGGCCACGGCGATTGCGGATCGAAGAGCGCTAGCGCGGTGCTGGATGCGGCGAGGATGGTGGTCAGCAGGGAGAGGTGTTGGAGTGCGAGGCGAGTGATGGGGTGGATGTGAATGTCGCGGCGGTGATGGGTGTGCTCCCATGCGTAGATGTAGAGGCAGTTGAGGCTGCAAAGAGCGCCGAACAGGAGTGCGGAGGGTACAAGCGCGAGTCGGAGTTCGGGGTGGCGTGCGACGGTTGGGATGAAAGTGGCGGCGGCGAAGCAGATTCCGACGGCGATCTCTTTGGGCAGGCGGTGGGCGATATGTTGGGCCGCGGCGCTGCGTGTGACGTGGATGAGGACGAAGTATCCGAAGACGAAGGCTCCGAGGATGAGATAGAGGCGGATGGCAGAGGCTTCGAGGCGCGGGAGAAGCAGTGCGAGCGCGATGGAGACGAGGAGGATTCCGGTGAGGAAGGCAGTGCGGTGGCGGTGGTGAAAGTAGTGGCGGGATTCGAGGTCTGCGAAGAGATGGGGCTGGGTGTCGAGGGCGAGCGTCCATGAGGCGGGCGTCCATCAAACGATCGGCGGCGTAGAGGGTCCAGACGGCGAGGGCCATGGCCAATGCGGAGGCGAGTGGGAGATGGATTTGGTTGGAGGCGGCGATGAACCAGGTCCAGAGCGCGGCGACGGTGGGGGCGTCGAGGGAAAGAAGATGCCAGCGCACGAGCGGGTTGCGTGAGGGGGCGATTGTTTTGGAGTGCGGCTTGGTTGGGGTTGCGGTGGCCACTTGATTCCAGTTTAATCCTCTGGGTGAGTTGAAGAGGGGAGGGAAGCGATGGGGACGCAGAGTGCAGTGCAGAACCTGGTGCCGCCGTTCACGCGGGAGACAGCGACTTTGAAGGTGCGGAAGGCGGAGGATGGATGGAACTCGCGCGACCCGGCGAGGGTGTCGCTGGTGTATACGCCGGATAGCGTGTGGCGCAATCGCGCGGAGTTTGTGACGGGGCGTGCAGAGATCGTTGAATTCCTGACGCGGAAGTGGAAGCGGGAGCTGGACTACCGGCTGATCAAGGAGTTGTGGGCGTTCGATGGGGCGCGGATTGCGGTGCGGTTTGCGTATGAGTGCCATGACGACTCGGGCAACTGGTACAGGTCGTATGGGAACGAGAACTGGGAGTTTGATGAGGCGGGGTTGATGCATCACCGGTATGCGTCGATCAATGATCTGCCGATCAAGGAGTCGGAGAGGAAGTTTCATTGGCCGCTGGGGCGGCGGCCGGATGATCATCCGGGACTGACAGTGCTTGGGTTGTAGTTCGCAGAGAGGCCAAGAATGCCGAAGAATATTGTGCTGTGCTGTGATGGCACAGGGAATACCTATGGCGATCACAACTCGAATGTGGTGGAGCTCTACCGGACGCTGGTGATCGACGGGGCGAGGCAGGTGGGCTACTACCATCCGGGGATCGGCACTGAGGGGTCGCCTACGTCGACGAATCCTTTCGAGGCCGCGGCTGCGATGGTGGCGGGGCTTGCGTTTGGGTGGGGGATTCTGGATAACGTGGGCGATGCGTATCGCTACCTGATGACAACCTATGAGGAGGGCGACAAGGTTTTTGTATTCGGGTTCAGCCGAGGAGCCTATACGGCGCGGGCGCTTGCAGGCGTGCTGCATATGTTTGGACTGTTATGCCCGGGGAATGAGGGGCTGATTCCTTATGTGGTGAGGATGTATGCGAAGCGGAGCCGCAAGGCGGATGGCATGACGCATACGTTTGCGGTCGCGTCGGGATTCAAGGCCACGTTCGGACGGCCGTGTCCTCTGCATTTTGTGGGGCTGTGGGATACGGTGAGTTCGGTGGGGTGGATCTGGGATCCGTTGAAGCTGCCTTATACGGCGCGGAATCCGGAGATTGCGCATGGGCGGCATGCGGTGTCGATCGATGAGCGGCGATGCTACTTCCGGAATAATCTGTGGGGCGATCCGTATCCGGGACAGGACAGCAAGCAAGTGTGGTTCAGCGGCGTGCATTCGGATATTGGGGGCTCCTATCCGATTGCGGAGTCGGGACTGTCGCAGATTGCGCTGCAGTGGATGGTATGCGAGGCGGCTGCACTCGGCATGCTGGTGAATCCTGCTGTGGCGGATAGCGTTCTTGGGCGGACGGAGTCGGCAGATGGAGTTGCGCCGAACCCTGCGCAGCCGGCTCATAACTCGCTCACGCTGCCGTGGTGGATTCTGGAGGTGTTTCCGCACTCGTATTACGACTTTATGGCGCAAAAGAAGAGATGGCGGATTCCGTTGGGAACTCCGAGGTTCATTCCTCCGGGGTCGGTCTTCCATGAGAGCGTCTGGACGAAGCTGGCAGAGGATCGGACCTATCGGCCGAAGAATCTTCCGGCCGACTGGGCGACGAATCCGGAGTGGAAGAGCACTGCGGAGCCGGATAATGCCTGCACTTTTCCTGAGGCGGGTTAGGCGGGTAGGTTAGCTCAGGCCTTCGAAGAGGTCGGTCTGCTGTCTCGCGGGTTGTGGGTCGGCGGTGGCGACGAGAGCGTAGAACTCCTGCGCGCCGTATTTGGCGAAGACGTCTTTCGTGCGCTCCATGAGCGGGGCCTGGGAGAGGTGTTGGCGGAAGGCTTCGGTCTTGTGGTCGCGGACTGACGTGATGTCAAGGGTGACGGTCCAGGGCATGGTCATGGGCGGGGGGCGGTCGGGGAGGTAGAAGTTTGTAGTGACGTAGTAGAGGCGTTTGGCGCGGTGCGGTGGGCCTGCGTCAGGGTAACGCTTCGTTTGAGCGGCCCAGTGGAAGGCGGCTGTGGCGAGGAAGGATGCGATGACGTGGTCGGGGTGGGTGTTCAGGCCGCCGTCGCCAGAGAAGGTGAGGACCACGTCGGGTTGGAAGCGGCGGATTTTTTCTACGAGGCGTCCGGCGGCGTGGGAGAAGTCGACGTGTTCCAACTGTGCGTCCTGGTAGTCGAGGATTTCGGGGTGGGTAACGCCGAGGACATTGCAGGAGGCGAAGAATTCGGCTCGGCGTATCTCGCCAAGGGCTGCGGAGGAGGCTGCGTCGCCGCGGTTGCGCGGCGGCCTGGCCATCGGTGAGGCAGATGACGTTGGTTTCGATGCCGCGCTTTGCTGCGAGGGCCAGGGCTCCGCCGAAGGCGAAGCACTCATCGTCGGGATGCGCGTGATGCACATCAGCTTCAGGCCCAATCGGTAGCCTCCATCTCCTGTTCGAGGTCAGCGTCTTCGAAGAGAAGTTCGGCTGTGAGTTCGTCCAGTTCCTCGTCTCCGCGGCATGGGGCGAAGCTGCGGCGATGGAGCGGGCATGGTCCGATCTCGGCGAGAGCTCGGCGATGCTCGGGAGTGGCGTAGCCTTTGTGCGCGGCGAGACCGTAACCGGGATGCAGGGCGTCGAGTTCGCGCATGAGGGCGTCGCGATGGACTTTGGCGATGACGGAGGCGGCGGCGATGGAGAGGCTGAGCGAGTCGCCGTAGATGAGCTTGGTCTGGCGGCAGGGATGGTCGAGGCGCATGGCGTCGATGAGGAGATGGTCGGGCTCGATGGTGAGGCCCTGGACTGCTGCGAGCATGGCCATGCGGGAGGCCTGGTAGATGTTCACGCGGTCGATGGTCTCGGCGTCGACGGCTGCGATGGAGAACGCGAGTGCCATGCCGCGGATCTGGATGTCGAGGGTCTCGCGCTCTTCGCGGGTGAGTTGTTTGGAGTCTTTGAGGCCGGCGGCGGCGAGTGAGTCGAGGCACTCGGGCAGGATGACGGCTGCGGCGACGACGGGCCCGAAGAGCGCGCCGCGGCCTACTTCATCGACTCCGGCAATACGCTGGAAGCCGTGGTAGCGAAGGGCCTGCTCCGGGGCGTCGCTGCAGATAAGCAGCTTCAGCATGCGCTGTTTTGCGGTAGCGGCAGTTACCTTTTTTTTGAGGACGCGTTTTGGAGCTTTGGCCATTCCCGTCAGAGACGAGTGTAAATCGGCGGACAAAGTGAAGCCACGACCGAAGCCGTGGCTCAAAGTGGAAAACAGGGAAGTAAATACTTATTCGGCGGCGCGCTCGACCTCGCGGAGACGGGCAGCTTTGCCACGCAGACCACGGAGGTAGAAGAGCTTCGAGCGGCGAACTTCGTACGAACGAATCTTCTCGACCTTGTCGACGACCTTGGAGTTATAGGGGAAGATGCGCTCGACGCCCTGGCCGAAGCTCATCTTGCGAACGGTGAAGGAGCCCTGCGCGCCCTTATTGCAGGCGATCACCATGCCCTCAAAGGCCTGGAGGCGCTCTTTTTCGCCTTCACGAATCTTGACTTGAACTCGAACGGTGTCGCCGGGGGCGAACTCGGGGAGATCTGTCCGCTCCAGTTTGGCGGCCAGTTTCTGCATTATCGGATGAATGGACATGACACAACTTTCCTATGTTGGACTCGTCTTCCAGTGTACACGAAAACCTTGATTTACGGGCCCAATCCGGAGCGAATCGACGTGATTTGAGTGCTTTATCGGTCCCAATTTTCCTGCCAGCCGAACTCAGCCAGAATCTCGCGGTCTTCGTCGCTCAGCTCGATCCCCCGGAGCAGATCGGGGCGGTTCTGCAGTGTCTTTCTGAGAGCCATACGGCGGCGCCATCTCCGGACGGTGTCGTGGTTTCCACCTGCGAGGACTTCGGGAATCGGGATGCCCATAAACTCCGCAGGCCGGGTGTAGTGGGGGTAATCGAGCAGGCCGCCGGAGCCGTGGGTTGATCGGGGCGGGTCGCTGGTGGTTTCATGGTGGCCGGTGTCGTCGGCGCCAAAGCTCTCAAAACGCGAGGAGTCGGGGTTGCCGAGGGCTCCGGGCAGAAGGCGCACGACGGAGTCGACGATGACGGCTGCTGCAAGTTCTCCGCCGGAGAGAACATAGTCGCCGATGGAGATTTCGCGGTCGCAGAGGAGCTCGTTGACGCGCTCATCGACGCCTTCGTAGCGTCCGCAGACGATGACGACGCGTTCCGTCTCGGCGAGCTCCTGAGCGACGGTCTGGGTGAAGGGGCGGCCCTGGGCGGAGAGGAGGATGACGGTCTCTTTGCGCGGGTCGCGCTCTGCCTTGGGTGTGATGGCGATGGATTGCAGGGCGTCGTAGATCGGCTGGGCTTTCAGCACCATGCCTTCGCCGCCACCGAAAGGACGGTCGTCGACGGTTCGGTGGCGGTCGTGGGTGAAGCTGCGGAGATCGTGTGTCGCAATTTCGACCAGTCCGGCGGTGCGTGCGCGCTTCAGAATCCCGTAATGGAACGGGCTCTGGAAAAAATCGGGAAAGATCGTAATGAGATCGAAGCGCATCGACGATGAGTACCTTACCGCGCGGCCAGGAATGACCACGCTCCTTGCACCTTATCACTTGGAAGTTATAGAACCACGCAGCCAAATTGAACGAAAATCTTACCGTGATGCTCTGCGCTTCAAACACTGCCTGCGTTCGTCACGGCGAGTAGAAAAGATTCCTCAATGTTTCAACTGAAGCACTTTGTTGTTCTGATTTTGCCTCTGGTGGTGGTTCTCTCCTTGGTTGCCGCTGCGCAGGATCCACCGACAGAAAGCGTCGCCAGACTGGCCGCGGGTCCGGCGCTGAAGTTGCCGTCGCCGGCGGCACGTTTCGCGCTGGATGCAGCGGCTGCGGACAAGCCGAGCAGCGGGTATGCGAGGGTGGCGCCTGTTCCCCGGGATGCAAAGAAAAATAAGTCGATTCGATCATTTCGTTCGCTTGCCATCGGGTTCAACGCTAACTCGCTGGGGGCGGGTGTTGAATTTGCGACTCCGGTGTCGCGGAGCTTCAATCTTCGTTCGAGTCTGAACATCTTTGCATTCGATTATCCGTTCACAATCGACGGGTTGAACTATGACGCGAGGCTTCATTTGAAATCGACCGGGACCATGCTGGACTGGTATCCACTGCATCGGGGGTTTCACATCAGCCCGGGCATGCTTTATGTCAAAAACACTCTCACGTCGGGGGCATCGGTGGGCGCGGGGCAGTCGTTTCAGCTGGGCAGCCAGTCCTATCTCAACAGCATCGATGACCCGGTCAACGGCTCTGCCTCGATCGCTTTTCCGCGGAAGTTTGCTCCGATGCTGCTGCTCGGGTTTGGCAGTATGATTCCCCGAAGCGGCAGGCACCTTTCGTTTCCGGTGGAGTTTGGGGCCGCGTACACAGGCGCTCCACAGATGAGCGTGACTCTGGGTGGAACCGCGTGCATCCAACAGGGCTGCATGAGCTTCGCGCAGAATCAACAGGCGCAGACGAGCCTGAAGGCTGAGATCTACAAGCTCAACGAGGATCTGAAGAGGGTGCCGGTATATCCCATCGTGTCGATGGGAGTGGCGTATCACTTCTGATCGGGTTTGACCGGGGCTGTCGTTGGCTGGTTGATCTCGATCAGGCCTTCGGGGAGTTTCATCTCGATTCGTTTGCGTTCGGGGTCTACAGAGACAAGAAAGGCTTTGACGAAGGGGATGAGGATCTCGTCTCCGTTCGGTGAGGTTACCTCGAGCAGAGGCGCGGCGTCTTCGAGTCGGCGGCTGCCGTCCGCAGTGGTCGCGAACTGAACGTCGTCGACGATGCCGATTGAGTTTGTCGCTGTCGTAGACAGTTGAGCCTACGAGTTCGCTGATGTAGACGGAATCGTCCTTGAGGGGGAGCCGCTCTTCGGCTGGGATGAGGACGTCTTTGCCGGCGAGGGACTCGGCTTCGGTGATGGAGTCGATACCGGCGAAGTGGAGCACGATGCGGCCTTCGTTTTTGCCGACGGGTAGCCAATGGGCGACGACCTCTGCGGTGCGCGCCTCCTCGGGTCGTCCCTGGAAGCCGGGTGGGGCGAGGAAGACGCGGGCGCGGTCTTCGAAGCGCTCGGGGAAGTCGGTCAACAGCTCTGCCAACAGCTCACCCTTGCGGCCTTGCGGGCGAAGCAGGTGGGCGAGGACGATCCATGCTGGGGCGGGTTGCGTCATAGGGCAGAACTCTGCGGGTGGCGCCTGGCGACAGGCACGGAGTCAAGGATATCCGGTTAATCGATCTCCGATGATCGGAGAATCGGTCTAGGGTGCAGGGGGTTGTTCTGCTCGACGATGTCCAGCGAGAAGCGATGCCTGAACTTCATGCTCGCTGCACTGAGAATCGTGCGCATGGAGCGAGCGGTTCGGCCCTGTTTACCGATCACTTTGCCGACGTCGCTCTGGGCGACGCGCAATCGAATGACCGTGCTCTCGCCATCTGCTATCGCCTCGACGGAGACGCTGCCTGGTTCGTCGACCAGGGCACATGCTATCTCGGTTACGAGGTCTGTCATATTCTTCACAGGGTCTTCCCCTGCTGGAAACTGGGCCGCCTGAGTCATTCCACACCTTCGATTCTGGGAGTCACGACGAAACGCCTAAGCCCTTCCTTTCGTCCCGTCTTGTGCGAGATTCTTCTGGAAAGTGCGTAAACGAGCGCTGCATCGGTCGCAGGCGATCCAATTATCTGGATCGTCCGCTATGCGAAGCCCAAACCTCTAACTTTGCAATACCAAGGAGTCTACGTGAAATGGGGTGTAGGACGTACACAAGGAATCAACCATGGCAGCTATCTTTGGGAACCATTTTATGGTTCCCAAAGATAGTGTTACCGGTAACTATTACGCTGCTGCGGTTTCGACCGGCTTCTGGGCAAGGAGTTTGCCGACGCGGTCAGAGAGCTGGGCTCCATTGCTGGTCCAGTAGTCGATACGGTCGCGCTTGAGGTCGACGGTCGCCGGGTTCGTGCGCGGATTGTAGGTGCCCACGACCTCGACCGAGCGGCCATTACGGGCGCGATCCTTTTCGATAACGACGATGCGATAGTGGGGTTGCTTACGCGCTCCAACGCGCGCCAAACGGATCATCAACACGGGCAGTGCCTTTCAGGAAACTTTTTGAATTGAGTTACAGATGGCCCCGTCAGTCCGCCATCTGGCACAGAGAACCGACATGGTTAATCCAACATCTAAGTATCGCGGAAAACGCGTCTTTTCGCAAGGTTTACGCGAAGAAACGATGCATTCAGGCGGGAAAGAGGAAACGCAGGACGTCGCCGAAACGGTCCGACCATGCTTTCTCGGTGTGGACTGCTCCCTGGGCCTTCGTGTAGGCGAGATCGACGCCGAGCCGCCATCCGCGCTTGATGAGAAGGCGTTCGAGCATGTCCGCATCTCGCAGATGCTTCAGGCCTTCCGCCGTTCCCATATCCAGCCAGATGCGCAGGTCGGGTCTGGTGGCCTGGCGCTCGATCGCGTTGAGAATGCTGCGGTGATCCCACCAGAGCGAGGGCGACATGACCGCGATTTTGCTGAAGACCTCGGGGTTGGCGAAGCCGAGGTAGAGCGAGATGAGTCCGCCGAGGGACGAGCCGCCGAGACCGGTGTTCTTCGGGTCGGGGAGGGTGCGGTAGGTGCGGTCGATAAGCGGCTTCAGCTCTTCGATGAGGAGGCGACCGTACTTTCGTCCCTCGCCTCCTCCCATCTTGAAGTCGCGCGTGGGGGTGTACTCGGCCATGCGACGGAGGCCGGTGTTGGCGACCCCGACGAGGATGACCGGCTCGATCTCGCCGGCCTCGGTGAGGCGGTCGGCGGTGGTGTGAGCGTTCCACGTCTGGCCCGCGATATAGGCGGTGCGCCCGTCGAAGAGATTCTGGCCGTCCTGCAGGTAGAAGACGGGAAATCGGCGGTCGGCTTCGGTGAGGTACTGCGGGGGCAGGTAGACGGAGACGACCCGGTCGTCGGGCAGGATTGCCGAGTGAAAGGGGTGGACGCTGTAGCGCGGGTTTGTGTCGAGTGGATCGAGGTTCGTCTGGGCGGGACTCTCGTTTGCGCCGGGAGGATCAACGGGCAGAGGCTGCGGCTGGAACGGAGATGGGGGGAAGGGTTGCAATGCGATAACGAGGGCTCCGTAAAGTACGATTGCAACAGACTAGCAGAGGCTGAGGCAGTCGAGCAGAGGGGAAGACGATGAGGCGCGACTATCACAAATGGTTCTCCCCGGCCCTGGGGCGCGAGATGGAGATGCTGGTCTTCGGGCATGACGGCCTGCCGGTATTGGTGTTTCCTACCTCGTGTGGACGATTCTTCGAGTTTGAAGATCGTGGGATGGTCTCGGCGATCTGGGAGAAGCTTGAGTATGGGCGAGTGCAGCTCTACTGCGTGGATTCGGTAGATGCGGAGAGCTGGTACAACCGCGCTGTGGCTCCGAGGTGGCGGATTGCGCGCCACATGCAGTACGAGGACTACCTGATGCAGGAGGTGCTGCCGCTAATCCGGCGTCAGAACCAGAACCCGGAGCTGGCAGCGGTGGGGTGCAGCTTTGGCGGGTACCATGCGATGAATATCTCGCTGCGCCATCCCGATGCCTTTACGGCCATGCTCTCGATGGGCGGAGCGTTCGACACCTCGAGCTTTTTGAGCGGCTACTACGACGACGATTCTTACTTCAATATTCCCATGCATTACCTGGCGAACATGAACGACCCGTGGTATCTCGACCGGTACCGGCGCAACAAGTATGTGCTGGCGACGGGAGTGCACGACCAGTGCTGGAACGACAATGAACGTATGGCGCAGATCTTTCGCGAGAAAAATATTCCCTGCCGCCTCGACGTTTGGGGCGACAACACCGGGCATGACTGGCCCTGGTGGCAACGGATGCTGCAAACTTATCTCTGATCGGCTTGACTTGATTTTCGACGGTCCCTGACGGGCGCATGTTCTGGCATATCGGTAACCAACTGGAGGATTACGTGAAGAAGATTGGCGTTCTTTTTGGAATGGAAAATACCTTTCCCGGGGCCCTCGTGGACCGGATCAACGGTATGGAACTGGAAGACATCCGGGCTGAGTTCGTCCACGTGGGCGGCGTGAAGATGGCTGAGCCCTCCGGCTATGCGGTGATTGTGGATCGCATCTCGCACGACATGCCGTTCTACCGGGCGTTTCTGAAAAATGCGGTGCTGACGGGCACGCAGGTGATCAACAATCCGTTCTGGTGGTCGGCTGACGATAAGTTTTTCAACTATGCGCTCGCCACCAAGCTGGGCGTGGCGGTGCCGAAGACCGTGCTTCTGCCGCATAAGCAACTATCCTCCGCAGATCACAGAACGCTCCCTGCGCAACCTGCAGTTTCCGCTCGACTGGGATGGCATCTTCGACTACGTCGGCTTCCCCGCGTTCCTGAAGCCGCATGACGGCGGCGGCTGGCGCGACGTTCACCATATCCACAGCCGTGATGAGTTCTTTGCGGCTTATGATCAGACGCGCGATCTCGCGATGACTTTACAGGCCGCGGTGAACTTCAAAGAGTACTTCCGCTGCTATGTCGTCGGCCAGTCCGAGGTGCGGATTATGCCCTACGATCCGCGCCGTCCGCACGAGCATCGCTATGTGCTCGATCCGCCGGAGTACGACAAGAAGCTGCTGAAGCGCGTGGAGAAGGATGCGCTGACGCTTTGCAAGGCTTTGGGCTACGACCTGAACACTGTTGAGTTTGCCTGCGAAGATGGAATTCCCTACGCCATCGACTTCATGAACCCTGCTCCGGATGCGGATCTGCATTCGGTGGGTAAGGAGAGCTTTGAGTGGATCGTGGATGCTGTGGCGAAACTCGCGGTCAAGAAAGCGCAGAAGCCCGTGCAAGCCAGAATTCCGCTGGGCGTCATTTCTGGGTGCGGAGAAAAAGCTCTGTACAAGAAAAGCTACCCCGAAAAAGCTGCCGCGAAGAAACCAGACGAAAAAAGCAGCGAAAAAAGTTTCGAAGTAGGAGATGCGGACCCGCTGTGACGGTTACGGCTTCGCCGGAAGCGTGTAGTCGAAGTCGTAAGTGTGCTTGCCGTCGGCGGCGATGGTGATTGTGAAGGTGCCGGTGAGTCCCACGAGCTCGCCGGTTCCGGAGTCGGGGACGACCGTGACGGTGAGGGTGGGTTTGCCGCGGTCCATGATGCCGGTGTGGATCAGCGAGAAGCTGCCAGCGTGACCGTCGACCTTGCCGGTGACGACCTCGACAGCGACATAGCCAGCCGAACCCTTGGTATCGGACATCGCGGTCAGCATCTGGCCGATACTGGTGCCTTCAATGCCGCCATGGAGTTGTTTGTTGATCGTCATGCGGCCGAGCGATGGAGCGACGGAAAAGTCGGGGGGCAGAGGCTTGACTCCTGGCTCGAAGGTGCCGCTGGTGTGATGGGACATGGGGCTTCCTTTCGCGGCGGGCTGTGCGTGGGCGACTGGAGTAAGAAGAAGCGCGAGTGCAAAGAGGCTGAAGTTCATAGAGCTCTCAAAGGGCGATGTTTTGCCGCGTTCAACGCTGGAATCAACTGTACCAGTTATGGTGGGTTCACTCAGGGCAGTCGAAAAGCGGCACAGGTGTTACGCTTTCTCTCACACCAACGCGGGAGATCTAAATGCGTCCATCCTTCACGCTTGGCATTGAAGAGGAATATCAGACGGTCGACCCGGTGACCCGCGATCTTCGCTCGCATATTGCGACGGAGATGCTGGCCAAGGGAAAGCTCCGGCTGGAAGAGCGCGTCAAGGCCGAGATGCATCAGTCCGTCATCGAAGTCGGAACGCGGGTGTGCAGCAATATCCAGGTCGCCCAGGAAGACCTCTTCGATCTGCGCCGCAATATGATTTCGCTGGCGGAGGAGCATGGGCTTGTGCTCATCGCCGGCGCGACCCATCCCTTTGCCGACTGGCGGGTGCAGGAGATCTATCCCGATCCGCGCTACGCCCAGGTGGTCGAAGACCTTCAGCTTGTCGCGCGGGCCAACCTGATCTTCGGCCTTCATGTTCATGTGGGATCGAAGACCGCGAGGCGGCGATTCGCGTGATGAATTCGCTGCGATATTTTCTGCCGCACATCCTTGCGCTCTCCACCAACTCGCCGTTCTGGCTCGGTATGGAGACGGGCTACAAGAGCTACCGGGCGAAGGTCTTCGAGAACTTCCCGCGCACCAATCTTCCCGACAGCTTCGCCAGCTATTCCGAGTTCGAGAGCTACGTTAATCTCCTCATCAAGACCAACTCCATCGACAATGCCAAAAAAATCTGGTGGGATGTGCGGCCCCATCCTTTCTTCGATACGGTTGAGGTCCGCATCTGCGACATCCCTCTGCGAGCGCAAGAGAGTATCGCCATCGCAGCGCTGATCCAGGCCACGGCCTGCAAGTTATGGCAACTGCATTCGCGCAATATCGACTATCGGCAGTACTCGCGCGCACTGCTGATGGAGAACAAATTTCGAGCAGTGCGGTACGGTCTCGACGGCAAGCTGATCGATTTCGGAAAGCAGGAGGAGGTTCCGCTGCGCGAACTCATCCTCGAATACCTCTCCTTCGTCGACGACGTGCTTGACGATCTGGGCAGCCGCGAAGAGATCGGCTACATCCACACGATGCTCGCACAGGGCTCCGGCGCCGACCGGCAGCTCAAGGTCTATCGCGAGACCGGCGATCTGAAGGCGGTCGTCGACTACATGGCAGCGGAGACCAAGGCTGGCCTTTGATGCGAAGCGTCTATTGCGGCTCCGCGTCGAACCAGTATCCGTTTCGCGCAGAGACCCTCAGGTTGTTATAGTCCGTCATTGTTACGCCGATTGCGTGGAAGCCCGTGTGCGGGTTCTGCGGTTGGAAGCTCAGCATGTAGCGATTTCCCACGTGGTTCGATAGCCGTGCGAGGTCCTTCTCCAGGGCCTTTTCGCCGCTGAACTTGAAGTACTCGCCTCCGCTGACTCGCGCGACCGTCTCCGGAACATTGCGGCGAAAACCATTTATTGCAATCTCAACGGCGGCTTTGGCCAGAAGCAGCGGAGGCAGTAAGACTCCCGCGCAATCTATGGCCTGTTTCGCTTTGTTCTGGGTGGGATCGTCTGCTTTGTCCGGGTCCTTCGCCATACAACCGCCTGGCGGGCCAGGTTCAACATCACCACCCGAGTGCGGGAGGTTCGCTGCGGAGTCTCGCTTGAGCTCACTCCTTGAGGTGGAGAAGGCGACGCTGAAGATCGCGGTGTTGGTGTCGCTGATGATTTTCAACGCATCGTTCGCGCTGAGTTTGCTGCCATGGTCGATGGTCTCGCTGATGAGCAGGATGGCGCGGCGGTAGGTGATGGGTTGTTTGCGGAGCATGTTGACTGCGAAGCCGACGCCGTCGAATATTGCGCCGCCACCGTCTCCTGGTTCGAGGTTCGCCAATGTGTCTGCGACCTTGTCGAAGTTGCTGCTGAAACCCAGCAGCAGTTCTGGCGCGCTGTCGAAGCTCACAACCGCAATCTTATGCGGCACACCTCCGACCACGGCCTCAATCATCGTCCCCAGCCGGACATATTTGTCGAGCTGCTGCGCCGCTGGCCCCCCGGTCTCGACGACGACCACGAGGGCGAGCGGCTCGCCGTCGAGATTTTCCTCGAGCCTCACTTTTTGCGGAATGCCGTCATCGGTCACGACGAAATCGTCCGGCTTCAGGGTGTAGACAGGCGCTCCGGCCTTGGTTGTGACCATCGTCGGGACCAGAATCAGCGTCGAGCGAGCGGTGAGGGTCGCGGTCTCCTGCGATTGCGGAGGCGCGGGCGGTCTCCTGCCCGCGAACTGCCATCGTCAGCGTCGCCAGAATCGCGCATCCAGCCAGCACTTTCTTCATTACACCCCTCCGGGCCAGCCTAACATCTTCACTCCACGGCATTAGACGAGGAAATTACCCATAGGAGGCAGGATGACCGCATCGAGCAAAGTGCGAGAAAGAGATGTAAGCCGACGAAATACACGGTATTCTTATGCCATGTTAACCAAGGCTTCACAGCCGCGGCAGGAAACCCAATGACCTCGTTCCAGACTGAAGCGCCCGTATTGAACTCCTCTGCCTTGCCCAGCAGCACGCCACAAAATGAAATTCTTCGCGCCACAAAGTTCCCTGCGGAGTTCACCGCCGGCGCGCGCAATGCTGTCACGACCTGTCTGCGCATTCAGCCCAGCGAGAAGGTCACACTGATCACGGATGAGCGGTGCCTGACCATCGCGGCTTCTATCGCCGCGGAGCTTGATCGAATCGGCTGCATCTGGAACGGGTTCGTTCTCGAAGCTCTCGCGGTGCGTCCGCTGGTGGATATGCCCAAGGCCGTGCTCGCTGATATGGAGTCCTCCGAGGTCAGCATCTTCGCCGTCGAGGTTCAGCCCAAGGAACTGCAGAGCCGCATGCAGATGACGGATGTGGTCAACCGCCGCCGCATGCGCCATGCCCACATGGTCAACATCACGCCCGAGATTATGACGCAGGGGATGCGTGCAGATTTCCTCGCCATTGACCGCCTGTCGCAGGCTGTGCTCGACAAGGTCCGCGCGGCGACTTATGTTCGCGCGACGACGCCTGCGGGCACTGACATTCATGCGCAGCTTAGCCCCGAGTATCGCTGGTTCAAAACCTCCGGCATCATCTCGACCGAGAAGTGGGGAAATCTTCCTGGGGGCGAGTGCTTCACTGCGCCGGCCGAGGTGAACGGCGTGTTTGTTGTCGATGGAGTGGTCGGCGACTATCTCTGCGCGCGTTATGGTATTTTGCGCGACCATCCGCTGACGATCAACATCGAAGGCAACCGCATCACGCGCGTCTCCAGCGCGAATAAGGCGCTGGAGAAGGACTTCTGGGACTACACCCATACCGACGTCAACTCCGACCGCGTGGGCGAGTTCGCCATCGGCACGAATATCGGCGTGGACCGCGTCATCGGGAATATTCTGCAGGATGAAAAGTTCCCCGGCATCCATATCGCCTTCGGCGATCCCTATGGTGCGCATACCGGAGCGCCGTGGAAGTCCTCGACTCACATCGATGTGGTCGGCCTCGAGTTCAGCATCTGGCTCGGCGATGCCGATGGCGAAGAGCAGATTATGCGCGATGGACAATTTTTGATCGAAGCTTAAGACTTCGACCCGCACCCTGCGACCGGCTGCTAGCGTCTAATCCCGTTATGGACAAGAAACAGCTCGGAAACTCAGACCTTCATCTCTCTCCTATCGGTTTTGGTGCTTGGGCCATTGGCGGTGGCGACTGGGCCTTCGCATGGGGGCCACAGGACGACAACGACTCCATCGCCGCAATTCACAAGGCTCTCGACCTCGGCATCAATTGGATCGACACTGCGGCCGTCTATGGTTTGGGCCATTCGGAAGAGATTGTCGCAAAGGCGCTCAAGACCTCTTCCCACAAACCGTACGTCTTCACAAAGTGCAGCATGGTGTGGGACGACAAGCGCGAGATTACCAACTCGCAAAAGCAGATTCGCCAGGAGTGCGAGGCCAGCCTGCGCCGGCTCAACCGTCGATGCGATCGACCTCTACCAGGTGCATTGGCCCAAGCCCGATGAGGACATCGAGGAGGGTTGGTCGACGATGGCCGCCCTGCAGCGCGAGGGTAAGGTCCGGTGGATCGGCGTGTCGAATTTTTCTGTCGAACAGATGGAGCGCGTCATGAAGATCGCTCCCATTACGTCGCAGCAGCCGCCCTATTCGATGCTCAACCGCGCCTACGAGGCGGAGAATCTGCCGTTCTGCCTCAAACACAACATCGGCGTCCTCAACTATGCGCCGATGCACTCCGGCCTGCTCACCGGGGCGATGACGAAAGAGCGCGTCGCCAGCTTCCCGTCGAATGACTTCCGCCGCAACGCGAAGAACTACCAGGAGCCTCTTCTCTCGCGCAACCTCGCGGTGGCGGACTTCCTCAAAACGATTGGCGCGCGCCACAAGGTCAGCGCGGGCGTGATCGCCATTGCCTGGACGCTGCACAATCCCGCGATTACTGCTGCCATTGTCGGTGGCCGCAATGCAAAGCAGGTCGAAGGTGTGATTCCAGCCGCAACATTTCGATTGACTGAACTGGAGTACGCAGAGATCAACAAGTTTCTTGCAGAACACCCTTGAAGCGAGTGTGAGTTTTTTTGAAGACTGCTTCCGGGCAGCGAGGTTCGGAGCTATCATGCCCCATGGCTAAGCGATCCTCTCTACCTTCGAGTTGGCTTCCCGAGGCGAACAAGGCTGACGCCGATTTCCCGCTTACTCATCTGCCGTACGGAGCGGTGGAGCTTGAGGGCCAACAGCATCTTTGCGTCGCTATCGGCATGCACCTGCTCGATCTTCACGCATGCGCCGAGGCAGGGATTATTCCTCCATCGCTGGTCGAGGCCTGTCAGGCTCCAACGCTCAACCTGCTCATGTCGCAAGGACATCGCTCCTGGACGCTTCTGCGCGAGACCCTGACGGCGCTGCTTCGTGCCGATGCAAAATCCAGCGACAGACAGGCGGCCGAGGCGGCGCTTCACTCCATCACGGGATCGACGCTCGTCAAGCCAGTGCACATTCCGAATTACACGGACTTCTACGCCTCCATCGACCATGCGACGCGCGTCGGCCAGCTCTTCCGGCCCGATCAGCCCCTGCTGCCGAACTACAAACATATCCCCATCGGCTACCACGGCCGCGCCTCGTCGATTCTGCCCAGCGGAATCCCCGTCATTCGCCCCACCGGCCAGTCGCGTCCGGCATCGCCCGAACACGAGCCTTCGTTTGGGCCCACGAAATCGCTCGACTACGAGCTCGAACTCGCGCTTTACATTGGTCAACCCAACTTTCTCGGCACACCCATCCCAATTGCCGATGCAGACCGTCACCTCTTCGGCGTCGGCCTCTTGAACGACTGGTCGGCGCGCGACATTCAGTCGTGGGAGTACCAGCCGCTCGGGCCGTTCCTCGCGAAGAACTTTGCGACGACAATCTCTCCGTGGATCACTCCAATGGCTGCGCTCGAGCCCTTTCGTGTTCCTGCCGCGCCACACCCCAAAAGCGATCCCAAACCGTTGCCGTATCTCCATTCCTCCGCCGATCAGCAACAGGGAAGCCTTGACGTCAAGCTTCAGGTCTATCTCCTGACCGAGAAGATGCGGGCCAACAAGCTTGCACCTTTCCTCCTCAGCGAATCTAATCCGCGCGATCTCTATTGGACGCCTGCGCAGCTCATCGCCCACCACACCAGCAATGGGTGCAACCTCCAGACGGGCGACCTTCTCGCGACCGGAACTATCTCGGGCCCGTCGGAGGCCTCCGCGGGCTGCCTGCTCGAACTTACGCGCAACGGCGCGAAGCCGATCCTCCTCCCTACGGGCGAGTTGCGCACCTTCCTCGCTGACGGTGATGAGATCATCCTGTCCGGTTACTGCGAGACTGCCGGCCACCGCATTGGCCTTGGCGAATGCAGTGCAGTGATCCTTCCCGCCCGCAACTGACTTCCCTGCAACGTCCCTTCCACTGCTAGCCAATCCTCCGGCGGCTGAACTATCCTCATTGCTGCATCAAACGGAGACTCCCCATGGCCACACACGCACCTACACTCTCGCAGAACGCCGTCGCAGACTTCCTCCCCCTGAAGGGAACCGACCACGTCGAGTTCTTCGTTGGGAACGCGCGCCAGTCAGCTTACTTCTACCGCGCCGCGTTCGGCATGTCGCTCGTCGCCTACGCGGGCCCGGAGACCGGGCAGCGCGACCGCGCCAGCTACGTGTTGCAGCAGGGCAAGGTGCGCTTCGTCCTGACGACTGCGCTCCGCTCCGACTCCGAGATCGCCCGCCACGTCGCGAAGCACGGCGACGGAGTTCACGCGATCGCGCTCTGGGTCGACGACGCCCGCAAGTCCTGGGAGGAGACGACAAAACGCGGCGCCCGCAGCGTGCAGGAGCCCAAGGAGTTCTCCGATGCCAACGGCCGCGTCGTCACCTCCAGCATCGCTGCGTACGGAGACACCGTCCACACCTTCGTCGAACGCACCGACTACAACGGCACCTTCTTCCCCGGCTACCAAGCCGTTGCTGAGGACATCGTCGCTCGTCCCGTCGGTCTGCTTCACATCGACCACATCGTCGGCAACGTCGGCTGGAACGCGATGAACCAGTGGGTCGACTTCTATCGCGACGTGATGGGCTTCGGGCTCTACCAGCACTTCGATGACAACGACATCTCGACCGAGTACTCCGCGCTGATGTCGAAGGTAATGGCCAACGGCAATGGCTACGTTAAGTTCCCCATCAACGAGCCCGCCGAAGGCCGCCGCAAGTCGCAGATCGAGGAGTATCTCGATTTCTTCGATGGCCCCGGCGTCCAGCATCTCGCGCTTGCCACCAACGACATCCTTTCGACCGTATCCAAGATGAAGCAGCAGGGCGTCGACTTCTTGTCCGTCCCTCATTCCTACTACACGGAACTGCAGAACCGTATCGGCAAGATTGACGAGCCCATCGAGGAGCTCGAAAAACTCGGCATCCTCGTCGACCGCGACGACGAAGGCTACATGCTGCAGATCTTTACGCGCCCTGTAGAAGACCGCCCGACCGTCTTCTACGAGATCATCCAGCGCAAGGGCAGCCGCAGCTTCGGCAAAGGGAACTTCAAAGCTCTGTTCGAAGCAATTGAGCGCGAACAGGCTCTCCGAGGCAATTTGTAAGGGGTTAGCCGCCATCGAGGTTACCTTCTCTCCGGAGGTAACCTCCGCTCGCGTTTTTGAGGTTCCCGAAGATTACGGAAATCGCCGCGGGGCGACCTCTAACTATTGATAAACTTGAAGTAAGCAAAAAATCCCTTACAACCAAAGGGTCCAAAGGCCGTCAACACGGTCGTGCGATCTTTTGTGGAGAAACAATGTTCAAGTCTCGAATTGCTGTAATGGCGCTGGGCCTATGCGCGGCTGCCTTCCTGCCTTCGGTTGCGAAAGCGGACTCGATTAACTACAACTTCACCTATTCCGGAACCGGAACCGACATAAGCGGTGAGACGGCGTCCGGAACCGGCTCCTTCACCATCAACTACACGACCCTGAGCAATGCCACTCTCAGCGCCTTCAACTTTACCGACACACTGACCGAGCCGATTGGTAACTCCAGCATCAGCTCTACCTTCATCTACGGTCTCGGCGACGTCACCAGCCAGTCGATTTCGTTGGGTGGAACTCTCGCGAATCCCATCCTGACCAACATTCAGATCGGGACCGGCGAGGTGCACGGCTCGAACAATGACTTCTTCAAGTCTGCTTTTAATCTCTCATACACCGGCACAAATCCTGGCTTGGGCAACACGGTTGGTGACGGTAACTCCCAGGAGCATCAGAACGACTTCACCGATGGCCACACGACTCTTGTCGATCCGCCGCCGGCTGTGCCCGAACCCGCGACCTACGCGCTGATGGCAACAGGACTGTTCGGTCTTGCCTTCTTCGTTCGTGGCAATCGTCTGGCAAACCAAGCGTAGATATTAGTTCTTGAGAGAGTGCAGCATTCCGCGGGCGCGGCGTCTTATCGATGCTGCGCCCGTGGTGCATAAATATCCATCCTCAAATGCATAATCATTAGTGTTGACGCGGGTTTTCGCGACAGTCATGCTCTTGGCAGAGAGAAAATCAGCCATGAGCACGCAGCCATTTGAACTATCGCAGCCCGTCATTCCGTCACTGGTCCCTGCTCCGGCACGCTTTCTCATGTGTCCGCCGACGCTCTACGACGTCAGCTACGTCATCAATCCGTGGATGGCCGGCAACGTCAACGCCTCGTCGCTCACCCGCGCCATCGAGCAGTGGAACAATCTGTACAACGCCGTCAGCCGTATCGCCGAGGTGCAGCTGATCGAGCCGCGGCCCGGCTCACCCGACATGGTCTTTACCGCCAACGCCGGGCTTGAGCGCGATGGCGTCGTCGCCATCAGCAGCTTCTTCCATCCGGAACGCCAGGACGAAGAACCGCATTTCCGCGGTTGGTTCCGCGAAGCCGGCTACACCCTGGTCAACATCCCGCGTTCGACGCCGTTCGAAGGGGAAGGCGACGCGCTTTTCTCAACCGACGGCACGCGCCTCTGGGTTGGATATGGCCCGCGCACCTTCGTTTCCAGTCATCAGGCGCTTGAACGCGTGTGGAACATCGAAGTCGCCTCGCTGCACCTCATCGACCCGCGCTTCTATCACCTTGACACCTGTTTCGCCCCGCTCGAAGGTGGCTATCTCATGTACTATCCCGAGGCCTTTGACGAGGTCTCACTCAAAACCATTGAAGCCTTTTATCCTCCGGAAAAGCGCATCCTCGTCAGTGAGGTCGATGCCGCGTGCTTTGCCTGCAACGCCATCAACGTTGGCCGCACGATCATCCTGAATCGCGTCAGCAGGGAACTGAAGGCTCGATTGGAATCGCTCGGCTTCAACGTAGAACAGGTCGCGCTGACCGAGTTCCTTAAGGCTGGCGGCGCAGCGAAATGCCTCGTAATGAAGTTGAGCGGGACGTTGAAACCAGAGGGCCTATAGTCCCTCAGCGAGTACGCGCTCGTATGCCGGCACGGTGAGGAACTCGGCAAACCTCGGCGCCCGCACCAACTCCTTCATCAGCTCTGCCGCGCGTACGTAAGCAGAGTAACGCGGCGCATCCACGCTCTCCCTGGCGCGACGCAACTCATCCGCAATCACCTCATCAATCATCTCGACTGTGACCGGAAGGCCATCGTCCATCACCGCGCCGTGATGGACCCACTGCCAGAGCTGCGCGCGGCTGATCTCCGCAGTAGCGGCATCCTCCATCAGGTTGAACAGCGGCACGCAGCCGATCCCGCGCAGCCATGCCTCCACATACCCCAGCCCGACGGCGACATTTTGGCGCACGCCGGCCTCGGAGATCGTCCCTTCCGGCACCTGCAACAGGTCTGCAGCGGTCGCGTGATACTCCGGCAACTGCTTGCCGATCTGGTTTGGCTGCGGCATCACGCGGTCGAAGACCTCGAGCGCCACTGGCACCAGTCCCGGATGCGCGACCCAGGTTCCATCGTGCCCATCGGTCGCCTCGCGCTCCTTGTCCGCGCGCACCTGCGCCAGTGCCTTTTCGTTCGCAACCGGGTCGCTCTTAATCGGAATATAAGCGCTCATCCCGCCCATCGCGCTTACCTTGCGACGATGACATGTCTTGATGCATAGCTTTGAGTAGCTCCGCATGAAGTGCGTCGTCATCGTGACCTGTCCACGGTCCGGCAGCAGCACACTTTCATCCGCGGCAAATTTCTTGATGAAGCTGAAGATGTAGTCCCACCGTCCACAGTTCAAGCCAGCGGAGTGATCTTTCAGCTCCCACAATATCTCGTCCATCTCGAACGAAGCGAGAATCGTCTCGATCAGCACAGTTCCTTTTATCGAACCCGCAGGAATTCCCAGTTCGCTCTCGGCCTGCACAAACACATCGTTCCACAGCCGTGCCTCGAGATGGCTCTCCATCTTCGGCAGATAAAAGTAGGGCCCTGACCCGCGAGCCAGCAGCTCTTTCGCGTTGTGAAAGGCATAAAGCCCGAAATCAAACAGCGAACCCGACATCGGCTCACCATCGACCATTACGTGCCGCTCGTCGAGATGCCATCCCCGCGCCCGCACGAACAGCACTGCAGGCTTCTCGATTAATCTGTAGCTCTTTCCGGTCTTTTCATCTTCAAACGTAATTGTTCGGCGCACTGCATCGCGCAGATTGATCTGCCCGTCCATAACGTTGTCCCAGGTCGGCGTCGTCGAGTCCTCAAAGTCCGCCATGAAGACCTTCGCGCCCGAGTTCAGCGCATTGATGATCATCTTCCGGTCGACCGGTCCGGTAATTTCGACGCGCCGGTCCAGCAGGTCTTTCGGCAGCGGAGCTACAGTCCACTCGTTTTCGCGAATATGCCTGGTCTCCTTCAGGAAATCCGGCCGCTCCCCAGCGTCCAATCGCTGCTGACGGGCCCGTCGCGCTGCAAGCAACTCCTTCCGCCGCCCGTTGAACGCGCGCTGTAGCCCAACTACAAAAGCCACGGCCTCAGGCGTCAAAATCTGCTCATACCGCTCCGTAACAGGAGCCAGAAACTCAGCACCCTTCATCAACTCCTCCAGAAGGTCTCAGACAGACCGGATACCCGTTCCCTTTACTCAAATCGCAGATGAACCTCGCCCGCGGTGGAGAAGTTCACGTCCACGCGCGAGCACCTTATTCCAAGCTCGAGCCCTGTCCAGCTTCCTGTCGTGATCCACTGACCGGCTTTTAGTCCACCCGTCCGTGCCGCGCCTTCATTCGCGAGCCACGGCAACAGACGCATCAAGTCTCCCGAGGTATTGGATCCCGTGCGCTCGACCCGAACAACGCCATCGACGGCCAGTACGACATGCTCCTTCGAGAAATCGATCCTTTGCCAGTTCTCAACAGCGGCGCCATACACAAACGCGCCGTGCATCTGCAGGTCGGCGATCATTGATAGCCGCGCCGCCTTCAGGGGGTCGGTCAGGCCGCTCTCGATCACTTCGATCGCAGGATGGCAACTCGCTATCGCCGCCACAACATCCTCCCGCGAGTAGGGCTTCTCGCGCGGAGGCAGATCGCTGCCCATCAGGAAGCTGATCTCTGCCTCGAGCCCGCGGAACCTGTGCCGTCCACCGAGAACCGCGTCATTCGCACCGATCCACGCCCGCGGCATCGGGGCAAACATCGGTGTAGCATCGGCTGTCGGAGCCCCCACCTTCCATCCGCCAATCTCTCCGTATGCCAGCGCAAGCCTGCCCTGGATGAAGTAGGCCTCCTCCAGCGACACATGGCCGCAGCGGCTCCGGCAGGTCATCAATCGGCACATTCGTTCGGCGAGCGTCCATCAGCAGGGCCGCCGCGCTTATCAACTCTTTTTCTCGTTCGCCAGTCATCCAGTCAGTGTCTCGCAATTGGCCGGCTTCTGTCTCGCGCTTACTTCGCAGCCTTCCCCGCGCTCAGCAGATTCGCAAACAGCCGGTAAGCCCCAGGAACTCCCTCGGGCAGTTCGCGATAGAGCGCCAGTCCCTCGTAGATGTAGAGACCGTTCCCCGTCTTCGCCACCAGCAAGCCGCCCTTCTGGGGGTCCTGTCCCGGATCGTGCGTCTCCACCAGGGCCTCATACTTCGGGTCCCAACTCTCCATGAACCCATGCCCGCGCTCTTCGACCCACCCGTCAAAGTCTCGCGTCGAAATCTTGTTCGGCCAGTTCAGCAGCGGATTTTCTGGCTTGAGCAACTCCACGGGAGCCGTCTCGTCGACCACCTTCTCCGTCGCGCCTAAAGTCAGCGGATACGGGCCGTAGTCAAACTGCCCCAGGTTGTACTGGACAATCACGACGCCGCCGTTCTTCGCATACTCCATTAGCTTTCCATTCGCCGCCGCCAGCCCTGAGTGCGGCGCATAAGCCCGAACGCCCAACACTACCGCGTCATAACCCGCGAGCTTGCCCCCCGCTACATCGTCCGCGGTCAACGTCGTCGCGTGGATGCCAAGATTTTCAAGCGATGCCTGGACCTCGTCCCCGGTTCCCGGTATATAGCCGACCTTCAACCCCGGAGCCACCTTCACATCCACGCCACTCGTGCGATACGTTGCTGCGGTATACATATTCGTAGGCGTCAGCCCCTTGTATCCAACTGCGCGAAAACCTTCGCTGGTCACGGCGCCGTTCGCCGTCTCGGCCACGGCCTTCAGCGTATAGCGGGTCTCCGCGAGCGCCGTGGGAGTCACCCGGAACGAAACCATCTTGGTCTCGCCCGCATGACGGAACGAAAACTCCACGTTCTGCGGCTCGGACTTCCATCCCTTCGGGAGCTCCAGCCGCGTGCTGCCGGCAATACCCCGTTGTTCATCGCCACGAACCGCGACGTTCACCATGAAACTTTTCTCGGTAAGCGGAATGATGCCCGCCGACGGCCGGATAGCCACACTCAATGACGGAATCACTGCCATCTGCTTGTCTGCGTCGAAGATTTTGTCCTCAGGCGCCAGCACCACCTGCCCCAGCAGCAGAGACACACCGTCGTAGTTCGCCCTTACCCAGAACGCCTCAGGCGGAGTCTGCGGAGCCAGCCGCAGTGCCGGATCGCTCACATCGTAATAAGGCTGCTCAACGTTCTTCCTCGTGAAGTAAGGCCGCGTCGTCGGATCGCCTTTGATCTTCGTCGCCCCTTCGACTACAACGCTCCCCGAAAATCCGCGTTCAAACGATGAATCCAGCGCCTTCCCCGGTTCGACCTTCGCCGTCTGCGGTGCCCAGGTCCGCTCCTTGTTCGCACTGACTCCGGTCGGCGAGATGAAGTCCGAAACCACGGTTACTGGCAACTTGCCATTGTTCACCAGCTTCGTCGGCACATGCGCAACGCAGCCCGGACTCAGTGCGCTCGAGCAAGCATTCGAATTGCTCGCCTCCATCCGCGCCTCGACCCGCAATCCAAGTGCCTCGACCAGCGCATCGTTGAACTGCACCCTCTTCACGCGCAGCTCATGCAGCACATTCGTCTTTTCCGCTGTTGTGAGCGAGCTTGCCTCCACCTTCGCGATCAGTGCGTCTACACCCTTCAATCCATCCCGCAACTCCGGCGCACATTTTTCCGGAGCATCTACCGAAAACACCTTCGCCGCTGCTGCTGCATGGTCGTCAATCGCCTTCAGTGCCGGCCTCAGCCACGTGTCACCCCCTGGAGCCAGCGTCGCAATCCCCTCGATCGTCACGTCCACGCCATCGAAGAAGCTCTGCTCCGTCTCCGCCGTCTTCACCTGCGACCCATACCGGTGATAGCTGACATCGAACGCGCCCGCCGGTGCCATCCGGACACCCTCGCCAATCTGCGTCTTCTGCAGCGCCAGCCCTTTGCGCGCAAATTGCACGTAGGTCATCCCCAGCACTGGCGACTCTTCGCCCTCATGCACCACCACATTCGCCTGCGGAGTCTCCGTCGACCACGTCTTCGTCACGTAGTTATAGAACCGCGCCGGGATCGACTTGTTCGTCGCATAGTCGTACATCTGTCCGTTTGACACCCGCGCGAATGGCACCCGCGCATACACCTTCATGGGCGACCATGGCTCCAGTCCCATCTCCGGGAAAACCTTCGGATCGCCCGCCGCAGTTGAACACCTCCTGCGCCATCTCGCCCGAGACCTGGTGCTGTCCATGCCCATCTGTCGGGCCGCCCTCAAACACGCTCGTCACTACCAATGGCCGGTACAGCCTCACCGCTCGCACCGCGTCATACAGCACGCGTTCATGCGTCCACTTCGCAAACGCCTCTTCCTTCGTCTTCGAAAACCCGAAGTCCACCTCCGTCCCAAACATCTGGTCCACCCCCAGATACCGGTCCGCCGCCAGCAGTTCCTGAGTCCGCACCAGCCCCAGCGCGTCGTCAAAGTCAGCCGACATCAAATTCTGCCCACCCTCACCTCGGGTCAGAGTGAGCGTTCCCGTGCGCACTCCATGCCCACGCGACTCGTACGTCAACATCCCTCCATCCTCGTCATCCGGATGCGCGACGATCATCAGCAGGCTCGCCCGCGTTCGCAGCTTGATCAGGCTCTGTTCCAGCGCCAAAGCGCCTTTATTCGCGGAATCGGATCTTCCGTCACCGAAGCTCGCACCCGCTCACCTGCAAGGTTCGCAGGATCGTGCAGCTCCTGTCCCCACAGTGCCGCAGCCGCCACCATCGACACCACGCCCAGACCAGCCAGTTTCCGTAAAGGAGTCATCAACTTCTAATCTCTCACACCCTCCCAGTCGAAATCACCCACCAAATCCCCATCCATGGACCGTTCCCCGCCGTACATGTAACCATAGGTAGCCCCGGGCGTCCTATCATAGGGCTCGACACCCCTCGCTGCGAGAAAGGGAATCGCGCATGCTGCTTCGCCGCTCTATCAGCCGAGAGTCCGTTATCCGCTCCTCGGAGATCACCCCGCAGAACGTCTTCGAGCAGCACCAGCAAGACCGCCGCCGCTTCCTCACCTCCGCCGCGACCCTAGGAGCAGGCGCCATAGCCGCGCGCTATCTCGGCAATCTGGCCGACCCCGCAACCACCGTCGAAGCAGCGACCGATTTCCCAACCGTACCCAGCAAATACACCGTTCCTGACGCGCAGACGCCCTTCAGCAAAGCTACCTGCGTTCAACAATTACTACGAGTTCGGCACCGACAAGACCGACCCGGCAAAACACGCCCACACCCTCCAGATCCGACCCTGGACCGTCCAGGTCACCGGCATGGTCAAGAAGCCCCAGACCATCAACATCGACGACCTCCTGAAATACCGCCCGATCGAGTCGCGTGTCTACCGCCATCGCTGCGTCGAGGCCTGGTCCATGGTCATCCCCTGGGACGGCTACTCGCTCTCCGAGTTCATCAACTTCTGCGAGCCTCTCCCCAGCGCCAAATACGTCCAGTTCTTCACCCTCAACGACAAAAAACAGATGCCCGACCGCGCCTTCGGATACGACTGGCCCTACCGCGAGGGCCTCCGCATCGATGAGGCCATGAATCCTCTCGCCCTGCTCACCTTCGGCTGCTACGGCCAGGTCCTTCCCAACCAGAACGGATCGCCCATCCGCGTCATCCTTCCCTGGAAGTACGGCTTCAAATCCGGAAAATCCATCGTTCGGTTTCACTTTCTCGACAAGCAGCCCCAGACCACCTGGAACGAGCAGAGCCGCGAAGAGTACGGCTTCTACTCCAACGTGAACCCCAACGTCGACCATCCCCGCTGGTCACAGGCCCGAGAGCGCCGCATCGACTCCGCCCTTCTGCCCCACTACGTCCCAACCCTCATGTTCAACGGCTACAGCGACCAGGTGGCCAGCATGTACGCCGGCATGGATCTCAAAAAGAACTACTGAAAAGCACTACCAGTGAAATGCCTCTCGCAGAAAGGGCAACGATCATGATCTTCGGTGCGCATATCGTCGTGCACAGCAAAGACGCAACGGCCGACCGAGCCTTCCTGAAGGACACCCTCGGACTCACGTCAATCGACGCCGGCCACGGATGGCTCATCTTCGCGCTGCCACCCGCCGAAGCCGCCATCCACCCCTCAGAAGAGAGCAGCCGGCAGGAGCTCTACTTCCTGTGCAACGACCTCAAAGCCGAGATCGCTGCACTCCAAAAGAAAGGCGTCCGCTGCACGGAGGTCCAGGAGGCTCGCTGGGGTTCCATCACCAGGATTCCGCTCCCCGGCGGCAGCGAGATTGGTCTCTACCAACCGAAGCATCCCCTCGCCATTCCCTCGGCCTGACAGCCTCGCGCAGAAAACATCACCCGCTAAACTACCCATACGCTATGTCCAGATCCGGCATCATCCTCCTGAAGACCGTCCTGCATATCCTCTGCCTGATCCCCTTCCTCTGGCTCGTCCACGTCTTCACGACGCCCACCCTGCTCGGCAGCTACGCCGACCCCATCAACTACATCACCCACTTCACCGGCGACTGGACCCTCTACACCCTCTTCGCATCTCTGGCCATCACACCCATTCGCCGCCTCTCACCGAAGATCGCGTGGCTCATCCGCTTCCGCCGTATGCTCGGCCTCTACGCCTTCTTCTACGCAACCCTGCATCTTGCCACCTACATCTTCCTCTTCTCCGGATACGACATCGCCACCGCCCTCAATGGTCTCCGCACCGGACATCCGGGCTGAGATTCGTCACCCAGTGGAAGCTCATCTGGCCCCACATGGTCGACGACGCCGTCAAGCGCCGCTTCATCCAGGTCGGCCTCTTCGCCTGGTTGATCCTCCTCTCCCTCGCCGTCACCTCACCCACCTTTATCTTGCGAGCCATGGGCGGCAAAAACTGGCAGCGCCTCCACAGCCTTGTCTATGTCGCCGCTATCGCCGGGATCATCCACTACTGGTGGATGGTCAAGAGCGGCAACTATGCCCCCTGGAAGGTCACTGCCGTCCTGACGGTTCTGCTCCTGGCGCGAATCGTCTACGCTCTCATCAAACGACGCCAGACTCTTCCAGTCGCCTCTCGGGCTAGCTCCAACGCCTGAACCCGATACCCGATACCCGATACCCGATACCGAAAATCGTGAACTCTTCACGCAGCCCAAAATTGATCCTCCCTTTCTCATTACCCTGCAAGCACTTACAACTTTTTTCTTCAAAATCAGCCCAGAAATCGCTTGTCAAGTCCAAAAAACACATAAACTATTCAAACCAAAAGAGATCCCGAGTGAAATTTTCCCCCTCTCCGTTCGCTATACTTAAATTAGAGGCAAAATAATTCCAGACACGAAGTGAACCTCGGCCAGTTAACTCCTTTGTTTGGACGATTTTGGGCGTAACTCCTTTGTTTGGAATATTTTGCGGCGAACTGATACCGCATAAAATGTTGAAAATAAATGGCTTGCGCGCGGGCAATAGGGGGGGGGTGCCTCATGGGCAGTTTCGCAACTTGCCGCATAAGTTCAGGTCTAAGGAACAGAGGCACCTCCATGCGTAGAATCGCCCTGGCGCTCGCCCTGCTGACCACCCTGCCGCTCACAGCCCAGAACCAGAAAAAGACTGCCCCCAAACCCAATACCCCGAAATCCAAGACTCCCGCCGCGGCAAAACCTGCCCCGCTCGTTCCCCTCACCAAGCAGGAACAGGCTCAGCAGCTTCTCAACCGCTTTACCTTCGGCGCTCGCCCGGGCGACCTCGAACAAGTCCTCGCGCTCACGCCGGAGAAGTGGTTTGAGCAGCAGCTCAACCCGGCCGGCATCCCCGACTCGGCTCTCGATAAGCGTCTCTCCGAGTACCAGACCCTCAACCTGCAGCCCGACCAGGCCCTCACGCTATTCCCCGACCGCTTCACCGTACAACAGGTCGCCGAAGGCAAGCGCCCCTACCCAGCCGACCCTCTTCTCGCAGCCATGTACGAGGTGCAGGTCTACAGATTCAATCACGACGTCGACATGAAGAAGGTCGACGCGAACGGCAAGCCTGTCCTGACTCCACCTACTGACGCCGAAGTCGCCGAGCAGAAGAAGACCGACCAGGCGACGGCCGCCCGGATTGCTGGTCAGCTCTTCAGTCTGCCGCGCGAACAGCGCATGTCGACACTGATTCAGCTTCCCGTCGCCGATCGCATCGCCTTCACCACCTACGTCGCCGGCGACCAGAAAAATCTGCTGCTCTCTCAGTTCAATCCGCGCGAGCGTGCGATCTTCAACGGCATGGCCGCCAACATCGGCTCCAACTACCAGATCGTCAACGAGCTCTCGCAGGCCAAGATGCTTCGCGCCATCCTCTCCGAGCGCCAGCTCCAGGAGGTGATGACCGACTTCTGGTTCAATCACTTCAACATCAACATCGGGAAAGACTCCGATCAGTGGTACACGACCAGCTATGAGCGCGATGCCATCCGCAGACATGCCCTCGGCAAGTTCCGCGATCTTCTCCTCGCCACGGCCACCTCGCCCGCGATGATGATCTATCTCGACAACTGGCAGTCCATCGGTCCGGACTCCAACGCGAATGGCGTCAATCCTGCCAATCCCAACTCGAAGAAGGGCAACCGCGGACTCAACGAGAATTATGGCCGCGAGGTCATGGAGCTCCACACCCTTGGCGTCGACGGCGGCTACACTCAGGCCGACGTCACCGCGCTCTCCGCCATCCTCACGGGCTGGACTGTCGACCGTCCCAACCAGGGCGGTCCCTTCACCTTCGACCCTAAGAAGCACGAGCCCGGGCCCAAGCAATGGCTTGGTCACAGCATCGGATTCCCCACAGCGATCGGCCCTTCTGACGATATGAGAGAAGGCATCGAAGCGCTCACCCTCCTCGCAGCCGACCCGCACACGGCGCACTTCATTAGTTGGAAAGTTGCTCAGCGGTTCGTCGCCGACGATCCACCGCCAGCTCTTGTCGATCGCATGGCTGCCACTTATCTCTCCACGGATGGCGACATCAAAGCCATCCTGCGCACTCTCGTCCAGTCACCTGAGTTCAACTCCACAAAGTACTTCCGCAACAAGGTGAAAACCCCAATGGAGTTTCTCGCCTCGGCCTTCCGAACCACCGCCACGGACCCCGTCAACCCCGGCGCCCTGGTCAACACGGTCAACACCATGGGCATGCGACTCTACTACGCACAGCCACCCACCGGCTACTACATCACCGCTGATCGTTGGATGAACTCCACCGCTCTCGTCGATCGTCTCAACTTTGCCTACGCTCTTACCGGGAACAAATTCGCAAACCAGAAGTTTGACTCCGCGCACCTGCTCGCGCTGAGTCTCATGGCTCAGCCCGCCAACCCGGCGGTGAATCAATCCGCGGCTTCGGCTACGCCTCATCCCAAGTACTCCGAAGCTCTTCTCACCTCAGACAGCGTTCCCGTTGCGAACCAGCCGGCGACCGAAGGAACAGGTGAGGATATAGCGCTCCATGCCTTCGAATCGGCGCTCATCGGCGGCGGCGTCTCGGCCCAGACCAATCAACTCATCCACAAACAGGTAGCCGAACTCTCCGCGGCAAACTCCGCGGCAAACTCTCCACCGAACTCCCCATTGACCTCAACCGACACCCTCAACCTTCTGACGGCTCTCGTCCTGGGCAGCCCTGAGTTCCAACTCCGCTGACCACGCATGTCGATAGACTTGGAATCAAATTGAGGACGCCGTATGGACGATAGAGACATCGAGGTCACACCCGACCCGCTGGAGCTCTTCAGCCGCTGGATGAAGGAAGCTGAAGCAAGCGAATCAAACGATCCCAACGCAGTTGCGTTGGCAACCGCGACGCCTGACGGAATGCCAAGCGTCCGCATGGTCCTTATGAAAGGCGTCGACGAGCGCGGATTCTCGTTCTACACAAATTCCGAGAGCCAAAAGGGCGAAGAGCTGCGGCAGAATCCCAGGGCTTCGATGTGCTTCCACTGGAAGTCGCTTCGACGCCAGGTGCGCATCGCCGGTTCAGTGACTGAACTTCCGCCCGTCGAGGTTGACTTCTACTTTCACAGCCGTCCGCGACTCAGCCAACTCGCCGCAACGGCCTCGCAACAGAGTCGAGTCATGCACTCACGCGAGTTCCTGATCTCGCGAGTGAAGGAGTTGGATGCCGAGTTTCCAGGCGAAATCCCTCGTCCAGGCCATTGGAAGGGTTTTGTGTTGCGACCGGAACAAATCGAGTTCTGGAAGAGCCGCGAAGGCAGACTGCACGATCGTCTGCTTTACATCCGTGGCGGAGAAGGGTGGCGAATGGAGCGATTGTTCCCATAGCGCCAGAACCTCAGCCTAGGCGATCGTCTCAGCATGAGCTTTGGTTAGCGATTCGTCGCGAGTCTCTTTTGCGCCGGCGACCCAAAGGCCAGGATCGATGTTGGGAAAGACACCGTCACGGTGCTCAATCTCGGCAAGACGTGTCTCCTGAGCCTGCGTGAGAACATCTGCGGACTCGAAACTCTGCCAGATGGACTTGATCTCGTTGAACTGGTCGTTGTGCGTAAGGAAGCGGATCTCGGCGTAGTCGCGAGCCGCACCCGTGGTGATGAGGAACTGCCAGTCGGAAGCCTCGAGCAGCATCAGTTCACGGCAGAGCTGCTGCACGATGCGCTTCGCCAGAGGCGAACTCCGCCATTGCCCAGCAGTGCAGACGTCGCGGGTGTAGAGCTCGGCCGGATAGATGTGCGTGTAGGTCCACGACGTCTCCGGGTTCATCCACACCTGGTTGTCGCCGCCAGCTCCCCAGGAGCCTTCGTGCATGGCGAGGAAGCCGGCGCGAGGGTATCGATCTAGGTATTCGGCGCAGCTGATGAGCTGGAGCTTAGTGTCGTAGTCATGGAGGATGCGGGCGATGGCCTCAAGCCAGAGCGTGCCCTCGAACCACCAGTGGCCAAAGAGCTCCGCATCGAACGGTGCGCACAGGATTGGAGGAATCTGGTCGTTGAGCCCCGACTTGAGCGCCTCGTAGACCAGATGGACGAAGTTCGAGGCATGGGACTTGACCCGTTCAGCTGCCTGCTGAGGATAATAAGGCAGCTTGTCCCCCATATCGATCTTGGGTCCAGTAACTCGCCAGTAGCGATGACCGCCCGGCCAACGCTTCTTGTGGAAGTCCAGATAGACACCATCCCCGGGATATCCGGTATCTCCAGACCAGACCTGGACGCCGGTGCGTGGATCGCGGGGAAAGATTGTCGCCGCGTAGCGCTTGTCGTACGGGCCGTCAACGTAATACGGCTGATAGAGCGACCGATGGTCTTCGTGGGTCATCCGCTCAGTCTGCTCGTCGGTCGGGACAGCGCCATTGCGGAGTTCGTAGGGCGATGGGACGCGGTGGCCTTCCTCGACAAGATGAGTATCGACGAAGAAGAACTCGATGTTGGACTCGGAGAGCGCCTGCTCGACCCCGATACGGTCAAAGCCGGGAGCCGGAGTCGTACCGTCGGCGTTGGAAACAGGATAGTTCCAAAAGCCGGCAGGGCGATAACCACACTCGGGAGCCCAGATACCGCGCGGGTGCTTGCCGATGTGACGAATGTGGGTTTCGACAGCGGTGCGAATCTGGGCGCGGACCGATTCGTCGGTGCCAAGGAGCGGCATGTAGCCGTGAGTGGCGCCGCAAGTGATGATCTCGATCAGACCAGTGTCGTTGAAGTGACGGAAGGCCCCAATGAGATTGCGATCGAAGCCCTCAAAATCATCGAGCGCCTGGGAAAAGAAGCGTTGCCAGAATCGGGCTGTCTCGGCCAGGTGGGTTTCGCCGGATTGGAGGAAATAGGCTTCGTCTTCGCGCGCGGCAACGATCTTGCGGTTGAGGTAATTGGGGAACTCGGCGAGGAAGACGGGATGCGACAGCTGCTCGAGCAGGATCGGAGAGAGGTTGAGGTTGCAATTGAACCGAATCCCGTCACGCTCGAGGTTTTTCAGCATGCGCAACAGAGGGAGGTAGGTTTCAGCGGCTGCCTCGTGGAGCCACTCCATCCCATGGGGCCAGGTGCCGTGATTGACGACGTAAGGCAGATGCGCGTGCAGGGTGAAGGTAAGAAATCCTGCTGGGCGGTTGGCCGATGTCTTCGTCAAGACGGAGTACCTCAGATAGAAATTTTCTGTAGGGGCAGCGTGGGCTCGGGCGAGAGCCGACCTGCTGCCACGAGTTTACACCAGCAAGCCAAGCCGCGTTTTCAATCTGCAGATCGCTTCGCTTTTAGTTCTGCTAACCCCAGACGCAATGAATGCAGAGTTTTTGTTACGGTTGCGTTTGATTCGTCGGGTGTTGTTGAAGAGTTGGGTTGACTGTCGTGCTGTCGGTGTCTTTGGTGGGTACCTTGAGCGAGAGCGTATTGGTGAGGTTGAAGCGGATGAGCGTTTCCGAGGGGATCTGGACCTGTTCGCCGCGTGTGACGGTATTGACTCCGGCTCCGGCACCGCCTCCGGCTGCTGCCCCGATGGCTGCGCCTTTGCCGCCTCCGAGAATGCCGCCTAGAATCGCTCCGACTGCGGCGCCGCCACCAACCTTTTCAGCGGTGTTTGCTCCCCGGCCCTTGCCCTGGACGCTATAAGGATCGGTAGTGATCGTAAGTCTCTCGTCGTGGCGCGTGATGCTGGTGAGTTCTATTGTAAGTAGGGAACTGCCCTTGTAGTGCGCGGCCTCCTGAGCGGCAATGACACGTCCGGTGACTGGAGTGCCCTGGCGAAATATGACCAAACCATCCAGGATGACGTCCGCCCCGACGGTACCTGAGAAGTTCTCTCCCTGCTGGGTCGTGGCGCTATCGAGAGTTTGAGTGATGCGGATAGGAATTATGGTTCCAGCCGGAACGGTGACATTGTGGAAGGCCGGCGGAGGTGGAGGCGGAGGTGGGGCGGACGGGAGGTCCAGTGCAGGGGCGGGGGATGGTCCGACCGGAGCAACAGGGGGCGGGGGAGCATCAGCGGGCGGGGCCTCGCGGACGACCTGGGCCGGCTTTGGCTTGACGGTTGGAACCGGTTTTGGCTGAGGAGGCGGCGGCACCTGGGATGCAGTCGCTACCGGAGGAGTTGCGGCGGCTATTATCGGTGACGGCGCCTGAACAGCGAGGTTATTGACCACGGTCTTGATTCCCGGCACTTGAGCGGCGTCTGCGGCGGCCAGAGATCGAGCGGCTTCGCTGCTGACGTTACCGGTGAGAGTGGCGATCTGGCCCTGGACGGACAACTGAATTGGCTCGGCGCTGATGGCGCTATCGCCAGCCAGGCGGCTTTGAACGGCGGCCGTAAGGCTGGCATTATCGATGGGGTCTGCAGGAGAAGAGCTTTTGCAGCCCGCGAGGCCCAGGCCTATGATCAGCACGGTCAGGGTAGTACAGGAGTGGAACAGAGCCCTACTGGAGTTCATAATTCCCCTTTTCGATCTTGAAGCACTTATACTTTCAAACAATGTAAATCACTGAATCGATATTCGATGCGCGTCTGGAGACAACTGCTTCATCCGCGCGTCTGGATAAAACAATTCTGACAGCAGGACGGAGCGGAATTTGTAAAAGTTGAGGTCATGATATTCGGCGTCACACTGCGCCCGGTCCCGAGCGGGATGGTGATTGTTGCTGAAGGTGAGAGGAACGGCAACCTAATTTACGCTGAGGGCATCTCCCTGAGAGAACGTATACCGTCAAGATAGAAGCAGGCCGGATGTGCGGAAGATTCTTGTCGGCGCGCATTCGGAAGTTGAGTTATAACAGCGGAGGAAGCAGATTCCGCACTTGAAGCCGAAAGAGGAGAGCGAGCATGTCAGATAACGACAACGATAGTGGAATTAGCGGATTGGGATGGTTTCTGGCGGGTCTCGGCATTGGGGCGCTTGTGGGCGTTCTCTACGCACCCAAGGCAGGCAAAGAGACGCGTGAGGATCTGGTGGCCAGCGCCCTGGATGCGAGAGATCGGGCGGCTGTGCTGGCTCAGCAGGCCCAGGATCGGGCGGCGGAGTTGGCGGCTCAGGGAAAGCAGCAGGTGAACGAATACGTTGACCGGGGTAAGGAGTACTACGACCGGGGACGGACGCAGTGGGCGCAATATGTGGAGAAGGGCAAGGGGTTGATCCAGGAGCATCAGGACAAGGTCTCTGCTGCCATCGATGCGGGCAAAGAGGCTTATGTCAGTACGACTCATGAGTCCAATACCTAGGTTTGTCGTAGGTGGAAAGGCCCGGTCAGCTTGAGCTGGTCGGGCCTTATGATTGTGGGGTAATGGTTTGCGGAGGCTAGAGACGATATGGAAGCGATAGGGGTCGTAATGTCGGCAATGTGGATGCAGGATTCTGGGTCGTTTTCGTCGGCGGACTCGCGATTGCTGGTGATCTTCGTCGGGTTGGTCGCGGCTGCGCTGATCGCGCAGGCAATTGCGCTGGGCGTAGTTGCGGCTGGAGCACTGAAGGCTAGTAAACGCGCGCTGGATATCGTCGATGAGATGCGGACTAAGGTGATTCCGATGGTTGAGTCGACACACGAGATGCTTCAGGATGCTCGGCCGAAGGTGAAGATCATCACTGAGAACCTGGTGGAGACGAGTCATATGGTTCGCAGCAAGGCTGCGGAGTTCGATGTGACTGTGAGCGATGTCAATTCCCGGACGCGTGCGCAGGTTGCTCGCGTGGATGGAATGGTGACTTCGGTTCTGAATGCGACGAATGAGATTACGGACAATCTGCAGAAGGCGATTAAGGTTTCGGCTCGGGAATTAAATGGGCTGGTGAATGGATTTAAAGCGGGGCTGGACGTGCTGGTGGGGCGGGCGAAGACTTTTGGGCGGCATTCGCCGGATGGGGTGAGGAACCGCGATACGGAGTGGTAGGGGTCAGCGGTTTTTGTCTAATTTCCATCGAGGGGATGATCTTTCCATCGAAGGGGATAATCCAGCCGCCACCTACGACCTCGTCTTCCTGGTAGAAGACGGCGGACTGGCCGGGGGTGATGGCTCGCTGAGGCTCGTCGAAGAGGGCGTGGACGGTGTCGTCGTCGACGCGGGAGAGGGTGGCCAGGGCCGGGGTGTGGCGGTGGCGGATCTTGGCGCTTACGCGGATGGTTTCGCCTTCGCCGAGGTTGGGGACAGAGATCCAGTTGAGGCGGTTGGCGTAGAGATTGCGCGAGTAGAGGTCTTCGTCTGCGCCTACGGTGACTTCGTGCGAGTCGGGGTGGATGGCGAGGACGTAGAGCGGGTTGGTTGAGGTGAGTCCGAGGCCCTTGCGCTGGCCTACGGTGAAGCTTTGGATGCCTTCGTGGCGGCCGAGGACCTCGCCTGTGGTGGTGACGAGTTCTCCGGCGGAGTCGGGCAATTCCTGGTGCTGCTCGTCAAGGTAGGCCTTGAGGAAGGTGTTGTAGTCGCCGCCGGGGATGAAGCAGATCTCCTGGGAGTCGGACTTGGTGGCGACAGCGAGGCCGGCTTCTGCGGCCATCTCGCGGACCTCGGGCTTGCACATCTCGCCGAGGGGGAAGATGGTGCGGGAGAGCTGGTCCTGGGTCAGACCAAAGAGGAAATACGTTTGGTCTTTGGACTTGTCGGCGGGGCGGGAGAGGATCCAGCGTTGTCTCTCCTGGTCGAAATGATTCCGCGCATAGTGCCCGGTGGCGATGCGGTCGGCGCCGATCTGACGGGCGGTGATGAGGAGCTGGTCGAACTTGAGGTGGTTGTTGCAGAGGGTGCAGGGGATGGGGGTGCGACCGGCGAGGTACTCGGAGACGAAGGGCTTTACGACCTCTGCCTCGAAGCGAGCCTGCTGATTTACTACGTAGTAGGGAATGTCGAGCTGCTCGGCTACGTGGCGCGCGTCGTAGACGTCGTCGATGGAGCAGCAGCGGCCCTGAACGGCCTCGGGCATGCCCTCGTGGCCGGCGAGGCGGCGCTGGTTCCAGAGTTGGAGCGTGAGTCCGATTATCTCGTGGCCTTCGGAGCGAAGGAGTGCGGCGACGGCGGAGGAGTCGACTCCTCCGGACATAGCGACTGCGATCGTGTTGTTGGGCTCGGTAGACATTTTCTGGCTTCTTGCGATTTGTTCCGGGGGTACCCCCTCTCCCCATTGCCTGCGCGTAAAATATCCGGAATCAATGGTTTACGGGATGGCTCGGCCTCTAAATTCGTCCAAGCAAAGGGGTTACGGCCAAAATCGTCCAAAGAAAGGACTTAGGGGCGATTTCCTGCCTTGGGCCCAGAGTTTCGGGTGATTTTCCTCCTGTTTAACATTATAGCGAGTTTGGATGGGGTTTATTTCATTTGTATGTTGTTGGTTGGATAATGGGTTAAGTGGTTTAGGGGCTTGACATGCGATTTTTCGGCTGTTTTTGAAGAAAATATTTTCGGAGGTCGGAAGTATGTACTTTTACGCAACCCGTGCCTCATGTGCTCAAGGGGCGAGATCTGTGAGCCTCTATCGGTGCTGGATATCGCGGGTTGCAGGAGCCTTACGACGCGCTTTGGGGCGCGCGTTACGCCATTATTGAAGACCCCGACGGAGTTGCCGTGGGCTTGATGAGGCCGGTGTCGGCGGATAAGAGGTCGCCGCCGGATTTGTGATTGTTGGTGACGTCGCCGATGGAGCGTGAAGTCTGTCTCAAAAGGGCAACCATAACGGCAAATGCAGGTCCTTCGACTGCAGTGCTTACGATGAAGCCGTAAGCACCTTCGCTCAGGATGACACTTTGGGGGGATGCTAGCGAAGAACGGGCAACCGCCAGAGCGAAGGCAACCCACCCTTTCGCAAACTACGCGAAAGGATGGGCCACCCGACTGCAACGAAGGGCCACTCGCCTGCGACGAAGCAGACTTATTCCTGCACAACAGGCTCTGCGGCGAGAACGTCGTTGAAGCTGTTGCGGTACTGCAGGAAGACGAGCACCCACAGCATGCAAGCGACGAGCGCCGGAGCAATGCTCGCCGGCGCAAGCGTGAGGTGGAAGGCAAGAATGTTATACAACTCCGCCGCAAGCACCGTGAGCGCGAGCGGCACAAAGAAGCCTGAAAGCAAGAGCAGCCCGCCTATCAACTGAGCGGCGAAGAAGAACGCGGCAAAATGCGACGCGCTGACGGCGACAAAGAACTGTATCGCGAGTGGGCTCGCCGGCGGTGGCTGGTGGATGAAGTTTAGAAATCCGTTCAGGCCAAAGACCGTAAACATCAGCCCGAGCAGGTAGCGCGCAATGATGGAAACAATCTTCATGTGTGGTCTCCCTTAGATTCCCTTAGATCGCCTGCGCGTGAGTTTGCACGGCCTGAAGGTGCGGAGCAAGAAACGCATCACGGTCCTGCCCGTAGTTGAGTGCCGCGGTTCCACCAGTCGTGAGGAAAGTCACGTCCGTCACACCGAGGAAGCCAAAGACCGACCGCAGGTAGGGCTCGACAAAGTTGAAAGAGGCCATCTGCGTCTGCGGATCATAGATCCCACCGGTCGCGATGATGAACGTCGCCTTTTTGCCCGTGAGCAGTCCTTTCGGCGTTCCATCCGCATAGGAAAAAGTTCTGCCAACACGCGCGATCTGGTCGATCCAGAGTTTCAGAACCGAGGGCACACCGAAGTTATGCATCGGCACGCCAAACACGTATTCATCGGCCTGCTCCAGTTCGGCGAGCAGCGTGTCCGAAAGCGTCAGCACTTCCTTCTGTTGCGGAGTGCGCGCGTCTTCTGGTGTGTAGGCAGCACCCACCCATTCGGCGGTGACAGGCGGGATAGGGGTTGCGTTAAGGTCGCGGTCAGCGACCGTTCCATTCGGGTGTGAAGACTTCCATTGATTAACGAACGCGTCGGTAAGCTGACGCGAAACGGATCGCCCATAAAGCGGGCTCGAGTCGATGTGAAGAAGCGTGGACATATGAGAAACCCTCCTATTACGACAATTGATGTTTAATAGACATATGTTGATTCAATAAATCAACAAGTGCCGATTAAACATCGAATGCTGTAAACGGGTTATGCTTTAAAAGGTGATGGCAAACGCAGGCCAACTTATCAATACAGCGGAGAACACGGACCCCCGCGTTCTCCGCAGCCGTCAGATGTTGATGGAGGCGCTACTTAGGTTATTGGCCCGCAAGCAGTTCGACGACGTCTCTATTCAGGAGATTGCCGATGAAGCTGGATTGAACCGGGCTACTTTTTACCTCCATTACCCGGACAAGAATGCCCTGCTGCAGGCCATGACAGCCGCTCGCTTCCGAGACCTCATCGCGCGGAGAGGCCTTTCCTTCACAAACTGCGATGGCGCGCTGCGAGCCATTGCGCTCGGCGTCTGCGATTATCTGGCCGAGACGGCGGGCTGCCCTTCCCAGTTGGCCAAGATGCCTCTTGAAGGTTCCATCATTCCGGTCGTGGAAGGCATGTTCCAGGAAGGCGCTGAGAAACACGCGATGTCACCTGGCACCGATCCAAAACTGCTTGCGACCACGGCGGCCTGGGCGATTTTCGGCGCTGCGCGACGGTGGCACCAGACTCCCGACCGTATTCCCGCTGAGGAAATGGCTGCCACGATTGAAGCGATGGTGAAACCGATCTTCCTTCGGACTTGAGAGGCCGCGTTGTCATCGGATTTGAAGTGCCCCGCGGGCGGATGTCGATGAGGTGTTCCGCGACATGACCGGTGCGGGATATCGCGGCTTGCCGGAGCCGTATGACGCACTTTGGGGTTCGCGTTACGCGATTATTGAGGGACCCCGATGGGGTGGCTGTGGGCTTGATGAGTCCGGTGTCGGCGGACAAGAGGTCGCCGCCGCCGGATTTGTGATTGTGGTGAGGTCGCCGATGGAGCGCGAAGTCTGTCTCAAAAGGGCAACCGCAACGGCAAATGCAGGTCCTTCGACTGCAGTGCTTACGATGAAGCCGTAAGCACCTTCGCTCAGGATGACACTTTTTGGGGGATGCCAGCGAAGAACGGCAACTTGCAAGAGCAACGGCAATCCACCCTTTCGCAAACTACGCGAAAGGATGGGCCACCCGCCGCGAAGAGGATGGGCCACGCGTCGCGAAGGATGGGCTACCCGTCGCGAAAAAGGATCGTTCACGCGCCGCGAAAAGGATGGGTCACGCGCCGGGCCCAACGAGGAATGTTGCTGAGACTGGTAGATCGGATAGCTTCATTGTTTGTCAGACTCCCCCTTTTTCATGGCAGCGAAAAGATCCTTCGATCCCGATCCCCACTGGGAGACGGTCCTAATCGCCTGAGTAAACGGAATATCCAATGGATGCACACGATCCGGCGTAAGGATGTAAACCGCCCCGGCGAGGGGGGTCGGTATGGATGGGACGAAGACGGTGAAGCTTCCGTTCTGCAGCTCTTCAATGATGAAGGCTGGGCAAAGGGCATCTTCAATCTCAGCCAGTGCCGGCTTCCATGTATTGTCTTGAGTGTTCCCGGTTAGCTGCTGGGTGAGACTTCTAAAAAGAGCGTAGCCGGGTAGTCTCTCGAATAGGGAATATTCGATTCGCTCCCATGTTGCCCGCCCTTTCGGAGTCTTCATCCCGAGTCCGATCAAGAAACAAAAGAACAGGATTATCAGCAGCGCGATCAGTTCCTCCGCTGGCACGGACTCTGGAAGCAGCGCTGCGACAGGGTGCATGATACTCAGAAGAGATTGCGCCGCTTTAAGCAACAGCAGCACAGTGAGATAAATCGGTGCGACTACGATCAGCCCGGTAATTAACCTGCTGACAACGAACCCAATGAAGTTTCTCATAGCAGGCCACCTCCTCATTGATCGCGTGGTGTAGGTGCGCTGGGTCGGCCTTACTCGCATTGGCCATCTCAGATAAGCACACGAAGTCCGACTCACTATCATCCTGGCGTGGCTCTACCGGGTCAACCGGCAAAACTAACAGGATGCGTATCTTAGCCTCACGGGTGTTGAGTGTGTCCGGAAATGAACGGGCGAGTTCGGAATTGAACAGGTTCGTTGGGTGGTTTGCAGGGATTGGCCGCGAAAGCACGCCGATTCAAGCGATTTATTTGGTGAACAACGTGCTTTGATCCTGCGTATGAATCGGGAACAGGAGGATGAATTACGTATGGATGATCTGCGATATGCGGTGCGGCAGCTTTTTCGGGCGCCTACTTTTACGATTGTGACGATTCTGACGCTGGCGCTTGGGGGTGGGGGCGAACACGGCGATCTTCAGCGTGGTTCAGGCGGTGCTGCTGCATCCTTCGGGAGTGCAGGATCCGGAGCGGGTGGCTTCGTTTCATGCGAAGTATACGCAGCTGAATCTGCCGATGATTGGAGTTTCCGCGCCGGATTTTGCTGACGCTCGGTCGATGACGGGGATGGTGGACAAGGCGGCGATGGTGCAGTCGGCGAGCTTCAATGCGACGTTCGATGGGCGGACGCAGCATCTGCGCGCGGCGAGGTGAGTCAGCAGTGGTTCCAGGTGTTTGGGGCGGAGCCGATTCTGGGACGGACATTTCTGTCGGAGGAAGATCAGAAGGGCGCTGAGCGCGTGATTGTGTTGAGCTATGCGGCGTGGCAGAGGATGTTTGGCGGGCAGCAGGATGTGGTGGACAAGAAGGTGCTGCTGGATGACCAGTCGTATCGCGTGATTGGGGTGATGCGGAGCGACTTTGCGTGGCCGAAGGGTGTGGAGTTGTGGACTCCGCTGGGGCTGGCGCCGACGGAGTTTGTGGCGCAGAACCGCTTCAACGAGTCGTATAACAGCGTGGTGAAGCTGAAGGCGGGTGTGTCGGTGGCGCAGTTCAACGCGGCGCTGGAGCAGAAGAGGCTGGAGGAGATTCGGCGGGAGGGGACGAGCGGATTTACGTTTGGGCAGAGCTCGGGGTGGGGGATGTTTGGGCAGCCGTGGACGGAGGATGCGGCGGGTGATCTGAAGAAGCCGCTGATTGCGCTGTTTGCGGTGGTGGCGATGATTCTGCTGATTGCGTGCACGAATATTTCGGGGCTGATGCTGGCGCGGGCTTCGACGCGGATGCGCGAGATGGCGATTCGGAGTGCGCTGGGGGCTTCGCTGCGGCAGCTTGCGACGCAGTTTGTGGTGGAGACGGCGCTGCTGGCGGGAGTGGCGACACTGATTGGGGTGCTGGCGGGGCCTTTCCTGGGGAGGATGCTGCTGCTGGCGATTCCGCATGATCTCGCGCGAGGGTTTGCGGTGCATATGGATGTGCGGGTCGTTGCGGTGGCTGCGGGATTTGGTTTGCTGGCGGCGTTTTTTGCCGGAGTGGCTCCCGTGGTGCAACTGGCGCGGACACACAAGTCGCTGAAGCTGGCGGAGTACAGCAAGAGCACGACAGCGGGTACTTCGAAGCAGCGGTTCAGGAATGTGCTGGTGGGTACGGAGGTTGCGCTGGCGTTTCTGCTGGTGGCCGGGAGCGGGTTGTTTCTGGCGAGCCTGAAGCAGTTGCAGACGGTCGATCCGGGGTTCAAGAGCGATTCGGTGCTGACGGGGAAGGTGACGCTGGATGCGACGAATTATAAGAATCAGGATTTGAAGCAGGCGAACTTTTTGCGGGATGTAACGACGCGGTTGAGCGAACAGCCGGGCGTTGTGGCTGCGGGTGCGGTGTTTCCTGCGCCGTTCGCGAGCCAGATGCATCCGTCGGGGAGTTTTGGGATTGTGGAGCGGCCGCCAGCTAGGCCTGATGATCCGGGACCGCATGGCGACAGGGGATGGGCTACTCCGGGGTATCTCGCGGCGATGCAGATTCCGCTGATGCAGGGGCGATGGTTCAGCGAGGAAGACCGGATTGGGACGCCGCCGGTTGCGGTGATCGACGACATGCTGGCGAAGGCCTACTGGCCGGGGAAAAACCCGATTGGACAGCATGTGCAGTTTGGGCAGGAGCTCGGCGCCGATCGAGATTGTGGGTGTGATTGGGCATGTGCGGAAGGATTCGCTGGAGGTGGAGGAGAACAAGGGAGTGATCTATCGGCCGATGGCGCAGCAGCCCGTGGATGAAGCGGTGTTTGTGGTGCGGACGAAGATGAATCCGGATGCGATGCGGACGCCGCTGGTGGAGGCGGTGCGGGCGGTGGATTCTTCGGAGGCGGTGTACGAGGTGGAGACGCTGGGGAGTTTTGTGACGGATTCGCTGGCGGCGCGGCATCTGCTGGTGTGGCTGCTGACGATGTTTGGCGGGCTGGCGCTGCTGCTGGCGGCGATTGGGATTTATGGGTTGTTGAGCTTTACGTCTTCGCAGCGGACGATAGAGATTGGGATACGGATGGCGCTGGGGGCTCAGCGGTGGCAGGTGGTTTCGCTGATGCTGCGTGAGTCGATGATGATGATTGGTGCGGGGATTGTGGCAGGGCTGGTGCTGACGTTTGTGGCGCAGCGCGTGCTGGCGCACTCGTTTGCGGCGATGGGCACGGGACTGTGGGTGTCGTTGGTGTTTGCGGCGGTGAGTCTGGTGCTGGCGGCGGCGGTGGCTTCGATTGTTCCGGCGCGGCGGTCGGCTAGTGTGGATCCGGTGATTGCTTTGCGGAATGAGTGATGGAGATTGGTGGGCTGATCGAAGCAAAGGCCCGGGGCTAAAGCCCCGTTTGCAATGGCGGGTTTTCCGCAGGGCTAAAGCCCTGCGCTAATCCCGAAAAGCAGACGGGCTGCTACGCCGGTTGTAGCGCCGACTATTTCGCCGCTACTTTGTTCGGGTAGGTGGCCTGGATGGTTAGGATCTCGTAGGGTTTGATGGGGACGGTGATGGTGTCGCCGGTGAGGTTGAGTGCTGCGCCTTCGGGCTTCTCCATCAGATTGGTTTCGGTGGCGCTGGTGGCTCCGGGTGGGATGTGGAGTTTGACTTGCGTGGCTTTGCCGGCCCACTCGTACATGCGGAAGATGAGGGCGTCGGAGTCTTCGGCTTTTTTGATTGCGGTTAGGGTGACATTGGGATTTTCAACTGCGGCCCAAGAGTGTTCTGCGGGGAGTGAGCCGGTGTGGGGGAAGACCTGTTCGGCTTTGAGTGGGTCGTTGAGCTCGTAGCCGCGGTGGACGGTCTGGGCTTGCTTCCATGAGCCGGCGTGCGGGTAGAGCGCGTAGCGGAATTGCTGACGGCCTTTGTCGGCGACTTCGTCGGGCCAGGTGGCGGAACGCAGGAGAGTGAGGCGGAGGGTGTTGCCCTCGGCGTCGTAGCCGAATTTTACGTCGTTGAGGAGAGAGAGGCCGTGGGTGGCCTCCCCGAGGTCGGCCCAGCGCTGCGCGGGGACTTCGAATTTGGCTTTCTCCCAGGAGTTGGTGCGGGCTGTGGTGCGCTCGATGGAGCCGTACGGAATTTCGTAGGTGGCCTTGGGTGCTGTGGCTGAGAGCGGGAAGGCGGCTTTTAGGAGGACGTGGGTTTCGTGCCAGTCGATGTCGTTGTCGATGAGGACAGTATCGGCTCCGGCGTCGAGGGAGATGTCCTGCGTGAAGTGCGAGGATTGCCAGGTGCGAGTGACGCGGATGGTTTTACGAAGAGTCCCATCGGTAAGAAGGGTAACGCTGTCGACGTTGGTGATAGGTGTCATGTGATCGAGAGTGCCGGGGTCGATGTTCCAGGCGTCGTAGTTCTTAGGGGTGTCTTTGAAGGTCTGGAGTTGGTTACCACAGGCGTTGGGGGCGAGCGATTCAGCGTTGGCAGGAAGTGAGACGAGCGAGGTGATGCAGCCCGTTTTCCGATCGACGGCGAGTTTGAGGTGGGAGTTAGAGAGGACGTAGCGATCGGCATTGTTGCCGAGCGTGAGATCGGTTGCGTGGCCGACTTTTTCAGTTGCGGCTGCTGCGTGCAGAACGGCATAACCCAGAGCAGGAATTTCGGCGGTCCGTACGAGCGCAGTAAAGGTGTTGGTGGCAGTGGAGGACGAAACAACCTGCGTGGCGAGCGGATGGTCGTGCGTGTCGTAGATTGCGATATCTGAGGCTGCGGCGGGAAGCTGCGCAGTGACTTCGATGGTTTCGGAGCGCGGCCAGGCCATGGGGTTGAAGACGAGGATGGGAACGCCGGTGTTAACTCGTGTATCGACGGCGGCAGATAGCGTGTGAAGCGCGTCGGTTGAGATCTCATGGTCGTTATGGAAGACGGCGGCATAGTCTTTTTGCGCGTCTTTGTAAATGACACCGATTCCGGAGCCGGCGGCGAGATCGTGGAACTGGTTGAAGGTAATGTTCTTCCAGTTTTCAGTGAGCTGATCGTTGGGATACGGACGGCCGTTGAGCCAGGCTAGTGAGGCGAGTTTTTCGGCGTCGAGGGTGGCTACTTCGCTGGTGCGCATGCTGCGCTTGTGTTCGGCCTGGGTGGTGAAGACGCCGCGGTGGTATTCGAAGTAGAGCTCGTCGTTCCAGGTGGGAAGGCCCATCGCTCCGGTTGTGGATGCTGGTGGTGGGGTGTAGCCCTTAGCGATGGAGTCGTAGTTCCAGATGGGGGAGTCGGGGTTGAGGTTTTTTTCTACGGCGGAGAAGTAGGCCTGCGCGGTGTGGTAGCGCATTGTGGGTACGGCGTCCTGTTTTGCCTGCGTCGATCCAGTGGTCGGCCTGGTCGAGCATGGCGCGGGTGGGGCCGCCGCCGTGGTCGCCGATGCCGTAGAGGTCGAGCATCTCGGCGGTGCCGGGGTTGCGTTGGGCGGATTCGGCGAAGTCGGCGGAGATGCGGGTGGGGTTGACGTTGTCGTGGACGTAGTCGGTGGGGAAGTAGGTGAGGACTTTGCTGCCGTCGGGGGACTGCCACCAGAAGAGGCGGAAGGGGAGCTGGTTGGTGTCGTTCCAGTGCATTTTCTGTGTGACGAAGTAGTCCATGCCGGAGCGTTTGTAGATTTGCGGGAGCTGCCAGTTGTAGCCGAAGGAGTCGGGGTTCCAGCCGATGCGGGCGGTGACGCCGTATTGCTGGTTGAAGTAGCGCTGGCCGACGAGGAGCTGGCGGACGAGGGATTCGCCGTCGGGGAGGTTTAGGTCGGGCTCGACCCACATGCCACCGACGATCTCCCAGCGGCCCTCTTTGACGCGCTTGCGGATCTCGTCGTTCATCTTGGGATATTTTTCGGCGATCCATGCTGTGTATTGCGCGGCGGATTGGGAGTAGGTGTAGCCGGGATACTCGTCCATGAGTTGCAGGGCGGTGGTGAAGGTGCGTTTGACGACGTCGATGGTTTCGCTGCGGGGCCAGAGCCAGGCGGCGTCGATGTGGGCGTTGCCGGCGAGGTCGATGCGGGCTTGCGAGAGGACCGGCTGAAGGGTAGAGAGGATGTCCTGCGACTTGCGGAGGGAGGCATCGAAGGCGGACTGGGCGGACCTGATCTGGGGCTTCGAGTGCCTTGGTGTCGATGGCGGCTACGGCTTCTTCGACTTTGGGCAGGAGGTCTTTGCGGGGCGTGGGAAGAGCGGGAAGAATGTTTGCCGCGGTAATGCATTGGATGCGGATGTCGTCAGGGTTGGGGCGGGTGGTGGAGGTAGCGTTGGGTTCGATCTTGAGGTTGACGCCGGCGAAGGTTTTTTCGTCGACGGTGTGGAGGAGTTTGACGGCTACGAGGATCTTGTCGCCGGGTTTGGCGGGGTCGAAGAGGACGATGGGTTCGAGATCGTCACCGAGAGCTACGCGGCGGCCGTTGAAGTAGATGATTTGGGGCATGGGGCCGTTGGCATTGGAGTGGAACTGAAACCAGATGCGGGAGCCGGTGAGGTCGTAGCCATTGAGGGTCTTGGGGACTTCGATGGTGCGGCGGTACCAGACGGCGTCGGTAGGGGCCTTGGAGCGCGGGGCGACGAGTTGCCATGAGGAGTCGTCGAGCGTGGGGGATTCGCCGTGGGGGATGTCTCCGGCGTGGAACCGCCACTCGCCTCGGGGAGGGAGTTGAGGAGTTCGAGGGTGTGGAGTTTTGCGATGGCGGCGGGGGTGAGGTTTTTCTGTTCGCGGATGGGGGTGAAGGATTGGGCTAAAGCGATGGAGCAGGTGAGTGCGAACGCGAGCGGGAGATTTCTTAATTGCATGGGCGCAAGGGTAGCAAATTCGAGGAGGTTAGAGAAATCGAGCGCGGATGTTTGCGGATAAGAGAGGGGTAAGGCGTAACGGTGATAAGAAGGATCAGAGCGGATTTAGAGCTCGATGGATTTCTGAGTGTTAGCAGCTGACTTGGTGATGGTATCGCTGGTAGTCTTGCGGGCATGAGAGATCATCGATGTGCGCCTGAGTGCTGTTTCGGGTTTGGTGTGTTTGTTTGCTGCCGGTGTGTCAGGGGTGCGCAGAATACGGTGTCGCCGGATGTGGCGAGCGGGATTGATGCGGCGGCTGCGGATGTGTTGAAGGCTACCGGCACGCCGAGCGCTTCGGTGGCGGTGGTAGAGGGTGGGAAGGTTGCTTATGTGAAGGCGTATGGGTTGGCGCGGCTGGATCCGCCGATGAAGGCCGACGGCGGGGATGCAGTACTCGATCGGGTCGATCAGCAAGCAATTTACGGCGACGGTGATTCTGTCTGCTGCAGCAGGATGGGAAGTTGAAGCTGGATGATCCGGTGGGGAAGTATCTGCCGGGGCTGACGCGAGCGAACGAGGTGACGATACGGCAGGTGTTGTCGATGACTTCGGGTTATCAGGATTTCTGGCCGGAGGATTATGTGATGACGACGATGATGAAGTCGACCGATCCGCAGGGGATTCTGGATGTGTGGGGGAAGAAGGCGCTGGACTTCGAGCCGGGGACGGAGTGGCAGTACTCGAATACGAACTATGTGATTGCTGGGCGGATTGCGGAGATTGTGGGTGGGAAGCCGCTGATTGAGCAGTTGCAGGAGAGAGTCTTCAAGCCGCTGAAGATGAAGGGAGTGTTCAATTCGGATGCGAGCCGGTTGCCGGACGAGTGATCCGACGGGGTATTACCAGCATGCGCTGGGGCCGCTGCGGCCTGCGCCGCAGGAGGGGCAGGGGTGGATGTTTGCGGCGGGAGAACTGGCGATGCCGGCTAGCGATCTGGCGTTGTGGAACATCAGTTTGATGGACAGGACGCTGCTTTCGCAGGCTTCGTATGACGAGATGTTTACCGAGGTGAAGCTGAAGAATGGCAAGGGTACCGGTTACGGGCTGGGCGTACAGGTAGGAGTGCGGGATGGACACAAGTACGTGGCGCATAGCGGGGAGGTATCGGGGTTTGTGGCGCAGAATGTTGTGTTCGTCGGACGACAAGGCGGCGGTGACGGTGCTGACGAACGAGGATGCTTCGAGTGCTGCGGGGGCGCTGGCGCGAAAGATTGCTCCCCTGGTGCTGGGTGGAGGAGCAGGGGCTGCGTCGGCGAGTGATCCGGCGGCGGAGAAGCGGGCGCTGGAGATATTTACGGGATTGCAGGATGGGAAGCTGGACCGGTCGCAGTTGACTGCGCTTTGCAATGACTACTTCACGGCGGAGGCGATGAGCGACTTTGCGATGAGTTTGAAGCCGCTGGGGTCGCCGACGAGCTTTACGCAGACGTGCGGAGGAGAAACGGGGTGGCATGACGTTCCGGGTGTTCGACGTGACGTTTCCGACGAAGAAGGTGCGCGTGACGGTGTATGAGATGCCGGATGGGAAGCTGGAGCAGTATCTGGTGGAGGCGGTTTCTAGTTAGGTCTGGGTTGGATTCCTGGAGCGGCGGAACAGAGAGTGCCTCGCAAAACGAAGGGCCTCCCCAGCGGCTAAAGCCGCATTCCAGAGCAGGCCATTTACGGCACGGCTGAAGCCATGCCCTTAAGCAAGACCATTTTTGTTTTGAGTTATTCACCGGGCGAACTTAGTTTGGTGCGTGGTGCGTTGAGGCTTGTGGGTGGAATGGTTGATAATGGCAGTTGGTGAAGGGTGCGCCTGATTCGTCTGGGCGCCCTTTTCGGGATCGACTGTTATGCTTTGCCCTCTTGGGCTTTCTTCCTTGGTGATTAATTCCCAGGAAGGAAGTGAACCATGGATCTTTGGACAGAGTATGAAGGGCGAACGATTGGCGGGGTCTACCCACTTACAAAGCTGATACGGCCTGAGGGCAGGAGCGCGTTTTTTTCTACATCGAATGGGACGGGTTCGCCGACGGTGATACGGCTGATCGAATCTCACTTTGATGGCGATGACATTCTGACGCGGTGGCGTGGGATGGCGGCGCTGAATCATCCGAACCTGGTGAAGCTGAAGGGTTTTGGACATCAGGTGGTGGATGAGACTTCGCTGGTGTATGCGGTGATGGAGCCGGTGGACGGGAATCTTGCCGAAATTTTGAGCGAACGGCGGCTTACGGTGGAGGAGGCGCGAGAGCTTAGCGACGAGCCTGTTGGCAGCGATTGGAGCGCTGCATGCGAACGGGTTTGTGCATGAGCATGTGGAGGCAGCGAATGTGCTGGCGGTTGGGGAGACGATCAAGTTGCGCAGTGACTGCATTCGCGAGACTCCTGAAGGAGAAGATGGGCGGCGGTTGGAGCGGAAGGATGTGCATGATTTCGCCTGTGGTGCTGCTGGAGGCGTTGACCCAGGGGAAGACTCCAGCGGGGCGCGCTGCCGGCTCCGTTTGATCAGATTGTGCGGAAGGGAATGAGCGGGGAGTGGGGCTTGGCGCAGATTGATGCGGCTCTGGAGGGGAAGGCTGCTGTTGCGGCGCCGCCTGTTCGAGAGACTATTGCGGCGCCGACGGTCCGCCCTAGCGTGGTGCGAAGGCTCCGGTGGAGAAGCCCGTTGAGGTGACTCCCGGATTTGCGCCTTCGGTGTCGCGACGGATTCGACCGGTGGTTGAGGAGCGACGGCGCGGTTTGGGGGTGCGGGGAGTTGCTTATCTTGTGGGGATTGTCTTGCTTGTTATGCTGGGTTGGTTTTTTACGCGTGCCCGGTCTGGAGGCCCGGTGGATGTGGCTCCTGTGAAGCCTCCGGTTGTACCGCAGGATTCGGGGACGACTGCGAGTGTTCCGAATGTCGCAACCAGTGCGCGGGCGATTGCTCCTGTTTCGGGAGTGAACTTTAGCGGCGACAGTCACGGACAGTGGCGGGTAATTGCGTTTACGTATAACTACGAAGAGCCGGCTCGGCAAAAGGCTGCGGAGATTGCCGGGAGCCATCCGGATCTACATCCTGAGGTGTTTACGCCAACGGGGCGGGCTCCGTTTTTGGTTGCGCTGGGAGGGCAGATGAGTAAACAGGATGCGTTTGCGCTTTCGGGTAAGGCGAAGCGGGAGGGATTGCCCAAGGATGTTTATGCGCAGAATTATCGGAGGAATTAGGGAGTCGAGGCACTACGAACAAACTGCAGGTCCCTTCGGCGAGGCTCAGGGCAGGCTCTTCGACTACGCCTCTCGCGGTGGACTACGCTCAGGGTCAGGATGACACATCTGTTTATTCCGGCGGTCCATTTTCCGATAAGCGCAAATTTTGAAACAGACGCGGTTACTTTTTCTCGGTTTGGGCGAGGAAGTCGATGAGGTATTGCTTCCAGACTGCGGCCTGGGTGTGGGTGCCGTGGCCGCGGGTGGCGTCGGAGATGGGGATGAGGACGAATTTAGCGTGGGGCAACTGGGTGACGAGTTTTTCGGCGATGCCCAGTTCGGGTGGGTTGATAAAGTCGTCGGCGGAGTTGATCCAGAGGACGGGGGCGGTGATGGTTGAGAGCCTGGGCGCGGGGTTGTAGTTGCGCGAGGCGTTGACGTAGTAGATGAAGTCGTTGGCGTCGGTTCGCTTGATGTCGGCGTCTACGGTTTTGTCGACATAGGCTTCAATCTGCGCGCGGGTGGGGTAGTTTTTCTGGAGCTGGAGGGGCGCGCCGCCGGCGATGATGAGCAGGTCGCTTGCGCCGCGGAGGCCTTCAACGGGTGGTGTTGTGTAGTCTCCGTTCTTCCATGCGGGATCGTTCTTGATGTCCTGGATGGCCATGTAGCGCCACATGCGATTGCGGCCGGCGAGTTCGACGGGCTGGCAGGCGAAGGGGGCCAGGGCATCCATGAAGGTGGGGAAAGTTTCGCCCCAGACGAAGGACTGCATGCAGCCCATGGAGGTGCCGAGGATGAGGCGGAGGTGATCGACGTGGAGGCCTTCGAGGAGCATGGTGTGCTGGGAGGTGACCATGTCGTCGTAGTCGTACTGGGGGAAGTGCATGCGGAGGCCGTCGGAGGGTTTGGAGGATTCGCCGTGACCGATGTCGTCGGGGAGGATGAGGAAGTACTTGGTGATGTCGAAGGGCTGGCCGGGACCGAAGAGGACGTTGGAGAAGACGGGATTGAGGAGGGAGTGAGCGTTGCCTCCGGTGCCGTGAAGGAGAAGGATGGCGTTGTCGGTGTGGCCGGCGGCGTCAGTGTGGGGTTTGCCGAGCGTGAGGTAGTGGAGGTGGAGCTTTTGGATCGTCTCGCCGTCTTTGAAGTGGAAGTTGGCGATGTCGTAGGCGCCGTCCTGCGTCGGCCATTGGGTGGCGGCGGAAGTGGACGCCGTTTGCGCGGGACCGTAGGCGGCGATGGCGATCATCAGAACTGCGTTTAGTGGGATTTTGATGCGGTGAAGGATTGTGGAATTCAACAAGATCAAGATGCCTCCAGGCGACTCACACGAATAGGGCGCGTACAGAAGCGTAGCCCGAGGCGATGCTGCGGGGCAAGATCGTGAATTGAGGTTGTGTCGGATGGCGATACCCGCAATCAGGGCAGTCCCCTGGCCACAGCGACACGCTGATCTTCTGATGCGCAAACTGACAGAAAAGTGGCCGACTCCTAACAAGGAGCGTTTGACGTAATTGGCGTCTTTTGTAGCAGTTTTTGTGTAATAAAAAAGCCATTTCAGCGGAGTTCTTCCGTTTTGCGAAGCGTGCAACTTGGGTTTTGTTCGTGGCCATCGTAGGTGCTAATTCGTGTTGTGTGCCGCTCTCGAAAAGCAAATCAGAAGTCTGAGGGGAGGTGAAGTGGCCGCTTCACACTGTGCTAATTGTTTCGCGTTTCTCCCGTAAGAGCATTGGCTAAAAGCAACAGACCCAAGGAGGATATAAATGAAAAATTTGAAGATGATGCTTGCTGTGACCGCTATGCTTACTGCTTCGGCTTCGTTTGCGGCTGCCGATACAATCTCAGGAATTCTCAACATCAATGGTAGTGACTCTTACACGTCCGGCGGCGCTATCACTTTCGATAACCCTGCCATGATCGGGGCGGGTTCAACCGGCAGCTTCGCCTTCTTCACCGCGGGGACGCCACTCACCATTAATCCTAATGGGAGTTTTACTATCACTGAAAACGGCGAAACGGCATCCTTCGTTGTCAACAGTGTTACCTCCGACACAGTCTCGTCCGGTCCGATGACGGGTGAAACTGTCCTGGATGCAAGCGGCACTGGGACGTTTACGATGTCGGGAGTTGTCAACGGTACAGGTCTTGCAAATTTCGTCGACACCTCGCAGAGCTTAGATGGCGTAAATGAGCTGACAACTTTCTCTGCTTCGACGGATGTTATCGCGCCCACCCCAGAGCCCGGCAGCCTCTTCCTGTTGGGAACGGGCTTGCTGAGTTCCGCCGGAGTGTTGCTCAGACGACGCCGTCACGGCTCAGCTGTTTGATCTGCGCTGATTAGCCGACCCGGTCTTTCCAAGAAGGTTCCGGGAAGATGGTAGGTGGAAATAAAAACGACGAAATAGAAATAAGTGTTGGAAAAACATAAGGCGTGGAGACCATGCTCCGCGCCTTATGTTTTCCGAGAAAAAGATTTAGTTCGCCGTGCCCTTCTTCTCTTCGGGGGCTTTTTCGGGGGTGGTGAGGGGTTTGGTGATGTCGTCGAGGTAGTCGGGAGTGCCTTCTACGCGGACGAGTGAGGGGTAGCGCTCGCCGTCGTGGTAGTCGATGTCGGCAGTGGTGACGAAGGTATCGGACTGGAGGACCAGGTGGATGGGTTCGGTCTTCGCGCTGGAATGGGCGTCTTTGATGGCAGACTTGAGGGCGTCGCCGGAGAAGATGTTGCCGTTGACGGCGATGATCTTCTGGCCGGGAAAGAGTTGAGCTTTATCGGCGGGGCCGTTCCATCGGACGTCGATGATGTTTCCTTCGTTGTTGACGCGGATGCCGATGGAGTACCAGACGTCGGTGCCGTTGCCGCGACGGCCACCGGTTGAGGCCATTGTGCGCTCGGATTTGGTGGGCTTGTCGGTGAAGACGAGCTTGTAGCCGCCCTGCTCGATGCCGGCGAGATCGGCGTGGGGGGTGATGGCGTCGACCCGGTCATGCATGAAGGTGGCCCAGTCGTATTTGACGACCTGGTTGAGGTCGGCGATGAGCTCGTCGCGGTTGTAGGTGACGATGAGCGGGCCGGTGTTGCCGCCTTTGGCGAGGAAGATGTGGAGGAAGTCGGTGAGGGATTTTTTGTTGTCGGTGAGCTTGCGGATGGTAGTGTCGGCATCGAGCCAGAAGAGCTCACCTTCCTGGTAGTAGTCCTGGCCGCGCTTCCAGTTGGCCCAGGTGGGGTTGCCGCCGCGGAGGATGCTGGCGGCGATGGCGGTGTCTTCGGTGGACCGCCAGTCGCGGCCGGGCTTGTAGTCGAGGTTGGCAGCTGACATCGCGAGCATGTCGCGGTACTGCTCCTGCGACTTGAGGCCGGAGCGGGCTGCGAGGACGTCGCCGAGGTATTGGGTCATGCCCTCGTAGACCCAGAGGAGCGAGCCTTCCTGCATTTTGGCGAAGGTGTCCTGGTAGAGGTTGTAGGGGCGGCGGTATTTTCCGTTCCATGAGTGAGTGAACTCGTGGGAGAGGAGGTCGGCTGAGGAGAGTTGGTGGGCATCATCGGAGAAGCCTTTTTCGCCTACGCCGTTGTCGGAGGATTGGCCATGTTCGAGGCCTTCGCCGCCGGCTACGTCGGAGAGCGTCAGGAGGAGGTGGTAGACGTTGTAATGGCGCGAATTGTAGGCGGCTCCGGTTTCGCGGACGAGGTTATTAAGTTCGGCCAAGAGAGATGGGCGGAGTTTGGAGTCTTCGGGAGAGTCGGCGACTACATCGATGTAGTGCTTGGGGGTGACTTCGGGGGCCAGGGCGAACTCGTGGAAGTACTGGCCGGTGATGACTGGGGAGTCTTCGAGTTGTTCAACGGTAGTTGCAGCATAGTGTGTGGTGCCACCCTTTGGGTTCTGGGGATCGTAACCGTCGGTCGGGGTGAGGGCAGTGCCGATGCCCCAGCCTTCAGGGACTTTGACGCTGGGTTGGATCGGGATCTCTTTGACGGGAGTGTTGGCGGGATAGAGGAGGAGCTTTTCCCACTCGAGGACGGCGAGCTTCTGGCTGATGCGCGCGGTAACGATGCAGTCGAGGTGGGCGTGGAGGGTAGTCACTCCGGCGGGCACGGTGACGTGGAACTGGTAGAGGTCTTCATCGTCGCGGCGCCAGGGAAGGACTTTGCCATTCGCGGTAAAGACAACGCCTGTGATGTCGTCGACGGGGCCGGTGGGGCGATGGTTCCCGGGAATCCACTTGGGCGTGGTGAGAGAGACGGGGCCGGGAGTGACGGGGATGTCGATTTCGGCGTGGTAGAGCTTGCGGGGGGCGTCTGAGAGGTCCGCGGCGATCTGGATGGGGGCTTTCTGGGCTTGCAGAAGGGCGGGCGCGGTGAGTAGAAGAGCTATGGGCAGGAGGGTGTTGCGATGGATCATGGACGAGGACTTCCTATCGGATTGAGGGTGGAGATATTGGATATTAGAAGGATAGACGATTGCGAAGAGGTTAGGGATGCAGGCTGATTTCTTATACTGACCAGTTTGTTTCAGCCGGAACAAAGTTATTGAAAACCCCAAAAATCAATGGTTAGTTGTCTGCCCAAGAACGTTGCGGGCGAATTGATCAATAGTCGTGAGTTTGATCCCAAACTCCTGCTGAGTCGACGCCATATTGATCGCATCTCCAGATGAATAGGCCAGCATCAGGGCAGCAAAGCTCTTCTGCAGCGAGTCCGTGGCTCCCTCAAACTGCGCGAGCAGGGTCTCGTCAGGAATATATTCGAGTTTGAAGGGCCTTCCACCAATCTGTTCGAAACGGGCAACAACCTGAATAGGGCTCAGCGCGTCGGGGCCGCCAAATTCGATTGTCCTTCGCTCTGCCGCCGGATGCCGAAGAGCAAGAACGCACATTTCGGCGACGTCCGGGAACGAGACCCAGCTTACAGGGCTGGTGCCGGATCCATAGATGCGAGCAAAAGCATTTGAGTAATCGAATCCGAGTGCCGGGCTCAGCCACACTTCCATGAACCAACTAGCCTGGATCGTAGTAAAGTTCAGATCGCTGATCGCATGTTCGACGTGCGCTTTCGCGTCTCCCAGCGGGAAGGAGATCCCGGCCGGACGGCGAAATGAGACAAAAATAAACCGACTGATACCAGCAGACTTTGCCGCTTCCACGAGGTGTAGTTGTCCCGTGTCATCGACCGATTCGATGGAGTCCCCTGACTGTCGCGAGAGGGTCGATGAAGCAGTCGAGATGACCGCATTGGCACCGCGACAAGCGTTAGCCAGCGAGTCAGGATCTTTTAGGTCGCCGACGAATATTTCCGCACCACATCCCCGGAGAAGTGCCACTTTTTCTGGTGAACTTGTCGTGCGGACCAGCGCTCTAACCTTTTCGCCTCGTCGCGATAGTCTTTGGCAAACCTCGCTCCCTACCATGCCGGTGGCACCAACAACGAGAATCATGTCGGCTCTCCCAAGAACAAAGCCTACGCCGATTTGTTCACTTGAGCGTGAGACTTTGACGTAGGCCCTGATTTTAGACGCAAGCTGCGCCCTCGTTCCGAGGTTAGGAGTTGAGGGCGGATTCTATGGCCTGGATGACGGTAGGGTCGTCGGGGACGACTTCGGGGGAGAAGCGGGCGACTACTTTGCCCTTGCGATCGATGAGGAACTTTTCGAAGTTCCAGAGGATGCCGGGCTCGGGGTTGGTGGTGGCTCCGTTGTGCTTGTCTTTGAGGAAGCCGTTGAGGCGCTCGCGGAAGGTTTCGCGGGTCGGGCCGATTGCTTTGGGCTGTGCGGTGACGAGGGTTTCGTAGAGTGGGTGGGTGTTGGGGCCGGTGACGGCGATCTTGGAGAATATGGGGAAGTCGACGGAGTAGTTGGAGGTGCAGAAGGTCAGGATCTCTTCGTTGGAGCCGGGTTCCTGGGCGCCGAAGTCGTTGGCGGGGAAGCCACAGACGACGAAACCGGAGCCTTTGAAGCGGGTGTAGAGCTTTTCGAGGGCGTCATACTGTTTGGTGAGGCCGCACTGCGAGGCCACGTTGACGACGAGGAGGACTTTGCCGCGGTGGTCGGCGAGGGAGGCGCCTTCGCCGGTGATGCGATGGACGGGGATGTCGTAGATATTTGCCATAAAACCAGTTTATCGCTACGGCTTCTTTATGCGGCGGGGGTGGGAGAATGCGCTGCGTAACCAGCGGGTGCAGTTGCTGAAGGTGCTGCTCTTGTTGAAGGGGAATCAGCGGATCGTGGTGATCAATATTCCTTGGTATCTGTAGAGTCGGACTATCCAGGAAAAAAGGATATTCATGGAGTTTGTGAGGAAGAGACGGTAGGATTCTAATTGCATGTCTCTCACCGATTCAATTATTGGAAGACCTTTAGCTACAAGCGAAGAACGAGCCGAGCATATCGGCGTTGCAGCTGGAATACCAATCTTCGGCCTGGATGGCCTGACGAGCGCGGCATACGGACCAGAGGCGGCGATGACGCTGCTGATCCCCTTGGGGGTCGCCGGCGTGGAGTACGGATGGAAGATCATCGCGGCGATTCTGGTGCTGCTGACGATCGTGTACTTCAGCTACCGGCAGACGATTGCGGCGTATCCCCACGGCGGGGGAAGCTACACGGTCGCGACGGAAAATCTTGGGGAGAAACCAGGGCTGCTGGCGGCGGCGGCCCTGATGATTGACTACATTCTGACGGCTGCGGTGGGTATTTCGGCGGGCGTGACGGCGCTGACCTCAGCTGTACCAAGTCTGCAACCGCATACGCTGCTGATCTGCCTGGTGATTCTGGCGCTTCTAGCGATTGTGAATCTGCGGGGCGTGAAGGACACGGGCGCGGCGTTTATTCTGCCGACGTTTTTGTTTGTGGGAACGCTGCTGGCGCTGATTGCGGTTGGGATGTGGAAGACGGTGCATACGGGCGGGCATCCTGTGGCTGTGGGTGTGGTTCCTGCGCCACTGCCGGCGACGGTGGGAACGCTGGGGATCTGGATGCTGATGAAGGCGTTTGCGAGCGGATGCGCGGCGATGACCGGCGTTGAAGCGGTATCGAATGGGGTGATGGCGTTTGGCGAGCCGAGGGTGAAGCGAGCGCAGGCGACGCTGACGGTGATTATCGGGATACTGATGGTGCTGTTGTTTGGGATTGCCTACCTGGCGAAGACGTACCAGGTGATGCCGATGGATCCTGACGCTAATGGGTATCAGAGTTTGCTGAGCTTGCTGGTGACGGTGGTGTTCGGGCGTGGGTGGTTTTATTACCTGACCATGGGCAGCGTGCTGCTGGCGCTGGCATTGAGCGCGAATACTGCGTTTGCGGATTTTCCGCGGCTGACAAGAGCGATTGCGATGCATGACTATCTGCCGCATGTGTTTATTCTGCGCGGGCGGCGGCTGCTTTATTCGCATGGAGTTTATGCGCTGACGGGATTTACGGCGGTGATCCTGATTCTGTTTGGCGGCGTGACGGACCGGCTGATTCCGCTGTATGCGATTGGAGCGTTTCTGGCGTTTACGTTGTCGCAGGCGGGGATGGTGGTGCACTGGCTGCGCATGGAGAAGCATCCGGGGCGGCTGTGGCATGCGTTTGTGAACGGCGTGGGTGCGGTGGCGACGGGGCTGACGACGATCGTGGTGCTGGTGGCGAAGTTCAGAGCTGGGGCGTGGGTGACGGCGCTGCTGGTGCCGGCGCTGATTGGAGTGATGTGGGTGGTGAAGCGGCACTACACGCGTGTGAAGCGGGAGATGGCGGATATGGCTCCGCTGAATCTGGAGAATCTGCAGGAGCCGATTGTGGTGATTCCGATGGCGCGGTGGGACCGGATTACGGAGAAGGCGATGCGGTTCGGGTTGCTGCTGTCGAAGGAGATCAAGGTGGTACACGTGCACTCGGCCGACGAAGAGGGGCGGCTGGATCAGATATGGGACGAGCATGTTAAGGCGCCGATTGAGAAGGAGAGTTTGCCGGTGCCGGAGCTGGTGGTGATTCCATCGAACTACCGGTTCATTATCAATCCGCTGATGGACTACATTCTGGAACTGGAAGAGAAGAATCCGGGGCGGAAGGTGGCGGTGCTGCTGCCGGAGCTGGTGGTGCGGCACTGGTGGGAGAATGCGCTGCATAACCAGCGGGTGCAGTTGCTGAAGCTGCTGTTGCTGGTGAAGGGGAATCAGCGGATTGTGGTGGTAAATATTCCCTGGTATTTGTGACGCGTGGTGGGAGGGGCGTAATTACAGGGGGGTTGCGGGAAGTAGTGTGTTTTTTGGATGGTTTTTTGTGGTGAAGTTGTGGTTTTTTGATGGTGGAATGTGGTGGTTTGGATGGTTGATTTTTGAGTACGGGAAAGTATCACTTTTTGCAGATTTATTTTTTGACTGTTAGACGACCTGGGGTTCGGGGCGGCGCCAGGCTGGGGAGAGTTCGCGGAGGCGGGCTACGGCGGCGGGGATGATTTTCAGGGCTTCGTCGATCTCTTCCTGAGTGGTGAGGCGGGAGAGGGAGAAGCGGATGCTGGCGCGGGCTCGGGCGGGGGTGAGGCCCATCGCGGTGAGGACGTGGGAGGGTTCGGCGGCGCCGGATTGGCAGGCGGAGCCTCCGCTGACGGAGAGACCCTTGAGGTCGAGAGCGATGACGAGGGCTTCGGCTTCGAGATGGTCGAAGTAGAGGTTGCTGGTGTTGGAGACGCGCGGTGCTCCGGCCCCGTTGATGCCGGTTTCTTCGATCTGGGAGAGGATGCCTTGTTCGAATCGGTCTCGCAGGGCGGTGAGTTTGGCGGGGCCTTCGGTGCTGAGCCATTCGGAGGCGAGGTGGGCGGCTTTGCCGAGGCCTACGATGCAGGCTACGTTTTCGGTTCCGGCGCGGCGCTGGCGTTCGTGCGTGCCTCCGTGCATCATCGGGGCGAGGCGGACGTTCTTGCGGACGAAGAGGACTCCGATGCCTTTGGGGGCGTACATCTTGTGGCCGGAGAAGGTGAGGAGGTCTACGTTCTTGAGCGGGCCCTCGGCAGAGAGGTCGAGAGGGAGCTTGCCGGTGACCTGGACGGCGTCGGTGTGGAAGAGAGCTCCGGCTTCGTGAGCGATCGCGGCTAGTTCCTCGATGGGTTGGATGACGCCGGTCTCGTTGTTGGCGTACATGATGGAGACGAGTTTGGTGTTTGGGCGGAGGGCGGCTTTCAAGGCGGCGGGTTCGATTAGGCCTTGTGCGGTGGATTCGAGGAAGGTGACTTCTACTCCGGTTTTTGCTTTATCGTTTCAAGGGCTTCGGCGGCGTGAAGGACGGCGTGGTGCTCGATGGTGGTGGTGATGAGGTGGGCGGGTTCGCCGTGGGTGGATTCGGGTGAGAGGACGCCGAAGAGGGCGAGGTTGTCGCTCTCGGTGCCGCCGGAGGTGAAGACGATCTCGGAGTTGAGGCAGCGGAGGAGGCGGGCGATGGCGGCGCGGGACTGCTCGACGGCTCCGCGGGCCTGTTGGCCGTGCTGGTGGATGGAGCTGGCGTTGCCGTAGTGCTCCATCCAATAGGGACGCATGGCCTCGAAGACCTCGGGTAGGAGAGGGGTCGTGGCGTTGGCGTCGAGGTAGATTCGGTGCATGTGTTTATTTTACAGGGTTGGTGTGTCCGCTTTGGCGAGAGGCGTGGGATGGCCAATAAGAGAACGGGCTACGATAAAGGCTGAAGCTGGCGGGGTTGAATTTTTACTTCCCACCCTTCGCAAAGGCGCGAAGGATGGGGTACCCGAGCTTTTGTGGTGAGTGGAATGAGGTCACAAGAGTTTTGGTGGTGGGTGGAGAGCGCGCTCGCGGCGGCGGGCGGTCCATTCGGACTCGATTTCGATCGGGCCGAGTTCGCCGGTTGCGTAATGGTTGAAGCTACTCCAGCGGTATTGCTCGGGTTTGCAGACGAGGCCTCGGATGACTGGGTTGCGGTGGATGTATCGAATTTTTTCGGTTAGCTTTTCCGACGACGAGAGGATATTGAAGTCGTAGTAGCGTCGTTGCCAGAATTGCTTCTGGCTGGCGGATTTGAGTTCGCGCGAGGTTAGCTGCTTGAAGATTTGAAGGAACGATGCGAGGGTGCCGGTTGCGGGTTCATTGGTGAGGAGGTGGATATGTTCGGGCATGATGACATAGGCTGCGATACAGAGGCCCTGTTGTTTGCGGGTCTGTTCGAGGATTGTTTGAATGATGTTTTTGGGAGTGTCGGTTTGAAGGAAGGGTTGACGGCGGTAACAGCTGAAGGTGATGAAATGGAAGTTCCCAGTTTTCTGGTAACGTTTGAGGCCCGTTGGCATAGCTGTGCGAGCAGTTTACATCCCACCCTTCGCAAAGGCGCGAAGGATGGGGCACCCGTTCGGTTGTGGCTTGTTGAGTGAGGTAAGGCAACTGCAACGACAAAAGCAGAAAGGGAGATGCCAAATGGCATCTCCCTTTCTGCTGATGGAGCGTGAAGTTTATTTGAGGGTGGTGGGGGTTGAGGGGCCGTAGAGGATTCCGTTGAAGAGGAATTTGAAGGTGGCGTGGGGTTGGCCTCGGAAGGTGATTTCGGGGCCGTAGAGGACTACCTGGCCTTTGCCGACCGGAGCTGCGGCGACGGCTGTGGTGTGGTTGATGTACTTCTGGCCCCAGGCCCAGCCGCTGGCGAGGAGGTTGTCGTCGTCGTACCAGGCGATGGCGTGCAGGCCGGAGAGCGAGGCCTGTGGATCGAGGGTGAACGCCGGGCTGCTGTCGAAGTCCACGATGACGTTGGGTGCGACGCCATAGGCGATGGGGTCGGTGTCGTCAACGTGTGCTTTGAGGAGCGAGCCGGGGATGTAGAAGCGGTCGGGCGGGACGGGTTGGAGCTCGCCTTTGACCATCTCCATGGGTGCGTTGACAAGCGGCAGCTTGAGGAACGATGCGATGGAGGTGGAGGTGCCGATGGCGAGCAGTGTGCCACCGTTCGAGACGAAGGACTGGAGCTGCGGATAGGTCTTGGCCGGGGTGATGCTGCCCAGCCAGGGCCGGAAGTCCGCGGGGATTTCGTCGGGCTTCATCTCGCGTCCGAAGAAGCCGCCACCGCCGCGGGCGCCGGGGCGAGGCGTGCGGATGATGCCGTCGGCAGCGACGATGACGTCATACTTCGCGTTCAGGTTGCCGGCGTCGAGCTCCTGCGGGTAGACGACGGTGAAGGGGAACTCGAACTGGTCGAAGAGCCAGCGGATCCAGCCCGAGGGCATGGAGCCACCGTAGACGTCGAGGAGCGCGATGCGGGTGGGGTGAAGCTGGATGGCCGCTCCGGTGGGGGCTGCGGAGACGGCGGTGGCGTTGATGCCGAGTGTTTTGGTTGCGGTCTGGAGCAACTGCGCCGTCGTCGTGGAGTAAGGCAGCCACAGAGCGCCGGGCGGGAGCTGCTTGCTGTTCGCCGTTACAGGGTCCTTCAGCCAGTAGACTGGCTGGTTGGCTTTGAGGAGACGGTTGGTGAGGGTGTAGGTGTCGTTGTACTCGTGGCTGACGAGGTATCCGGCCGGTGTGCCGCTGACGCCGGCGATGGTGCCGGGGAGTGGTGCGGCGAGGTCGGTCTTGACCGGAGCGAAGGGACCGGTGAAGGGCTCGGTGTAGCGGTCGAAGTGGACGCCCATCTGGAAGGCGAGGGTCCAGCCGGTTGTGTCATAGGGCCGGTTGGGTGGGCCGCCGGGGTAGGGGAAGTCGTTGGGGTGATCCTGCGGCTCGAACATGTCGAGGACCTGAGGGCGGAAGGCTTGTGCGGCGAGGACGATGTAGCTGCCGGCAGGGTAGTGCTTGCCGGAGACTTCAAAGTCCGCGCTGGCCTGCTGGACTTCGACGCCGGTCTTCATCAGGCTGTTGATGAACTTGGTCGCGGTGGGGAAGTCGGGCTGGTCGGCGGGGACGACGTAGCCGCGTGCGTCCTTCAGTTTGGGATCGTGCAGGACCTTGTCGTAGAGATCGGCCGGAATGCCCTGGGTGCGTGGGCCTGCGGCGTTGCTCGCGTCGGGCGAGAGCACGCCGGCGCGGTTGACGTGTGCGCCGCTCTTTTCGGCTTCGGCCTCGAGGGCTTCTATGCGTTTAGGCGTGACGGTCCAGTGGTCCTCGCTGCCGTTCTGAACGGAGTCCTTGCCCATCAGATAGAAGTTGTAGAGGAGGTGGGTGCGCTCGCGGGAGGCATAGTCGAGCACGGCGCGGTTGTTGGTCTGCTCGTAGGCGATGGAGGAGGCGTAGTGCCAGAGCTGCGGCTTGATGGGCTCGACAAGGTCGTTGCGCGGAAGCTGCTGACTGGCGAGCAGCGGCAGCGGCTCCGGTGTGGGATTGCCGATGATCTCGGTCAAGAGGCCGATCTCGTTGTGGAAGTAGGAGACGGTGCGGAGGCTGCCATTGAACCAGGTGGAGTAAGGAGCGCCGCTGCGTGAAGTGGAACCGGGCTTGCCTTCTTCGACGAGACGCTGGTGCATGGATGTGCCGACGGCTTCGATGCCGAGGACGACGAGCGGGTCGTAGAAGTAGCTGTTTGGATCGCGGAAGGGCGGCATGAAGATGACGGTGCCGGCGGGGCCTGCCTGGTGATGGTTGTAGACGATCTCCGGATACCAGACGCGGGAGAGGATGCGGTTGACGTTGGTAGTCTCGGGCTGGTTGCTGGCGAAGAAGTCGCGATTGTCATCGTGGCCGATGTATTTCTGCCAGAGACGGGGCACGCCATCGAGCAAGCGCTTGGTCGGGTCCGGGTTGCGCATGTACCAGTTGGAGACGAGCTCCATGCCGTCGGGATTGGCGAAGGTGCAGAGGACGATGTCGTCATGGAGGAAGCGCGTGGTTTCGGGATCGGTCTTGGAGTTGAGCTCGTAGATGGTCTCGACGAGCTGCTGTGCGCCGACGGTCTCTGAGGCGTGGAGGCCGCCGTCGATCCAGACGATCGCCCTGCCCTCCTCGGCCAGCGCTTTGGCCTGGTCGTCGGTGAGTCCCTTGGCTAGCGCGAGCTTCTGGTTGATCTCGCGGTAGTGCTCGAGGTTCTTCATGTTTTCAGGCGAAGAGATGATGGCCATGTACTGATGGCGGCCCTCGGCGGTGAGGCCGATGTCGACCAGCTTCATGCGGTCGGACTCTTTGGCGAGCTTCTGGAGGTATTCGGTCTCCTGGGTGTAGTTGACGAGCTGGTAGTCATCGCCGATGTCGTGGCCGAACTGCTGCCTGGGAGTGGTGATGTTGCTGCGTGACGCTCCGTTCTGAGCGAGCATTGGGGAGATGGCGAAGAGGAACAGAGCGGAGAACAGAGACAGGGTACGCAGCTTATGAGGGCAGCGAGCTCCTTGGGAATGGGGTTGTGGCTGTTATAGCAGGAGACGAGTGATGGGGCGAAAGAGTTTAGGGATAAACGAGGTTTTTTCTGTGACGAGTCGTAATGCGAAAAGGTACTAACATCTGTTAGGCTTAGCGGCATTCGGGCCTAATTTAGCAGGAGGACAGAAGATGACGAAGCGGATGTTTGCGGTTTTAGTGCTGGCGGCTTGTACGGCGACAGCTGGGATGGCACAGATGGGCGGGACAGCGCCGAAAGTTCCGGCGGGAACGATTATCGAGCCCGGAAAGTCGATCGAAGCTCTTCTGAATATCTACGAAGGAGAGATAGTGGACGCGGCGAAGGCGATGCCGGCGGATAAGTACAGCTTTGCACCGAGCCAGGCGATCTTTGCGCCGTCGCAAAAGGTGGACTTCGCGTCACCAAAGAGCGTGAACACGTTTGGGCAGACGGTGGCGCATATCGCGCAGGCGAACTACTCCTTTTTCAGCAGTCTGGGCGGAGCGAAACCGGATGTGGATATGAAGGCGATGGGAGGCCTGACTTCGAAGGAAGATGCCGTGAAGGCACTGGAGGGGTCGTTCGCTTATGCGCATAAGCAACTGGCTACCTTGACGGCGGCGGACGCGTTCGCTTCGGTGAGGGGCGATATGTCGAAGACGAGTGTGGCGGCTTTTGCGATCGCGCATATGTGCGATCACTATGGGCAAATGGTGGAGTATCTGCGGATGAATGGGATTGTGCCGCCGGCTAGTGCTAAGTAGGCAGCTAGTTAGCTGGTTGGCTCGTTAGCTCGTTGGATGTTTGCGGAAGGGAGCGGCTTTGGCTGCTCCCTTTTGCCTTTGGGGAAGGCTAGCGGAAGAGTTCGTCGATGGTGGAGTCTTCGCTGGGGGAGATGGAGCGGAGGACGTAGGTGATGCCGATGGCTGAGGTGTCGGAGTGGAGGCGGAGGCTTCGGCTGTAGTAGCCGGAGAGGGTGATGTTGCGGGTGAGGGGAACGTCGAGGGAGTTGGTGAAGCCGTTATCTTCGGTGACGTTGTGTCCGGTGACGACGGTGGCCTTTGCCGTTGCGGGAGGGACCGTAGATCTTCTGGTCGCCGATGGGGAGCTGCTCGTAGGCGTCGGATTCGAAGGAGATTCCATGAAAGAAGTCGATGCCGAGGCCGATCTGGAAGTGGGCGAGGGGGCCGAGTGAGGTGTAGTTCTTGGTGACGGTGCGGTTGACGAAAGTGGTTGAGTCGCCGCCGCCGATCTCGAGGTTGGGAGTGAAGCGGCCGTAGGTGCGCTGAAAGAGATTGCTGATGTCGAAGGTGACACGGCCAGTGGTGAGGCCGTACTTTTCGTCGCCAGAGGGTGCGGTGAAGGCGCCGGTGAGCTGGTACTGGAAGAGGCGCGGAACGAAGTTGGCGTGGAGGCCGAAGATGATGTCGCCGAACTCGCCGCGGCGGGGGACGAGTTCGGCGTTGGGCCTGGGGTGGGTGGAGAGGGAGTCGGCGAGGCGGAAGAAATAGATGGGGATTTCGGCGTCGACGGAGAAGGTGTTGTTGAAGCTGTAACCGATGGCGGGTGTGGCGAGAGTGGCCCAGCCGGTGACGGAGGAGTGGACGGCGGAGGCGGTGGCGCCGGCGTTCCATCCATGCTGCTCGTCGTTCAAACCCGGGACGTCGGGGATGCCCTGCGCGTCCGGCAACGGAGGCTGGCTGACGGAGGATTGCACTGCGGATGGCTTTTCGCCTGGGATCTGCGCGCTCAGGGGGAGCGCGAGCAGCCACAAAAGTGATAAGGCTGCCCGGCGGTGGAGTTTTAACGACACGCGCGACCCCTGAAGTGACCTATGCGGTGAGCATGACAGCTTTAGGAGTGTTCGCCAACCTCTTTTGTGCTTTGTGTGGTGTCGAGGACGGAATATTGCCGGAAGTTGTGTTGCGTGGGCGACTAGCGTTCTCCGATGGGGATGTAGGGGGCGGGGTAGGCAGGGCCGGTGTAGTCGGCGCGGGGGCGGATGAGGCGATTGTCGTCGTGCTGCTCGATGACGTGCGCGGCCCAGCCTGCGATTCGGCTGACGGCGAAGATGGGGGTGAAGAGGTCGATGTCGATGCCGAGGAGGGTGTAGGTGGAGGCGGAGTAGAAGTCGACGTTTGCGTTGAGCTTCTTTTCCTGTTTGACGAAGAGCTCGATCTTGCGGGACATGTCGAACCATTTGGTGCTGCCGGAGGTTTTGCTGAGTTCTTCGGACATGCGGCGGAGGTGGGTCGCGCGGGGGTCTTCGGTGTGGTAGACACGGTGGCCGAAGCCGGAGATTTTTTTCTTCTCGGCAAACATCTGGCGGACGTACTCGACGGGGTCGGCTCCGGCTTTGTCGATGGCGTAGAGGAGGCGCATGGTGGCTTCGTTGGCTCCGCCGTGGAGCGGGCCTTTGAGGGCGCCGATGGCTCCGGTGATGGCGGAGTGGATGTCGGCGAGGGTGGCGGCGATGACCCGGGCGGCGAAGGTGCTGGCGTTGAGCTCGTGGTCGGCGTGGAGGATGAGGGCGATGTCGAAGGTACGAACGGCGGTGTCGGAGGGCTTTTCGCCGTTAAGCATCCAGAGGAAGTTGGCGGCGTGTGAGAGCCCGGGGTCGGCCTCGACGATGGGCTTGCCCTTGCGGATGCGATCGAAGATGGCGACGATCATGGCGATCTGCGAGGTGAGGCGGAAGGACTTGCGGACGTTGGCGTCGTGCCCGCAGTCGGCTTCGTCGGCGTCGTAGATGCTTAGGAGGGAGACGGCGGTGCGGAGGACCTCCATGGGGGTGGCGTCGGAGGGGATGGCGCGGAGGAGGTCGATGATTTTGGGGTCGAGCTTGCGGGCCGCGGCGAGTTTCTGGGAGAAATCGGCGAGCTCGGATTTGGTGGGGAGTTTGCCGAACCAGAGGAGGTAGGTGGTCTCTTCGAAGGTGGAGCGCTGGGCGAGCTCGTGGATGTCGATGCCGCGGTAGGAAAGAACGCCGGCGTCGCCGTCGATCCAGCAGATTGACGAGGTGGTGGCGACGATGCCTTCCAGGCCTCTCGATGCGACAGCGGTGGACATAATGCGCTTCTCCAGGGAAAACTTAGTACATCTGGTTATAGCGCAGCGGAGAAACGGTTGTCACGGTGGGTTGCGCGAATATCGGCGGGTTTGTGCGACTAAGGTGTTATGTGGTTTGGTGGTCGCCGGTCGGACGATTGTATGGGATTGCTGTCGTTTGTTCAGGCGATTCGACCGATGAGGACTCTCGACGGCGGGCCCGGAACCCGTCAGAATGGAAGATGTTCCTGCTCGAGATGAGGAATTCGCTGAATGATTGTTGGTAGTCCTAGTATTTTCGCCATTGAATCCGAGATTACTTGGGCATACGAGCGCCGAAGCCAATTGGCACTCGGGTTTTTTGTCATTCACGTTGCGGGTCGATGCTACGGGATTAGAGAGCCGGACGCGTCGATGCGGGCGTTTCCTTCGAGCAGGCCGGGACGAGGATCGCCAGACGTGGTAGCCACATTCCTCCGTTTCCGATGAACACGACCGCCGCGGACATTGCCTATTCGTTCAGGCGCGCGATTTACGGCGACAGCGAGGAAGGCGAACTATTCTTCGGGATGCCTCTTCGCCAATTTACAGAGGCAATCCAGTCGCACCATCTCGAATGGGTTTGTGATGAAGAATTTGATGACGGTAGCTACCTGCTGCAATTTGAAGATGAGAATCAGGTCCGATTGGTCGCCTTTACCTGAACTCCGGATTCTCTATTCGACCCGGCTAGCCTGCGTGATGTTTGTCTCTCACCAAGTGAGTTTTACGGGATTCTCCAGGAGTGGCTTGATTGCTTCAAAGATGAATGGACATCCTTCATTAAGGTGTCGGGTTGCTATTCAGGGTCTGTTGTCCTGAAGTCAACCTTAGGCTACTCAGGCCGTGAATGGCACGGGAGTTGGTGACGCTGCCGACGAAATACAGGGATTCTTCGCTTGCGCTCAGAATGACGGCCTTGTCTTGATTTATAAGATCGCGGGAATTTGGCGGGCGGGGGAGAAGGGTGTGAGGTTGATGGAGGGTGATTGGTTGGTGAGGAGTTGGGTGATGAGGTGGGCGGTGGCGGGGGCGAGGAGGATGCCGTCGCGGAAGTGTCCGGTGGCTAAGAGGTGGCGAGGGCTGCTGCGGAGAGCGCCGAGGAGCGGTAGGCCGTCGGAGGTTGCGGGTCGGAGGCCGGCCCAGGCTTCGATTCGTGGGGCGGAAGCTATTGGAGGGAGAAGTTCGGCGGCGGCGGCGTGGAGACGTTCTATGTCGGAGGGATGGACGGTTTTGTCGAAGCCTACATCTTCTATGGTGGCTCCGATGATGGCGCGGCCAGCGTGGGGGCCGGTGGTGCGGGGGACTATATAGATGTCGGGTGTGCGGATGACGAGGTTGAGGGGAAGGTCGGCGGGGATGACGACGGAGAGCATCTGGCCTTTGCGTGGTGCCACCTTGATGTTGGATAGCTTGGAGGTGGCGGAGGCCCAGGCTCCGGTGCAGTCGACGAAGTGTGAGGCGTGGAGGACGCCGGCGGTGGTCTGGAGGTGGACGAAGTTTTTGCCGGAGCGGACGCGGAGGACGGCGGTGTTGGGTCGGAGGTTGATGGCGGTATTGCGAACGGCGGCGAGGAGGGCGGTGGCGAGTTGGCGTGGGTCGACGCTGTGCTCGTCGAGGAGGACGAAGCGGCAATGGTGAGGATGGAGGGCAGGGAGGAGACGAGTGAGTTCTTCGGTGGAGAGAGTTTTATACGTTGCGGCGACGGGTGGAAGGGCCTGGAGGGTTTGGCTGGTCTGAAAGGCGACGCGGATACCGGAGAGAGCGTACAGGCGGTCTAAGTAGGCGGGGTAGAGGGAGAGGCTGAGGGTGGAGAGTGGATGGAGCAGCGTGGGGTTGTGGGGATCGTGTGCGGCGAGCATACCGGCGGCGGCGGTGGAGGCTTCGGTGAGTGGAGTGGAGCGGTCGAGGACGGTGACGCGGGCGCCGCGATGGTGAAGTTCGAGGGCGAGGGAGAGGCCGATGATGCCGGCTCCGGCGATGCACACGTCGGGTTGCTGCATGGAACAAGTCTAGATGGGGGCGGAGAGGTTATAGTTTGTTATCGGGCTGCCCGTCCGAGGGAAGGATTGGGAGCGGGCGGACTTTGCCAAGATGATGCGTCTAACGATTGATAGAACGAGGAGAACCGAATGAGTGATGAAGAGATAGTCGAACAAAGGACAGTTGGGGGCGCCTTGCTTGGCGTGGTGGCTGCGGCACTTTTAGCTGCGCTGGGCGGGTTGGTGTGGTCGTATGGCCTGCAGAATCATTTGGCGGCGGCGGAGAAGAAGATTGCCGCGGTGGACCAGAAGAATGCCGATCTGACGCAGCAACTGGAGGCGACGAACGCGCGGCTGCGGGCGACGAGCGAGACGCTGGGACAGAGCGTGGGCATGACTCAGAAGCAGATTGAACTGCGGACGCAGAGCATTATCGCGTCGCAGAGGGCGGCAGATGCCAAGCTGGAGGAGCAGCAGGCGGCGACCCAGAAGCAGATTGGTGCGGTGTCGACCGATGTTGCCAGTGTGAAGACGGACGTGGGCGGCGTGAAGACGGATGTCGCGACGACGAAGTCCGACCTGGAGGCGACGAAGACGCAGCTGAACCGCGTGGTCGGAGATGCAGGGGTGATGAGCGGGTTGATTGCGACCAATCATGACGAACTGGAGGTTCTGAAGCACAGGGGGGACCGTAACTATCTTGAGTTCACCCTGCAGAAAGGCGCCAAGCCGACGCTGCTGTCGACGGTCAAGCTGCAATTGAAGAAGGCGGACGAGAAGCATTCGAAGTACACGATGGAGGTCAGCTCGGACGATCGCACGATTGAGAAGAAGGACAAAGGGCTGGATGAGCCGGTGCAGTTCTACAACGGAAAAGACCCGGTGCTGTACGAGATTGTGGTGAACGTGATCGGAAAGAACACCGTGTCGGGTTATCTGTCGACTCCGAAGACGGGCGCGAAGACCGGCGGGGGCCAATAACGACGGGGTCTTTCGCTTACTGCAGAAACAGAGAGGGGGACGCTCATCGCGTCCCCCTCTCTGTTTGCCTTGGTTGGATTACTTCTTGGTTGACTTCTTTGCTGCCTTCTTCGCTGGTTTCTTTGCTGCTTTTTTTGCTGCTTTCTTAGTTGCCATTTTGCCTATTCTCCCTAGTGATTAGACATCATCTTTACAACACGCTGCATAGCAGCTAACGAAGGTATAGATTTACGAGTTTTAACTGTCAAGAAAAAAATGAACGAAAACGAAAAATCTTTTTGCGTTGAAGAGAGGACGAGGGAGGGGTTTGAGTTTTCGTCGATGTGATTTTGAGTGATGCGACGACGGTGGAGAGAAAAAAGTGAGGTGCGAATGTCTTTGTTCCGGTGCTGCGAGGTGTGTGGACTATAGTCATGGAAAGCAAAAAATCTGAAGTCGCCTCTTTGCGGCGAATTTGATTGCGGCTTGGATTCTGGTTTAGGGGAGAGCACTGAAATGCGCGCGAAATACCTTATCGCAACAGTTGTTTGTTTTGTTCTTACGAGCGCACTGGTTGCGCAGAAGCGAAATATCACCGAGAAAGACCTCTTCAGCTTCGTGTGGATTGGCGATACGCAGCTTTCGCCGGATGGCAGCCGGGCAGTGTTTGTGCAGACGACGGTGAATGCGAAGCGCGATGGGTATGACACTGCGCTGTATCTGCTGGATACGACGCAGTCGATGGCCGCTCCGCGGCGGCTGACGAACGGGCCGCATGATGGGCAGCCCAGGTGGTCGCCGGATGGGACGCAGATTGCGTTTACGCGCGCGGTGGAGAAGGACGGCAAGCCGCAGCCGGCGCAGATCTATCTGCTATCGCTGTCGGGCGGGGAACCGGTGCAGGTGTCGGCGCTGGAGAAGGGAGTGGGTTCGCCGCAGTGGGCTCCGAACGGAAGTTGTATCGCGGCGCTGAGCGAGACACCGATTGTTCCTGAGCCGAAGAAGGATGCCGCGGAGAAGAAGGAGGGAGCGAAGGCGGCGGAGGAGCACAAGAGCGACGTGCGGATTATTACGAAGGCTGTGTACCGGATGAATGGGGCGGGGTTCCTGGATACGAAGGATGTGTCGCAGCTTTATTTGTTCTACACGGCGAAGGTGGGGGCGAAGCCGGTAACTCCCTGGCAGGTTACTGCCGGGCGCTTTGCGGTGAGCGACTTTGTGTGGAGTCCGTCGTCGAACGATATCTATTACACGTCGGCGCATACGGACGAGCCTTATTACGATCTGCCGCATAACGAGATTTATGTGCTGGATCCTCCGGCCGATGCGGCGACGAAGGGCGAGAAGGATGCTCCGCCGATGAGCACGCTGGTGGCGAAGCTGGAGTTTGGGGCTTCGGGGCTGACGATTTCGCCGGATGGGAAGAAGCTGGCGTTTCATGGGGATGCTCAGCCGCTGAGCGAAGCCGCGGTCGCATCAGCAGCCGGATATGTTTGTGCTGGATCTGGATGCAAAGGGTGCGCCGAAGAATCTGACGGCGAACTATGACTATGAAGTGGGAAGTGGAGTGGGCGGCGACAATACGGCTCCGCGTGGAGGAGGACGGAGCGGGCCGGTCTGGATGGCGGATGGGAAGTCGATCATTGATGTGGTGGGCAAACAGGGAAGTGCGCTGCTGGTTTCGATTGATCCGTCGACGGGCTCGGTGAAGGAGCTGACGGCGGAGAAGCAGGCGGTGGTCGGGTTTGCGGTGAAGCCGGATGGGACGAAGATGCTGGCGCTTGTCTCGACGCCAATTGCGGTGGGGGATCTGTTTTCGGTGGCGCCGGATGGGTCGAAGCACGCAGACGCAGTTGACGGATGTGAATAGGGAGCTGTTTTCGAAGCTGAACCTGACGATGCCGGAGGATATGCAGGTGATGCCGACGGCGAATGCGAAGGATATTCCGGGGAGCAAGATTGAGTCGTTTGTGCAACTGCCGCCGGACTTCGACAAGACGAAGAAGTATCCGCTGATTCTGAATATTCATGGCGGACCGCACTCGGCTTATGGGTGGGTGTTCGACCATGAGATGCAGTGGATGGCGGCGAAGGGATATGTGGTGGTGTATCCGAATCCGCGGGGGTCGACGACTTATGGGCAGGTATTCGCGAACATCATTCAGCACAACTATCCGGGGGATGACTTCCACGATCTGATGGATTGCGTGGATGCGGTGGTGAAGGAGGGGTATGTCGATCCGGCGAAGATGGGCGTGACGGGAGGAAGCGGCGGCGGGTTGCTGACGGACTGGGTTGTGACGCATACCGACCGGTTCAAGGCAGCGGTGGCGCAGCGGGATATTACGGACTGGTCGAACTGGTGGTATACGGCGGACTTTACGCTGTTTCAGCCGACCTGGTTTGAGGGTGCTCCATTCGATAAGGTCGATGAGTTCAAGAAGTACTCGCCGATTACTTATGTGACGAATATCAAGACTCCGATGATGTTCATCCTGGGTGATGCGGACTACCGGACGCCGCCGACGGGTGGTGGTGAGGACTTCTTCCGCGCGCTGAAGTATCGGCATATCGATACCGTGATGGTGCGGTTTCCGGGAGAGAGCCATGAGTTGTCGCGGAGCGGTCAGCCGTGGCATCGTGTGGAGCGGCTGGAGAACATCATGAACTGGTTCGATAAGTACTTGATGGGTGTGCCTCAACCGCAGTATGACATTGTGCCGGCGGGAGCGACTCCGGCTAGTGTGAAGGCGAACTAGTGGAGTAGAGTCTTCATCGAGGGTATTGAGTCGATGAAGGATGTTGTGATTGTTTCGGCAGTGCGGACGCCCGTTGGGAAATTCCAAGGGGCGTTCGCTGATTTAACGGCGGTGCAGCTTGGGGCGATTGCGGTTCGCGAGGCGGTGAAGCGGGCGGGGATTGATCCGGCGACTGTGGATGAGTGTTTGATGGGGTGCGTGTTGCCGGCGGGGCTGGGGCAGAATCCGGCGCGGCAGGCGGCTTTGCAGGGTGGACTGGCGGATACGGTTTCGGCGATGACGATCAACATGGTTTGCGGATCGGGGCTGAAGGCGGTGGGGCTGGCGGCGCAGGCCGTGATGGCCGGAGATGCGGAGATTGTGGTTGCGGGTGGGATGGAGTCGATGACGAATGCCCCTCATTTGTTGCCGCAGGCGCGTCGGGGGATTCGGATGGGGGATTCGGTCGTGGTGGATTCGATGGTGAAGGATGGGTTGTGGTGTGCGTGTGAGGACTACCACATGGGGGTGACGGGGGAGAATGTTGCGGAGAAGCACTCGATTACACGTGAGGAGCAGGATGCTTATGCGCTGGCGTCGCATAGGAAGGCTAGTGCGGCGTGGAGGGAGGGACGGTTCGATGCGGAGGTTGTGCCGGTGAGCGTGCCGGGGAAGAAGGGCGCGGTGACGGTTGTGACGCGGGATGAGAGCGTCAGAGATGATGCTTCGCTGGAGGCGTTGGCGGCGTTGAAGCCGGCATTTAAGAAAGAGGGGACGGTGACGGCGGGGAATGCTCCGGGGGTGAACGATGCGGCTGCTGCGGCGGTGGTGATGTCGGCGGAGAAGGCGAAGGCGCTGGGGTTGAAGGCGCTGGTGACGATCAAGGCACAGGCGACGAGCGGGGTGGCTCCGAAGTGGGTGATGCTGGCTCCCGTGACCGGCGTGCAGTTGGTGCTGAAGCGGGCTGGTTGGACGCGGGATGAGGTCGATCTGTATGAGTTGAATGAGGCTTTCAGCGTGCAGGCTTTGGGAGTGATGAAGGAGTTGGGGCTGGATGCCGCGAAAGTGAACGTGAATGGCGGGGCGGTGGCCATTGGGCATCCGATTGGAGCGAGCGGGGCGCGGGTGCTGGTGACGCTGATCCACGAGATGATGCGGCGGGGTGCCCACAAGGGCGTGGCTGCGCTTTGTCTGGGTGGAGGGAACTCGGTGGCACTGGCAGTGGAGCGGTAGCGCGGCGTGGTGACGGACAGCCCGGGGAGCGGCGACGCATCTAAGGAGCGAGGGGCTGATTTGCGGCCTTGAGGAGGAGTGATGCGCTGGGTTCTTTTTGGTGTTGCGGTGTTTCTGACTTGTGCTTGCGTGGGGGCGCAGGAGAATAATAGGCCGCGGGCTTTTGATGCGATTCGGAGCAGTGACTCTTACCGGCAGGCGGTGTTGGGGGCGTATCAGGATTATGAGAGCGGGCTTTCGACGCATTGCCAGAAGATCGATATCAACATGAACACGAGTGAGGCGAAGATTTATGGGACGATTCAGACGGATGCTGACGGCAATATCGTGAACGGTCACTGGAAGGAGATGACGGATGGGGTTGCTTGTGGGGAGAAGCGAACGTATGTGGCGTCGGTGACGATTCAGGATGGGAAGACGTCGGTGGTTGGACTGTTTCCGGGGCAATCGGCGGCGGGTCCTGTGTTGCAGCATGGTGCGGTTCAGTATGCGGGGGTTGGGGCGGGGGCGGGTTCGTGCCCGGTGGATGTGCTGGAGACGGCGTTGCCGAATGGAGAGCCGAGCGGGGAGAACGTTCCGTGGGATGAGAAGTGGACGGTGAGGGCTTGCGGGAAGAAATCTGTCGTGACGATGCACTTTGCGCGGGATGCGAAGGGGATGACGGTCAGTGTTAGTCCGAAGGAGACGGTGGCGGCGCCTTAGGCGTTGCGGGTTTGCTAGTATCGGGCCATGCGGCGTGGCTGGCTTTTCTTTTTGAGTGCTTCTGTACTTGTTGTTGCGACGGGCTTCGGGCAGGAGCTTCCTGCTGATGACGGCGTGAGGGTGGCGGAGTTCTATCGGCTGGCACCGGCCATTGAAGATGGGATATGGCCCGGGTGGAGTAAGGTTCCCTCACCTTTATTGCTGATCACAGCTGAAAATGAGTTTCTGACGCATCATCCGAACCCGTCGGCGGAGTTTAAGGCTGCTGGGAATGGATTCTTTGTGCGGACACGTCAATTTCCGATTCGACTGGAGGCGACGTTTCCTGCCTTTGGGCCTCCGGCGGTGATTGTGATTGGAGAGCCGAAGAATACGGAAAGCAAGACGAGTACTCCGTGGGTAATTGTGGTGATGCACGAACATTTTCATCAACTGCAGGATGCTGCGCAGGGATACTTTCAAGCGGTTGATGGCTTGGGGTTGAGTCATGGGGATGAGAGTGGGATGTGGATGCTGGAGTATCCGTTCCCTTATAAGAAGCCGGAGGTTGCGCAGTCGTTTGGGCGGTTGCGGGATTTGTTAGTCGCGACGGTGAAAGAGACGGATGAGGTTAAGTTTCGTAAGAATGCGGAGGAGTATGTTGCGCTGCGGCGGAAGTTCTTCGCGCAGCTCTCGCCGGATGATCATAAGTATTTGAGCTTCCAGCTTTGGCAGGAGGGGATCGCTCGGTATACGCAGATTATGGCTGCGGAGGCTGCGGCGAGCTACAAGCCTACGGAGGCGTTTGCGGCTCTTGCGGACTATGAACCCTTTAGTGCGTACGGTGCGAGAGCGAGAGCTGAGACGATGGATGAGTTGCGGAAGGTCGATCTAGCGAAGGCGCAGCGGGAAGCGATTTATCCCTTTGGGGCGGTGGAGGGAATGTTGCTGGATCGGCTAAGCCCTGGATGGAAGGGTGAGTATTTCAAGCGTCTGCTTACCACGGATGACCTGTTTGTGGTTGCCGCGAAAAAATGAGGGTGGGGGGTACTCAGCACTCGATGACATTGAGGGCGAGGCCAGCGAGGGATGTTTCTTTGTAGCGGGATTGCATGTCGAGGCCGGTCTGATACATGGTGGCGATGATCTGGTCGAGAGAGAGCTTGTGGTCGCCGGATTCGTGCATGGCCATGCGGGCGGCGTTGATGGCTTTGACGGCGCCCATGCCGTTGCGCTCGATGCAGGGGATCTGGACGAGGCCGCCGATGGGATCGCAGGTCATGCCGAGGTTGTGTTCCATGGCGATTTCGGCGGCGTGTTCGACCTGGGCGTTGGTGCCGTTGAGGGCGGCGACGAGGCCTCCGGCGGCCATGCTGCAGGCAACGCCGACTTCGCCCTGGCAGCCGACTTCGGCTCCGGAGATGCTGGCGTTTTCTTTGTAGAGGATGCCGATGGCGGCGGCGGTGAGGAAGTAGCGGATGATGCCTTCTCTTTTTTCATCGGGTGAGCCTTCGATGAAGTGCGTGTAGTAGTTGGCGATGGCCGGGATGACGCCTGCGGCTCCGTTGGTGGGGGCGGTGACGACTCGGCCTCCGGCGGCATTCTCTTCGTTGACGGCCATGGCGTAGACGGTGACCCAGTCGATTGGGGCGAGAGGGTCTTTGGAACCGATGGTGTTGAGGCGCTCGGCGAGGCGATGGGCGCGGCGGCGGACGTTGAGGCCTCCGGGTAGGATGCCCTCGGTCGCGATGCCGCGGTCGGTGCATTGCTGCATGGTTTGCCAGATGGCTAGGATGCTGTTGCGGATCTTTTCCTCGGGGGACTGTGGTGCTAAAGACTGACGCTCCGAACTCTCTACATCCCACCCTTCGCGATATGGCTGCGAAGGATGGGGCACCCGGGCTTTTGTGGTTGGCGAGAATTCTTCATGAATCGAATCGGGGCGGTTGATCGGGATGGTGGGGTCGTTGAGGAGGGCCACCTCGTTGGCCAGCATGAGCTCGGCGATGGCCAGATTGTTCTTTTCCGCTGTGGCGAGGAGATCGGCGGAGCTGCGGAAAGGGTAGGGGACGGTGCGGGTGGACGTGAGGGTTTCGGTGGTGCGCTCGGCTTCGGAGACGATGAAGCCTCCGCCTACGGAGTAGAAGACTTCCGTGGAGATTGGTTTGCCGGTCGCGTCGAATGCGGTGAAGCGCATTCCATTGGGGTGTGAGGTGATGGTTGGGTCAGGGTACATCTGGTTGCGGTGGAAGAGGAGATTTTCGGTTTCGATGAAGGGGATTGTCTCTTTGGCGCGCGAGGGTGATGGAGTTTGTGTTGCGGATGGTAGCGATTTTGGATTCGACGGTGGCGGGGTCGATGGTGTCGGGGGCTTCGCCGAGGAGGCCGAGGAGGATGGCGCGGTCGGTGCCGTGGCCGATGCCTGTAAGTGCGAGAGAGCCGTAGAGGTCGACGGTGACCTTTGCAGTTTTTTCGAGGAGATTGGCGGAGGCGAGTTCGCGGTTGAAGCGAAGGGCGGCGCGCATGGGGCCGACGGTGTGGGAGCTCGATGGGCCGATACCAATTTTGAAGAGTTCGAAGAGGCTGGTATTCACGGGTTTATTTTAGGCTTCTACGAGTGGCTTTGGCTGGACGGGCAGATGGTAAGGATTTCTTTGAGAGCTTCTTCGGGGATTGTTTTGCCTGCAGGTTCTGGTAGGCAGTTTTGAGGGCGCCGGCCATGATGGACTCGTCGGCTTCTTTGAGGTGGATGTAGGTCATGCCCATGCGGCCCCATCCTCCCTGGACAGGCGAGAAGATGTGGGGCTGATCGGCTACAAAGGCGGCTTGCTGATCGAGTGTGAGTTTGAGGACTCCGTAACCTTTTTTCTCGCCGGAGAGGGTGGCGAAGATCTGGTTGTTCAGACGGAAGTCGGGGTGATTCATGTGTGAACTCTCGACGGCTCCCGGGAGTTGGAGGGCGAGATGGCGAAAGAGTTCGACGGGTGGAGGCATATTGCGAACGATTCTAGTTCCTCGTTGGTTCGGTGTCGTGGGTCGCAGATGGTGGGATGCTATACTCGCGAAAATCTTCCGCCTCAAGGATTGATCAGGCTCAGAATGCTTTTTACGGCTCGCAGTGCTGCGGTTTACGGAATTGATGCCCACATTATTGAAGTCGAAGTCGATTTTTCCGGGATCAAATTAGATAAAGAACATTTCAGCACGGTGGGGCTGCCGGATGCGGCGGTGAGGGAGAGTCGCGACCGGGTGCGGTCGGCGATTAAGAACTCTGGATTCGATATTCCGACGACGCGGATCACGATCAATCTTGCTCCGGCGGATTTGAAGAAGGAAGGGTCGGGATTCGATCTGCCGATTGCGATCGGGATCCTAGGGGCTTATGGGGCGCTTCAGATTAAGGACCTGAGCGACTACTTGCTGGTGGGAGAACTGGGGCTGGATGGCAGTCTGCGGGCGGTGCAGGGGATGCTGCCGATTGCTGTGGCGGCGCGGGCGAAGGGGATTCCGAACCTGATTATTCCGGCGAGCAATGCTCGTGAGGCGGCGGTTGTTGAAGGGGTGAATGTCTACCCGGTGCAGTCGCTGCTTGAGGTAAGGGAGCTGTTGAACTCGGCTGCTTTTGGGGTGATGAAAGCTGTTCCGCTGAAGGTGGAGACGCAGGCTTTGCTGAATGAGATGCAGCACTTTCCCTTTGACTTCAAGGATGTGCGGGGGCAGCAGACGGCGAAGAGGGCGCTCGAGGTCGCGGCTGCTGGCGGGCACAATATTTTGATGATCGGACCGCCGGGTTCGGGCAAGACGATGCTGGCGAAACGACTGCCTTCGATTCTGGCTCCGCTGCAATTTGAAGAGGCGCTGGAGACGACGAAGATCCACTCGGTGGCGGGAGTGCTGGATGCGGAGCAGGGATTGGTGGCGCATCGACCGTTTCGTTCGCCGCACCATACGATCTCGGATGCCGGTCTGATCGGTGGGGGGATGATGCCGCGGCCGGGCGAGGTTTCGCTGGCTCACAATGGGCTGCTGTTTTTGGATGAGTTGCCGGAGTTTCCGCGGAATGTGCTGGAGGTGTTGCGGCAGCCTCTGGAGGATGGCAATGTGACGATCGCCAGGGCGGCGATGAGTTTGAGCTTTCCGGCGCGGTTTATGCTGGCGGCGGCGATGAATCCGTGTCCTTGCGGCTACTTTAATGACAAGTCGCGGGAGTGCATGTGTACTCCGCCGATGATTCAGCGGTATGTTTCAAAGGTTTCGGGGCCGCTTTTGGATCGTATCGACATCCATATTGAGGTCCCGGCGGTGCAGTATAAGGAGTTGCGGGGCGGAGCTGCGGCGGAGGGTTCTGAACAGATTCGGGATCGGGTGTTGAAGGCGCGAGAGCTCCAGCATGAGCGGTTTGGAAAGGCGGGGGAGCGGACCGGGCGGAATGGAACGGGGTCGGCGAAGGGGGCTTCGCGGCAGGTTTTCGCAAATGCACAGATGAATACGCAGCAGATTCGGGCCTATTGTGAGCTTTCATCGGATGCGGAACGGCTGCTGGAGCGGGCGATGCAACAACAGGGACTGAGCGCCCGGGCGCACGATCGTATCCTGAAGGTGGCGCGGACGATAGCTGATCTGGGAGGTGAACGGGATATTGCTGTCAAACACATCGCCGAGGCTATTCAATATCGTACTTTGGACCGCAGTTACTGGTCGTAGACGATGTAAATCATTTGGAATGAGTGACCGATCCGGTCAAGTGCCATCCGGAGTATTCAGTTTCTGGAATATCTTTGTGAACTGGGTTCCCAAAAAAAGTATTGACCTGAGGGGCTGAACGGTTTACTTTTGCCTATGTCGGAGTTGATCTCAGCCAACTGAAAACCTGAACGAGGCCGGGACATTTGCGATGTAATTCGGGCTAGCCGGGAGACTGGCTTGCTGTCTGTTTCAAGCCTTGGGCGCGGTGAGCGCTGAAATCCTACGCAAGAGACAGTCTGCAGAACAAAGCTGGTCTTGGCCAGCGAACGGTTTGGTTTGTCTGCTGAAGCTAGCGGCTATCTCATCGAACAAGAATCAATTCGGATTGCAAGAGTCCCTTGGGACTGTTTTGCGTCTAATAAATGGAGTCGGAGAAGAAACAATCAAGCCTAGGAAAATTACTAGCTGTATTTTCAGGCGAGTGAGCGCTAACTAGACGCTTACGCCTTCTAAAAAGGAAAAGGAGAAAACTATGCGCTCAGATCTTATTTTTGGAGCTCTCACGCACGTGAACAATCGTTACGAACTCTGCCAGCTGGCCTCGAAGGCTACACGGAAGCTGCACAAGCCGAATACCCGGCTTCAGGATACGACCAACGAAGTATTGGATCGATTTCGGGACACTGTTCCAATGAATGAGTCCGAAGCTGTCGTCGAGAAGGTACAATTACAAGAACGCCGCGCAGCTTAACGCGCGGCAGTTTCTTCCCTTGATTTTTAACCAATCACCCGCAACATAACCCCCCGCAAGACAATTCTCTAAATCACGGCCTTCCGCACGACCCCCTCGTCAAGCAGATCCCGCCTGAGTTGCAAACAATCCCCTCCAAAAAATTTAAAAATCCCAGGTAAAACATGACAATTTCTGAATTAAAAGAACACAACATCGCGGAGTTGAGCAAACTTGCGCGTGGACTCGACATCGCTGGCACCAGCGGACTGCGGAAGCAGGACCTGATCTTCAAGATTCTGCAGGCGCAGAGTGAAAAAGAAGGGCACATCTTTGCCGAAGGCGTGCTTGAGATTCTGCCTGATGGCTATGGATTTCTGCGCTCTCCTGATTACAACTACCTGCCTGGTCCCGACGACATTTATGTTTCGCCTTCGCAGATTCGCAAGTTCGACCTGAAGACTGGCGACACGATCAGCGGCAATGTGCGGCCTCCACATGAGGGCGAGAAGTACTTTGCGCTGGTGAAGATTGAGGCGATTAACTTCGAGTCGCCGGAAGAGACACGGAACAAGATTCTGTTCGACAACCTGACTCCGCTGTATGCGCAGGAGCGGGTGAAGATGGAGACTGTTCGCGAGCACATCTCGGGCCGCGTGATGGACCTGCTGACTCCGGTGGGCAAGGGACAGCGTGGATTGATTGTGGCTCCGCCAAGGACCGGCAAGACAATGCTGCTGCAGTCGATTGCGAACAGCATTACGTCGAACCATCCTGAGGTGGTACTGATTGTGCTGCTGATTGACGAGCGTCCGGAAGAAGTGACGGACATGCAGCGGTCGGTGAAGGGCGAGGTTATCTCGTCGACGTTCGATGAGCCGGCGGCACGTCACGTGCAGGTTGCCGAGATGGTGATCGAGAAGGCGAAGCGGCTGGTCGAACATAAGCGCGATGTCGTGATTCTGCTGGACTCGATCACACGCCTGGCGCGTGCTTACAACACGATCGTTCCTCCGAGCGGCAAGGTGCTCTCAGGCGGTGTGGATTCGAACGCGCTGCAAGGCCGAAGCGGTTCTTTGGTGCGGCTCGCAATATCGAAGAGGGCGGTTCGCTGACGATCATTGCTACCGCGCTAGTGGATACGGGTTCGAGGATGGACGAAGTGATCTTCGAAGAGTTCAAGGGAACGGGCAACATGGAAGTGATTCTGGATCGCAAGCTGGTGGATAAGCGTGTGTTTCCGGCGATCGACATTCAGCGCTCCGGCACTCGTAAGGAAGAACTGCTGATTCCGAAAGAGGATCTGCAGCGGACCTGGATTCTGCGTAAGGTGCTGAATCCATTGTCGCCGGTTGAAGCGATGGAATTGCTGACCGATAAGCTGGCGAAGACCAGGAATAATCAGGAGTTCCTGCACAACATGAGCTCGATCTAGTCGGTTCCAAATAAATCTCTGGAGCGAAAAGCGCGGCCCCTTTCGGGCTGCGTTTTTTTGTGTCACCACACTCGCCGTTGAATCCGTCCTTTGCGGAAGCTCGGAAACCGGTAAGGGGTTAGGGGAAACCTTTTCGTCAGAGAGGCGCATCCCATAGATTTTCCCAATCTTTATGAGCGTGGCGTTGACTGGTAAAACCCCTAGTATCCGTGGCTCTTCTGCACTGGTATCTTGCACCTAAATTGCATTGCGTTTCAGATAAATGTTTGTTGGAAACGCTAACGGCCTCCATGATGTCGAATTTTTTCCAGGGAACACTCGGCGATTGCGGTGGGAGTGAGCGATATGAAGCGTTGCAATCTGAGTTTCGCGATGTGGGTCGTAGTGGTGTTGGCCGCTGCGAGAAACGCGCATGGCAACGTAGCGCTTCTGGTTGAGGAGCCGTACGGATTGTTCGGCAGTGTCAATCCAACGGGCCATTCGGCAATTTATCTGGATCGAGTGTGCGCTGAATCGCCGACTGTGTTGCGGCGGTGTGGGCCTGACGAGACGGGAGTGGTGATCAGCCGCTATTCAGGCATTCGAAGACTTGATTGGGTTGCCATACCGTTGCTGCCGTATCTCTACGCTGTGGAACGAGTGGAGGATGTGCCCGAGTGGGCCGCGAAGACTGACGTCACGAGGATGCGGGACCAATACGCCGAGGCTCATCTGGGAGATCTAACTTCTATCACGCAGGGGGATGATCAGTAAGAAGGTGTGGCCTCAACTGTTGGGCGTGGCGTACACGCGGAAGATCTACAGTTTCGAGGTAGAGACGGATGAAGAGCAAGATGACAACCTGATTGCCGAATTCAACAGCCGTGGGAACGATACCCACTTCAATCTTTTTACGAAGAACTGCGCCGACTTTTCACGCGCTGTTCTCAATTTCTATTTTCCGGGAGCAGTACACCGGAGTTTTACGGCAGATGTGGCAATCACGACGCCGAAACAGATTGCCAAGGCGTTCGCTGCCTACGCGCACCATCACGAAGCGCTTGAATTCAGGAAGTTCGTGATTCCGCAGGTGCCGGGCGACACGCGGCGAAGTCATATGCCACGAGGCGTGCTCGAGTCGCTTGTGAAGACGAAGGGGTACGTGGTTCCCATTGCGGTGCTTCAACCTTATGTCATGGTGGGCATTGCGGTTACTTATCTGATAAATGGCCGCTTCGATATGGCGAAGAATGCTCCGGTCATCCCGGTGATGGATCAAGTGAACACGCTGGTCAGCGGCAAGCCAGGTGACAAGTTAGTTGCCGGCAAATCAGAGGACGTCGCTCTCACGATGCCTTAGTAGCCATTGGCGATGAGGTATTTGCTCGGTGAGGATGAATTTCTCGTGTTGCTGCCGGCGTTCGGCGTATTTGCCGAGGACATCGACCTCGATGTTGAGGGCAACTCCCGGGGTGAGGGAGTGGAGGCTGGTGGCGGCGTAGGTGTGGGGGATGATTGCAATCTCGACTTCGTTGCCGAGGATGGAGGCGACGGTGAGGCTGATGCCTTCGATGGTGATGGAGCCCTGGGGGACGACGTAACGGGTGAGGGAATCGGGAATTCGAAGGCGGAGGCGCCAGTCCGAGGTCTTGGCGGAGGGCGTGATTGGGGTGAGGGAGAGTAATGTGCCGGTGCCGTCTACGTGGCCCTGGACGACGTGGCCACCGAGGGGTGAGCCGGCGGGAGTGGGGAGCTCGAGATTGAGGATGGCGTCGGGTTTTAGGTGGGAGAGCGTGGTGCGGGCGATGGTCTCGGCGGCGAGATCGGCGGAGAAGCGCGGGGGGAAGGCGTTGGGTTCGATGCTGAGGGCGGTGAGGCAGACGCCGTTGACTGCGATGCTGTCGCCGGTGTTGAGGCGTGGGGTAAGCGTGGGTGAGGCGATGGTGATGCGCGTGGCGCCTTCGGTTGGGGTGACGGCGAGGAGTGTGCCCGTGGTTTCGATGAGGCCGGTGAACATAGGGATAGGTTACTCATCGAGCGAGAGAGCGACAACTCCCCAAAGCTGATGAACGCTTCATAAGGTCGCGTCATGGAACTACTCGAACTATCTATGTGGGGGATGGCCTATCTCGGTTGTTGACCAACTGCATATTACGCCGTCGTTACCGGCTCCAGCGCCGAGGTTACAACTCCAGGGATTGGGCGGCGTACGCGCAATGCCGAAGACCGCGCCGTCCTTGATGGGTATGCTGCAGAGAGGGAAGGCGCTGGCATAGTCATAAATGCTGGGCAGGTTTTGGCAGGCAGGAATGCTGCCCGCTGGTGTAATCGGAACCGTTGTACCGCCTGGCGCGAAGATGACTCGGTAGAGCGGCGCGTCGTCAGCGTAAACCTGAGGATCGTTGGGCCAGGAATATGCGTGGGGGAAGACCACGTGAATCGTATCGTCGCCAACGCATAGGGAGTTCGTGTTGTTAGGGTCGACATGCTTGCATGTGCCGAATGGAGGCTGCGTCGATTTATCCGGGATATTTGTGTAGGGATTTATGTAGTCGTAGGGAAAAGTACATACATCGGTGGCACATTTCCCCTGCACGTTATCGACGAATCCCCGGAGGACACATCGATGATCGGTTTCGCTGCCAGGATTGATCCAGCACGCGCCATTCACGGGGCAGTCGGCATCTGTGCCACACACGGTCTTGTTGGTGGGGTAGTACTGGCTGGGATCGCCAGCGCAGAAGGTCTTCCAGTTGTAGCAGGTGGGATTGGAGATGTCGCAGTCCATCGCTGGTTCAGTTGGGAACTTGTACTTCCCGCAGTTCGAGAAACAGGCTACAGTAGCGTTTCCACCTTCTGGCTGCCCGTTATCATCCAGGATGACAAAGCCAAAAATCTTACCGAAGGTGCCCTTCGACGTCATGTCCGCACGCATGAGCCGGAACGCCGCGGGACACCGGTCGTTCGCTCGCAGATCATCTCCATGGATCGACATCGGATAGTTCGGAGGGGTGACTCTGGAGTTAGTTAACCAGAATATGTTCTGAGGGGCCCCTGGGTCTTCAGCAGTGCCGCCGACCTCCTGGATATCCACGGTGATGCTCGCGCCATTCACCGCGCTGATATCGAAGTTATCTTTGAAGTACGTAGCACCGGTTGTTGACGTCGAAGATTGATAGAAGGTCCACTCGGTGATCGTGGTTGCTCCCGGCGGTCCAAGATGTGCTTTGCTGATGTCGTATACACCGCCGGCTCCGCCGGTCTCGCACTGTGCCTTGTCCGCAGCGACGTCATAACGGCAACCAGTTCGCGCCCAGATATTCGGAGCTATGCTCCCTTTCGCGATGGTGGCCGCCCAGGCTGGGGGGATATCGATGGTCAGGACATTAGCATGGTTAGGGGAACCGGCCGGTCTCATGACCCAGGTCCCTTCTCGTGGGAAAACCGAGGTGAGTGGCTGACCTGCTGAGCCAGCCGCGTTCGCTGCGCCCAGCAATGTCTGGTCGGAACAGTTGACCAATTGCACTACCCTGATAGCGGGTGGTTTTGGTGCTGGGCGCTGGCAGATTTTCCAGGCATGGATCCGGGAGCTGACCCCTGAGGCGGCGAGGCACTTGAGCGCGAGCGTCGACGCTCCAGGACAATTGGCTGAACACAAGAGCGATAAGCGCGACCGTGAGGAAAAATCTAGTTGGCGAGGTTAGCCTGTCGCGTTGAACTGGTTGGGGGGGACTGTGGTTGGCGTGGTTGTCATGCGGAGCTCCTGTCCACGGAATTTCCGTTTTAGGAATCAGACACCTTCTAATAGATACCTCTTTGAAGAACCTTTGAACAATTTCGAAGATTTTTTTGAAAGATATTCTCGAGGTCAATAAGCTGTCAAACTGGCGGCCAAGGGTGTTGGAGATAGCCGGTGACGCATAGGTCGGGGCCGTAGTTGGCACGGGTGACGTGGGTTAGAGATTGTTCGAGCAGGCCGGGGGCAATGCCTTGTGCGAAGGGGATGGCCTCGGTGCCGAGTTCAGTGGGGGAGTAGAGGAGGACCACTTTGTCGACGAGGTTCTGGCGGAGGAAGGCGGCGTTGAGGTGCGAGCCGCATTCGAGGAGAAGGTTGAGGATGTTGCGATCGGCCAAGGTGGAGAGCATAGTCGGGAAGACTGAGGCGACCGGCGTGCTGAGGGAGAGTTTCGACCTGGGCTCCGCGTTCGGTGAGGGCGTTGATTCGGGTTTCGGGGGCGGATTTGCTGCGAGAATGAGGAGATCGTTTTCTGCGGAGACGACGAGCTTTGAGGTGAGCGGGAATGCGGAGGTGGGTGTCGAGGACGACGCGGAGGAGGGTACGCCGGCGTGGCTCGCCTTTGGGGCCGACGACACCGCTTCGATCGGTGAGGAGGGGGTTGTCGGCGAGGACGGTGCCGATGCCTGTGAGGACGGCGTCGCTGGCGTGGCGGAGGAGTTGGACTTCGTGGCGAGCGGCGGGGCCGGTGAGCCAGTGAGGCTGGTTGGGGAAGCGCGAGGTGGATGGAGGAGCCAGTTTGCCATCGAGGGAGAGAGCGGCTTTGAGGGTGACGAAGGGGGTGCGGTGCCGGATGAAGTGTGCGAAGGCTTCGTTGAGGTCTCGGGCCTGTTGCTGGAGTACGCCGAGGGTGACTTCGATTCCGGCAGCGCGAAGTTTTTGGATGCCTTGACCGCTTACCTGTGGGTTGGGGTCTTGCGTGGCGATGACGCAGCGGGCGATTCCGGCGGCGATGAGGGAGTCGGCGCAGGGAGGGGTGCGGCCGTGGTGGCTGCAGGGCTCGAGGGTGACGTAGGCGGTGGCTCCGTGGGTGGAGAGGTTGCGGGAGGCGGCTTGCTTGAGGGCTACGATTTCGGCGTGGTCGCGGTTGTCGTAGAGGTGGGCGCCTTCGCCGATTGTTTCTCCGTTGCTGACGAGAATGCAGCCGACCTGAGGGTTTGGTGAGGCGAGGCCTGTGGTTTCGGCGGCGAGCTTGAGGGCTTGTCGCATGAAGACTTCGTCGTGAATGTGTGTTGCGCTGAACCGCATGACTTCGAGGATAACGGGTTTGGCGGATGGCTCGCCCAAGTGTTACAACTTAGGCCATGCCAACGGAACGCGCCATGTTGACGCCGCGAGAGGCGGCACGGTTGCTGGGCGTGAGCTATGCGACTGTGAAGCAGTGGATTCTGAGCGGCAAGCTGAAGACGGTACAGACGCCGGGGGACATCATCGTTTGCCGGAGGCGGCGCTGCGGCCGTTTCTAATGAAGGACAAGATGAAGCCGGCGGCTGAGTCTCGCGAGCGGTATCGGAGGGTGAGCGGGAGAAATCAGCTTGCGGGTAAGGTGGTGAGCATCCGGATTGAAGGGCTTGCTGGCAGAGGTTGTGCTGGCAGTCGGGGATGCGCACGTCACGGCCATTATTACGGCGGGTGCGGTAAGGGAACTCCAGTTGAAGAAGGGTGATAGCGCGGCTGCTCTTATCAAGTCTACCGATGTGATGATTGAGCGGTCTGGATGATGGGCTTGAGTCTTGATTGGGTGGTAAGGATCAGTCGAGGAGCGAATCGATGAAGGAGTCGCTGTCGAAGGGGATGATGTCATCGAGTTTTTCTCCGGTACCTGCGTAGACGACGGGGAGCTTGAGCTCGGTGGCGATGGCGAGGACGATGCCGCCTTTGGCGGTGCCGTCGAGTTTGGTGAGGACGATGCCGGTGACGCGGGCGGCTTCGGTGAAGAGGCGGGCCTGCTGGAGGCCGTTCTGGCCTGTTGTGGCGTCCATGACTAGCAGGGTTTGGTGCGGGGCGCCGGGGATGAGCTTGTCGGCGGTGCGTCGCATCTTGTCGAGCTCTTTCATGAGGTCGGTCTTGGTGTGGAGGCGGCCGGCGGTGTCGACGATGAGGATGTCTGTGTTGCGGGATTTTGCGGCGGCGCAGGCGTCGTAGAGCGCGGCGGAGGGGTCGCCGCCCTGCTTGGTCTTGATGATCTGGACGTTGGAGCGTTGGGCCCAGACTTCGAGCTGCTCGATGGCGGCGGCGCGGAAGGTATCGGCGGCGCAGAGGAGGACGGAGCGTGCTGGTCCATCTTTTCCGGCGGTGAAGTAGGCGGCGAGCTTGCCGGTTGTGGTGGTTTTCCCGGTGCCGTTGACGCCGACCATCATGATGACCTCGGGTGGGGAGGCAGGATGGTGAATGGGGCGGGCTACGGAGTCGAGGACTTGCTTGAGTTCGGATTTCAGGAGCTGTTTGAGTTCTTCGCCGCCCTGGATGCCGGTGCGGAGGGCGCGCTGGCGGAGGTTTTCCATCACGATGGCGGTGGTGGGGGCTCCGAGATCGGCGGCGAGGAGGAGCGGCTCGAGGTTGAGGAGGGTGGTTTCGTCGACCTCGCGAGTGAGGGCGATGATGGAGCCAAGGGATTCGGTGAAGGACTCGCGGGTGCGGGTGACCGCCTGCTTCATGCGGTCGAAGAGGCCTAACCTCGACGCGGGAGTTTCCTGTTGCGTCTGAGGTTCGTCTGGGGTTTCCTGCTTGTCGCGTTTTCCGAAGAGGGATGAGAAGGCCATGCTTGGTCTAGTTTATCGGATTGGCGCGGGGATTCTGATTTGCGGCCGCTCAGAAGCCGATGCGGGCGATAAGGAGCAGGTAGATCAGCAGGATGGCGATGAGTACAAGGCCTCCGATGATGACGTGAAGCGGACGAAAGCCAAGAATGCGCTTTTCAGTGTGATGAGGGAGATCCGGCGGAGGGATGTGGTCTTCGTCGTGATGGTGGCCGTGATTGGGTTCGGGCATGGTTATAAGGTCCTCAAGGGTGCGATGGGCACAAAGGAAGAGTATCTTATCGGGCATGTCGAAGGCTGAGCTGTTTGCATTTCTGTCGAGCTGCAAACTGGGGGTGGTGGGGAGCATTTCGCCTGAAGGCTTTCCGCAATCCGCGCTGGTTGGGATTGCGGTGACGGAGGAACTGGAGATTATCTTCGACACTCTGGATACGACACGGAAGTATAGAAATCTCAGGGCGAGTTGCAAAGCGAGCCTTGCGGTTGGCTGGGAGGGTGAGAGGACGGTGCAGTTTGAGGGGGACGCCTTTCTGCCCGAGGGAGACGAACTGGCTCGCTACAAGGAGATTTATTTCGCGACTTGGCTGGATGGGCCGGCACGGCAGAGTTGGCCTGGGATTACCTACTTTGTCGTGCGTCCGCGGTGGATCCGGTATAGCGACTTCGATCAGCGGCCGCCAAGAATTGAAGAGTTGTCCTTTTAGAGTGCCGTGGACCTGGCGCCTCAGGAGATCGAACGGGAGTTCTGGTAGATGCGCAGCCGGACGCAGCCGGCCTGGAGGAGCGGCATCTTGAGGTCGTGAGACTGACCGCGCTTTAGAAGATCGCCGAGGATGGCTTCCACTTCGACATTGGCTCCGTTTTGCATGTCGCGGAACATGGAGGAGGCGAGCTTGGAGTTTTTGTCGACGTAGACCTGACGGATTCGAGCGAGGAATGGCTCCGGTGTAGGGAAGCCTGAGGCGCTGGCGACGGAGGCGCACTCGTCGAGACATTGGAGGATGACGGCCTCGCCGTCGGGGACGGAGTTGATCTGGCCGATGTCTCCGTTGAGGAGGCAGGTGCCGAGGCCGAGGGTCGCGATGAAGACCCACTTGTTCCACATATCCTGGATGATGTGAGTCGAGAGCTCGGTGTCGAAACCGGCGTGGCTGATTGTCTGGTCGAAGGACTGGATGCGAGGAGTAATCTCTCCGCTGAGTTCGCCGTAGACGAGCTTATGGACTTCGTTCAGCTGGAGGATTCGACCTTGATCGTCGAGAGTTGTGGAGACCATGCAGACGCCGCCGAGAACGGCGTGTTTGCCGAATGACTGGGCGAGTGCCTCCATATGGCCCATACCGTTGAGTGCGGGGTAGATCATCGTGTCAGGGCCGACGGCGGGCTTCATGTCTGCAATGGCGCTGGCGACCGAGGGAGCCTTTACGCTGAGCAGGATGATGTCGTAAGGGTTATGGATCTCGTTCGAGGCAATGGCGTGGGGCTGGATGGTCAGGTTGCCGGTTGGGCTGATGATCTGGAGGCCGTTGCGCTGGAGCTCGAGGGCGCGTGATCCTCTGACGAGGAAGGTGACGTCGCGGCCTGCCTGCGCGAGCTTTGCTCCGAAGTATCCGCCGATGGCTCCTGCACCGACTACGAGAATTTTCATGCGGGGTGACCTCGACTTTTTCGATGCGGGTGATCGCTGCTGGATGTTGGTTATTCTTCACGGCCGGGGCGGGCCATGAGTTCGCGGATGGCTTCCTGGGGCGGTTTGTTGCGGTGGAGGATGGCGTCCATCTGCTCGGTGATGGGCATTTCGACGGCGTATCGGGCTGCGAGGCCGAGGGCTGCGGCAGTGCTTCGAATGCCTTCGGCTACTTTGCCGTGGAGGCCGGCGATGATGTCTGGGAGTTGACGGCCGCGGCCAAGTTCGATGCCTACGGAGCGATTGCGCGAAAGGGAGCCGGTGCAGGTGAGGATGAGATCGCCTACGCCGGAGAGGCCGGCGAGGGTCTGGCGGCGACCGCCGCAGGCTACGGCGAGGCGAGTCATCTCGGCGATGCCGCGGGTTATGAGAGCTGCGGAGGAGTTGTAACCGAGGTTGAGACCGCTGGCTACTCCGGCTGCGAGGGCGATGACGTTTTTGAGTGCGCCGCCGAGTTCTACGCCAGCGACGTCGTCGTTGGTGTAGATGCGGAGATTGGGTGAGGTGAGATCGCGCTGGATGATCTGGGCGATCGGGGGCAAGTTGGAGGCGACGACGATCGCGGTGGGCATGCCAGCGGCGACTTCCTGGGCAAAGGAGGGACCGCTGAGGACGGCGAAGGGATTATCGGCGACCGAGGCGACGAGCTGCGACATGCGGAGGAAGGTCTGCTCTTCGAGACCCTTGCTGGCGGAGAGAATGATCTGGTCGCGCGTGAGTAGAGGGGCGATGTGGGTGATGACTCCGCGAAGATGCTGCGAGGGCGTGACGCAGAGGAGGATGTCGGCTTCGAAGATAGCGCGGGGAAGGTCGGCGGTGATGTCGATGTCGGCGGGGAGAGTGAAGCCGGGGAGATAGGGAAGGTTTTCTCCCGCGTCGGTGAGCTGTTCGGCGAGAGCGGCGGAGTGGGACCAGAGGCAGAGCTGGTGGCCACCGCGGCGCGCAAGAGAGAGAGCGAGGGCGGTGCCCCAGGCTCCGGCACCGAGAATGGCGATGCGGCTCATGCTGCGGCCTTCTTTTTACCGAAGCGGCTTTCCGTGCCGGCGAGGAGGCGGCGGATGTTTTCGTGGTGTTTCACGATGATCAGGATCGGGATGAAGAGGAATCCTGCGATGACGATGGGGGTTCGTTGACGCACGAAGTAGAAGCCGAAGAGCGGGAAGCAAGCGGAGCCGATGATGGAGGCCAGCGAGACGTATCGCGTGATGAGAAAGACGATGAGAAAGACGGCGAAGGTGCAGCCTGCAGCAGCGGGAGAGAGCGCGAGGAAGACGCCGAGGGCGCTGGCGACGCCTTTGCCTCCGCGAAAGCCGAGCCAGATGGGGAAGACGTGGCCGAGGATGGCGGCAACGGCCGCGACAACGGCCATGTCGTAGTTGTCCGGAGCGAGGTGCTGGGCGATCTTGACGGCGAGGAAGGCTTTGCCGCAGTCGAGGAGAAGAGTGAGGATGCCGAGGCCTTTGGCTCCTGAGCGCGCGACGTTGGTTGCGCCGATGTTGCCGCTGCCAGTAGCGCGTATGTCCTGTTTGCGGAAGATTTTGACGAGGAGATAGCCAAAGGGGATTGAACCCAGAAGATAAGCGAGCGGGATGGAGAGGAGCCAAGGGTTCATCACTATGTGGATGAGTTTAGCAAGTCGGTGAGTCGGCGGGTTTGGCGACTCAGTGACTCAGCGACGCATAAGCGCTGGGGCCTCTTTTGTTGCGGGGATGTCAGAGGAGGTGCTGGCGGATGAGTTCGAGAGCGTGCTGGCTGGCCCACCAACGAATGCGTTCTCGGTCTCCTGGGAGATGGAGTTCCTTGACCTGGGCTTGCTGAGCGTCAGCGAGTGCGATGTAGACGAGGCCGATGGGCTTGTTGGCGTCGGGGCCAGGTGCTCCGGGGCCGGGGCCTGCGATACCGGTGATGGAGATGCCGAGCGATGCGCCGGTGCGAAGGCGAATGCCTTCGGCGAGGGCTTGCGCTACTTCGGCGGAGACGGGACCTTTGGTGGTGACGAGTTCAGCGGGGACTTCGGCGAAGGTGGTCTTGAGGGCGTCGCTGTAGACGACTGCTCCGCCGAGAAAGTAGCGCGAACTGCCGGGGATGGCGGTGAGGCGTTGCGCGAGGAGACCTCCGGTGCAGCTTTCGGCGGTGGCGAGAGTGAGATTGCGGAGGCCGAGGTTGAGGAGTACCACCTCTTCGAGAGATTCGCCGTGAGAAGAGAAGATGGCGTCGTCCATCTCGGCTTCGATCTTTTCGACGAGTTCGTCGACTCGTGCCTGTGCTTTGGCTAAGGAGGGTTTGGCGCAGAGGAAGTGGAGTTGTATCTCCCCGGCGCCTGCGAGGATGGTGGTCTCGACGTCGGTGTATTGACGATAGATGGGGGCGGTGCGAGCGTCGACGTGCGACTCGGGAATGAGCGCCATGCGGAGCATACGTTTGGCGAGATGACGAGGAGGGAGCGTTGCAGCGAGGCGCGGCTTCACCTCGTCTTCGAAGAGTGGCTTGAGCTCTTTGGGTGGACCTGGAAGAAGGATGATGATCTTGCGGATGGGCTCGGAGTTCGAGTCGAGGATGGTGGTGTCGAGATACTGCGCGGGGGCGCTGCCGTTCTTGTTGTCGATGACGGTGGCGCCGTCGAGGATGTCGGCCTGCTTGGCGTTGTTGGGCGGCATGACCATCTGGCGAGCGGCGAAGCGTTTGTAGAGCGCGGTGAGGACGGCGTTGTCGGTATGGAGTCCTATGCCGAGTGCGGCGGCGACGGCTTCGCGGGTCAGGTCATCTTCGGTGGGGCCAAGGCCTCCGGAGAAGAGGACGATGTCGGCGCGGGAGATGGCGATGGAAGCGGCTGAGGTGAGGTGGGAGAGGTTATCGCCGACGATAGTTTTGAAGGCCACCTGAACGCCGAGATCGTTGAGGCCCTCGGTGAGGAAGAGGGAGTTGGTGTCCTGGCGGAAGGGCGTGAGCATCTCGGAACCGGCAGCAATGATTTCAGCGATCATCTCTTTTCTTTTCCCTGGCCTCGGTGAAACAAAACAGGTTCTCTCGCGTTAATTGTTTGCTGATGGCTATTCGCGATTTTTGCTCAGAATAAGTTCTGTTCCTCAATCATAGAGGCATTCCTCGCGGTTCCGTGGATGGAGCGATTCGGCGCTGCGATCTGGTCGATGAGATTTATTTGATCCTGTCCCTAACTGGGTGTGAAACGCGTTGTCTAATCGGCAACTAAACGGGCGACGGTGGGTTCAGAACCCATCCAGCCGAACAAGAAAGAATCGAAGCTGCATTGATTCTCGGGAACGGTTGGCGATGGAATGCGGCGACCGGACGCTGTTTTTCAGCTGCCGGACGCAGCGACATTGAACGCCGTTGCGATCCGCTTTTCTATGAGTGACCGGTTGAGTTGAATTGACTGCTGTTGCGGCGTGGTGCGGTTTTGGCTGCATAACGTGACAGGAGAGCTGTGTTTAGGGGGTCCTTGGATCGGTCGTGACTTCGCGGAAGCCTCAGGAGGTTGTGATGAATGTTCGTCTCGTTGTGAGCGTCGTTCTGAATCTTTCGTTCTCCTTGAGTTTGGCCGGTCAACAGATTATTCAGAACACAGGCCAGCTGGTTGGCGCTGCTGCAGTCAAACAGGAACGTGAGTTTCGAATTTCACGTCTGGAAGATGCGGCGCGAAGCGGGGAGGCCAACCGCGAACCCAATATTGATGTGGGAAAGATTTATGGACAACTGGGTTTGCTCTATCAGGATGTCGCGCAGTGGGCGCGTGCGGAAGCTGCTCTAGAGCGCGCGGTCCAGTTGCTTCGACGCGATGAGGACTCGAAAAGGGAGCTGGCGAAGGCGATAAGTGAGTTGGGAAATCTGCATGTGGTGATGGGCAAGTTACGAGACGGCGAGAAGGAGGGCCGAGAGGCTCTCCGGATCGCGGAGGAGCTAGGAGATAAGCTTGTCATCGCTCAGAGCTGGGATGATCTTGCGGGGCTCGCTCTGGCCCAGCACAAGTATGAGAGGGCGAGGGATTTTGCTCAGAAAGCAGTGGCGGAGTTTGCCGCGAATGAAAGGTCGGAGCCTTTCGACGCGATCTCTTCGCGATATACACTCGCACTTGCAGACTGCAACCTTAGGGACTATGGGCACGCCATTCCTCTTCTGACGGATGCTCTCGATGAGGCAAAAACAAAGATGCCGCCGCGGGACTTGCCCGCCGGATTTGGCGAATTTCTCCTGGGTTACGCTCTTTGGAAGTCGGGAGGCACATCCGCTGCGGGGACTCACCTTGAGGAAGGAATTGCCATAGTGAAGGAACAGCTGGGGTGGGGCCATCCTGTTTATCTCAGGTTGCTGGGGCACTACGCCCAATATCTGCGGGAGACTCGACGAGTGGAAGCAGCGAATGACGTTATGCGGGAGATACGGCGCGCAGAGGCCGTCGTCGATGTTCGCTCGTTAGAGACGCGTTCTGCGCTGAACGGTTTCGATGGGTTGCGTTAGGCTCTAGCTCTCGAGTGCTTGTGTGGCCGGTGCGCCGTCTCGGGAGAAGGTTACCGCCTGGAAGTGCGTGTCCTGAGGCAGGAAGATGGAAAAGAGAGTTCCGGAGCGTGGTTTTTCGGTGCGGGAGCGTACTCGCAGGGTGCCGCCGTGCTTCTGGACGAGTTCGCGGGAGACCCAAAGGCCGAGGCCGGTGCCGGTATCTTTCTTCGTGGTGAAGAAGGGTTCGAAGATGTTGTCGAGATGCTCTGAAGGGATGCCCAGGCCAGTGTCGGCGATGGTAATGCGCACGCCGTTGCTCGATGGATTGCGGGGATCGATCGCGGAGCGCGCCTGAATGCGGATAGTCGACCCGTGCGCGCAGGCGTCGAGGCTGTTGGCCAGGAGATTGGAGAGAATCTGGCGCAGTTCGCCGGAGCTCCCCAGAACCTCTCGTTCTGTTTCGGCTTCGACAACGAAGGTTACCCCCTGATTTCTTGCGCGTGCTGAGTAGAAATCAGCGACGTCGCGGACGACCGAGGCGGGTTGGAAGTGGGCCGGCGTTGTTGTCTCACGGTAGAAGCCGAGGGACTGACGAGTAATGTGGGCGATCCGCGCGAGTTCGCTTTCGGCCTGTGAGAGGAGATGGCGAATCTCATTCAGGCTGTCGGTACGGCGGGCGATGTAGACGAGATTGGTTAGGCCTTCCAGGGGATTGTTGACCTCGTGGGCGACGGTTGCGGCGAGGCGTCCGGCGGCAGCGAGCTTTTCCGCCCGCATGAGAGCGCCTTCCGACATGCGGCGCTCGGTGATGTCACGGAAGATGAGAACGACGCCGATCATGTTCCCGGCGCTGTCACGGATGGGGGCGCCGCTGTCGTCGATGCAGACCTCAGTGCCATCGCGAGCGACGAGGAAGGTATGATTCGCGAGGCCGACGACGGTGCCGAGGCGGCGGACTTTGTCGACTGGATTTTCGACAGGAGCGCGGGTCTCCTCGTTGAAGATGGGGAAGACCTCGTGGAGGGTCTTGCCTCGGGCCTGGTCCTCGTTCCAGCCGGTGAGTTGCTGGGCGACGAGATTCATGAAGCTGACGGTACCGTCGGTGCCGCAGGCGATGACTGCATCACCAATGCTGCGGATGGTGGTGTTCAGCCATTGCTCGCGAGCGTAGGACTCCTCGCTGCGCAGTCTAATCTCCCGGAGCTGGTGCTTATAGACGGCGGTTAGCTTATGGAAGATTCGCTGCGTCTCTAAGGCGAGAACAGCAGCGATCAAGGCGATGAGGAGCACGATGATAATTCTGGCGTTCCGGTTGAACGCAATATCGGCAGCGGAATGTTCGGCGCGGCGGCCGGCTACGATGGCGAGAAACTCGTCCATCTGGGCACGCAGGTCGTCCATCTGTTGTTTGCGCTGTAGCATGTGCCGATTGAGGGAGGGGCGGTCTTCTGGAGGGGAGCTGATCTCCTGGTAGGCCCATTGTTCCCATTGTTCGTGGCCGGCCTGAAGGCGCTTGAGGCGGTCGACCTGATCGGAACGTTGCACTAACGAGAACAGGGTGTTGAATTCAACATCGATCTGGCTGTCAGCCTCGTGAAGGGGCTTGAGAAAGGCAGGGTCGCGAACGAGGAGATAGCCGCGCAGGCCTGTCTCTTCATCGACCATTAGTTTGATCAGGCGGTTTGCGTGAAGGGTGACGACGTCGGCGCGGTCCACGAGGTCTGCGCTAACCTGCAGGCGTTGAAGACCATATCCGAGAATGAGAGCCAGAAGAGAGAGTGCCGCAATCGGCAAGGCAAGAAGACGGATCAGTAATCTGCTATAGAGCCGGGATTCCACGATGCCTTCCTCACGCCTGGTGATGTGTTTTGAGGGTCTTGCGCAGACTCCAAAATCGTCGGGAAGATGATTTTACGTCATTGCGAATTTGGCGCTTCGACTTGTCTGCTTATACGAGTCTGCGGCCTTCGATGTCGAGAGCGACGTGGAAAAGAGCATCACGGGTGGCGAGGGCTGCGTTGCCATCTTCGAGGAAAGCGAGGCCGACGAGGTTGTTGCCGGAGACGGCGAGGCTGATCTCCCGGCTGGGGGTGATGCGAACGATGCCACGCTGACCACGAAGACTGGCAGCCACATAGAGGTTGTTATCAGCGTCGAGGGCGAGGCCCTGGGCGCGACCCAGGCCTTGATAGAAGATGGTGGTGTTGCCGTCACGGTCGATGGCGTGGATGGCCTGGTTGCTGGAGGTTGTGGGGCCGGTGACGAAGAGGGTTCCAGCGTCGTTGAAGGCGAGGTGATAGGCGGCGATGGAGGGTTCGAGCGTGGCGTAGACGAAGATTTCGCCGCTGCAATCGGGGGTGGAGCCGGGGGCGATCTTGAAGATGGTGCCGGACCGGTCGCCCACAAAGAGGTTGCCGGAGCGGTCGAAGGCTATGCCGGTGGCGATGCCCATGCCTTCGGCGTAGGTGGCAATGGCTCCCTCGGGGGAGATGCGGTACACGGTGCCTTCGGCGCGGGAACTGGCATAGAGGAAGCCGTCGGGCCCGAAGGCTAGGCCGGTGGCGTTGAGCAGGTCGCGAACGAAGGGGCGGACCTGGAAGTCGCGCTGGATTTGAAAGATGGAGACGGGGACGGCCTGGCCGCGGGTTCCGGAGACCGTGGCGTAGACGTTGCCGTCCGAGTCGACGGCTGGATTGGCTACGGGGTGGAGATTCTCGGCCATGGGGACGGCGACGCGGAGGTTGAGGGGGTTGCTGTCGCTTGCATTGCGGCGAAGGATGAGATCGCCGGAGATGGTGCCCTCGGGGATGCGGATGGTGGCACGGGTGGGGCGGCTGAGGATGACGGGGGCGGGGATGTCGCCGATGGTGGCATGGGGGATTTCGGCGGAGTGGGCGTCCAGGTGATGGCCGTGGATGTCGACCTGGCCTCCTGGCATGGCGGCGAGAGGCGTGACGCGGTCGAGGTGGGGGGCGTCGGACTTGTCGGGAGTGAGCAGGGAACGGAGCGTGGTCATGGCCTGATGGCTAGCGTAGACGCGGGCGCGGGGAAGCGCAACTTGAGGGGCTAGAAGCGGAGATGAAGAAGGGCGAAGACGGCGAGGGCGAAGAGGCCGGCGGCGACGTCGTCAAGCATGATGCCGGTGCCTTCGGGGAGTTCTTCGAGCAGGCGGATGGGCCAGGGCTTGAGGATGTCGAAGAGGCGGAAGAGGAGCAGGGCGAGAATGGCGTGGGACCAGTCGGGTGGGCATAGGATGAGGGCGATGAGCTGGCCGGCGACCTCGTCGATGACGACGTGACTGGGGTCTTCCCGGTTGGATTCGCGGGCGACGATGGTCGCGGCGGGGATGCCTATGAGGGTTGTGAGGATTGCAGCGACGAGAGTCAGGAGCGGGAGATGTGCTGGGTGAAAGATTTGCGCCGCGGCAAACCAGAGGATGAGGGCAGCGGCGCTGGCCCAGGTGCCGGGCCCGGGTTTGAGGAAGCCTGAGCCGAAGAAGGTGGCGATGAGCCAGGCCCAGAGGGTCTTCTTTTTGGGGGTGGAGTCGGGCATGCGGTCTTCAGTGTAACCGGGTGCCCCCACTCCCCCGAAAAGTGTGCAAAGTATTCGATTCACATGGGTTAGGTCTGGACTCAGGGGATAAAAAGGGTAGAGTTTTGGTGTAAAGTATTCAATTCAGATGGGTTATGGGTGATAAGGGAGGCACTTTATTTTTGCGGGCGCTAGTCTTCGTCGTTGTTTTGGTGGCCGTGGGCTTGGGAGCGGGCGAGTTCTTCAAGGAGGTCGGGGTCCTGGATGGGGGAGGAGATTTTGTAGTCGCCGGAGGCCCATTTGCCGAGGTCGATGCGGCGGCAACGGTCGCTGCAGAAGGGGAAGTCTTCGTCTGTTGCGAGGACGATGGTGCGGCAGGTGGGACAGCGGAGCGATTTGATTTTCGAAGCAGACTCTTTCGTCATAGCACAGCCAGTTTAATCCTTAGGGGAGGGTGCGGCCAAGCGTGGGATGCGACGAGGAAGTGCGTCTAATGATTGCGAGGTGTCTTTATGGCCATGGCGCGGACATTTAGCAGAGCGACGTGGGCTGTGTGGATGGTCGGCCTGGTGCTTGCCTCTGGGATTAGTTTGGCGACGGCCGAGTCAACGACGGCGAGGAGCCAGGCTGTTTCGGAGCTGCGGCCGATGGAGGCGGGGGTCACGCTGCCTGTGCGGGTGGGCCGAGCGCTGCGGGCGGGGAAGGTGAAGCCGGGAACGGTCTTTGAGGTTCAGACGACACAGCGGGTGCCGGTGTCGGCGGATGCGTACCTGAAGCACGGAGCGACGATTCGCGGCGAGGTGGTGGCGTCCGATGCTGGAGATGGCACTGCGGCGCATCCCTCGAGGCTGACGATCCGGTTTACGCAGTTGAGTTATCAGGGCAGGACGGTGCCGTTGCAGGTGCGGGCGGTTGCTATGGCGAACCTGATGGATGTCGATGATACGTTTCTGTCGATGCAGGGGGGCGCCGATCGCGGAAATACCAGTCCGGCGAGTTGGACGACGAGGCAGGTTGGAGGGGATCAGGTTGCGCGGTCGGGCTGGGTGGGAGAGGTTGTCGGGAGCGGAACGCGAACGGTGGGGAGCGCGGACTACTTTGGGGTTTACAGTCTGCCGGTGAAGGCGGGCGATGGGGAGATGGTTCCGCGGGCGATGGGGGTGTTCTCGACGACAGCGACGGGGCTCTATGGGTACGATCCGGGGGATCGGCTGGAATCGTCGGGGGGATTGATCACGATTACTAATCCGGAGAGGGGAGTCGTGATTAGGAATGGGGATAATTTGCTGCTTGAGGTGGTTGCGGGGCGGTGATGGTGGTGGGGATTTGAGTTATAGAACTTGGCTAAGAGAGTCTGGAAAAGCGTCGGCGGCGAGGTCTTCCCAAGTTGGATTGGTTGATTTGATGAGTGTGATTTTTTCTTCGCGCGTGAAGTGTTTCAAATACTTCTCGCGAGCGATGGCGTTGTTGACGTACTGGAAGCGCTCGTAATAGACGAGGCGGTGAATTCTGTATTCTTTGGTGAAGGTGTTTGCTATTCCTTCGCGGTGTTCGCGGACTCGGCGACGAAGATTATTCGTGACGCCGATATAAAGAGTTCGAGAGCGGCTGGCGAGGATGTAGACGTAATACTCATGGTCTGGCGGCATCGTTGGTAGGGTAATTGGTGGACGGAGAGAGAGGCAACGGCAAGACAAAAGCAACGGCAAGGACAAAAGCAGGTCCTCCGCCTTCGGCGAAGGATGACAAGTTCTAAAAAGGGATGGCCAAAGTGACGACGGTGGCAGTTCAAAAGGAAAACAGTCCCTCCCACAACGGCCCGTCTGGGGGTTTACGCGGGCTATGATGCATGTGTGAGCCTGCCACTTAGTGCGCCTATCTTGCCGATGCTTGCGAAACGGGTGGCGGATATTCCTGCGGGCGACAACTGGATTTTTGAGCCGAAGTGGGATGGATTTCGGTGTCTTGTGTTTCGGGATGGGGACGAGATCCTGTTGCAGAGCCGGGATGGGAAGCCGCTGAACCGGTATTTTCCTGAGGTGGTGAAGGTGCTGCTGGAGCAGTTGCCGGAGCGGTGCGTTCTGGATGGCGAGGTTGTGATTGCGACGAAGGATGGGCTGGACTTCGATGCGCTTCAGTTACGACTTCATCCGGCGGCTTCGCGGGTAAAGATGCTGGCTGAGGAGAGTCCGGCTTCGGTGGTGTTCTTTGATTTGTTGTGGGTGGGGGATGAGGACTTGCGCGAGGTTCGATTTGAAACGCGGCGGAAGAGGCTGGAGGAGACGCTGCGACATGCGACCCCGCCAGTGCATTTGACTCCGGCGACTCGTCACAAGGGCATTGCGTTGGACTGGTTCAAGAGATTTGAGGGGGCTGGGCTGGATGGAGTTATGGCTAAGCCCTTGGACGGGACGTATCAGCCGGATAAGCGGGTGATGCTGAAGGTGAAGCATGAACGTGACTGCGACTGCGTGGTTGCGGGGTTTCGCTGGCATAAGAATGGTGAAGGCACCGCGGTCGGGTCGCTTTTGCTTGGGCTCTACGATGCTTCGGGTGCGCTGCAGCATGTGGGAGTGTGTGCCAGTTTTACGATGCCGAAGCGGAAGGAGCTGGTTTCATTTTTGGAGCCGTTTAGAGTGGATGCTTTGAAGGGGCATCCCTGGGCGGGATGGGCTGAGAACGTGGCGAGCGGCAGGATGCCGGGTGGGCAGAGCCGGTGGTCGGCGGGGAAGGATCTTTCGTGGGAACCGTTGCGGCCGGAGTTGGTGGTTGAGATTGCGTATGAGCATATGCAGGGGGATCGGTTTCGGCATATGGCGCAGTTTCGACGATGGCGGACGGATAAGAGGCCTGAGGACTGCACGTATGCGCAGTTGGAGGTCGTGCCTGCGCAGGAGTTGATGGAGATCTTTCCTGAGCGAAAGAGCTAGGCGGAGGCTTCGCGCCAGGCGCGGGTGGGGTCGTCGTCGGGGTCGGGGGTTTGCTGGGTGGGGCGGATCTCTTCGGGGACGTGGCGGAGGTTGAGGCGGATGCGATACCAGATAGAGCTGGCGCCTCGCATGCGGTCGATGAGGATGTCGTCGACGGCGAGATGTTGCGCGGCTTCTGGATGCGCGGTCTTCCAGCGGTCGAGGCCGGCTTCGGCGGCGGATTTGTCGGTGCTCTGGGCGACGATGATCAAGGGATGTTTGGGGGTACGTTTGGTGGGGGCTTTGCGGGTGGGCTTTGGAGTAGTGGGCGCTTCGGAAGAAAGACTAGAAGCAGGTTCTCCGCCTTCGGCGTGACGGATGACAATTCATCCGAAGTTGGTGAGGCAGCTTTGGAGCGTTTTTTGAAGCGATGGGCTCCGAAGCCTTCGGCACTTTGTGCGGAGAAGGATTTTGCTTTGGAGGGTTGGACTCTTTTGGCTTCGCCTTCCTGCTTGACGAAGTGTGGTGGCCATGGGGCGTCGCCGAGACCTTCGGCTTCGTCGCGGGCGGCGAGGGCGAGGAGCTGGTCGAGTGAGCCGGGGGCGGTGTCCATGGCTTCGTGTGGGTTGCCGAGTTCGGCGAAACGGTTGGGCATGGTGAGGACGGTGAAGTCGGCTGGGTTGGCGTCGGGGACTTCGTGCCAGTGGAGCGGGGCGGAGACGCGAGCGTCGGGCAGCGGGCGGACGGAGTAGGCGCTGGCGGTGGTGCGGTCTTTGGCGTTCTGGTTGTAGTCGAGGAAGACGCCGTGACGTTCTTCCTTCCACCATTTGGAGCTGGCGAGGGCGGGGACTCGGCGCTCGACGGCGCGTGCGAGTGCGAGAGCGGCGCGGCGGACTTCGGTGAAGGTCCAGCGTGGATGGATGCGGACGTTGACGTGCATGCCGCGGGAGCCGCTGGTCTTGGGCCAGCCGGTGAGGCCGTTCTCTTCGAGGATGGCTTTGACTTCGAGCGCGACGGCGCGGACGTCGGGCCATTCGACGCCGGGGCCGGGGTCGAGATCGATGCGGAGCTCGTCGGGGTGAGCCATGTTCTGCTCCAGCGGGTCGACGGCACGGACGGGGTGGGGGTGGAACTCGATGCAGCCGAGGTTGACGATCCAGGCGAGGCCGGCGGGGTTGTCGACGACGACCTCTTCGGCGGTGCGGCCGGAGGGAAAGGAGAGAGTGACGGTGCGGAGGAATGCCGGCAGATCGGAGGGAGCGCGCTTTTGATAGAAGGGCTCAGGCTGACTGTCTTCGAGGCAGGCTCCGTTGACGAAACGCTTGAGGACGATGGGGCGGTCGCGAATGCCCTGGAGGGCTCCGGGGGCGATAGCGAGGGCGTAGCGGACGAGGTCGAGCTTGGTGAGTTGGACTTCGCGGGAGAAGTAGAGTTTTTCAGGATGGGAGATGCGGACGGTGTGATCGTCGATGCGGAGGAGTTCGGCGGTGTCGTCCTTGGCGGCGGGCTTCACGGGCATAGGGTATACCTATCGTGAGAATTCCGCGATAGTGGCAACGTTGTGGGATTCTGTCGTCACTTGTTTAGAGAGGACAAATACATGACTCGAAGTGCAGCAACCCGCTTTGATGCTTTTTGCAGTTGGGATGATTGGGCTGGGGGTACTTGCTTTGGTCTACGGGGACTTTGCGCTGGTTTGGCAGCCGGTTGCTGCGTGGGTTCCGGGGCGGACGGCGCTGGCTTATTTATCGGGGCTGATCATGCTGGTCGGTGGGGTTGGGTTGCTTTTCGACGCTACGGTGCGGTGGTCGGTTCGGTTGCTGTTTCCGTATCTCATCGTGTGGGCTCTGCTGAAGGTGCCTGCACTGGTGGTGGCTCCTCAGATCGAGGGTGTGTGGCTTGGATTTGGCGAGCTTGCGGTGCTGCTGGCTGGAGGGTGGACTCTGTTTGCGAGGCTTGCGGAGTTGCCGGAGGGATCGGTTCTGAGCTTCGCAGCGGGAGATCGAGGCGTTCGGATTGCGCGGATCTTTTTTGCGGTTTGGGTTTTTCCGATTGGGCTTGCACACATTATGTATGTGAAGGAGACGGCCGCCCTGGTGCCAGCGTGGCTTGGTTTTCGAACCGGGTGGGCTTACGTGACCGGCTTTGGACAGATTGCCTGCAGTCTGGGCGTGCTGTTTTCGGTGCTGCCTCGTGTGGCCGCTGCGACGGAGGCGGGAATGATCAGCTTGTTTGCGCTTCTCGTGTGGGCGCCTGCGGTTCTGGCCGCGCCAAAATCGCGGTTCGCGTGGACAGCGTTCCTCATCTCATGGGCGATCGCGGCTGGTGCCTGGGTCGTGGCTCAGAATATTGTGACGAAGAGATCTGCCGTGCGAGATATGTAACTAAATTTGTTACATATGGGTCGGCGGTGTCGTCCTTGGGCGTGGTCTTCACGCGGAAAGGGTATACGCGTTTGCTCTCCGCCAGAGGCAGGCGATCAGGAGCAGCATGATTGAAGCTGCGAGGTACAGGGCGGGAGTGCTCGATGCGGGCTGAGTTCCGATAAAGTCCAATTTGCGCATCTGGTGGAGTGGGCCGATGTACCACCAGGCCGTATAGACAGCTTCGAAGGGTTTGCGGCTTTTAGTGCAGACTCCGAGTGCCAGTGCCAGGGCCGGAATGAAAAGCGCAGCCACAGCCCAGCCGAACAAGCCTTCAGTGTCTCGGGCAAGCATGAGGCGCAGACCGAGACCGCCTCCGGTTAGTAAGGCCAACACGACACCCGCCGTCCAGGAAGATAGGAGTTGCCGCGGAAACGCATGTGGAGCCGAGAAGATGATGGCCTGTGTCGAAAATAGAACCTCGCGCGTTCCAAGTTGTGACCACAAAAGTGCAGGCCAGAGCCATGCGACGAGGATGATCCCTGAACGCGCACTGTCCAGCGGCGCGAACAGGCAGCCGATGAAAAGGCCCGCGGCAACCGTATACCACCACCATTGCTGGCCGCGCAGTAACAGACGGAGTTCGGCGAGAATCAAAGCCACAAAGCGAACATGCGACCTGCTGCGCACGAGCGGGGTGAGGTCAGAGGCATGAAGTTGCGTCTCTCTTGTCCGGAGAGGCAGCTGCTCCAGTTCGCCGGGTTTCGGAAGGGCAGCCTGTTTTTTTCTGCGCTTCAACGATACGATCTCCCGGGCGGGATCGAAGCGATCGAACAGACCGGCGGCAATCAGGGTAAGGCAGACGGCAACTCCAAGCCAGAAGATACGGCTTAGAACAATGGTAGTGTTCCACTTCACACCGGTCCACACGAAGGTTTTGGTACCACGATGCGAGGAGCCGATATAAAAGCCAGATCCTCCTTTGTACTCTGGGTCGAGTTGACGAAGCTGGGCCTGCATCTGCCCGGAGATCGTGGTGATGCCGGTGTAATCGCGCATTGAGGTCGAGGCGCTTTGGGACTGTCCAGTTAGTAGCGGCCTGACGCTTAAGTTGAGCAGGAAGCACCACAGGAAGAAATAGGCGATATTTCCGACTCCTCCGCGCAGGCCCGGAATGGTCTCGAAGAGAACGGCAAACGCGGCGGTCACGCTCATGGCGCAGAGGCCAAAGATCAGGATTGGGGAGAGTAGATCGAAGAGGTTGATGCGCTCCGCTCCCCCGTGCGTCAACTGTATGACAATGGCTGCGATGGAGAGGATCACGATCATAGCGGAGAGCACCGCTAAATTGCTGAGAGCTTTGCTTAGCGTATAGAAGCTTCTGCTCATAGGAGTGGCCGCGAGGATCCGGCCCACGCGAGTCTCCCGATCGCGCTGTATGGTGTTCTTGACGACATAGAATCCGATGAGGCTCAAGAAGACCGACCCGGTCAGGCCGATAACGGAACCAAGCCATGCGGAGTTGGCGACACCGTAATAGCTGCCGAGCTGCATATTGATCTTCCCGGAGTACATTGCATATCCGAGATAGACCGAGAAACCAAGAGTAAACAGGAAGCTATAGCGGCGGACGCGCTCGAGAAAGTCGGCTCGCACCATGTGGAACAGAACACGGGGGCGGTTCATGCGGCAGCTCCGCCGCGGTGCCGTGAGAGGCAGAAAAGATAGGCGTCTTCTAGATTCGGGGTCACTGGCTGCGCGCCCTGCGGTGGTTCGTCGCCGAGAACTCGGACATGAACCCCGTCGCTGCGGCGATTGGTGCTGCTGATCTGGTGACGCTGCCGAATTTCATTGAGGTCGGCGCTGGATACGACCCACTCCCAGACCTTGCCTTCCACCTGCAGGAGAAGAGCCTCAGGCGTTTCGTGGGCGACGAGGGTTCCCTTTGCGATCAAGGCAATATCGGTTGCGGTGGCTTCGATGTCGGAGACGATGTGAGTCGAGAGGACAACGATGCGCTCGCCCGAGAGATCAGAGAGGAGATTGCGAAAGCGGACGCGCTCTTCCGGATCGAGCCCTGCGGTGGGCTCGTCGACGATGAGAAGTTGAGGATCGTTGAGAAGCGCCTGCGCTATGCCAACGCGCTGCTTCATGCCGCCGGAGTAGCCGCCAAGCGGCCTCTTGCTGGCGTCCGTCAAATTCACCAGCTCCAGAAGTTCCGGAATCCGTCGGGCGGCGGTCGGTTTGTCTAAACCTTTAACGGCGGCAAGGTACTCAAGAAACTCGATCGCGTTAAGGTTCGGGTAGACGCCGAAGTCTTGAGGCAGATAGCCGAGCACAGAACGGAGAGGTTCCGGATTCTTCGCGATCTCAGTTTCATTCCAAAGTACGCGGCCTTCGGTTGTCCTGGTAATCGTTGCGAGAATTCCCATGAGCGTTGTCTTGCCGGCTCCGTTTGGACCCAGCAGCCCAAGGACACCGGGCTTTATGGTCAGGCTGAAATTGCTCAGGGCGCGATGACCGCCTCGGTATTGCTTGCTGACATCTTCGATGACAAGTTTCAATATGACTCCGAATGAGGTTCTGCAAGGCTGAACGTTTTTCGGGGTTCGAAAGTTCCCCTCTGTAAGGAACTCGTCGTGGGGGCCGAAGGAAACCGGGGTTGGCTTGCGTGACCGGCTTTGGACGGAGATCGGATACGCGATATGTGTAACGCAATTTCTTACAGATAGGTCGGCGAGCTTTTCGAGATTCGGATGCTCTGGCGGGGGTGACGTGGAGTGAGATGCTTTCAGCGGATGATGGGAAACCAGATCTCGAGGGGGCCGCGGGCGACGGGATCGAAGCAGTGGTCGTAGCGCTCGAAGTCCGGGGTATGCGCGGCTTTTGCGCCGGAGGAGGGCAGCCAGGTCTGGAAGAGGGACTGCCAGAATGGGCGGATGTCATTCACGGTGTCGAGCGGGAAGACAGCATACTCGGCGGCCGGTACGATCATGCGGCCAATGTCGGCGGGGAGATTGTCGAAGCTCAGGACCTCGTAGCCGGTGAGGTACTCGAAGCGCTGGTTGGGCATGTCCATCTGGCAGGTGGCGCCGTAGCTGACCTTCGCCTCGGCCCGGCCGGGGAGCGGGAGGGCGTTGAACTCGTTCCATTGAGGCGGGATGGTTTCGGGGGCGGTGGCGAAGGTGTGCCAGCGGCGAATACCGGCTAGTTGGAAGGAGGGAAGGGTTTTGAATGTGGGTGTGAGCATGTCGTCACTTTTGGTGAAAAATACCAGCCGATTCCGAATTGAATCCAAGCGGGAAGCGGGATGATCCCGGTACTAACTTACTCTATGATGCGGGCGACTACGTCGTAGTCGTGGGATTCCGTGATTTCGGCTCGGTAGAAGGTGCCGGGGACTAGCTCGTCGTGCGGGCCGAAGTCGTTGATGAGGACTTTGCCGTCGATCTCGGGGGCGTGGAGGGGGCTGCGGCCCTGCCAGAGGAGTTCGGTTTCTTCGGATTCGCCTTCGACGAGGAGGTCGATCTCGCGGCCTACCCATGCGGCTTTGGATTTGGTGCTGATCTTTTGCTGGAGCTTCATCAGCTTGTTGCGCCGGGACTGGATGGTGCGTTTTGGGACTTTGAGTTCATCGGCTAGTTCAAAGGCCTTAGCGCCTTCTTCGTCGGAGTAGGTGAAGACGCCCAGCCAGTCGATTTTGGCGGCTTTGATGAAGGACTCGAGTTCGAGGTAGTCGGCCTCGGTTTCGCCGGGGAAGCCTACGATGAAGCTGGTGCGGATGACGATGCCGGGGACGATGCGGCGAGCCTTGGCGATGAGGTCGAGGAAGATCTGGGCGTTGCCGCCGCGCTTCATGCGCTTGAGGACGCTGGGGCTGGCGTGCTGGAGGGGGACGTCGAGATATTTTGCGATGGAGTCGTGTTTGGCCATCGTCTCGAGCAGGCGCGTGGTGACCTTGTTGGGATAGGTGTAGAGGAAGCGCAGCCAGCGGAGGCCGGGGAGGACGGCGAGTGCGTCTAGGAGTTGCGCAAGGCCGTCGGTCAGGCCGAGGTCTTCGCCGTAGCAGGTGGTGTCCTGGCCGATGAGGGTGATCTCGCGGACGCCCTGGGCGATGAGGTTTTCGGCTTCGTGGATGATCGAAGACATGCGACGGGAACGGAACTTGCCGCGGAGCTGTGGGATGATGCAGAAGCTGCAAGGGTGGTCGCAGCCTTCGGCGATTTTGATGTAGGCGCTGGCGCGTGGGGTGGAGAGGATGCGCGGGGTTTCGTCGGAGTAGAGGTACTCGGGAAGAGCGGCGGTGGCTCCGTCCCATGAGGCGCGGGAGAAGCGGCCGGATTGTTCGCGTGCGTTGCCTTCGGGGCGGCTGGTTAGGAGATGTTCGTGCAGCTGGACGAAATGCAGGTCCTTCGACTTCGGCTGCGCCTTCGCTCAGGATGACACCTTCTATTATTCGCTTGATCGCGGAGTTGAGCTGCGCGCCAGCTCGGTGGGGTGGGAGTGCTGGTGGACGGCGCTGGGGGCGCGGGAGGCGAGGGAGGATTGCGGGAGAATGTTGAAGGGGCTGTCCGACTTTGCGTGGCCGGTGGGAGTGAGGCCTGCGGCGGCGAGGATGGCTTCGAGTTCGCCTGTGCCTACTACGGCATCGACTTCGGGGATGTTCTTCTGGATTTCGTCACGGTAGCGCTCGACGAGGCAGCCGGCTACGACGATTCGGCTGGCCTTGCCGCCGTTCTGCTGCTTGTGCTGGACCATCTCGAGGATGGTGTTGACTGACTCCTGCTTGGCGGAGTCGATGAAGCTGCAGGTGTTGATGACGATGATCTCGGCGTCTTCGGCTCGGGGGGTGAGCTCGGCTCCGTTGTGGTGGAGCAGACCCATCATGACCTCGGAGTCAACGAGGTTTTTGGGGCAGCCGAGGGATACGAAGCCTACCTTGGGGCGAACTTCGGGAGTCGCGGCAGGGGGATCGAGCACACCTGTGTTTTGGGTTGTCGCGGGGGGAGTCACAGAGTTCTATTTTAGCAGTTTTATTGGGTTTTTGCTTGGTTTTCTGTGGCTGGTCATCCCCAAGTTTAAGAACTCTGGGGAGCAGATCCCACGAAAATATCGAATAAAACTGCAGGTCCTTCGACTTCGGCTGCGCCTTCGCTCAGGATGACACTTTTCTGTCGGACCGTCCCTTTCAACATTCTCCGCAATCCTTGGGACAACCGACGGATACGAGCATCATGGAGAGTTGCGGAAGAAGGTTACAGGTTCCGGTTTATCAATTTTGCCGAGGTTTTTGCGCGGTTAAGAAAAGCAGAGCTGCGCATTGGCAGCTTCTTCATCGTTGATTCTGCGAGGCAGATTACAAGCGGAAGCCGAAAGAGAGAAGCAAGTTTAATTGCGCGAAGTGGAATAAGTGATCAACCTATTTGTTCTTCCCTCCAGAAATACAAATAGGAGCTTCCTCGCATGATTGGCAATGAACGACGAACCGACTTTGAATCGATCTCAGTTAAGCAGGCCAAGGTGAGAGATTCAGTGAGCATCTCCAATGACAGACTTTTCAGTAGCAGGCCATGCCGCGAAGTTGCTGCGCACGGGCCGTTCAAGCAGATGAAGGACTGGAGCACAGCCTCTTTTGGGCCCTGTTGCTTGGAGGTGTATCCGCGATTGCGTCTGCACAGACAACAAACAGCTATCAAGTTACGAACCTGATCTCAGACGGTTCTGTAACTGCCGCGGTTACTGATCCTAATCTTATCAATCCATGGGGCATCGGCATTGGATCCACCATGTGGCTCAGCGGAGAAAAGACAGGTCTTGAGATTATTACCACCGCAACGGGCACAGAGAAATTCGATGTGAATATTCCTCCAGCCTCCGGCAGTGGCATGGGACAGCCGACGGGAGTGGTCTTCTCCGGTGCGGCAACAGGGTTCATGCTGCCGATCGGTGCTCCTCCGACGTTTCTTTTCGCTACGCACGACGGCACGATCTCCGGCTGGAACGCGGTGCTCGGAATGAATGGCAGCACAGCGCAGATTGTTGTAAATAATGGCGCGAGCAATGCATCGTACACGGGGCTGGCTCTGCTGAATAACACCACCGGTACCTATCTGCTCGCAGCAAATTTCGGGCAGGCCGCCGATATTGAGGTTTATAACACCAGCTTCCAGCCGGCAAAACTTGCGGGTAACTTTACCGATCCCAAGCTTCCGGCAGGCTATTTCCCGTTCTCCGTACATGTCGTTGGCAACCAGGTGTTTGTTGCATATGCCATGCGCTCGACGACTACGACGAACGGTGTGACCGCGTTCAAGCAGGTTGTCGGAGCAGGTGCCGGCATCGTTGACGTATTCGACCTGAATGGAAACTTCATTACGACGGCTGTGAATGGCGGCAATCTTAATGCACCCTGGGGTGTAGCGATGGCGCCCAGCGGCTTCGGCGTATTTGGGGGAGATCTGCTGGTGGGTAACTTCGGAGACGGCGTGATCAACGTCTATAACCCCACCACGTATGCTTTCCTGGGGCAGATCATTGACTCTACCGGAAAGGCTGTAGCGAATCCTTCTCTGTGGGAGATCGCCTTCGGGACAAGCAACGCGACACCCCCTGGAACCGGCGATCCGAATACCTTGTTCTTCACGGCTGGTCTGACCGGTGCGGCGCATGGTCTGTTCGCCACTATCTCGACGGCGAACAACGCTACGGCTACTCCAACCTTCGGCTTCAGCGCATCGACTTCGACGGCGACTGTGACGGATGGTTCAAGTACAACAGCCACCCTTAGCGCAGTGCCGACCAATGGCTTCAGCGGCAACGTAGCGCTTTCCTGCAGCGGCCCTGTAGGGGTTTCGTGCACCTTCGCCTCCAACTCGCTCGCGGTGAACGCAACTGCAGTCAGCACGACAAACGTCCTGATCCAGACGACAGGGTCTATGGCGCACGGTCAGCATCCTTTCCATCGGAGTGGCGCGGCCGGCGTTGCAATCGCGGTTCTGCTTCTTCCGTTTGGATCAATCCTTGCTTTCTCGCGCAAGCGTAATGCGAACGGAAAAAATCCGTTGCAGATTCTGGGAGTCTTCATGCTGTTCGTTACGACAGCAGGGCTCGTCGCAGGATGCTCGTCGTCGACCTCGCCGTCATCGTCCTCTTCAACCCCTCCTCCGACTCCAACTCCGACGGGGATGCAACAGGTGACGATCAAAGCTACGTCCGGCAATATTACGCAGACAGCCACGATCAATCTCACCGTCCAGTAAATCTGAAGCGTATGACAAAGAGGCCGCCCTGTTTCCAGAGCGGCCTCTTTTTGTTCTTTGAGCGATGGACCTTGAAAGTTTGTTCTCTACGCGAGGGCGTTGCGGGCGATGACTTCTTTGTAGAAGTTGGCGCTTAGTTTTGGGGTTCGTTTCTGGGTGGTGAAGTCGACGTAGTGGAGGCCGAAGCGGTAGGCGTAGCCGTCGGCCCACTCGTAGTTGTCCATGAAGCTCCAGCAGAAGTATCCCTTGACGGGGACGCCCTCGGTGACGGCGCGCTGGAGGTGGGTGAGGTAGTTGCGGAGATACATGACACGGTCGGTGTCGTAGACGTGTCCCTTCGGCGTGAGGACGTCGGTGGAGGACGCTCCGTTTTCGGTGATGTAGATCTCTTTGAGGTTCCAGAGTTGCGCGGCAAGTTTTGGACTCCAGTAGAGGGCTTCGGGGCCGATGTGGAGCCAACCGCTCATCATATGCGGATAAGAGGACGGAGGAGGGACTACGGCGAATCCTGCGGGCGAGTTGTCGGCGCGGACGTACATGGGGGTGTAGACGTTGAGGCCGACGAAGTCGAGCGGCGAGCCGATGGCTTTCATGTCGGCGTCGGTGAATTTGGGCGCGGCGGAACCGTGGTGGGCGAGGTAGGCGTCGGTGTAACGGCCTTCCATGACTGCAGTGAGGTAGCCGGCGTTGACCTCGCGATAGGCCTTGGCGGCGGCGGCGATGTGTTCGGGGGTTTCGATGACGGGGACGCAGGCGCTGGCGTTTTCGGCGAGGCCGACTTTGGTGCCGGGCTTGGCGTGGGCTCGGATGGCCTGGACGGCGAGCCCGTGGGCGAGGACCGCGTGATGGCGGACCTGATTGACCTGAGCGGGCGGAAGCTTGAGGCCGGGAGCGTGGCGTCCTTCTTTGTAGCCGATGTCGACGAAGGAACTCATCTCATTCATCGTCATGAAGTGGTGGACGCGGTCGGAGAGATGTTCGGCGACGTAGCCGGCGTAGTTGGCGAAGGCCTCGGAGGTGTCGCGGGACTGCCAGCCGCCTTTGTCTTCGAGGGCCTGGGGCAGATCCCAGTGGAAGAGAGTACAGAAGGGCTGTATGCCGGCGGCGAGGAGCTCGTCGAGCATGCGGTTGTAGAAGTCGAGACCTTTGGGGTTGGGCGTGCCTTTGCCTGTGGGGAAGACTCGCGGCCATGCGATAGAGAAGCGGTAGGTCTGGAGGCCGAGGTCCTTCATTAGCTGGATGTCTTCTTTGTAGCGGTGATAGTGGTCGTCTGCCACGTCGCCGGTGTCACCGTTGTTGGTCTTGCCGGGCGTGTGGGAGAAGGTGTCCCAGATGGAGGGGCCGCGGCCGTCTTCGTTGACGGCGCCTTCTACCTGGTAGGAGGCAGTGGCGGAGCCCCAGAGGAATCCCTGGGGGAAGCGACGCCCGGCGGGAGAGGGGAGAGCGTCTGGGCCGCGGCATCGATGGCGAGGTTAGAGAGCGCCGCGGGGGCGAGGGTCGCGGCTCCAAAAAGCCGAGCGAAAGCGCGCCTAGAAAATCGATTTTTCACTGGAGTTTTCCCCTTTTTCAACTAGCCAAGGGGAAGTGTAGCTGCTTCTGCCGCCGGAAGCCAGTAATCTTTGAGGGCCGAATTAAAAGGGAGGTTTTTATGGTTGCCGCGTGGCCCTCCACGGTCGCCTGCGACGATGGGTGGAGAGGTTGGTGCGAAGAGGCCAAAGTGCTGGGTTATTTCCCTGGAGGCGGCGGGTAGTTTTTGAGGAGTTTGGCGACGGCTTTATTGAGATTCTTCTGCTGCTTGTCGGGCTTGGCCTTGGGGTCGAGGGTTTTGCTTACGGTTCCTCGCCAGATGAGATCTTTGCCGGCGGGGTTGTACATATCGAGGTCGAGTTGGCCTACGTAGATGGTTGTGGTTGAACCGGTGGTCGTGCTCATTCCGCCTCCGCCGTACCATCCTCCCCCGTACCAGCCCCCACCATAGCCCCAGCCTGGACCCATTCCGCTGCTGAACGAGGTGAATTGCTTCTCTGATCCGATGGCGGTCTGATAGCCGATGAAGAGATCGGCGTTGTCGGTATCGACTGCGGTCAAGCCCTTCATCAGAAGTTGAGAATCGACGGTGGACTTGATCTGTTTGTCGACGATATCGTTCGGTCTCTGGGCGTCCTTGATCAGGACCCATTTGTAGGTTTTGAACTTCGAAAAATCAGTGCCCTTGTCGTAGTTGTAACGGACGTCCTGGCAGAGAGCGCTGGTCGCGATCATCAGAGAGAGCGCCAGGCTGAGGAACGAAAACTTTTTCATGTTCAGTCTCCAATTTGTGGGCGTCGTTCGGCCTCGTTGCGTTGGAGCTCGTCGAAGATGACGGTTCCGAATAAATGCTAAGAGGCAGAACCGCGGCAGGAAACTGTTAGTTCTTACAGGAAGCGTCAGGGGAGTTTTGCGGCTTCGGCTTCCGGGTTCCAGTGGTCGGGGCCGGCGAGGAAGGTTGCGGGGAGATATTGTGCGGCTTCGGCGGGGGTGATTTGGTGGGACCAGGGGACGCGGGCGGATGGTTTGTGCTTGTTACGCTCCGGGGCCGGTGGAGTTGGATTCGGCGTAGCAGGCGGTTTTTTCGTTGGCAGGATTGTTCCAGTTGTTCCAGCCGGCGGGGTTGAGGTCGGCGGGGAGCTCGGTGTTGATGTAGATGACGCGGGAGTAGGGGCGCCAGGGACGGCCGAGGCCGGTGGTGTTGTGTGCTGATGCGGAGCTTGTGGCGCCGGGAGTGGCGGGGTTCATGGGGGCGGCGGAGTGGTCGATGCTGCTCGTGACTCTGCTGTTGAGGATGACGTAGCCGGTGGGTTGGTCGGGCGCGGTGCGGGATTGCGCGGTGAGGTAGCCGGGGCCGTTGGCGTGGATCTCGGAGTGGTCGAAGACGGCGGCGGCGTTGCCGAAGATGAAGTCGACGCCGCCTTCGATGTAGGAGTCGACGTAGTACTGGCGGCCGTAGTCGGCGAAGAGGGTGTCCTGATGGCCGAGGAAGCGGCAGTGCTTGAAGATGCTGCGGTCGCCGCGGTCGGCTACAGCTACGGCCTGGCCGGTGTTGCCGGCGGAGTTTTCGAAGGTGATGTTGTCGGCTTCGAAGCCGGTGCCGTTGATCTCTACGGTTTCGGTGAAGAAGGTGCCGCCGGCGGTCTTTGGCGTTGAGGGAGTTGGTGATGACGACGTCTTCGGGGGATTTGCCCTTGCCGACGAGGGTGATGTTGGGGTGGTTCTGAGTGACGATGACGCGCTCGTGATAGGTGCCGGGGGCGATCTCTATATAGACGCGTCCGCCGGGGCCGGGCCAGGGGTGGTGGTCCATGGCGTTCTGGATGGTGGGGAAGACGGTGCAGGTTTTCATCGCCGGGGTTGGCGTGCGGAGCGGCGGGATCAACGCGGATGTGGACGTCCTGGGCATGGGCGAGGGAGGTGAGGAGAGCTACAGCGAAGAAGACGGTTAAGACCGTTGTGCGCATGGCAGCTAGGGTAGATGGAGTCTGCTGCGCCGGGCAAGTTTTGCACTGCGGTGAGTTTGGGGCTGTGAGCAGCGGGCGGTTTGGAGTGGTAAAATGGTTCCTGTGCCGGGTCCTACGCGACGTAATCCCGCCAACCCCGCCAGGTCCGGAAGGAAGCAACGGTAACGGGTAATTATGGGCGCAGTAGGTCGCCCGGTGCACAGATTCTGCTCCGATCGAGCAATATGGTGATCCGCGCAATGGCGCAGTAGGTCGCCCGGTGCACAGATTTTGCTCCGATCGAGCGATATGGTGATCCGCGCAATGGCGCAGTAGGTCGCCGGTGCACAGATTTTCCCTCCTGGATCCAATCCATCCATAAGCTAGTAGCCCGTTGCCGGTTCTCAGTTGTCAGTGAGAGCTGTGAGCGGGTACGTGACATGTGTGCCGGTTCTCGGAGAGAATGAACTGCGACAGATGAACGTTTGTTCATTTGGTTTGTAGCCCAGGTGAGGTGCGAGTTTGAGTTTGACGTTGAAGCCGCGGACGCAGGTGCGCGCGAAGATCAGTTCGGTTGGGACCTATGTTCCGCCGCGTTTGTTGACCAATGCAGATCTGGAAAAGATGGTCGCGACGAACGACCAGTGGATTACGGAACGGACGGGAATTCGCGAGCGGCACATCGTCGACAGTGGAGTGGCGACGAGCGATCTGTCGGTGGAGGCGGCGAAGCTTTGCCTGGCGAAGCGTGGGATCGACGCGAGCGAGCTTGAGGTGATTATCGTTGCGACGGTGACTCCGGATATGTTCTTTCCGGCGACGGCGTGCCTGGTGCAGGACCGGCTGGGGGCGAAGGGTGCGTGGGGATTTGATCTGTCGGCAGCCTGCTCGGGGTTTCCTTATGCGCTGCAAGTGGGCGCGAAGCTGGTGGAGAGCGGTGCGCATAAGAAGGTGATGGTGATTGGAGCCGATGTGATGAGCTCGATCATCGACTATACGGACCGGGCGACGTGCGTGATCTTTGGCGATGGCGCGGGTGCGGTGCTGCTGGAGCCTTGCGGCGAGGGCGAGATTGGTTGATTGATTACTGGCATGAGGTGGATGGGTCGGGTGCGCCGGCGTTGAATATGCCGGGAGGCGGGAGCCTGCATCCGCCGACGGCGGAGACGGTGGAGAAGAAGATGCACTATGTGCATCAGGATGGGCAGGCGGTGTACAAGTTTGCCGTGCGCAAGATGGCGGAGGCGACGGAGATGGTGCTCCACCGCAATGGCGTGGAGGGCAAGGATCTTGGGTGCTTTATTCCGCACCAGGCGAACAAGCGGATTATTGAATCGACGGCGCACCGGCTGGGAATGCCGGCGGAATGCGGTGATTATCAATATCGATCGATATGGAAATACGACTGCGGCGACGATTCCGCTGGCGATGCAGACGGCGCTTGAGGATGGGCGGCTGAAGAAGGGCGATCTTGTTCTGCTGGCGAGTGTTGGGGCAGGGTTTACGATTGGGGCTACTTTGCTGCGGTGGGAGTTTTAGTAGGGACTAGGGACTAGGATTGGATAAAGGCATCGGTTTTGGGTTGCCTGGGTGGGTTATTGGGAAAATTATGGTTTTTTGCGGAACTGGGTGGAGTTCTGTTGCGTAGATATCTGTTAGATATATATCTTTGAGTTACGATGAGAGAGATTGGGGCTACACCGAATGCTTTGCTTGGCTTGTTGAGCCTGGAGCCGATGTCGGGTTATGACATTCGCCAGATGATTTCGCGGTCGATTGGGTATTTCTGGAGTGAGAGCTATGGGCAGATCTATCCGGGGCTGAAGCGGCTGGCGGCTGAGGGGCTGGTTGTAAAAGAAGACGGAGCGCGGAAAGGGAAGTCCGGACCGGCATGTGTATTCGCTGACGGCGGCGGGGCGGGAGCAGTTGCGAAGGTGGTTGAAGCTGCCTGCAGCGCGGGAGGTTCCTCGCGATGAGCTGCTGCTGAAGCTGTTTTTTGGAGCGCATGCGCCGGTGAAGGTCAGCCGCAGTCATGTGCAGGCTTATTTGGAGCTGCAGGAAGACCACGTGCGGACATATGCGGCGCTTCGGAAGAAGCTGTGCAAGGAGGCGGCCAACGATCCGCAGCTTCCGTTCTGGCTGATGACGCTCAGCAGAGGGCGGCATGCCAGTGAGGCGGCGGTGCGGTGGTGTCGCGAGACGTTGAAGGAACTGGACAGGCTGGAGAGCAAGGATAAAGACCATCGGAAAGAAGGGTCGCGCAGAAGAAGTAAGGAAAAAGGAGGCGGCGATGCACGCACATGATCCGTTGTGGATAAAGGTTTTTCTTGCGATTCATATTGCGGCTGGAGCGACGGCGTTCTTGATGGCTCCGGTGGCTTTGGCTACGGCGAAGGGCGGAAAGACGCATAAGCGCTGGGGGATGGTTTATTTGTGGTCGATGGGCGTGGTGGCGGCGACTGCGGTGCCGATGGCGTTTTTCTTTCCGGTGCGGTTTCTGGCGCTGGTGGCGGTGTTTAGTTTTTACTTTGCGTTTTCGGCGTACCGCGTGCTGCGGTTGAAGGAACTGGCGCGGGGCGGGAGTGCGGAGCCGATCGATTGGATCGCCGGCGTTGTGACTTTTTCGACGAGCGCGGTGCTGGCGTGGATGTCGTGGTTCCGGCCGCACACGATTGAGGTTTTGCCGGTAGTAGGAGTGATCTTCGGGCTCATCGGGATGCGGGGAGCGGCGGGGCAGTTGATCTCGTTTGTGCGGAAGCCGAAGGAGAAGATGTTCTGGTGGTATTCGCACCTGGGGAACATGATTGGGAGTTACATTGCGGCGTGGTCGGCGTTCAGTGTGGTGACGCTGACGCGGGTGGTTGGCAATCATTGGTGGGTGTGGCTGTGGCCGATGATGGTTGGGGTTCCGGCTATTGTGTTGACGACTGCGTATTACAAGAGGAAGTTCGCGCCTCGGGTAAAACGCTCGGCTGCGGCTTAGTCTAGGCCGCGGTTTTGCTGGGTTGCTGAGGCGAACCGATGGTGCGGGAGGTCTTGTAGAGCTTCCAGAAGGCGTAGGCGCAACTGATGGCGATGCCGACCCATATCACGATGAGGATGGACGTCGCGTATTTTGCGGAGAGGCCGTTCCAGAGCCGGAGAATGTGGCGGCCGTAGTGGACGCCGAGCCATGCAGCGATGGCGTGGCGGGCGAAACGGCTTGTCGTGAAGGCGATCATGAATTTCTTGCGCGACATGTTGAGCGCGCCGGCGGCGAGGACGAAGGGGCTCAGCGGCATGGGCGGCGGCAGGATCGCGGGCAAGGCTACGGAGAGAATGGCGTGGGACTCCATCCACTCGCAGACGCGCTTGAAGATACGGGCGCGGGACGTGTTTTTGGAGCAAGGCCATGCCGCCGCGCTGACCGACCTGATGGCTGAACCATCCGCCGACCGCAGAGCCGGCTGTTGCGAGAAGCACGAGCAGGAGGACGTTCTCGTGGCGTGCCGACATGACGATGAGCATGATGTCGGTGACGCCGGGGATGGGCAGTGGGACGAAGGAGCTGTCGACGATGGAGACGAAGAAGAGGCCGAAGATTCCGAAGCTGAAGAGGAAGTGAAGGAAAGGATTGCGGGGGCCACGACCAGCGGCGGCGGGTGCAGCTTGAGCGGCCTGTCTTGCGAGCCCGAGAGCTGTCGCGAGGAACGCCATATTGTTTTGACGTAGCTCGACAGGGTCAAGTCGCACGATCTTGCCCAGATTGATGAATCAGGCAGAGCAAAAAGCAAAGCGATCCTCCGCCAACGGCGAAGGATGACAACTAAAAAACAAAATGCAAGGAAAAAAATGATTTAGAGGAAGTGCAGGCGGGGAAGAGGCGGGAGGATGTCTGCCTCGGCGGCGTAGCTGGCGGAAGAGTTCGATGGCGCGGACGCAGTCGGTGTTGAGGACGTAGTGAATGTTGACGGAGAGGTAGTGGCGGATGGTGGCGGGAGGGAGGGCGATGCGAGGGGTCCACTGTTCGACGAGCCGTTCGATGTTGAGGAGGCCGTGGTTGCGGGAGGTTTCGAGGTCGTCGATGAGTTGGGCGGTGGTGATGCCGCTGGGCTGATCGAGGGCTTCGGGGCGGACGGCCCAGACGGCAGCGACCCAGGGGATGTTGGTGCGGGTGATGCCACTCGTGGGCGAGGTCGAACCATTGGCAGGGGCCGATGGTTGCTTCGATTGGTCGCGGGATTCGAGGGCGAGGAGGGCGGGATCGCCGATGAGGATGGCGGCGTCGGCTTGCTGGAGCATCGCGATGGGGTTGGCTGCGGCGGGGAGGAAGGTGGGGTGGTTGTTGGCGAATTTGCGGAGGAGGATTTCGGCGTAGGCGAGGGAGCTGCGGGAGGCGGTGTCGGCGGCGATGGTGCGGATGGTGGAGAGGGTGTAGGGACGTTTGACGATGAGCTGGATGGAGCGGACTTCGTTGAGGGAGGCGATGGTGCAGCCGGGGACGATGGCGAGATCTGGGTGAGTGAGGCGATGGGGATGAGGCCGAGGTCGGCGCGGCGCGGCGAGGAGTTCGTCTGCGCAGAGCGAAGGCAGGGTGTAGTGGAGGGTGTAGCGCTCGGCTAGTTCGGCGGCGAGGGGTGGGTGTTCGAAGTCCCACATGAGAGGTGCGGGGTTGAGGAAGTTGATGGCGGCTACGCGGAGCATTCGAGGTGAAGATGGAGTCGTCAAAGAATTAGTGTATTGGATGTTGGAGGAGGGTGAGCGATGCAGAGGGCGGTGGTTGGGTTTTATCAGGATGAAGAGGGGCACTGGGCGGCTCGGCTGGAGTGCGGGCATGGGCAGCATGTGCGGCACGATCCGCCGTGGACGGTGCGGGAGTGGGTGTTGACGGAAGAGGGCAGGGCGGCGCGGATTGGGAGGATGATGGAGTGCAAGAAGTGCGATGAGAAGAGGTGTGATAGTAGGATTCTCGGGATGGATTGTCGTGAGGAAGGATGTAGAGTGTTGAGAGTTTATGAATCGACGTGAATTTATTTCTTCTTCCGGTGTGGCGGCGCTGGCTCTTGGGAAGGGATGCTGTCGTGGCGGCTGCTCCTGCTGCGCCTCGAATCGAAGCCGGTGTTGATGAAGCTTGGGTGCCAGAGTGAGCCGACGAATGATACGCATCTGAAGTATCTGGCGCGGTATGGGGTGAGGAATATCTGCGGGTATCCGGAGATTGCGGATGGGCGGATTTATGCGACCGTGGATGAGTTGAGCCGCATGAAGGATCTTGCGACGAAGAATGGGATTGAGATTGATTGCGTCGGACCGCCGGTGCTGACTTCGAGCTATATCGATAATGAGAAGCATCCGGCGATTATGCTGGCGCAGAGTCCGGAGCGTGATCGGGATATCGAGCAGATTCAGATGCTGATTCGGAATTGCGCGCAAGTGGGTCTGCCTTCGATCAAGTACAACATGAGCATTCTGGGAGTGCTGCGGACGGGAAGGACGCCGGGGCGCGGGCGATGCGATGTACAGCCAGTGGAAGTTGTCGGACGCGAAGCCGAAGACTCCGCTGACGATTGCGGGGCACGTGGATGCGGATATGTTTTGGGAGCGGATTACTTATTTTCTGGATCGCGTGATTCCGGTGGCGAATGAGTACAAGATTCGGATGGCTTGTCATCCGCAGGATCCGGGTGTGCCTCCGGAGGGGTATCAGGGAGTGGATCGCGTGCTGGGGACGGTGGATGGGTTGAAGAAGTTTGTTGCGATTCAGGAGAGCGAGTATCACGGGTTGAATTTCTGCCAGGGGACGGTGTCGGAGATGCTGGCGAATCCGGGGACGGAGATTTATGACGTGATTCGGTACTTTGGGACGCGGAAGAAGATCTTCAATGTGCACTTCAGAAATATTCGCGGGCATCGGAATGATTTTGTGGAGGTGTATCCGGATGAGGGCGATGTGGATTTGGTGAAGGCGATCAAGGTTTATCGCGAGGTGGGGTATCCGTACATGCTGATGCCGGATCATGTGCCGGTGGCGACAGAACGATCCGGATGGGTTGCAGTCGTTCGCGTTTTGCTATGGGTATATTCGCGGGCTGATCCAATCGTTGGAGAGTGTTTGAGGGAGGGCCGTGATAATCTCCATCGGATGTAGTTGTTTTCGGGACAAAATTTTGATTAGAGAGAACGATGAAGACGAGCAGCGACGCTGAGCAGTTTGCGCTGAGTAGGTTGGACGTGGGGAAGATGGCCTGGATGGCGTTGATGTTGACGCCGGGAATGGGGCCGACTCGGATTTGGCGGGCGATGAACCAGCTGGAAGCGGCGGAGCGGTTGTTTGAGGCTTCGCTGACGGAGCTGGAGGGGCTGGGGATGCCGGCGGCGGCGGCGCAGTTTGTCTTTGAGGGGAAGGCTCGGGCGGCGGCTGAGGATGAGATGAAGCGGGTTGCTGAGGCTGGCGGGATGGTGCTGACGCCGGAGGATGCGGAGTATCCGGAGCGGCTGCGGGAGATCTATGATCCGCCGGCGGTGCTTTGGGTTCGGGGAGACGTGGCGTTGCTGGCTCGGCCGGGGATTGCTGTGGTGGGGACGCGGCATCCTTCGCCTTATGGGGCGGGGATGGCGGAGTTGCTGTCGCGCGATCTGGCGCATCGGCGGCTGGTGATCTTGAGTGGGATGGCTCGTGGAGTGGATACGGCGGCGCATAAGGGAGCGCTGGATGCGGGCGGGAAGACGGTTGCGGTTTGGGGGACTGGGATCGACGTGATCTATCCGAAGGAGAACAAGAAGCTGGCGGAGCAGATTGTCGCGACGGGTGGGGCGATTGTGAGCGAGTATCCGCTGGGGACGTTTCCGGCACCGCAGAACTTTCCGATTCGGAACCGGATTTTGAGTGGGATGAGCGTTGGGGTGCTGGTGATTGAGGCGGCGGAGTACTCGCGGGACGCGGATTACGGCGCGGTGCGCGATGGAGCAGAACCGCGATGTGTATGCGGTTCCGGGGAATGTGACGAATAAGAACGCGTGGGGTCCTAACACGCTGATAAAACAGGGCGCTAAGCTGACGGCGACGTGGGAGGATGTGTGGGAGGACCTGCCGTCGCAGATTCGGCTGGAACTGGAGGATGAGCTGGCGGGTGCGGGGCAGGGTGAATCAAAGGCAGCGGGGACCGCATCTCTATTTAACGATACGCCGCTCGCTGAGCATGAGCGGATCGTCTTCGACAAGCTGCGGCATGACGAATCGATACAACTGGACGATTTGATTGAGCAGTTGGAGGCGGATTTGGGTTCGGCGGAGATCTTTACGGCTCTGTTCGAACTTGAGCTTGCGGGGCGGGTGCGGCAGCTTCCCGGAAAAAATTATGTGCGGGCATTTTGAAGTGCGGTACCCCTGCTGATTTCAACAGCGGGAACCGGGCGGGAGTGATTCGCGTAACTTGCGGCTGTCGTTTGATTTGACGGCTGGTTCGACCTGTGGATTTTTACATGGGCCGAAGCGATGCGAATGTGACCTTCCGGAGCGGTTTTCGTCAGTTGAGAGATTACGGAAAGATGACGCGTTTGCGAAAACCGTGTTAGGTTCGCAAGGGACGCAAGGTAGAAATGGAACGTTTGGCTTTGGCGATGCGTTCTGGAGCATGAAGGGAAAGAATGGCTAGATCACTTGTGATCGTGGAGTCGCCGGCGAAGGCGAAGACGATCGGGAAATATCTCGGCAGTGACTACATAGTGGAGGCCTCAATTGGCCACATTATGGACCTGCCGAAGAACGACATTGGCGTGGAGCTGAAGAAGCGGACGTTTGAGCCGACGCTGATTGTGTCTCCGGGCAAGGAAAAAGTTGTGGAGCGGCTGAAGAAACTGGCGGCGAAGGCGGACACGGTCTATCTTGCGCCGGACCCTGATCGCGAAGGCGAGGCGATTGCCGCGCATCTTTCGATGCAGCTGCTGCCGATGGTGAAGGACAAGTCGAAGGTTCGGCGGGTTACGTTCAACGAGATTACGAAGAAGGCGGTGCAGGCAGCGTTTCTGCATGCTCGCGATATTGATGAGAATCTGGTGGACGCGCAGCAGACGCGGCGTGTGCTGGACCGGTTGGTGGGGTACCAGGTTTCTCCGCTGCTTTGGGATAAGGTGCGGCGTGGGTTATCGGCTGGGCGTGTGCAGACGGTTGCGCTGCGGCTGATTGTGGAGCGCGAGCAGGAGATCAACGACTTCAAGCCGGTGGAGTACTGGACGATTGATGCTCTGCTGGAACCGACGGCGGATAAACAGAGCTTTACGGCGCGGTTTGTGGGCGTGAACGGTGTTCCTTCGCGGGTGGCGAATGGAACGGATGCGGAAGGCAAGGAGCTTTATCTTGCAAACGCGCTGCCGGACCAGGAGGCCGTCGATGAGGCGGTTGGCGAGCTGGGGAACGCGAAGTGGAGCGTGCGCTCGGTGGAGAAGAAGGAGCGGAGGAATAATCCGAAGGCTCCTTATACGACGAGCAAGCTGCAGCAGGATGCTTCGGGACGGCTGGGATTCAATGTCCGGCGGACCATGGGCGTGGCTCAGCGGCTGTACGAAGGCGTGGAGATTGGCGAAGAGGGTACGGTCGGTCTGATTACGTATATGCGTACTGACTCGACACGAGTGAGCCCGGATGCGATTGCCGAGGCTCGTGAGTTTATCGGGAAGCTGGGCGCGCAATATCTTCCGGCGACTCCGAATGAGTATGCGGGCAAGAAGCAGGAGCAGGCGCAGGACGCGCACGAGGCGATTCGGCCGACGAATGTGTGCCTATACGCCGCAGTCGATCCGGAAGTATCTGAGTGATGAGCAGTTCCGGCTGTACAAGCTGATCTGGCAGCGGTTTGTGTCGAGCCAGATGACGCCGGCGGTCTTCGATCAGACGACGGTGGATATTGTGGCGCAGGCGAAGCAGGCTTATGACTTCCGCGCGACCGGCAGTGTGCTGAAGTTCGATGGCCATCTGAAGTTTGAAGAAGAGGACAAGCGGGCTCGTGAGGCTGCGAAGCAGGAGGCGAAGGCTGCTTCGGACTCTGCCGGAGGGAGAGGAAGAAGACGATCGGCGGCTGCCGGAGTTGAGCGATGGCGAGGCGTTGCGGCTGGAGAAGCTGGATCCGCAGCAGAAGTTCACGCAGCCTCCGCCGCGTTACAACGAAGCGAGCCTGGTGAAGACGCTTGAAGAGAAGGGAATCGGGCGGCCCTCGACGTATGCCTCCATCATTAATACGATCCAGGATCGCGACTATGTGAAGAAGATCCAGTCGCGGTTTGTGCCGACGGAGATTGGCATCGTCGTGACGAAGCTGCTGGTGAAGAATTTTCCATACATCTTCGACACGGCGTACACGGCAACGCTTGAGGGCGAACTGGACGCGGTGGAAGAGGGGCATGAGAAGTGGACCGATCTGCTGAATGGCTTCTACGGGCACTTTGAGAAGGAGCTCCACGTCGCCGAGAAGCAGATGGAAGACATCAAGCGGATGGAGGAGTCGACCACGGAGGTCTGCGATAACTGTGGCGCTCCGCTGGTGCTGAAGTGGGGCAAGTTCGGCAGCTTCTACTCGTGCTCGAACTTCTCGAAGGCGAAGCCGGTGACGGTGGCGGCGGGACCGTGGAAGAAGGATCCGAAGACGGCGCTGAAGAAGGTTACGAAGGCGCTGAGCTACCCGATCATCGTGAAGGCTACGACGGAGGATGTCGTCGAGTATTCAAAGGAGACGAACGACGCGAAGGAGTTGACGGCGGCGATCGGCGAGGCGATGGAGCAGGGCAAGAAAGTGACGGCCGAGGCGTTCAGCTGCGACTTTACGAAGGAGAATTTTGCGGCGAAGCCTGACCTGAGCGCTCCGGGGGCCGATGAGGCTCCGGAGGAAGAGGCTTGCGACAACTGCGGGCGCACGATGGTGCTGCGGAATGGGCCGTGGGGGCCGTTTATGGCTTGCCCGGGGTACAACGAGGATCCGCCGTGCAAGACGATCCGCAAGCTGAATCAGAAGGTGCAGCAGAAGCCGCCGACGCAGCTTGGACGAGGCGTGTCCGAAGTGCGGCAAGCCGCTGTTGTTGCGCAATGGGCAGTATGGCGAGTTCATCAGTTGCAGCGGTTATCCGAAGTGCAAGTACATCAAGCAGGAGCTGCTGGATGTGAAGTGCCCGAAGGACGGCGGCGACATTGCTGTGCGCAAGACGAAGCGCGGCGATGTGTTTTATGGCTGCGTGAACTATCCGAAGTGCGACTTTGCTTCGAATCTGAAGCTGATCGACAAGACCTGTCCGAAGTGCGAGAGCGCTTACCTGCTTGAGGTGAAGAACGACAAGGGGACGTACCTGGTTTGTCCGAATAACCGGGAGGCGCTGCCGAAGCGGCGCAAGAAGAAGGGAGCTCCTGAGGAGGAGCCGACGACTCCGCTGTGCACGTATCAGAAGAAGATTGCGGCGCCGGCTGCGGTGCCTGAACTTGAACGGCCCGATCCGGAGAAGACCCGGGCTGTGGTGGAGAGCGTAGCTTAATCAAGAACGACGAGGAGCAGACATGGCAACTGCAGCGGATGCGGAACTGATACTGAAGCTGTATGAGCTTCGACGCGAAGAGACGATGCGCAAGGCGAGGCGCTTCATGGTCTTCGAGTTCAATCCAAAGACGCTGGAGGAGTTGCGGGCGGTCTCGCGGGATACGAAGTCGGAGTTCAACCCAAGCTGGCGGCAGATGCTGAGCTTCTGGGAGATGGCGGCGTCGCTGGTGCTGCGCGGGGCGCTCGACGCGGACCTGTTTCTGGATTCGAACGCGGAGGGGATTCTGATCTACGCGAAGTTCCACCACTTCCACGCGGAGACGGAAAAGGCGAGCGGGAATCCGTTTATGGGGAAGACGGCGGAGCTGATCGCGAAGTACCCGGCGGCAAAGGCTTACTATGAGATGTTCCTGAAGAGCTTTGGGCCAGCGAAGTAAGTATTAGAACGACTTAGCTGTCGGCGGCGTCGGCTAAGGGCCTTCCAATTTTGCATCATTTCTGTTACACTCACGTTATAGACTTGAGGGTTGGAATCCGCGCGGCTGTGGCCGTTGAGGTGATGGTCCAGCCGTAACTTATTGAAAAGAATGCAGGTAGTGGATTATGGCGAAGGCGGTTTGGAATGGCCAAACACTGGCCGAAAGTGAAAAAACAGAGGTAATCGAGGGAAATCTTTACTTCCCTGAGGAGACGGTGAAGCGGGAGTTTCTCAAAACCAGCTCAACAACTTCCAGTTGCCCGTGGAAGGGACAGGCCCGGTACTACACGATCATCGTGGACGGTCAGGAAAACCCCGATGCGGCTTGGTATTACCCCGATCCGAAGCCGGCGGCCCGCAATGTGAAGCACCATGTGGCGTTCTGGCGGGGCGTTGAGATCATCAAGTAAAGAAATAAGGTCGTTTGTTGAGAAGGATTTAGAGCGGGAGAGGCCTGAGGCCTCTCCCGCTGCTGTTTTAGTAGGCTTGAGCGAGGTCCAACGGCAGACGGACCTGGAAGCAGGTGGCGCCGGGCTTTGAATCGACAGTGACGAAGCCGGAGTGCTTGTTGATGATCCGCTGGACGGTGTCCAGCCCGAGACCGAGGCCGCGTCCCGGGAGCCTTGGTGGTAAAGAACGGCTCGAAGATGCGGGAGCGGATCTTGGGGTCGATTCCGGGGCCGTCGTCCCAGACCTCCACCAAAGCCATGGAGCCGTTGAGCTTGGTGGTGAGGCGGAGGGTGCCGAGGTTGTTCATGCTCTCGAGCGCGTTTTCGATCAGGGCTGTCCATACCTGATTGAGCTCGCTGCCGTAGGCGCTGATGGGCGGCAGATCCGGGTCGAAGGCAAGCTCGACCTGGACGTTCTTGAGGCGTGAGTTGAACATGACGAGCGTGTTTTCGAGCGATTGCGCGAGGTCAACCTCCTGGATGGGCGCCTGGTCCATGTAGGAGTAGTCCTTGATGGCACTGATGAGATCGAAGATGCGCACGGTGGAGTCGACGACGGTCTCGGCGAGGCGCTCGACGCGCAGGGAGCGCGAGACGGTGGCGAGGGCGACAGGAAGGACCTCGGGCCGCGTGACCGTGGCAAGCTCGTCGAGCAGGTCGAGGGGCAGGTTGGTCTCCGAGAGCGCGGGCGCGATGTTCCAGGGCTCGGGGACGTTGTGGCCGGTAAGCCAGCGGACGATCTCTGCTTCGCGGTCGGTAGCAGCCAGCGGGCTTTGCGGCCCCGCGTGATTGTAAGCAGACATGCGGGCGCGGGCGTTCTGCACCCACGAGCGGTAGCCCTCGATCTCCTGGTCGGTGAGACAGAGGTTGCCGAGGCGATATTTCTGCTCGCCGTACTCGCGCAGCTCGCCGAAGAGGCTGGCGGCGCAGCGCTGAGCGGCAGAGGCGGGATTGTTGAGCTCGTGGCTTAGGTTGGCGGCGAGCTTTCCTAGCGCGTTGAGTTTTTCAGATTGCTGCTCGATACGGGTAACCTCGCGAACACGGTCAAGCAGAATCGCGACACTGCGCTGGGCCATCGACGGGATGGCAGTGAGCATCTCGGGAAAGAGGGTATCGGGGATGTCGAGCGACCAGATGGGCCCGACCGCAAAACCTTCGCCGCCGTAGTTCTTCATACGCGAGAAGGGAAGCTTGCCGGTCATGGAGCCGGCGCGCCCGATGAAGAGCGCGACGTTGCCTGCATGACGGCGGCGCACCTGCACCTCGCCGCGGAGGATGAAGTTCATATTGTGGGCCGGGTCGTTGTCGCGAAAGAGAATGGCGCGGTCGGGGCCGACGCGCTCGGTGCCGTGCGTCGCGAGCCACAGGTACTCTTCCTCAGTGAGGCCGTCGAGCTGGGCGACGGTGCGGAGCGCAGCGACAATTTCTGGGATGGGTGTGGGCTCGGCTGGCGGGCCGGCAAGGATCGGCTGATCTGCCGGGACAACCTCTTGCTCAGGGAGCAGACTCTCGTAGCTGTTCAGGGTGGCCATCTGGGGGGAGCTCCTTTAGGGGCTTGGTCGTGGCTTGGCTTAGTTGATCTACGTCTCCATTGTTACAGGAGTTCCGTTCGAATTGTGAAAAGTCGGGTGACACAGAATAGATGCTTTATTGACGCTTTCCGGACCATTCCAGGTAGGACTTAAATTCGGACGATCCCGGAGGCGCAAACTGGAACTTTTCCGACATGGATCCGCCTTCGAAGTGATAGACCAATTGGAATTTAGGGCCTGAATTGGAAGGTGTAGGTGCCGAGGGAGTGGCGGCGGTGCCCCTCGGGGTCGGTCTTCGCGATCTGTGTGCCGATGGGAGTGTGGAGCCGCTCCCATGCGCTGTTTGAGGCAGAGGGAGCGGCTGACGGGGTCTGGGCTGACGCAGAGAGAGTGAGGAACAAACTGAGAATCAAAGTGCTCCTCAGTTCTCTCAGCAGATATGGAGCAGATCAGGCCTTCTGGACCTGGCCGTCTTTGACGACGACGGGGTCAAGGAAGGGCATGGACTTGCGTAGTCCGGCGCCGACATGCTCGATGGGGTGCGCGGCCTCCTGCTGGCGGATGCGCGTGAACTCGTGGCGGCCGGTCTCGTTTTCGGCGATGAACTTCTTGGCGAAGGAGCCGTCCTGAATCTCTTCGAGCAGCTTCTTCATGGCCTTCTTGGTTTCGGCGGTGACGATGCGCGGGCCGGCCATGTAGTCTCCCCACTCGGCGGTGTCGGAGATGGAGTGACGCATGTAAGCGAGGCCGCCGCGATACATGAGGTCGACGATGAGCTTGAGCTCGTGCAGAACCTCGAAGTAGGCTAGCTCGGGCTGGTAGCCGGCCTCGGTGAGGGTCTCGAAGCCAGCTTTGACGAGGGCGGCGGTGCCTCCGCAGAGGACGGCCTGTTCGCCGAAGAGATCGGTCTCTGTTTCTTCGGTGAAGGTGGTCTCGAGAACTCCGGCGCGCGTGCATCCGATTCCCTTGGCATAAGAGAGAGCGAGCTCGAGGGCTTTGCCGGTGGCGTTTTGTTCGACGGCAACGAGAGCAGGGACACCGCCGCCTTCGGTGAAGACCTCGCGTACGCGGTGGCCAGGGGCCTTGGGGGCGACGAGGGAGACGTCGACGCCTGCGGGCGGAAGAATCGTGCCGAAGCGGATGTTGAAGCCGTGGGCAAACATGAGGGTCTTGCCGGGCGCGAGGTTGGGTTCGACCTCGGCCTTGTGGACCTTGGCGGCGGTCTGGTCGGGGGTGAGGTTTATGATGACGTCGGCCCATTTGCAGACGTTGGCGACGGTGTCGACGACGAGGCCGGCTTTGCGGGCTCGGTCAGCGTTGGGGGAGTCGGGGCGGAGGCCTACGCGGACGTCAACGCCGGAGTCCTTGAGGTTGAGGGCGTGGGCGTGGCCCTGTGAGCCGTAGCCGATGATGGCGACTTTTTTCGCCTGGATGAGAGAGAGGTCTGCGTCTGCGTCGTGATAAGTCTTTGCCATGTGTCTATTATCTACTTTCGTTTTGGTTTGGAGAAAGGCCGTGATGGTTTGCGCTGTGACCATTAAGTCTGTTGGTAGAGCCGGTAACGTTCCGTGGTGATAGCGGTGAATGGTTTCATGCGGATCGGTTCTCCCGTGGTGGAGACGAGCCATTCGTTTGAAGCTGTACTGGCGCGCTGTGCCGAGAGCAGGGATTTCTGGGTGAGGGTGTCAGGTGCGGGCAGGATGGCGAAAAGAGTGACGGGGCCGCGCATGAGGGCTACAAGATTGGGGTGGTTGCTATCGAGAGGAACCAGTCGCAGAGGCATATCGAAGGAGAGCTCGATGCGGTCGTTGTTGCGCCATGTGCGGTTGATGCGGAGCCATGTGCCGGGAGCGGGGTGAAGGTCGGCGCTGCGGCCGTTGATGGTGACACGGGTTGCGGGACCGGCCCATGCCGGGATGCGGAGCGCGATGGTAAAGCGCTCGTTGCTGGTGAGTTGAAGATGGAGAGCGGACTCGTTGGCGGTGGGGTATTGGGTTTGCTGGGTGAGGACGGCCTTGGCAGAGCCCTGCTGCCAGGAGACGGGTGAGGGAACGTACAAATTGACGAAGATGCCGTTGGCGGAGCGCAAGTAGCTGCTGATGCCGTAGTCGGCGGTGAGCTGGGCGAAGGTTCCTGAGCAGCACGGCCACTTTTGCTCGTAGTCGGTTTTTGACGGCGTCATGGTTGTAGTCGGAGTAGTAGAAGCGTGATGCCATCGGGGCGAGTAGGACGCGCGCCGAGGATGGTGTTGTGGAGGATCGCCTCCATGCTGTCGCCATAGGTGCTTTCTCCGGTGGCCTGCATGAGGTAGCGCGAGATTTTGAAGTGGCCGTAGACGCCGCAGGGGGTCTCGAAGCTGCTGTGGGTTTTGGTGAGAGAGTCGGCGAGTTCGCTGGTGCCGGGCTTGCGGAAGCTCTCGTTCGGACCCCAGCCGCCGGTGGCGAAGCTCTGCTCCAGGACGAAGCGCATGCCGTTGCGTGCGGCTTCGAGATGTTTTTTGCTGCCGTCGGTGAAGTATGCCTGCATGGCGGACGAGAGCGCGTTGACGTGGCTGTAGGCGTGCTGACCGGGGAGGACGTTTTCGCCGGCGGCGAGCGGGTTGAAGTAGGTGTCGTCCTGGAGGAATCGCTGGGCGAGCTGATGGTAGCGCGTGGCCCGCTCCGCGTTTGTAGGCGAGATAGAAGTTCTCGGGCAGGGTGTAGGACTCGTCCCAGGTATAGGCGATGTTGGGGTGCGGGCGCTCGGCCATCTCGGCGCGGTTGAGCGCCTTGGGCGGGAGCCACGGCAGGACGGCGTCGGTGGCTTTGTTGAGCACGGCGAGAGCGTCGGGATCGTGCGCGAACTGATGCGCGTCGATGAGGCCGCAGCAGGTCTTGTCGAAGGTGTAGGCAGGGAGGCAGTAGCCGCGATAGAAGCCGGTGACTGCGGTTGGAGCAAAGCCGCGGACGAGGCGATGAATCTTTTGCTGCGTCGCCGGGTCGCCAGTTACGGCATAAGCGCGCGAGAGGCCGGAGAGATACTGCCCGAAGGTGTGACCGGGGACGTAGCCGGTCATGTTTTTGGGCGGATCGAAGTCGGGCGAAGGGGAGTACCAGCCGCCCATGTCCTCGCCCGGCGCGGGTTGGCCGGTGAGCTGGCGGAATGGTTTGAGGAGACTGTCGTCGTCGAGGTTCAGATAGAGATTGTGCTGGTGATGGAACTGCTCGAGGAGCGGGCCTTCAAGCAGTTGGACTTGTGCCGTATTCGAACTGGTGAAGAGGCGGTGGCAGGGGTGCTGGTCTTCCGCGAAGGAGGGAGTCGGGGCGCAGCGGATGCGGCAGCCATGGTGGCTGCGCTGCGAGTGAGAAACTGGCGCGCGGGATTGAGTGTGCTTCATAGCGGTTCTCCAGCGCATGAGCGGTAACTAGCGTTTCGTCCTCGGTGAACTGGTCGGGCAGATCCGTCGGTGAGTTCAGGGCGCTGCGGGAGGCTTGGTTCGTGGTGATTCGCCGTTGGAGGTGCCGAGGGCTTTGAGGACTCGGCTGGTGTGGTGGCCGCGGCGCATGGCCATGCGGCCGGTGCGGGAGACCTCGAGGATGGTGTAGCCGCTCTCGGTGATGACCTGGATGAGGCCTTCGATCTTGGAGGAGCTGCCGGTGAGCTCGAGCATGATGGACTCGGGGGCGAGGTCGACGACGCGGGCCTTGAAGACTGTGGCGAGCTCGAAGATCTGCGAGCGGGAGTGCTGGCCGAGGGGATGCGACGGGCCTGCGCCTACCTTGAGGAGGCAGAGCTCGCGGATGACGGCATCGGCTGCGGCCGACCTCGTCGACGTCGACGGTGATCTCGAGCTTGTAGAGCGAGGCGCGGATGCGGTGGGCGGCGTGGTCGGGCGCCTCGCAGACGATGGTCATGCGGGAGACGTCGGTCGCGCTCGGACTCGCCTACGGTGAGCGAGACGATGTTGATGTTGAGACGGCGGAAGAGCGAGGCGACTCGCGTGAGGACGCCGGGCTTGTCCTGGACCAGGGCTACGAAGGTGTGGAGCATGAGTACCTGCAGTGATTAGTTGGTTAGGTTGGTGGTTGTGGTTGGTGAGGGTTCTCGTCGGAGTGGGGTAGATTGCTGTTTGGTGGGGATCCGATACTGGGGGATATAGGTTTTGGGAATTTCGTAGAGGACGAGAACGCCGGGCCGCGGCGTGTGGCTGGCGCTGCTGCAGAGATTGCCGGTGGTGATGCCGGTATTGCGGATGGTGGCGATGGAGTAGTCGGTGTAGAGCTCGCCGCGCGGACGGCAGTCGGCGTACATGTTGGAGAGGATGCGGATGGTGGTGGCGTCGCCGGTGTCGACGAGGATGATGCCGTTTTTGTCGGTGGGCATGGCGACGGAGCCGATCTGCTCGGCGCGGAGGGCTACGTTGAGTTTTTCGTTCGTGATGGGTTTGTTGGTTTGGGCGTTGATGATGCGGATGTGGAGGGGTGGGGCGGATTGGGCGGGAGCGATTGGGGAAGCGAACAGGCAAAAAACCAACGTAGTCATCAGCTGAATTGTGACAGCGCCAAAGGCGCGCCCTTATACCAGCATGGGGCGAAGCCCCATGTGCGATTAGCCGTGGAGTGGGAGGGCTGAAGGCCCGATCTATAATCGACGCGATGCCGCAATCGCTCTCGTTTGTTTTGGTTCATGTGATCTTCAGCACAAAAGACCGTGCCCACTTTCTCAATCCTTCCATTCGCCCTGCGCTCTACGCGTACCTTGCCACTGTTGCCCGCAACGCCGAATGCGAATGCTTTCGCGTCGGGCGGGGTCGCGGACCACGTTCATCTTGCAGTTCGCTTGTCGCGCACAAAGAATGTCGCGGAGATAGTCGAACAACTCAAATCTTCCTCGTCCAAGTGGCTTAAGACCCAATCGCCTGAACTGTCGAAGTTCGCATGGCAACGAGGGTATGGCGCTTTCTCTGTTGGGCCGGCGGACTTGGGTGCGCTGATCGAATACATCGATGGTCAGGAGATGCATCACCGAAAGCAATCGTTTCAGGATGAGTTCCGTGCATTTCTCAAGAAATACGGAGTGGAATTCGACGAACGGTATTTGTGGGATTGAGATATGGATAGGGCGGGCTTTCAGCCCTTGTGCGTTGTCGGTACCTGTACCTGGGGCTACGCCCCAGGCTGGTATAGGACGCGCCGTTGGCGCTCTTGAGGCTATGGGAAGGCCAGATTGGTGATGCTCTTGTGAAGTTTGCGGCATCATTCATCCTCCGCGGTTTCGAGGAGTGGGTCTTTCTGCGGCCTGCGGACCATCTCGTGCAACGCCGAGCCGGGGGCGATCATGGGGTAGACGCCGTCTTCTTTTTCTACCTGGAAGTTGATCAGGAAGGGCTTGCCGCTGGTGCGCGCTTTTGTAACTGTGGGGATTACATTCTGGCGTTTGTTGACTGTAGCGCCGTCGATGCCGTGGGCAGCGGCGAGCAGGACGAAGTCGGGGGAGAGGATGGGCGAGGCGGCGTAGTTCTTGTCGTAGAAGGCTTCCTGCCACTGGCGAACCATGCCGAGGAAGCCGTTGTTGATGACGGCGATGTTGATGGCGAGATTTTCCTGCACGATGGTGGAGAGCTCGGCGGCGGTCATCTGGAAGCCGCCGTCGCCGGCGATGACCCAGACGTCTTTCTCCGGGCAGGCGACCTTTGCGCCGATGGCTGCCGGCAGCGCGAAGCCCATGGTACCGAGACCGCCTGAAGTGATGAGCGAGCGCGGGGTGTCGTGCTTGTAGTACTGCGCCTCCCACATCTGGTGCTGGCCGACGTCGGTGACGATGATGGTCTGGTCCGCTCTTCCTGCGGATTGAGCCTCTCGCCAGATGTCGTTGATGACGTGCGCGGCGTAGAGATGGCCGTTGTCGGGCAGGTTGATGATGTCGCGGACGGCGGCGTCGCCCTTCATGGCGTTGATCTCGCGGAGCCATGCTGTGGTTGCGCGTGGCACGTTGCCTGCTGAGCCTCCGCCTTGACGCGGGACACTTGGAATGCCGGACGGAGGGCGCTTGCCGTCGACGCCATCGCCGAATTTGATGGTGCCGTTGTCGGGGTCGAGCGTGAAGCCCGCGGAGTCGAGCAGCGGGAGGAGGAGTTCGAGGACCTCTTTGAGGTCGCCGATGAGGGCTACGTCGACGCGGACGTTTTTGTTGATCTCGGAGGGGTCGATCTCGATGTGGATCTTCTTCGCGTTGGGGGCGTAGTTGGGCGAGGTTGCCGGTGACGCGGTCGTCGAAGCGCATCCCGAAGGCGAGGAGGAGGTCGGCCTGCTGGATGGCGTTGTTGACCCAGGACTCGCCGTGCATTCCCATCATGCCGAGGGAGAGTGGGTGATGCGTGGGGACTCCGCCGAGACCGAGGAGCGTGCTGGCGACGGGGATCTGCTGGCGTTCGGCGAAGGCGAGGACCTGGGCTTCGGCGCCGGAGTGCGTGATGCCGTGGCCGGCGAGGATGACGGGCTTCTTTGCGGCCTTGATGAGTTCGATGGCTTGCTGGATGGAAGAGGATTCGGCGCGCAGCATGGGATGCGGGCGGTAGGGCTTGGGGGCGGCGGCTTCGAAGTTGAAGGGGGCGGTGGCTTGTTGCGCGTCTTTGGTGATGTCGACGAGCACGGGACCGGGGCGGCCGGACTTCGCGATCTGGAGCGCCTCGCGGATGGCGGGGGCGATGTCCTCGGCGCGGGTGACGAGGTAGTTGTGCTTGGTGATGGGCAGGGTGATGCCGGTGATGTCGATCTCTTGAAACGCGTCGCTCCCGAGGACCTTGCTGCCGACCTGGCCGGTGATCGCCACGATGGGGATGCTGTCGAGCATGGCGGTGGCGATGCCGGTGACGAGGTTGGTGGCGCCGGGGCCGCTGGTGGCGATGCAGACGCCGACCTTGCCCGAGGCGCGGGCGTAGCCGTCGGCCATGTGCGCGGCGCCCTGCTCGTGGCGGACGAGGATGTGGTGGATGGGGAACTTGCGCAGGGCGTCGTAGGCGGGGAGGATGGCTCCGCCGGGGTAGCCGAAGACCTTGTCCACGCCTTCGCCGGCGAGGGTGGCCCAGATGATTTCGGCTCCGGTGAGTTGGGGGTGTTGATTTTTTGATTGCAGGTGTTAGTTCATGGTCGTTATTTCCAGTAGCTTTCGTCAATCTGCCAGATGAGAACAAGAGCCCGAGTCCTGCTGCGACATTAGAGCCTTGTGTAATTGACTTTGCGATTGGAGTCTGACGGGCTTTCGCAGCCAATTCTGAAGAGAAGTACATTTGCGACAGAAGAAGCGCACCCGCGCAGATGATTAGAAAGGTTTGCAAGTGGAAAAGTTGGCGGCGCAAGGAATGCATCGCAACCACGCAGCCGCCAATCATCGCTGATTCAAAAATAAGTGATCAGGACAGACCTCGATATCGGCTTCTATGTCCGGAGCGTTTCGTTCGAATTGGCTTGGTGCGGTCAAGAGTGCATACCTCCAGGGGCTAAAGCCCGATTATGTTGATGTTCGGCTACGGCTGAAGCCGTGCCCTTAAGCAGAAACTTAAGCCTAAATAGAAGAGCTTACCTGGAACGCTTGTATCGAATACATATCATGATGAGATTATCTCCTTAGCAATGAATACTTTACGAATGCGAGACCCTTTGTTATCCGTACTTTGGCATCGAAGTGATGCTCAAGTTATTTCCTTTGAATACTTTAGGACTTTTCACCGAGGGTGGGGATACTAGGTTATGATGGCTCCTTCACTCGCGGACTGCTGACCGAGTTGGCGTACTTTGCGAAGACGCCGCGTTTGAAGCGGGGTTCGGGAGCCTTCCATGCGGCCAGGCGTTTGGCGATCTCGGCTTCGGGGACGTTGAGGGTTAGTTTGCGGTTGGGGATGTCGAAGGTGATAGTGTCGCCTTCGTGGACGGCGGCGATGGGGCCGCCGAGCTGGGCTTCGGGAGCGACGTGGCCGGCCATCAGGCCGCGGGTGGCACCAGAGAAGCGCCCGTCGGTGAGGAGGGCCACGGTTTCCGAGAGCGCCGGGATGCCTTTGATGGCTGCGGTGACGGCGAGCATCTCGCGCATGCCGGGGCCGCCGCGTGGGCCTTCGTAGCGGATGACGAGGACGTCGTTGGGGTTGATCTTTCCGGCTTCGACGGCGGCGTGGCAGTCGTCCTCGGATTCAAACACCCGAGCGATCCCCTGATGAAAGATGCGCTCGTGGCCGGCGACCTTGATGACGGCGCCCTCGGGGGCGAGGTTGCCGCGCATGATGACGAGGCCGCCGGTGGGCTTGAGGGCTTTGTCCCAGGTGTGGATGACGGGCTGGCCGGGGGTTTCGACGGCGAGGGCGGCCTCTTCGGCGAGGGTCTTGCCGGAGACGGTGATGCTGTCGCCTTTGAGCAGGCCTTTCTCGATGAGGCGCTTGGCGAGAACACGGGAGCCGCCTGCGTCCTGGTAGTCCTTCGCGGCGTATTTGCCGCCGGGGGAGAGGTCGCAGATGAACGGCGTGCGCTCGGAGATGCGGTCGAAGTCTTCCATCGAGAGCGGAATGTCGAGCTCGCGCGCGATGGCGATGAGGTGAAGGACGGCGTTGGTGCTGCCGCCTGAGGCCGCGACGGCGGCGATGGCGTTGTCGATGGACTGGCGGTTGATGATCTTGCGCGGCGTGAGGCCAGCGCGGGCGAGGTCCATGACGAGGCGGCCAGCCTGGCGGGAGGCCTCGTGCTTTTCGGGCGACATGGCAGGGACGCCCGTGATGTGCATGGGCGAGATGCCGAGGAACTCGCCGGCCATCGCCATGGTGTTGGCGGTGAACTGGCCGCCGCAGGCTCCGGGGCCGGGACAGGCGGAGGCTTCGAGGTCTTCGAGTTGCTGGTCGGTGATCTTTCCGGCGGCGTGCGCAGCCCATGCCTTCGAAGACGCTGAAGGATGGTGATCTCCTTGGTGGTGCCGTCGGGCTGCTTGAGCGAGCCGGGAGCGATGCTGCCGCCGTAGAGCATCAGGCCGGGGATGTCGAGGCGGGCGAGGGCCATGATGGCGGCGGGCATGTTCTTGTCGCATCCGGCGATGCAGACGAGGCCGTCGAAGGACTGTTTCCGCGAGTGACGAGTTCGATGGAGTCGGCGATGACCTCGCGCGAAATCAGGCTCGCCTTCATGCCCTGCGTGCCCATGGTGATGCCGTCGTGGATGGTGATGGTGTTGAACTCCATCGGCGTGCCGCCGGCTTCGCGAACGCCTTGCTTGACGGCCTCGGCGACCTTGCGGAGGTGGAAGTTGCAGGGGCCGACCTCGGTCCAGGTGTTGGCGATGCCGATGATGGGCTTGTGCAGGTCTTCTTTGCTGAAGCCGACGCTGCGGAAGTAAGAGCGCGCGGCGGCGCGGGATGGGCCTTCGGTGAGGACTACGGAGTTCTTCTTTGCGGGATCGAGTTCGTTGCTCAAGAGTGATATTCCTTCCATTGCGCTGCCGCATGCGACAGGCAGATTGGGGATGATCTCGGCCATGGTTTTGCGAAATCGTGGCTGATTACCGAAGCCGGGGTAAGGTGTGCAGTAGGGTTCGTAGGATATGCCGGCCTCGCGCATTGCTTCGAGGACCATGGGCTTGATGGAGTGCAGCAGGATCACGATTGCCTTCGGCTTGTAGTCTTTCAACCGCTCGACGAACGACGCGATGGATTGTTTGCAGAGTGAGCGCCGGTCTCTGTTAGCGAGATGATTGACGGGTTCGAGGACAAGGTCATCGAGATAGAAGCCGTTCCGCCTGAAGTCTTCGAGGAAGTGTCCGTTGCCTCGGAACGCCTTGCGAATCTCGCGGAAAAGACCGCTGTCCTGGTTGTAGAAGAACGTTCCGCCATGCGGCGCGGATTCGCCAACGAACAGAGTCGTGATGCGGTCGGGCCGATAGCTGGCGCGAGTTTCTTCGAAGGTAGACATGCGATTCATGCGGTGGCGGCCTTAGGTGCGGACCAGAAATCTTTGTCGTGGTGGCTTTCGAAGTGGTCGATGGCGTTGGCTTGACGCAGGGTCAGGCCGATGTCGTCGAGCCCGTTCAGCAGGCAGTATTTGCGGAAGGGGTCGATGTCGAAGTGTGCGTTGAAGCCGAGGTCGTCGGTGACGGTCTGGGCTTCGAGGTTGATGGTGAGCTTGTGCTCGGGGTCTTTGGTGCAGCGGTCGAGCAGGGTTGCGACCTCGTCATCGGTGAGGACGGCGAGGATGAGGCCGTTCTTTCCGGCGTTCGAGAAGAAGATGTCGGCGAAGCTGGGTGCGATGACGGCGCGGAAGCCGTACTGATGGATCGCCCAGGCGGCGTGTTCGCGCGAACTGCCGCAGCCGAAGTTTTTCTCGGCGATGAGGATCTTCGCGCCGTGATGGTGATGCTTGTTGAGGACGAACTCAGGGTTGGGCTGGCCGGCGTCGGGGCCTTCCTGGATGCGGCGCCAGTCGTAGAAGAGAAACTCGCCGTAGCCGGTGCGCTCGATGCGCTTGAGGAACTGCTTGGGGATGATCTGGTCGGTGTCGATGTTGGGCAGCGGCAGCGGAGCGGCTTTCGAGGTGAGGATGTTGATGGCTTCCATTAGCGTGAGGCTCCTTCCGTCTGCTTCCATTTGCGGATGTCGGTGAAGTGGCCGGTGATGGCGGCGGCGGCGGCCATCTCGGGGGAGACGAGGTGAGTGCGGCCTCCGCGGCCCTGGCGGCCTTCGAAGTTGCGGTTGTGGTGGAGGCGCAGCGTTCGCCGGGGGCGAGGATGTCGGGGTTCATGCCGAGACACATGCTGCAACCGGGTTCGCGCCACTCGAAGCCTGCGGTCTTGAAGACGGCGTCGAGGCCTTCGGATTCGGCCTGACGCTTGACGGCCTGTGAGCCGGGGACGACCATCGCGCGGACAGTCGTAGCGATGTGATGGCCTTTGACGACCTTTGCGGCGGCGCGGAGGTCTTCGATGCGGGCGTTGGTGCAGGAGCCGAGGAAGACCGCGTCGACCTTGATGTCGGAGATCGGCGTGCCGGGTTTGAGGCCCATGTATTCGAGTGCGCGCGCGTAGGATTTCTTGTCGGCTTCGGTTTTGGCGTCGTCGATGGAGGGAACTTTGCCTTCGATCGAGGTGACCATGCCGGGCGACGTGCCCCAGGAGACGGTGGGTGTGATGGTTGCGGCGTCGATGTGGAGTTCGCGGTCGAAGATTGCGCCTTCGTCGGTAGGGAGCGTCTTCCAGTGCGCGACGGCTTCGTCCCATGCCGCGCCTTTGGGCGAGAAGCGGCGGCCCTTGAGGTAGGCGTAGGTGGTCTCGTCGGGAGCGATCATGCCGGCGCGGGCTCCGGCCTCGATGCTCATGTTGCAGATGGTCATGCGGCCTTCCATCGAGAGCGCGCGGATGGCCGAGCCGGCGTACTCGACCGCGTACCCGGTGGCGCCGTCGGTGCCGATCTGGCCGATGATGTGGAGGATGATGTCTTTTGCGGTGACGCCGAAGGGAAGGTTGCCGTCGACGGTGATGCGGAAGGTCTTTGGTTTGGATTGCGGCAGAGTTTGCGTGGCCATGACGTGCTCGACCTCGCTGGTGCCGATGCCGAAAGCGAGCGCGCCGAAGGCTCCGTGGGTCGACGTGTGGGAGTCGCCGCAGACGATGGTCATGCCGGGCTTGGTCGCGCCCAGCTCGGGCCCGATCATGTGGACGATGCCCTGCGAGGCGTCCTGCACGTCGAAGAACTCGACGCCAAACTCGGCGCAGTTGTTGCGCAGAGCGTTGACCTGTGCGGCGGAGACCTGATCGACGATGTGGAGTCGGTCCTGCGCGCTGGTGGTGGGGACGTTGTGGTCGACGGTGGCGATGTGGCGGTCGGGGCGGCGAATCTTGCGGCCGGCCATGCGGAGGCCATCGAAGGCCTGCGGGCTGGTGACCTCGTGGACGAGATGCAGGTCGATGTAGAGGATTGTCGGCTCGCCCTTGGGTTCGGCGACGATGTGGTGGTTCCAGACTTTTTCAAAGAGTGTGCGTGGTGCGGTCATGGCTGTGCCTTCTGCTCGGTTGGTGGGAGGGTGAATGTGTTGGCGCCGAGGCTGGCCGGCGGAATGTCGTGTGGCGTACCGTCGGGATCGACCAGAATGGCGTTGCGAATCTGCTGAATTTCTTTGTTGCCCTGAGGAGGATGCGCGGTCCAGCGCGCGATGCTGTGGACGAGCGCGGCGGGAATGTGCTCGGGGTCGATGGGATGGTTCGCAAATACCCAGAGCGTGTACTCGGCGCCGGGCTGGTCGGGTGTTTTGCTGTCTTTGATCCAGTCGATGGCGTTGAAGACGACGAGCGGATGCGGGCCGTTGAGGTCGACCCAGAGCAGGCCGCGCGCAGGACAGAAGCGGAAGACGCAGCCGGTGATGGAGAGATAACGGTTGTCGTCGGCGAGGACTTTGTCAGGCATCGAGAGGAAGTCGAGCGCGGTATCGGCGAGGGTTTTGTAGCCGGTCTTCGGATTGCCCCAGAAGGTCTGCGGCGCTGGTGAGGAACTGCGCGAGGAATGGCTGGAAGCGCGGTGTCGAGCACGAGCTGGTTTTCGCGGCCTTCGGCAGGCGGAGGACCGTATTGCCAGAGCCACTCGACGTTTTCTTTTGGCGGCTTCTTGTTTTTATGATCCTGAGGTGACGAAGTTTGCGGCGGGGGCGGCCCGGGCGTTGGCATCTGCGCGAACATTCGCACAGACAAGGCCATCGTTGCCATGAGCAATGAGGAGGCGGCGAGTTGGAGGGCGCGGCGCGTCATGGGAGTTGCGTTTAGCGATAGTGTCTTGGTCGGTTGAAGTTTCTCTGACTCAGCCATATCAGGCCATTGACCAGCGGAAACATGATGATCGCCGTAATGAGGAGCGCCATCGGCGGTGAGCCGTGAAGCCATCGATAGATCAGCGCCACGGTGACTGCAAGGTTTGCCAAAGCCATCTTGAATCTTGGATTCATGTTCATTAGACGGCGTGCATTGCCTGGCGACGGTCGATGGATTCGGACAGGGCCTGGTGGACGAGCTTGCCCATCTCCTGCGTGGTGACCGGCGTCTGTCCGGGTTGCTGGCCGCGCGCGATATCGGCGGTGCGATAGCCTGCTTCGAGGACCTTGTGGACGGCTTGCTCGACTGCCTTCGCGTCTTGTTCGAGGTTCGCGGAGTGCCGCAGCACCATCGCTGCCGTAAGAATCGCGCCCGAGCGGATTGGCTTTGCCGGTTCCTGCGATGTCCGGCGCGCTGCCATGAACTGGCTCATAGAGATTGACCTGGCCGCCGATGGTTGCAGAGGGCAGCATGCCGAGCGAACCGGTGATGACGCCCGCTTCGTCGGAGAGGATGTCGCCGAAGAGATTCTCGGTCAGCACGACGTCGAAGTTGCGCGGGATGTTCATGATGTGCATCGCCATCGAGTCGACGAGCTGATGTTCGAGCGTGATGTTGGGATAATCCTTTGCGACTTCGGTGACGGTGGCGCGCCAGAGCTGCGAGACTTCGAGCACGTTCGCTTTGTCGACGGAGGTGACTTTGCTGCGGCGCTTGCCGGCGAGCTCAAAGGCGATGCGGGCGACGCGGACGACTTCGGCCTTCGTGTAACGCATGGTGTTGATGGCTTCGCCGGTCTCCTTATTCCAGGAGCGCGGCGCGCCGAAGTAGAGACCGCCGAGCAATTCGCGGACGAAGAGAATGTCGGCGTCTTTCGTGACCTCGGGGCGAAGTGGAGAGCTGTCAGCCAGCGCGGCATACGCGACGGACGGACGAAGATTGGCGAACCCTCCGAGAGCCTGGCGAATCTGCAGCAGGCCTGCCTCGGGACGTTTGTCCGGGGGCAGGGAATTGAATTTGTTGTCGCCGACTGCGCCGAGCAGGACCGCATCGCATTCGAGCGCCGCATCGAGCGTGGCCGTGGGAAGTGGAGAACCGGTCTCGGTGATGGCGATGCCGCCGATCAGGCCTTCGACGAAGGTGAAGTCGTGGCCGCCGAGCTCGGCAACCGCACGAAGGATGTTAGTGGCTTCGCGGGTGACTTCGGGGCCGATGCCGTCGCCGGCCAGCACTGCAATTTTGAGACGCATGATTCTTTCCTCTTCGATGGAAGGCTAGTGCGTGACGACTGTGGACTTGTCGTGATGGAGCAAGCCGAGCAAATCCTGGTCATAGATATTTTTCTTGCGGTCGGCGAGCTCGGTGAAGCGGTGATAGACCTCATCGAGCTGCGTGCGTGTCAGCGGATGGCCTAGTTTTTCGAGGCGATCGGCAAGCGCGCGGCGCCCGCTGTGCTTGCCCAGGACGAGGTTCGTGCCAACGACACCGACCGAGGCTGGCGTCATGATCTCGTAGGTGAGCGGATTGGCCATCATGCCATGCTGATGAATGCCGGACTCGTGTGCGAATGCGTTGGCTCCGACGACGGCCTTGTTGGGCGAGCAGCCGAAGCTGATGAACTCGCTGAGAAGCTGGCTCGTCGGATAAAGCTGGTTCATCTTGATGTTGTTGGTGTAGGGGAACTGGTCGCGGCGAACCATCAGGGCTGCGGCGATCTCTTCGAGCGCGGCGTTTCCGGCGCGTTCGCCGATGCCGTTGATGGCGCACTCCACCTGGCGCGCGCCTCCTTGAATACCGGCGAGCGAGTTAGCGACGGCCATGCCGAGGTCGTCGTGGCAGTGGGTGGAAAGGATGACGTTGTCGATGCCGGGCACGCGGTGCTTGGACCATGTGGAAGATGGCCTCGTACTCGCCGGGAGTGGTGTAGCCGACGGTGTCGGGAATGTTGATGGTGCCGGCGCCGGCCTGAACCGCGACGGTGATCATCTTCAAGAGGTACTCGGGATCGGTGCGAGTGCCGTCTTCGGTCGAAAACTCGACGTCGTCGACGAAGCTGCGGGCCAGCCGGACGGATTCGGCGACCTGCTCGAGCGCCTGCTCGCGGGTGATCTTCAATTTGGCTTCGAGGTGAAGGTCGGACGAGGCCAGGAAGACGTGGATGCGGTTGCTGGGCGCGGGTTCGACGGCGCGGGCAGCGGCCTCGATGTCCTCGCGTTTACAGCGGGCGAGCGAAGCGATTCGGGTGCCTTTTACTTCGCGAGCGACGGCGCGAACGGCGTTGAAGTCGCCCTCGGACGCGATGGCGAAACCGGCTTCGAGCACGTCGACGCCGAGGTTCGCAAGCTGGTGTGCCATGCGAAGCTTTTCGTCGTGGTGCATGGTGCAGCCCGGCGACTGTTCGCCGTCGCGGAGGGTGGTGTCGAAGAAGACGATCTGATTAGACGAGGACATAGGACCTGGCTCTTTCGATCTGGACTTTATCATAATGCATGCTTATGATGGTCGGCAGCGTTATCACAAATTCTAATTGCAGTATTCGGTGCATGTATCGCGTGCCGGGCGAGGTGAATGTTGGACTTAGTCCAGATGGAGACGTTTCTGGCGGTAGCGGAGGAACGGAGCTTTTCACGCGCTGCGGCACGCCTCCATCGTACTCAGCCAGCGGTGAGTCAGGCAATCGCAAAGCTCGAAGGCGAACTGGGCGAAGTGCTGTTTGAGCGGTCGTCGCGCGACGGCACCCTGACCGACGCGGGCGAGGTTCTGCGGGAGTATGCGGCTAAGTTATTGAATCTCCGAAATGAGGCCTCGGGAGCCCTGACGGAACTACGGGAATTGCACCGGGGCAAGCTGAATCTGGCCGCAAATGAGTACACCTGTCTTTACCTGTTGCCTCTGCTCGACGAGTTCAGGCGCCAGAATCCGCGGATTAAGCTGGCGGTACAGCGGACGCTGGCCAGCCGCATCTCCGATGAGGTGTTGATGCACTCGGTGGAATTTGGTGTGCTGTCGTTCCGGCCGGACGACGCGCAGGTGAAATCAACCGTGGTGTACCGGGATGAACTGGCGTTTGTGGTGAATCCGAAGCATCCCCTGGCCGGGGCCGGGAAGGTGTCGATCCGTCAGTTGGGGGCGCAGAACTTCATCGCGCATAACATCCCATCGCCGCAGCGGCAGAAGGTTATTCAGACGTTCAAACGGCACAAAACTCCGCTGCAGATGGGAGTGGAACTCCCTTCGCTCGAGGCGATTAAGCGATTTGTCCAGATGGGCAACGGCGTGGCGCTGGTGCCGGGATTGACCGTTCGGCCGGAGCTCGAGAGCGGCGTGCTGGTTCGGGTACAGGTGCCGGAGCTGCAGATCGAGCGCAAGCTGCGCCTCGTGTATAGAAGGCAGGCAAGTCTTTCGCACGCCGCGCTTTCGTTTCTGAAGGTGGTGGAGTCGTACGCGGCCCTGCACGGCGATCCCTACTGTTTTCAGGCCGAGCGAGGAATCTGACGATTCGCTCAATTTTCTTTTCTCATCGGAGTCTTCTTAAAAAGGAGTGCGTCTGTAGGTGTAGAAATGGCCACCGGAGACGACCTCTCCGGCGAGATGAATAGAAGAGGGTGAGAATCCGATGAAGATGAATATGTTTCGTAGTTCGATCGTGCGGGGAGTTGTTCTCGCACTGGGCGTGACCACGCTGGGTGTTCTGCCGGCGCTGGCACAGGATCCACCGCCACCGCCGCAGGGCCCGGGTGGTCCGCCTCATGGCGGGGGAATGGGAATGAGAGGAAACCAGGTTGAGTTTCTGACCAAGAAGCTGAATCTGACGCCCGACCAGGTGACCCAGGTGAAGGCCATCGATGAGGATACGATGAAGCAGGGGCAGGCTGTGCGTGAAGACACCTCGATCGCCGGGCCCGATAAGCGGGCAAAGATGATGGACATTCACAAGGCGTCTGAAGCAAAGATTCGCGCTCTGCTGACCGACGATCAGAAGACCAAGTACGACGCGCTGCAGGCCGAGATGCGTGAGCGCATGCAGAACCGGCAGGGTGGCCCGGGAGGACCTCCTCCTCCGCCACCGCCTCCTACAACACCACAGTCGTAACTTCAACTTCGAATCGCAGAAATTGGAAGATAAGGGCCGGAGGAAGACGATTCCTCCGGCCTTCTTGCGTGGCTCACCCTTCTTCGGGCACCGGTGCGGTTACAATGAAGAAACAGACTACGGTGTTCCGTAACTCCTGCCATTGCGTTGCCTGCGGGACAGCGAAGGGGTTGCGAACAAATTGAAGGGATCCATCGAAGAATGAAGAAGACGATGTTGTTGGTTGGTGCGCTGATGCTGTCTGCAGCGGCCGGTTATGCGCAGGAGAGCCGGCAGGACGTTAGCGTAAGCGGTACCGCCTCGTTTGCTCCTCAAATCACAGGAAACAGCGTGCAGAAGAATACGAGCATGACTTTGGGCCTTCTGGCGAGCTATCGCTACCTGTTGACCCCCCGAAGCGGACTCGAACTGAACTACGGATATCAGCAGAACACACAGTATTACCAGGTATTCGGAAAGAAGCAGGGCGGCATCCACACGCTCCAGCAGGAGATCAGCGGGGCTTATGTCTTCAACCTTAACTTCCGGAACTTCAACCCCTTCATCGAGGCCGGCCCTGGCGTGATAATCTTCAATCCATTGAAGGATGCTGGCACATCGGACCTCGACGCGAAGCGGAATACAAACATTGGCGCACTGTTCGGTGCCGGCGTCGCGTATGAGCTGAGCCCGAGCTTCGACATCCGGGTAGAATATCGCGGCTTCCTGGTGAAGACTCCGAACTTCAGCCTTCCAAACAACGTCTTCAATACCAATCGTTACGAGGTCATCTCGACGCCGGCGCTTGGCATTGCCTATCACTTCTAGCCAGGAGTGGTTAGACTTAAAAGAAAGAGCCCCGGCGATGACCGGGGCTCTTCCTTGCTTGCGAAGTCTATTTGCGGCGGGCGGGGAAGCGGTAAGCGGCGCCCACAGTAAGAATGTTCGGGGAGAGGGAAGAGTTCTGAAAGCCGAACCAGTTCTGATACTCCCAGTCGGCGCGAACGACCAAGTACGGTTTGACGATGTAATCAGTGCCTACCCCGCCAGCCATGATGTTGTACGCCAGGTTGGGCCGGAATCCGTCGGCCACTGCGGGGAAGTTGAAGACGCCTCGTCCATACATCACTTTCACGTAGGGGCTCAGTCTGCGGTGATGGAAAAAGTACCGGCCGCCGACCTCATAAGTCTTCTCGTAAAGATCGTTCGCATCCTTCACGAAATGAAACTCGCCTTCGACGCCGATGTGAGGCAGAAAGTCCAAATTGACATATGCGGCGCCGCCGTTGTATCGGCCGCCGTAATCGGAGGCTGCGGATGACACGCCGCCGCCCACCTTCAGATCGCCAACCCGAGAGGCCGTCGGTTCGGATTGCGCCTGGAGAGCGCCCGTCACGCTTAGTAACCCGGCCAAAATGACAATTCGCGTAAGCACCTGGAATCCCCTAAAGAGCTGAATCGGATTCAAAAAAACTCTAGACATAGTGATGATGACAGTGAACAAACTAACCTTCAATGCACCTTTAGTGGAAGACGTAACTAACACCTGCTGAACCTGTTAACGGCGAAAGGCCATGCGCAGCAAAGCCTGGCCACTTCTGGATCTCCAGATCGATGGCCCGGATATTGATGTGGCGGGTTACGTGAACGTCCAGCCCCACGGCCGGAGCATACACAAAGTAACTTCCGGTCGCCGGATTGGCGAAGCTTCCGGCTTGCGTTCCAAAGCGGCCGAGGCCAAACATGAGCTTGGCATATCCGTCGATCTTTTTATGACGATAGATAAAGCGTGGGCCCGCAAGGTAGGTGTCCTCGCTGATATCGGTCGGCGTCCTGACGTAGTAGTGAATCTCGCCTTCCACCCCAAAGTGATACAGGAAATCGAAGTCGCCCCAGAAAGTCAGGCCTTCGATATTGCTTTGTCCGTAATCGGGGTTGGTAAACACTCCCCCAATGCCTGCCTGTAGGGAGCCGACTCGCGAAGCGGTTGGGACAGCTTGACCGTGTAACAAGGTTGCGAGGCCGAGGACATAGGCGAAACAGCCCAATAATTTATGCTGCTTCAACTAGGGATCCCCTTGGAAAAAATAAGACCGTGTTGCTCTTCAATCATGATCATTCAAATTTGGCCCTTGGCAGAGGAACGGCATTCTCACACTGTATGTGAGAATGCCGCACTTAGAAACATTAGTTCGGTTGTGGTGTCGTAGGTGGAGGAGTCGTGGGAGGCGTCGTCGCTGCAGCAGGAGCAGCAGCGTTGTCGGCCGGTGGGTTCGGAGTGGTCGTTGCAGGCGCTGCTGCCGGTGCGACATCCGGCGCCTTATAGTAGCTGAGCTTGAGGTACACCGGCTCTACCTCGAACGGCATCTTGTCGGCTGCCGTCAGAAGCGGTTCGAACGCCGAGTGCATCACGAACACTTGATCGGTCCAGGGATCGAAGCGCAGGAAGCTGGCCAACGGCATCGCTGCCTGCTGCTTCAGGTCCTTCATGTCGAGCTTGGGTCCCTTGGACATCATTGCCGCCATCCAGAAGGTAGGGTCATCGTCACTCTTGACCAGGCCGTCGCCGATCATCGGCTCGTTGAGTGCCTTCAGGTTCTTGACGCGTTGCTGCAGCTGCTGCAGGTAGAGGCTGAAGTACTGCTGTCCGCCTTCAAGCTCCTTGGCGCCCAATAGCTCGATGGCTTTCTTGGCTGCTGCCGTATTGTCAGCATCGGTGTGGTGCATAGGAATGCGGTTGAAGACCGAGGTGGTGGGGAAGAGCAGGCGGTCGTTGAAGGCGTACTTGGTGTCGAGCCGGTGCGCCAGGATGATGTGCGCGATCTGGAAGGCCAGAAGCGCGTTGAGATTTCCCATCTGCTGCGCGCCGTCCTGCGTGACGACGCCGGTGGTGTCAAGAAGACTCTTCGAGATGACAATCGTATTGCCGATGGCGAGCGATTCCAGGGGCTCGGTCAGCAGCGTACGGCAGCGGATCGGCCTGGAGAGAGTGATGTTGTTGTAGGCGATGATATTGTTTGCCAGCGCCTCCAAAGTTTTGTCGAACTCGCTGGGCGCGTCCAACAAACCGGCCTGGAAGAGCCGTTCGACGACGTTGTCCTCGGCCTGCTGAACCCAGGCGCGCTGTGCTCCCAGAGGGCTGACATCCTGTGCATCGTTGCTCACGTCAGTCGCGCCCACCACCTCCATCGAGGTGTCGGCGGCCTCTGGCGGGGGAACCTTCAGAACATAACCCCAGATGTGATTAATCGCTTTGAACTTGAGGGTGCGCGAGACGCTCTTCGGATCGCTCTCCTCAACGTAGAAGGAAGTGGGCAGCCAGAGGTCAGGCTGCACGTTGGTGCGCCAGCTGTCGAAGTGGTAAAACTCCTTCTGGTCCTCCTGCGTTCCGGCGAAGTCGCCGTTGAAACGAACGACGTTGCCGTTGCGGGTCTCAATCCAGATGCGGCCAAAGAAGCGGCCGAAGTCTTTCTTGCCGGTCAACGGGGTTACGTCGAAGACAGCCGTCGGCGTGTTGCCGAGGAAGTCGTTACGCACATAACCGAAGTTATAGTGCTGCCGGTCGAAGCTGTTTGAGTCCATCAACAGCATCTGCACGAATCCCGATTCGTGGAAGTTCAGATGCAGGCTTCCGCCCAGACCACCGATGTAGGAAAGCGATTGCTTGAAGAAGCCAACTTTGCCACTGCCCTGCGAGGTGTCTTTGTTCACAACGTAAGACTCATCGCCAATGATGTTCTTAAATTCGACGCGCGCGAGGAAGTGTTGGTCGGATTCCGGCACCTGACCCAGGACTGGATCCGGCTTCATATTCTGAATGTAGGTTTCGACCAGTGGGGCCCGTTCCTTCACCGTTTTGACGACGACCTTTTCGCGGACGATCGCCTTGTCGATCAGCGCGTTCTGCGCCGCAGTCGGCTTACGCGTGGTCGACATGTCATCGTCCTTCTTCTTCTTGCTGTGCAGGAGACCTGCCTCAGCCTGAACGGGGAGAATCGTAGCGACGGATAGTGCCAGCAGCATACCGGCTATGGACTGTTTCCCGAGAATCATGATGTACCGCTCCTGCGGCGACCCTGTGGGCTGCCTCTATTTGGACTTGATGCTAGTGCATGCAACGACTGCCAGACAAAAATTTGTTTCCTATCCAGCGAGTTGAAATTGAACGTTAACCACGCCTTCCCAATCGATCGGACGGCCCGAATCGTCGGTGGCGGGTTGAAAGCGAGTGGCCTCAACCGCGCGCACGGCGGATTCACCGAGGCCATGGCCGAGGTCACTGATTACTCCCAGGACCTGAACGGCGCCCGAAGAAGAGACCCGAATCTTTACCGTGACGTTGCCTTCAATGTGAAGCTGTTTGGCCTCGGCGGTGTACTCTGGCTTGGGTTTGAAGAGAACCTTGGGTCCGCTCTTTGCCGTGGCAGTGGTTGGGCCTGCCGGCTTCGGCATCGGTGGCGGAGAGTTCTGCCCGAGGTTCACGCCCTTGGCATTCACCGGGCCAGTTCCTCCTACAACGCCGTGGGGGATGCCGGCGATAGCGACCGGGCCGCTGCCTTTCATGTTCGTTCCCGTGGGCGATCCGGAACCAAGATTGACAACGGTTGATGCCGCTCCCGCTCCGTTATTCGATGCGGGCATGCCCGACATGCCTTTGTTGCCAAGGTTGATGGCGGTCGTCGACGGCTTGTTCGATACCGCGATGGGGTTTGTCGTCGAACCCAAAGCGACCGCGGTCGGATGGGGAGAGTTATTCGGAACCGACGCCGGCATCGCCTGCGCGAGACTGACCACCTTCGGAGCCGGTGGGGGCTGAACAATCTTGGGCGGAGCCGGAGTAACGACCGGCACCGGCTGGGTCATCTTGATCTCTGGCGGTTTGGGCACGTCAGGAAGCTTGACGTCGGGCATCTTGATCTTCGGCGGCTCGATCTTCGCAATCGGCGGCGGAGGCGGCAGCTTGATCTTAATCTTGGGCGGTGGCGGCGGTTCTTCCTTCTTCATCGGAATCGGCTCATCCAGGTGGGTGAGCTTGATATGTTTGTCGATGGTCTTCTTTGCGGCCTCGCCGATCACGATCGCGCAAAACGCAAGCAGGATATTCAGCGTGACCGCGGTGAGGAGAGAACCCTTGCTTTGGCTGCCGTCGTTGAGGACGCCGAAGTGTGCGAACTGGACGCTCTGCGGGTTGGGATCATCGGTGCGAAGCGGAAGCGGCTTAGCCATAAAAAAATCCTTGTAGGGCCTCTGTCCGAGAGGCGGGATAATGAAACCGGCGCTGATGATGCCAGAAACCGGTTTGGTAACAAATCGTTCCGGAGAGCACCGTTACTGCAGCTTGGTACGGATCGAACCGGATCGATCCAGCCTTATTTCTTTCGAACCTACAAACGTTTGGGAGGTTGTTTTGTCGTAAATCTGACACGTGACGAAAAGAGAAAAGGTTATAGCAGGTACCGTGCAAATGAGTCGCTTTAGATCATGCCGGAACTCTGCCCATCACTTACTGCAAGTATATTGCCGTAAGCGTAAGTGATTGACACTGGTACTTTTGTGGTATCCAAGTAGGAACTGAGGAGTGTGAGTTTGATGAAGATTCTAGTGACTGGCGGCGCGGGCTATATCGGGGGCACATTAACGCGTCTTTTGCTCGAGCAGGGCCACGCTGTGACGGTGTACGACAACCTTTGCCACAGTAAACCGATAGCGTTGGCCCCAGGCGCCGATTTTGTCGACGGAGACGTCGCCAACCGGCCTCTCCTGGAGAAGACCCTCGCCGCCGGGCCCTTCAACGGTGTCATGCATTTTGCGGCTCTCATTGAGGCCGGCGAGAGCATGAAGCATCCTGAAATATACTTCCGCAATAACACCGCTGCGACACTCACGCTCCTCGAAGCCATGCTGGCGACAGGGCACAATCGGCTGGTCTTCAGCTCCACCGCAGCCTGTTACGGCGAACCCGAGACCACCCCCATCCTCGAAGACGCGAAGCTAGCGCCCACGAATGCCTATGGCGAAAGCAAGCTTCTGGTCGAGCACATGCTCCGCTGGATGAATCAAATTCATGGCCTGCAATATGCGAGCCTGCGCTATTTCAACGTGGCCGGCGCGATTGAAGGCTACGGCGAAGCCCACGAGCCCGAGTCGCACCTCATTCCGCTTATTCTCGACGTGGCGCTCGGCCGACGCGCGAACATCAAGATCTTCGGCAAGGACTATCCCACGAAGGACGGGACATGCATCCGCGACTATATTCATGTGCGCGACCTCGCGGATGCCCATCTGCTCGCCCTCGATGCCCTCAGCGAATCGCGCAGCCGTCTGATCTACAACATCGGCAACGGCCAGGGATTCACGGTGCTGGAGGTCATCGACTCTGTGCGCCGCGTCACCGGAAGACCCATCGCGGTCGAAGAGTGCCCCCGCCGCCCCGGCGACCCTGCCGTCCTGGTCGCAAGTTCCGAGAAGATTAAGGCCGAGCTCGGATGGAAGCCCCAATTCGCCGAACTCGACACCATCATCGCCAGCGCATGGAAGTGGCACCAGCAGCGATACGCGTAATACAAGGAGACCGTCTTGATTCAGAGCATGTTTCACCTTTCCCTGCCGGTTCTCGAAAAGATTTTGCGTCCAGTGATCGTCTATCTCTTCCTCATCGGCTTTCTGCGGTTGTTTGGAAAACGCGAGCTGGCGCAGTTGAATCCCTTCGACCTTGTCGTGCTCCTCAGCCTCTCGAACACTGTGCAGAATGCGATGATCGGTGACGACAACTCCGTCTCCGGCGGTGTGATTGGGGCATTCTCGCTGTTAACGATCAACTGGCTCCTGACCCGCGTGCTCTTTCGTCTGCCGAAGCTCAATAAGGCCCTCGAAGGCAGCGAGACCGTGTTGATTCGGCACGGAGTCGTCGACTGGAACGCCGCGAAAAAAGAGGCGCTGACCGAGATTGAACTACGTTCTGTCCTGCATAAACAGGGTTTCGACCGTTACGAAGAGGTCGAGAAGTGTGTTCTCGAGCCCAACGGCAACTTCTACATGGAGCGCATCAAGTCCATGAGCGACGACGCGCAGCGAGCCAACCTGATGCAGGCGATCGAGGCCCTGACTCGCGAAGTAAAGCAGATGAGGGCCGAGCTCGCGTCTCGCTAGCCTGTTGTCTACTTTGGTTCTCCGGCGGGGTTGGGCTGGCCCCTCAATTTTCTGCGCTGCGTTGAAGCTTCTCCAGTGCCTTTTGGTACCGCTCCGGCGCGACCGGCAACTGCGAATCCCGAACTGCCGCCCGGTATCCACCCATGTAGATGGAGTACATCACCGCCAGCGCACACCCCACGCCGAAGCCAAAGCCGAAGAAAAAGCCGATGATCGCGGGCCAATAATTCACGATAAGTGGAGTCTACAGGCCCATCCATGTACAGTTCAGTGGATATCCTTTCAGTCAACGGAGAGAGCAATGCAGGCAAGGCAGTGGATAGCAGTGTGTGGAATCACGGCAGGATTAACCTCGGCGGCAATAGCACAGGAGGTTCCGGCGCTGGTCGATAAGCAACTCCCCAGCCTGGTCGCGACGTACCAGCAACTGCATCGCACACCGGAGCTCTCGCACTTCGAAGCCAAGACCTCGGCGTGGCTGGCCGGCGAACTCCACGCAGCCGGTTACACCGTCACCGACCACATCGGCAAATATGAAGACGGCTCCCCCGCCTTCGGCGTCGTTGGAATCCTGAAGAACGGCCCCGGCCCAACCCTCCTCATCCGCACCGACATGGACGCGCTTCCTGTCGAAGAGAAGACCGGCCTCCCCTATGCGAGTACAGTCCACATGAAAAATGCTGCCGGACAGGAGGTCTCCGTGATGCACGCCTGCGGACACGATCTCCACATGACCAACATGGTCGGCGTGGCGCGCGTGATGGTGGCCGAGAAGGCCAGATGGCACGGAACCCTCATGCTCGTCGGCCAACCGGCCGAGGAGGTAGGCGAAGGAGCACGGGCGATGCTCTCCGACAACTTCTACCAGCGCTTCGGCCGCCCCGACTTCGCCATCGCCCTCCATGACAACGCCGGTCTTGCTGCCGGCAAAGTAGGAATCACCTCAGGCCCGGCGATGGCCGGCGCGACGACCGTCTTTGTAACCATCCGCGGTGTCGGCGGCCACGGCGCCATGCCTGCCTCCACCAAAGACCCCATCGTTATGGCAGCGCAGTTCGTCCTCGCAATCCAGACCATCGTCAGCCGTCAGACTCTGCCGACGAACCCGGCAGTCGTAACCGTGGGAATGATCAACGGCGGCACGCAGGCCAACATCATCCCCGATGAAGTGAAACTGGGACTCTCCGTCCGCTTCCTCGACGAGAAGGTTCGCAAAAACATTCTCGACGACATTCAACGCACCGCCGACGGAATCGCCCTGGTGGCCGGCGTTCCTGCGGATCGCAAACCGACGCTCGACGTAGTCCAGTCTCGTCTGACGTCCATCACCTACAACAACCCAGCCCTCACGGCGAAGGTTCGGAAGCACGTTAGTGACGGCGTTAGGCAGTGGGAATGTCGTGGACCTCGAACCGGTGATGGTCTCGGAAGACTTTGGGAGGTTTGGCCTCGACGATCGCTCCATACCGACCGTGCTCTTCTGGCTGGGCGCAGTCGATCCGGCGAAGATCGCTTCCGGCGAACCGCTGCCGTCGCTCCACTCCAGCGTCTTCGCCCCAATGGCCGAGTCTGCTCTGCGAACCGGCGTCACGGCCATGTCCAGCATCGCGATCAGGCTGTTGCAGTAGCCTTACTTCGCCGGAGCAGCAACCGCAGGAGCAGATGCGGTGAACAGTTTCATCGCATTCTTCACGGTGTAGTTCAGCCCCCACGCCGTGGGAACAATCACGATGATCCATGCCGCGGCAATCAGCAGCGGCGACGACTTTTTGACGGCAGTTGTATCGGTCATACGCTCACTCCTAGTGGGCTGCGCCAGCTGGCACGACGATGTTTTTGTCTTTCAGCCAAAACTTCCCGGCTACCGGACGGACCATCAGGTTGGCAAAGAATCCCACCACCAACAGCCCGGACATAATATGCAGGATCAGCGGATAGGCGTCTTCCTTGTTCATGTGGTTCGCCACATAGTGGTCGAGGATGCCGTTAACGATAAGCGGCCCGATGATTCCCGCCGCCGACCACGCTGTAAGCAACCGTCCATGAATTGCCGACACGTTGTAACCGCCGAAGAGGTCCTTCAGATATGCGGGGATGGTTGCAAAACCGCCTCCATACATCGACAGCAGAACTACGGCAATTCCGACAAACAACGGCACCGAGTTCAACTTGTCCTGACGAGTCAGCGGGAGAACATAGTAAAGAACAGCGCCCAGCGAGAAGAAGCAGAAGTATGTCGCCTTGCGTCCGATGAAGTCTGACGTCGAAGCCCAGAAGAACCGCCCGGCCATGTTGAAGATGCTCAGCAGTCCTACAAAACCGACCGCGGCCGTCGCCCCAACGGAACCTTTGAACAGGTCCTGAATCATTGGCGAAGCCTGCTCCAGAATGCCGATGCCCGCGGTTACGTTCACAAACAGCATCACCCAGAGCATCCAGAACTGCGGCGTCTTCCATGCCTCATGAACCGCCACGTTGTGGTCGGAGATCAGCGCCGAGTGCTTGGTCGAAGGCACCCATCCCGCTGGCTTCCATCCGTCCCGCGGCACGCGAATCGTGAAGACGCCGAACATCATGAACAGGAAGTACAGCACGCCCATCGTGATCATCGTGAAGGGGATCGACGGTTGCCCCTGGCCTTTGAAGTAAGCCATCAGGTTGTTCGCCAGCGGCCCGCCAATCATCGCGCCTCCGCCGAAACCCATGATGGCCAGCCCAGTCGCCAGGCCCGGCCTGTCCGGGAACCACTTGATCAGCGTCGACACCGGCGAGATATATCCCAAGCCCAGCCCGATGCCGCCAATCACGCCATATCCCAGGTAGATCAGCCAGAGCTGGTGGCTGCTCGCCCCAAACGACGCGATGACGAAGCCCATGCCAAAACAGCAGGCCGAATAAAACATCGCCCGCCGCGGTCCGGCCCTCTCCAGCCACGCCCCAAACAGCGCAGCCGAGATGCCGAGAAACGCAATGGCGATCGAGAAGATATAGCCGACCTCTTTCAGGTTCCACGCAGAACCGTCGGCGCCGTGAAGCGCCAGCAACGGATTCTTGAACACCGAAAACGCATAAACCTGCCCAATCGAAAGATGGATGGCAAGGGCGGCGGGAGGGACCAGCCAGCGGCTGTATCCCTCAGGAGCAATCGAACGGTCACGATCGAGAAACGCAAGAGCCATGTAGAAACCTCGGGAGGAATCTTCAGTCAAAAAGCGTCTTACAAACCGCCAAGACGGCAGCAAGACGCACTATCTAGATGTGCGAAACACCATACATGATGCACACCGGTTTGTGTGTCACTTATTTGTCTTTGCTTGCGGTTGCCCAGCCGCGTTTGTATAGGGTACCTTCGACTACTGAAGTTCAATCTCGGAGGTTGGTGCGTGTCGACGGCGGAAAGCAACGTAAATCTGGATTCAACTCTGCGAGAGAATCGGCTGTTTCCTCCGCCGGCGGAATTTGCCGCAAATGCCCATATAAAGAGCCTTGCGGAGTATGAGGCGATGTATCGCCGCAGTGTCGAACACCCCGAAGAGTTCTGGGCCGAAGCCGCGAAAGAGCTCGACTGGTTTGCTCCCTGGACCAAGATCACCGAAGGCGAAGCCGCCCACACCAAAGTGGTTTGTTAATGGCAAGTTAAATCTCTCCCACAACTGCGTCGACCGCCACGCGCTCGGCGCCCGCCGCGACAAAATCGCCCTACTCTGGGAGGGCGAGCCCGGCGAAATCCGCAAACTCACCTATGGCGACCTCCACGCCCAGGTGCAGCGCTTCGCCAACGTCCTCAAGGGTCTCGGCATCCGCCGCGGAGACCGCGTCGCCATCTACATGGGCATGTCGCCTGAACTCGCCATCGCGCTCCTCGCCTGCGCCCGCATCGGCGCCGTCCACTCCGTCATCTTCGGAGGCTTCGCCGCGCACGCCATCTCCGACCGCGTCAACGACTCCGCCTGCGTCGCCGTCCTCACCCAGGACACCAGCTACCGCCGCGGCTCCGAAGTTCGATTGAAGGACATAGTCGACGAAGCCCTCACCAAATGCCCCACCGTAAAAAATGTCGTCGTCTTCCGCCGCTCCGGTTCGCCCGTCAACATGCAGCCCGGCCGTGATCTCTGGTGGCACGAAGCCATGGAGAAGGCCGCCCCCGACTGCCCGCCCGAGTGGATGGACGCCGAAGACCCGCTCTACCTTCTCTACACCTCCGGCACGACGGGCAAACCGAAGGGCCTTCTCCACACCACGGGCGGCTACGCGGTCCAGACCTATCTGACCAGCAAGTACGTCTTCGACCTCCGCGATGACGACATCTACTGGTGCACCGCCGACATCGGCTGGGTCACCGGCCACAGCTACGTCGTCTACGGCCCGCTCCAGAACGGAGCCACCGTCATGATGTACGAGGGCGCGCCAAACTGGCCCGAAAACGACCGCTTCTGGAAGATCATCGACACCCACAAAGTCTCCGTCTTCTACACCGCCCCCACTGCCATCCGCGCCTTCACCAAGTGGGGCGACTCCTGGGTCGAGAAGCACTCTCTGGCATCTCTGCGACTGCTCGGCACTGTCGGCGAGCCCATCAATCCCGAGGCGTGGATGTGGTATCACCGCATGATCGGCAAAGAGCGCTGCCCCATCGTCGACACCTTCTGGCAGACCGAGACCGGCGCCATCATGATCTCGCCTCTTCCCGGCGCAATTGCAACCAAACCCGGATCGGCAACGAGGCCCTTCTTCGGAATTGTGCCTGAAGTAGTTACAAGATCGGGCGAGCCGGTTCCAGACGGGCAAGGCGGCCTCCTCGTCATGCGCAAACCCTGGCCCTCGATGGCGCGAACCATCTATGGCGATCAGGAGCGCTACGAAAAAACCTACTGGAGCGAGATTCCCGGCAGCTACTTCACCGGTGACGGCGCCCGCCGCGACTCCGACGGCTACTACTGGCTGATGGGTCGCGTCGACGACGTCATCAACGTCAGCGGCCATCGACTCGGCACCATGGAGGTCGAGTCCGCCCTCGTCGCCCACCCCAAGGTCGCCGAAGCCGCCGCCGTAGGCCGTCCGCACGAGATGAAGGGCCAGGCCATCGCCGTCTTCGTCACCCTCGAATTCGGCTACGAACCCAGCGAAGAGCTGCGTCAGGAGCTCCGCCACTGGGTCGCCAAAGAGATCGGCGCGCTGGCCCGCCCAGACGACCTCACCTTTACCCAGGCCCTTCCCAAGACGCGAAGCGGCAAGATCATGCGCCGCCTCCTTCGCGAACTCGCGACCACCGGCGAAGTCAAAGGCGACACCACCACGCTCGAAGACTTCTCCGTCATCGCAAAATTGCGCGAGGGTGAGGAGTAGTCGCTACCGCAGATTCGTAGTCGGCTTCGTCGGCAGAGTGAAGTGGAATGTCGTCCCCTTACCCTCTTCGCTCGTCGCCCAGATGCGCCCACCATGCTGGTTCAGGATGCTCTTGCAGATCGCCAGCCCCAGTCCCGTCCCTCCGGATGCGCGCGAGTCCGAGGCATCCCCCTGCTGGAAGCGGTCGAAAATATGCTCCAGCTTGTCAGCAGGAATGCCCCGGCCCTGATCGCGAACCTCGATGATGGCCTCGCCCTCGTCCAGATTGCGTGCCGTCAGATGAATCTCGCTGCCCGCCGGCGAAAACTTGATCGCATTCGACAGCAGGTTATTCAGCGTCTGCAAAATCCTGTCGCAGTCCGCCCACACGTTCACGCCATGCGCCGCGAAGAAGATCCGAATGTTCGGGCGCGGCGTGCGAGCCTGCTGCACTCCAGCCGCGCGTCGCAGCAGATCCTCGGCGCTGCACATGCTCGAATGCAACTCGGCTTTGCCGCTCGAGATGCGCTCGAGATCGAGAATGTCGTTCACCAGCCGCACCAGCCGGTCCGAGTTGCTGATCGCAATCTCCAGCATCTGCTGCGTCTTCTCCGGCCGGTTCACCAGCGCCCCGCCTGCAAGCAATCCCAGCGCGCCGCGCAGTGAAGTCAGCGGAGTCCGCAACTCATGCGAGACAGTCGAGATGAATTCATCCTTCATCCGGTCCAGAGCGCGCCGCTCCGTCGTATCCCGGAACGCCACTACCACGCCCAGCGGCGTCAGTTGATTCAACTCCGGCGACTCGGAATCAATCTGCGGCCGGGCCACATACTCCACCGGGAAGCTCGCCCCATCCTTGCGCCAGAAGACCTCGTTCGACACGCGAACCGTATCGAAGTTCGTCAGGCTCTTGCGAATCGGCGAATCGGCCGAGTCATACGGCGCCCCATCGGCCCGCGTGTGGTGGATGAGGTTATGCATCACCTGGCCCAGCATCTCCTCCTGCTTGTAGCCCAGCATCTGCGTCGCCGCCGCATTGACGAATGTCACCCTGCCCTCAAGATCAATCCCGAAGATGCCATCGCCCACCGAGGCCAGAATCGAATCCGACTGGCTCGTCAGCGTGCGCAGTTTGCCCTCCGCGCGCACCTGCTCGCTGATGTCTACGCCGAATCCGAGCACGTAAGGTGCGCGCCCCGGAACCATAATCAGCTTGTTCCGGTAGGCCACCACGCGAAGTTCGCCATCGGCGTCCGACAGATGCAGCATCCCCTGCGCCTCGCCCGTCTCACCAATCTTCTTCAAGTACGCGGGCACTGCGTCCCGCTGCTCCGGCACGATGAACTCCTCGAGGTTGTGTCCCGTCATGTCGTCAACCGTGTGGCCAATCGTCTCCGCACCATGCGTGTTGATCGTCAGAATCTTGCCGCGCAGATCGTGCGTGCAGACCAAACCCAGCGAGCCTTCGACGAGTTGCCGGTACCGCGCCTCGCTCTCACGCAGCGTGGCCTCCGCCGCGCGCTGTATCGTGACGTCGATGCCAGTCGCAATGATGAACGCCACCTGTCCCTGCGCATCCGTCAGCGCCGTTGCCGACCACGCGATGCGCCGCAGCGTTCCGTCGCGGTTCAGCCATTGGTTTTCGAACGTAGCAGGGAAGCGTCCCGAGCGCAGGCGTTCAAACGCTTCGATTGCCTCCGGAATCTCCTGCCGCGGAATCAGCTTGTCCCACGCATACCGTCCCACCAGCGTGGCGAAGTCGTACCCTGAAGCAATCTCGCAAGCGCGGTTGAACCGGACAATTCGCCCCGCCGGATCGAACACCGCCACCAGCGCGCCCACCGTGTCCAGAACCGCCGAGACAAAGTTGCGCTCGACCGTCAGCGCAGATTCAACCCTCTGCCGCGAGCGCGCCGCGCGGTCCATCTGGTGAATGCGGCTGTTGAACTCCAGCCGGTTCATCACCTGCCGGCCCAACACACTCAGCGCCGAACTCTGCGCCTGCGTCAACATCCTCGCCGGCCTGTCCAGCACAAGCAGCGCGCCGAGACTCACTCCCGTCGGCGTCGTCAGCGGAACCCCGGCATAGAACCGGTACGTCCGTCCTTCCAGCAAAATCCCATCCGGAGCGTAGTCCGGGTCATGCCGCGCGTCCGAAAGCTCGTACACCGTATCGCCCAGAATCGTCGTCTCGCAGGGAAGACTGCCCAGAGAAAGCTCCGTCGACTCCATCCCCACGCGCGAGCGAATCCAGATCCGATCCGCGCCGATAAACGAAACCGCCGCCACCGGAGTCTCGCAGATTTGTGCCGCCAGTTTTGTCAGGTCGTCCAGCACCGGATCCGGCGCAGCTTGGACCACCTCGTACTGGGCCAGAGCTTCGATCCGCAGTGCTTCGTCTTTGACCATGAGAGAGTTCATCTCGACAACTACAATCGTAGGGATGTGCAAATCTTTGCGCACTCCTACTTTTGTTGCAGCAATAAGTTACGGCTTTGGCAGAGCGCAGCAATCACCTGCTGCGGACGGCTCATCAGCACCTGCGTCCAGTGCAACTTTCCATGTCCCATTCGGCATCTTTTTCCAAACAGTAAAGTACCGCCCGGACGTCACCACCGCTTCTCCATTCTTGTCTTTCGAGTGGCTTTCATAGTGACCCCAGGTAAATCCCATATCGTTCGATGGGCCCATCTGCGCGCCCTGTGCTGTCCACGTCAATTGGTAGGTCTTCGGGTCCCATTGCGACTGCGCGGCAATCGCTGCACGTCCCAGAACCGCGGGCTTTCCGTTATTCAATGTCACGGCATCTTCGGCAAGCCATTCCACAAAGGCCTTGCCTCCGCCTGCAGCGACAGCCTTTTCAAATCGTCCGTCCAGCTCCAGCAGCAACAAAGCTCCGGGGCTCAGAGTCGGCTGCACCAGCGGGCTTACAACAGAGCTTGAGGATTGCGGCAGCGAATCGATTCCAGGCGCAGGGCGACCCCTCCCGGGCTCGTCTGGGCAGCCAGCGGAAGAACCAGGGAGCCAGCAAGCGCGCAGAAAAACAGACGAAACACAAAGTATCGGGCCATGGAAATAATGCTATCAGCGCTTGGAGTTGGCGTGCCGGATGGGTTGTTCGCGTTGAAGACTGATATCCTTCGCACTTGATGAATAAGACGAAACTCGAACGAATATTGTTGCTTGCTGGGCTGGTTTTCCTCACCGCGGGAATCGCACTCGGCCTGATTCATGGAGCCGCACCTCACAACGCCGGAATCGCCTTTCGCTGCATCGCGATCCTCCTCCTCGCAGGGTTCGCCCTACAGCGCCGCTCTCTCACAGCGTGGATCTTCGTCGCCATGGTCGCCGGCGCCGAACTCGGCTTCGACGCACCTACAGTCGCCGTCAACCTCCGCTTCTTCAGCGACATCTTTCTCCGACTCATCAAGACGATCGTTGCTCCGCTCATTCTCTCCACGCTCATCGTCGGAATCGCCGGTCACGGCGACCTCAAGAGCGTCGGCCGCATGGGCATCAAGAGCCTCATCTTTTTCGAGGTCGCCACGACCCTCGCCTTAGTCATCGGCCTCATCGCTATTAACTTCAGCCACGCTGGCGTCGGTCTCACACTCTCCACCTCTTCCAACGCCACCGAGGCCATCGCCGCCCCCGCCGCCACTCATTGGCAGGACTTCGTCACCCACAGCTTCCCTGAAAACATCGCCAAGTCCATCGCGGACGGCCAAATCCTCCAGATCGCCGTCTTCGCCATCTTCTTTGGAATCGCCCTCGCCTGCCTTCCCCGCGAGAGACGCACCCCGATGGTGAACTGGTTCTCCACCCTCAGCGAAGTCATGTTCAAGTTCACCAACCTCGTCATGTACTTCGCCCCCGTAGGTGTCGGCGCGGCAATGGCTTTTACCGTCGGTCAAATGGGCATCGGCGTTCTCTTCAATCTCGGCAAACTATTGTTGACGCTCTATGTCGCGCTGATCGTCTTCACCTTGCTTGTGCTTCTCCCCTCCGCGATGCTCTTCCGCGTCCCGCTGCGTCGTTTTCTGTCAGCAGTAGCCGAGCCCACCACCATCGCCTTCGCCACCTCCTCCAGCGAAGCCGCCTTACCCAGCGCAATGGAGTCCATGGAGGCCTTCGGCGTTCCGCGTCGCATAGTCGCCTTCGTCATCCCCGCCGGCTACAGTTTCAACTCCACCGGCTCAACCCTCTACCTCGCCGTCGCCAGCATCTTCGTCGCGCAAGCCGCCGGCATCCATCTGTCAGTTGGAGAACAAACCCTCATGTTGTTGACCCTCATGGTCACCAGCAAAGGCTTCGCCGGCGTCCCACGTTCAGCACTCGTCCTGCTCTTCGCCACCGCCGCCACCTTCCATCTGCCCACCGAACCTATCTTCGTCATCCTTGGCATCGACGCCGTTGCCGACATGGGCCGCACCGCCATCAACGTCGCCGGCAACTGTCTTGCCAGCGTCATCGTCGCGAAATGGGAAGGCGTCCTCGGCTCCGAGCCCGTCTCCCCCATCGTCCTCGAGGGCGTCACCGAATAATCCCCAACCGCAAAAAAGCGAGCAGAAGCCGAAGCCTCTGCTCGCTCATTGTCTGTAACTCATTCCGTTACATCGCCGGAGGATGGTGCGGGTCGACGTCGTGCTCGCCCTTCTTCGCCAGCGGCTTCGACTTCACCGCGCCGTTCGGGTTCACCGAGTCGCGCAACTCCTTCGAAGGCTTGAAGAACGGAACCCGCTTTGCCGGAACGTCTACCTTCGCTCCGGTCTTTGGGTTGCGCCCTGTCCTGGCGTTGCGCTGCCGTGTCCGGAAGCTGCCAAATCCACGAATCTCGATCTTGTCCCCGGATTTGAGGGCACCAATCACAGCATCAAAAAGCGTGTCGACGATGACCTCACCGTCGCGACGGGTCAGGTCGCCTATTGCGGTCACTTGCTCTACGAGGTCGGCTTTAGTCATATGGGTGTCCTTTCCTGCTTGGGAGGGCTAGTTGGGGTTCGGCACCGAAATCTGTCTTCTTGTTGATTATAGACGGGATGACCGCGCATTAAGTTAGCGGTCTGGTGATGTTTCTAGCGCATCAACATCAATTCCGTGAGAAGAAAAATCAATTTCATGAGACGAAAATCACGCATTTGGCCGGACCAGCACGTATCCGGAGTCGTCCCCACCCTCCAAATTCCGCCTCTCCAAATCCGCCCACGCTAACTGCTGAAAGACCGCGCCTTACTTCCAGAGAAAATAGAAACCCGGAGCACGGTTCAGCAGTTGGCCCGGATTAGGAAACAGGTCGTCCGCATCTCCCGTCAGAGCGCCAAGCAGCCCTTTTTTCGGCTTCGCGGCACGTACCACGTTTGGTTCCCCGTGGATTCCCACAGCCTTCGCCGTGTCCATCAGCGCCACCCGGTAGCCTCCCGCCTTGTCGATCAGGCCCAGCGGAAGCGCCTGCTGTCCGGTCCAGACCTGCCCCGTTGCCAGTGGCCGAATCTTGTCGTCCGAGGTATGCCGCCCCTCCGCGACATCATGCACAAACTGCCCATACATGTTGTCCACCAGAGACTGAAAGTAAGCCTCTTCCTTCGGCGTCAGATCCCGGCTCGGATCGCCTGCATCCTTCAGCTCGCCTGCATGGATGGCCACACTCTTCAATTTCGCCCACCGCATCAGATCGCCGTAGTTGGTCCACTCCATAATCACGCCAATCGACCCCACGACCGAAGCGTTATTCGCATAGATCGTGTCGCATGCGCTCGCTATGTAGTACGCGCCCGAAGCTCCCACCGACTCGATTGAAGCGACCACCTTCTTATGCTTCTCCTGCCGCACGCGCAGCACCTCGTGGTAGAGCTCCTGCGAAGCCGCTGCATCCCCGCCCGGCGAGTTGATGTGCAACAGAATCGCCTTCACCGAATCATCGTCGCCAAACTTCCGCAGCTGCCCGCTCACCGTCTCCGGCGACAGAATCACTCCCGTCACATCGACCACCGCAATCCTGTTCCCATCCAGCCCGAAGCCGTCGGTGCTGCCTCCGCCGCCGATCGCCCGCGCCGCGCTCCACGCCATCCCCATCACCAGTAGAGAACACCGCTGCCAGCGAACCCCCAATCACCGCAACGTAAAACCACGGCGACCGCCGTCGCGGCGGCATCATCCCGTAGTAACCGGCAGGGGCCCCATAAGGTAATCCATAAGGCGGAATCTGTCCGTAAGGCATCGCGGCTGGTGCGGGGTGCGGGTGGTGGAGGCGGAGGCGGTGGCGCAGGTGTTCCGTAGTCTTCCGGCATGTTTTGGAGTTTAGCAGGCGCTCTCAGGCCAAGGGAGCGCGCCAGATGCTGAAGATTGCAGCCACAGGAAGTGAATTTCGGCGAACTTGCCTGCCAAAATCAACCAAACGGCGAAAAAAAAGAGACAAAAAACCCGCCAGATACGTCCAATACTTAGCTATCATTAGTCAAGAGAGAGCCCTCCCAAAAGCACCCACAAAAGACTGAGAAGCTTGTAAGAAGGGGTCTGTAATCCGTCATGGGGCATCCACACCTAAGCATCGTTATTCCCGCATACAACGAAAGCGCACGCATCGAGGATGCTCTCGACCGGGTACTCTCCTGCATCGATGAACGTGGCTGGGACGCCGAAGTCCTCGTCGTCGACGACGGCTCGAAGGACGACACCGCCGCCATCGTGCAGCGTTGGATGGCTACCCATCCCCGCCTTCATCTCATTCAGAATCCTGGCAACAAGGGCAAGGGCTACTCCGTCCGCAACGGTCTCCTCCAGGCCGCCGGCGATGTCGTCATGTTCACAGACGCCGATCTCTCCGCACCCATGGAAGAGGCCGAGCGTCTCCTCGCCGCCCTCGACTACGGCGCTGACGTCGCCATTGGTTCGCGTTGGATGGACCGCACCCGCCAGACCATTCACCAGCCGCTCTACCGCCAGTTCTTCGGCCGCTGCTTCAACTGGGTCACGCGCACCATCATGGGCCTGCCTTACAAGGACACGCAGTGCGGCTTCAAGGCCTTCAAGCGCTCTGCCGCCCAGGTCGTCTTCCGCCTCCAGACCATCGAGCGCTGGGGCTTCGATCCCGAGATTCTCTTCATCGCCCGCAAGCTCAAGTACGTCGTCCGCGAAGTCCCCGTCACCTGGGGACACGACGAGCGCTCCCGCATGTCCTACCTCAAGGACGGCATGAAGATGCTCGAAGACATGGCCCGCATCCGCTCCAACTCCATCCGCGGACGCTACGACGAAGCCATCGCCGCCATCAAGGACACCAGCACAATGGTCACCCCGCCGGTCGAACCCACCGTCAAAGCCCCCATCAAAGCCGCAGCCAAAGCCATCCGCTAAGCAGCCATCCGCTAAGCAGCATTCGGTAAGCAGCCAATTCGGTAATATAGCCAATTCGGTAAGAAGATCAGTAACCGTCACCAAAAACTGCGTCATCTCGACCGGAGAAACAGACAGTTTCATCGTCTGTTGCGCAGTGGAGAGACCCCCGCATTTGTTTTTGCCTTTGCCGTTGCCGGTTCTTCCTCTATCCAACCCAACAAGCAAAAAGTGTCATCCTGACCCTGAGCGCAGTCGAACGGGAGTTCGCGGACCTGCGACTGAGCGTAGTCGAAGGAACCTGCGGTCTGATCCGGTATCCTCCCACCATGCCTCTCACCCGCCGAGAAGCCATCGGGACCATCGCCGCCACCACCGCCGCGCTCGCCCTCCCGAGCCCAATCCATGCGCAGACCCCCAACAGGAGCCAGTCCATGACCATCGCCTGCCTGATCCGCTATCAGATCGACCCCTTCCAACGCGAAGCCTTCCAGCACTACGCCGAAACCTGGGGCAGCATCATCCCCCGCCTCGGAGGCCATCTCATCGGCTACTTCCTCCCCTACGAGGGCACCAACGACATCGGCTGGGCCCTCATCGCCTTCGATTCGCTCGCATCCTACGAGGCCTACAAAGCCCGCCTCCGCAAAGACCCCGAAGCCCGCGAAAACCTCGCCTTCGCCCAGACCAAACGCTGCATCCTCCGCGAAGAAAGAAACTTCGTCGAACTCGCCGAAGGCACCTTCAACCTCCCATCGACACTCCCGAAGTGATCGCGTGTTAGGATCCATCGGTAGTGGGCCAGTTTGAACTCCGGGGCAACCGGCAGCTACTTGAGCCACTTGTACGAGGTGCCGACTCTTCGGCCAAGTGCTCTCCAACCCCAACAACTTGGAACTAACCATGCGCATCCTCAAGTTCATGCTAGAAACACTCGCATTCCTCGCCATCATCCCCGCATCCCGCGCCACACTCATTCAACTCCTCCGTCGTAAAGCCAAACCCCCATACGATGGCGGAATGCCAAAGGAATAGACCAGTAAACCAAGGTAGTACCTCGTAACCCATCTTCCACTCGCATCAGACACGATTTCACAGCGTGTCTGCGTTCCGTTCTCGATGAGCGCAGGCAATTTATCGCCAACTGACAGAACAATGCCTGCTCAACTTCACTGGCGACGATTCGGCCGTTGGAGTTTGCCCGAGCCGCTCCCTTGCAGTGTGATTTGGCGGAAAATGAGAAAATGAGCACCGCCGTCCTGCTTCTGAGCGCTCCCAGTGGCTTCGCACGCAAAGGTGTGGTTGCGGCAATCTCCCAGTTCCTGATTGCGCACAACGGTAGCGTCCTGCACTGCGATGACCACCTGGACAGTAGCCGCGACCTGTTCCTGTCGAGGCTTGAGTGGGATCTGGACGGGTTCGATATCCCAATCTCCGATTTTGAGCACTACTTCAAGCCGCTGGTCGAACGTTACCTGATCAACTACCACTTGGCATTGACGGAATACCGCCCTAAGATGGCCATCCTGGTTTCCGCCTATGACCACTGTCTTGCCGACCTGTTGTACCGGCATTACACAGGTGAACTGAAGTGTGACATCGTCAGAATAATCAGCAATCACACGACTCCCAAGCGGCTAGCCGACTTCTATCAAATCCCATTCCATCTACTGACCAATCCCAACGACAGGCACGAGTCCGAGACGGAGATGCTTGAGCTACTCGGGGAGGAAGTGGATCTGATCGTGCTCGCGCGCTATATGCAGATCCTGGGACCGGAGTTCGTCGCGCAGTTCCTGTTACGCATGATCAACATTCACCATTCTTTTCTTCCTGCTTTCGTCGGTGCGAAACCCTATCATCAGGCATTTGCTCGCGGCGTGAAGTTGATCGGAGCCACCAGTCATTATGTGACCGCGGGTCTGGATGAAGGGCCGATCATCGAGCAAGACGTGGTGCGCGTCTCCCATCGCGATACGGTTGAGGATATGTTGTACAAAGGCCGTGACCTGGAGAAGATCGTGCTCTCGCGTGCAGTGCGCTGGCATCTGGAAAACCGCATCTTGGTCTACCAGAACAAGACAGTCGTGTTCGTTTAGGCTCCGAGTTGTTGGGATAATTCTGGAACGAACGCGACCTTCTTGTCGTCGTCGCTCGACGCTTGGGAATTGAGGGAGACAAACTTTGTCCTGCCAAAACGGATCGGAAGAGCAGACACTTGCTCCGCCCCGTTACCGTGGTGGTTGTAATCGAGGCACGGCCAACAGGAACTAGGTGTCAGTTATGACAGGCCAACTCGCTTATTGAGCTGCGCTGATCGTTGCATCTTCTTAACACAACCACTTGTCTGTAAAGCTGGCTATTCGGACAGGTGCCCGAAAAGTCGTCTTTCGAAAACTTTAGCCATTCACTCCAAACTGGCCCACTACCAATCCATCGTGTCATTTGTTCTTTCGCTCTGCACCGTTCTACTATGGAATCTCCTTCCCAGAACAACGTCTGAGCCGCGTCTCCGCGTGGTCCCAGGCAAGGCCCGCAGGGCGATCGTCCGCCCGCACCTCGAAGTCAAGGGGGATCAAATGGGCCCATCCTCTTCGAACCGCCGCCGTCCGTCAGCCAGCCGCAACCTGAAGCTGACCGTCACCACGCTACTCGCCGTCCTCGCCACCACACTCGCCGCCGCGCAGGACAAAGACCTGCTCCTGCCGGGCGTCCCCTACGTCTGCAACGGCGAGCGCATGTTCATCGAGAACTGCAACATGCGCGACACCTCCGACACCTCCACCTGCATGGTCGGCCATCCCGACCAAGTCCTACCCAACGGCCTGATGAAATACACCACCGAGACCCGCGGCACATTGAAAAAGCTCTTCCCAACCTGCACCCAACCCTCTGCAAAGCAGATCGCCGCCGCACAAGCCTTCCAGAAGAAGCAGCAGGACACCTACAACGCCAACGTAGCGAAGGCCAATCAGCAGATGGCCGCTCCTCAGCCCAATCCCAACGGCCAACCCGGCGCCACCGGCCCAATCGCACCTCCCGAAGAACGCCGAAGAACGAGAGATGCGCCGCTGCGTCAGCTCCGGCAGACTTCCAGCCAGTTGCACCGGCAATCAGCTGTTGGGCGCCTTCGGCCAGATGCTCAACTCGGTCGCATCTCAGGTCGCTCCAGGCTTGATCAAAGACGGCCCCGCATCCGGCCCCACCATGGCCGGAGTCTTCGTCGGCCCCGGCAACTGGCGCCTTGATTTCATCGACGGTGGCGTCCTCGTCAACTGCTCCTTCCTCTCGCCCAATCAAGAGGCCTACTCCCTCGACTTCAAAAGCGGCCGCGCTGTCCTCACCATCAACACCACCCCCCGGCCTCTCGTCCTCACCTTCCGCGCCGATAACACCATCACCGGACCGCCCGGCCCCGTCACCATCGACGGCGTAGTCGCCGCCGGCTACACCCCTGGCACCTCCTCCCCCGGCCACACCGAAACCTCCCAGACCACCACCCACGAGACCGTCAGTCAGAGCCAGGCCGGCATGTACGGCCAATCCCAACTTACCTACCAGGGCAACGGTCAATACGACGCCGCCACGACCCACACCACCACCACGAATGTCGCCGGCGCATCCACACCCGGCTACACCAACTTCGCCCCCAAGCGCGCCACCTGCTCCGCCATTAACCTCTCCACCAAGGGCGCAACCGTCGGCGTCCAGACCATGCAGACCGACCTCCTCAAAAACATGCTCGGCGGTGACAAAGGTGCACCGACACCTCCCGGCATTCGCATGAAAGGCATCTACGCAGACTCCGCTGGCTTCAGCGTCCAATTCTTCCCCGAGTCCGTGATCCTCGGCTGCGGCCCCGACGCCGCCCGCGCCTATCCCTACACCGTCGAGCCAGGCGCAACCGGCGCCGCCATCAAAATCGACGCGCCCGACCATCCCCTCACTCTCGCCTTCAAATCCGACGGCTCGCTCGATCCCGGCGCCACCGGCCCCTACCAGGTCCACGGACGAATCGTCACCGGCCAGGACAACAACGACGACTTCACCTTCGCCCCAATGGAGCAGACCTGCAACCTCGCCGTTCTCGCTCCCAGCAAAACCATCCCATCAGGCGGCGGCACCGCTGCAACCATGGTCGCGTCCGCAGCAACGTCCCCAGCCGGAAATCCGGCAACGACTCCCCCAGCGACTCCCGCAGCCACTCCCGGCACAGCCGCATACAACAACGGAGGCACGCTCTCCGTCCCCGGAGCCACCCTCGGCAACGCCACTCTATCCCTCACCTCCGGATTTCCCGCCCAACCCGGCGCTCCCAACCCGCTAGCCGGCCGTCCCTACATCATTCTGCGCGACAGCTACGCCAACATCGTCGCAAAAGCCGGAGTCACCGTCCCTCCAGGAACGTCCCCCTACAAATACGTAGGCACCGCCTGCATGAACAAAACCCCCGACTGCCAGAAGGTAAACGACGCCGTCAAAGCCAGCGCCATCTCAGCCGTCCGCGCCGACGCCAACGGCACCGGAACCCTCCCCGGCGTTCCCCCCGGCACCTACTACCTGATGATCTCAACCCGCTTCAACAATCAAGGCCTCGTGTGGGGCCAGCCCATACAACTAAAATCCGGACCAAACGCCCTGGCCCTCAATCAAAGCAACGCAACCCCGCTCAATTGAACGGGGACGCGAACCGATCCGTGATTTGTATTGCTTAAGGGCACGGCTTTAGCCGTGCCAAAAACGTCTGTGTTGAGAAGGCGGCTTTAGCCGCTGAGGTACGTTTTACCAAACTGCCCGGCAAAATGACTCCCGTCCCGCCCTCATGAAACAATAGTCAGGGCGCCATCCGGCGTTTGAAGGGGAATTCCGTTTGCTTCGTTCGTTCTTTATTGCTCTCTCACAAAACAAATCTCTGCGTTCCTTCTCCGAGCGCTCCTCCATCGGCCGCAAGATGTCCAGCCGCTTCGTCGCCGGCATGTCCGTCGAAGAAGTCCTCACCGTCTGCGCGCGCGTCAACAAAGAAGGCATCGCCGCCACCCTCGACTCCCTCGGCGAAAGCGTCACCACCGAAGCCGAAGCGCAAAAATCCGCCGACATCTACCACCAGCTTCTCGACGCGATCGAAGCGCGCAAGCTCAACGCCAACGTCAGCGTCAAACTCTCGCAGATCGGCATGGACTTCGACCCAGCCCTCACCGAGCGCATAGCAGGCGAGATGGTCGCCCACGCCCACCGCGTCCACTCCTTCGTCCGCATCGACATGGAAGGCTCCCCCTACACCGAAGCCACCATCGCCATGACCGAGCGCCTCGCCAGACAATATCCCGGAGCCGTCGGCACCGTCCTCCAGGCCTACCTCTACCGCACCGCCACCGACACCGAACGCCTCCTCCAACAGGGAATTCGCATCCGCCTCTGCAAAGGCGCCTACAAAGAAGGCCCCGACATAGCCTTCCCCGCCAAAGCCGACGTAGACGCCAACTACGTCAATCTAATGAAGCGCGTCGCCACCTACTCCAACCCCCAAACCCACACCGGAGTCTTCTGCGGCATCGCCACCCACGACGAAGTCATCGTCGACCAGATGCGCCACTTCGTCAGCGAAAACAAAATCGACCAGCGAGCCTTCGAGTTCCAGATGCTCTACGGTGTCCGCCGCGACCTCCAGCGCCGCCTCGCCGCCGAGGGATACGGCGTCCGCGTCTACATCCCCTTCGGCCCCGAGTGGTACCCCTACTTCATGCGCCGCCTCGCCGAACGCCCCGCCAACGCAATCTTCCTCCTAAAAAACTTCTTCAAAAACTAACCTCCCTAAAGGGCGTCATCTCGACCGAATCGGCTCACGGCCTCATCGTGAGCCGCGGAGCGGAGAGACCCCCGCATTTCGCTTTTGTTGTTGCTGTTGTCTTTGTTAATTAGTTCCACAAAACTAAAGAGTGTCATCCTGAGCGAGCGCAGCGGAGTCGAAGGACCTGCGGGTTGCCATCTTGCCTTCCTCAAACTGCAAACCGCCACAGCAGTTGTTCTTTTTCCATGAATTTTCGCCCGGTCAGTTTGCCACCAACGCACGACCGCCCGTAGCATCGTTCCAAAGCTGGGAACCATCAGGAATCATCCATCAGAGCCAACCTCAACCCCTAAACGACGAGGGCGCGCATGAAGGACCCAATCTCCAACGGAAACATCTTTATCGCCGACGACGACCGCACCAGGCATCACCGTCCCCGCCCTCAAGCGAGCGATTCTCGAAAATCTCTTCTACGTCGTCGGCAAGTGGCCCGATGCCGCCACCGACAAAGACCACTTCATGGCGCTCGCCTACACCGTGCGCGACCGCATTCTCGCCCGGTGGCTCACAACCAAGGAAGACTACATCAAGTACGACGTCCGCACCGTCTACTACTTCTCCGCCGAATTCCTGATGGGGCCTCATCTCGCCAACAACATCCTCAACCTCGGCTTGAAGGATCAGATCCGCGAAGCGACCGACGAACTCGATCTGGACCTCGATCTCCTCATCCAGCAGGAGAGCGAGCCCGGCCTCGGCAACGGCGGACTCGGCCGTCTCGCCGCCTGTTACCTCGACTCGCTCGCGACGCTCAGCATTCCTGCCATGGGTTACGGCATTCGCTACGAGTTCGGCATGTTCCACCAGGAGATTCATGACGGCTGGCAGGTCGAACTCACCGACTACTGGCTCCGCTACGGCAATCCCTGGGAGATCCGCCGCCCGCAGGCCGGTGTCGAGGTAGGCTACGGCGGCCACACCCAATCCTGGACCGATCAGTTCGGCATCTACAAGGTCCAGTGGATCCCCGACACCGTCGTCAAGGGAATCCCATACGACACGCCCATCCTCGGATATCGCTCCGGCATCGCAAACACCCTTCGTCTCTGGAGGTCCGAAGCAACCGAGTCCTTCTACTTCGGACAATTCAACAGCGGCGACTACACGGGGCCGTCGGCGCCAAAGTCTTCGCCGAAAATATCTCCAAGGTCCTCTATCCCAACGACGAAGAGATCCAGGGCAAAGAGCTTCGTCTCGCAGCAGCAATACTTCTTCACCTCCTGCTCCCTGCAGGACATGATCCGCCGCCACCTCTTCTACGGCCACTCCATCGAGATCTTTCATCGAAAGCTGCGCCATCCAGCTCAACGACACCCATCCCTCCATCGGCGTCGCCGAACTGATGCGCCTGCTGCATCGACATCCACGGCCTCGAGCTGGGACAAGGCCTGGGAGATCACCTCGCACACCTTCAACTACACCAATCACACCCTCCTGCCCGAAGCTCTCGAACGCTGGCCCCTGCCCATGTTCGCGTTCGCTGCTTCCCCGCCACCTCGAGATCATCTACGAGATCAACGCACGCTTCCTCGACCTCGTGCGCGACCGCTTTCCCAACGATGAAGCCCGCATCGCCCGCATGTCCATCATCGACGAGTCCGGCGAGAAGTACGTTCGCATGGCCCACCTCGCCTGCATCGGCAGCCAGCACATCAATGGCGTCGCCGAACTGCACACCGAACTGCTCGAAGACCGACGTGCTGCGCGACTTCTACGAGCTCTGGCCCGAGAAATTCATCAACGTCACCAACGGCGTCACTCCGCGCCGCTGGCTCGCCGTCAGCAATCCCGAACAGTCCGCGCTCATGACCAGCAAGATCGGCGATGGCTGGATCGGCGACCTCGATCAGCTTCGTCAACTCGAAAAGTACGCCGAAGACTCCGCCTTCCGCGCCGAGTGGCAGAAGAGTCCAATACAACGTCAAGGTAAGACTCGCCAAATACATCGCTCGAGAAGACCGGCATCACCGTCGATCCCAGCTCCATGTTCGACGCGCAGGTCAAGCGCATCCACGAGTACAAGCGGCAGCACCTCAACGTGCTCCACATCCTCACGCTCTACCACCGCCTCAAGAACAATCCCACCCTCGACATCACGCCGCGCACCTTCCTCTTCGGCGGCAAAGCTGCGCCCGGATACTTCATGGCCAAGCTGATCATCAAGCTCATCAGCTCCGTCGCCGAGGTCATCAATCACGACCCCGAGGTCAACCACCGCATGCAAGCGTAGTCTTCCTCCCCGACTACAACGTCACCTTCGGCCAGCTGGTCTATCCCGCAGCCGATCTCAGCGAACAGATCTCAACCGCCGGCAAAGAGGCCTCCGGCACCGGCAACATGAAGTTCGCCATGAACGGCGCGCTCACCATCGGCACCCTCGACGGCGCCAACATCGAGATTCGCGACGCCGTCGGACACGAAAACTTCTTCCTCTTCGGCCTCACCGCCGCGGAGGTCGCCGCCACCAAGGCCGCCGGCTATCACCCGCGCAGCATCTACGAGTCCAACCCCGCGCTGCGCGAAGTCATCGACAGCATCTGCTCCGGCCAGTTCTCACGCGGCGACCGCAATCTCTTCCGTCCGCTCGTCGACGGTCTGCTCAACAGCGACCCCTACCTTCTCTTCGCCGACTATCAGTCCTACGTCGACTGCCAGGACAAAGTCAGCGCAGCCTTCCTCGATCAGCACATTGGGCGAAGATGTCGATCTATAACGCCGCGCGAATGGGCAAATTCTCCTCCGACCGCGCAATCCGCGAGTACTCCACAGAGATCTGGAACGTGAAACCATTCGAAGGCGAACAAGCCCCACCACGAGTCTCCGCGCCAACAGGCGAATCAAAGATCCCGGCCCAAAAATAAATTGGGCAGGAAAACGGGTGGGTTGCCGTTGCCTCGGTCTTTGCCTTTGACTTTGCCTCTCCTTTTGACCGCCCCAAAGCTGCGTCATCTCGACCGGAGCAACAGACAGTTTCATCGTCTGTTGCGCAGTGGAGAGACCCCCGCATTTGTCTTTGCTTTTGCCGTTGTTCTTCGCTCACCCAAAAAGTGTCATCCTGAGCGAAGCGCAGCGGAGTCGAAGGACCTGCATTTGTTTCTGCTGTTGCTGTTGTTCCTTCACCACCCTTACCCGAAGTGTCATCCTGAGCGGAGTCGAAGGACCTGCATTTGTTTCTGCCGTTGCTGTTGTTCTTCGCCACCCACCCCAAAAAGTGTCATCCTGAGCGAAGCGCAGCGGAGTCGAAGGACCTGCATTTGTTTCTGCTGTTGCTGTTGTTCCTTCACCACCCTTACCCGAAGTGTCATCCTGAGCGAAGTCGAAGGAACCCGCATCTTCCCCAGTACCGCCCAACCCTCACCTCAACCCACAACATCAATCCCAAGTTAAAACCCCGGGAATCAATCCAGATTCACCCCATCAAACCCCATTGTGAATTCGTTTGCTATTGTTGAACTACGGGGAAGGGGCACTGTCTCTATGAGCATCCTGCTGGACCTGGGCCCCAAGCTCGCGTTCTTCTGCATCCTCTTCGCTGCGAGGATGGCCTTCGGATGCGACCAGATACCCGCAGGTCAATCCCTCTGGATTCGCCTCGCCGCGCCTGTCTCCACCTACACTGCAAAACCCGGCGATCCCATTCACGCAGTCCTCACTCAGGATCTCGTCTGCGAAAACGAAATTGTTCTCCCCATGGGCACTCTCATCGAAGGGATTGTTCGAAGCAAACGCAAAGTCGGTTGGGGCATTGAACACGAAACCGCTGCCCTCAAACTCGAATTCAATCATGCAGTCGGGCCTGACGTAGACCTGACGCTCAGCACTAGCGTGGAAGAAGTGGAGAATGCACGCGAGCTCGTTCGCAAAGGCGTGATTCAAGGCATACGCAGCTCCGACACATTTCAGGGACGCATCAACAGCCGCCTGATTCACCTGCCTACCTGGAACCCCTACTCCGATCCCTTCCTCCTCGCCTACAAGGTAACCTTCCCCATCTTTCCCGAGCCCGAGATCTATTACCCGGCCGGCACAGACATCCATCTGCTGACAACGAAGGATCTGACGTCCCCGACAGTGTCGGTGACAGCCGAGCAGCTCCCCAGCGCCGACTCAAATGAAATCGAAGAGTTGGTGGAACAGTTGCCCCAGCGTGTGACTACCAAAAAGAACGTCAATGCCGACGTGATCAACATCGTCTTCCTCGGATCGCAGCAACAGGTGACCGCAGCATTTCGCGAAGCAAGCTGGCAAAACGCAGACCCCGTCTCCCGTCGCACCGTCATGAAGAACATGTACGCGCTGCTGAACCACAGCGGCTATGCGCAGGAGCCGATGACGACGTTCTTTATCGACGGCGTTCCCGAGGACATGAACTGGCAGAAGAGCCTCAACAGCTACGACCGCCGCGACCATCTTCGTATCTGGCAATGGACCCAGGCTGAGACCACAAACTCAGTGTGGATCAGTTCGTCGACTCACGATACCGACGCTGTCCTCGCAATAAAATACAAGGGCTTCGTCCATCACATCACGACCGATATCGACGACGAGCGCTCCACCGTCATTCGCGACCTGAACTTCGCCGGCTGCGTGCGGTCGGTCACTTACGTCTCACGCCCTGAGATGCCCATCGCAACTCATAACGCGACAGGAGACGCCATGCACACCGACGGCTCCGTCGCCGTTATCGCCTTGCAGGATTGCCACCCCGGCAGTCTGCAACTCGATCCCAGCCCCAAAGGGAACTACAAGCCCGGCAACATAGCCTTTCGTTATATCCGGAAGGAAATACTAACCTTCAAGAACGACATCTTTCGCGCCAACATCATCTACGGCGTCTACGATGCCACGCGCATGACTGTGGCAGCGCTCCGCCGCCCACCCGAAATCCGGCGGTAGAGTTCGGGGGGATAAGCCGTCACTTTTTCCGCACCCACCAAAAATAAATCTCAAAAAAGTGAAAGATTTTAGCAGCTGAAAAACTCACCACCCAAAACACCACAACTCACCATCACTCCACCACAACTTCACCACAAAAAACCATCCAAAAACTCACACTTTTCCTGCGACCCCCCTCAAAAACCCGCGCCAACTCAGCCCCAAACCCCACTCACCACGTTCAGAAAAAAATCATCGCAAAACCGCCTGTTGCGAAGGAACCGGCTCGGCCAACAATTGCTCCACTAACTTGGTCGTTTCTTTGATAAGTGCTTCATGCGCCTGAGGATTCGCCGGCCCCGCAAACCCCGCATGGATCTCCCGCACCCGCCCATCTCGCCCTAAGAAAAACGAAGTAGGCCAGCAATTCAAATTCTCCGCCTGCGGAACCTTCTCATTCAATTGTTCCGTATCTCCTGCCACCAGAACGGTATACGTCAACCCATACTTCGCAATGAACGCCCGCAACCGCTCCGGAGCCTTCACCTGATGCTCCTCCTCAAATGACAGGTTCACAATCTCCAGGCCCTTGCTATGAAACTGTTGATAAAGGCTTTCCAGGAATGGAGCCTCATCATGGCAGTTCGGGCACCAGGAGCCACCAATCGCCACAATCACTACCTTCCCATCAAACTGCGGATCGGTATTCGAAACCACTTTGCCCGTAAGATCAGGAAAACTAAAGGCAAACCGCGCCGAAGGGTCCTTCATCCTGGTCTGCTCAGTCGGATCCGTAGGCCCCACCAGCTTCGACGCCCGCGCCTCAGCTGGCCTCCTGGCCACCAGATTCTGCTGTTCCCCCGTATCCGCGCGCAACAGATTCGACACCAGCAAGGTCCCGTCCGCTTGCGGAGCCAGCGAATAAAGAGCTGGGCCAGCAGCCGTGAAGTGACTGATTCGATAGTCCTTCCCGGTCCATCCGCCATAGAGCGATCCGGTATCTCCGTCGATCCGCTGAACCACCGCCCGTATCTCCACCACCACTCTTCGCCGGTTCCACACGCAACTGCCACGCCGACTCACCCTTAGCCGATTTCACCGCAATCTCCCACTCCCCGCCGATATCCTGACCGGGCGCCTCACCGTTCCCGGTAACCCCGTTACGCTCCGCCAAATCAATAGGATACCGCGTCGTCGCCGTACCAAAAGTACCGCTCAAATGCCCATTCGCCAGCGTCGCATCGAGCGTCCTGGCGTAGTAATTGAAGCTCACCAGAAGATGGTTGCCGGAAAACACCGCACTTGACGCCGGACTGCTCTCAGGCCCATTGAGGAGCGCCGCCTGTAGCGACCCAGTGCCGCCCGTAATCTGCAGAACGACAGGCACTTGCTGGCCATGGACCGTCGCGGAACCTCGCCATGTTCCAGTGATCGACGATTGGCCTTGAGTTGCGGCAAACGCTGGAGTAACGAGCAGGAGAACGCTAACAAGGAGCTTCATAAATAGCTCATTCCTTTGGGATTGTGGGGGAGGGAAGCGGAAAACGCCAATTTAGGCGCAGCAGGGAGCCGTTGTGAGGCAACAACAACAAAACATGCGCTGCGATGGCATGCATTCAGAGTAGTGCTGCCGAGCTTCGCGGTCAAGCAGACTCAGTTGGGATGGCGAATCAGGACCCTCCTTCAAAAGTTGTATAGGCAAATGTGAGACTTAGGGGCACACTATGGACACTAAGAGGGAGGAAGACCGTTCAGGAGATGTACCGGACGCTTCGATTCTTGCGATCTCTTCGCCGCACCTCCGATTTGGCTTGATCGCTTGACTCCGTGGACATCCTCTGAAGCTGGGCCAAAAAGCAAACGGTGTTCTTCCCTCATAGCCCCACCCCCTCCCCGCAATAAAAATAGCCGCCTTCGGGCGGCTACATCTTTCTGCACAAGAATAACTTACTGCTTTCCGTAAGAAGGACCGTCGTTCGGGTGTTCGACCGGAAGGTAGGGTTCGACAGCCAACAGATTGGAGAGCGTGCCGCGCTCCTGATCGGAAAATTCGCTTCGAAAATGGTCCGAATTGAGAATAGCCTGGCGCTGCGGCACTGGCATCTCGCGCAAGTCCCGGAAAGCCCGGGCGACTAGCCGCCGCCGATCCTCAGGAAGCTCACGATACTGCTCCGTCGCAGTACGAAACTGCTGCCTTTGCTGCGGCGTGAGTTTTTCCATCACCTCAGTATGATCAATCATGCGACGGCGCTGTTCCGGCGACATGTTGTTGAGCTGGGTCAGGCGGTCACGCATAGCCTGTTGCGTCTGAGGTGGAAGATCGCGGAAGCCAGGTTCACCCTCGAGCGCGCGTTGCTGGTCTGCCAGCGGCATGTTGCTATGTCGCTCCATCCACTGGCCCAGATGCTCCTGCTTTGGCTTCTGCCCTTGCCCCTGCCGAGGGGCATTTACGGCCGGGCGTCCGGCTTGCCCCGACTTGTGCATCGAGACAGGCTGGCCCGCAGCCATCACTGTTGCTGCCGAAAGGAGCAGTCCAGTGAGAGCCGTTCGTGAGATTCTCCGCAAGTAATGGGGCAAGGTCATTGTTATTTCTGCCCTTAGAAAAGGCCGCGTCCGTGGCTAAAACTTATTCCGTTACAGCAGCTTACCGCGTTCCTTCCTCCTTCCCAATCTCAAATCTGCCAAACTTCAAATCTTTTCAAACTAGCTGATGGGCGGTTCGGACGGATCTTCGGTTGTCCCAGCATCCTGCAAGAGCTGATCCATGGTCTGCAGCGCCTGATTATTTTTATCGAGAATTTGCAGGTCCTGCACCGTAGCTGAGATATCAGGGGTTTGATGGGAAAAATCCGAGAAATTAGCAAAGGTCCCACCCCCAACGACCAGAAGCAGCGCCAAAGCACCCGTCAAAGCAGGGCGAAACTGTCTTCCCGTATTGAACAGCAGTCGGCTCTTCATCCGCTCAAACCAGCCCGCCGGTGCCAAGGCCTGCTCTTCCCGCAGACGCACCGCCAGCTTCTGATCAAAATAGGGCGAAGGTTCCGGCGCCTTCCAGGCATCGAGCACTGCAAAGGTTGCCGCAAGAGCCTGGAACTCCTCGTTGCATTGGGCATGCAGGAATCTAGATGGTTCCGCGCGGCTTCATTTGCCGGTGAATCGGTATCCAGCAGGATATCGAGGAAAACGGATTGGCAGTCTTTGCAGATCATAGTGCGACCCCTTCCAACTCATTACTTCAACGCACTCTCGTCAGTTCTTCGCGCGTTCTTTCTCTTCCTAAATAAAATCCTTCAATTTTTCGCGCAACGTCTGGTAGGCGCGAAACAACAGAGATTTCGTGGCAGATTCGCTCAGTTTGAGCACATCGCCGATTTGTCGATAGTCCATTCCTTCATACTTATGCATCAATACAGCCATGCGTTGGCGTTCCGGCAGCGACATGACGTGCGCTCGAATTGCATTGAGCCGTTCCTGCCGCAGCATCTTTACTTCAACGTCCGGCGTTGTATCGGCAACATCCGGAGTCGTCCCAGTCTCCGAGTCGGCTTCATCCAGATAGACCGTCGAAGCCATCCGCTCATGCCGATTGTCACGCGCATAGTTCACGCCCAGATTCGTTGCAATCCGGTAAAGCCAAGTGCTGAATCTCGCCTCTGCGCGGTAGGTCTCTCGAGACCGGTAGACCCGCAGAAAAACCTCCTGCGCCAGTTCTTCTGCAACGGCCTGATTATGCACCATCCGGTACATAAAATGAATAATCGGCTTGCGATACTTTTGGATCAGGAAGTCGAAGCCGGCCATGTTGCCGCTGCGCAACTCCAACATGATTGCGGCGTCGTCCATTTGGCCAAAATCGCCCGTAACATGGTGGCCTTCGACGTCCTCCAGCCCTTCGAGCAGTCGCGGGTTGATCGCGAGAGTAGCCATATCCTCCATAACCCCATCTTCGCCTTCAGGTTGCGCTTTTTCGTCGATTTCGGAGGGAAAGGCGTCACCTGCGGCGACGGCCGGTTCGTCGGACCCGGTTTCAGGGTCAGAATGGCGGGGATTGGAGGAGGGAAGGGACATCCTGCTGCTCGATTGTATCCTCAACGAACCGCGCTACCAAGTGGGGTTGAAAGGACTTGCGATTACCGTCTGGCTACCTTTGGGAGAGTTTGATAGGCGTCTAAGGAGATGCTATTCTTGACGAAAGTGAGCCAGCCGGCTCCCGGTTACCCTCAACCGGTTTGGGCGCATAACTCAGCGGTAGAGTGCCACCTTCACACGGTGGAAGTCGTAGGTTCGAATCCTGCTGTGCCCACCACCTAAATCATTGAATAATAAGGGATGCCAGCGGGATTTCGCCGTGTGAAACGGCCAACTCGTCACCATTCGTCACCAATTGAGACATTCTCTCGACTGCTGCCCGTTGATGGTCTGGAGTTGGGTTGCGTGTATATATCCATTGTGGTGGAAATATGTGCGTGCCCAAGCTGCGCCTGAGCATCCTTGGGGGATCCTCCCGCTTGCGAGAGCAGGGTTGCGTGAGTCCGCCTGAGCGTATGCCAGCCGACCCAAGGGGTCCTGATCTGCTTGCCAGCCGGATTGAGATGACAGGCTAGCAAAAATGATCCGCATGGCCCGCAGGGAGAGCGGTCGCAAACAGACTCTCGGCTGGAGCATTGCCCACGGAACGCTAACGAGGTTTACAACAACCTACGGAACCCGACCCTCCCGCTCTTGGACTATACGTATGAGGTGAACGGGCAAGCTCACGACGGACCATCTAAGAGCGCCAGCCGCCGCCCGATGGTATTGATATTCGTAGAGCTTGCCGGTTTGAGGCCCGACTTGCTTGCGTGGCTCGATCTGATGGAGCTTTCCAACGGAATCTGGCATCGTCGAATCTGCGTTTCGTAGGACGAAAGATTACACCAACGGAGCCATCTAGGGATGGGCCGAATCTTATTGGGCGAGAGGATGATCATGAAGCTTGTAATCGCTGCAGTGCTGGCGGTTTCGGGAACGGCCTTCGCTCAACTGGGCGTGAGGTACGACAACAAGCTTACCGTCTCTGCCTCCGATGTTTCCCCTATAGCGCAGGTACCCGTGATCACTCTGCCTGATGCAACAGATACGATCTGCTCTTATCTTGCGGTCGGAAGCCCTTGCACGAATACCGTGGCTCTTTACCGTGACCCAGCCTTAACCCAGCCAATCAACAACCCTCTGACGGGAGACGCCAAAAGTCGCTATGGATTTTGGGTGCCAGCGGGCAGTTACGCCGAAACTATTCAGAATGCGCCTGGAGTATTAGGGAACTATCCTCTATCCCTGAACTCGCCTCCGGGACCGCAGGTGGGAACTGGAATTCGGTGCGGCACGGGAGACTGCATCACTGGCGTTCCCGCTGCCGCGCGGAGCTTCACCCGGCCATCTGGGACCAACTTCGTTTTCAACACCTCTGGATCTGGAATATTTCAGACGGAGACTGCTCAAGCGAACAACAATGGGGCTTCACCTCGGCGGACGGGAACGAGTATGGTCCCGAACATCCTCGCGCCGATCACCACAACGGCAACATCTACATCTGGATCGCCCTCCTTTGTCGTATCTTCAGCTACTGGACTTCAGGTCGGGATGGCAATTTCAGCATCTTTCGTTCCGAGTGCATGCGTCCTTCAAATAGGTGCTTTTACGATTCCTGTTATTACAAATATTTCCGGAACGACGATCACGATGTCGTGTCCAGCAAATGCAACAAATTCCATTCCCATTGCAATAACATTCGGTGGGGTTAGATCTGACCCAACAGCGCAGATCACTGGAAATAGCATCGCAACTAATTGGCTTTTAGTCGGTGGAGCAGCTCAAGGAAACACCGGATTCCCCGGGTATCAAAGCCCGGATAATATGAACGCTCAGATTTTTGGACATAAGAACTCTCTAGGTCTTCTGGTAGGAGCCTTTTCGTCCCAGATGACAAGTGGTTCCGGGACTCGGCCACTAACTATATTCACAAACATGGATACCTTCAATCCGGGGCAGACAAATAAAGACAGCTGGGCGGCTTATTATCAAACTAATCTCATGCCCGGAACGACAGACAAGGCCCAACACATACAGATTGAGCAGTCTGTCAATAACACATGGAATCCTATGTCTCAGGATGAAGACCCGTTCACCTACAACATTCTTAACAACACAATAAACACTCGCCTCGACTGCGGCACCGGCCAGCCCTTCGGGGCGGGAAACTCTCCCAATAAATGCAGCACTGCGATGGACATCCTTCAAAATGGGGCTTCCTTTAGAAACGGGATTGTTATAGGGACAAATGCCCTCGATACTCGTTCCGGAAGAATTGCACCTGCATTAGCAATGCCTGCGAGCGTTGGTCTGACCTGGTACATATCTCCGGGAAATAATCCTGGTAAGGTATACGGAGATTCAAACGGAAACGTGGTAATTAACAGCAACGGACTTACGGTTAATAGATTAGGGTCTGGGCCGGGAATTCAAACGGTTAAAACTGCAAGTACCTGCACCCTGACCAATACCCCTTTCAACTTATGCACTTTTGGACTTAGCTTCCCCACCCCTGAGCCAGATACTGACTATGGGTATGCATGCACGATCAATGCCGTAAATGCATTTCTTGGATCGATCAGCAGTAAAACTACCAGAGGCCTAACCATGAACATCTACGCAACTGGCACAGGGACTCCGACGGTAGCAGAAGCAAGCTGCATTATTACTCATAATTAAGTATCCCTTTCCTCTAGGCGTGTCAGAAGTTTTCTAGCAGCCAAGCGTTGCTCTCAGAATTACGTTGGCTAAACGCCAGATAGTGGCCGTCGGGTGACGGGCAAGGGTAGGTAAGCCACTGAGCTCGTCCCCGATCGACGAGTATATGAGTTGTCCCGTCCAACCCGATGCGAGCGATGAAATAAGTGTTGGTTTGAGCGGCCGCGAACAACGCATTTCCCTCCGCCGCCCATCTTAAGTTCCAGATACTCCAACCACGCTGTATCGGGATGTCGTGCTCCGCGCCATTTTGAGAATCAAGGACACGTATCTGTTCTCGAAACTGATCCCGGCTCGCTACGGCGATATCAGAGCCGTCGGATGAAATGCTCCACTCCAAATGGATGGGCGAACCCATCTTGCTTCGGTTAAGTTCTGCCCCTTGGCCCGGACCGGATCCAGCGCATAAAAGATCAACGAACCCTGTTCCCAACGGCTCAGGCCAAGCCTATGCTCTCCTCGCTCTCTACAAGCGGATTGGCGAAAGAGCGTGGCTGCACCGTGCGCAGGAGCTTGCCGAGAAAGCCGCGATCGCTTATCGAGAGTTAGCTCCGGGTCTCAATTCCGACGCCCACCTTCTTCGGCCGGATAGCCTTTATAAAGGTGAACTCGGCGTCGCTGTACTCGCCGCCGACCTTCAGAACCCCAATGACTCTGCCATGCCCGCTTTCGAGTCGATTGACTTCTAAAGCGGCCGCGAGGACTCTGCCAATCCATGTTTCTAGCACTTCATCGTGAGCGTACCGGATGCGGAGAAGTGATGCGCAAACTGAGTGCATCGGCCTGTTGTCGCCAACTGACGTGCAATTCTTAGCTTTGCCGTCAATCAACCCGATTGCCACGGCATGAGGCCTTTGATAGGGTCTACGCATGCCCGCTGAGAAACAGAAGACTCGCCACCGTTCGACGGGAACGGTTACCCGGCGTTCTGCGATTCGCGGAGCGGCACTGGGAATTGCAGCGGTGGCTTCAGGCGTGGATTCAGTTTTTGGGAAGCCATTTCCTACGCCTCCCAACATTGTCTTTATCATGGCAGATGATTTGGGCTTTGCGGATGTGGGTTGTTATGGGCGCCCCGATCTCCGGACTCCGACATCGATAACCTGGCGGCAAAAGGTGTGCGGTTTCTTCAGGCGTATGCTAACTCCGCGGTCTGTTCGGCAACGCGTACCGCGCTTATTACTGGTCGCTATCAGGACCGGCTCTCAGTTGGGTTGGATGAGCCGCTTGCCGGCCGCGATGTGGGTCTGCCCCCGGATGTTCCCACCCTCCCGTCGTTGTTGAAGAAGTCAGGTTATAGCACAACGTTAGTCGGCAAGTGGCATTTGGGTCTGTTGCCAAAATACGGGCCCCTGAAGAGCGGATATGACCACTTCTATGGGATTCGCCAGGGGGCGGCGGACTACTACACCCACTCGAATGATCTGTGGGACGATGATGTGCGCGTGGATCAGGTGGGCTATCTGACCGACTTGCTCGGCAGCCACGCCGTGAATGTAGTGAACAACTCTGCGCGATCCGGCAGCCCCTTTCTGTTGAGCCTGCACTTTACCGCACCCCACTGGCCATGGGAAGTTCCCGGGGACGACTCGGAATCGAAGCGCCTTGCTGGACGGAGTTTGAAGGACTTTGACGGAGGCTCGCAGAAGACCTACGAATTGATGATCGAAGATCTTGATCGTCAGGTGGGAAGAGTGGTGGACGCGATCCATGCGAATGGAATCGCACAAAACACGATCATCATCTTCACCAGCGATAACGGCGGAGAACGCTTTGCGGACACCTGGCCGTTTACTGGCAGAAAAACCGAACTTCTGGAGGGCGGGCTTCGGATTCCGGCGATCATCTCGTGGCCGGCTCGGATTCCGCAGGGACGAACGACTAACCAGGTAGGAATCAGCATGGATTGGCTCCCGACGCTGCTTGCCGCAGCGGGCGCCAATCCAGATCCTGCATTTCCGCCGGACGGCACGGACTTGCTGCCGGCGCTTACCACAAAAGCAGCACCGATCGAGCGCAAGTTGTTCTGGCGCTACAAGTCGAACGCTCAGCGCGCCGCGCGAGACGGCGACTACAAGTTCCTTAAGATCCTGGACAATACGTTTCTCTTCAATGTCGCTGAAGATCCGATGGAGCGGGCCAACTTGAAGGAGCGGCACAGGGACGTCTACGAACGTCTCGAGGCAGAGTGGTTCACATGGAATGCGACCATGCTGCCTGAGATAGACGAAAGCTATTCGGATAATTTTACCGGCGCTGACTTAGCGGACCATATCGGCACAGCTAAGGCAACCGGCAAAGCCGATAACCCCTCACCCTCAGCAAGTCACTCGGTCAACCCTCGCTAGGGATTGCCACGAAATCTCCCGGATCCGGATCCGCCCAATACAGAAGAACTACGTCTTGTTGACTGGTGATTTCCCTCGGGAATGGCGAATGGAATTGTGATCGTGAATGAAGTCCCCTTCTTCTCTCCTACATCGAGGAGAAGTTCGCCACCATGGTCTTCGACTATCCGCTTCGCGATGGCAAGGCCCAACCCGGTGCCATCGGATTTGCCATAGGTGAAAAAGGGCTGGAATACGGAGACCCGAATCGCCGCCGGAATTCCAGGCCCGTTGTCCCAGACCTCAATTCGCAAGCAGTCAGGCCCTCCCAATGTGGTGATCGCGACCTGACCCGACTCGGGAGACACCGCTTCGCAGGCATTCAGGACAACATTGGCCACAGCTCGTTCCATAAGGCTGGCGTTGTACCACCCTACGGCCGATCCCTCGTGACGATGCGTGATGGTGATACGTCCGAATGCCGGTCTTACGCGGATCATGCTCATCGCCCGCTCTGTTGTCTCGACGATATTTCCAATCGCGCGCCGAAGGGGCTCGCCCCCTTTCGACCATTCCAACAAGTCGGAGACCAATTCATTCATCTGGTCTATGGACGAACGGATTTCTCCGTAGAACTCGTGCCGTTCATTCTTGCTTAAATTTGACCGGGTCAGAAACTCCGCATTCGCGAGAATCGCGGTCAGAGGAATACGAAGGTCGTGGGACATCCGAGCTACGAGCCTTTTTAGAGAGATCCGCGGTCTCCTCGCGGGATGATTCGACTGCCTGCGCTGGGAATATCCGGACTGCGATAACCGCTCGCTAGGCTCAGCTTGCTCCAACATTGAAAAACCTCTTCTCGTAACGGACGGAATGGTAGCCAAAGGAACTTCCCTGTGCGGCCTGGGACATGTGCCTCGCGCTTCGCTAGGATCTGTCGGGCGAGGAATCATTTTCAAATAGTTCATTCAAAAAAGGAGAGACGTGCACAAGCCCAACACCCTGGTTCCTCAATTCTTCGAGGAATGCAACGCCAGCGGAATCGGCGAAGGAAACGTCCTCCAACTCCAGGTACAACTGAATCTGATCCGGACGGGTGTGGACATCGCATGTTGTGCGAAGTTCCTCGACCCAAGGGCCCGCGATTCGGCCTTCTACCCGAAGCGTTACGGCGCTTCCATTTGACTCCACCACTGTGATCCGCAACATTCGACTCCCCTGCGCTCGTATGACCGGACTGCTTGCAATCGGGGTGCCATTCACATTCATGCCTGACACTGCCACCCGATGCGCCTGAACGGCCGATCTTCTGACTCCACTAGAATCTGTAGGTTTTGAACCAATAGGTGGATTGTTTTCGGCCCACAGGGCGTCGTGCGGAACCCCATTTTCATATCGCTCGTGATGTTTCGCAGGTAGAACTCCCATATTTGGTGGGCGCGGCAAAGTTGATGGACGGGCAACTACGACGGGCGGGGGGGGTTCTTCCGGATTCCGAGTTTCTGTATCCGGTGACGAAGTGTGTTGGGATGAAGGTCCAGGATCTTCGCTGCTCCCTTCGGACCCTCGATTTTGCCACCAGCCATCTGAAGGGCCGTCAGGATATGGTTTCGCTCAACCTCGTTCAAGGTGAGGAATGCCTCTACAGATTCGGGATAGATATGACGACTTTGAGTTCTATGCGCGCCCTCGTCTTCAGCGGATTTCGCACCTGTCACGGGAGTAAGGTCCCGATTCAGCCGCATGATTGGTTCCGCCGAAACAATCGCCGCACGCTCGATTATATTTTGCAACTCCCGAATGTTGCCTGGCCAGGGATAGTTCAGAAGATTCTCCATCGATTCCCCTGAAACGCCTTCAATCTTCTTTCCTAACCGCTTCGACAAGTGGGACAGGCTGAAGGCCACCAACTTGGGTATATCGGAAGGGCGCTCTCTCAACGGGGGAACCTCGATCGGAAATACATTGAGCCTATAGAAGAGATCGGCACGGAACCGGCCTGCCTCGACCGCTTCGCGAAGATTACGATTTGTAGCGGCAATTACGCGTACGTCCACACGCAGAGTGCGGCTGCTGCCGACCGGCTCAAACTCCCTCTCTTGCAAAACGCGGAGGAGCTTCACTTGCGTCTCAAGGTTGAGTTCGCCGATCTCATCGAGGAATATTGTGCCACCGTTGGCAAGCTCGAAGCGCCCAGTGCGACGATCGAGCGCTCCGGTAAATGCCCCTTTGACATGACCGAAGAGCTCACTCTCTACCAGACCGGCCGAAATGGCGCTGCAGTTCACATTCACCAGGGCGCGACTACTTCGGGTGCTGCGGCTGTGAATCGCGCGTGCTACCAGTTCCTTCCCTGTCCCCGTTTCTCCGTAAATGAGTACCGTCGAATCGGTGGGAGCAACCTGCTCGACGTCGCGAAGGACCTTTAGCAAAGCAGGACTGTTTCCCACGATCTCATCGAAGTTATGTTCTGCTCGCAGCTCCTCGCGGAGATAAATGTTCTCCTTTTCGAGCCTGGCTTTCAGGCTCGCAATCTCGTCGTAAGACTGCATATTTCGAATTGCCAGTACGACCTGGTTCGCCACCTCCTGGAGGAACAATGCGTCCCGCTTCGAGTACCGATCTCTTTCCCGGCTTACGAAACTGAGAGTGCCAATACACTTTCCCTGAAGGGTCATCGGCAAGACACAGATGGATTGAATACCTTCCGCAGCGAGACGGCGCTCGTTCGCAAATTGGGGAGAATCCTGGAGATTGCCACACACGCGAGACAGTTGATGTTCGTAAACCCAACCGCCGCTGGTTTCGCTGCGCCGGTCCTCTATTCCCGCCTGGAAGTAGTCCGACAGCAACTCTCCCTCCACGGCCAGAAAGCGGAAGGTATCTCTCTCGGGTTGATAGAGAGTGATGGCGCACCGATCGAAGCTAATGACCCGGTGCAATGCCTCGGAAATCGAGTGCAATAGGGCTTCCTGGGTCAGGTTTGTAATAATCGCATTATTGATCTGGAGCAGGCTGCGATTCTGTTCGTCACTTCTGCGGAGCGCCTCTTCCGTCTGCGTCCGTTCCGTGGTGTCGATGAAGGTTATCACCGCGCCTACGGTTCGTCCCTCCTGGACGACAGGGTGCGACCAATACTCTACAGGAAAGCTCGTGCCATCTCTTCGCCAATACACCTCATCATCACGGTGGACGCTCTCGCCTTTTTGGAAGCCCAAATAGATAGGGCACTCTTCAATTGGATAGGGCGTGCCGTCCTTGTGGGTATGGTGTTCAAGGGAATGGAGGTTCCTTCCAAGCAATTCCGCAGGATCGCCGTATCCGAGAATGCGTGCTGCAGAGCGATTCGCGAACAGGCATGTGCCGTTTGAATCGCACCCACAGATGGCCTCGGCGGCTGAATCGAGGATGAGCCGAACTCGTTGTTCACTGGTGCTCAAAGCATCTTCCGGCTGCAACCGTAGCGGGTTGTCTTCAGAAGGGGACATGATTGATTCCGGCCGCGTGGATGGAGGAGATACGTAGGACGCGGCATTCACGGCGCTGTAAAAATGCTTTCGGCGGCCTATGCATGCCACACTTTACACTTGGTCAACCTTACCGGCCACACGAGCTACGATTCCTCGCGTGCTCTTTGGGGATGCTGAGGTCTTCGCTTGTACTACGTTGATGGCATGGGCCGGCCTATTGTGATTCGGAAGACGTGGCGCAAGTCTAACTTAAAAGGCGGTTTTTGTTTAGCCATCCTACCAGGCGCACGTCGGCCCCCTGTGAATCCGCCAACTACTCGATTATTTCCCGAGAGCTGTCGTCTTTTCCTTTTGGTTTCCGATATCCCAAGTAGAGACCATTTGCTCCGGTACACTCGCGCACCGCCAACAGTCTCCGCAACGTCGCGATTTGTGCTTCAACAACCTCCCTCTCAAGAGGGCGAACAGGCTCTACGCCTCGTGGATTCGATCTAGTTTCATGTCAAGGAATGGAGAATGCAATGAGAAACAATAAGTTTACGCAGCACTGGAACCGCCTGAAGATGGGCACAATCGTCTTCGCTTTAGCAGCGACGATAGTGGAGGTCGCCCTCCCAGCCGCGGCCTCGGCGCAGGACAAGAAAGACGAAATCAGTTTTGATCTGGTAGCAAATCCGAGTTTTGTCGGTTGCCTTAGCAAATCGCCTAATGAACAGCCCAGGGCCCGGGCGACGGTCATTCGAGGCAAACTCAATGACACACTGATTCTGGATCTTGACGGATTCAAACCGGGTCTTGCCTTTGATCTCTTTACGGTACAACGCAGCCCGTTCCTGTCGGATAAAACGCCCGATCCGAACTTCAAGAACGTCTTCAAGGGCAGCTTCGGTCTCGCTTGGTACCAATCGGATATCCAGATCGGCCAGCAGACCGACGACGGCCATGTTCGAATCAAAACGATTCTGCTCGACCAGATATTCGGCTTCGATCCGGACGTAGCACTCAAGCCAACCAACACGTTTCACGTAGGTTTTTGGTTCAACAATCCGAAAGACGCCGCCGACTGCGGATTCCCTGCGGATGACCCCACCAAATTCACCCCGTTCAATGGAGAACACCAGGCCGGCCCCTTCGCAATGATCAGTGCGCCGGATCCCGCAACGCAGTTGGGACCGCTCTGCACCGACCCTGATCCTGCCCATCCCGGCAGTTGCAATCCCTGACACTGCTATCGGTTGAGAGCGGGTTGCATCACTTGTTACCCGCTCTCCGTTTCCATGACACCCATTCCAAAGCGTAATGAGCGCCAACAAACTACCTGTTTCATAGGGACCCTAACAATTAGGCCAAGTAAGGTTGTGTGCTTTTTGTAGACGGTGGCAAGACAAGCGCTCGCGCCAGTTGTGTGTCTTATCAAAACCCAAACTGTTTGTAACCAGTGAAATTCACGAAAATTGGAGAACAAATAATGACCTTCAACCTTAGTCAGAAGTCCAAAGCAGCGCGAGTTCGGAGCGCGTTTGCAGCCACCCTCGTGCTTGCATCTGCATTTGGCACGGTTACTCACGCGGCGGCGCAAGTCACGCCCCCACCAACTCCGGACAGGATCGCAGTACCGGTAGGGAACTCTCCATATTCAACAGCGCCATTCCTTCCTCCCCCCGGCCTGGGTTGCAGGCTGCCTCATTTCGTAGCGAAGAGTAGCTAAAGGGCAACGCCGCAACCTCTGCAGCAAAGGGCGGAGATCAGATTCACGCGAGTTTTCGAAGGAAAAAATGTTTTTTATCAAGCTTATTTGCAAGGGTATTCCAAGAGAGCTCGGCCCGAGGGTTGCAACTGACATCACCGAAGAGTTTACGTATTGCTATCGGCATGCAAATGCAATTTGCCGATGGAGAGGGGACGCGCTCCAACTTGAAGCAACCAGTGATTTCGATTCAGATGGCCGAGCTTTGGCAGAGGAGTTTTCTGATGCGATATCTGCTTGTGTGGCAGAGCCATTCTACGGCACCATTTTGGTTGAACAGGTTATCCGGATATCCGACTTGTGAGAGCCGACGATGTTGCAAAAAATTGAGGAATGCGAGAATCTCGGTCAATAGTGGCTCTGCGATTTGGCAACCAGTGAGAATGCGAATGCTATTTCCTAATCACAAGCCCAAGCTTCGTGACGAAACGAAATCCTCGGCTCCCCTCTCAGGGTTTCGCGCGAACCGCCGGAGGTATTGGTCTCTACATGGGATATCGGAAACGGAGGCGAAAGACGACACCCTGGAGAGAATCAGGATTGCAGGGAGGCGATCAATGCGGGCGGATGGATCCTGCCAGCCGCAAAGCCCTGCGAGTATCGGGATGATCTGGGCCCAAAGTCTTTTGCAGATGTTCGGCGGCTGACTGAAATGCGAGGTGGGCCTCGCTGAGTTTGCCTTGAGATTGCAGTGCGCGCCCGAGGTTCAGGTACGCGCGACCCAACGTGCTTGAGAATGTTCCCATCCGGGAGGACGCTTGCAAAAGGCCTATGGCTCGGACCGCGTCGGCCTCTGCTTGATCGGGGTGGCCGAGCTGCAGCTCCACATCGGATCGACGAAGAACAAAAGTCGGCAGAAAGTCGCCGCCTAGCCGGCCCGCTTTCAATGCGACCTCAGAGATGGTCACTGCATGAGTAGACAGCTCCAGGGCCGCCGGCAAATCTCCGTGCGCCTGTGCAAGGAGCGCCTGTGCCGAAGCTAACGCGCCGAATGCGATATGCCCCGTGGGAAGACCTTTTCGCAGTTGTGGCTCCACCTCGTCCAGCATTGTTTCTGCACGGTGAAGGTCCCCCTGGTCTATGTAGATTTGAGCGCGAAGCAAGAGCGATTGACCAATTACAACCTGCGCCCCCGATCGTTGGGCCTTCGTGTAACCCCGTTCGGCATAGTCCGCCGCTTCGTTGATCTGATGCAACTCGCGCAGCGATCGAGCGTAATTGACGAGCAACATAGGTGAAACCGCGTCCTCAGTCTGACCGGCGCGACTGATCTCGACCGCGCGGCGAAGAACCCTGGAGGAGTCTTGTGGCAGGCCGGCCAAACCCAATGCGACGCCCCAGTTGTTGAAGAGCGTCACCGCTGTCTGGGTGTCGTCGCGCCCAAGAGCAGTTAGCCTTGTGGACGCTTGCTCGAAGGCGTCGTTCCCTTCTTCGTAGCGGCCCGCGTGGCAGTACGACTCCGCCGTGTCCATCAGGAGTTGCGATTCCATCAGCTCTGACTTAAAAGGTGCCTGTTTCAGGGCGCGCTGCGCTGCATCCGCCCGCACGACTTCTTCTCGCGAGTCACCCCGTGCCCGGGCGACCTCGGTGTCGCGTATGAGGCAGAACATCCGGTCGAGCGCGAACCGCTTATCGTTACCGAGTTCCTGGAGTCCCTCCTGCGCCAGCTTTTCGGCGCGGTCATGCTCTCCCATCAATGCGAGGGCGCTCGCTAGCGAACACGACGCCCGCGCACGGATAGAGTGGTCGGTCAACCCACGGGACAGGTTGTATGCCTCGCTCAACAATTGCCGTGACTTGGCCTGCTCGTCCAGTACGTTGTACTGACGGCCGAGAGAGATGAGCAGCTCGATGCGTTGCGGATCGTGCTTGTCCCGCTGTCGCTCGACGATGTGCTCTGCTCGTGCAAGCAATTCGTTCACCGTAAAAGGCTTGCCCGCAGGCGCAGCATCAGAGAGGAGAAATTCATTTAAGCCGTTAATCGTCTCCGCGCGCGAAAGCTGCTCAAACGCAAAGTCGCGCTCCGCACGCGCGGTATGGTTCTGAATCAGTGTGCCCACCACGCCGCAAGCTGTGGCCACAACTGCCAGCACAGCAAGCGTTACCGCAGTGCGGTTCCGGCGCACAAACTTGAATGCCCGGTAGGTAAGGGTGTCGGGTCGAGCACTGATTGGCTCGTTTTTCAGATATCGGCGGAGATCATCTGCCAAGGCCGTAACCGAGGGGTAGCGCGCCGTCGGCTTTTTCTTGAGGGCCTTCGCGATAATCGTATCGAGATCTCCGCGCAGCAGGCGTTGAAGCTTGTCCGGCGTGCTGGCGCGTCTATTTGCGTTCGTGGCCGCGAATGCATGGTTCGTCCGCACTTGGGCAACGATATCCGATGGGCGAACAGCCTCGGTATCTAGAATGGCCTTGACGAGATTCGCGTGCGTGTGCGGACCGCGTCCAGCCGGGTGTTGCCCGGTCAAAAATTCGTAAAGCAGCACGCCGAGCGCATAGACATCAGTCGCTGTTGTTATAGTTTGACCCGTCAGTTGCTCGGGAGCGGCATATGCAGGCGTCAGCGCTCCACCTTCACGCGTGAGAAGTGTTGCCACCCCGCTCGCGTCTTCTCCTCCAATAAGCTTCGCAATGCCGAAGTCCAACAGCTTCACCTGTCCGTCAGTCCTGACAAGAACATTAGAAGGTTTGAGATCGCGATGGACGATCAGATTGGCATGGGCGTGCTCAACGGCTGCCAGTACATCCAGGAAGATGCGGATACGCGCTTCGAGGTTCAGCTTTTTCTCGTCGCAGTAGCAGTCGACGTGATCTCCCTGTACGTATTCGAGAACAAGATAAGGCTGCCCCGCGTGCGATACCCCGGCGTCAATCAATTCGGCAATATGCGGATGCGCTAGATGGCCGAGGATTCTTCCCTCGCGCTTGAATCGCTCTTCAGCGATTTTCCCCATCAATGCACTGTTGAGGAACTTCACAGCTACTTGCCGCTCGAAACGACCGTCAATTCGTTCCGCAAGCCAGACGCTGCTCATGCCGCCCTGGCCAATCTGCGAAACCAATCGGTAGAGGCCAAAAGTCTGATTGGCCAGGCTCGACACACTCGGTAATTCTACGGTGTGCCTCTCCAGGAAACCTTCTTCAGCCAGAACATGGTGCTCGAAGAGAAGCACTTCCAGTTGGTCTGCCAGGCGTGGGTTCTGAGTGCGCAGCAGGGACAACCATATTGAGCGGTCTTCCGTACTCAGTTCGAGAGCCTGGTCCAGGTGAGGACTCAAAGCCTGCCATTGGTTCGGGTTCAATGTAACCATCGATTTCTCAGAGCGAAAGGTCCGTACGAATGCAGCGACGTAAATAAATGCGTGCCTTCTCCCACCTTCTCTGCACAGTGCGTTCCGACAGATTCTGCATGGCGCCAATCTCTGCGAACGAGAAGCCGCAGAAAAATTTCAAATCGACTACTCCGGCGAGATCCGGTTCGACTTTGGCTAGCTCCTCCAGCACATCGCTGATCAACGAGAGATCTTTCGCGTCGGCAGGGTGGGCAACCTCATTGCTTGTGAGCGACGTAATCTCGAACTGACCGCCGCGTTTCGTGGTAGCACGATTCCGGGCGTGATCGATGATTAGCCCGCGCATCACGCGCGCGGCGTATCCCATGAAACGCGCACGGTCGGGAAACGAGGGGTCGCTGCTGGAAGCGGTCATGCCGAGATATGCTTCGTGCAAAAGCGTTGTAACGCTCAGGTTCAATGGCGCCCACTGCCGCGCCAGTTCCCGTTTTGCTAGCCGGTGCAACTCAGAGTATAAAGTGCTGAAAAGTGCATCCGTAGCCACATTGTCGCCGCTCTCGGCGGCGCTCATGAGCGAGGAAATCATCGATCCCACAACAGTGTCCTCCTATGGATTCAATGCCCCGCGCCGATTGAAAGAAATCGTGCGCAAATGGGAGAAGACAATGAGCCACCAGTGAAGAAATCGGGGACTTCTTCTCGGATTGGCCCACTTGGTCCCAAAGCTGATCAGAGCGGTAGCCTCTCGTTTTTGCGGAGGTAACGCACGGGGCAACTATATTTGGTTGCTGAGTAGCGATGTGTCACACCCTTGTCATTGGCGCGTCATTTTTGCGAAGAAGATCGATTGATCATCCCATGACCTGATCGCGCCCGGAAGCCGTGATCGCTAGCTCAGAAAAATGTAAGACCTAACATACGCCTGATTCAGGAGCATGGCCACACGGGGAGTAATCATTCACCGTGATCCTCGAAGCTTACGTAGGACTAATGCCCTAGCTGAAGCCTTCGGGCGCTTCAACGGTCACTGGAATTGCCACTAGCAGAATTCTCAAAAGGCTGTTCGCACATTTGAAATTCAACTCAAGAAGACCAGGCACCTCGCCCTTGAGTGGTTCACTCAATCCTTGTCGGTGAAAGCTCTTCAAAGGGGAGGCTGTCCCCTAAAAACTATGGAAGGGTGATACGCACTATCTGACCCGCTCCCGGAGGTGCTGCGCCAAAGTTTGAGACATATAAGCGACCGTCTGGCCCCTACGTCATACCCCTTGGAACAACTAAACTGGTAGCAACATCTTCTATCTCGCCGTCGCGGTTGAGACGTACAACTTTTCCTGCTCCAGGACTCGGAAAGCCCTTTGCGGCTGAAAGTTCGAGGGCATAGAGCAGGCCATCAGGGCCGAAGGCTACGGCTACGACGGTGGTGAATCCTGCCCTCGATCCAGAGACCTTCAGCCCCTGCGAATATTCGCTGCAACCGAATCCTTTGAGGAAGGGCCATCGGCATCCTTCCTTCGAGAGTGTAATTACCTTGGAGGCCTCGGTTGTAATTGGAAATAGCCCGAGGTTGCCGACGTAGAAGTCGCGGTCTTTCTCCGCAATGGAGGTTGGAACGATGCGTCCTTCAGCCTCAGAGATATCAACCTCCTCTCTCACTTCTCCTCTTGCCGAGATGGAAAAAACCTTGGCCGTGATTCGGTTCGACAGTGTAGAGCAGGTTGCCGTCCGATATCAGACCGTAGAAGGTTCCGTCGGGCTCATAGTCGCCAAGGTTTACGTACCTTGCGGGATGGTCCATCAGGAATTTGCTCAGATCGGCGACCATCTTCCACGAGCCGGATTTGGTGTCGATGCGGAGGATGACGTTGGGAGTGAACGGCCCTGGTCAGGCAAACCCTGACTTCTCCATTGCCAAGACCATTCCGCTACTTTGGCCAGAGGAAGGGCATATTCAGCTGCGAGCCGAATTCTTCAATATATTCAATCATCCACAATTTGCTGATCTTGATAACGGCTTCAACTCGGCAACCTTCGGCGTCATCAGTAGCACCTCCGTCAATCCGAGAGTTGGGCAGTGTGCAATGAAGTTTAGCTTTTGATTAAGAGGTAATAATCCGAACCGAGGCCATGAACTCCTTTGAGATCGCCTACTTGGTCAAATCAAGCGCTAGTACCTAGAAACGCGCTAATAGGGCGGTTTCGGATCCTGATCGTACGGATTTCCGAACTTGTTGGCGTGAGCGGGGCCGGACCCCAGCGGAACTTTTATATCGCCAAGGTCCAACCTCGCTTCTGTGATATGGATTCGGCGGCTCAATCCTGCAAGGGTCGATTGCGGCACGCCCTCAACCCATAATTGCAACCTATAATCGCCAGGTGGAATATTCCGGAGTTGAAGGGAGTCGTCCGCATCGGCGATGGCATAAAGCGGTGTGGCGAGGCTCACAATGACCGCACTCATCTCCGGGTGGATATTGCAGAAGATGTAAGAGACGCCTTCGCGCGAAAACGTAACCGCCTTGCTGGATCCGGCCTCATAAAGCCCAAGATCAAAGCGTTTGCCCTCGAAGAGGGAGAAGACGTTATGGAAGAAAGGATCGGCGTTGGGAAACTGAACGACGCTGCCAACCGGAACGACTTGCAGATGGGGGATGAAGGTGCGATTTTTCTGCAAGAGCGAGTAGTGACCCTGAGGCGTAAAGGGAAGAGAGGGAGTGCCTGCAACTGGTTCAAGCCAAGCTACCGCCGGGGCAGTGCGATGCTTGTCCTGTTGCATTGACACAACGCGAAGACGCAATTCGCCCCTCCTCCCCGTCGCAGACTGTTGCGCGCAAAGGGGCGAGGTGATCAGGATGAGTCCGCAAAAGAGCCATTGTGTAAGTCGCTGGGCACTCATCAGAACTTGTATCCTGCGGCCAACCCGATGACGTTTGCCCCAACAGATGACCCGAGGACAGGAGAGCTGTTCAGATGACGATACTCAAGAGAAAAGAGCAGATAGGCGGTGGGGCTATAGATCACATTGCCTGTATAAGTGCGGTTCCTCGCTAGATTCTGATACACGGTTCCATCGGGAATTGCGTAACGTCGAAGCTGGCCTGCGAAGACATTGTCCATGCCAAAAGCGGCGTTTAGCTCGACACGCTCACTGAGCTTCTCTTTCAATTGCGCCCATCCGCCTATGTCATCGAGTGGACGGACGTAAGTTCTATTTGTGTCGGGATCGGTCCGGTACACGTAATCCTTATATCCACCAGCCCCAAGGCCGCCCAGTCCGAGGCCGCGATAGGCGCTTCCTGAGAATTCAAGGTGCGCCGGCAAAACCAGCCGCGCATCCAATGTTCCTGCCCATGAATCGAAGCGTTTACCAGACGGCGTAAGGTGCGGGGCGAAGTATCCGCCGATACCCAAATGATTGCCGTCTTCGTGGGTCTCCGAGCCGAGCACAGCTATACGTGCTTCAACACCGGGCCAACGGCTTCGTTCCGCCGTACTGGGCGGCATGACGGCTGGGGTTGTCAAAGAGGGGAGGGCCGGCGAGGGGACAACCGGCGTCAGAGGCGCGTCTCCGACGTCGATCAACGCCGCCTGGAGCCTGAGGTCATGGGAGCCGATAAATGCGAGATCGTGGGTTACGCCGAGCTGAGGATTCCATGTCCACAGATTTCCTGACCATGCGAGCGCAGGTACAGCTACAGCCGTCAGAGAACTTGGTGAATCGGGACTGAAGATCGGTCGATCGAATGAAAAGTAAGCTTCTGTGTGGTCCCACTGCAGGCCGGCGTGGGCTGTGCGCAGCCTGAGCAGCGTCGTACCACTGTTGTAATAGCCTGCGTAAATTCCGGCTGGGCCGCCATACTGCGGGCTTCCATCGAAATCGACACGCAGATCGCCGTAGCTGTGAGCACCGAATAAATGTGGGCCGCGAGCATCGAAACCAAGCACTGTCTGACGGAGTGTAGCCCCTGTATTACCGGAGCCGGGAATTGCAACGGTCGGTGTTGCCGGAATATCAACTGCGTTCGTATTCACAAATCCATTGAAAAGCAGCAAACCAGTGATCTTGACCGGATATTTCGACTCGCTCTCCACTTTTGTTTGTTCGTGTGTGGCGATCTGCGACTCCTGGATGGACTGACGCTCACGAATGTCCTGAATCTCTGCTGCATATTTCGCAGTCGTGTTGTTAGAGGATGGGAGCGATCCTGCGACTGGAGAGTCTGAAGCCAGAGTCTGATTATTTGATTGACTCCCGGTCATTTGGGCTTGCAAAGCGGTTAACTGGCGGCGCATTTCGCTTAGCTGACGTTGCGATTCTTCGATTTGAGCCTGTGCGTTTACCATAGCGTTATTCAGCTGCTGAACCTGTTGGGAAAGGCTGTTTTGAGGATTTGCCTGTGCGCGAACTACACATGCGCGCGATACCGCCAATAACGGTATAAGCAGCCAAAGCCTGCGTAACGTGTCAAGAAAATTCCGTCTGCGTCTATTTCCATACCTTCTCATGTGCGTTGACCTTATCGGAGCGTTTCGGTTCAGACCCGGAAGCCTCGTTCACTGTCGGAAGCTCCCGCATCACCCGCATCTGAAAGATCGTTTCACCGGGGCGGCTACTGGCGAGAACGACTTCCCCGCCATGCTCTTCTGCAATACAGTAGGCAAGGGTAAGACCGAGGCCCGTTCCTTTCTGCTTTCCTTCACTAACAAATGGCTCAAAGAGGCTGTTGCGAATGCGTTCCGGAACTCCCAAGCCATTGTCGATGACATTTACGACTATATCCTTCTCCTGAGCATCAATCGTGATCGTGACGTTGGCGTCGGCTCCCTTTATGCGCGCGGCCTGGAAGGCGTTGAGAAACAGGTTGTACAGGGCGCGCTCGATCCGCTTGCCGTCTACCTGCGCTATTGTTCCTGCAGGATCGCCATAATTGACCAAGAGCCTGACGTCTTCCGCATCAGGATGGGCACGAATGAGCGCAACCGCTCGGTCCACGAGAGTCGATATAGGTTCCGGTGACCTTCTGATGCTCGCACCGCTTCGGCTGAAGATGAGGAGGGACTCGATCATATCCGTCGTTCCGTGCACAGCCGCGCGTATATCTCCAAATATTTCGTTACGCTCCTCCTCAGAGAGACGACCGGAGGCAAGGAATTCCGAGTTGGCGTATATGGCTGCCAGATAGTGGCGAAGATCGTGCGAAACAGAACTAGCCATCCGGCCGATCGTAGCCAGGCGTTCGGATTCGAGCAATTCCTGGCTTTTCTGTTGAATCTCATCGCGCATACTCGCAAAGGCCTCACTCAATTGGCGGACCTCATGGGTGCCGTGAGCCGGGATGCTGTATCGGCTGTCGCCCATACCAAAGGCCCGGACACTGTCGGAGAGCTCTTCGAGTGGCCGTGTCAGTAGACGAGCAAGAGCGATCATGAGCGCTGTTCCACATAAAAGTGCCAGAAGCCCAGTACTCAAGACCATCTGATCGATACGGCTGATCCAGAGTTCGGCCGGTTCAAATGATTTTAGGAGCACCAACTGCAATGGAGAGGTTGCGGTATTTGAGAGATTCTCCGTGGCAGCAAGAAAACGTGTGTCTCCTAGTTTCACCTGAGCAGGAGCATGGGGCGTAGCGGAGAGCAATACAGGATTTGAGAGGCCCGCCTGTTTCGCCGCGGCAAGCGTGCTGGCTACAACGTTTCCGTCGCTGAGGAATGTTGCTTCCACACCGGTTGGCTGACTAATCTGGCGTACTGTCCGTTCAATCGAAATACCGCTGACGACGTAGCCGAGCAGCGTGCCATTTTCAGAGTTGCCAAAGTAGAGCGGACGAAGCGAGCAGGCATAGAGGGATCTGCCATCGATTAGGTAGTGTTTATCTTGAGAAATGAACAGGCCCTTCAAGGCTCGGCGCAGAGAGTAATCGGGCGAAGCATTCTTCGTATATACCGCTACGATTCTTCCGGTTGTGTCGGCCAGGGCGAACAAGTCGTTGCCGCTGAGCTGCCAGAATTCTACAGCTCCATCCTGAATAGTGAGGTCATCGCCGCTGGTCATCAGCGCTTTGAGCGTTGGAAGTTCTGCGAGAAGCGCATTTTCACGATCGAGCGCTGCCAAGCCGCTCGGCCTGAAGGTCCTCGAAGGTGATTACAGAGTGATTTAGGTCCTGAGAGAGATCATCCGTCACCTGCGCGCGTAATCTGTGCCTCAATAAAACGAGGAAGAACGAGGTGACAATTACGATCACCAGGGTCATTGCTAGGACAAGCAGGATATGGGTTCGAATGCCCAGCTTCCGATGACTCGAAGTCACCGGCGAAGAGCTTCCGTGCTCTGAAGATGAGACGGATTGCGGATCATGGGACAAATTTGTACCCTGCACCGTAAATTGTGAGCAGATGCTTCGGATTAGCTGGATCGGGCTCGAGCTTCTGCCGTAACTTCAGGATCTGATTATCTACTGTCCTTGTTGTTGGATAGGCATTGTATCCCCATACCTCGTTAAGAAGTAGTTCCCGCGTAAGCACGCGGTCCACATTGTCCGTAAAGAACTTCAGCAGCTTGAACTCGAGAGCGGTGAGCACCACTGGAAGATTGTCCCTCCGAGCAGACATGCTCTTGAAGTCGATTTCACAGTCGCCGAATCGAAAGATGGTCGAGCCGGCGGGCTTACGCTGTCTCCGAATCGCGGCCTGAACGCGGGCGATAAGCTCTCGCGGGCTGTAGGGTTTTGTGACATAATCGTCGGCGCCGAGTTCGAGCAGCAAAACCTTGTCCACGACTTCGCTGATGGCGCTTAGGACGATTACCGGCGTCTCGCTGGATAACCCCTTAAAGGTCTGACAGAGTTCGCGCCCGGAGATTCCAGGAAGAATAAGATCCAGAATGACCGCGACCGGTCGTTCGCTGCGGAATAATTCGAGGCCTTTTTGTCCGTCGGCCGCGACAATGACAGCATATTGTTCCGTCGCGAAGCTCCGGCGCAGCACCTTCTGCATGCGCGGATCGTCTTCGATGACCAGAATGGTACCGCGGCTCATTGACGGCGGCGGTTCGATTTCCAACTCATTTTCCATCAAATCTGTATCCATGACCATGATATTTGCACCTCTCTACTATTCTGGTGGATTCGCCTTCATAATGACCACCCCGACGCCCAGAAATGACAATCAAGTGACATTTCGCCCCGTTCCGCCTATTCTGCGCGCATTTGCCAGCTAGGCGAAGCGGAAGCGGACCTCCTCCTAATGTCTCCGGCAGCAGATCGATCGCCAGGGCCGGCTGGATTCCATAAGGCGTGTGGGGCACTTCAGAGTGCTCAACCTGAAGAGCATTGGCAGATTTGCCGGTGGTTGCCCCTGCAAGCTCTAGCAAGAGACTAAACGTGACGATCGCCCATAACGGAAATGAGAAGTCGAACACTTCCGTATCGGCAAGTCCCCGTATCAGGACGAAAAGCAGCAACGCTAAACAGTAGGTTCTAAGGGAGCCCGTGGCAAAGCGGCGAATTTGCCGATAGAAACTGGCGTAAAGGCCGACCATCATGCAGATACCGGCGGCCCCGTACGCATAGAACTGCTGTAGCAGCTCGTTATGGGCATGCCGGGCCTCAAAGTCGCCGAAGGGAGGAATGACTTTCCAAACAGAATGAAAACCGTGTCCGAGCCATGGCTGGGTGATCGCTTCGTCAAGGACGAGCGCCCAGATGCCGAGGCGTCCGGTAAGTGTCTCAGGACTGTTGCCAGTATTGGAGTAGATGTCGAAATAAGCAAGCAAAAGACTCGAAAATGCGGCGATAATCAGCGCCGCCGCGGAAACAAGGAGTAGCTTTGTTTTACGGCTCATAGACTTATCTCTCATGAGCAGAAACGCCTCCGCCAAAAGGAACGCGGCAATTGTTGTCTTACTGAGGCTCCTGAGAAGTGTCAATCCGAGAAGAACAGCCGCGACGCCCCATTTTCCGGCTTTCTGCTGAATCAAGTATTGGGCAAAGAAGAGGGCGAATGCGCATAAATAGCCAATTTGATTGGCTCCGAGCAAGTCTTCATCGCCGAGTCTGAGGTCGGATTGTGCAGGCAAAAGCCACGCGATGACGGCGACAGCACATGCGCCCCATACGTACCCTTTGATCACGGCATGGATGGATTCAATCGTTGGTTCAGCACGAAACAGAACGACCACGATCGCCACATCGGCTGCCATCCCACACCAATATGCGATTGCAGCTGGCGCAGAGACAGCGACAGTCCAAAACAGGCTGCAACCGGAGAAGACCAGGTAGACCATCACCCAGCGAATACTGGGAAGACGCAACATGCTTCCGAACGTCCGTTTTGACGCCCCCAGATATAGGAGAGCGACCATCACTAGAAGCAGATAATTCAGCATCAGGCTTACTGCCGACCCAGTCTGTGGATCTGTCCCAAGAAGCCGAACCGAAAGAAGCATAACGAAGAGCCGAAATGAAAAGAAGAGTCCCACGAGGAAGGGTATTCCCGTATCGGCCGGTAATGCCACCGGTTTTTCGGCGAAATGAGTAAGATCCGAACTCATAAGTATGCTCACGACTTGCTGTGATGTCGACGCTGGTCACCTCAGTGGGTGTATATGTCTGGAACACCTTGGCTGCCCGCAGGAGGCAGATGACGTAGAAATATGACGATTGACCAGAGTTCATCATCACTCAACGTACCTTTGGAGCCCGGCATTCCTGACGGGCGGATTCCGTTATCCAGAATCCATTTGAGCTGGCCGTCGGTATAACTCTGCACGTCCCCGGAGGCCAGTGACGGGATGGGTGGAGAGAGGTGATCGACAAACGGGACGCCGGTATTCTGTCCGTCCATGCCGTGGCAGGCGACACAGTAATGCGAAAACGCTTCTTTACCGTCCTCCCAGTTTTCGTGGGTATAGGGTAGGGGATTCTTCTGCTTCTTGTTGCCCACAAAGAAGTGATGTTTGGCGAAGATAATCGTCTTCGATTCGATCTTGCTAGGAGGGGCGGCCTTACAACCGGCCAGCCCCGCTACGCAAACTGCGGCGAATGTTGTTATGGGAAGGCGCATCTCTAGTTCACTACGTGAAGAGTTAGGGTCATCTCGCCATGACCGGAGCCACAGAATACCGAGCAGTGACCGACAAAATCACCTGTCTTATCCGGCGTGAACTTCAGTTCCGCGGTACCGCCTTTGTCAATCTTAGCGTTGAGATCGAGGTCGCGAAAACGCAGGCCATGGGCTACGTCCGCGCTCTTGATGACGAGGACGACGGGCTCGCCCTTCTTCAAGGTAATATCAGCCGGCTCGTACGTGAAGCGCTTGGCCGTCACCTCGATTCGCTTCGGCGCATCCTGGGCACGGACGGTACGGGTGCAGAACACGCCCGCGGCGATCATCCCCACACACAGAACCAGCAGCATGAACTTCATTTTCATGAACACTCCTCTTAGACCTGTAATTTTCGCAATTACGGCAATCCGCACATAGTAATGGACTGACTGTCATTGCTGCGACTTGGACCGTATCCACCGGCCATACCAAAGTTAGCGATTTGCCGGAAGGTGGTTGTCATACCGAAGTTAATCAATTGTCATGAGATTGTCTTGATGCAGAACGCTCCTCGAGCATTAAAAGTGGCTGCGCAATTCGCGAGAGGACTCAATCGCAGGGTGCTATTGGCGCGCGGATCATGGCGACGTGTCCGGAGATCTGCGGACCGCGAGGATTCTCTCCTCGGGCGCAGGCATATCCGAGATTCGGGGATGACGGCGGAGTCTTCAGCAATTGAAGGGCGATATTCCAGACAAAGGCGGGATTGTTACGGAGATAGCGTCGCCATAGACGTCTGGGGTCTTGTGCCAATCGGTGCAACCACTGGAGCCCGGCACGCTTGATCCACGCTGAACAATCCTGGATAAGGCCCGTGTGATAATCAAACGCTGCTCCGACGCCCACCAACAAGGGCACCTGAAACCGATCTACAAATTCGCCATGAATCGTTCCTGAGTCGGTGTGCTCAGTCCCACCCACAGGACGTGCGGCCGGGCGTCACGCACTTGAGCCAGCAAGGCGTCTTCTTCCTCAGCATTCAGGTTTCTAAATGGGGGTGTATACGTGCCAACTACCTGTAGGCCCGGGAATTTGTTTTCGAGCGAATATTTCAGCTTTTCCGCAGTGCCTGGCTGGCCTCCATATAAGAAGTGCCGAAAGCCACGTTCGAGGGAAAGCCGGCATATCGCCAACATAAAGTCTGGACCAAAGACGCGGTCCATGTCGTCAAATCCCTGGAGGCGTCCCACCCATGACATCGGCATCCCGTCTGGGACGTTCATCATCGCGCGGTTCAGGATCTCGCGAAATTCGTGATCTTTCTGAGCTTCCATTGCTCCGTGCACGCCAGTTACGCAGATGTAGCCAGGTTGCCCGGCCCTGATCCATCGATCGGCCGTATCAACTGCGCGGCTCATGTTGATCGCAGACACTTTTACGCCGAGGACGTCAGCACACTCGTGAGCGTAGAAAGAGTCAGACGCGGGTGCGATGTTGGAACACCCATTACAATGAACCCGCTCAGTTGAATCACTTACATCAAATACGAGTTGAGGCTGTTTCTTCATACTCCTCCGCGCATTGCAAAGAAAAGCGTGTGAAGGAGAATTGCCAGGTCCATGGATAGCGTCCGGTGTCTGATGTAAGAGAGGTCGTGATGGAGGTTTTCGTGGATTGGGTATGCCCTGTCGGGGCTTAGTTGCCATAGGCCGGTAATTCCTGGGATTACCTGAAGTCTTAGCCGCTGACGCGCGTTGTACCGGCGCACGATGAAAGGCATCTCCGGCCGTGGCCCTACCAGAGACATCTGCCCGAAAAAAACATTGATCAGTTGGGGAAGTTCATCGAGACTGGTCCGCCGCAGAAACCTGCCTATTTTGGTGATCCGCGGGTCACTGGAAGACTTTGGGGAACACTCATATTTCCGTGCATAACGGGACATCGACCGAAATTTGTACATCTTGAACAGTGACCCGTTGCGGCCGACTCGTTTCTGAACGAAAAACGCGGGGCCGTTTGAAGTCACTCGGATGAGGATGGCTATCAAAAGGAAGAGAGGTGAAAGCAACACCAGGAGAATGGAGGACACGATGATGTCCACCATCCGCTTGCCGAATGCATAGGGCCAGGGGACTACAGTTGCACTCTCGTAAGTTAACAGCAACCCGTCAATCTCAATCGATTGTTTCGGTTGCTCTATCTCTACGGGAGGCTGGGAGAGATATGCGATCCGCGATCCGGCTTGTTGCGCAACCGCTCTTAACTTATCGCCCTGGCCTGCCGTGAGGCTTGCGGTCGCTATAACCAGCAGATCACACCGAAGCGACTTCAGAAAATCGACGGTTATCGGATTACACTGAACGGCGATCCCGGGACATTCGCGGTATGAAAGCTCTAATTTGCAGTCATCGATCGATCCTGGGTCCTCATCAACAATCGCTACAGGCCGGAATGCAAGGCGAGGTGACGACAAAAGCGTTGAGGCAATGCGTCGGCCAGCCTCATCCGCTCCGTAAATGACAACTCGCTCAGTGGCATGGCGCCGGTTGTGCAACCGTCTGACTAGAGAGGCGAAGATCTGCTTCTTAAGCACCAGCAATGGTGGCATCAGTACAAACGCAAGAACAGTTGCACCTCGTGGCAGGTCGGACCGCAGGAGTAAGCTCGCCGGCATGATAATAGCCAAACCCTGAAGCGACATGCGAACTGCGCCAACAGTCTCAACGACCGGATGAATGCTGCCCATTCGACTGTAGGTGCGGTTTTGCCGCAACAGAATAGCGGCAAACAGCCCGGCGAAGGCGCTGATCTCCAACGTCCTATGGAGAGGATATTCAGCTGAACTACCGATATGGAATTGCAGCCAACATGCCGCGAGCATCACGGCCGCGCAGGTGAGAAAGTCGGCCGCAAACTCGCAGGCTGCGAGCATATAAAGGAACGGCCTTCCTGAAACTTTGGGCTGCTGCCCGGGGCCAGAGGCTATCCGGGGTTCTGCGAGAATTCTTGAGACAAAGGAATCAGACGTAATAACGTTCATTTCCCCTCCTCTCCGGCAAAGGTCGATTTGCCTTGGTCATGACGATTGCCTCTCGGGTATTGGCATCTGAACCGCAGTGACACCTTGGGCGACAGACAGGTTCCGCCGATGGCGATAGCCGCCCGTAGAGTTTCAGGTACTGCGCGCCCAACACCTCGGAAGAAAACTGTGGAAGCGAGATCGGAGATGTTGGAGGCTGCTTAAGGCTGGCGACGATGGCCTCTGCGAACTTCTCTTCTGCGCCGGGACCCAATGCAAAAAAATGACAGTGTTTTTCATCGATCTCGCGGAAGGAAGGGATGTCGGAGCAAATAACTCGACAGCCTGCAAGCAGGGCCTCTGCCACAGGAAGGCCAAAGCCCTCTGTTTCTGACGGAGCTACGAGGGCGTCGCAATGCGTGTAGCACCACTGCAACGCAGGTTCAGAAAGACCTTGCAGAAAAAGCACCCGCTCACCCAATTGGAGCTTAGAGATGAGCTGACAAATGCGGGTTGTTTCCGGCCCGGCGATACCGATGACCACCAACCTCATGCCGTGGTGAATCAGTCCATCACGAAGCAGGCGATGAAAGACCCGGATAAGAAGAGGGATGTTTTTGTTTTTGCGATGTTGTGAAACAGAAAGCAGGAATGGCTCGCCCTGCCACTCCGGTATCGGCGATTGCTCCGAACGTACCGGGTCCATCTCGACACAGTTGTAAATCCGAATCGCCTTCCCCCATATTGACCGCGGGGTATATTGCCTCATCCGAAGAACTGTGGCGTCGGATACGCAGGCGATTGCATCGACGCTGCGCAGGCATTGCTGGAGGATGAAACGATTGAAGAACACCTTCGGAAAACCAAAATTGCCCGGGATTTCATAGGGATAGAGATCATGCAACGTCAGCACGGTGGGGCAGGAGATGGCAGATGAATTCACGGGAACTGGATAGGAAAGATGAACCAACATCTGGCTGGATCTGCGCAGCAAGTTTGGGCAGGCGACGGTAGTACCAAAGGTTCCGGCTTAACAGGCTTCGGTCCATGTCGGCGACATGGAGTGTGACTCGGTCCATGGAGTGCAGGCCAGCCTCCCGCACGAGTTCACGTTGCCATGGAGCAATGACAAAATGCACCGATGAGATTTCCGGTTGTTTCAGGAGGCAACGCACCACATTGAAGGCGTGGCGCTGCAAACCGGAGATATTGGACGAGAACTGAGCGGCAGCCATCAAAATCTTCACGGCTGCGCTCCTTCCTGAAACGTCGTTCCAGCAGGCAGGGAAGGGATAGTACTTTCGGTCTGTCTCGAAAGGCCAAGTTGACGAACAAGAGGCAGATAGACCAGCAGCGAAGCAGCGCCATAGCACACGCGGGCGATAGCCAATCCTGAAAGGCCGAGGTGGTGAAGTAGATAAAACATCAACAGCAACAAGGCGCATCTGACTGCCTAGGCTGATACACGCTACCAAGCGGAAGAGGCCAAGTGCCTGCGCGGCATAAGTCCCGGTGACGCTGAATCCCGATAATGCTGAACTGGCGACAATCAAGGGAAAGATGGGAGCAGCATTGTGGGCGACTGCAGCACCGGCCCAGATCCGAAGGAAGTGGTTTCCGAAGACAAGCAGAAAGATTGTGCCACATAGGACGAGAAGCAGATTGCACCCCAGGACTCTCAGAACTGAGCGTCGTAATGCGGCGCGCGAAATCGTACTCGCCCTCCCTGAGAGGTAAGGAAAGAAGAAGCTGAGGCCGGACGCGGTCAACCCGAAGAGCGGTTCGGCGACCTGAATGCATACCGAATAGGGAGCGACTGCCATTGCTCCGAGAGAGACGCCGAGCAGTATTCGATCGAACTGTCGAAAGATGACACTGCCGACAGCCTGAAGCCAAACGAAGACGCCGGACGCCAATAGGGAGCTGGGTTTCCTGAGGCTGAAGCGCGGGCCAGAGTGAAACGGTGCCGAGAAGTGTTCGAAGATACCAGAACTGAAGGCATGTGCCCGCGGCAAGAAATACCGCGGTGGCGATCATGATGCTTTGTGTCCCTCTGCCCAGCAGAGCGAGCACTATGGCGCAGCTGAGTGTCAGAATGCGGACCGCCGTGCTGATCTGTACGGTTCCACGATACTGCTGGAATGCACGCTGGGTAGTGACGCTGACTGCTTCGGCTGCGCGCACGAGAATCAACACGCTCGCTATTCGAAGGCAGGTGAGGCTTTCCTGTCCGGGATTGTGCGCGAAACTGCGATATGGCGAGCGGCATAAGGTGCTGCAAGCCAAGCCAGAACTGCGATTGCCGACCCGAACGCAAGATTGATCGCAAACATGGTGCGTATTGTGTCCAGCATCGGCCCAGTCTCATTCGCGCCACGCAGCTTGGCTGTGCGTTGTATGCCGGCGTCGGAGAAGCCGGAAGCGATAATGCTTCCCGCACTGACGACCGCGGTTGAGATCATCCACAAGCCGTACTCCGCCGCACCCAGCCTGCGCAGGATGATGGGAGCTGCGATAAGCATTCCGAGCGGATAGGAAGCGTAGTCCAGCGCGCCGTACATGGCATTGGTGAGATGCCTTCTCATGCGGCGTCCTTTCGCGCGGAGACAATGGAGTGCCACCGCCCGCGAATGACAGGAACAACTTCATCGGCAAGCGTCTTGCGTGGATCGTTGGGGTTCAGTTTCGACCATCCCTCGCGGAAGATAATCAAGTGCAGCCGTAACAGCGACAGAAAGGAATGTCAGCAGGAGCGTGAGGATCAGACGTGGCGGGAAGGACTTTTTCTCGGGTATTCCCGGGACATCGATGACATTCACGACAGGAGTGTCCTTAGCCTCCTGGATTCGCGCCATCTCGTATTGCTGTGTGAGCAGTTCGAAGACCGTCTCTTGCACCCTCACGCGGCGGTAGAGATCCGCATATGGAACGGCAAGGCGGGGAAGTTGGCGCAAAGGAGGATAGAGCTCCCCTTTATCTCCGGAATCGGATGAGGCGGTTCCACCGGAGATGGCTCCTTGCAAAGGGGCCGATGAACCGGTCATCTTTACCAGGTCTCGCTGTAGAGACGCTATGCGTGCCTCGGTTTCCTTTACTCGCACATTGTTGTCGCCATAGATCTGGCGAAGAGATTGCAGACCGGACTGCTCAACAAGCATCTCCGCCTCGACACGAGCGCCGGTATCGACCATCGCGCGTGTCTGTTCTTTGATATCGACGGTGCTGTTCTTGCTTGAAAACTCACTCAACTCAAGCTGTGCGCGTTCGAGATCGTTCTGCACTGCATTTAGCCGATGCTCGATGAAGATGCGTTCTTGACGCGCGGTTGAGGTGCTTGTCTGATTGAGGATCTTATTCAATTCGTCGAGATATGCCTGTGCCAGGTCGCGCGCCCTGACAGGATCCGTGTCCTCTACTTCGATTGTGATGACTCCGCTCTTTTTGTCGTCTGTGATCTTCGTGCGGTGAGCAAGGCGCTTGGCCGTCGTGATCCTGTAGCGTGTGTGGTAGACATGCTGGAGGTTGAAGCGGTCGATCAGATGTCCCTGGACCGTTCCGCTCTCCAGGAGATTGACGAATAATGCTGTCGTCGTGTGTCCACCAAGCAAACCACTGGCAAGGCTGCCGAGAGAACCCAATCCTCCACGACCCATGAGCGCCGCCAGCATCATTGTTCCGGCACCCTGCTGATCCGGTGGCATGATGCTCGCGGTGGCCTTATATTGTTTCGGGATAATAAAGGCGATCGCTAGACTCAGCGACCAGCGAGATTATCGCAACCCGCGCCAGCATTTTCGATGCCGCCAGAGCAATGTTGCGCGAACAGCCCAATTCGCCGGAATTCGTTGATTGTTTTCGACAGGCGCAAGCCTGGAAGCGCTGGTATTCATTTCGTTCCCCCAATCGGCCTGTAGGAAAGCTGAAAAGTAAATGCGTTATCTCTTTGTGGTTGCGAGGTGAGCAGAGGGAATCGCCACCACTCCACCTGATCTTCGAGAAGCAGCTGCCAATCGCGATGAATAGAGAGATTCGCGACGAAATTGAGGTCCCGCAGGGTACCTCCGCTCAAAAACTCCCTGCTGACATTCATGCTGCGCCCGCTTACTTCGATTGAGGAGCGCGGCGAGATCTGCCAGGTGGCCCACAACTGCTCACCCTGGCCCTCCCTGCCGATCCAACTGCCGATCAACTGGCGGTTGTTGGTGTATCCGCTTAGATAATGGACATTGAAGTAGTAGTAGCCGGGGAATTCATTTCGATGCGGGGAAACCAAACCTTCCGCGCGGATCGTCAAGCGAGGCAATTGCGGAACGCAACGGAACGCGAATCCCAAGATCCATGTGCTGCGCCTCGGATAAAGCAACGCGAACGGTTCATCTTCAGTGAAGCCATCGAAGTACCCGGTCAAACACTTGCGAAGCCCCGGAATTCGATACTCCGCATCGACAGAGGAGCGCCGGTCGCCGGGGTCGTTCCCTTCATTCCCCGTTCCAGTGGAAAAGATACTTCGCAGAAAGGTTGCGGTAGTCAGAGGCGCACCCTTGGCCGGCAAACAGTACCGTGAGCGATACGCCGAACTGAAAGTTGGGAGTGGGCTCAAAGGTGAATCTTCCACCGTGAATCCAGGGTTGATTATCAAGCGCAACCCCTGGACTTCCGAATGTCGTATGTGCGGTGTGGACAAATTGCGCGCCCGAGAGGCGGCCTAGGAGAAACTGGGCGCGAATCGGACCGAGCAATTTCAGAAAGCTAGGCAACTCGAACGGCCTGACGCGGTCATAGCGAAGCATTGTGATCGGCTCAGCGTTGTTGCTGAACAGAGTCGAGCCACTCCGCGCCGGCCCCCACCAGAGGGTCTGCTTCCCGAAGGTGAGTTGATTGTTTGCGAATGCGAATGAAGCATATGTGTCCAATAGCCGCCCACGAAGAAAGTTTGATGGTGGCCCAGCCGCTCCCTCTGGAGTGAAGTCCGCGATGGCAATCTGCTGCTGAGCGTGAGCACTCGGAGTGGGTGCGGCGGGAACACGCTGGATCTCGCCGCTGACGTAAGCAGCGAAAGGGCCAGCGACCGCTCGAATCGCACCCCCTGAGTAAAGGTTTGCGCCCTGGCCGAAAGGCCGACCATCGTTATCGACAAGGGTTTCGGCGAAGTGGTAACCGTCAGTTAACGGTCTCCCTGCGATTGACGTAATGCGTTGGTCCACTGATTCGACGCGGAACTCGGTATTGCGTTCGCCGGCACGCCTTTGGAGTTCCCAGGCAAACTCCTGTTTGAGGCTTCGCAATGTGGCGGCGACTTCGTTGCCGATGGGTTGATCCGCGGTAAGGTCGTCAGCTTCTTCGATCAGACGGGCACAGTCGAGGCGAGTCCATGGGCGCAGGTTGAAGAATGCGCTTTGGACATAGCCTTTCGCCGCGAGAAGTTCGAAGGCCGGATATACCCAGCTATCTACCGGAACATAAGTCGAGGCCATATTTGCGACATTGCGCTGCGATGTGTCCTGCGGACCGGGATACCCTTTGGCGTGTCGAGTTGCAAAAAACATAAAGCTCATGAGAATCACCGAAAACGTGAAAGATTTCGACATTGCACCTACAGGGACGATGCGGCAATTCCGGCGGTGATGGCAATAGAAGAGGCAAGCTGTGCGGTCGTAAGCAGGTTCCGCCAAAAGAGCGAAGCGCCGATGATCTTTTGCGGCACCACTACCACATCGCCGGGATCCAACCTGGTAGAAAGAACATCCGGATCAAACCAGCCACCTGAATGACGGCCAACCACCGAGCCATTAGCGCGGATGATAAAGATTTCTTTGCGATCGGCGGTGCTGTTTGTCCCGCCCGCATGGCTCAAATACCAAGTTGCCGTTTTACCAGGGGCGAATGTGAGGGCCGTAGCGTTGTAGACTTGGCCCGTCACGAGTACAAAACCAGGACGCTTCGGAACCGTCAGCTCATCGCCCGGACGCAGCTCCGGGTCCGCCGGTGTGTTGGCCCAACTGTCGATATCGGCGGAGATGTGGATCACCATGCGGCCAGTTGCGGGATGGCTCTTGAGCTGTGCTACGGCCTGTTCCTGTTGCGATTGGATCAGCCGCAGTGTGTTTCCGGTATCCCCGGTGCCAACCGCAGGTCCGAGGCGTGCGGCAGCGGAGTTCGTTTCGATCTGCCGGATGAGTTCCTCCCGGCTGTGTTCTTCCACGTCGCGCACTTGCTGTCGTATCAAAACCGCGCCCTCTGGATAAGCGGTGTCGCGCATTCCTCCCGCTCGCCGAAGCACTGAGCTAAGGCGTTCACCCTCCTGGAAGCCATAACTGCCCGGGAATTTGACCTGACCTTTGATCGTTACCGATTGCCCGATCTCATTCCACCCGGTGATCTGGTGAATTGTGAGTATGTCTCCCGGTTTGAGTGGGACGTCAGCATTCGGTTCTGTTCCATTGACGGCAGCTCCAATGGGGATCGTGGCTAGCCTTCCATCGACCCGGTTGCCATCTTCGATGAGATAGCTCGTCAGATCGGCGCTGCTCAGGAGCGCATCGCGCTTAAATCCTCCCGCCATCTGCACAAGTTGAGCGGCCGTCATGCCCTTCGACAGGGGATAGGTTCCTGGGCGAAGCACTTCTCCATGAATCGTCACATTGGGTGTATCCACTTCATAACGGCCAAAGATGCGGATCGTGTCGAATGGTTGGAGCGTCAAGTTAGCGTTTCCGATGAGCACTTCAGGCACATTGAAGGCGATCGTTTCGGCGTGGAAGTCAGGCGGCATAAGGCGCACGATCTCGCCGTGAGCTGATGGCTCGGGCAACATGTCCTGGTAGCTGCGCAAGACATCGCTGAGCTTCATCCCGTCGCTATAAGGCAAGCGGCCAGGCCGAACGACGTGCCCTTGAAGATAGATGGCGTGCTCGCTGTAGGGGAGAATCGGAGCTATATAAATGCGGTCTCCATCCCTGACCGCAAATGTCTCGATTGCGGCTCGATCGGCCTGCGGATCCTGACCGCCGGCGGTCTTAAGTGTTACTGTCTCGCGCTGTCGATTGGCATCGATGCGTTCGATTGTGATGTGACTTAGTGAGGCCGCGGCTGTTACGCCGCCGGCGTCATCCAGAACTGAAGCTAGATTTGATTCACCCGGCTTTAACTCATAGATAGCTGGTCGTTTCACTGCTCCGGACACAGCAACCTGCGGACCTGCAGGAGAGACTTGCAGCGTGTCTCCGCTTTCGAAGCGGGCGCTGCTCTTCTGAAGTCCATGGAGGAGGAAGTCGTAGAGATCAACATCTTCTATTAGCCTCTGGCCACGATAGTGTCTTACAACGCGCAACGATCCAACCGCCGTTGGGCCTCCCGCGGAATAAAGGGCGCTAAGCGGAGTCGCCAAAGAACTGATGTCGTATCCCCCAGGCCGTTGCACATCTCCGACCACATAGACGCGAACGGAACGCAGACGGGAGACCGTTACGGAGACTTGAGCATTGCGATATTGCTGCTTGAGCGCGCCTTCGATCAGGTCCGCTGCTCGTTGAAGCGGGAGTCCGGCAACCTGGAGCGATCCCGCCTCCGGCAAAAGAATCTGACCGTCACGGCCGATGACACGCACCAGGCTCTGGGTCATGCCACCCCACATATTGATTGTGAGGGTGTCACCTGGGCCGACTACATAATCCGGCCCCAGGGGGACATCGAGTGGGGTATCCGTGCTTGTGCTACCGCGTGCCATCGAAAAAAGGCTTCGGTCCAAAAACAACTCCGAGCCGAACCGCTTCAGAGGTACTGTCTGCTCTGGTATCTGCGCATACAAGTCATGCAAGGAGCGCAGGTTGTAGGGAGTAGGCTGGTGAAGGACCTTCGGAGCATCGGTAGACGCATTTGCCTCTTCGTGACCTCGATTTGTCGGGTTGTTTTGACGGTTCTGGCCGATTCCGGTGCGAGCCTGCTGTGCTCCACGATTGAGATTCGACCCGCTCATCACCGAGTCTGTCGTCGGAGACAGCCCTCCTGCGCTCATCTCGCCTGATGCAGGCAACCCTGGCTGCATAACCGACGAATTATCCTGCCGGATCCCTGGACCCGCGGTGCGCAGACCGCCTTGGGGGACATACCCTCGCGCCTGCAGGAATATCGTGATATTTGCGCGTACGCTGGCGCTCGTCTGTATCTGGTTGTAAACCATCTCGTCCGTGATATCGTTCGCGTTGACTTGCGTACCCTGTTGCTGCAGGTAATCAGCGATCTGAGACTTTACTTCCATCAGAAGATCGGGATTCTGCTCAAGGATCTGGATGATTTCATCAGCGGGGAGTGGTGCTACGGGAGCGTCCAGGTTGCTCACAGTTGAGGTGGAACCGCTGTCGTTTCCGGAATTCTGACTGCCGCCAAACGCCACAGCGGCTGCACTAGGGTTCTGATCTGTCGAAGGCTGCGATGTAGTTTGAGTCGGATCCGGACCGAGAGGCACCTGAGCCCTTCCACTACTTGAATAGAAAACCGAAGTACCGACGATGCTTAGAAGAGAAAGCAAAGCCGTCCGGCAAGCCCGTGGGAGAGAGTTATTCAAATACACGCGTTGCCTCGTGGTCATATGGGTCACATGAGTGAAGCGGGCTGCCATCCTGGCAGCCTGCTCTTTCATCATTGACCCTAGAGAACCGGGGCAACCGCGGTGTCATAGGTGCGTCAGTGAATTGTCATTCTTTTGTATCGCACCCCTCTCCGTTCCTCATAGGTCGCGTATTCAAGATCGATTCGAGGCGACGTCCTCTTGCCGTTCAGTCAGTCATCAGGGGCAAACTAAATCCCAAAGTGACAATGAATTGACAAGTGACAGACTATCCGGAGACACGGCGAAGAACGCATGCCACTAGTTTGTGAATATGCAGCGTTCAAATTTGTGGTTCTCACTCTCTCAAATGACACGATCAACGAGGCGCGTTGCCTTGATTGTGGCGGCGCTGTGCGCCGTGCGGTATGGCGCCGCACAGGACACGCCATTGCTCTCTGGAGGTGTTGGTTTCTTTACGAACACCAATGGAGGCAGCACCAGCTACTTTCCAATCATTGAACCGCTGGTTGCTGCACCGATCGGGGATCATTTGCTGATCGAGTCTCGAGCAATTCTGACCGAAGACTTTTTCCCCAACGGACAAGGTGGATATGACCACAACCACTTCATAGCATTGACCTATCTGCAGGGAGACTACATTGCCACACCGCACCTGACAGTCGTAGGCGGCAGCTTTCTTATTCCTTTCGGCACATACAACGAGCGTCTGTCGCCGATCTGGATTGGTAATTTTCAGGATGGCCCGTTGATCACTGGGCTCGGCGCAATGGGGACCGGAACTGGCCTCGGCGGAGAGCTCCGTGGCTCTGCTATTTCGCGGCCTAAATATTCAATCGATTATGTGGGATATTTCTCAGCGGCCAGTAGCAACGAGCAATTTAACGCCGAGCGATCCTCAGGCGGTCGCGTAGACCTGTATCTGCCGGAGAGCCGTCTTGAAGTGGGTGCATCCTATGGGCGATTGTTGCAAGGAACTCAAGAAAACTTCGTTGGCACGCATGTCTGGTGGGAACCCAAAGGTACTGCTTTCCGGCTCCGTTCAGAGTATGCCCACGGCCAACATGCGCAAGGCTACTGGATTGAGGCGGACTATCGCACGCAGGCCTTTGGCGGTTTGAATAGCTGGATTGGACGTTTCGAGCCTGTATTCCGAATGCAGCAGACATTTCGTATTGACAAGATCGCCAGCGACACTCTGCCGCCCGTGAATACGCAGCGCGCCGATTTTGGGTTGGACTATAACCTGCCGCACAACACGAGAATCCTCACCAGCTACTCGCGGCAGTTTTCTTCGGCTCGCAACGTAAACATATGGGAGACAGGAATCGTTTACCGCTTCCTCTTCCCAGCGTGGAAAGGAAAGTAATATGGCGCCGAAAAAAGTTCTGGTATCCACACTTGGTCTGGGTGGGCTTTTCATAGTCCTCGTCGCTGCTGTTCAGGCCCAGGCAACGCCTTCGCAACAATCAGCTGGCCATACGGCACAGAAGGCCCAGATTGTGGCCAAACCGATGGGGCATTCTTCTAAGGAAGGGGAGCGCATCTTCGCCCAGAACTGCTCACGCTGCCATAATGCCCCAGATGGCTTTTCTCCTCGCATTTCCGGCACGGTCGTTCGCCACATGCGAGTACGCGCGCAACTAAGCCAGCACGACGCAGAAGAGCTGCTTCGGTTTTTCAATCCGTAAGAGTCTCAACTCACGATCTGGACTGCCCTCATGAGCGCGATCCGGGTAAGCAGACCCAACGCATCGGAAAGGAACAGGCATGCCAACGCCATTTGCAACTGTGCCAGAGGCGCTCGAGGAGTTTGCTCAAGGCCGCATGATCATTGTGGTGGACGATGAGGACCGCGAGAATGAAGGGGATCTTACGCTTGCCGCAGAGTTTGTGACACCTGACGCGATCAACTTCATGGCAAAGTATGGCCGTGGGCTTATCTGCCTGAGCCTTGCCGAAGATCGTGCCAATTATCTCCGCCTCGATCCGATGACTCAGTCGAATACTTCGCGTTTTGGCACTGCGTTTACTGAGAGCATCGAGGCAAAAGAGGGGGTGACGACGGGAATCTCCGCGCATGATCGCGCTCATACGATTCGTGTCGCGATCGATCAACGCTCGACCTTCCAGGACCTTTCGCGGCCTGGACATATATTCCCACTTCGGGCACGTAAGGGAGGCGTGCTCGTACGAGCAGGACAGACAGAAGCCTCTGTGGACCTCGCCCTGATGGCCGGCCTGAATCCTGCAGGCGTCATTTGCGAGGTCATGAAGGACGACGGCACCATGGCGCGAGTGCCAGACCTCATCGAGTTTTGCGGCAAGCACGGTCTGAAAATGCTTACCGTTGCTGATCTGATTCGCTATCGGCTTCAAACGGAGCGCCATGTCCATCGTGTGTCACAGAGCATATTGGCCACACGATTTGCAGATTTCCGCATGATCAGCTTCGAAAGCGAGATCGACCGAGGACGGGAGCACACTGCGCTGGTGCTGGGAGATGTTACGAGTGGCGCACCGGTTCTCGTCCGTATCCACTCCCATTGCCGTTACGGGGATGTCTTTGGCAGCATATCGTGTGACTGCCGGCAGCTCATCGATCAAAGTCTCCGAGCTATTGCGCAGAAGGGAAGCGGCGCACTGGTATACCTGAACGAGCCGGGAGAAGGCTGTCATACAGCGGCGACGGCGACGAGTTTGATGTCTAATGGGAATTGCAGTAGGGGCGCGGAAAGAACGCTCCGGCAAGTGGGGCTTGGCAGCCAAATTTTGAGCGATCTTGGTATCCAGAAGATTCGACTGCTGACGAACAGACCAACGCACATTCCGGCTCTGAATGGATTCAACCTGGAGATTGTCGAGTGTATTCGATTGGCATCGGGCGACGAGATGAACATTCAAGTTGAAACACCAACAGAAGCGCCTTTATTTAGCCCGTGTTAATCGCAACTTCGGCAGACTGAGTTGAGGCGAAAGAGATGTGCAACCGACATTGCCTCGGCGATTAGGCGAGTTGACTGACCATGCGCGCGTACTTTGCGCGGGCCGATGGAGATTCGGCCGTCTCTGCCAGTTGTTCCAGTTCTGCCTTGGACGGGTTGAAGGTTAGAGGTATGCTCTTCCAATAAAATTTCAAATTGTCTGATTGCCAGCCAGCGTAGGTTTTTTCCCAGGATTTCCCGGACTCGCCGGAGAATACCAGGTTCGAAGGGTTCAGGACACGGTGAGCGTCCTGAAACCTACAGTCCAGAGAGATGCGCATCCGGTCTGACACGTTCGGAGAAGCCGCATGTACAGTCAGGCTGTGGAAGATCAGCACATCTCCGGCGCTAACAGGGCCACCGATCCAATTGTCACCAGCAGCGTCATCAATCGGGATCTGAGGAACGTGGAGATTCTCCCTCTGGTGCTGCTGAATACCGAAACGATGCGAGCCTTCCAGGATCCGCAGTGGTCCCATGTCGACCGGACAATCATGGAGCGGGATCCATACCGTGAAGAACTCGGGATCTCCCCCCATGAATTCGTAATCCTGGTGAGCGTGGACCACGAGGCGATCACAGTTGGGAAATATCAGCCGTCCAATCGGCTTGGGATGAACGAGGACCTGGTCACCGACCAGCATCTTCATCACATTTGTCAATGCCGACTCATGCGGCAGCGCGTGAAACGATTCGAGGTTGAAGACCTGCTGATAGACGCTTTTGAAGATGGGATCCGGATCGCCGAAGGCCGCCCCTGGCCTAGGAATGCGCTCCAAGGGGTTGGATTCCGGCGTAAGCCAACTTTGGGCAGAAAGGACACCGGTTACATCAGTCAGCACGGATTGGACGGCATGTCGTGGCAGGAGTTCACGAATCAGCACGTAACCTTTCGAATCGATCTCCTCCTGCAACTCGCCAGGCCGGAGATTGCCTGCATGAAGTTCATGGAAAGCTTTCACTCGAAATCACCTCTACCGCGTCGAGACCTCATCGCGGGACTATAGCAACAATAGCGAGGCCAGAGTCTCGAGGTGTCTGTCGATCGTCTGCTCTTTGTCACTTGATTGTCACGCCACTGATGCACAGACGATTCATGGCTGGCCCCCGAGCAGGTACCAGAGGCGACAGCCAAAGATAACCGTGACAATTCGATGACCCATGGGTGACAACTCCGGTTTACCGGGCCACTAAGCTTCACATAGTCCATTCGCTGATGTGCGCTTGTATGCGGTAAATTTGTGGGTTTTAGTGATAGACGATTTGGTCGTTGGAGGAGAGCAGCCGGTTTCTGCTAAGAATCCGAGAGACAATATTATGGGTAGCAATCTGAGCAGGCAAGAAATCGACCAGAGTACTTTTCAGCCCACTTTGAGCAAACCTCAGAATGAACTTCTCTGCAATATGGATCTACCCCTCCGGCGGACCTTCTATCCGCTTGGCTTTGCCGTCGATATTATGACGAACGACCCTGAGGTGCTCCGCGCGGCAGATGAAAGTTTTGGTCACCGGCGTTTGCGACACGGATCTGCAGGATTACAGATACGCATAGGCGTGTCCGGAAATGGGGATGCGCTGTGTCCGCCAGAGCCGACCCGCCGCGAGTACAACCATCTATATTCACTCGTGGCGGACACGGAAAATCAGGCGTTACTGGATCTGCGGACGTTTACCAACTTCGTGTGGCTGAACAGAAGTGCACTAAAGAATCGACTCTACCTAAGATATAACTTTCTTGAAAAAGTCGTGTACCTCCTGCTTGGAGCGTCTGTTGTTACTGACCTACATGCCGGCTGCGTCAGTAAGAATGGGAAAGGAATCCTTCTATGCGGTGATTCGGGCGCGGGAAAAACGACACTTTCTTATGCCTGTGCGCGTGCCGGATGGACCTATACATCGGACGACACTAGTTACCTGATCAATCGCTTCGGCGTGCCGCGCGTCATTGGGCATGCACACCGCGTACGCTTTCGGCCCGCCGCCAAAGAGCTCTTTCCAGAACTGGAGCATAGAGATATAACGCCACGCATGGAGGGTAAAGCCTCCATCGAGGTCCCGATGGAGCGAACTTCCCCGGATTGACGCAGCAACTGAAGCTACAGTTTCTTCCATTGTGTACCTTAACCGTTATTCTGGGGCGAACGCAGCGTTGATCTCGTTGCCGGAGCGCACCGCGACTGAGCGAATGTGCAAGGAGCTTTATTCGGCTGGAGAGATTCGCACAAAGCACGAAAAGGTTCTGGAGAAACTCGCCAGCATTCCAACGTTTGAGCTTCAGTATTGCGAGCTGGATCAGGCGATCGACAAACTCGAACTCTTAACAACCTAAACTATAGCCGCTTGACGAATTCACCCAAGAAAACTCATCACGGCAATACCCTCCTGCGAGCGATGGCAGTAAACCATACGCTTCTGCCGCAGTCGGTGCCATAAAGTAGGGTTTTTGAGTCGCTCTCCCATGACGGCTGAATTTGATTGCATGGCACGTCGGCGATGCGGCGCGACAAGCCGCTGTCTGCGTCCCGGAGCCAAAGATTCCAGACACCATGATCGAGGCGGCTGTATGCCATCCATCGCCCATCCGGTGAGAGGGCTGGATACCGGGACCCCGCCATCACAATTGGCGTATTGCTGTGTGTGCCGTCCGTCAGGAAGATTCTCGGGGAACTTCCATTCTCATCGGCTGAGAATGCGTATTTCTGGTCGGAAAGAAACGATGCTTCGTAAACGTTCAACTGTGGAGGCGTAAGCGGAGTCTCGGCAGTGCTGACTTGAAATGCTCGGCGGAGCATGATCTGCCCCCGACCATGATCGTTGCGCAGGAACGCAAGGTCCCTGCCATCGGAGGAGAGCATCGGATCACGCGCATCATCGACAAGAGTTTTTGTGGGGTTTTGAAGGTCCACAATTCGCGAGTGCGGGCTGGAGGCACGTTCCACCAGCGTATGTCCAAAGCCACCGGTAAAGGAAAGATCGTCAGATACAGACATCTGTATTCGGATTCAGCTCAACAACTTCACCCGTTCTCTGCGTAACCAGGTGGTATCCCATGAAGGTAAACGCAGAATAACGAACTCCATCACCGGTGGACTGTGGGCTCGAGTTGAGAAAGCCCTGCGTTTGCAGAGGCAAACGGTATGGGTATTCCTGGCGCTCGGCACGTTCCAGACGAAGCGTTGATCGGGTACTGAAGATGACGGATACAACCATCGCCGTTGCCCACGCATAGCGACTCCAGTCCGGCGAGAAGCTTCTATTCCGACTTTCACGCCACAGGATTGCGTAGATGGCGAAAAGCATTGCCATCATCAACGGAAGGCGCGGAACGTATAACAGAAGCGCCAGGCCTACTGGTCTGTTTGGCGCCGGGAGAGGGAAGCCGATTCCAAGATAAGTGACGATCAGCGCCGTCAGCCATCCGTAGCTGCCAGCTCGAAGCAATCTCGACGCAAGCACGCACACCGGAAAGATCATAAGCACGAAATTGTAGGAGGCTGGAATCGTGGAGACAGCAAGAGACGCTGTCAATAGTGCCGACCATTCCAGAAGAATTCTGCTGATCGCTCGTCGTTATCCCGGCGAATGAGGAGAATGGCGGGCGCTAACACCAGCATCTGCAACGCAGGCGCCAGCAATGCATAGGCTAGTGGAGAATCGTGCCATGGGTGCGGGTTCCACTGGGGCTCGGAAAGAAAGAGACAATGCAGTATGCCAGAGATGGAGGCGGTCGTTGCATAAGTACCGAGCCCTTCACCATGCATCACCCATGGCAGAATCTCCTGCAGCCAGGTGCGGTGGGCATTCAAGCCGAATACTGCTATCGAGACCGCGACAGTAGAAACCCCGGTAATCACTCCTGACGTGAGCGCACGCCAATCTCTGCGCTGCAAGAAAAACACGAACAATAGCAGTGGGAAGACCTTACATGTAGCGGCAAGAGCTACCAAGGCGCCAGCGAGAACTCGGCACCCACGGAGATAGCTGAAACACGCCGCGGTAATGAGCAAAAGCAGAAGCACATAAAATTGTCCATATAGCAGGTTGCGATGCAGCGGGAAGCTGAGGAATATCGCCAGCGCGATTCGCCGATAGCTTAGGCCTGTCATTATCCGCAACATCCAACCGATAGGAACAAGAAAGGCGAGATTCAGCACTATCCAGATGTGTTTCGCGGCGAGGGGGGGCAGTCCTGCCAAAGGCCACACAGCCAATGTTGAAAATGGTGTTATCGGCAGCAGTCCGATGATGCGGATATCAACTGCGCGATGGTCTTTCTCGCGTTCGATCCATGACCACTCGTACATGCGCGAGGTGTCATATCCCTCATGCACCAACCGCGCCGCCATGTAGTAGTTAGGAAAGTCTGTATTGAGTGTTCGCCATGCGCGTGGCAATGTGTGCGCGCAGAGAAACAACACGGCGACGGAAAGTACAGCTCGCTCAAGCCAATCGATGACCGTAAGATTAGATGCGGCAGCCACACCTCAGCGTATCCGCGCGTTCATCGCCCACTTGTCATTTAGTTGTCAGAGGAAAGTCATCAAGTGTCCGCCTGGACCGGCGCGCTGTCCCGACGCTTAGACAATGCTTCTTCAATGATGTCAGCAGCTCGCTCAACCCCACGGAGGGACCGCATCTGCGATTGTAGTTTCTGGGCGGCGTTCCGGTAGGAGGGGTCATTCTGCACCTTCACTAGCGCGGTGCGAAGCTGCTCGGTGGAGCGATTCTCCGCTGGAAGCACCTCAGCAACTCCCAACGCCGCGAGGCGCGCGGCAACCGCAGGTTGATCAAGAGCCATTGGCAGAGCAAGCAAGGGCTTCCCCTCCATGAGCGTCTCCAGAACAGTATTAGGGCCTGCATGCGAAATCACGATCTGGGCTCGCTTCAGAAGCTCAAGCTGGGGAGCGTTTCCCACGACCAAAGGGTTGCCTGGTAGATCGGAGAACATCGCCGGGTCCCGACGCCCACCGAGCGAGATAACCAATTGCAAGTCCAACTGGCTACACGCCTCAGCGATCCGATGGAAGATTTCGGTACCACTCTTCCGCGTCGTTCCCAACGAGGCATAGACCAAAGGCCGGCCGTCAAGCCGGCTCCAGGGAAACTCCACAAAGGCTCTCCCAGCTTCATCGACGAATGGCCCGGTGTAAAAGAAGTTGGTGGGTAACTCAGAGCGGGGGAGATCGAGGCACTGCGGCCACTGGGTGATGTGAGCGAGTTCTGGAAAGGTCTTCTCGATATTCCTGATCGATCCCAGGCCAATCTCTCTCCTGTGTCGGTCGAGGCTGCGTCGTACTGGACCTTTCATGCGGAGTACGGAGACCTCAAGAAGCTCTTTCTGCAAACGGTCCATGCATGAACCTGGGTTCGCTATTGATCGAGGGGCATCCCATCCGAAGTTATGGGGAATGGAGGTGGATACGATGAAGTAGGGCAGACGCAGTATCTCCGCCAGAGTAGGGCCTGACAACGAAATCTCGCCCATAATGAGCGTATCTACTCCGGCATCCCGAATGGCTGCGGGATATTCGCGCAGGAAGGCCTCCAGATCTCCCTCAATTCGTCGCAATCTGTAGGCTATTTCCCCAATCCGGGTCCGAGGTCTTGGTTTGTACCTCCTGATGTTGTCCGGTGGACGATGAGCGAGGTACATCGATCGCGGAAAAACTCCAGACCCCGGGCACGCACATGCTGTTCCAACTCAGGATGCTGAAACAGCGTTACCCTGTGCCCTCGATCCACTAACTGCCGCGATAAGGCGATAAGAGGATTGAGATGCCCAGTTCCTTTGTATGACAAAACCCCAAAATGTGGCATTTTGACTTTCCCTAAAATTAACTTCGATTCATCGGGATGGCGTTCGTTAAGCCGCGCCGTAGCGATCTTCAGTCTCAGCCCATTTCACTCTCCTGATTGGTTTACCCCCCAGTCGAACCTCGCCTGAACCCAGACTTGCTTCTGCACTCCGCAAAAGTTCATCCACCGGCGCACGCAACCATCGAATCGTGCCATCGATCCACAGCGGCTCTAGTCCTTGCTGCATGGGGACTGACAGTCGTTCGAGGATTGCCGAGGAGGCAAGTTGAACACGGCCTTGTATCATGACGAACTCAACGTCAGCCAGCGAAAGCGTGTGCAGTCGTTCTGCAGCGTCGTGACCGGTATCGCGTATAGCAATCAAATCTGCCGGACCGGATGCCCGGACCGCCCCTTCGCCCTCTTGCAAGCGAAGGATTGCGGCGGGAGCCTCCGTCAGCATGTGGTAGGCCAAATCAGGGGTGACGTTGCAGTATGTCATGCCAAACCGAATCTCATCCAGCAGGTCGCCAGTAGCCGTCAGAGGAGAATCGCTTCCGACACAGATGTTCTCCATCGTCCTGAGTAGGTCTATCTTCGGAAGACATTCGAAGAGGAACTGATTCGAGGATGGACACATAATCAAAGAAGCGCGGCGCTCTTGAATGAGCGCGATGCCTGACTCATCGATGGCCAAACCATGTACAAGTACGGTGTCCGCATCCAGAAGGCCGAGGCGGTCTAGCTCGAAGAGTTCCTCTCTTGAGCGATCGTCAATTCCTTCGCAAACATGCATGACAAAGATGCTTCCTGGAGGCGTTGCGGAACGTGCTTTGAGTATGTCCCCGCCAAGGGTAAGAGAATGCGCCCACCCAAACTTTTTCACTACCTTGACTGGGAATTCTTCCGCTCTGCAGTTCCGGCCAAAGAGCATCGTGATGGCAGACGGTCGTAACTCCGCAGAGAAGGTTTCGTATTCCACCCCACCAAAGACGGACGTCTTTCGGAACAGACTTGTGCTTTGCGATGACATCAGAAAAAGTGAGGTGTATATCTTCGCCCCAATCGACGTAATTGCGATACGGAGGATTCGCTAGCCTCGGGAACAAAGCGAAATGCAAATGATCATGTGCGTTAATGAACCCAGGCAGTAACTAAAAAACCATCGAGATCAACCTGAGTGTGCTCACGTCCGGACGTGGATGGTGGTAGCCCGTCGACTACAACATGTGTGAGGCGACCGCCAGCAACCCGATATTGAAGCTAGCGGATTCTTCCGCGGTTCGATGGCGCAACGCGCTCCATGTAGCCACGTTGCACCATCATGATGATCCGGCAACGCGACGGGGTCACGCATGTTTCCTCGCGACATAGATGCGAAATCGAGACGGCTCTCGCTGGCCACGCAGCTTTGCGATCCAGGGACGCATCGCCCACTTCCACCCGTACCATGGAGAATGGACCATCCACTGAATCGACAGGTTCTTTTCAAGACCTCGCAGCCGCTCGTCAGTCAGATACTCGAGACTATTTACGGAATCCGAGGCCGTTCCGAAGCGCTGACGAAATAGCTCGTGCCGTTCCGTGACCATCTGTCTCCCACTCTCCTCGCGGGAGTACCACGGAGTATCGCTGATGATTATCATCCCAGCCGGTTTAAGACAGCGAAGGGCCTCGCGCAGGGTTGACTTCATAGTCTTCGGAGTAGTGGAAGGCGGCATTGAAGATGATCACCTCAAACTGTTCATCATGGAAGGGCAGGTACGCCGCCTCCGCTTGAAAGCGAGGGATGGGTTTCGGTAAGCGTGTATCAAAGTGCACTGCGGCACCCAGTCCGTCATGCTCGTTTCTCAGCAGGTCAACAGCGACGGATCGTAACCGAGGAGGGATCAAGCGAAAACTCATCCAGCAGTTGCCGGCACCCAGGTCCAGGATTGATCCGCGACCATGCGACGGCTTTAGCACACGGGTGACCAGATAATCATAGCTTTTCGACCTGATCTTCCATTGCTGGCTATTCTTGCCACTCAAGTCTTTGTATGGCAGAGCGAGGTAAAAGTCTTCGCTCCGGCTCCCACGGCCCTCTGCCGCGCGGATCTGCTCATACTCGGAGATGAACCGGGAATAATATTTTGCTCGTTCCGGAGGCAAAGCATGCACGATTCCGTTATGGATCTCCATTCGAAATGCGCATTCCGAACAACTGAGCCCATCGATTCGAGTTTTGCAACGAGGACACCGCAAGGACGACACCATAGACGAGAGGCAGAATTCATTGCTGTGCCATCCTCAACGCCTACGCGAACCGTTCCGTATGAAAGGGTAGGTGACCGCATCTAGGCTTTCCTGAGCGATGTTAATTGCTCCACTGGAATTATCGAAGAGGATGCGATGATATCGATGGCCTCGGGGAACGTGAAGGCTTCCGGAACGCGGCTCTCGGGCTCTAACTCATCAACTGTTCGCCAAAGAGCGGCGACGCGAGCGCCAGGTTCCTGATGGCCATTTGATTGATTCCATGAGTCAACCTCCGCATGCATTGCTTCACGCACCGCCCGATAAAAATCGGTCGAGTAAGCGGCCTTGAACATAATGCAAAGGTCATCGCTGTCGGTCCAATTGCGCTTCGTCCCAAGTTGCATCCGCACACGTTCGTAGAAGACAGTTCCCGGCAACGGATAGGAAAAGGATATCCCGATATCATCCGGTCGCAGCTTCCGCACCAGGGCGATTGTCTCCTGGAGTTCAGCCCATGTCTCACCGGGATAACCGAATTGCAGGAAGAAACATGCGCGAATGCCGGCATCTCTAAGCCTGTCGCGCGCAATCATGATCGCATCGAGAGTAATTCCTTTATCCATCGCGTCCAGTATGGCCTGAGAGCCAGATTCGACCCCCATCCACACCTCAGCACACCCTGCGGCCTTCAACTGGAGCACGGTGTCTTCGCGCATCAGGTCCGCGCGTGATTGCACCTTGAAGGGAATAGCAGCATCCCGCTGTGTGACTTCTTCGGCGAACTCTCTCACCCAGTGATGGTTTAGCGCAAATACATCGTCGCCGAACCAGATGTGTTCCACTCCCGCTCGTTTCAGCAACGCCATCTCTTCAGCTACTGCTGAAGCAGCACGCAGATGAAAACGATTGCCTGAAATCGGCTTCGCGCACCAGTTACAGTGGAAAGGACACCCGCGACTGGCTGCCATGTTCGTCGAGAAGTATCCGTGCGCTTCACGCCAGGCGGAACGATAAGGCTCCAGATCGATAAGGTCGCGAGCCGGGAGTGAAAGTTGCGCCCATTCAGGATTCTTCGCAAGCCGTTGAGGACTTCTGACGATTTGCCCATACTTATCCAGCCTTACAAGGCCGTCAAGCCCCCTGATCTCTGTTCCTTGAAGGACCGACTCACATAGGCTCACGAGAACGTTCTCGGCTTCACCACAAAGCACGTAGTCAAAACCATTCGCGAGAAACAGATCCGGATTATCTGTAGAGTCGGAGCCGTGAACAACCACGACAGCGCCGATCTCCCGGGAGGCCCTCGCTATCTCCCACGCTACCTCTCTCATGCGCGTCAGGCACATCTTCGAAAGAAAATTGAAGTCATCTTCGTAGACGGCGACTATCTTCGGCTGCAGTTCCTGCAACATTGCCAGAAAGTCTTCGGCCGGAGGTTTCAGCATCGAATCAAAGACCGCTACGGATATGCCATGATCCCTTAGTGCGGTGGCTGCATATAGTGTTCCGATCGGCGCATACGGTTGCATTTTGCGCAACTGTTTCGCGTCATACGGAAGGTGATACGAATGCGTCAATAAGACATCAGACAAGTTCCACCCCGATGATTGCCCTCCGGCCGCCTGGAAAAGGCGAATGCCGCGGGGGACTGGTTGCGATGCGGGTTCGCCGCTTCATAGAGTTAGCGTAGCCTTGCCCTGTCAGGTACTTGTCTCAGGAATGTCAACTCAATGTCATCCTTTTGGCTGCCATGACAAGGCCGATTGGACGCGCCCATCGCTCGAACTGACGACTCAGTCGCCAGCAATGCCGACGCGACCCGAGGCGTGAGTTGCCGAAGGGGTTAGCGTTATTCCGTCCGAAAAATGACCCAACCGTTCGCGCTTGGTTGCAAGATAGTGGGCAGAGTGAGGACTCCCAGGAACGTCGGCGCTTATTCGATCGACAATCTCGATTCCTGAATGAAGTACTGCATTGACCTTCTCCGGATTGTTCGTCATCAAGCGTAATGATGGAACTTTGAGGAAATGCAGGATCTCTACCGCCAGCTGATAATCACGTAGGTCGACGGCGTGTCCTAGTTGTAGGTTTGCTTCGATCGTGTCGAGTCCCTGGTCCTGCAGAGCATACGCCCGCAGCTTTTCCATTAGCCCGATACCGCGCCCCTCCTGATGTTCGTAGAGCAATACTCCGCTGCCTTCCTCTGCGATTACTCGCAAGGCCAGGTGGAGTTGATCGTGACAGTCACAGCGCAACGAATGAAAAACGTCTCCCGTCGTGCACTGGGAGTGGATGCGGACCATCGGGGGTGAGGTATGAATATCGCCAAGCACAAGAGCCAGGGCGCTCTTCCGATGCTTGATCTCGTCGGTCAACTCTTCGTCCAGGCTCTCGAAGCCCAGTAAGCGGAAATTGGCCCAATGCGTCGGAAGATTGACTTCAGCGGTTTTTCTCAGTCGAGTCAAGGTGGTTAGTCCTGTAAGTCTCTGGCTCTTAGTAACAACGGTACTTATCAGTAAGTCTATGAAGTCGCTATAGCTAAAGTGTCGTCAGAATGTCTTGTTATCGTCATCGCATTGTCGAAGTTTGTTGTGCGTAAAGATTGCTCAGATCCCCGTGCGGCGAAACTGATAGAGCACGTGATCACCCAGCATTGCCAAAGGTTTGCTAAGGATGCGGTCGATCTTTTCCATTGCAGCGAGCAGTCGTGGTTGGCCTGAAATCCAAGGCTCTGCAGCGCTGGGTGGTATCGCGACACCAATGCCAATCCGCTTTTCGAGGACAAACCAAGGGGCGAAAGTACGCACGATCTCCGAACTTCGGTGATAAACGACCTGAAAGTCGCGCTTAGCCAATCTCGCTGGCACGCTGCCGGATTTGCGGCGTCTGAGCGCCTGATAAGGTCTGCCGCGAAGTGTTTCTACCACTATCTCACCTGGGCAGCATGTGCCGAATAATACAAGCATGGCGGCGGCGCCCGGCTTTAGTAACCGGGCCAGACCGCTCGCCACGGGCTTCAGATCAACCACACAGTTGAGCGGCGCGAAGTTTGAGAAGACGCCGTCGAACAATGGCTGTTTCGTAACGAGATAGCGGTCGGCAAAGTCCTCCATCTCTTCTCCCGCCGCGATTTCTGCCGCAGACCCAAGAGGAGCTAGCTTTTCTCGGGCCAGTTTGACCATAGTGGGTGAAGGGTCGGTCAGGAGCACCTCGAATCCACGTTCAGCCAGGAATGCAGCATCTTCCCCGGTGCCTCCGCCAACTTCCAGTACGCGACCGGGGGATGGAAATCTCTGAAGCAGTGCTGCGCGCACTGCACGTCTTTGTGCGGCTACGCTGGACCAGGCGCCAAAGCGCGAATCGAACGTGGGTGCAACTGTATCGAAGGCAAGAGCTGCGGGACGTAATAACGAAGTCATGATGTGAGCCGGTCCAGGTGCTGACGCCAGCGGTATGACTCCAGTGTGTAGCGAACTCCCTCCACGATGTGAAAGCGAAAGCGCTCGAAAACAAAACGAAGCTGGACGCGATACCGCGCAATTCGCGTCGAGAAGGGTTCGTCAGATAAACCTCGTATCACGACTGGTGGCAGACGCGTCGGCCATAGCGGCTTCTTGACCCAGCTGTTTCCCGGAATACCCGCACGCACAAGTTCCTTCTGTAACAGAAGAAAGAATTTGGTGCCTGGATGATTGCCAAAAACGGTATGGCGGCCGTACCGATCGACCCAGAGATATACAGAGGGAGGCAATACTTCAACCGTCCAGGCAGTCAGCGCTGTTGGAGCAAAATCACCAAGGATAGAAGCAACAAGATATGTGACCACTCCGATTCCGAGGCAAGTACTCCGGTCGTCTTCAGCTCTGCCGCGAAGCTCCCGCCAGAATGCCTTATCGTCACGACGGGAGAGCACGTGCCGGTAGAACTCAAGAAGGTGTGCAGTACGGGGAAATTCGCAACAGATATCTTTGAAGAGATGCATTGCCTGACCCCTGAATAGATCGACGGGTGAAAGCATGGGCATGTTGATTCCGAACATCTCTCGAGTTGTCGTTCGGTCCAGTCGCGAATCCTGTCCGGGCGTATCGGCCTCCAAATGCAGCTCAACCGCACGGTAGGGCAGATCCTTATAGAGGTCCTCGACGGAGACGTATGGAGTCTCGTTGATCTTGAATTCCCATGTCTTCCTACTGACGGCGCGCAAACGATACCCTCTCCGCTCGAGAATCAAGCGAGCTTCTGATGCGCTTTTCTCCGAGATGAGATAGTCAAGGTCAAACTGATGTCTTAGTTCGGGGCGGGGGACGGATTCGGGGGAGAGCGATAAACCCTTCACCACTGCGTAAGAAAGGCCGGCGTCTTGAAATCCACGTTGGATTCCAACGGACTCTTCAACCAAGCCCTGTGTTCGTTTGGCGTTGTTATCCAGGTTCTGCTGCAAGCGGTCGGCGGCTGTTTCGGGTAGTGTATCCCGCAGTCCGAGTTGAACCAATCGATCCAGAAAGTACAGGGCAAGACCACTTACATCCAGCCAGCTGAGCAGTCTTCGCCATTCCGCGGACGAGAGATTAAGCAATAGTTCAATCTGACCCGGAACCGGGTCGGAAAAGCTCAGCAGGACAGCCTCGTGTATACGCTTCTCTCGGCTTAGACGCTTTATTGCTTTGTTAGCATCACGCATGCCGATGGAGGTTGTTGAGATGCGGGCTGGGCCGCGACGGAGGACATACATTGATGGTGGGCCTCAGCTTGGCGCGCGAATCCGCGACTGGAAAGCTGGGTCATGCGGGGCCTCCTGATCTTTTGGCTAGCCTCTTAGCACATAGTGAGTGTTGGTCCTGCTGTGCTGAAAGGACATGTTGTGTTGAGACTAGCTAGATCTATGAGGACTGGTGTCATCTCGTGGTCAAGCAATTGTCACGGTATTGTCGGGTTGGTCTGAATCTCACCGTTACCGAATGAACTATGGCCATGTCTTCATTCGGCCGGCTTGCGAAACAGGAAGGCTGCCACCACCTTAAGGCCGACGTCTCTTTTGTACGCCTTCAAACCTATTCCACGGATGTAGAAATCACGAACTGAAGGGCCAACAGCGCCGTCGCAGTGGGCGACGAAGGACAGGCCCGCCTCAACTGCGAGCTGTACGTGATCGCGATGAACATAGTGTTCGATTGCGTGCACGGTACCCACTTCATCGGTAAGCGTACGGCGATGCCCGGCTGCGGCAGCATCTGGATGAAAGTCTGTGATGAAGGCATATCCACCCGGCCGGCAAACGCGAAAGATCTCGCCATAAGCGAGCAGAGGATCGGGAAGGTGTCCCAGCACCAGGCGGCACCAGACCATGTCGAAACAATTTGACTCGAAAGGCATCGCCCGTATATCGCCTGCCACTACATTGCGAACCCGGCCTGCGGCAAGCATCTCGGGGCTTAGATCCATGCCTACAGCATTGGGAATATTCTGGATACGACGCCCGATGCCGCAACCTGCATCAAGGAGGCGTGTTTGTGGCAAGTCCACGAAGCATCGTCCTCGCCAAATCCTCGTCAAGGGAGCTGGTCACGGTCTCGGTTTCGTAGGTAGGGGCCCACAGCCGATAGGCCTCGCGAACCCCTAATTCGTCCACGACAGGGTATCGTCGAATCAGCGATGGCGAGAGATGTTTCTCTGAGATCGCTCGCTTCAGCAGGCTTCCAAAACGTCCCATGTAATGATCCTCGAGTGCGTTCGCCATCGGAATTCACCATTGAGATTTGCGGCCCAGATTCTGTTAACCCAATGGTGAAGATTGCAAGCCGGCGACTCTGCCAAGAGTAGCGAGCAGGAAAGCAAGGTTTGTCACTCGATTGTCATATGAGTGTCATCTCGCTGTTCAGTAACCGAAGACCTGCCTGCATTCTATTTATGATGTGGCCCGAACGTCGAGTGGATGTCTTCGCACGGAAGCAAGACGCATGGCTACGTCACCGAGATCGGATGCGTGGGGAGAGACGGATATCTCGAGATCCTGATAATGCTTTCGGATCCTCCGTTGCAGTCTCTCTGCAGATCGCCAAACCTCCGGACACTCGGGAACGGCTCGCTAACCTCCCAGGCGTATGGGGCGCACTATCTGGGCAACGTCGTATTAGAGTTGATGGCATCCTTGAGGCCAAATATCGCAAGGAATATTGGCTTGGGTGGCCCCAATCGGTCTGTAATCCTTTAGAATTATCATCTTGGCGCCCCGGATCCCCCCCAAACAGGCGGTTTCGAAGTGGTAATCAACAGATTGAACAGCATCCATCGAAAGATGGAAGACAGGCGCCCCCATGCTCTTTAGTATTCAGGGTGCCCCTGATATCTGTTTTTGGTGCGCAAAAATCGAGTTGAGGCATTGGTGCCGATAAAGATGGACATAGAAGGTCGAATTCGCGTTGGAGGAATTGCCCTGATCTTCGCCGCAGGCTTGGCGTGTGTGGCAATGTCTCGTCCCGAGGTCAGTGAAAGCCGGCACCGAGGCGGACGAGGCAGCAGCGGCAAGGCACGAATATACGGAAAAGGTGGCAGCCAAATACAACTACCGGTATGGGAAGGAGTTTCCTTTTCTGCCGTCGAATGCGACAACAGACACAGGGCGAATTTCTGGATCCTAAGGTCTTTCCAACAGCCGAGTATTGTGGTCACTGTCACCAGGAGAGCCACAAACAATGGCGAGAGTCGGCTCACTCCAATGCAAATCGCGTCCCGTATTACCTGAAAAATGTTGCCTTGTTGAACGACTCGAAGGGAATTGAATTTTCCCGCCATTGCGAGGGCTGCCACGATCCGATCGCTCTTGTAGCGGGAGCCCTGACCCAGGATGGTCCGAAGAAACGCCCCTACGACCAGGATGGTGTCACGTGCACGGTGTGCCACTCCATTCAAAAGGTTGATACCCGAGGTACGGCAGCTACGTCATGGGAGTGCCTGCTGTGCTGGTCGATGAGGACGGAAAGCCGATTACGCGCAAAGTCACCGACGGCGAGATTCTCGCCCACCTCGATCGCCATAGCAAGGCGGTGATGAGGGACTTCTACCGCACGTCGGAGTTCTGCTCGTCTTGCCATAAGGCGGCTTTGCCACAAACCTTGAATGACTACAAATGGCAGCGCGCAATTTTTCTGTACGATGAGTGGCAGAACTCCTCCTTCGCGAAGCAATCGCCCCTACCGTTCTATGTGAAGGATTCAGTTTCGACCTGCCAGACCTGCCATATGCAGCGCGAGGATCTGAAGCTAACCGACTCGGGTGCGAAAAAAGGTCAACTTGCTTCGCATCGATGGCTGGGAGCCAACACGGTCATCCCGAAGATATATGGCTTCGATGAGCAGGCAACGCGTATCGTGAAGTTTCTTCAGGACAACGTATTCAATGTCGATATCTTCGCGATTGAACACGGAGAAATGGCCGACGGCGCCTCATCGAAGGGTTTGGTTGCTCCGTTAGGGCTCACCAATTTTTCGATCGCGCCCGGGCGAAACAATCACTACCGATATCGTTATCCAGAACAAAGGGATCGCCCATAGTCATGTGCCCGAACAACGCGACATGTACGAATCGTGGGTTGAATTCACCGTCAAAGACGTTACGGGAAAGATTCTCCATCAGAGCGGTTTCATCAAGCCGAACGGTAATTTGGATGAACGCGCACATAGCTTTACCAACCGGCTGATTAATGTGAATGGTGGGTTGAATGAACTGCATGAGGTTTGGACAAACCGCGTAGTTGCGTACAACAACACGATCCAGTCGGGTCGTTCGCAGCTTGTTCGTTATTCCTTCATCATGCCGCCCGCCAATGCCGGCCCGATAAGCATTACCGCGACCGTAAAATATCGCCGATTCGATCAGCATTTTATAGACTTCGGCATCGGCAAGCACTATGAGCAACCGGTTGTCGACATGGTCTCGCAAACTCGTACGATTCAAGTGGGCGAAAATAAGCCAGTACCGCCAGGACCGGCTGAAAATAAGGAATGGATGCGCTGGAATAACTTCGGCATTGCTCTGCTCGACGGGCAGCAGTATGCGGCTTCAGCGAATGCTTTTGCGCAGGTTGCCAAACTCCGTCCAGACTATGCCGACGCTTACACCAACCTTGCCATCGTTCAGATTCAATGGCAGAGGTATGACGATGCGCGTCCGAACCTGGAAAAGGCTTTGTCGCTGGCTCCAGAAAATGCACGCGCCCTCTATTACCGCGCTCTTGTCGAACGCAACGCCGGCAATATGGAGATGGCTATTGCGGATTTGCAAAAGGTCGCGGCCAGTTTTCCGCGTTCTCGAGACGCCCATCGCGAGCTAGGATTCTCCTACTACCAGTTTCATAAATATGACCTTGCAAAGGTCGAATATGAAAAGGTTCAGGCCATTGATCCAGATGATTTGTCTGCACACTATATCCTTTCCATCGTCTACCGGAGACTCGGCATGATGGATCTGTCGAGGCAGCAGGCCGCAATGTTTGCGGATCAGAAAGATGATCCCACCGCAAGCACGTATGCCTACGAATTTCTCAGCAAACACCCGGAGATTGCCGATGAAGGTATTGTCTGGCATACTCATGAACTCGACATGCCGCCGAATCGAGGAAAGCACTCACCGAAGATCGTTGCCCCTACCTCTTCCTCCATGAGCGGTAACGATTTCTAGTGAACCTGACGCGGCTTTAGCCGTGCAAAAACGCTACACTACCCTATCAGGCGCTTCGGAGAGATTTACTTCTTGGGAGATAGAAAAATCGTAGCGAGAATCGTTACTGTAGCCTGCTTTGTGGTTTTTGTTGTAGCTCTCACGTGTAGCTTGGCGCAGCGACCCGCTTCGGTGGTTCATGCTTACTCAAGTGGAAGTAAGAAATCTGGTGCGATTCTCTTTCACGAAAAAGGGTGTGAGCATTGCCATGGTGTGGACGGCCGCGGAGGAAATCTCGGACCAGATCTGAGCACCGTTGGCAAGCGCCGAAACAAACAGCAGATTGAGCATCAAATTCACGACGGCGGCGCTGCGATGCCTGCCTTCGGTGATGTTCTTCAGCCCGATGAAATCAAAGACCTGGTGGACTACCTTCATGCAAAGCGCAAAGCTCCGAAGACGACCACGCCCACCACGCAGGCCTCATCATCCACAACGAGCCATAGCACACGCGATGAATGAGCGGACCTAGGTCTTTAGGGCGTCGACGAAAATCGTTAGCGGAGTGATTGCACCATTCCGAAAGCTATAACTTCGAGCCGGCCCCTTCCACGATCGTGACGATCTTATCCACCTTGTCAATGGAGAACTTTTCTTTCGCGCCGCTTGGCCAGTGCACTTCGACCATGTCTACGACGGTCGCATCGCGCGAGGCCGAAGTGAAGGCGAGGATCGTGAGTGGAGGCGTAGCTCCCCCCGGAAACAACGTCGCCTCGTTGCCGCTGACCGCCTGCAGTAAGGTATACCGTCGCTCCGATGGCATCGCGGGGACTTTTTGGTCCGCCGACTAACTTCAGCTCGACCCAATGATGGATGTCGGACGAGACATTTCGCAGCAGGGCAGGGTGGCCATCTAAGACATTGATGACTACATCAAGCTTCCCGTCGTTGAACAGATCTCCGACCGCCAATCCTCTGCCGATGTAGAGATTTGCCAGATGCAGTGCCTTCGACGGCAGGCATCGAGATCGAACTTTTTCCCATCGACATTTCGGAAGAGCAAGGGACGCTGTGCCCAGGAGGTTCCCCAGTTCGTGTGGTCAACCGGTAGGGTAGACATGGCCGTTTGTCATCACGATATCTTTCCAGCCGTCGTTATCGAAATCCATGAAGTGCTGTGCCCCAACCGAGAAACGGAACGGTCGGTTCAGCGATTCCCATCAGGTAGCTGACGTCGGTGAAGTTGGCGTCGCCGTCGTTTCGGTAGAGCGGATTGTAGTCGTCGGAAAACGTCGTGTTGTAGAAATCCAGAAGACCGTTGTTCTGGTAATCTCCGTACGCCGATCCCCATCGATGCGGTTTCGCGACCATTCTCATTGAGCGCATAACCGGAGGCGTAGCTGGCATCTTCGAAAGTTCCGTCGCCCTTGTTGAGATAGAGGTAGTTCGGAGTTGAATCGTCGGCGACCAGGAGATCCGGTTTGCCATCGCCGTTGACATCGATGAAGAGCGAAGAGAGCCCGTAGTACGCCGTTTTTGTCGGCGACGCCTGCCTTGTCACTGACGTCGGTGAAAGTTCCGTCTCCATTGTTGTGAAACAGATGATCTGGCTCGCCTTTCAGGCCACGCGGGCCACACATGACCTCTTCGCCGCGGAACTGGCACAGCGTGGAGTCCCTGGTTGCTGGAGGCCGGCTGATTCGCGAGATCATAGTGAAGGTAACCGGGGACAAAGAGATCGAGCCGGCCGTCGCCATCGTAATCCCCCAACGTGGCCCCGGTTGACCAGTTGCCGAGCGCTACCCCCGCCTTTTCCGCGACGTCGGTAAATGTGCCGTTGTGATTGTTATGGTAGAGGCGATTTTTTCCGAAGTTGCTGACATAGATGTCCGGCCAGCCGTCGTTGTCGTAATCGGCGATTGCAACGCCCACGCCCCATCGTTCGTTAGTCACACCTGCCTTTGCCGCCACATCGGTGAAGGTGCCATCGTGATTGTTGTGAAAAAGGGCAGCCTTTGGCGGAGCCGCCTTTCCGCTCATGGCGTCGAAGGTTGAGCCATTGACAAAATAAATATCGAGCCAGCCATCATTGTCGTAGTCGATCAGGCCCACGCCCGAACCGTTCGTCTCGATGATGTAACGCTTATCGGGCGTGCCCATCGTGTGTTTCCAGACAGTCAGGCCAGCCTTCTGAGCGATGTCCTGAAAGATGACGGGACCGGTCTTGACGAGGTCCCCTGCAGTGATCGGCCGATGTTGGCGGTCGAGAACCGCCGCGTGGGCTCCGCCAGTGTTGACTCCGCCCGGCTGTGGCTGCGCGGCTTCGCTTTGAGGAGTCTTTTGTTGCGAGTCCCGAGTGGGAGATTCCGTTCCCGTCGCTTGAGCGATAGCGGATCCAGAACTGACGGCAACAACGGCACATAGAGAAATGACACTCAACGGACTGCGAGGTGTGTTGCAACAACTGGTCACAAACTGGTCCTTACCGTAGTTCCTGATTTGTTCTGTGATTCGGAAACAGAAGATCTGCATTTACCTTCCGGCGAAGCGCAGTTACCGTTTTACCACGCATGCACCGTCAGCGGCATCCATCGAAAGGTCTACTCGGTCAATCGGTAGGGAAGGCTGAACCGCCCGATCTGCAGAATAGATTGATCTCCTGGGGGCCAGACACGAAAGGACTCGATCCGTGTGCTCTGGGCCATTCGGTGGGCGGTTGCCGTACCGCGCTCAGCGCCCGTCGTTGCCTCGTAGAACTTGACGACTAGCCCATCGTCAGTCCGTTTCCAGCCAAAGACGTAGTTGCCAGCGGCGAGAGAGATGTCGGCGATCGTGATGGGTGCCTGAACCATGAGGTAGTGAGAGTACTTGCCATCAGCAGAGTAACCTGCAGTGATCAGCACCACGCCGGCAATGAACTTACCTTGGGAACTGACAATGCCGGAGGCGGTACGCATCTCCGTTTCAATGCGCTCCTTTTCGACGGGGGCGCGCGAGGGCACGACAGTCTTGAGTTCGTCAGCTGTGGCGGTACGCCAAGTGGGTTTTGTCTGGGCGCCCAGCGATGAGGCGGCAAGTATCGAGCAAAGAAGAATAAACGAACAGTTTCATGGAAAGTAGCCTCATTTTAGGTGAACAAGGCCGCGCTGAATGGCAACAGTCGCGGCATTTGTGCGATCGCTTACGCCAAGTTTGCTGAGCAGGTTATTGACATGAGTCTTGACGGTCGCTTCGGAGATCGTCAAATCCGAGGCAATCTCCTTATTCGCGCGACCGGCAACGATGCGTTCCAGAACGGCAAGTTCGCGAGCCGTAAGATCTTGTGTGCCCATTCTTTCGGCGAGTTTTTCGGCGATTGCTGGCGAGATGCTTGTTTTGCCGGCATGGACCAGACGGATGGTGTTGAGTAAATCGTCGATCGTCATTCCCTTGAGAAGATATGCCTTTGCGCCCGCCTGAAGGGAACGAAAGATATCCTCATCGCCATCGAAGGTTGTCAGAACGATAAAACGGGCCATTGGAGACTCTGCGCGAATGCGGGTGATCGCCGCCACTCCACCCAACTTGGGAAGTTGCAGGTCCATTAGCGTGATATCCGGCATAGGCTGCGGTGCAGTTCAACCGCCTGGAGGCCGTCGCTCGCTTCGCCTACGACTTCGATCCCGGGCATGACTTTGAGCAGCGCGATCAGACCTTGGCGTACTACATGATGGTCATCTACCACAAGGATTCTGATCCGATCTGACATCCCTTATCCCCTTCCGTTGAGTAGCGGAACACACAGCGAGACGGTGGTCCCGCTCGCCGGAGAACTATCCACGTTGAACGTTCCACCAATCTGAACGGCACGTTCTCGCATTCCCTGAAGCCCATAGTGGCCCCTTTCTGGCAGTGTAGTGTCAGTGGTTTGGAACCCGGCGCCGTTGTCGGAGATGGTCAATTTGAGCTCGTCTGGATGATAGCGCAAGTTGAGTTCGGCGCGGGTCGCTTTGGAATGGCGAACAACATTGGCAACGGCCTCCTGGGCAATGCGCAGTACTTCATTTTCAATGGAAGGCGCGAGAGCCCGATACGCTCCACCAATCGTCAAGGTCGATTCTGATGGCCTCCGAGGAACTCCTCTCAGCGAGTTGTGTGAGCCGATCGGGAAGGGTTGCCTGTGTGTTGCCCGTCCGGAGGTCCCATATGCTGCGCCGCGCATCGGCTAGCCCCTCCCGTACTAGCTCTCGCGTGCGATCGACCTGTTGGCTGGCCTCGCGAACATGAGACTGCGCGAGCAGATGCGCGGTCAGTTCGAGCTGCAGTAGAGACGCCGACAAACCCTTGCGCTAGTGTGTCGTGAATCTCGCGCGCGATTCGATTCCGCTCTGCAAGGATCGCATCGAATTCAGAACGAATGACTCGAACTCGGATTCTGTATGCCGCAAAAGCAAGACCAAATAGCAGCATCGCAATAATGCCCAGAAACCAGAGTGTCCGATAGAATGGAGGCTTCACGACAAAAGAAAACTCTGCGCCTTCTTCGTTCCAGACGCCATTTTCGTTGGCAGCTTGAACGCGAAAACGATACCGCCGCGGAGGAAGATTGGTGTAATAGGCGTTGCGCCGTGAGCCTGCCTCGGTCCACTCCTTGTCGAACCCTTCCAGGATGTAGCGGTACCGGACTCCTGGAAGGCGAAGCGTAGCTGAGAGCGGCGTATTCAAAGGCGTAGCGTACATGCCCAGGAGGGATGGTGCTTTCCTTATCGGTCAGATTTCCAATTGGTGTCGTCGACCGTGAAGCGTTCAATGACGACGGGCGGCGGAGTCTGGTTTTCAGACACGTGGGTAGGGTCAACGATTGCGACTCCCTTACGCGTCGCAAACCAAAGCTCTCCGTCGGCGTCTCTCCATGCCCCAGGATGCCCGGTGGAATAGGTATCGTCCGTCTGTATGCCATCAGATGAGCCATAGGTTCTTGTGTGAGGAGTGCATGACGGCGCCGCTTCGCAAGCCATCAGCTCGGCCGCCAGCACTCGTGTAACTCCGCGATTAGAGGAGAGCCACAGGTAGCCGAGCGTGTCTTCAACGATCGTGTCGATCTCGCTCGGAAGATTGTGTGCATGCACGGGAACAAACCCGTCACCCGAGGAGCGGCTGAGTCCGCCATTCTTCGTGCCAACCCAAAGAGTATGGTTTTTGTCTTCGAGGAGAGACGTGATGACGTCGCCGGACAGCCCCTGCGATCTGTCGAAGGTGGTTAGCTTGCCGTCTCGAATGCGGAGCAGTCCGTCCAGCGTAGCGACCCATAGATCATTCGAATTGGATCGCACTATCGACCCAATTAGATCGCTTCTGAGACCATCGCTCCGAGACAATACCGTAAATCGGCCGTCTTTCCAATGCGCGACGCCGCGACGTGTGCCGATCCAGAGCGATCCATCGGTATCTGAGTAGAGTGAGCGGATAAAGTCGTCGGGCAGTCCATCCGACGAGGTGTAGGACCGAATTTTTCCGGCCTGAAGATGGTTAAGCCCGTCCGGAGTGCCGATCCACAGCGAGCCGTCACGATCAGGAGCGAGTGAAAGAATGACATCACTCGACAACCCGTCTCTTGTCGAGAGAGATTCGGTCTGTCCGCCCCAGAAACGAAAAAGGCCGTCGCCTTTGCTGCCAGACCAGATCACGCCGTCCGTGGTTTGAGTAATTGCGGCGATAGCATGACCAGCAAGCGCAGGCAGAGTTCGGAATTTCTGTCGTCGGAGGATATGCAGTCCTGCCGCGTCGGTCCCGACCCAAATATTGCTCTCCTGATCTTCGTAGAGTGTGAGGATTGAGTTAGCGCCCAGGAGAGGTTGAACTTCAAGCCGTGTGTTATTGCCTGTGGCTGTGGAGGGTAACAGGACGAGGCCCTGGTCGGTGCCCACCCAGAAGCTACCGTGCGAGTCCGCGAGGAAAGACTGCACGCGCGTTCCCGGCAACTCGAGGCCGCTATGCCAGGAGCGAACATGACCTCGGTTCCATAGAAAGAGAGAGGTGCGGGTTCGCATCCACACAGAACCATCTTTCAACGACCCGAGACCCTCGATTGGTTCGCTCGGTAGCGAGGGAAGTGGAAAATCATGCAGTTGCTCTTGACGATAGGAAGCGATCCCGGCCGCGGTCGCAAGCCAAACGCTGCCGTCGGGCCCTCTGCCGATTGCGGTCGTCGCAGCCTTTATCTGAAATAAACTTGCTTCCATCGTAGCGCGCGAGGCCGCCACTTGTGAGCGCGAGCACTGACCCGTCATCCATCTCCGCCAGTGACAGGATCACAGTTGACGGCAGACCGTCGGCCATTGTGTATCGACGGAAGGTGTCGCCAGCGTATCGCAGAAGCCCGTCGGCCGTCCCAATCCAGACGGCCCCGCTCCGGTCTTCGGTGAGACAGCAGGTGTCGTTACTAGTGAACGCCGGGTCGTACTCCTGGTTGAAGACGGTGAACTGGGTGCCGTTGAATCGCGCGACCCCGCCTTCGGTTGCAATCCAAATGTACCCGTCTCGAGTCTGGAGTATCTGGTGAACGCTGTTCTGCGGAAGGCCATTGTCGGTTGACCACGCTTGATGTGCCAAGGCGCCAAGCAGTGGGTTGAATCGGGGTTTCAGCCTGCGCTTGGGTATGATTTGACGCGGACGCCACTGCGACCGAACCGAGGCCCAGGAAAAGTACCAAAGAAAGCAGGCGGTAACGGGAACGGGAAATGTCCATGCGAGTCTGCATCTGCATGTTAAGCCATCTCACGCTGGATCGCTGCAGAAATACGAACTCGAAATCGCGTTCTAACTAACCAGCGGAGGCGGCAAATAACCGAAATCCCGCTCCAAGTGCAGCAGCAATCCCGAGCACAACTTCGTCCTCGTAGGGCCGTGCCGGCGATCTGAATTCCTATGGGAAGATTCTCGGGCGATCGTCCCACCGGAAGGACCGTAGCGGGTCCCCCAAGCAGATTGAACCATTGCGTGTATCGCATCGCATCCAGATAAGCCACTGTTTGGCCCTCTACATTCCACTCCCGCTCGCCGTGACGAAACGCTGGTACAGAGCACACTGGCATCAGGAGCACTGGGTATTGGCGCATCTCCTCCAGGAACCTTCCACGAACCCTGTCGCAATCCTCCCACGCCGTGAGGAGTTCCTCGCCCGATAAGGGCGCCTCCCGGTGCGCGATTCGAAGAAAGTCTTCGAGGGTTGGACTCAGCATGGACTCCTGTCCCGCAATCGCCCGGTCAACCATCATTGCCCCGCCACGGACAAAGAGCTTCCACCAAAGCGCGCGCGCCGGCTCAAGGCTATGCGGCCGAAAGGGTTCAACGCGAAAGCCCTGTCTGCGCAGGGAATCCACCGCGCTCCTTACAGCCTGGCGGGTCTCTGAAGTGACTGGCGTCAGGCCGTCATCTTCGAAGAATCCCACCCTGATTTGCTTCAGATCTTCCAAGGAATATTGCTGGAAGGGAACCGGTGCGCCAATGGGATCGACCTCGGTCGAACCCGAGAGAACGCGAAAAAGCAGGGATATGTCCTCGATCGTGCGTGCCATTGGTCCGATGGTTCCGAGCAGCGAAAAGGGACCGACGCAAGGAGGTAGATGACCATCTCCTGGAATTCGGCCGGGCGTCGGTTTTAGAGCGCAGATTCCTGTGAAGTGTGCAGGCTCCCGCACCGAGCCGCCGCTGTCGCTGCCAAAGCCACCCGCAGAGAGGCCCGCTGCGATCGCAGCAGATTCACCGCCGCTCGATCCTCCCGCCGTCCGATCCAAATCCCACGGATTGGATGTCCGCCCATACAGACGGTTGTCCGTCTCATAGGCCATCAGAAACTCAGGGCAGTTGGTCGTCCCGAGCACGACTGCGCCCGCTTTCCGCATTCGCGAGACAATCACCGCGTCCGTCACGGGCTTGCGTCCCCGATTCAGCAGGCTCCCAGTCTCACACCGGTGTCCCGCAACAGAGATCGAAGCCTTCACGGACATGGGCAAGCCCCGCAAGCACTCCCGGGCTGCTTCCCGGAGCGATCCGAGCGCGGCGGCCTGCGCGCGAACGCTCTCGGCATCGAAATCGATCAGCGCATTGAGCCGAGGATTAAGTCTTTCGATTTGCCGAATGTGCTCCTCAGCTAGTTCAAGCGGAGATATCTTGCGAGCACGGAGCATCCCCAGCATCTCGACGGCAGAACGAAGAACCACATCGCTCATTTGGAGATGCTCGTTCCGTCCGCAGCAGGGGCCGACGGAGTAGGCACATAACGGAACGTCGTATCTGTGGCGCGGAAGTGCCCGACTCGAAGCGATCGTTCCATTCGAGTTCGTATGCTGATGTGTTTTGGATCGTCCGGATAATGTTCGTTGCTCGGGTAGGGATAGCCGCTCATCGCGTGAAACGGCATCGTGTCTACCGTGAAGGGAGACGCCTCATAGAAGTCCATGTCTTTCACAAATCCGTTGGCATAGAAAAAATAATCGCGAATCCAGCCGGCTGGCAGCGCAGGTTGTGCGCCGCATCAAATTCCAGGTCCATATCCTCCCCGGTTCCGAAGATGACGATATTCGTCGTCGACGTCCCGCAGCAACGGCGTCACGTCTCCGTAGCGGGTGTAGGCACCTCGCTGCGGCACGAAGGGCCCGGTGCGGCTCATCTGCTGGTAGTTGTAGTTCAGGTCTCCTGGCGTGCGTCCCTCAATCTGCCGAGGGTAGCCCCGGAAAGCTAGCGACGCACTCATAAGCGGCAAATCAGTCTGCCGAATCTTGGTTTCTGTCGACGCACTCCCCAACTTCGCGTCGTTGTCGACGAGCACCTGATCCCAATAAATCTGCAGGTTCGTGACCAGACGTATCCGTCGGCTACCTGGCGGCAATTTTCCAGTAAGATCGACGACGATCGTGCGCGGTAGTCCGGCAGGGAATCCCATGTCATCAATGATTCGCCGCCAAGAACCGTCCGGTAGTTGGACCTCGACGTACGGTGGCTACAGGAGCGATACCAGCCTGCCACGCCGCGTACATCGAATTGGCAGAAAAATATTCAATGAATCCGTGGAGCAGAAGAAGCAGTCGGCCTTTCTGGCGTCCACGTCCCCAGATCAAGTGTCAAGGTATGCGATATTGGTAAACCCTGCGTACGGCAGATTCGTAAAGTCCTTGACATACTGATGGTCAACGCTGCGCAGCAAGGGAAGCACATCATTCCCATGGTCATCCCAGGCTCCCGCAGGAGAATGGGAGGCGCCCGCTCAAAATCGTTTCAGTCTTAACAAAGGGTGTTTCGCTTAGAAATCTTTCGTTCGGAAACACGTTGGTTCCTTCCGGATGATCCACGGCAACCAGACGCACCTGATCGATGAAGTTGACCTCCTCCATCGGTTCGCCGAAGCGCAAACTCATTCTGCCGTCGTTGCGGCTTTCAATCGTGCTGCCATCGATTTTTATCCATTCATCCGGATCTGGAGTGTTGCGTTCCACTGGGGACGTCCAATGTCCCACCACCCCCGCGCCGATCACATCGGAGATAAAGCCAAACTGACCACCGTCCCAGGCAAAAGAGTCGGGCACGAACTGCCGCGACGGTCCAACTCCGTCAGCACCAGTCGCTTTGCCCGCAGGTATGTCAATCTCATCCTGCGGAACACCGGTCGGCCACAACAAGCGAAGAAGATCAGCTTGTCCGCTCCGCCAAGTCCCGCAATGATGTCCTGTGTGCTGGTCACTTCCCACTTCTGCCACAGGCCGTTTGCGAAAACCTCCACCTTTGTTCCGAGTCGCGCTCTTGTTATCGGCAAGCCCTCTCAGAGAGATTCTCAGCGAGTGATTTTGCTCGCCGCCCTTGTTGATTAGCGCCACAGCCGCGCCATTCGCCTGCGTAACAATAAGGTCCGCAGCGCCGTCACCATTCAAATCCGCGGCGATCATCGAACGCGGCGATGTTAACTTCGTGTCACTCCAGCTTCAACTGCTTTCGTCACGTCGACAAACCCATCCGGGCCCAGTGTTGCGCAACATCCTCAATTCCGATCCGCTTGCCGGTCTCGACGACCATCGCAAGATCAAGCCAGCCATCATTGTCGAAATCGATCGCCGCAACGCTCCATCCTCTGGTTGCATCTTGGAGCGGAAGTGCCACCCGCTCAAAACGTTTGCCCTCCACATTCTTCCAAAGTGTCAATCCCGGCGCGCCAGCAGTGGGTCAAAGCAATGTCCATCCAACCATCCTTATTGAAATCCAGAGCGATGACTCCGGTAGTTGGCGGAAGTCCGCTCTCCGGAAATAAAGGAGTGGGTCGAAATGCGCCGTCGCGAGGATTGGCAAAAAAGGTCGGCGTTGGACCGGACCCAGCCACGATGAGGTCGACGGCCCGGTCGTTATTCAAGTCCGTGAGCGCAGACGGCCGTTGTGCTGCCTTCACCACCCAGCCCAGACTGTTCTGTCCAGTCCGTGAACGTCTTGTCGCCGTTGTTTCGCCATAGAACATTGGGCCTGCTGCCGTTATTTCCTTCCCCAGTCACGAACAGATCCAAATCCCCGTCGTGATCGTAGTCGACAAATATCAATCCGGACGGATGATTCGTAGCGACGATCTCGCGCAGCCTGCGTCACATCTGCAAATCTACCCCCGCCGATATTCCGAAACAGAAGAACCCGGTCGCTCATCGCGATAGCAAGGTCCGGCAAGCCATCGTTATCGAAGTCGCCCGACGGCACAGGCTATGCCATCCCCACTGATTTCCAGTCCAGTTCTGAGCTGGTGGTACCAACTCAAAGCCGCCGGTTCCAGTATTCCGGTACATTTGCGCGGCGGACGCTCCGCTCCCCCATCACAAGCAAGTTGGCTCGACCATCTCCCATCACGTCGATCAGACACGCAGCATGGGAGTATGAATCCGACTTCCTGTATCGAAGCTTGAACTCTCCCATGCTCTCGAAAATACGACTGGAATCATCTTCCCAACCATCGGGGCGTCAGTCGCCGCGTCCTCTGCTCGCCCGAGACTACCCTCTTCCCCATAAGTATGGGAGAACGGGAAGGAAAGCTTCCCGCTCGTTACCTGCTGAAAACGTTCCATGGCAACGTGGGCCTCGTCCACTTTTCCCTGACGCTGCAACGTTCGGGCGAGGCCGAATTCGGCAGACGCGTGCAAAGGCGACAACTTCAGCGCGGCGCGGAACTCATCAGCCGCGGCCGGCAGGTCATGTTGATCAAGAAGAAGAGAACCCAAAAAATAATGACTGTCGGCGCTGGAAGGGTCAAGCGTGAGAACTCTATGGAAGGCCTCCGTAGCTTGAGCCGGCTTATTGTCGCTACGGTAGAGCAGCCCAAAAACGTACCAGACGCGCGGATTATTAGGAGTCTGCGCCGCAACACGTTGCAACGCGGTGGTCGCTTCGGGAAGACGTTGAAGGTAGAGCAGCGCAATCCCTTTATTCAACTCAGCAACGGTTAGCGATGGATCGAGCTTGTAAGCCTCGTCAAATTTATCGATCGCCTTCTCCAAGAGCTGCTGATTCATCAGGGCGGTCCCAACGTTATTGAGTCGAACCGCATCATCGTGAGAGCGTGTTGCCCCGCTTGCCATTCCTGGCAGCAGTCCGCAGAACGCCAGCACAATCACAAGAATTGGCGAATCCTTCCGGCGTCTCTCTCCGAGTCGAACCAACTCAACCTGCCGCCCATTTCGAGCCCCTTTCGGTCCGCCTCCCGATTCTATAGTCGGCGTTCGTCGAGTCGTTCAAGCAGCGCTTTCAATCCCAACAGTAGTAGAATTGGCTCCCTGAAATCAGGACGTGTTCGGGAAAGAGCCTTGCCATGCTCAATTCGCGTCGCAGCATAATCAAGAATGTCGTTGCCACCGCAGGTGTTCTGACGTCGGGATCCTGGATGCTTGCCGCCCCTCAGACCCCGTCGCCGATGCCGTCTCCGAATGCGCCGAGCAACCAGAATTTTCCAGGCGGCCTGAATGGTCCGCCAGTCTCGTTCAGACAAACCCAAACCGAACCCATTGAACCAGGAGCATATAGCTGCTCTGGTTGAGCAGGTTTATAAATTGGCGTCCGAAATGAAGGATGTGGTCGAGCACACGAATCTGACAGCGGTGTTTCCGCTGGACTTTCGTGAAAAAAGCGCAACAGGTCGAGAAACTCGCCAAGCAGATCAAAGACCAGGCCAAGGGCTAGGGCTGCTCGTCATCATGTGGCGGGGACGGCGCAGAAGCCCGCGGCGTTGCGGTGAAATCATCAGCATTGTGAGGCCCCGTATATGCTTGGGAGCCATGTTGGGCGCGCTGGCTTTCCGCCGCTTCATTGAGTTGCGAAAAAGTCGCCCGCTCCTGCTCCGCCTTCTCGGGCATCTTCGCTCGTGCATAGGCTTTTGCCAGATTGAAATGGATCTCCGGGCTGGCTGGGCTGAGCCTGCTGGCGGTCTCAAGTTCGCGTAAAGCGGTCGCGTCGTCGCCTGACTCCAGGGAAGCTCTTCCAAGCAGATAATGGGCCTCGGCGGAGTTAGCCGCGAGTAGCAGAGCATGTCGCGACCAGTTGATTGCGCCCGAGAAATTATGCTGACGTAATGCAATCGACGCCAGCCGAACGTAAGGCAATTCGCTCGTGGGCGAAATGGATATCTCTGCCTGCATCTGAGCGGCCGCTTCATCGAACTCGAGACACGGCAAGAAGCGCAGTTCCGTAAGCGTAATGGAGAAAGGGAACAGAAGGATTTTCCTTTATGAGGCGCTGGAACTGCGGAAATGCGGCATCGTATTGACTGCTATTCAGCAGGACCGCGATCTTCCCCGCAGAACGTACCAGGTCGGACTCCTGCTGTTTCCCTTGCCCCGGTATCTCTCGCTTTCGCAGTAGCGCCAAACCGAGCGCATACTCTACCTTCTGATCCAAGCGGGCCGGAATTCAGCGCGGAGGCCAGTACGTCTGAGGCACTGATCGAACTCCCCCGCGTGAATCAGCAGCAGTCCGAAGGTATATCTGGCCGCCTGGAGAGATTGAGGGCTGCCCCTCAGGCCAAGGTTTGCACCGCGATCCAGGTGAATGAGCGCGTTGTCGAAATCCTGCAATTCGAACTCGTTCAGCCCCAGCACGGCCCAGCCGGTGCCACTATCCGGATTTTGCCTCAGCCACTCCTTCAAAAGATCGGCGGACGCGGAGTATCGTCCCTCGGAGTATTCCTGCATCGCCTTGCCCCAAAGCTCTTGATCTCCCTTCAGATTGGTGGTCGACGGTTCAGTGCCGGTGGAGTTTCTATACCGCAAAATAATTCGCTGCTCTGGAGGCTCCTGCGCGGCGGTCAAATTGTTCCGCGGCCTTTCGTTCGCTCGTCGCCCCGGCGGTATCCCCAGCGGACGCAAATGCTGCCGCGAGCCTCTCGTGAGCAATGTTATTCGTCGGACCAAGCGCGACGGCTCTCTGAGCTGCAGTCAACGCCTCCTTCGGAGATCCAAGACGAAGTTGCAGACGGCTGATCTCAATCCATGGCAAAGGACTCTCGGGCGAAACCGAGGTCTCTTCACGCTGGGCAGCGATGGCTTCCTTGTTGCGGCCCGCATTCGCAAGTGCACAGTCCATAGCCATAGTGCAAATAGGGAACATCCGGGTAAGCCTTGAGAACGCAGGAAAGCGGTCGAGCGCTTCCGTACCTGAGACACAACGTTCCCCGCGGCCAGCACCAACCCCTCCTTCGAAGCGTCGACCTCTTCAGGGAGCAACGGAATTCGCAGTGTTGCCAATCCAAGCGCCGATCTTGACCTGCTCCGACACCTGGCCTCCGCCAAATGTCTTCAACAGCAGATCAGAAGCGCGCTCAAATTTGCCCGTCCGGATCAAGCAGCAATCCCAGATGATAGGCGGAGACGCGTTCGATCTCAGCGTCATCCTTGATTCCAAGGGACTGGGCCTTTTCGAGATGGCTCAGAGCATCGGCGAAATCTCCTGGTCTCGAACTCGGAAAGCCCGAGCAGGCTCCAGGCGACGCCGAGATCAGGAGCGAACCCGACCACATGTAGAAGCGTGGATTTGGCGTCGGCGAACTGATTCGCGCCATATTGGAGCACTCCGAGATTCCACCAGCCCTCCTTCCATTCCGGCCGCAACTCGAGCACACGCTTGTAGTCGCGAATGGCTTCAGAGGTTTGTCCGGACTCGCCCTCCTGTTGCGCCAATTTTTGCAGGGCATCGAGATTTACCTGCTCCGGGGCCGTCCGGTCGCCGTCTGTGGAGCCGTGCGGACTTCCCCAGCCGCGTACGCGCAGAGTAGCAACTGGCAAAGCACCACGCTCACGGCAATCGATCGAAGCAGCGCGCATGGACAGCAATTTCATTCCGATGTAAGTTTAGCTCTAGGAGCGACCCTTCATCTTCGAAATGCGACAACCGAATGTCAGGTCTTTCGAATCAGCTCACACGTCGCAGGCTCCTTCGCAACTTCACCGCATTCGCCGCCGCCTCACAGTTGCATGCCGCTCCGTTCGTCAGTCCCGGTGCTTCGCAGCCGCACTACACCTTTGAAGAGGTTCCAGCCTCATCGAGTGGAATCACCTGGGTACATACCGCCGGCAAGTCCGCGGACAAGCATCTGCCGGAGACCAGCGGCGCCGGATGTGCGTTTCTCGATTTTGACAATGATGGCTGGATGGACATTTACCTCGTCAACAGCGGAAAATCGGACTTCTATCATCCGCCGAAGCCATTGCGAAATGCTCTCTATCGCAACAACCGCGACGGGACGTTTACCGACGTCACAGAGCGGGCGGGAGTATCCGGTGGCGGATATGGCATGGGAGTCGCGGTGGGCGACTACAACGGCGACGGCTTTCCCGATCTCTACGTCACCCAATTCGGCCGCAACATTCTCTACCGCAATAATGGCGACGGCACCTTCACCGATGTCACAGAAAAAGCCGGCGTGGCCGCGGCGGGTTGGAGTTCGAGCGCCGTCTGGTTCGACTATGACAATGACGGAAAGCTCGATCTTTTCGTCTGCCAGTTCGCTGAGTTCGATGCCTCGCTCGGCTGTGGCACCGATGCGCCGGCGTTCGCCACTACTGCATTCCGCGAATTTTCAAGCCGCGTCCAAGTTGGCTCTTCCACAACAACGGCGATGGCACGTTTACCGACGTAAGCCGCGAATCGGGAATCGCAAGCCATTTAGGAAAGGCCTGGGGAGTCGTTGCGACCGACGTGAACAACGATGGCAAGATGGACCTGTTCGTCGCCAATGACACCGTGTCGAACTTCCTCTATATGAATCAGGGGCGGCAAGTTTCGAAGAAGCTGGACTGGTTGCCGGCGTCGCGTATAGCGCCGAAGGCCGCGCCCGATCGGGAATGGGTGTAGATTCCGCCGACTTCGACAACGACGGACAGATGGATCTCTTCGTCGCCAACATTGACCAGGAGATTTTCTCCCTCTATCGCAATAATGGCGATGGCACGTTCGACGATGTGGCGATGCCGATGGGCATCGGCATGTCGACGCGCTGGATGAGCGGATGGGGGCTCAAGTTTTTTGACTATGACAATGACGGCAATCTCGACCTTATCCTGGCGAACGGATTTCCTGACGATCTGATCGATCAGACATCGTCGCTGGTCAAGTGGAAGGAACCTCTGCTGCTCTTCCATAACGAAGGCAAAACGTTCCGCAACGTAAGCGCCGAGAGCGGCCCGGTATTTGCCCGGAACTTTCCCGCTCGCGGGCTTGCGCTTGGGCGACTTCAACAACGACGGCAAGGTCGACGTGCTCATCAGCAACAATGACGGAGCGCCTCTGCTGTTGCGCAACTACGCCGGCAAGGACAATCATTGGCTCGGCGTGCATCTTGTCGGCCGCAAATGCAATCCTGACGCAGTAGGGGCTCGCATCACCTATCAGGCAGGAGATCTGAAGCGCACAAGAATGAAAGTGGGCGGGGGCAGCTTCCTTTCCTCCCACGATCCCCGAATCGTTCTGGGTCTTGGACAACACGCGAAGATCGACTGGCTCGAAGTGAAGTGGCCGCAGCCTGGTGGCGGCGTCGAACGGTTCACGGACCTGCCCGCTGGACCGCTACATCACGATCACTGAGGGCGCAGGCAAGTGGAAGTAACAACTGCTGCGCCGTGAACCATCAATCCGGAAAAGCCTCGCCTGCTTTCGCGATCCGGATGCGGTGGTCGGTGAAGTTGTCGTGCATCTCCGGAACGTAGACCTTCACCATATGACAGGTTGTGCATCGGCTGGTCGCGACCGGACATGCCGGGCAGTCATGGCTGCGGTTCTCTGCTCGCTCCCAACTGAGTTTGCGTGGCATTTCAGGCACACTCTGTCATAGGCCGCGGCATCCGTCTGCAGTTGCTCATGTGGATCATGGCAGGCGGTACACGTAAGTCGCGCATCTCCCTTTCCCCAGCATTTGCTCGTGACCAAACGGTAGGGCGCCGATCTCGCGCGTGGAGACGCCTTTCACTCCAGCGAGTTTCACGTCCCACCAGGTACCGTGACACGCACCGCAAAAGTCGACCGCATCCGCTGGATCAAGATGAGCGGAGTTGAAGATGGCTGGCTTCGCCTCTTAGGAGCGCCAGTAGATCGCGCCGTGTCATGGACTTGGACATGGCCCGCGCCCGGTCCGTGACAAGCTTCACAAGTCACGCCAGGAACCAGATGGGTCTCGTCGAAACTTCCGCCGATGCTGGAGCCGGTTGTGTGGCAACCGAAACACCGCATCACTTCCGCCTGGGGGACGGGACGGTCCATAGCCTCTTCGATGCCGGAGGGAGAGAGCAGCGCGCGCGATGGAGTGAAGTCGATGTTCCCGAGGCTCTCGAAGTAGGTGACCCTGGCCTCGAAAAAATCCGCGGTCTCCTTCTTGAACAAGTAAGACTGGCCCACTCGTCCGGTTCCGAACGCCCAGAGTAACGGAAACGACAAGCTCTCACTTCCACCACTCACCGAGTAGCGGCTCTGGCTCGCCCCGCGTCTCAATCCGGTACTTGTACTTGCCTGGGCTAAAGACCATCAATGGATGCGCATGCAGAATGTCAGAGAGTGAACTCGACATGGCGGCGCGGGCCATCGGTGTCTCCTTTTGAGTGGCCACCTTGGACCCGTGACACCGCGCGCAAGTCGTCGGATCCAGCAAAGTCGTCTCGCGTGAAGGATTGTCTTGCGTAGGCCAGAACCCCGGCTCGGCGAGATGGTCCTCAGTCGAAAGCTGGCCCAAGGCAGACGGAGCGTGGAGGCTCACCGCAAGAGAGAAAGCCAAGAAAGCCACAAGCGCCGCAAATATCTCCGGATACCCTATCTCATCTCGCCTTCAAGAGGAACCGCGACGATCGGACATGACAAAGGCATGCCTCTTAACCATCCTGTCGGCCGTCTCGAATTTGCAAGTCCGGGCGCAATCGACTTGCCATCACTTATGACCGCACGATACCAGAGAAGGCTTCATCCCTCGCGATAATGGATCTCGGCGCAGGGCCGGTGGATGCCCGGACAATGAGTTCCGGCTCAACCACGATCTCGGCTGAAATTTCGCCTTTCCTTCGATTGGTCGATCAGTGTCTTCGCGGCGATCTGTCCCATTCGTTGCAGCGGTTGCCGGATTGTCGTCAGCTCGGGGTTGGAAAAGACCGCCAGCGGCACATCGTCGAATCCAACAACCGAGATGTCCTCAGGCACACATAATCCGGCTTCACGAAACGCCCAGATAGCGCCGATTGCGGAGAGATCGTTATAAGCGAATAGCGCGGTAAAGGGCTCGCTTCCGTGCAAGAAGTCCCTTGGCATACGGATAACCGAGCTGCGGTGTGGTCAGATCGTGTTCGATCTGCACGACCAGCTTCAGGTCGAATCCGCACGCCCAGTTCCTGGCAAGCCGCGCAAATCGCCGCCCAGCGTGTGGCCGAGTCTGAACTGGTCGTCTGGCCCTTCATAAAGGCGATATCGCGGTGACCAAGTTCGAGCAGGTGTGTCAACACCAGACGCGCCGCGAGCTTCTGATCAAGGATAAGATTTGTGACGCCCTGGAACCGTGGCATGTCCCGCGACTGCCACAGTGGGTCGCGCGGGTCTTCTCTGTGATCGAGGTATCGACGGTGATAAATCCCTCGACTCCCCGGCGTCACCAGCATCTGCGAGTAATTTTGCAGAACCCGGTGGTCATGCCTGTGTATCACCGTCAGAAAAAAATATTCACTCTCCCTGAGGTGCTCCTCGATGCCGCTGATGACCATGGCGCCATATGGATCGCCGATCTGCTCAGCGATCACGCCGATGGTATAGGTGCGCTGCAAGCCGGAGCGAACGGGCGAAATAGTTGGGTTGATAGTTGAGTTCTCGCGCCGCGTCAAGAATTCGCCGCTTGGTATGTTCGGGAATCGCGCGAGCTGCAGGCGAATCGTTCAGTGCAGCGGAGATCGTTCCCACCGCCAGGTTCAGATGCCTGGCCAGCGTCTGCAGGGTCACCTTTGGCTCGTTGCGATCAGTCGTCCGCTTCAAAGACATGGGAACGATTCCAGTCGAGAAATTGTGTTTCGATTGCAACGTTGACCCATGGTGACAAGATACAGGCCCCGGCGGGTTTTCCAAACTATCCTCGCCAATCGAAGTTCTCGGATCAGCGACATCTCAATCTTCATCGCACCTTGCGAATCGAGGCCAAATTAAGAGGTCATACCACTACTTCAGAACGCAATAGATTCGCGTGAGATGGATCGTCAATATGCGAGCGCAAAACAGAGACGTGGCAGCTCGCCTTCAACGTGGATCAACCAAATCTCCGCAAGAATAACATTATTGTGTTGACAAGCCCGTTCTCCGCGACTAACAATGCTCGGCGACTCGAAAAGTAACTGATGACTGGCCCTAAGATGGATGTGGTCCTCCATCGAAAGGTCGGGACATCACTCCATCGAGCTGTCACACCGGTTCTTCGAACGAAGTTAGTAAGAGTGTGGTCATTCCGAATCGCCTGGAAGACTTTTTGGAGGTGCAGCAATGAGCAATCAAAACTTCAGGATGCCGTGTCGCGGGTCAACCATGGTTTATACATCGCGCGCTGTTGACCGTGCTTGGTATGCTGCTCGCATTTCCGCTCGCAATGCATGCGCAAACCTATTACGGCACTATCGTCGGCAATGTGACGGATGCGACCGGAGCCGCCGTCCCGGGAGCCAAGGTCACGGTCAGAAACGTCGGCACGAATAACACCTTCACAGCAACCTCCAGCTGGTCACGGGTCATACTCGGTCGCGCAATTGGCGGTTGGCACCTACGAGGTCCACGTCACGGCGGGCAACTTCAAGGAGTTCGTCTCCACCGGCGTTGAGGTACACGTCTCGACCACGACTGAAGTCAATGCCACGCTGCAGGTCGGCGCGATCAGCGAAAAAGTTACGGTTCAGGCCAATGATGTTCAGGTCCAGACCGTCTCCGCTGAGGTTGGCGAAGTCATCGATGGCACGCAGGTTCGCGAATTGCCCCTGAACGGTGAAAACTTCGTCGGACTGACGCAGCTTTCCCCTGGAGTTATCGGCCGCCGCATCCTATGACGGCACGCGGCAAGGGACTCTCCGGCGGCGTCAACTTCTCTGTCAACGGCAACCCCTACACCAACAATCTCTTCCTGGTCGATGGCGTCAACAACAATGACGTCGGGTCCAACCGCACCATCCTCGTCTATCCCGGCAGTCGACACCATCGCCGAATTCAAGATGATCCGCAACTCCTACGGCGCAGAGTATGGCCAGGCATCGGGCGCCATCATCAGCCTTACGACGAAATCCGGTACAAACCAGATTCACGGCGGCTTCTTCTATGCTGGCCGCAATAACGCACTCGACGCGAATGACTACTTCTCCAATCAGAACAAGACAGGTAAGGCCAAGCTGCGCCGCAACGACTATGGATATAACGCCAGCGGCCCGCTCATGAAAGACAAGCTGTTCCTCTGGTGGAACCAGGAGTGGAACAAGGAAATTCGCGGCAGTTCCTTCGCAACCTGCGTGCCGACCATTGCGGAGTCGCGGGCGACTTCAGCGGATACGGGGCCGCCACGACCGATCAGTGCGGAGCCTCGATTCCGGCGCTCACTGGTGCCAATGCGATTCCAGCATTCGCTCAGGCAGCCGGCAATCCGCTGAAAATCGCCAATCCGGACGCAGCCGGTCTGCTGATCGCGCAGTTCTATCCAAGCCCGACAACCGGCAACAATGGATTACTGCTTAAACAACGGAAGCAACTGGGCTTCGCCATCAACAACCCTTTGGATTGGAGCGAGTGGAACGTCCGCGCGGACTACGACGTGACCAAGAAGAATCGCCTCACCTTTCGCTGGACCCAGGAGTCGTGGGACAACCCAACGCCCAATAACGGCTCTTCGTTCTGGGGTGAATCCAACTATCCCACGGTACAGTCGAGCTGGAGCCAGCCCTCCAAGAGCGTCATGGCAAAGTTGAGTTCCACGATCTCGCCCACCATGGTGAACGATGTGGAGTTCGGATATGGTCACAACGCCATCATCACGACCCTCGGGGGCACCAGGGCGACCATCGTCCGTGCGTTGCAGACTGCTTATCCCGCTTCGTTCCCATCTTCCATCAAGACAACCGGATGAGTTCTTCGGCGGCTGGGGCGGTCTGAATCCATATGGCTCCTACCAGGGATCGGCCTCCTTCTGGAACATCGCTCCCTACAAGAACCATGAAGACCTCTACACAGTGCAGGACAACCTGACAAAAGTGCACGGCAATCACCTGCTGAAAGCGGGCGCATTCTGCAGCACAAACGAAAAGGTCGAGGATAACGGCAACGGAGCCGACCGGCCCACCCTGCCGACCACCGTTCACTGCGACACCGACGCCAGCGGGAAATAACATCATCGGACCTGGTCACCCGGCTTGCGGGCAAACCAATAACCCGCTCGCCAATGTGCTCATACCTGGAACGGGCAACCAGCCGCAGCAATTCAACGTCAGCGAAAACAGCATTGATGCGACGGCTTACGTGAAGTGGCATGACTTCGAATGGTACGCTGGCAGACCAGTGGAAGATCTCCAGAAATATCACCCTCAACTACGGCTTCCGGTGGTCGTTCTATCGCGAACCATATGGAGACGACAATCATTGGGCGAACTGGAGCGCTTCTAACTGGAGCGCCTCTGAAGCAAAGACCAATCCGTCCGACGCCTGCAACGGCACGATTATCGTTCCCGGAACGACTCCTTGCGCGGATGCCGCCAAATTCCTTGCCGGTCTTGGCGTAAATCTGCCGCTGTCTAACGGCACGCCTGGAGCGAACCGGGCTCTGATCAACAATAACAACCACACGATTGCTCCTCGCGTTGGAATCGCCTGGGATGTATTCGGTAACTGGCAGGACGGCGCTTCGCTTAGGCGGCGGCCAGTTCTTCCAGCGCGAAGCTGGTAGGCATCGATGAAGGTATGGCTCGAACCGCGCCATTCGTCATCGGCGTCAATACGAACCGGTCGTCTGGATACACCCAGCATCGCTGGCGAATCCGTCCGTCTCTCCCAACTATGGAAAGAACCCGCGAGGAGTCGTTCCGAACGCCTGGCAGTGGAACGTGACCGTTGAGCAGGAGTTGGCCAGGAACACAACCCTCGAGGTCGGTTACGTCGGCAACACCGGCGTGCATTTGACCTCCATGTACGACCTGAATCCAATTCCGCAGGCGAATTGGGCCCAGTCGGTATTCGCCAGCGGTTCCGCTCAAAATGCCCTCCGTCCCGCATTCAACTTCGGGACAATCGGAGGCTTCGACCGCGGCGGCCACGCATCCTACAACTCGCTTCAAACACTGTTCCGCTCGCAGATCGGGCAATTCCACCTTCCAGGCTGCCTACACCTGGTCCCACTCGATCGGAAACGTGGAATTGGACAACTCCTCCGGCAGTTTCAACCAACAGGCAATCACCGTTCAGGGTCAGCCGGGATCTCGACAAGGGCAGCACCAACATCAACCGTCCCAATATCTTCGTGATGAACGAGGTCTACTACCTGCCTAAGCTTGCCAATAAAAATGCCTTTGTGCAGGACACGATCGGCGGGTGGGAGGTCAACAGCATCTTCACCGCCGCCCACGGCAGTTCGCTTACCGTCTTCGCGAATGGCTGGCTATAACGGTGGTGCCGTCTCCGGCCTGATCGGCACCGGCTACATCGGCAATAACCGGCCATTGACCGTCGCCGGCACAACCTGCAACTCGGGTCAGAAGGGCGCGCAAATCCTCAACGCGAACTACTTCACTCTTGTTGGATATACCCTCGGCACGGCCCCTGCAAATATGGAAAGGCATGGGTCCTGCTTTGGCGCCCCGACAACAAATCTGGATGCACAATGGCCAAGAACTGGCAGATCAAGGAGCGCTATCGGGTTAAGTTTGCGATGGACTTCTTCGACCTCCTCAACCATCCCAACTTCAACAGCAACTCGCTTGGAAGGCACGGGATATGCTCCCGCGACGACTCACCTGCGGTCTGCCGCAGTGCGGTCCGACAAACCCAAGCAGACTGTAACCGCCCAGAGTGCGGTAACTGGCTTCGGAGCGGTGTCAGCCTTGCAGGTTGGGCGCGGCAACCGGGAACTGCAATATAGCCTCAAGTTCTCGTTCTAGAGGCTCAACCTCAACCTACAACCAACGGCGGAGCCTTGATCTCAGGCTCCGCCGTTTTATTTGCGGTAAAATCGGCCCAGCGTTCCCCCCATGAACCGTGCATTCGCCCAAATCCGTTGACCTTCAAAGATTGCGCCATCGGACGCTTCGTCACCGACCTCCTCGTTCTGCGATTGCCGTATTGAGTCTGCATCGTTCCTTGCGCTGGCCCTGCTCAGACCCAGCACCATTCTCCTTCACACTCAAAAACCAGCTCCCGAGCCAACCGAACTCGACAACCGTCTTGCCGCGGCCGCGCTGCCCGGGACTCAGGGGATCCAGCCGCAGCGCAGCGGGCGAATGAACGCCTTATTGCTGTCGCTCTTAGCGAGTTGGCCCGTCTGCGAATGGCCGAATCAGGCATACCCCCAGGCTGATTGAACTCTACAGCAGTTCTCTCCAGTTTGAAGACATCCGCAGACACGCGTCTCGATCTGGCCACCGCCGAGATTCAAGCAGGCAAATTCGACGATGCGATCAAGCAGGCCAAGCAAATCCTGGCTGCCAAATCCAACGATATCCGCGCGGATCGGGTACTCGCCAGCGCACTGACACAGAAAGGGGACTACGCCCAGGCCGTCGAGCCATTCTCGCGGATTGCGCGCGCGAATGCCTACCGTTGAGAACCTCTACCCACTCGCGATGTGTCTGCTTCAGACACACAAGCCGGAGGACAAGACTCGAGCCGTGCAGGTCTTCGAGCAGATGAAGCAGACCGCCGGCGACAGTGGCTCGCTTCACGTTCTCTTTGGACGCGCTTACCGCGAGGCGGACGACATGCCGTCAGCAATCCAGGAGTTCCAACGGGCGGTGGCGATCGACCCTCGCACTCCTCACGCTCACTACTTCCTGGGTCTTGGCTCAACTCTTTCTCAAGGATTGGAAGCCGACCCCCGAAGCCGAAGCCGAATTGCGCAAGGAAGTCGAGTACTACCCGCACGATTACCTCGCCAACTACATGCTCGGATTCATCACCTCAGGCGAGCGCCGCTATGACGAATCGAACATCTATCTCAAAGGCTGCCTCCGAGATTGATCCAACCGCGCCCGAGCCTTTTCTCTACATGGGCCTGAATGCCTACTCGCAGGGAGACATGAAGCGCGCTGAGGAGATGTTGCGGAAAGCCGTTATTCTCACGGGTGACGATGAAGAGCGCTCAAACTATCAGATCCGACGGGCCTATGTTGAACTCGGCCGAATCCTCGCCACCAGCGGACGCAAAGAAGAAGCCGAAGTCTATCTCACGAAGGCCCGGAACCTCCAGAACAAGACGATGGAGCAGAGCCAGCAGCAGGTTGCGTCCATCGCCGGGTCGGGTTCCATTGCCGGCGTCGTGCCCCTTAGCCGCCAACAGGAGAACCAGTCAGCCCCTCTTCCCGCGGGCGCAGTCGATCCCACCGCCAAATTCGACCCAGCCGCGGTCCCTGCGAACAAACTCACTCCGGAACAACGAACTCTTGCCGCCGACCGAGGAGAAGGAGCTGAGATCCGTGCTGGGACTGGCATTCAATGACCTCGGTACTTCCCAGGCAATCCGCGGAGAATATTCCCTGGCGTTGAGTCACTACCAGCAGGCAGAAAAATGGGACAACACTCTACCTGGTCTCGAAAAAAATCTCGGTCAGTGTGCGTTTCGTGCGGGAGACTATCCCGAAGCGATTCGCGGACTGTCGCAAGCGCTGGCACAGAATCCGGAGTCGGTTGCTCTACGCGCCCAGCTCGGCATGTCGTACTTCGCCACCAACCAATATGCCCAGGCAGCAAAGACCTTCGGGCCTCTTGGCAATCGCGGAATGCACGACAGTGAGACCGGCTATGCCTGGGCTGCATCCTCCGCACATATCGGCGACATGAAGAACGCAGCCGAAGTGTTGACTGCCTTCGAATCCGACCCGCGTCCCGAACAGACTCTTCTACTCATCGGCCAGCTTTGGACCGAGATTGGCGATTACGCTCGCGCAACTTCCACGTTGCAAGGAGCGCTTGCGTCCAACCCCAGCTTGGCGAAGGCGCATTTCTACTCTGGCCTTGCCTATATCCGCTGGGGACACTGGCCGGAGGCTGCGAAGGATTTTCAAGCAGAACTCAGCCTGTCGCCGGGCGACCCCGACGCACAATATCATCTCGGCTACGTCTACATGCAGGAATCCAAAACCGATGAGGCCGTCGCGCTCTTCCGGCAGGTCGTCGCTGCCCATCCGGACTACGCAAATGCGCAGTATCAACTCGGGAAGATACTGCTGGATCGCGGCCAGGTAGCAGACGCTGTAAAGTATCTTGAAGCTGCCGCCCGCCTTGAGCCCCAGACGGACTATCTCCACTATCAACTGCAGGCCGCTTATCGCAAAGAGAATCGCATTGCTGATGCAGACCGCGAACTGCAAATCTATAGTCAGATTAAAGCAGCGTCGCGGGAGCGAGCCGCAGAAGCAGTAAAATCCAACCCATAAGTGCAGGACACGACTCTATTGCGTTATCGCCACTTCCACTTCAGCTTCTTCCGATCGATCGCCGTCACATTTTGTATCTTCACCTTCGCGAAGGCGCAGAGCGGCCATCCCACGCCCACGCCCCCACCATCCGGCGCCAAGGCCTCTACAAAATGCACTGGGCGCCCGGTCCCGCAACTCGAAGACATAACTGGCAAGACCGGTATCACCTTCAAACACACCTCCGATCCCGCCAAAAGATACATTGTGGAATCGATGAGCGGCGGAGTGATTCTATTGGACTACGATCGCGACGGTTGGCCCGATATCTATTTCACCAATGCCCCAACGGTCGAGATGGCGATCAAGGGCAAGAAGAGCCTCGGCGTTCTCTACCATAACAATCACGACGGCACCTTCACCGACGTGACGGCAAAGTCTGGCCTGTCTACTCCCTGCTTCGCCATGGGCGGGGCCATAGGAGACTACAACAACGACGGATGGCCCGATCTCTACGTGACCTGCCTCGGTGGCAACATTCTCTATCGCAACAACGGGGACGGCACCTTTACCGATGTGACCGCAAAAGCCGGCGTCGCCGACGGGCGATGGTCGACCGGTGCAGCATTCGGCGACTACGACGGAGATGGTTTCGTTGATCTCATGGTCACTAACTACGTGGATTTTCACCTCGACGACCTTCCCGGATTTGGAAGTGCGCCCTTCTGTAAATATCGTGGCATCGACGTGCAGTGCGGGCCTCGCGGACTGCGCGGTGCGGAAGACTCCCTCTTTCACAACAACGGAGACGGTACGTTTACCGAGGTATCCAAAGCAGCCGGAGTCAGCGATCCGAATCGATACTACGGGCTCGGCGTGATCTGGGCCGACTTCAACAACACTGGCCGCCCCGACATCTACATCGCCAACGATTCCACACCGAAGTATCTCTACAAGAACGAAGGCAACGGAAAGTTCAAAGACATCGGTCTTGAGTCAGGAACCGCGGTTAGCGACGATGGCTCCGAGCAGGCTTCGATGGGAATTGCGGTAGGCGATTACAACCACACCGGCCGTCCATCGCTTTACGTCACGAATTTCTCTGACGAAAACGATCTGCTCTACAAGAACGAAGGAGATTGGAACTTTCAGGAAGCCTCATATGCAGCAAGGGTAGCATTGCCTTCCTTGCCCTGGGTCAAATGGGGAACCGCCTTTGTCGATATGGACAACGATGGCTGGCTCGACCTGATTGCCGTCACGGGCCACGTCTATCCGCAGGTCGATTCACTCCCCTCGGGAGGCGGATATCGCGAACCGAAGATGTTTCATCTCAACCAGAAAGACGGCACCTTCTGCGACGCCAGCGAGTTGGCAGGCAAAGCTTTGATGGAGCGTCATGTCTCGCGAGGCCTTGCGGTAGGAGATCTGTTCAACGACGGCAATATGGATGTCGTAGTCGGCGACCTCGACGGCGGCCCCATGATCCTGCGCAATCCGGGGGTTCCCGGTCGCCACTGGGTCAGCTTCGAACTCACCGGAGGCCCCAAGAGTAATCGTCTCGCCCTCAACGCGCGAATCACTCTTGTTGCGGGCGGCATGACGCAGACCGATGAAGTTCACAGCGGTGGCAGCTACCTCTCACAAAACGATCTGCGAATACACTTTGGTTTGGCCAACGCAACCAAGATCGATAAGGTCGAGATCCATTGGCCCTCGGGCTACAAGGAAGTACTGACAAACGTTGCGGTTGATCAACATTATTCCGTTCTCGAAGCAAACGGGATTGTGCCGCCAGAAAAGGCCAGGCCCTCACACCGGTGAGAAAGGCGATGCTCCATTGCCTCCGATGGAGAGCCTGCTCATCGGTAGCCGAGGGCATTTGGCGAAAGTAATCGCTCCAGTTCGGTTCTGTCCTGACTGCGCTCGATAGTCTGGCAACCTTAGAAGAAGAGCCTTCCAGACAACTGCATTGTTCGACCGTTGTTCGAAAAGACCTTTCCAGGTATACCGAAGAACGCATTATCGACCGTCTGGAAGTTGACGTAGGTGGATGTATTGGACGTCTGATTAATGTTATTCACGGTACCCGGCGTGTACTGCGCGTGGTTGAAGACGTTGTAAGCCTGCGCGCCGAATTCGAACGAGTAGCGTTCGTGGAACGTCAGCCGCTTGTAAGCCGCCAGATCCCAGTTATTGATGGGGCTCGTCGGCAAAGTATTACGAGACCCGGTCGGTAGCGTGCCCGCGCCGGCCTGGATGTAGTAGGCATTTGGATTGACAGCTATATATCCCACAGTGTTCGCAGAGCAGTGAATCGTGCCACTCGGGCATAGGTTTGCGAGGTTGGCTGCGAACTGCGGAGTTACCGTCGTCGCCGTGCCCTTCTTGCCGTTCGGGTTAATGAACGTGCGATCGATAATGCTGCTATCGCCATTCTGAACTGAGTTGATGTTCGAAAGTACGGTGGCATACTCAGGCGACTCGTAGGTATAGATCGGTGCGACCGTCCAGTTACCCACGATATTCCGTAGCACGAACGAGTTGGAGTGTTTATAAAATCCAACATCGTAGACCGCTTCAAGAGTGATGCGATGTGTGCGGTCGAGCGCCGACCGGCTGTAATCCGCTGCGACGTTCTGCGAGTTCTGCGGACGACGGGGAGTAAGAGTGGTGGCGAAGACCTCTGCGGTCGCGTCATCCATCGTCTTACTGTAGGTATAGGAGAGATTTGCCTGCAGGCCGCCAACAAACCGGCGTGTCAGGTTTGCTATGAAAGCGTTGTAGTTCGAACTCGAGTAAGGCTGATATGAGGTCATTTTGCTGGTAAACCCGTTGGAGAGAAAGCCTGGCACGATGTTCGAAAGCGCCTGAATTTGGCCCAGCGTATTGGTTCCAGTCGGCGCGATCACCGTAGGGGAACCAGTCAACAATGTTGGAAGTTGGTTGGCCGAATTAACCCTGGGTTGAATATTCACCTGAATCTGCGTTGGTAAATGGACACCACGAGTACCCACATATCCAACCTCGGCAGTGTAGTTGGTTGCGAAGGTGCGTTGTACCGTCAGCGTATAAGTCTCACCATAGGGGATCACCTGGCTGTTCGGAATGTACGCAGCCGTTGCTGCCCGCTGCGCTGCAAGCCCCGCCGGAGTACTCGGAAATACCAGGATCCCGCCTTTTCCTGGAGGAAGGCCGCCATTCTTCAGGAAGTTAGGATCTCCCGGTTGCGGATTGCCGGGATTGCCCACATCGTTCGTCGCCGAGTATTGTGGCGGAAACGAAAGCGTTCCCAGGTTATCGAACAGAACATCGTAGGCAATGCCGAACCCGGCGCGTATGACAGTCTTGTCATCCGGAGAGTAGTTAACGCCCACACGAGGAGCAAAGTTCTTGTATCCCGGCTGTGGCTTCGCGAACGTGATGACTCCGGGAACAGAGGCCGCAGAGTTGAGCGCCTGAGCACGTTCTCCCACGGGGACGGCGGTGAACTCATACCGGAGTCCGGCGTTGATCGTAATCTTGGGGCTCATGCGCCAGGTGTCGTTCCCATAGCCATAGAGCGCCGTCTGATCGCCGTAATAAGTGAGATTGCCCGTTGAGCGCTCTCCGAAGCTGGTCGGCGCCAGGTCATGCAGGAATTCGGTCAGATTATTCCATTCATAATCCCCACGGGCACGTTGGGTGAAGCCTTGCGGAGAAATATACTTGCGACCGTCAAAGCCGATCGTCAATGTGTGCCGCCCTTTGACGTAGTTGACGTTGTCCGTTACCTGGTAGAGATTCTGGATCGTAAATTGGGGTGAATTCTGGTCGGGCCCGAGGTTCACAAAGCCCTGATCGTCATAAACCAGGTTTGGGAACTGGTCCAGGCCCGGATAGGAAAAGTTTCCCGAGGTTGTTGTGTTGGAGTACCGGTTATACCCAAGGCGAAATTCATTCGTGAGGTTGGGTGTAAAGGTGTGATATTCGCTGAAGGCAATGAGCTGGTAACGGAACGGCTGCGTCGTATTGAAGACGGGAAAGGGAACTGTGTTCGTGCCGTTGTCCGTATCGGTCAGGCGATTGTAAATATAGCGCCCGCGGAAGTTGTCCTTGCTCGATATGGTGTAATCCACGCTCGTTGTCAGCACGTCGAAGTTCGAGGGAGTGCTCGCAGTGGCTTGATAGTTCCCCAGCGGAATGTTGGTCGATGGCGAAGCTCCACCATAGATTCCACTCTTTGCGTCAAAGGCCGTACCTTGATAAACCGACAGAAACTGCGGACCGGTGGAAGAGTTGCCGCAGGATTGATCTTGCGACGCATCAATGGGTCCACCATTCGGCCCTGTGACGGTTGCAGCCGGAGTGTACTTCACATACTGCGCTTGGTTATTTGCGTTGAAACCGTAGGACCCGCCGATTGAATTGAGGAGCGTCAGGCCGGCAGCTGTCGGAACGCAGGAGAAGATGGCAGGATTCTGCCCTATCGAATTGCGCTCAAAATTAGCGAAGAAAAAGAGCTTATCGTGAAGGATCGGCCCGCCAAGCTGCCCGCCGTAGCGGTTGTTGTCGTAGCGCGGATTGATCGCGGGCTTTCCACCCTGGGTTCCGCTCTCCGCATTCAGATTTCGGTTTTGGAAGTATTCGTAGAGGCGGCCATGAAACTGATTGGTCCCCGAAACTACCTGCGCGTTGAACTGACCGCCAGACGAATGGCCAAACTCCGGCGAGAACTGATTGGTAATCAGGGTAAAGTTCTCCACAGAGTCATTCGGCACGTACACAAGCGGTCCGGTCAAAGCCTTGTTGTTGTTGTCGATCCCTTCAACCGTAAAGTTGTTATTGCGTGGACGCTGTCCGCCAATCGAAGGACCAATGCCAATCCCGATACCGCCGCTGGAGGCCACTCCGGGACTCAGCAGGGACGCGTTCAGAACACCAAAGCCCAAAGAGCCACCCGATGCAGTGGACGGCAGATCGGTAAGCTCCTTGTTCCCCAGAACCTGCGACAGATTTGTGGTCGTCGTATCAAGAGCCGCTCCCGCCTCAGCGGTTACTTCCACCGTAGTATTTGCTCCGACCGTAAGCGTGACATTCTGAGTGGAGGTTTTGTTGAGTTCAATTTTGACGCCGCGAAGCGTATAAGGCTGAAAACCTGCTGAACTGATCACGAGGTCATAGTCGCCCGGAAGCAGATTGCCGGCGCGAAACTCCCCGCCAGCGCCAGCCTTAACGGAAACGGCTCCCCGCGTAGCCTCATTCGTGACAGTAATCGTTGCGTCCGAAACCACCGCTCCAGACGAATCCTTTACCGTGCCGACCAGGTCGCCGCTCGTTGTCTGAGCAAATGTGAATCCGGCAGAGAGGGTTAAAAAAGTGTGGCGAGCAAAGCGGAAAAACGTCGCATATTGCCTCCAGGTGCTGAACTGATCGAGGGCCCCGTCGTTCAAATCAGCCAGCTAGGGTTTTAGAGAGAGGCAATCTCATGGCCACCATCAGTTTTCTCCTCCGAAAATGGCGAGCCCGATGGTTCGTTGTGTCATTTCGCCCGCGAAAACGGAATGTGAAAGTGGACCCGAGACATCATTATCCCGTTTGATAACAGAGAGAAATTGGGGGCGAACCGCTTCGATGGGACCAACCGCTTTTCTCCGCAAGGGAATCGCTGTTAGGTGGAGGCGTACCGGTTGTGGCACGAAAATGACCCCCAAAATGTCCGTTAACTCATAGAATCTAAGGAGTTTACTATCGTTACGTGGAGACTGGGACAGACGGGGATTTTGAAGGGACGAGAGCCCCGCAAGTGGTGACCAATGGAAGATTCTGCCTTGGCGGCAGCCCGCAATACGCTGGTTGCCATATTGAAAATGGAATTTCATGCTTCACATGCCTTCCTCAGAAAGACGTCGACCAGAACAACTCCAAGCGTCGAGAGGACGAATACGGTGCAGCTATTCAACGCCCCTTTACTCACCCGTTCTTTGTCTCGAAATCGCATTGCCCCCAGATCCGGGACGGTCGCCGTCCATCCTTCATACCTATTACGACCGGCACAAAGCCATCTGGTCAGTCATCCCGGAGCGACTAAATTCGCCTGTCAAAGAAATATAATCCCCGCCACGTTGTAGCCCTTCAGGAACGCAGTGGGTGCACTTATTCGAAAGGGAAATCGGGTGCCCCGGACCTCCGCGTTTCCATAGATTCGGACCTCATCGATGTGAGTTTTAGTAGTCTTTCAGGTCGCAATGAATCTGGACATGTACGAGCAAATTATTCCTCCTTGACAGCTCCATTTTGATGCGTCTAAAGTTCGCGACGCATAGAAAATACGCAACAACCACTCTGCAGGTTTTTTCCCGGCGAGAGTGAATCTGGATTTCGTTTGCCCTGAAGATTGGAAAATTGGAGGAGTGTATGACGCAGATCAGAAACACAGTTCGCCGGATGGTCCACGCACTATCGATAGGGTTTGCTCTTACAGTTGCGTTGTGCGTGGGGCTTGTGACCGGGCCAGCGGCGCACGCCCAAATTCTCTACGGAACTCTAACCGGAACGGTAAAAGACACATCCGGGGCTACCGTACCCAACGCCAAAGTAGAAGCATTAGAAACCTCCCAGGGAGCAATAAGGATTGCCAATACCGACAGCGACGGTACGTATCGCATTACCGACCTCGTGCCCGGGAACTACAAGATCACTGTCTCGGCCCCCAACTTCGCGTCCTACATTACCGACCATCTCCCGATCGATGCCAATACCGTACAGCGTCTCGATGCGAAGCTTGGCGCGGGCACCGTCACACAGACCGTGGAAGTTAACACGGCTCCGGCTTTGTTGCAGACGGAGCGGTCCGATGTGCAGGCCCAACTCACGCAGACTCAACTGCAAAACATCCCCGCCATATCCTCGGAAGGAAAAAACTTCCAGGCGCTCTACAAACTCGTTCCTGGTGCGACGATGCCGACGGAAAACAACTCCGCCGCAGGCAATCCGCAGCGCGCCATGACCTCAAATGTGAACGGGCAATCTTCGCAGGGTAACAATACGAGCATCGACGGCGTGATCAATTCCTACCCTTGGTTGCCGAACAACGTTGCCTATGTGCCAGCTACAGATGCAATTGAATCTGTCAACGTCGTCACAAGCTCCTTCGATGCCGAGCAGGGTCAGGTTGGAGGAGCGGCAATCAACGTTCAGACCAAATCGGGCACCAACCAATTCCATGGAGACGTCCACGAGTACCACACCGACAACGCGCTCAAGAATTTCAACTACTTCAATCCGCCCGGCTTTCACAAGGCTCTCAACGTCTTCAACCAATATGGCGCCGCGGTCGGCGGCCCCATCCGCAAAGATAAGCTTTTCTTCTTTGCCAACTGGGAGAGCACCCGCCAGGTTCAGTCGCCCTCAGGAGGCAATCCCCAAACGGTGCCTACTGGTGGCTTGGTAGCTGCGTACTGCCGTAACAAATGGGTTCTTCGACTTTCGTGGATTGCAGGTCGACAAAAATGGTGCCCCAGTCCATATCTACGACCCGAGAACCGGCAACGCCAATGGTACGAACCGCTCTCCTATCTCCTGCAACGGAGTTGTCGATGAAATTTGCCTTTCGCAGGTTGACCCTGCAGCACTAACCATGTTGAAGCTGGTTCCGGCGCCAAACCAGACTGGTACCACAAACAATTTTCTGGACACTCAAAAAGGATTCTTCAACCGAAACGATATCGACGGCAAGGTTAACTGGGTGAGCAACAAGACACAGATGTTCGGCCGCTACAGTTACTCAGGCAGCCAGATCTTCGATCCTCCGGCATTTTCGGCTGCTGGTGGCAACTCAACCTTGGGCGGACAACAGGGAAACGCATTTGGAAGAGTTCAGGTTGTCGGCCTCGGTGCTACTCACACCTTTACGCCTAATCTACTTTTGGATTTGAACGGCGGCTTTACGCGTCAGCGTCTGAACGCTGAAAACGTCGATATCGCTGCAGACAAGGATTACGGTCTTTCCGTATTGAAGATTCCTGGAACCAACAACTCCCAGGATCCCACCAATCAACTCTACTGGGGACAGCCCGCATTCACGTGGGGCACTGGTTACTCTCCTCTGGGAAATCCAAACAACGCAAACCCGTTCCTCTTTCGCGACATGCAGTATGTAGGAGCGGCAAACCTCAGTTGGGTCAAAGGGCGCCACTCATTCCGCGGCGGCATCCTCTACACCCACTCCATGCTGAATCACTTCCAGCCTCAGGGCACAAATGCTCCGCGTGGCACCTTTACCTTCTCAGGTGCTGGTGAAGAGCAGGTAACCTGCACCGCCACTGCTTGCTCCTCGACGGATGCTCCAACTACGCTTCAATTTGCGGGCTACGCAGGTTTCCTCCTGGGCTTGCCCGAAACTCTCGGCAAGACAATTCAAATCGTCGACCCCATCGCTCTTCGCTGGTCTCAGTGGGCCTGGTATTTGCGTGACAACTTCCAGGTCAGTTCCAAACTGAGTATCAACTACGGCGTGCGTTGGGAATACTACCCCATGGCCTACAGCGATCATGGCGGCGCGCGCGTCCTTGATCCCAGCACGATGAATGTCCTGATCGGTGGCAATGGAAGTGTGCCTATCAACGATGGCGTTAACACGGGGCATGGACAGTTTCTGCCTCGCTTTGGCTTCGCCTATCGCCCGACAGGAAACATGGTGATCCGCGGCGGCTACGGCATGAACGCGGACTCAAACAACTGGAGGTTCCTGCGCAACTGCTATCCCGCAGACACACAATCCACCTTCACTGGTAATTCCTATGCCCCACCGGGAATCTCATCGTTTGCGCCTGCCGGCAGTCTGACCGGACTGAACGCAGTTGGCCCTTACTCCTATTTGCCCACCGGCATCACTCTGATTCCACTCACCAATACCAGCTCTGGAATAATCCCACTTCCGAATAACACGGGCACAACCACGATCCCGCTCAATTTCCGCCGTGGATATATCCACTCCTACAACCTCACGGTCGAACAGGATATAAACAACTTCGTATTTACCGCAGCCTATGTCGGAGCCCGAGCCATTCGGCCTTTGACGAACATGAACATCAACGCCGCACCTGCAGGCGGCGGTACGGCTGGCCGGATTCTCAACTCCGCACACGGCGGCACTTGGTCGGACATCAACCAGCTAACGCCTTACGGCAACAACTACTACGACGCACTCCAATCGAAACTGACTCGTCGATTCACCAACGGTTCGGTCGCGGGACTCATCTACACATGGTCGAAGACAATCAACTTCGAGGACAACGAGGAGATCAATTCCGTCCTGCGACCGTATCCAGCCTATCTGCTATATAACAAAGCCGCGGCAGGCTTCGATCGCACCAACAACTTCCAGGCCTATTGGGTCTACGAACTCCCATTCGGTAAAGGTCAAAAATATGCCACAGGCGGAGTCGCGAGTGCGATCGCAGGCGGCTGGAGGGTCGGTGGAGTCGTCAGCGCACTTACTGGAATGCCATTTACGGTCACCGACAGCAACGGTAACACCGTCAATGCGCCCGGCAATACGCAGACGCCAAACATCATCGCTCCGATTCACATTCTCAAAGGAAGGCCGAATCCGATCCCGGGCAACTGCACCACGACTCCTGCAAATATTTCAATGTCGAGGCATTTCAGCATGTAACGACCCCCGGCGTGTTCGGCAATGCAGGGCGCGACATCATTCGTGGCCCTGGCTTCTTCGATATGGATATGAGTCTCTATCGCACTTTCAGACTTGCCGAGTTCCTTCATTTTGAATTTGAGATGAACGTGATTGGTGTGACAAATACCCCTCACTTCGGAAATCCAACTTCGGATATTAACAATTCAAACTTCGGCAAGATCACGGGCTCTCTCGCAACAACCAACACCAGCCTGGGCGGCAGCGGCGGCGAGCGCGAATTCCTCTTTGGAGGAAAACTCGTCTTCTAGAGCAGTCGATTCTCCTGACAACGAGGGTTCCGCATCCGAACAAGATGCGGAACCCTTTCTTCTTGAACGCCGGAATCACAATCCCCGGTGAACCGCGCTTGTGCGCCTTGACAGCTTCGTTTTGAGGCGTATATATTTCGCGACGCATAGAAAGTATGCAGGATGGGGAGTGCGATCACTCACTGAGGCCTCCCACATCGGATCGTGTGCATGACTAGTTCGAACTTGGAAACTGAAAATTTGGAGGAGTGTATGACGCATGTCAGCAATACCGTTCGCCTCAAGGTAAGTACAGCGGCTCTGAACGTTGTTTTTGGAATCGCATTGTCCTTGAGTCTTATCCTGGCGCCTAACGCCAGTGCGCAGGTAGTTTATGGTTCCATCACTGGAAATGTTCAGGACAGTGCCGGCGCAGTGATCCCTAATGCCACGGTCGTGGTAACGAATCAGGCCACTCAGGAAACCCGCACTACCACGACGAACTCTTCTGGCGAGTACCATGTTGTAGACCTTGCGCCTGGGTCTTATACAGTATCTATCAAGGCATCCGCTCGTTCGCGGCTTTCTTAGAAAAGAACGTCCCAATTGAGGTCACCCGCGACTCCCGGGTTGATGCGACGCTCCCAGCGTCGACTGTTACGACTGAGGTAACAGTTGACACGGCTGCACCCATGCTCGAGACGGACTCTGCCGAAGTAAACCACGAGATCTCGCAGGAGCAGATCGCCCAGCTTCCCATCACCTCGTCGCAGGGCCGTAACTTCCAGACTCTCTACACCCTGCTCCCTGGCGCGGCGGCTGTTCAGGAGCAGAACTCCATCGGCGGCAACCCAGCCCGCGCCTTTTCGGTCAATTTGAACGGCGTTAGCTACAACACCAACACCACGCGAATCGATGGAGCAGTGAATGACTACGGCTGGCTGCCCTACCTGCTCGCCTATCTGCCGCCCGCGGACTCGATCCAGGCCGTCAACGTGGTTACAAACTCTTTCAATGCAGACCAGGGTATAGCCGGCGGCGCCGCAATCGCCATCACGATGAAGGGTGGTACAAGCCAGTACCACGGTAGTGCGTGGGAGTACTACCAGGACGCGGCCATCAACGCCCGGGCCTACACGGCAACCCAGGCATCCCTGATCTCCGCCGCAAATCCCACCGGATCGGTTCCCAAGAACGTCTTTAATGAGTTCGGAGGCAACTTCGGCGGCCCCGTCTATATCCCAAAGATCTACCATGGCGGGAACAAGTTGTTCTTCTTTGATGGTTTTGAGCGCACATCCCGCCGCAGTTTGGCCACTCCGCAGGCGACCGTGCCGACAACTGCAATGATCGCTGGCGACTTTTCGGCGGCAACTCCCCTCACTACTCTCTACGATCCCCAGCCAGGCGGCGTAGGCCCAATCCGTGCGGTCGGCGCGCGTCCCACCTTCCTTTCGGAATACGGATGCAACTGCGTACCTGCCTCGCGTCAGTCGGCTCCTGCCGTGAAGATGCTGTCTTATCTTCAGCCCTTCGCGGCGACGCTCCCAACACCGAGCGCCTCGCAGATCACGAGTCAGTTGGTCAACGACTACACGGGTGTCGGCACCATCGCCTATACCCGGATCACAAACGACGCGAAGATTACCTACAATCCGACCGACAGGTGGAACATCTTCGGACGATACAGCATTGAGCCGTACACCCTTACCGACCCACAGATATTTGGGAACGCCGCGGGTACCGGGGGCGCTGGGGGCGCTGCCGTCGACGGTGGACAGCCCGGTCAGGCTTCCGGCCGCATCCAGAATGTTGGTCTTGGCGTCAGCCATGTCATCACCTCCAGCATGGTTATCGATTGGGACTTTGGTTACACCCGCCAGGTCACAGGTGCGCAATCTCTCATCGATCTTGCTTACGGTGACTTTGGTCTGAACCAGCTCGGCATCCCCGGCACCAACGGAACCGGGTCTCTCTATGATGGCCAGCCGATCTTTGCGTTCACCGGCTTTTCCACCCTTGGCAATGCCTCCGGGGCAAACCCGTTCCTCTTTCGCGACAACCAGTTCACCTCCGACATCAACTTCAGCTGGACCAAGGGCAGGCACGCTATGAAGTATGGCGCAACCTGGTACCACTTCGACCTCAACCACTTTCAGCCATCCGTCGGTTCTGGCGTCAGTAACCCGCGCGGAGGCTTCATGTTCCAGGGAAGCATGACGAGCAACACCAGCACCGTCACTGCTTACAACGCGCTCGCTGATATGCTCCTCGGTCTCCCCAATAATGGCACGGGCATAGCCGTAGCCAAGAACGAACAGTTGTACAACCCGAACTCCTTGCGCTGGACCGAATGGGCCGGTTATGCGCAGGACACATGGTCCGCGACTCCCAAGCTCACAATTAACTACGGCATACGGTACGAGCTCTATCCGGCGCCCTACACTGACAAGCACGGCGTCTTCCGCCTCGATCCCACCCGGCCTCAGACGGCCAACATCGAAGTCGGAGGTGTCGGCGGCAACCCCCAAAACGCAGGGATCAATGTTGGATGGGGGCAGATCACTCCGCGGTTAGGTCTGGCCTATCGCGTGGATCCAATGACGGTCATCCGCGCCGGCGGCGGAATCACCACAGATCCCGAGAGCTATCGCTTCCTGCGCGATCAGTACCCCAGCGAAATCGCTCAGGCCTACGTCGGACCCGGAGCGGGAACCCTGTCATTAGACCCCAACAACAATCCCGTCACGCTGACGACAGGCATCCCCATTGCAGCTACTCCGGCGATCGTCAACGGCTTTGCGTCGCTTCCAGTAACCATTGGAACCAATACGACCCCCTCAAACATCCACCGTGGCTACATTGAAAGCTGGAACCTGTTTCTTCAGCACGATTTCGGCCGCAACTACGTCGCCAACCTCGGTTACGTCGGGACTCACGCGGTTCGCCAGTTCTCCGATATCACGCTCAATGCGGCTCCGTTGCCGAGCGGCGCCACCACTTGCATGCCCAATGGCCAGTACAATCCGTCCTCCGGCCTCTCTGGAGCCTGCTCATTCAACGCCAACCAGATCATCAACCAGCAGCACTGCACGGCCGCTACAGGCTATGTCTGCTACAACACCGGCGGCATCACCATGAACGAACCAATCTTCAGCGCCAATTACAACGCCATGCAGGCGCAGTTGACGCGCAATGCAAGTCGCGGATATCAGTGGGGCCTGAGCTACACCTGGTCGCATGCATTTGACGATGCAGATAATGGTGCCGGTTCGGGTTCCACCGGGCCTGCCTATGCATATCCTGGTTACTTCAAGTTGAACCGGTCCCAGTCCGGCTACGACCGCACCAACAACCTCCAGTTCTGGGGAATCTACCAACTGCCATTCGGCCACAACCAGATGTGGCTGACCCACGGCGTCGCCGGCGCGATCTTTGGCGGCTTCCAGTTGACAGGACAGATTAGCCACATCAGCGGAGCGCCGTTCACAGTGAGCCCGACGTCCCAAGCTATCAACGCGAATGGCGCAACGGAGTACGCCCAGCTCATCGCTCCGTACCATCAGCTGAGCGGCCATAACCGCACCCCCGGCAACAACGCGATCTCCAATGGCAACCCCTGGTTCGATCCCACATCCTTCGCCAACCCCGTCGAGCCCCAATACACCAACCCCACCGCGCCTGGTTACGTAAATTGCTCGGTGCCCTCTTGCATGGTCTCGCCAACCTTGGGCAACACTCGCCGCAACGAATTCCGCGGACCGGGCGTTACCAACATAAACTCGAGCATCACTCGCAACTTCAAGGTGTGGCGTGAAAGCGAGTTCCAGATTCGGGTCGAAGCGTTCAATCTGCTCAACCACGCGGAGCTCGTCAGCAATCCCAACGTAACCATAACTCCGGCCGGCGGATTATTTGGATACATCAACAGCTTCGCTCTTGGCAACAACGCCAGTCCCACACGCACCGTTCAGTTCAGCGGGCGCTTCAGCTTCTAACCATCTCCGAAAACGACAAAGGCCCCGCACTTCCAGCGGGGTCTTTGTCGTACAGGCATCTCTTGACTTAATTCCTCCTTCGAAGACCCGGGTCAGTGCTTTTCGCACTGCGAGGGAAGGCTGCAATAGGCTCTAACCGATTTGGATGGAATACTTTGCAGTTACTAGACCAATAGAATCAATACTTTACACTGCAAGTCCAAACCTAAGCCACTTGCAATGAATACTTTGCACGATTTTCGGCAGGAGGGGGACTCCTTCCAAAGCCTATTCGACCGATGCGTCGAAGGCTCCAGTCTCGACGGTCGTTCCATGCTTCATTTGCACAAAAATCCGGTAGCGTCCGGTAGACGGAAAGCCATACGGAAATTCGACAGTGTTGGAGACTGGCTCGTTATGCCCACCCATCTCCATCGGCATATCCATATTCATTCCGTCGTGATTCATCCCTTCGTGGCCGCCATTGGCCAGCATCACTGCAGCCATCGCAGCAGAACCCTCCGGATGCGTATGCGCGAACACAGTCCCATCCGTCTTCACGAAGGCCGCATGTCCCGCCATTCCCATGTAGAGTTCCATGTCCGAAGCAGGCTTGCCGCTCGGGTCCAGCAGGTGAAACCTGAAGCTGTAAGCCGTATTAGCCGTCAGCGCTGACGGTCGATCCCACACCATCACATATCCATCCGGAAGCTTATAGCTGTCACCCAACTGACCAGCGCCGAGCGGCTGCGGATATGCGGCCGCATCGTCGGGCCCAAGAGGGTCGCCAGGCATGTTGCCCGGGACCGTAATCGTCGAGACGAGGGTCTCGGGAAACCCCGTCGCATGCACGACATCTCCATATAGCGCGTAATCCCCGGCAGGCATCGCAGGCAAAGAAATGCGAAACTCCCCGGGCCCAGCCAGTGACGGATGTAGATGAAAGACCGCATCCATTCCAGGCTGACGAATCGCATACAGATGCATCAGATGGCCGTGATCCGGGAGAAAGTCGTTGTTCGAGCGGCCTCGGCGGTCCTTATCCGGATGAAAGGCCTGCACCTCGAGGGTGAGGACATTGCCCTCAAGGGAAGGTGTTACCTTCAAAGGTCGATACACATCCGTCGCATAGCTTGCGGCCTCGGCATTCCACCATACCCCACCCAGCCAGACGACGATCGCCATAAACACCACGCTGCCTGCCGTTGCGAGAATAACTCGCGGCCTGCGGGTGGTCGCCGGAGTCGCCCCGGGCTCGAGTCGAGCTTCACGGACGGCTGCTGCAACAATTCCAGCCATGCTTACGACGAGAAAAAGGCCGAGAACTCCAAGCGTAATCCCAAGTCCGCGTTGCATCTTCAGCGTCGAAAGCGCAACCGCCGGTACTGGAACCGAGGCAACCTGCTCTCCAGCATCACCCGCAATCTCGAACCGCACTTGCCAGGATCCCGAAGCCATCATCCAAAGACTGCCGGTGAAGAAGGCAGGATCATCGGTTGAGCGAGTCATCGGATCCGACGTAGGAGGGTGTTTGGCAGCCTCGCCGGTGATCGGCAACGGAGTGATGTGGATTCCGCTGATGGCAGCACCGCTCGAACGAGCCTCAACGATGGCAACCCCCGGGATCACGGTCGGCATGCGAATCGTAACGTAGAGTTTGTAGGGGCCCGCTGTAATGGTCTCAAACACATCCTTGGTGCCCACATGAGCGTGCGCCGCCGTGGGAGCAACGAAAAAGCAAAGCAGGAGAATGAGAAACAGGCGAACAACACTCACCGCTGCACGCTCCGCATCCACCGCCCAAAACTCAGACCGATCCAGGTGCTGATTGAACCATAGATCGCAGCGCGCAGAAGACCCCAATAAAGCGTGATGCCATGATCAGGACGGAAGAACTGGCGGAGTCGATCGTAGCCATCAGGGCGCGAGTTGTAATCGAAGTAGATCGTGCCGAAGAATCGGTTCTCCGATGCTTTTGAGAGAAGGAAGCTGGCGAAGGGCCATTCGACGATCGTCAGGATAGCAATGAAGAGAAAGCCCGAGACGAGCGCGATCTTCCAGCGTTTCCACGTCTGCGTCTTCTGCCAGAGAAGATCAAGGGCGAGCGCAGGAACGATGATCAGGATGGGAAACTTCGCTGGTACAAGGTGAGTGACAGGGTTGAAGACAGGGCCCAGCTTCGGCTGCGCAGGAACCAGCGGCAATATGAGAATCTCGCCAATGGCAAAGAGCATGTAAACCGCGGCGGTGGTGGTTGCAGCCCACTTATAGCGGGAGGCCTGGGAAAGAATCGCAAAGGCAAGCGGTAGCGCTATCCCCATCGCGACGTAAGCACTGGCAGAGTGAAGTTCGACGTCCCACGTGTACTCGATCAGGAAGAACATCTGACCCGAGACGATCAGGCCGCCGACATACAGAAAAAGTCGTTGAAGCGTCTTGTAGGTGTGCTCTCCGGAAAGAGTGAGATCGCTCGAAGCTCTGTTCATCGCCGCGAGGATGAGAAACAGAACTCCAATGGCGACGCAGCGTATTCCGAGGATCAGCAACGTATGCGGTGGGCTGACAATCTTGACATCGAGACCATAGGCGGCGTGCCACCAGTTATCGAAGGGCGCCGAGGTAATCATCGCTATGCCGCCCCACGCAGCGATAAATGCGCCTAGGGGAGCGCGGAAGCCCAACACATTGACTGAGGCCGCCTTCAGCTTCTCCGAGCGACCGAAAGTGTCGATAAGAATGAGATAGCCACAGATGATGGCGGCCATCACCCCGCAGGCCTGTATCGCCAGATGTGCCGGCGTCCAGAATGTGTCTCGCCCGATGGACCGGTGCCATGCGACATCCCATGCCCCGCCAATGGAAGCCGATGTCACAGCCAAGGCGCCGAACCAGATATACCAGGAAACTGAAGCTGTCTCTTCCTTGGCCCGAGTCACCTCTACGGCGCCGGCACGATTCATGGAGAGAGGCGAAGTCGACATAGAACCTCACATGATATGACACTTATCTTATACTGCCGTCGCTCTCGTCTCTCCGTTTTGACCGCGCTTCTCCATATACAGAGCACATCTCAGACAAACAAAAAGTCTATTGCGTCGTAAGGACGCCAGCGAGAAAGAGAAGCAGCATTGCTCCGACGGCCGGGATCAGGAGTCCAACTCGCAGACCGTGAAAATGGGTGGAGACCGTTCCGGTAAGCCATGGGAGGACAGCTCCTCCCAACGAAGCGCAGGCGAAGAGCACACCAAGCCTTGCATGGTTGCCAGTGCGCGCAAGAAGGAATGAGGTGATGAGGGGATAAAGCGGGGCGAGGCTTAGAGCCGCCACTACCGTTAATGCAACGACCCCTGCGGCGGAGACCGGCACGACAGTACACAACACAATCTGTGTACAAATGAGAATCACGACACACAGTCGATAAAGTACGCCATCGTCAACAAGAGACATCAATGCGATAACAACAACGCGTCCCGTCAGCTCGGACATCCAGAAGTAGAGCGAAATCGACGAAGGCTGTAAATCAGGATTACTCCGGACGGCATACGTAGGCAGCCAGCCTGCCAGAGCATTTTCTACTCCGACGTAAAGAAAGATGGCTGCGGCGAAAAGAAGCAGGGGCAGCGGAGGCAAAGGAAGCTCCGACCGGGTCATCGATTCTTGCGTGGCCGGCGAGTGAGATGTTCTTTGGCCGATTGTCGTCAGTGCGAGCCGGGGAATAGCGACGGAGGCGAGTGAAGTGACTCCAACAAAAACTGCTGTCGAAAGGAAAAACGCCTGGGGGCCGCGGGCGGACGAGAGTTCTACGAGCAACGGACAGCCGATGGCGCCGAGACCCCAGGCGACGTTCAGAGCAGCGATAAGGCGTGCCCTCGCGGATGGAACGACGGTTCCAGCGATTACATTGCCGGCGGTGAGGCCGGCCCCAAGACCCAGACCGACGGCAAAGAGCGCGAAATGCGCGAAACCGAAGCCGGCCCACGCCATTGCAACGCATCCGGCCGCAGTCATGGCGGAACCGTAGATCACGCTCATCCGGAGGTTCCGGGTTGCAAACCATGCTCCGCAGAATTGGCCCACAAAGCTAGCAGTGAAGAGAGTGCCTGCCTGGCCGTCCTGAATCTGCCAGCGTCGAATGAGTGAAGGTAACAGAGGGCCCAGCATCACCGTAGCGACGCCGGCTGCGAGAAAGTAAAGGAAGACCGGAAAGAGGGTGCGTAGTGCGTGTGGAGAAGGAGGCCGATCTGCCGGTGGATTTATCAGTTGCAAAGCGCTCCTGTCAGCGTCTGCCTCGCGATCGCCGCGGCGGGGAAGTCTTGGCCATGCTCGTCGTCGATTCTCTCACGATCAGCTCCGGCTCGAAGTAGACGTCTTGAGGATAAGGTTCCTCCGGTGCGTTGATGCGCTGAACCAGAAGCTGAGCAGCGGCCCAACCCATCTGTCGGAGAGGCTGGCGGACTGTTGTGAGGCGAGGGTTAAGGTACTCCGCAACGATAATGTCGTCAAAACCAATGACCGAGATATTGCCCGGGCAGGAGAGGCCGGCATCCTGAATGGCGCGAATAGCGCCAATCGCTGCAGCGTCGTTAAAGCAAAAGAGTGCGGTGAAGTCGTGCGTGCGGGTCAGGAGGTCGCGTACGGGTCGGTAGCCTAGCTCGGGTGTCCAGATATTCTCTTCAAGAAAGATGCAGAGTTCAGCATGAACTTCGATGCCGATCTCATGGGCGATTCCGACAATTGCCTGCCATCGAACTTCGGAATCGAGAGAGTAGCGTTGGCCCTTCATGAAAGCGATTCGTTGATGGCCGAGATCGTGCAGATGACGAAGGGCCATGCGCGCGGCCGCGAGGTGATCCAGCACGACATTGCTGACACCGATGGATTTAGAGTGAGTCGAGACTCCGACGACAGGCAGTGGAACCTTGATGGAGGCATCGCTGTTTAGAAGCAAAAGCCCATCGACGCGCCGCCGCATGAGGAGTTCCTGGTACTCCTCGCGCAGGTCCGGCTGGCCAAGGTGACTTACGGTGAAGGAAAGAAAACCTTCCTGAAGAAGGTACTGCTCGACGCCGAGCATGACGCCCGTGACATAGCCTTCGCTCAACTCCGGAATGATGACTCCAATCGTGTTAGTGATCCGGGAACGGAGCATGCGTGCATGCAGATTAGGGCGGTAGGAAAACTGCTTGGCGGCTGCATGAATGCGCTGTTTGGTAACCGAGGGAATGGAGTTGGCTACGGGGGAGTTGTTCAAGACAATTGAGACGGTAGCAGGCGAAAGATGGAGATGCTCGGCGAGAAACTTGAGGGTGACAGGCTTCTCGGGGCCGGGTGCGCCGGACCTGGCTCTGGACTTGGCTTTCATTTCATGCCGCCGGGGTGGATGTGCAACATATGGAATAAGTTGTACACCCCCAGAGTGATCGGCGTACCGGGATTTTCGGCTGACGGGAAATAGCGACGCAGATCATAAGGGGCCCGGCTAGGGACGAAGTGCCGAATGATGTGACGAGTTGCGATATATCTGAACTGGATTTTTGTGACGTTTTTTGAAGGCACTCGTCTACAACGATATTACTTCTCTTAGCTGAACGGCTATTGAGAGCACTGTTTTCAGTGCCTCGTTCCACTCGCGGTTGGTTTGCAGGGATTGCGGAACACTTCCCGATCCATACCGAGGGTATGCCTTGTGTGCGAAGAGCGCGTGCCCACTGATCCAGACAGAAAAGGAACGAATCCTTCCGCACGAACTACGTGTTATGCCTTCACAAGAAGAAATTTTACGAAAACAACATATTTCTGTAATGACAGCAGTGAGTTGACATTGACTTTAGAGTTGTGGAATCTTAGATATCACTAATCGATTTACATCTTGGAATTGGCCGCCCACTGTAAAACGTCCGCGAGGGAGGCTAAGACCATTGGCATTACTCAGGAACCGCTTAACACGGCCTGCGATTTTCGAGTCCGAAATTCAGACCAACTCCTTCCGATTCTGGAAAGGAGCACAAATTCAACTTTCTGGAGGAGGCTTGCAATGAATGTTTCATTGAAATTATCCAAAGGTTTGCTCGTTGTTTGGCTGCTGCTGTTAGTGGCGGCAGGCACGTCTCTTGCGCAATCGACGGCATCATTGAGCGGAACTGTTACCGATCCTAGCGGCGCCGTGGTTCCGGGTGCGCTCATTACCGTGCACTCGCTTGCGACCGGGATCAACCGCGAATTGGTGACGGACAACGCAGGTCTCTACGCTGCTCCTTCTCTGGAGCCTGGAGACTATCAGGTGCAGGCCGTAGCGTCGGGCTTCAGCAAATACACGGTAAATAAGGTGACGCTGGCTGTGGATCAGCGGGTGACAGTCAATATGGGCCTCGCGGTCTCTTCCGCTGGTGAAACAATTCAAGTGGAGAGTGGTGCGAACCAGATCGAAACGCAGACCATGACGGTCGGTCAGGTCATCGATCGCTACACGGTGCAGGAACTCCCGTTGAATGGCCGTCACTTTCTTGACCTGACGGTGCTTACTCCTGGAGGCGTCGTTGCTCCGACCGCTGGAAGCCTGACAGCTACAAGTCGTGGACTGGGTGCGAACTCATTCATTACTGCTGGAAATCGGGAAGATACGGTGAACTTCCAGATCAATGGCGTGAACCTGAACGACATGGTGCAGAACCAGATCACGTTCCAGCCTTCGATCAATACAACCTCAGAGTTCAAGATCGACAACTCTACTCCCAGCGCAGAGTATGGCAGAAGCTCAGGGTCGATCGTGAACGTGAGCACGCGCTCTGGCACGAACGCGTTCCATGGTGAGGCGTTCGATTACTTCCGCAATGAAGCTCTGGATGCACGCAATTACTTCAACCGCGGGACTCCCTACGTTACCGGCACTGCCGCTGACAAGGCGCCACTCAAGCGCAATAACTTTGGCGGAGCCATCGGTGGGCCGATCTGGAAGGACCATACTTTCTTCTTTGCCAGCTATGAGGGACTGAGGCAGCATCAGGGCATTCTGCAGAACAGCACGGTCTTCACCGCAGCGCAGCGAGCCATAGTTGTGGCCAACAACAAGCCCGCAGCGACTGCCTTGTTGCCGCTGGTCCCAGTGGCGAACGATCCCACCGGCACACATTACATTCAATTTACGCCCGGCCCTGTGCAGATCGATCAATACACGGGCGACGTCCTTCATCATTTCCGCGCCTCGGATCAGTTGCACGGCTTCTATGCGTTCCAGTCGGACGTTCGCACGGAACCAAACTTGCAGGGGAATACGATTCCGGGCTTCGGAGACCACCGTTCTGCGCATCGGCAGGTCTTTACGCTGAACGAGACCCATATCTTTAGCCCGGCCCTTGTCAACGAGGCCCGTTTCGGGATTAATCGCATCTCCATTACGTTTACCCCGAATGCATTGCTGAATCCTGCGACTTACCATATTGGGTCGGGCACAACGGGAAATGTCGGAATTCCGCAGATCACAATCACGGACGTTGGTGGACTTAACTTCGGCGGCCCGGCGGGCTTTGCCCAGGGCCGGAACGACACATTTGGCGTGTTCTCCGACGCGGCAACTTACCTGAAGGGCCGGCACACCATCAAGTTCGGTGGCGAGTACCGGCGCTTCGTCAATGCAAACTTCGCTGGCGACACGGGAACGATGACTTACAACACATTTGTCAACTTCAGCAATGATCTGACAAACGCGTATTCGGTGACGCCCACGGTGATCTCCAGCCGTCTTTACGTTAATGCGGTTGGAGTTTTTGCGCAGGATAATTTCAAGCTGAATAGAAATCTCACCCTTGAATACGGTCTTCGCTTCGAATGGAACGGAACGCCGACCGAAGGGGAAAACCGTCTGGTGAACTTTTTCCCGGCCACTGCAACTCTTGTCCAAACGGGCACCCAGGGCCTGGGAGCGGTTTACAACCAGAACTACAATGTGGAACCGCGCGTGGGATTTGCGTGGGACATCTTCTCCACCGGAAAGAGTGTTTTGCGAGGTGGCTACGGATTGATGGCGGACCAGCCGTCAACGAACGCCGTAACTCCCCTGGCGGGCAATGCTCCCTTCACCACTGCTGCGAGTTACAGCAGCGCTACGGCCCCGATTCCAGTTGGGACGGCATATGCTTCGGCGGCGGCATCGGGCCTTGCAGTCAGTTCGATTGCTTCCAACTTCCGCAACGGTTATGTCGAGTCTTTCAACCTGAACCTGCAACAGGAGGTCCGCGCCGGGATCGTGGTGCAACTTGGCTACTACGGTTCGGTCGGCAAGCATCTCCGTGTGCGCCTCAACCAAAACCAGCCTCTGGCGACCGGAGTGAGGCCCTTTCTGGCGATCTCCAGCAGCAGCCTGATCGCTCCAGGCAAAGCCACTTCGACCGCGAATTTTGCGGAGGCCAGCAGCGCCGGTGGATCCAACTACAACGCACTGTGGCTGACGGCCACGAAGAACCTGAGTCGCGGCCTGCAATTCAACGTAACGTACGACTGGTCGAAGTCTCTGGACACGAATTCGCTGGGTTCGCAGGGAGGCTATACGCTTGAAGACAGCACGAATCCGCGTCTGAACTATGGGCCGTCAGACTTCGACACGCGGAACCATGTTGCCGGGACCGCAATCTACAACCTTCCGTTCAAAGGCAACCGATTTGTGGAGGGCTATCAATTGTCGACTATCGTGCAGTATCAAACGGGCAACCCGGTCAACCTTACGAACACGTCCACCTTCACCGGTATTTCAGGGTTGATTCGGCCGAATGTTGTTGGCCCGATCGTGACTAAAAAGATCCAGACCGGAATTACTAATGTGACGTTTATTCAGTCCCCCGTGTGCTCGGTGACTCTACTGCCACCCGCATGCAGCTTCCAGAACACGACTAACAGCTTCGGCAATATGTCCCGCAATGCTATTTATGGGCCTGGATTTGCCGATGTTGACCTGTCGGCAGAGAAGGACACGAAGTTCGCGGAGTGGCTCAGCCTGAAGCTGCGCGTCGACGCCTTCGACATCCTCAACCATCCGAACTTTGGTCAGCCCTCTGGCAGCACCACGTCAACGTCATTTGGCCAGATCTCGTCGACCCGATTTGCGACCAGCGACGGCGGCTCTTCACGGCAACTCCAACTGAGTGCGAAGTTCGTCTTCTAACTTGAAGCCAAATACAAAATGCGCCTCGCTGATAGGTTTATGCGGGGCGCACTTTTGTTTAGGAGTCAGTGATTGGGTTGTGAAATGCGCCGGAGTTGTACCGAATGAAAAGTGAGATTTCTTTTCGGAGCTACAGGGCGACCGACCTCGACGCGATGTTTCGGTTGGATGAGGCTTGCTTTACGGAGGAATTTCGCTTCGATCGAGAGTCGATGAGGGAGTTCGCGGAAGAACGCAATGCCGTTGTTCAGGTTGCGGAGAAGGTCTGCGGCGAGATTGTGGGTTTTGTGATCGCTCATATTGAAGTCCCTGAGTTGCGGGCGTACGTAGTGACGTTAGATGTTGCGCCTGACCACCGGCAGAGAGGTCTTGCGATGCGGCTGATGAGAGAGGCGGAGGCACGCGCCGTGACTGCGGGGGTGCGGTGGATGCAGTTGCACGTGTTTACAGGGAACAAGACGGCGATCCGCTTTTATGAGCGAATCGGGTATGAGAGGACCACGGTGAGGCGCGGGTACTACGGCGGGGCGGGGCTGGATGCGATTGTTTACAGAAAAGACCTGCACGATGGGTAACGGGCGGAATTACCTCTTCCCGAAAACGTCTCCCATACGGCGGATCTGAGCGCCCACTCCGCGGAGTTTCTCTTCAAAGTTCTCGTAGCCACGATCAAGGTGATAGACGCGGTCAAGAATCGTCTCACCGTCGGCCACCAGAGCTGCGAGAACGAGCGATGCGGAGGCCCGGAGATCCGAGCACATGACCGCCGCGGACTGTAGTGGCGCCTTGCCCCGGACCGTCGCGGTACGACCGGAGATCGTGATGTTCGCGCCCATCCGAATGAGTTCCTGCACGTGCATGAAGCGGTTCTCGAAGATGTTTTCCGTGATGGTACTGGTTCCATCGGCCTGTGTAGCGAGGGCCATGTATTGTGCCTGCATGTCAGTAGGAAAGCCAGGATACTCTTCGGTGAAGACGTCAACTGCCTTCAACTCGCCGCCGGAACGGACCCGCACCTTGTCTTCGCCAACGTCGATTCGCACCCCGCACTGTTCGAGCTTCGAGATTAGCGCGCCGAGGTGTCTGGGTTCGCAGCAGTCGACGTTGAGGTCTCCGCCAGTAATCGCTCCGGCGACGAGAAAGGTCCCAGCCTCTATACGGTCCGGATTAATGCGGTGACGCGCGCCGTGCAGCTTGGGGACACCTTGAACGCGGATGGTTCCGGTACCGGCACCTTCGATCTTTGCACCCATTGCGATCAGGAGCGCAGCCAGATCGGTTACCTCCGGTTCGCGGGCGCAGTTCTCAAAGACGGATTCACCCTCGGCCAGGGCTGCCGCCATCAAGAGATCTTCCGTTCCGGTAACCGTGATTTTGTCGAAGACAATATGGGCTCCTCGGAGCTGACCTTTTCCGTCTTTCGGGCTTCTGGCTTCAAGGTAGCCGTGGTCGTAGACGATGGTGGCACCCATTGCTTCAAGGCCTTTGATGTGAAGGTCGATTGGACGCCCTCCGATGGCGCAGCCGCCGGGCATCGCCACGCGGGCAACTCCAGTTCGGGCGATCAGCGGCCCGAGAACAAGAGAACTGGCGCGCATCGTCTTAACGATCTCGTACTTCGCGACGGGGTCGGAAAGGATGCCGCATTTGATCCGGGTGCGATGCTGCGCCCGACCGTAACCGAGTTCGACCTCGGCTCCCATGCTGGTGAGAAGCTTCCGCTCCGTCTCGATATCGCGTACTTGAGGGATGTTTTCGAGGATGACCTCGTCTTCTGTGAGGATGGCGGCAGCCATACATGGGAGCGCGGAGTTCTTCGCTCCGGAAACCTTAATTGTGCCGAGAAGAGGGTTGCCGCCGCGCACTACAAACTTGTCCATCTTGCCAGTTTACGGAGATTTGGCGTGGAAATGATTAGCTGCGCTGGTTCCCGCTACGGGAAGGGAAGGCCCCGTGTTCGTGGGGCCTTGTGGGGCTCGACCTAATTTCCCGGCTGAGGAGTTGTAGGCGCGGACTGTTGCCCTTGGCCCCGTCCATGGTTGTGACGCATGTTCCGAAGCTGTTGCATCTGATCAGGGGTCAGCACAGTAGCTAACTGCGTCTTGGTGTTTTCGTGGATGGCACGAAATTGTTGCCGTTTCTGGTCCGGAGAGAGGCTTGTGTCAGAGCGCAACGCCGCGATCTTTTGCTGGCTATCGGCGAAGATCGGCTCGAGTTTCGCGGTCTGATCGGCCGATAGCCCCAGACGTTGGCCAACCCGTAGCGCCGCGCGATGAGGATCAGGGGCGTGATGATGCCGGTGATATGCCCTTCTCAGTTGTCGTATCAGGGGTCGTGGGGGCCGATTGAGCGAGGGCCAAATTGCCTGCCAGAGCTAGGGTAAGAGAGGCGGAGAGAAAAAGGTGCTTCATGGGCTTGCTCCTTGTCGGGGCGGCTTGAGCGCCGTTGCTTCTGAAGGTGTAGACGGGATTTGGTGGAGAATGTTTCGGTCCCCGGCAAGACGGGCGTCTGCTGCTGCAGCGAACGATCTTAATTCGCAGGCCGCAGTAACTTGGCGAAGACTTAGCGAGTGCTCAGGATTGCCGTTAGAGTTCCAGGCGCGAGTCGTCGATGGCCAGACGCACATTTCCGTCCGACTTTGTCAGGCGGCGTACCGCCTCCATCTTGTCGACGTTCGCCTTGAGCATAACCACAGCGATTGGTATCGATTTGCCAGCCGATTTAATCGTGCGGATGGCAGTCTCGCGGTCGATATCGCAGACCTTCATCAGCACGCGAATGCCGCGCTCGACGAGCTTCGCGTTCTTCATGTGTACATTGACCATCAGGTTGTCGTACACATAGCCCAGACGGGTCATGGCGCCAGTCGTGATCATGTTGAGCGTCATCTTCTGCGCAGTGGCGGACTTCATGCGCGTGGATCCTGATATGACTTCGGGGCCGACCTCGGTGACGATGGTGGTATCTGCCACGTCCGCAAGCGGGGTGTTGTGGTTGCACGTGATCGCAGCAGTCTTCGCCCCCCGCGCGCGCGCGTATTCAACGGCACCAACTACGTAAGGAGTGCGGCCGCTCGCAGAGACACCAATAACAACGTCCTTTCGGGTCGGACGTCGGCGAGCGATGTCGCGCTGGCCAATTTCGGGCGAATCTTCGTTCACGTCCGACGCGGAGGCGAGAGCTTTGGGGCCGCCCGCCATGATGTACTGCACCTGTTGGGGAGCGGTCGAGTACGTCGGTGGGCATTCAGATGCGTCGAGGGAGGCGATACGACCGCTCGAGCCGGCGCCAACGTAAATCAGACGGCCGCCATCGCGCAGCGATCGAGCCACAGTGTCAATCACAATGGCAATCTCGGGCAGCGCTTTTTTTACGGCGGCTGCGATCTTGGCGTCTTCGTGGTTAATGATGCGTGCAATCTCGAGGGCGGACTTGGTGTCGAGGCCTTCGGATGCGGTGTTGATTGTCTCCGTCGTGAGATCGTTGAAGTTTTCAGTGCCTCGGTTGACGGATGATCTTGTTGTCGGGGCCTGCTCTAGCATGGTAAGGGTAGCCATAAGTGTCCTGCGTTGCCGCTCTTTCAATTCTATTCCTAACGGCTTGGAAAAGCGCTAACAAACCTCCTTGGAGTTTGGTACCCGGTATGAGTCTCCAATTGGGCGGCGCAGTCTACGACCAAGAGTTTTAAATTTGCATACTGGCAGTCCGGCAGCAACTTGTGATATATGAGATGGCAGCCCAGTTCAATTGGTTAGCTTCGCCGAATCAGGTGTTTTCCTAGGCTTTTGAGAGGAAAAAAAGTAACCCCGCGGTTGCAGTTTGGTGGTTTGTGCGTCTAACAATAGGGTTGGAGATACGGTGGAGAACGGGCAAAAAAGACCGGAAGGCGAAAGGCAATCGACGTTGAAGCACCGCGGCGCGATGGGCTCGTGGCTGCGGGATCTTGTCGTTTCCATTGTGGTTTCGGCGTTTATTATCATCTTTCTATACCAGCCGGTGAGGGTGGAAGGGACCAGCATGTTGCCGATGCTGGAGGATCAGGACCGGCTTTTTATCAATAAACTCGCGTATCGGGTGGGAGATATTCAGCGGGGGGACGTGGTGGTGTTTCTGTATCCGCATGACCACGAAAAGAGCTATATCAAGCGGGTGATTGCTCTTCCTGGGGATATGCTGCGGATCGACCATGGGGTGGTCTTTGTGAATGGGAAGGAGATCGCGGAACCCTATGTGCCTAAACAGTTTGAGGATGACCGGTCGCAGCCGGAGATGGTAATTCGGGCGCATGAATACTTTGTGATGGGGGACCATCGGTCGATTTCGAGTGATAGCAGGGAGTTTGGGCCGGTGGACCGGGACCTGATCTATGGGAAGGCGGCGTTTGTATATTGGCCGATGGATCAGGCTGGGGTGGTGCACTAAGTTCCAGATTTTTTTTGGATGTGGTGGAGGGGCGTTTTTTCAGGGGGTTTTTGAGAAAACGGGTGGTTTCGGGATGGTTTTTTGTGGTGAAGTTGTGGTGGATTGCTGGTAAAAGTGTGGTGTTTTGACGGCACTTTTTGAGCGCTAAGAAAATTTCAGTTTCTTGAAATATTTCTGTGGAAATCCTGTCTCCGCGTGCCAGCGGCTTCTCGGCCGGGAAGGAACCAATGGGTTCGACTCACCGTATCCAAGTTCATTCCCTCCGTTCGAAGGAGTCCTGGTGCGTTGTCTGAGCCGTTCTGTCATCCTGCCCGTTGCAGCTCTTCTTTTCCTGACCGGCGCCCGGCTTTCGGCCCAGAGTCTTCCTACGATTCAGGTGGAGACTCATCTGATCGATACTGCTCTGAGCGTCCATGACGCGGAGGGGCGGATTGTTACCGGGTTGACCCAGAGCGACTTTACGGTGGTTGAGGATGGAGTGCCCCAGAAGATCCGATTCTTCGCGCACGATAATGAGCTTCCGCTGAGCATCGGTCTGATCATCGATGAGAGCGGGAGCCAGGATAAGTTCGTCAAGGAACATGAGAAGGACATTGAAGCGTTCCTGCACCAGGTGCTCGAGCCGAGCGATCAGGCCTTTGCAGTCTGCTTCGGGAACCATCTTCGACTGGTCAGCGATTTGACGTCTTCTACGCCGGCGATCATGGACGGCATTCGGGCTTTCGATAAGGGGAACACGAAGTTTCCCGAGATCGGCCCAGTTGAAGAGCGGGAGTTAGGGACTGCGCTGTACGATGCGGTCTATTTCGGGATTACCGGGAAGCTGGCAAACATTCGTCAACGACGGAAGGCGCTTGTCGTGTTCAGCGACGGGGAAGAGAACTCGAGCGAGCACGATCTGCTGGATGCGATCGAGGCTGCGCAGAACTCGGATGTTCTTGTCTATGCGATTCGTTATACCGACATCAAGCACGGCAAGATGGATGCGCGCGACCGCTATGGGGTTCGGGTGCTAGACCATCTAGCAGGACAGACGGGCGGGAAGGTGTTTGATTATCACGCGACGAATCTGACGGAGGCGTTTGCGGAGATTGCGGGGGATCTGCGGTCGCTTTATCAGATTGCGTATCAGTCGACGAACCCTACGCGGGATGGGAGTTATCGCAAAGTCGTGATTCAGACGTCGAAGCCGGGGCTGACGGTTCGGGCGCGGACGGGGTACTACGCGAGATAGTTTTTCGAAGATGCATGCCGAGTCCTGCAACAAGACCGAGGCACATCAGGGTAACCGATGGGGGCTCCGGCACGCGGTCGGGGTTGTCGCTTGCGCTTACTTTGGAGACCCCTTCGGATGATCCAGTCGTGCTGTTTCCTGAAAGAAGACTGCCGGTATAGAGATCGGTCGCGATGACGTCCAACTGCACAAGGTTGAGGGAGTCGCTAACGACGGCCGCGAAGTACGTGTTCTGCAATGCGCCGGTAGAATCGAAATCGTTCCCGGGGTGTCGGCAGGAATAAGTATGGATCCGAGCCGGGGTTACGTTGCTTTGATCCTGGGTGATGCCATTGGCGCAATCGTTGAGTAGTTCGATACTCGAGGCGCTCGCGACGCAGGGCAGAGGATTGCGGTGAAGATCATCGACGCAACGAATGCCACTACGTTGGTCGAGACACGTTTGGCAGAGTGTGCGATGGATAGCATGGCCAACCTCCATACGTGGGAGAAGACGATGGATGAACCTGTGTCGGAGGTCACGCCACGGTGACCATCCAGGGAGAGGGCTATTGGGCCGATCGCAAGACTATGGTATCAGGGCAACTTTCATCCTGCGATGGCAGGAGCGTGAATGCCGGATTAAATTGATGGATGAGTCCTCGGCACGAAAAGATGCCCGATCTAAAGAGGTTGCTGAAAAAAGTACCCTTCGAAGCGAAAGCGTACCTCAGCGGCTAAAGCCGCATTTCAAATAAGACGTTTCGCGGCACGGCTGAAGCCGTGCCCTTAAGCAAACTAGAGCCGTGCCCTTAAGCAAAACAAACTCTGCCTTTCAGCGCCCTTTGAGCGCTAGCGTTTTTCGCAGAGCAACGCAGAGGGGTTGCCTGAGAGAAATATTTCTTTGGTGCAACGTGGTGCAGTGCGGAGCGAGTCAGACTTAGGAGGACGTAAGAAGAAGTTGGTCGAATTTGATTTTGAGTCGAACCGACTCCGGAGGAACGACAATGAAAAGTCATCTGACTCGCTGGATCCTGGGACTGAGTATGCTTTTTACGCTTGCAGCGGCATCAAAACCAGCGGATGCGCAGGTTGTTGTGAAGATCGGCCCTACGCATCGTCACTATTACCACCACCGTTATCGTCACGTTTACTACCATCACGGACACGCGTACTACCGGTATTACTACCGTTAAAAGATTTTGAGAATCGCAGACAGAAATGGCCCTCGCGAAGATCGTGAGGGCCATTTCTCTTTGGGGTTTGTGAGAACTATTTATTCGTGGCGCTGTGGATAATTTCAGCGAAGGATTTTGGGTCGAGGCTGGCTCCGCCGACGAGGGCTCCGTCGATGTCCTGGAGACAGCAGAGGGCTTCTGCGTTGTCGGGTTTGACGGAGCCGCCGTAAAGGATGCGGATGGATTCGGCGAGCTCGGGGTTGAGGGATTTTGCGATCTGGGCGCGGATGATTTTGTGGGCTTCGTCGGCGATCTCAGGAGTCGCAGTGCGGCCGGTGCCGATGGCCCAGACGGGCTCGTAGGCAAAGACGATGGGTGCGGCGTAGGCGGGGTCGATGCCTTCGAGGGCGATGGAGGTCTGGAGTTCGAGGACGTTGCGAGTGAGGTCGGCTTCGCGCTCTTCCAATTTTTCGCCGACGCAGACGATAGGGATGAGCGAGTGATGGATGGCGGCTTTGAGCTTGAGGTTGACGGTGGTGTCGGTCTCGGCGAAGTACTGGCGGCGCTCGGAGTGGCCGATGAGGACATGAGTGGCGCCGATGGCGGTGAGCATGACGGGCGAGGTCTCGCCGGTGAAGGCGCCTTCGTTCTTCCAGTGCATGTTCTGGGCGCCGATGTAGACGGATTTGCCGCGGGCGGCGTCGACGAGCGCGGGAAGCGAGGTCATGGCTGGGCAGAGGACGATCTCGGCGCCGGTGTCCTTTTTGATGAGGGGGAAGAAGCTGGTGAGGAAGGCTGTGGACTCGATTGGGGTCTTGTACATCTTCCAGTTGGCGGCTATGAGGAGTTTGCGCATTTGTTTTTAGTATTCCATTTGAGGGCGCTTTATGAAAAGGGAGGGCGAGGGGTTGACGGGCTAAGAGACCTTGGTGGCGGTCGCCCGGTGTTGTTTTGGATAGGTATCGGGTATCAGGCATCAGGTATCAGGTCGGAGTGAGCGACGATAGGATGGTTTTAGGAGAGCGCGTTGAGGAATTTTCGTGAACTTGATGTTTGGGTCCGGGCACATGAGTTGGTTCAAGCAGTTTATTTGGCTACAAAGCGGTTGCCGAAGGAAGAAATATTTGGATTGACGGTGCAAATTCGGCGTGCGGGAACTTCGGTTGCGACGAAGATTGCGGAAGGTTGTGGATTTGACAGCGATGTTGAGTTCGCTGGGTATCTTCAGCGTTCAAAGGCTTCGGCTTCCGAGTTGGAGTACCTTCTATTGCTTGCGCGGGACCTTGAGTATCTGCCTGAAGAAGAGTTTGTGCGGCTGAGCGACAAGGTTGTTGTCGTGAAGAAGATGTTGAGTGGGTTTGTCCGCCGGATTTGAGGTAGCCCGGCGGGTTTTGGAATTTAGGTATCAGGTATCAGGTATCAGCTATCGGGTGTCAGGTGTTTCCGATGGCTGTGCTTATTTGAACCTTTGGTTGTCTGTGAGCGCGGCTACGCCGGGGAGGGTTTTGCCCTCGAGGAATTCGAGGCTTGCTCCTCCTCCGGTGGAGATGTGGGTGATGCGGTCGGCTACGCCGGCCTGCTGGATCTGCGGCGACTGAATCTCCGCCACCGACGATGGTGGTGGCGTCGTGGTTGCGTGCTACGGAGCGGGCGATGGCGTTGGTGCCCTCGGCGAAGGCGGGCATCTCGAAGACGCCCATGGGACCGTTCCAGACGATGGTGCGGGCCTCGGAGATCTCGTCTTCAAAGAGGCCGATGGATTTGGGGCCGATGTCGAGGGCCATCCATTCGGCTGGAAACGGGCCGTTCTTGTCGAAGAGCTGTGTCTTGGCGTTGGGGGCGAACTTGTCGGCGAGGACGTGATCGACAGGCAGGAGGAAGCGAACGCCTTTGGCCTCGGCCTTTTTGAGTGCGGCTTTGGCCACGTCGATCTTGTCGGTCTCGACGAGGGATTTTCCGGTGGCTTGGCCTTGCGCGTTGAGGAAGGTGTAGGCCATGCCTCCGCCGATGATGATGGCGTCGGCTCTGTCGAGGAGGTTGTCGATGACGTCGATCTTGTCGGAGACCTTGGCTCCGCCGATGATGGCGACGAAGGGTTTGTCAGGTTCGGTGAGGGCTTTGCCGAGGTAGGTGAGCTCTTTCTGCATAAGCAGACCGGCAGCGGAGACCTTGACGAAGTGGGTGATGCCTTCGGTGGAGGCGTGGGCGCGGTGGGCGCTGCCGAAGGCGTCGTTGACGTAGATGTCGCAGAGCGAGGCGAGTTGTTTGGCGAAGGCGGGGTCGTTAGCCTCTTCTTCGGGGTGGAAGCGGAGGTTTTCGAGCAGGAGGGGCTGGCCGGATTCGAGGTTGGCGGACATCTCGCTGGCGATGGGGCCGACGCAGTCGGGGGAGAAGGCGACGTTTTCGTCGTCGCCGAGGATGTGGTCGAGGAGACCGCGGAGGTGATCGACGAGGGGGCGAAGGCTCATGGAGGCGACGGGTTTGCCTTTGGGGCGGCCGAGGTGAGAGCAGAGGATGAGCTTGGCTTTGTGGCGGAGGGCGTACTCGATGGTGGGGAGGGTCTCGCGGATGCGCGTGTCGTCGGTGATGATGCCGTCCTTGAGAGGGACGTTGAAGTCGACGCGGATGAGGACGCGCTTGTCGGTGAGATCGAGATCGCGAATGGACAGCTTAGGCATTCAGATTCCTTATTTTAGTGAGTTTCAACTTGGCCTTTGTGCGCAAGGCAATGATAGCGGGTCGGGGGCTTTCGCCAAAGTGGGGAGGTGTCTAGGGAATTTTATAGGGAATATAACGGCGGGCGATGAGAGCGATGGGGATGCCGATACAGAAGACGAGAGCAGCGACTCCGTTGATGAGAGGTACGAGAGGGGGGGTGGGACGGGGGCCAATCTTCGAGAGCGGGAAGACGACGTAGTTCATAACGATGTAGACGACGATTCCGTAGAGGCCTCCCCAGAGGAAGGGATGGCGTGAGAGCGGGAGCCGGCGGCTAGCGAAGATGTAGATGGTCGCGACTGTGGTTGCGATGAAGTAGTGGAGCAGAAGGCCGAGGAGGGCGGAATGGGTGCCCTGGGTGAAGGAGGCGCGGCCGAGAATTCCTGCGGCGATGCCCTGGAGGATGCGCGTGGGTGGAACTCCGCGAAAGTAGTAGAAGATAAGGGCGTCGGAGAGGTCGAGTGTGCCGGCGATGAGGCAGCACAGGGCGATGGCCTTGGCGTACTGCGGGCTTGGGGTGGTCATGTGGATTTGATTGTACGTGGGGGGCGGGGTTATTCGGGGATATAGGCGTCGGCTTCGATTTCAATGCGCCATTTGGGGTTGAGGAGCGCGGCGACGACCACCATGGTGGCGGCGGGGCGGATGAGGCCGAAGAACTTTCCGTGGACGCGGCCGGCGGCCTCCCAATCTTCAACGTGGGTGAGATACATGCGGGTGCGGTAGACGTGTTCCAAGGATGTGCCGGCGTTTTTGAGGGCGGCGGCGATGAGAGTGAGGCACTGGTCAGTCTGTTGGGCGACGTCGGCGTCGTCTGCGCCTACAGGGCCGGTGCCGGAGACGTGGACCTGGTTACCGATACGGACAGCTCGGGAGAAACCGATGATGGGCTCGAAGGGAGAGGTGCCGGGGATGTTGGTGCGGGTCTTGGCCATTTGAGTGTCAAGGTTTCGTTGCTGTGGAGAGTTTAGCGCGGAGGTCGGCGTTTTCGGATTCGAGCTTGGCGAGTCTTTCTCGGATGGGGGCGAGGCCCTGTTCGAGCTCGTCGGCGGTGTAGCGGGGGGTGATGTGTTGAGGGCAGTTCCAGTCGAAGCCTTCGATTTGAATAAAGATGACGCGCTCGATGATGTCGGAGCGGTCGGTTGGCGGGAAGGATTTTATGAAGGAGGAGGCTTTGGCGTCGTTTTCGTGGACCTCGACGCGGCCGAGGATCTTGAGGCGGGTCTGGTGGGGGTAATCCATGAAGAAGAGGGCGACGCGGGAGTCGTGTTGGAGATTGCCGAGGCTAATGTACTGCTTGTTGCCGCGGAAGTCGGCGAATCCGATGAGCGAAGGGTTGAGGATGTGGACGAAACCGTTGGGGCCGCCGCGGTGCTGGATATAAGGCCAGCCGGTTTCAGAGACAGAAGCCATGTAAAAGCTGTCGCGGTGTGTGATGAAGGTTTGCTCGGCTGGGCCGAGGGAATCGCCGGCTGGTGCAGTCTGGGCGACGCGTTCGTATTGGCGGCGGCTGCCATGTCGCTCTTGTTGTTCCTTGACGAGAGGGGTGAAGGCCAGTTCCTGAAAGCGTCGACCCATTGGGTGCTCGATTCGGGCAGGTGGACTCGCTGCCTATGGTTAGATTAGCTTGTGGGCGCGTCCGATTCAGGGCTGATTTTGGGTGGGGAGGCGTTTGGTTGGAGGGAGTGGGGTATCATCAGCGGAATTCGACTTAGGGGAATGCGAACGTGTGCTTTTCAGCGGCGGCAAATTTTGTAGGAAGCGGTGTGCTGGGGACGCTTGGGGTTGCGACACTGACGCAGGTGAAGCATAAGCGGGAGCTGTTGTTCGCTTCGCTGCCTACGTTGTTCGCGGTGCATCAGTTTATGGAGGGGTTTGTGTGGCTTGGGCTGGATGGGGTGATGTCGCCTGGGATAACGCACAAGATGGGAGCGGCGTTTGTGCTGTATGCGCAGGGACTGCTGCCGTTTGTGATTCCGCTGAGCGTGCTGCTGTTTGAGCCGGACGGAAAGAGCCGGAGGAGGATGTTTCCGTTTCTGGCCGTCGGGACTTTGACGACGCTCTATATGCTTTGGGCGCTGATTGCTTATCCGCTGCATATTTATGTGGAGCGCAACAGCATCGTTTACATCAATGATGGGACGAACAATACGGCGCTTGCCGTGTTGTATGTAATTGCTACGTGTGGGTCGCTGTTTTTCTCGAAGGTTCGGGACATGGTGATCTTCGGGGCGGCGAATCTGGCGATTCTGCTGACGGTAATGGCGGTGAAGCGGTATGCGTTCACTTCGCTTTGGTGTGCTTATGCAGCGGTGGCGAGCGTGATTATCCTGGCTTACTTCTGGAGGAGCAAGCTTACGCGACCGTTTAAGTATGCCGAGGCGATCTTTGGTTGAGGCTATTTTCGATTTTGAGAAGGATGGCGCTGCCGGACGGCACTTTCACTTGTAAGGATTGGCCGGAGGAGCGGCCTGGCTGCCATGTATCCTCACCCTTCGCCAAAGATACGTCACGCCAACAAATGAGTCGGCATTTGTCCCGGACTGGCAGGCAGAACCCTAGAATTTCTCTGCGCGTTTTGGTTGCATAGCCGGGCGCAACTGCTCGTAGAGATAGCTTTATATCGCAATCCAACGATGAAAAAGCGCGCAGCTTGAGGCTGCGCGCCTTCCGTTTGGTGCTGATGGGGTCTAGAGGCCCTTCTTCACGAGGAAGAGGATGAGGTCTTTGACGCGGTTGGAGTAGCCCCACTCGTTGTCGTACCAGCTGATGACCTTGCCGGTGTTGCCGATGACCTTGGTCAGCTTGGAGTCGACGATGGAGGAGAGCGGGTTGCCCTTGAAGTCGGAGCTGACGAGCTCTTCGTCGGTGTAGCCGAGATAAGGCTTCATGGGGCCTTCGGCGGCTGCCTTGAGGGCGGCGTTGACGCTCTTGGCGTCGATTGGCTTCTCGGAGACGAAGGTGAGGTCGACGACCGAGACGTTGGGGGTTGGGACGCGGATGGCGAAGCCGTCGAGCTTGCCGTCCATGGCCGGGATGACCAGCTTGAGGGCCTTGGCTGCGCCGGTGCTCGACGGAATCATCGAGAGGGCGGCAGCGCGGGCGCGGCGGAGGTCCTTGTGCGGGGTGTCGAGGATGACCTGGTCGTTGGTGTAGCTGTGGATGGTGGTCATGATGCCCGAGGCGATGCCGAAGGTGTCGTTGATCACCTTGACGACGGGGGCGAGGCAGTTGGTGGTGCAGGATGCGTTGGAGATGATGTTGTGCTTAGCCGCGTCGTACTTGTCTTCGTTGACGCCGAGGACGACGGTGATGTCCTCGTTGGAGGCAGGAGCGGAGATGATCACCTTTTTGACTGTTGCTCCGAGGTGGGCTTTGGCCTTTTCGGCGTCGGTGAAGAAACCAGTGGATTCAACGACGATCTGGGCGCCTACGCTGGCCCAGTCAAGCTTGGAGGGGTCGCGCTCGGCGAAGACTTTGATCTTCTTGCCGTCGACGGCGATGAAGTCGTCGCCGTGGGCGATTTCGTTCTTCAGGTTTCCGAGGATGGAGTCGTACTTGAGGAGGTGGGCCAGGGTGGCGGGGGTGGTGAGGTCGTTGACGGCTACGAATTCGATCTCGGGATTACCAAGGGCGCTGCGAAAGACGTTGCGTCCAATGCGGCCGAAGCCGTTAATGCCTACCTTTACTGCTGCCATAATTTCGGTTGCTCCTATCGTGTACTGCGCGGAAATTTATCGATCTGGTGTTGAAAGGCGCGGCGGATTCGCTTGCGCCCACCATCTCAAATCTTAACACCCGGTTGGAGGCGCTGCAAATGCAGGCGTGGCAGTGCGAATCCAGTTGACGGATTGGAAAGGGGCTGAGATACGCGGCTAGAAGTTGAAGAACTTCTCCCTTATGGCGTCTTCGTATTCCTTCTTGGCCTGTTTCGCTTTGTTCCGCGCGTCTTCTTCGCGGAAGCCGGCGGCTTCCCACGTGTCGACCTCGGCCTCGGAGTGGTCGCCGGATGCGAGCGCTTCTTCTTCGCGGATGGTGCTAATCCATTGATCTACGGCTGCCTTGTATGTGATTTGGAGTTGGTCGAGAACAGCGATTTCAACGGCCATCGTTCACCTCGTTGATTCGAAACGATAGAGCAGGAAGATGAATGGGAGGTTTCAAAGGCGAGTCGTGTAGCTGTAGGACCGGGCATACCTGGAAGCGGTTCGCGAAGCTCGAATGGCCCACTCATGCGGTCTCATCGCATGAGTGGGCATTAATCGACTACGCATATCAGTGCTTCAAAAACTAAAAGCATAGATTTTATTGTTGCTGCTAGAGGGAAAAAACGCGCTAAGGCGACCGTATCCCGAACCCCAGTAAAGGGTCCCGTTCACAATCGAAGGCGCATCGAGTACCGAGCCACCGCTTGGAAAGCTCCAGAGAATCTGCCCTGTCTGAGCATTGAGAGCGTACATAGTTCCTGACATGGACCCAGTAAAGACAACACCATTGGCAACACTCATACCGCTCATGTCAATGGCACCTGTCGTGGGATCCGCTGTCTGCCAGACAATTTTTCCAGTTTGGGCATTCAGAGCGGCCCACGATCCCCAAGTAATCGTCTTACCGCCAGGCGTAAGCGTATAAGAGACTTTGTTTGGATCGGTAATCGGAAGGTAGATATTTGTGCCATCAGACGCTGTTCCCCACATTTCGCCAAAGGCTCCTCCGGGGCCCACAGCTGTGCTCCATAGAATAGCTCCTGTATCTGGATTGAAAGCCCAGTAGGTTCCACTCTTTTGACCAATTCCAAGGATATTACCGACCAGATTTGGACCCGATCCGGGGAAGTCCAGGTCTGGGCCGGCCGGCGAAGGGCAAGGTGTGCCACCTGGAGCTGCCGGGATCAAGCAATCGACATTGAAGGTATCGTATCCGAGGACCTTTGTCGCCCACTTGATTTTGCCAGTCGCCAGATCGAGCGCCAGCACGCTATCTATATGGTCGTTCGAGTTGGTACATGAAGCAGTGTTTCCACTCGCCAAGTTTGCAATTTCGCACTGTTCCGTGCCTGCTGTAACTGTGTAGTTATCCCCTGTACCCACGTAAAGGAGACTGCGAGTGGGATCAATTGCAGGCGGCTGCCAGACGGCTCCCCCACTAAACTGATTGGTTGATCCACCGTTGGAAGGAATAGTGAGTGTCTTCCAAAGTATTTTTCCTGTTCCCGCATCGAGTGCCACAACACTGCCCTGGAAGGAGCAGCAGGGATATCCTGGTACAGCCGCGAGTCCTTCTTCAATGGAAGAGACTCCAACATAAATCACATTATTAAGTGCGACGGGCGAACCGGTAATGATTGCAGCGGGATGACTATCAACTTGCGTGATCCACATCAGGTTGCCAGTTGAGGGGTTGACTGCGATTATGTTCGCACCGGCATGTTTCGCTGTGAAACTAGCTACGTTATCACCAATAACAATTTCATTACTAAGCACCAACGGGCTGACTCTTGATATGGAGCCAGTTGATTTGTTGTATTCGGAGATCTGGTGTCTCCAAATTGGCAGCCCTGACGTTGCATTAAGAGCGAAGAGATTTCCAGCCCAATCCGGTGCGTACACTACGCCATTCGAAACAGTCGGTGTGGCAGAGACGTCGCCATCCGTTGTGAAGGACCACTTGACCTTGAGATTATTGACATTTGATACATTGATGGTCGTTTCATTTGGTTGCTGGCGTGTATTCGCCAGACTCTGGCCTACTGACGACCATGTAGCTGAGGTGGCAGCGTTCGTTTGTGGAGAGATTTGCGCGTTGATTGATGGAGATACTACGCACGCGAGTGAAGCGAGTTTGAAGAACTGAAAAAAGCTCAACGTTGTTTTCATACCTCAGAGACACAAAAGTACGAAGAATATTCCTTCTTCAATAATTTTCGAAATATAAATTTTCTAGTCCAGGAAGCGCTTGGCTATGCCTTCATAAGCATCGATGCGACGGTCGCGCAGGAAGGGCCAGTGCTGGCGGGTGACTTCGATGAGGTTGGGGTCGAGGTCGGCGATCAGGATCTCTTCTTTGTTGTGAGATGCCTTTGCGAGGATGCGGCCGAAGGGGTCGGCGATGAAGCTGCCTCCCCAGAACTCGATGCCGGAGTGCGGGGTGTGGTCGCCGGGGCCGTGGAGTTCGACCGTCGCGGGATTGCCGTCGGCGGCGGTGACTTTGAATTTGACGTCGCCGTGCTCGTGGCCTACACGGTTGACGGCGCAGACGAAGACTCCGTTGGCGATGGCGTGGGCGCGCTGAGCGATCTGCCAGGCGTCGTACTGGGCGGTTCCGAACTCCTCTTTTTCGGAGGGATGCCAGCCGATGGCGGTAGGGAAGAAGAGGACCTCGGCTCCGCGGAGGGCGGTGAGGCGGGCGCCTTCGGGATACCACTGGTCCCAGCAGACGAGAGTGCCGATGGGGCCTTGCGTGGTCTGCGTGGATTTGAAGCCGAGGTCGCCGGGGGTGAAGTAGAACTTTTCGTAGTAGAGGGGGTCGTCCGGGATGTGCATCTTGCGATAGATGTCGGCGATGCTGCCGTCTTTTTCGATGGTGACGGCGGTGTTGTGATAGAGGCCGGGGGCGCGGCGCTCGAAGAGGCTGGCGACCAGGACTACACCAGTTTCGCGGCAGACGCGAGTGAGGGCGTCGGTGGAGGGGCCGGGGATGGACTCTGCGAGGCCGAAGAGGCCGTGGTCTTCGCGCTGGCAGAAGTATTGGGCACGGAAGAGTTCGGGGAGGCAGACGAGTTGCGCGCCTTGGCGGGCGGCTTCGTAGACGCGCTCGGCGGCCTTGTCGAGGTTGAGCTGGGTATCGGGCTCCATGGACATCTGAACGAGGGCTACGCGCTTGGTTGAGGAGTTGGGCATGGTTTTCATCTTTTATTTTATAGATTTCCGGGTGCTGGTTCTTTGGACTGCAGGCATTGTGCGGAGATGGAATGATTTTCGTACATCGCCTAACGATTGGAGCGTTTTCTTTCGATTAAGATTCGCGTTGCAGGCTGCGGTGGATTGAGCTGCGGAATGGCAGGAAATCGGGAGAAGGCGGGGGATACTTCTTTTGTCCAAGTGGGATTTCTGTTAGGTTTAAAGTTGCAACGGCGGCCAGATTAGCGTCCGGTTCGCTCTCTTTCCATTCACCTGAAAATTTATCCCGGTTGTTGCGGTAGACGTGTATTTCATTGCAGAAGGAGTAAGACGTTGAGCGAATTTCGTGATTTTCTGGAGCTTTCTTACGGTGAACTTGAGGATCTGAACCTGCAGGCGAAGGACATGCGCAAGAAGCGCGTTGCGCCGGATGTGATTCGCGAGGAGCGGTTGAAGTATCTGACCGACGAGAAGCGGATCAAGGCTGTGACGGTGCTGTTCAGCGACCTCGAAGGCCGGCTGCACATGCTGGACTACGACAAGAAGTTCCTGGTGAAGAGCTACGACAACCTGACGTTCGACGGCTCGTCGATTCGCGGATTTACAGCGCAGCGGGAGAGCGATCTTCGGTTGGGGATCGACTGGAGCGCGTTTTACTGGGTGCCGGCGGATGTGTTTGGAGCGGGCAAGGTGATGGTGTTCGGCGAAGTGATCGACAAGAACGGCACGACGTACAGCGCGGATATTCGCGGGGTGCTGAAGAAGTTCTCGCAGGAGCTGTTCGATAAGCAGGGATACACGCTGAATGCGGCGAACGAGATCGAAGGGTTCCTGTTCGAGGGTGTGGATGCGGAGCGGAACTACCACCTGACGGGGAGCTTCGAGTATGTGAATAAGGGTGGATACTATCACTCGCTGCCGGGCGATCCGCTGCGGGAGTTCATCGACACGACGGCTGAAGTGCAGCGTGCGATGGGCTTTGAGAATGAGAAGGACCATCCTGAAGTTGCGCCTAGCCAGTTTGAGATCAACTACAGCTATGGTGAGGTGGTGGCGGCTGCGGACCAGATTCAGCTTTATAAGCTGATCTGCCGTCAGGTTGCGACGCAGATGGGGATGACGGCGAGCTTTCTGCCGAAGCCTGTTGTGGGCGTGAATGGCAGCGGCATGCACACGAATGTTTCGATTACGAAGGGCGGGAAGAACCTGTTCTGGGATCCGCAGGGGCAGGAGAAGATTTCGAAGCTGGCGTGGCAGTTTACGGATCGCATTTTGACGCATGGCAACGATATCTGCCTGCTGCTGAATGCGAGCGTGAATGCTTACCGGCGGTTGGATCCTCACTTTGAGGCACCGAACCAGATCAAGGCTTCGGCGGTGGATCGTGGGTCGATGATTCGGATTCCGATTGGGAACGAGAAGTCGGCGCGCGTTGAGGTGCGGTCGGTTGGGCCGGACGCGAATCCTTACCTGGTGATGTACTCGATCTTCAAGAGCGGGCTGCATGGCGATATTTCGAAGATCAAGAACCTGCGGCAGGCGGAGCGGTATCTTCCGGACAATGTCTATAAGGCGCTTGATGATTTCCGCAACGCGGCCTGGACGACTGAACTGCTGGGAGCGGATGTGAAGGGTCGCTATGCGGACCTGAAGCAGGCTTCGGCGGATCGTTGTGCCCGGTTGCTGGGGACGATTGTGAAGGCTCCTGAGGTTCAGTTCCACCACGATGTTTATAACCAGCTTTTGTGGAACCAGTTCTAGTTTCGCGGATAATTGGATTCGAAGGGCCCTTGCGATTTGCGAGGGCCTTTTGTTTTGGGTGCTTGGTGAGGAGTTTGACTTGGTTGGAGTTGTAGTTGCATTCTGCTTGCTGCTGATTGACGGGAGGTTTCGCTTGGATACGACGCGCGTGGATGACCGGAATCCCTGGTTAGTGCCGGCTGCGGTGTTGGGTGGGTGTTTGTTGCTGGGTTGGTGCTGGGTGGGTTGCTGCTGGGGATGGAGATTAAGGAGACCAGGCTCTCCGACCGGTATGTGACGGTGAAGGGATTGGTGGAGCGGACGGTGAAGTCCGACAGCGCGATCTGGCCGGTGACGTTTAAGGAGACGGGGAACGATCTGCAGCAGGTGTATGCGAAGAGTGAGGAGGACCGGGCGGCGGTTCTGAAGTTTTTTGCGGCGCAGGGGATTACGCCTGCGGAGATTTCGGTGGGGCAGATCCAGGTGACGGATAAGCAGGCTAATGAGTATGGCGGGAATAATAACGGCGGGCCGCGGTATATCGTGCAGCAGACGGTGACGGTGAATTCGAACGATGTGGATAAGATTTCGAAGGCGGGGCAGAAGACGGCTCAACTGCTGCAGGCGGGGATTATTGTGGTGGGTGGGTATGGGCAGGGGATACGGTATGTGTTCAATGGGCTGAATGCGCTGAAGCCGGACATGATCACGGAGGCGACGAAGAATGCGCGGGCGTCGGCGGACCGGTTTGCGGCGGATTCGGGGAGCCAGGTGGGGTCGATCCGGTCGGCGAATCAGGGAGTGTTTTCGATTTCGGCGGCGGATGCGGGGAGCGGGATGGCTCCGGGAGAAGAGGGCGGGGGCGGCGGGCGGCGGAGAACCCGGATGCGAGCATTATGAAGAAGGTGCGGGTGGTGTCGACGGTGGATTATTACCTGGTTCGATAAGCGCACGGTTGGGCGCCTATCGTTGCGAGTGGTCTTCTGCGGGTGGTAGCCTTCGAACATACCTTTGTTCGGAGTCGACATCGATGCAGGCAAGCTACAACGGAATCGCGGTGCCCAAGGACGGGCAGGCAATTGAGTATAAGAACGGCAAGTTTACGGTGCCGGACAACCCAATCATTCCCTTTATCGAGGGCGATGGGACGGGGCGCGACATCTGGAAGGCTTCGCAGCGGGTGTTTGATGCGGCGGTGGCGAAGGCTTATGGCGGCAAGCGCCAGGTAAAGTGGTATGAGGTGCTCGCTGGGGAGAAGGCCTATCGGCAGACGCAGAACTGGCTTCCTGATGACACGGTGAAGGCTACGGTGGACTTTCGCGTGTCGATCAAAGGGCCGCTGACGACTCCGGTGGGTGGCGGAATTCGCAGCTTGAATGTGGCGCTGCGGCAGTTGATGGATCTGTATCAATGCGTGCGGCCGGTGAAGTATTACGCGGGCGTGCCTAGTCCGGTGAAGCATCCGGAGAAGCTGGATGTGGTGATCTTCCGTGAGAATACGGAGGATATTTATGCTGGCATTGAGTTCCGTGAAGGGACGCCGGAGGCTGCGAAGTTCATCGCGTTTGTGAACGACGAGATGCTGAAGGGTGGGAAGAAGAAGGTTCGGCTGGACTCCGGTGTGGGCGTGAAGCCGATCTCGATTACGGGATCGAAGCGGTTGGTTCGGGCGGCGATTCAGTATGCGCTGGATCACGGGCGCAAGACAGTAACGCTGGTGCACAAGGGAAACATTCAGAAATTCACTGAAGGCGCGTTTCGTGAGTGGGGATATGAGGTTGCTACGCAGGAGTTTCGCGACCAGACGGTGACGGAGCGGGAGAGCTGGATTCTGGGGAACCTTGAGGCGAATCCGAACCTTACGCCAGAGCAGAATGCTGCGCTGATTGAGCCGGGAATTGAGTTTGCCACGAAGGAATTCGGCGATGAGGTTGTGGCTGAGGTGAAGAGCGTGATTGCCTCGATCGGCAAGTCGCATGGGAATGGGCAGTGGAAGAAGAAGATTCTGGTGAACGACCGCATTGCGGACTCGATCTTTCAGCAGATTATCCTGCGGCCCGAGGACTACAGCGTGCTGGCGACGACCAATCTGAATGGTGACTATATTTCGGATGCGGCAGCCGCGCAAGTTGGCGGGTTGGGGATTGCTCCTGGCGGAAACATTGGAGATGGATATGCCGTGTTTGAGGCTACGCATGGGACGGCTCCGAAGTATGCGGATAAGGATGTGATCAATCCGGGATCGGTGATGCTGAGCGGCGTGATGCTGTTTGATTTTCTGGGATGGCCGGAGGCGGCGCGGCTGATCGAAAGCTCGATGGAGAAGACGATTGGGCAGAAGTATGTGACGTATGACTTCGAGCGCGGGATGCAGGGCGCGACGAAGGCGAAGACTAGTGAGTTTGCTACGCGGATGATTGAGAATATGTAGCGACCGCGGGTTTTCGCGGAGAGACTCGAACTAAGAAAACCGGCAAAGGCAACTTCTTAACACGGATTCGCACCGATTTGAAGGATCAAGAGACGAAGAACGATTGTTTGCATGACAGGAGATTGGACGAGATGCGGAAGAAGGTAACGATTGTTGGTGCGGGAAATGTTGGCGCGACGGCTGCGCATTGGATTGCGGCGAAAGAGCTTGCGGATGTTGTGCTGATCGATGTGGTTGAGGGAGTGCCGCAGGGCAAGGCGCTCGATCTGCTGCAGGCGATGCCGATTGAGAAGGGCGATGTGTCTGTAACCGGAACGAACGATTATGCGGATACGGCGAACTCGGACATCGTGGTGATTACGGCCGGGATTGCGCGTAAGCCTGGGATGAGCCGCGATGATCTGCTGAACACGAACTTCGGCATCATGAGCGATGTCGCGGGTAAGGCGCTGGCGGCGTCTCCGAATGCGATCTTTATTATTGTTTCGAATCCGCTGGATGCGATGGCGCAGACTGCTTTCAAGAAGCTCGGGCTGCCGCGTGAGCGCGTGATCGGGATGGCTGGAGTGCTGGATTCTGCTCGGTTCCGGACGTTTATTGCGGAGGAGCTGAAGGTGTCGGTTGAGAACGTGACGGCGTTTGTGCTGGGTGGGCATGGCGATACGATGGTGCCGCTGTCGCGCTACTCGACTGTTGCGGGGATTCCGATTACGGAGTTGATTGAACCGACGCGGTTGAAGGAGCTAGAGACGCGCACGGCCAATGGCGGCGCGGAGATTGTGAAGCATTTGAAGACTGGTTCGGCCTACTACGCTCCTTCGGCGGCTGCGGTGGAGATGGTTGAGGCGATTCTGAAGGACAAGAAGAAGATCCTGCCTTGCGCGGCTTATCTGCAGGGGGAGTATGGGATCTCGGGGCTGTATGTCGGCGTGCCTTGCAAGCTGGGAGCGAAGGGGCTGGAACAGATCATCCAGATCAAGCTGACGGCTGAGGAGCAGGCTGCTCTGAACAAGAGCGCTGAGGCTGTGAAGGAGCTCTGCACGGTGATTGGCGTCGGCTTGAGTCAGTTGTTAGTTGGAAGATGAACGTGAGGCCCGCTCGATGAGCGGGTCTTTCTATTTGTTGGTGATTTATTCGGGATCTGGAGCGCGTGTATACCAGTCTCCACCTGCGCCTCCCCCGCCGGAGCTTCCCCCGTCGCCTCCGCCGAAGTCGCTTCCACTGTCGCTGCTGCTGCCGAAACTGTCGCTGCCGGTGTCGCTGCTGCCGAAACTGCTTCCTCCGCTGTAACCGGTGGAGCCTCCGAGGAGTGCTCGCCTGCGGGCGGCCTTGAAGATGGCTGAGAAGATGAAGATGAAGACCAGGATGGGGATGAGAAAGGGCACGAGAAATAGCCAGCGGAAGCGAGAGAGCGATTCGGAGGAGGGCGGTGGGCCGGTCACGGGAGCTGGAGCGGTCTCTTCCTGGGAGGGGGTGGAGAGGGCGTCGAGCGTTACTCCGGCGTCTGTTGCGATGACTTGAGTGATCTGGCGGAGGCCCGTCTCCGCGGCTTCGTCATAGTTCGAGACCTTGAGTGCAGGGACCATGGTGCGGCCGATGTCGCCTACTTTGGCGTCGTTGAGGATGCCTTCGAGGCCGTAGCCGATTTCGATCCATCGCTTGCGGTCCTTGATGGCGAAGAGCATGAGGACGCCGCGATCGGTCTTCTTTTCGCCGATCTTCCATTTGGCGAAGAGCTCGTTGGCGAAGGTTTCGACCGGTTCGCCTTCGGTGGTGTCGACGGTGACGACGAAGACCTGGGCATTGGTTTTTTCGTGAAGCTCGCGGCAAAGGGTTTCCATGTTGGATTTGCCCTCTGCGGAGAAGACCTGGGTGTAGTCGTTGATGTAGCCGGTGGGGGCTGGAGTGGTTGAGACCCTTTCGGCGAAGGAGGGAAGTGAGGTCTGGGAGGAGAAGTATCAGGAACAGCGCGAGCAGGGCCGTGCGTTTCATGCGTCCATAGTAGACGCTACATAGAAAAAGACCCACTCGATTGAGCGGGTCTTTTAGTTTCTGGTTGCGAAGGACTCACGCGACGCGTTCGATGGTGACGGATTCGAGGACAACCGGGGTTTTGGGGCGGTCCATGCCGTCGCGGTTGACTTTGCTGATCTTTTCTACGATGTCGTAGCCTTCGACGACTTCGCCGAAGATGGTGTGCTTGCCGGTGAGCCAGCTTGTGTCTGCGACTGTAATGAAGAACTGGCTACCGTTGGTATTGGGGCCGGCGTTGGCCATCGCGAGCTTGCCCTTCTCCTGGAAGCCGTGTTTGGAGCCGCGGGTTTCGTCAGCGAATTTGTAGCCGGGGCCGCCCATGCCGGTGCCTTCGGGGTCGCCGCCCTGGATCATGAACTGGGGGATGACGCGATGGAAGACGGTGCCGTCGTAGAGCTTCGCGTCCTTCTTGCTGCGGCTGTCCCAGTCTTTGGTGCCTTCGGCGAGGCCGATGAAGTTAGCGACAGTGACGGGGGCGTCTTTTTCGAAGAGCTCGCAGACGATGGTGCCCTCGGAGGTTTTGAAGGTGGCGTAGGTGCCTGGTTTTTTTGACATGACGTAATTCTCCTTGCTGGTTGATGAAATTCGATGAGGGATGGCTTCTAAAGATAAAGAAGCTGAGGAATTATTTTTGCGGCGCGGCCGGTGTCGTGGTTGTGGCGGGCGCAACCGGGAGCGGGGGCATGGGCTGGCCTTCGCGCACGATGGTGACGCGGTTTATGACGACGGGGGTGAGGGGTTTGTCGTTGGCGTTACGTTCGACGCGGGCGATGGAGGCTACGAGCAGCGCGGAGTGGGCATCGCAGAGGCCGAAGATGGTGTGTTTGCCGTTGAGCTGGGGTACGGGCTGTTCGGTGACGAAGAACTGGCTGCCGTTGGTACCGCCGCCGGAGGGGCCGGGGCCGGCATTGGCCATGGCGAGGATGCCGGGTGTGTCGAAGGTGAGGGATGGATCGATCTCGTCCTGGAAAAAATAGCCCGGGTCTCCGGTGCCGTCACCCGCGCGGTCGCCCCCCTGGATCATGAAGTCGGGGATGACGCGGTGAAAGGTCGTGCCGTTGTAGAAGGGCTGGTGGTGCATCTTCTGGAGGGTCTTGGGGTCGGTCCAGTCCTTAGTGCCTTCGGCCAGACCGATGAAGTTGGCTACGGTGATGGGAGCTTCTTTATCGTAGAGCTTGCAGGTGAGGCGGCCCATGGTGGTGTCGATGACGGCAGTGGGGCCGGTGGGGACTGGCGCGGCTTTGATTTGGCTGGTGGCGCTGGGGGCGTCGGGAAGCTGGGCGGCGGGAGTGGTTTGGGCTTGTGCGGATACGCCGAGGGCCAAGATGAGCGCGAGAGAACGAAGCATCATGCGGGGTTAAGCTCCAATAAACAGGCTATCGCAGAAGGAGGGTTGGAGCAATGCAAGCAGGTGGTCAAAGGTGAGGAATCGAATGAGGTTTTTACAAAGTAAATGTAACGGGAGGGAGGTTCTTGGCGTCGTATGGGTGGAGGAACTACTTATGGCGAAGTTTGCGATCTATGTGTCGTTGAAGGCGAAGCCGGGGAAAGAGAAAGATGTGGAGGCGTTTCTGAAGCAGGGCGCCGAGATGGCGAAGAAAGAAGCCGGGACGGTGAACTGGTATGGGATGAAAGAGGCGGCGGGACAATACAGTGTCTTCGATACGTTCAACGATGAGGCGGGGCGGGATGCGCATTTGAACGGCGAGATTGCCAAGGCGCTGATGGCGAATGCAGCGACGCTGTTTTCGGAGGCGCCTCAGATTCACAAGATCGACATTCTGGCGGATAAGTAAGGGCTATTTGAGTTTGTCTGCGTCGGCCTGGACTTCACGGAAGACGCGGAGGAGATTGCCGCCGAGGAGCTTGCGCATGTCTTCGGCGGTGTAGCCTCGCATCATGAGAGCGGCGGTGATTTTGGGCAGGTCGGCGGCGGAGTCGATGCCTTCGGGCGGGACGGGGATGCCGTCGAAGTCGGTGCCGATGCCGACGTGGTCGATGCCGGCGACTCGGATGATGTGATCGAAGTGGGCTATGAGGGAATCGAACGGCGCGCGTCCGATTCGTGCGGCGAACTCGCGGTCGATCTTGTTGGAGGCGCTGTAGGGGACAGGGAGGCCTTTGGATTTGTACTCGGCTTCCATGGCCTGCTGAGCTTTTTTACGCTCGGGGGCTTGCGCGATCCAGGCTTCGCGCCACTTCTCGTCGATGAAAGCAGGGAAGAAGTTGACCATGATGACGCCATTGTTCTTGCTTCATGGCGCGGAGCATCTCGTCGGTCATGTTGCGCGGGGCTGAGGTGAGGGCGCGGGCAGAGGAGTGCGAGGCGATGATGGGGGCGTGGGTGGTTGCGATGACGTCCCAGAAGGTTTTGTCGGAGACGTGGGAGATGTCGACCATCATGCCAAGGCGATTCATCTCCTGCACGACCTGTTTGCCGAAAGGCGTGAGTCCGTTGTGGTGGTGGACTCTTGCGTCTTCGAGGTCGCCGGAGGAGTCGGCCCAGTTGTTGGTGTTGGACCAGGTGAGGGTCATGTAACGGACGCCAAGGCGGTAGTAGTCGCGGAGGAGGCCGAGGGAGTCTTCGATGGAGTGGCCACCTTCGATGCCCATGAGGACGGCGAATTTGCCGGATTTGTGGGCGGCGAGGATCTCGTCGGGGGTTGTGCAAAGTTGGAGTTTGTCGGGAGCGCTGCGGACCTGCTCGAGGGTGGCGTCGATCAGTTCGCGGGTGCGGCGGGCGGAGGCGTTGGCAGGGTACTGGTTGGGGTCGACCCAGATGGAGAAGAATTGGGCGTCGAGGCTGCCTTTCTTTGCAGAGTCGTAGTTGAGCATGCCGCCGTTGAGCGGGTCGGTAAAGCTCCAGTGCTCGTCGACGAAGCGTTGGGGGGTGTCGGCGTGGGTGTCGATGACGATGGCGGAGTTATGGATGGCGAGCGGATCGGTCATATTTGCTGGAATGTTCTTTGTGGAGGACTTCTGGCTTGAAAGGATTTGCGCTGATAGCAGAAAGGCCGAGGTTGCAAAAAGTATGGCGCAAGAGACGTTCATGATGCTAAAGAGACGCGATGAGTGGGCTCATGGTGGAATAGGCAATTTTAGCAAGAGGCTTCTTCTGCCCGGATTTGCTGGAAGGTTTGATATGGTGGCCTGCATGTGGATTCGTGCGTGGTTGTTTGTGGCGGTGATGACTTCGTCCGCGGTGTGTGGGGCTCAGGCTGAGGATGTGGCGATTACCGTCGATGCGAGTAAGACGGTGGGAGCGTATCGGCCGGTTTGGAGCTACTTTGGCGCGGATGAGCCGAACTTCGTTTATGCGGCGAATGGAAAGACGCTGTTGCACGAGCTTGCGGGGCTGAGTGCGGCTCCGGTTTATGTGCGGCTGCATAATCTGCTGACGACGGGGGATGGGAGTGGGTCGCTGAAGTGGGGGTCGACGAATGTCTATCGCGAGGATGCGCAGGGAAAGCCGATCTACGACTGGACGATTACGGACAAGATCTTCGATGCGATGAGGGACGCTGGTGTGCGTCCGCTGGTGGAGGTGGGGTTTATGCCGGAGGCTTTGTCGACGCATCCGGAGCCTTATCGGCATACGTTTCCGGATGGCGATGTGTTTACGGGGTGGAGCTATCCGCCGAAGGATTATGACAAGTGGAGTGCGCTGGTGACGGCGTGGGTGAAGCATTTGCATGAGCGGTATGGTGATGCTGCGGTGAGGACGTGGCTGTGGGAGGTTTGGAACGAGCCGGACATTCCTTACTGGCATGGGACGCCGGAGGAGTATGACCGCTTGTATGACGTGACTGCGGCGGCGATTCAGAAGGCAGTTGCCGGAAGCGAAGATTGGCGGCCCGGAGGCGACTGGCGTTGGGCCGGGGAAGTCAGAGGCATTTTTGCGGCAGTTTCTGGAGCACTGTGCGCGTGGAAAGAATGCGGCTACAGGTGGGACAGGCGCCCCGCTGGCGTTTATCAGCTTTCATCCGAAGGGTTCGCCGAAGACGGTGGATGGGCATGTGCGGATGGATATTGGGCATCAGTTGCGCGCGACGGAGTTGGGGATGCAGGTGGTGGCTTCGTATCCGGAGTGGAAGAATACGCCGATTATTTTGGGGGAGAGCGATCCTGAGGGGTGCGCGGCTTGTAAGGGGCCGCAGAATGGGTATCGCAATGGGCCGTTGTATGGAGTGAGCGTGGCGGAGGCTATCGCTCGGCAGAATGAGTTGGCGGCAAAGTATGGCGTGACGCTGCAGGGTGCGGTGACGTGGGCGTTGGAGTTCGAGGATCAGCCGGTGTTTCGCGGGGTTTCGTGAGCTGGCTACGGGCGGAAAAGCGGATGGGAAGAGCTTCCTGGTGGATAAGGCGGTGTTGAATGTGTTTCGCATGATGGGGATGCTGGGTGGGGATTATGTTGCGGTGACGAACTCGGGCGCGATGCCGTTGGAGCAGGTTGTGAGCGATAGCGTGCGTGGCGCGGATGATGTGAATGCCGTGGCTACGCGCGGGTGATCGCAAGGTGGATGTGCTGGTGTGGAACTATCACGATGATGATGTTGCGGTTGAGGCTGCGCGAGGTGAAGGTTTTGGTGAGTGGGATTGCTGCGCCGGAGAAGGTGAATGTACGGGAGTTTCTGATGGATGCTGCAGCATAGTAATGCTTATTCGGCCTGGCAGAAGATGGGGAGTCCTTTGGAGCCTACGGCGAAGCAGTTTATGGAGTTGCAGCGGGCGGCTGAGCTTGCAGTCGGTTGCGGTGGAGTCGACGATGAAGGATGGGCGGTTGGAGTTGCCTGTAACCGTGGAAAGACAGGGAGTTATGTTGATTGAGTTGACTTGGTAATTCGGGCAACCTTGCGGGTGGACGCTGCCATCTTTCTTATGTAGAGGTGAGAGATGGCACAAGGATTGGATTCGACGAAGACACCAGGACGGCCTTCCCACGAAGCGATTGAGCAGAATGCTCCTGCCACTGAGGCGGGAAGAACTGAACAGCAGAAGATTGACGATGTTGGCATGCAGAGTGCGAAGCGTGCCGCGAATCGGATTCACTCGAATGAAGAGACGACTCCGGGTAATTCGATTTTTTCGAAGTGAAGTGAAACGAAGGTGCAATGAGAAAAGCCCCGCGGGCCAGCGGGGCTTTTTCTTTGGGGAAGAATGTTAGAGAGCGGCTGCGCCTGCTTCGGCTACGGCGTGATCCTGTTCGCCGGAGCCTCCGCTGACGCCGATGGCTCCGACGACTTTGCCGTCTTTTTTGAGAGGGATGCCGCCGGCGAAGATCATGACCTTGCCGTCGTTGGAGGCGTGGATGCCGAAGAACTGGCTGCCGGATTGGGAGTGGGGGGCGAGGTCTTTGGTGGCGATGTCGAAGGCGCGGGAGGTCCAGGCTTTTTTGATGGAGATGTCGATGGAGCCGATCCAGGCGTTGTCCATGCGGACGTGGGCGATGAGGTTTCCGCCGGCGTCGGCTACGGCGATGTTCATGGGCTGGCCGATCTCGGTGGCTTTCTTTTCGGCGGCGGCGATGATGCGGCGGGCGTCTGCTAGTTGGATCATGATGCTCCTTATTTGCGAAAAAATTATGGGGACGGTTTGTGGTGTTTTTCAGGGGGTTTTCAGGAAAACGGTCGTTTTATTGTGGTGTTTTGATGGTGAAAACGTGGTGAATGTGTGGTGAAAGCTGGTGATTTGACGGTCACTTTTCGGCGTCGAAAATCTTTCAGTTTTCACAAATATATTTTCACTGCGCCGATTCGTTCGACTGGTCCAACCGAACCAAGGAGCTTTTATCGGGCGAAGAGATCTTTGACTTGCTGGACGAAGACGTCGCGGCCCATGTCGCTGATGGCTTCGGTGAGGGGGAGTTGTTTGGGGCAGGCCTGGACGCAGTTTTGGGCGAAGCCGCACTCCTGGATGCCGCCGTCTCCGGCTAAGGCGCGGAGACGTTCTTCTTTGAGGACTGCGCCGCTGGGGTCCATGTTGAAGAGCTTGGCCTGGGCGATGGTGGCGGCGCCGACGAAGCCGGTGGCGTCGTTGAACTGGGGGCAGACCTCCATGCAGATGGTGCAGGAGATGCAGTTGGAGAGCGGGTAGCGCTGTTCTTGAATTTGAGGCGCCTGCTTGGGGCCGGGGCCCAGGTCGTAGGAGCCGTCGATGGGGACCCAGGCTTTGACCTTCTTGAGGTTTTCGAAGAGGACGGAGCGGTCGACGGCGAGGTCGCGGACTACGGGGAACTTGGAGAGCGGGGCGAGGGTGATGGGCTGGGCTGCGAGCTTGTCGACAAGGGCGGAGCAGGCCATGCGGGCTTTGCCGTTGATGAGCATGGCGCAGGAGCCGCAGATCTCTTCGAGGCAGTTGGAGTCGTAGGTGATGGGGGTGGTCGCACGGCCGGAGACGTCGACGGGGTTGAGCGCGATCTCGCCGAGGAGCGAGGTGATGTTCATGCCCGGGCGGTAGGGGATCTCGAACTTTTCGGTGGTGGCGGGTGCGTCGGGGTTGGACTGACGCTTGATCTCTACCTTGATGGTGCTTGGCGGCATGCGGGCTCCTTAGCGACTACAGATTTCCTGTGCCTTCAGCGTGAGGCCCTGCTGGAGGCGAATGTTGCGAAGGAAAGCGGTCGCTTCGGAGGGAGTTAGAACCGGCCTATTTTGTGGTCGTGCTCCTTCTCGAGTGTGGCGACTGCGATGCCTTCTTCTTTGCTGATCGGCGGACGGCCTTTGAGGGCCATGGTCCGCTCGTTGGGGTGAAGATGCGTGGTGTAGAGGTACATATACGTCATGACACCGGCGTATACGAGGGCCAGGGCGAGGTAGACATATTTGGCGTCTTCCATGGCCCGATTAGACGGCTTAAGCGGGTTTTGAGGCAACTTGTCATTTATCTTAAAGACGACACTCAGGCGGAAAAGCAGGTCCGTCCGCGATTCGCGGCACAGGATGACAGCGTGCATTAAGCATAGCTAGGCGGTGGCGTCGTAGCGGCGTGGGCGCGGTTTGATGTGGCTGATGTCCACCTCTTCCCATTCGAAGGCGGGGGCTTCGTTTTTGTAGGCGGCTTTGGTGGTTTTGAGGAACTTTTCGTCGTTGCGGTCGGGGAAGTCGGGTTTGTAGTGGGCTCCGCGGGACTCGTCGCGGAGGCGCGCGCCCTGGACGATGACGCGGCCTAACTCGAGCATGTTGTAGAGCTGGCGGGCGAAGGCGAAGCTGGTGTTGGCCCACTGGCTCTTGTCGGAGAGGTTGACGTTGCGGTAGCGGTCGAGGAGTTCGACGATCTTGGCGTCGGCTTCGTCGAGTCCCTTGTTGTAGCGGATGATGGTCGCGTGCTGGGTCATGGTCTCGCCGAGTTCGCGCCAGAGCTTGAAGGGGTTTTCGGTGCCGGGGTTGTTGAGGAGGAGCTGGTTGAACTCCTTCTGGCGTGCGAGTTCGGCGGCGTGGCCTCCGTCGCCTTCCTGTGCGGGGAGATTTTTGGCGTACTGCATGGCTTGCGGGCCGGCTACGAAGCCTCCGTAGATGCAGGAGAGGAGGGAGTTGGCTCCGAGGCGGTTGGCGCCGTGGATGGAGTAGTCGGCCTCGCCTGCGGCGAAGACTCCGGGGATGTTGGTCTGCTGGTTGAAGTCGACCCAGAGGCCGCCCATGGTGTAGTGCATGCCGGGGAAGATCTTCATGGGGACTTCGCGGGGGTCGTCGCCTACGAACTTCTCGTAGATTTCGAGGATGCCTTCAAGTTTGCGGTCCAAAGTGGCTCGATCGATGTGGGTTAGATCGAGGTAGACCATGGGCTGGCCGTCGATGCCCATGCCGTGCTCGTAGACGACTTTGAAGATGGCGCGGGTGGCGACGTCGCGGGGGACGAGGTTGCCGTACTTGGGGTACCACTCTTCGAGGAAGTACCAGCGCTCGCCTTCGGGGATGGATTTGGCGACGCGCTTGTCGTTCTTGTCCTTGGGGACCCAGACGCGGCCGCCTTCGCCGCGGGCTGATTCGGACATGAGGCGGAGCTTGTCTTCGCCGGGGATGGCGGTGGGGTGGACCTGGATGAACTCGCCGTTGGCGTAGTAGGCGCCCTGCTGGTAGAGGGCGGACTGGGCGGAGCCGGTGCAGACGACGGAGTTGGTGGACTTGCCGAAGATGGCTCCGTTGCCGCCGGTGCAGACGATGATGGCGTCGGCGGGGAAGGTGCGGGTCTCCATGGTGCGGAGGTCCATGGCGGTGATGCCGCGGCAGGCGCCTTTGGAGTCGAGGACGGCGGAGAGGAACTCCCAGCCTTCGTACTTGGTGACTTTGCCTTCGGCTTCGTAGCGGCGGACCTGCTCGTCGAGGGCGTAGAGGAGTTGCTGGCCGGTGGTGGCTCCGGCGAAGGCGGTGCGGTGGTAGAGGGTGCCTCCGAAGCGGCGGAAGTCGAGGAGGCCTTCGGGGGTGCGGTTGAAGGGGACGCCCATGCGGTCGAGCAGGTCGATGATGGCGGGGCCCTGCGCGGTCATGTTCTTGACGGGGGTCTGGTTGGCGAGGAAGTCGCCGCCGTAGATGGTGTCGTCGAAGTGCTTGAAGACGTCGTCGCCTTCGCCCTTGAGGTTCTTGGCGGCGTTGATGCCGCCCTGGGCGCAGACGGAGTGCGAGCGCTTGACGGGGACGATGGAGAAGAGGTCGACCTTGCCGCCGGCTTCGGCGATCTTGATGACGGCGGCGAGGCCGGCTAGGCCTCCGCCTACTACGATGATTCTTGGGGTTGCTGCTGCCATGTGTTCTTCCTATCTCAACGAGTGGGCATTTGCGAAATGGACTGTTGAGTCGCTGTCGGACTGTGCTCTTGATGTCTTCCGATGTTCGACTCACAAACACGTGCGAACATAGACGATACGCTCATAAGAGCGAGCGGTTCCAAAAAATGGTTCGTACGATGCTGTTCGGAATAAAGCCTTTGATGCTGTGAAAACAAACACTGACTTGCCTATGTCTCTATCTAAAGTCCAAAGAGTCGTACGCGAGTCATCCTGCGTCGTTTAACTCGCCTCACCAAATTTCAGCGGACAAGCCTGCATGCCGTGCCGCAACTACTAAAGGCCACGAGCGCGACTTGAAACGGCTCAACTTCATTGACCATCTGGCCGGCTGTTGCGGAATGGTTGAATTTGGCGGCGGTGTTGAAGGCCTGAGAAGTGTGATGCGCGGGCTGCTCGGGCATGACGTCTTCTGGTGCGGGTGGTGCGGTGACGACGGCGTAGATGCTGATGAGGCCCATGAGGCAGAGGGCTGCGCCGCCGAGTCCGCAGACCCAGCCGAATTTCTTGCGGGCTTTGTCGCCGGGGGTGATGCCCCACTTGGCGGCGAAGAGCCAGATGCCGTAGGCGAAGTGCCAGGTGGTGGCGATCATGGCGATGACGTAGATGGCGAGCATCCACGGGTTGGAGAGCTCGTGCTGGACCTTGGCGAAGGCTGCGCCGGGGTGCTCGGGGAGCGAGACGCCGGTGAAGCGCTGGCGGTAGAGGTGCTGGATGATGTAGAGGAAGGCGATGATGCCGGTGACGCGCTGGGAGAGATACATCCAGTTGCCGGCCCAGGGGTAGACGTTGACGTTGGAGCGGCCGCGGATGGCGATGAAGACGCCGTAGAGCGCGTGGTAGGCGAGGGGGATGAAGATGAAGACCCACTCGAGGACGCGGACGAGCGGGAGGGAGTTGAGGAAGAGGACCTGCTTGGCGTAGGCGAGCGGGCCGTTGACGATCTCGAAGTTGGAGATGATGTGCTCGATGAGGAAGGCGCCGATGGGGACGATTCCGGTGAGCGAGTGGAGCTTGCGCCAGAAGAAGGAGTGGCCTTCGCCGGCGCGGAGCGGTTGCACTCCGCGCTGGATTCCCGAATGGGCTGGCGTGGCAGGAGGGGCTGGCGGCGTGGCGGTGGCCATGGTCGCTCCTTGTAGGAGATGGGCGCACTTGGTGGGAATGGAAAAAGTGCGGCAGTGCGATTATTCCGCTGTGGGGGGCCAAGGTCAATAAAACTAAGGGATTTTGTGCGGTTATCGTCAGGTTTGTGCGAAAAGACAGTTGCTGCGTTGCAGTTGCAGTTGCTGGTTGCAGGTTGTGCGGCTAGGAGTTCTTCGAGGAGGGCGGCGAAGGCTCGGCCTCGGTGGCTGAAGGTGAGTTTGGTTTGGATGTCGAGCTCGGCCATGGTCTTGTTTTGTTCGGGAAGATAGAAGAGCGGGTCGTAGCCGAAGCCCTGGGTGCCGCGTGGGGTGGTGAGGATCTCGCCTTCGACGGCTCCGTGGCCGATGGCGAGGATCTGGCCGTCGCGGGCGGCGGCCAGGACGCAGTGGTAGCGGGCGCTGCGCTCGGTGAGGGGGATGCCGGTGAGGAGGGAGATGAGATAGAGGTTGTTGCGCGTAGGTCGGTTGGATAGCGGCTCGGGGCTGAGTGCTTCGGCTGCTTCAGCTGGGTGGAAGTTGTGGTCTTCGGCGAAGCGGGCGGAGCGGACGCCGGGGGCTCCGTGGAGGGCGTCGACTTCGAGGCCGGAGTCGTCGGCGATGACGATCTCGCCGGGGGCATGGCGGGAGTAGTAGATGGCTTTGTGGCGGGCGTTGCCTTCGAAGGTGGGCTCGTCTTCGGGTGGGGCGGGGATTTCGTTTAGGTTGGGGAGTGGGGTCAGGGTGATGTTCTGCGTTGCGGCTGCGGCGAAGTCTCGGAGCTTGCCGGGGTTGGAGGTGGCTACGTAGAGGATCATGGCTCTCTGATGATAGTGAATTGGTTCGGGAGGATTCTATTCGAAGAGGGTGGATTGGATTTTGGTGTCTTCGGGGTCGGTGAAGTTGCTTAGACCTACGCCGACGAGGCGGAAGCGCCGATTTGGAGAGAGGCCGACGCGTTCGCGCAGGTTGAGTGCGATGGCGGTTAGTTCTTCGACGGAGGATGGCGGAAGCGGTGGCGTGTGGCTGCGGGTGAGGATGTTGAAGTCGCTGGTTTTGAGTTTGAGGACGACGGTGCGGGCGATGCGGGATTCTTTGCGGGATGCGGCCCAGACCTTCTCGGCGAGGCGGAGGATGATGGGTTCGGTGTCGGCGAGGGGGAGATCGCGCTCGAAGGTGTCTTCGGCGGAGATGGATTTGGTGGGTCTGTCGGGAATGACGGCGCTGTGGTCGATGCCGCGGGCGAGTTCGTAGAGGCGAACACCGTAACGGCCGAAGCGGGCTTCGAGGGCGGAGAGTTCGCGGGCTCGCAGATCGCTTACGGTGTGGATGTTGAGGTCCTGAAGGATTTTTTCTGTGACCTTGCCGACGCCTGGGATGCGGCCGACTGGCAGAGGCGAGAGGAAGGTATCGACCTCGTTGGGTTGTATGACGAAGAGGCCGTCGGGCTTGCGCCAGTCGGAGGCGATCTTGGCGAGAAATTTGTTGGGCGCTACTCCGGCGGAGGCGGTGAGGTTGAAGTTCTTCGCGGATCTGTTGGCGAATGGCGCTGGCTACGCGTGTTGCTGTGGGGAGATTCGTCTTGTTTTCGGTGACGTCGAGGTAGGCTTCGTCGAGGGAGAGCGGCTCGATGAGGTCGGTGTGGAGTTGAAAGATGTCTCGGACCTGGCGCGAGACGGCTCGATAGCGGGTGAAGTCGGGCGGGATGAAGATGGCGGTGGGGCAGAGGCGCTCGGCACGGACGGCGGGCATTGCGGAGCGCACACCGAAGGCTCGGGCTTCGTAGGAGGCGGCGCAGACGACGGAGCGGTTGCCGCGCCAGGCAACGACGACGGGTTTGCCGCGGAGCGTGGGTCGTCGCGCTGCTCGACGGAGGCGTAGAAGGCGTCCATGTCGATGTGAACGATTTTGCGGACGGTCATCTTTGGAACATGGTATGCGTTTTTGCCGGCATCACGTTTGTATGCGAAGAGGCGGGTGGCGGGTGCGTCAGTTCGTGATGCGGAAACGGATGAAGACGACTACTCCCCAGGGATGGTGGCCGTAGGTGGAGGCGAGGGCTTGCGGGGTGGTGTAGGTGGTGAATTGCGCGCCGGGGGCGGTGAGGATGTGAGGGATGATGCGGTAGTCGCGGTCGTAGCCGAAGGTGTAGGCGGCTACGTGGCCGATGGGGGATTCGGTGAAGTTGGGTGGGAGCGGCGAGCCGGGCGGGAGGAGGAGTTCGTTGGTGCGGCCGGCGTTTTCGATTCGGGTCCAGACGTAGTTGCGGGTGTGGAACTGGAGGAGGGATTCGAGGAGGTAGCTGTTTTCGATGCTTGAGTCGTTTCCGGTTTGGGGGAGCGATTTTGTGCGGCCCCAGAGGAGGGTGGTGGACCAGTTGCCGGTGGCGGGGGATGTGGTATCATGTCCATGCCGGGCATGCTGGTGGTGTCGTGGTGCGTGCCGATGGGGCGGTTGTACATGATGGAGGCGGTCTGGCGCTGCTGGTTTTCGTTGGGGTAGAGGGCTTCGGGGCTGGTGATGTGGGCGATGGAGTATTGGCTGGTCCAGTTGGGTGCTGGGGAGAAGGTGATGCGCGAGGAGTAGCTGTCGATGGCGTGGCCGTTGGGGGAGGGTTGGAAGCCCCAGCGCTGCTCGGTGGGTTCGGCGCCGTGGAAGCCGGACTCTTCGAAGCGGAGCCAGCGCCAGGTGAGGCCGCCGGTGAGGACGTTGAAGGCGATGTGGGTGGAGTCCTGCTGGTGGTGGCCGAGGGCGGCGATGGGATCTTCGGAGGCGGATTGGCGGTGCGGGTAGGCGGTGGGGCCGATGGCGGGATCGCCGACGGGTGCGGCGTAGAGGCTGAGGAGAGATGCGTTCGCCGAGGTGGAGGTCGTAGAGGGCGGCTAGTTCCATGAGAAAGTCGTGCGGGTGCTGGCCGTCGATGATGGGTTTGCCGAATGCGGTTTCGCCCTGCTGGAAGAGCTCGGGGTAGTAACGGCCGGTGATGGTGGCGGGTTCGAGGGAGAGCATGGTGCGGAGGGTGAGTTGGCCGTATTTTCCGTTGGCGCCGAGTTGGTGAGTGGCCATGGGCATGATCCAGTTGGTGGAGAAGAGCTTGTCGGCGCCGCGTGGGCCGCTTTGCTGGGTGTCGGCGAGGAAGGCAGTGCCGTGGAGCATGAGGGTCCAGCCTCGGTAGTCGCGCATGAGCATCGGGACTGGGAGTGGATGCGGGTTCGATGCTGGTTCCGGAGGTGGTGTGGGCTAGTTCGGCCTCGATGAGGGTGGTTGGAGATTTGGACATATCCATGCTCATGTCCATTTGGTGTGGGCTTGGCTTTTTCCATGCCGGGCATGTCCGGCATCGGGCTCTGTTGCGCCTGGGAAAGCGCAGGGAACGAAATGAATGATGCTGCTGTGAGCAGCGCTGCGAACGGGAGGCCGCGCATGGATTGTCCTTGTCTTGATAGCCGCGTGAGACATAGCAGCGCAGACTCGCGCTGCGAGACGCAGGGATCAGGGCAGGGATCAGATACGAAGGGCTATGCGAAGAGGGAGAGGCGGCGGCATCTCGAGAGCGGCTGAGGAGTGCGATGGAACGAGAGAGAGCTCATCGAGAAAGGATGGAGCTGAGGTCGCGATCGCCAGGGTGGGTGGCTCGACGTTTGTCGTCGTGAGAATCGGTGGAAGGCTGTGCTGCTGTGCGCTGCAGCAGGGCGGGACGCTGTTGTGCGGTGGACAATGGCTGCAGACTGCCTGCGCGGTGTGGTGATGCGGCAGGCATAATGTGGCAACCGGCACAAAGAGGGCCAGAAGGCAGAGAAGCGTGACGAGAGTGTGGAGTGGCTTTTTCATCCCGTTGCGAGTTGGACGATTCGAGAGTCGAAAAAGATACATTTGTGCGCAGACGATTTTGCTGTTGTGATTTTATCGGCACAGTTCGGTATAGAGGAATGAGGAGAAAAAGCGATGGCTTCGATGAAGGCGCATACGGAGTATCTGACATTTCGCACGGAGGAGCGGTATGAGATGGTGCATATCACTCCGGAGGTGGAGGAGATTGTGCGGCGCAGCGGGATTGATGATGGATTGTGTTTTGTGTCGCCGATGCATATTACGGCGGCGATCTATGTGAATGACAACGAGGATGGGTTGATTGAAGACATTGGCGTGTGGCTGGAGAAGCTGGCTCCGCGGTGGCCGGGGTACAAGCATCATCGGACGGGAGAAGATAATGCTGACGCGCATCTGAAGGCGTTGCTGCTGCACCACGAGACGACGCTGCCGGTGACGAAGGGGCGGCTTGATCTGGGAACGTGGCAGCGGGTGTTTTATGCGGAGTTCGATGGGCAGCGGTCGAAGCGGGTCATTGTGAAGGTGCTGGGTGTCGCAAAAGGATGATGTCGACGCGGCGGTTCTGCATGCGACCCTCTTCGGTGGTGTTGCTGGCGATGGGGTGGTACTCGGCGTAGCCTGCGGCAGAGAGATTGGCGGGGTCGATGGGGCCGCGTTCGAGAAGCAGCCGGGCGATGGCGGTGGAGCGCGCGGTGGAGAGCTCCCAGTTGCTGGCGAACTGCGCGGTGTGGATTGGCACGTTGTCGGTGTGGCCTTCGATCCGGAGCGGGCCGGCAGGCAGGGTGGTTGCGAGGATCGCGAGCATGGGAATGGAAGCTGCGCGGACTTCTGCGGAGCCTGAGGGGAAGAAGCCTGCTTCGTGAAGCGAGATGACGAGGCCATCGGTCGTGATGCGCATAGTCATGCCGCCGGGAGGGATGCGGCCTGCGGCGACCTGTTGGGCGAGAAGCCTGGTGAGGCGGGCTTTGGTCTGTTCCAGCGTCTCGGTGCTGGTAGTTGGAAGCGGTGGAGCGAGAGCTGCGGGAGGCGCATCGATGGCTGCTGCGGCACTTGTATCGGTGAGGGGTGGGGTCTTCGAGTGGGCGTCGAAGGTGCCGAGGGGAGTGAAGGCAGACTGCATGGCCTCGGCGAGTTTCATCTGTTTCTTCTTGTCCGACTGGCTGGAGGCGAAGAGGACGACGAAAAACGCGAAGAGCAACGTGATGAAGTCGGCGTAGGAGACGAGCCAGCGCTCGTGATTGGCGTGTTCGGGTTGCTTTTTTTTGTTCATGCTTTGACCTCGGAGTGGCGGTCGGAGTTTGGAGGTTCCGAGTCGAAGAGATAGGTGCGGAGTTTGGTCTCGATCATGCGTGGGTTCATGCCTTCGAGGATGGAGATAACGCCTTCGAGCATCATCTCTTTGATCATCTGCTCTTCGCGGTGGCGGAATTTGAGCTTGCCGGCGGCGGGAAGGCAGATGAGGTTGGCCATGGCGACTCCGTAGATGGTGGCGACGAAAGCTACGGCGATGCCGCGGCCGACCGCGTCGATGTTGGAGAGGTTCTTCATGACCTGGATGAGGCCGAGGACTGCGCCGATGATGCCGACCGTGGAGAGTAACCGCCTGCGGCCTCGAAGACTGCGGGGATCTTTTCTTCGATCTCGGATTTGTTATCGAGCTCGAGCTGCATGATCTTGCGGACTTCGCTGGGCTCGGTGCCGTCGACGGCGAGCATGACGGCCTGACGGAGGAAGGGATCGGAGATGGAGGAGAGATCGGCGTCGAGCGAGACGATGCCGCTGCGGCGGGCTTTGTTCGCGAAGCTGACGATCTGCGCGAGCGTGGCTTCTCCGTTGGAGCTCTTATGCAGGAAGACCCTAAAGATGGCCTTCAGTGCGGCGAGGAAGATGCTCAGCGGAAACTGAAGCATGACGGCACCGATCGTGCCGCCAAAGACGATCAGGGCTGCAGTGGGCTGGGTGATCTGAGCGATGCTTCCGCCTTCGATCATCATGCCGGCGAGAATGCCGACGATGGCGAGTGCGATTCCACCGATGCTGGCGATATCCATGGGATTTCCTCTTCAGTGACGGTGACTATTCGCCGGAGTCGTTGGCGGAGTGATGACGAGCGCGGTGGTCCGCGTCGAAGGCAGATTTTGCGCTGAGTGATGATGCGGCCTCGGGCCACGCCTGGCGAAGAACGGCGGCGCGATAGTCGAGTGTGCGTTGCGAGACCTCTCTGCAGGGCTCGAGAACGACGAGCTTCTCTCCGGTGATTAGAGTGAGCACCGTATCGGGCGCGGCTTCAGCGTATTTGATGAGGTCGCAGTTGATGGCGAGAGGGCTGCCGTTCAGACGTGTCAGTTCGATCATGGGCGGTGTTCCTTCCATGGGTTTCATCGGCAGGGAAGCTGAGGTCAATAGGCACGTTAACGAAGTAACGTACAAGAGGGCAGCAGCGCAGAAGCGCTCTCAAGTTGGCAGAACAGGGGCCGATGAGGTGGGGGAACGCGGAGCCTTCCGCATAGTGAATCGGATCTCACGAGCCGCTGGGTCGGCGATATGAGTTTGCCGGGCGGTCACTCGGGGCGGCGTCGCGGCAACTCAAACCGAGCAGTACAGGAGCGTTTCCACATGTCCTTGGGCATTCTTACTAACGTTGCAGCAACTTATGCTGAGAACAACCTCAACCAGACGCAGAACAGCCTCCAGACTGTTCTGCAGCAGCTCTCCTCCGGTTCGCGTCTGAATAGTGGCGCGGATGACGCAGCCGGTCTTTCGATCGCGGACGGTCTTTCTGCCAACGAAGCTGCGCTGACCCAGTCGGCACAGAATGCGCAGAACGGCGTGGGCTTGCTGCAGACCGCCGATGGTGCGTTGTCTCAGGTGACCAACCTTCTCGATCGCGCAGTTACGCTCGCGACCGAGGCTTCCAACGGTGGTTTGACTGCCGCTCAGTCGACTGCAGCGGACACCGAGTTCCAGAGCATCCTGAAGGAGATCGGCAACATCGGCACGTCAACAAACTTCAACAGCACCGCTGTATTTACGGCGGCTGCGACGTACTTCGCTGTCACTGACGGGACCGCGGCCGGAACCACGACCATCGCTGCTACAATTGGCGCTTACTGCCACAAGCTCGGCGTACCTACGCTGGCGCTGACACTTGTCGGCGTCTTGACCGTCTGCGAGCCGCCTGGCTGCGACGACGCTGCAGGACATTACCACTGCGATCGCTGCCGTGTCGGCCCAGCGTGGCGCGATCGGTGCCAACATCAACCAGCTGAATGCGGCTGCCAGCGTTGCCAGCTCGGAAGAGGTGAACCTGTCCTCTGCCGATAGCGCGATTCGTGCGACCAACTTCGGTCAGGCGACGAGCAACCTGGCGAAGTTCCAGGTGCTGAGCCAGACCGGTATCAGCGCTCTTGCCCAGGCGAACAGCGCACAGCAAGAGATTCTGAAGCTGCTGCAATAAGCTGAGGAAAGCGACGGTGGTCACGCGAAGAGGCGTGGCCGCCGTTCTTTCGTCTTGTGAGAGCTTAGCTGTCTCTAATTCTTGAGGGTCAGATCTGGCACGGCGTTTGCTTCCTGACCGTGGAACGAGGAAGAGACGGAAGGGTGACATGGGCACAGTTGGGTTAAGTTTCGGATCGGCGACGAGTGGTCAGGGATTCGACGTGGCGTCGACCGTCGCGCAGATCCAAGCAGTCAGACCAGGCGATTGAGACTCCATGGCAGAATCAGCTTACGGCGTTGAAGGCTCAGGATACGGTTCTCTCTTCGCTTGGAACTGACCTGTCGGCCCTCTCCACCAGCTTGCAAAAGCTTACGGACTTTGAAGGTGTCTTCGCTGAGAAGCAGGGGTCCAGCTCGAATACGGATGTTCTCAGCCTGACCTCCGCAAGCTCCTCGGCGATAGCAGGAAGCCACACGATCGTTGTCGAGTCAGCTGGCGCAGACCTCGTCAGACGTTTCGACCGCGGTTTCGAATGCGCAGCGATACGCTGTCGGGGACAGTGACGATTCAGGGCCAAGAATTCGATACCAGCACGGCGCGGCAGCGACACGCTTACGCGGCCTCGCTGCAGCGATCAATTCGGCGGCCATTGGCGTCACCGCGAGCGTGATCACGGACTCTTCCGGGTCGCGGCTGTCAATCGTCAGCGGAACCAGTGGCGCTGCCGGGCAGCTAAGCACCATCACAAGCAAATCTGACCGACTCCACAACGGGCGGGGCATATCTCCTTTCAGCGACGGCCAAACGGGACAGGATGCGCATCTGACCGTCGATGGAGTATCGATTACGAGCCCGTCCAACACCGTCACCAATGCGATCCCCGGGGTGACGTTTCAACTGCTTGCGACCTCTTCGACGCCCGGTGCAAGTACAGATCACGGATGCCACGACGGATATTGCGACAGCGATCAGCAGTTTTGTTTCGGCTTATAACAATGTGATCGGAGATGTCAACGCGCAGGAACAAAGCAGCGCGGGCGGGACCTCTGCACCGCTCTTAGGAAGTCCGATATTGCTCAGTTACAGGAATCGCTTACGGGATCTCTCTTCTCCGGCGCGAAGAGTGGTTCGATCAACAACATTACTCAGTTGGGGATCGGCATCAATAACGACGGAACTCTGACACTGAACGCGGACACGCTTACCAGTGTTCTCAACTCCAATCTGTCTGACGTGACCGGCTTTTTACAGAACCCGAAGAGTTTCGGCCAGACGTTTGTCGGCCGCGCTGAACAATGCCGGGACGCAGGCGCCGAATGGAGCGATCTTTCTTGCACAGCAACAGAACAGCAATCAGGAGAAGGCGCTGAACGCTAATATCACCAACGAGAACGCAATTCTGGCGACGCAGAAGACACAGCTGACGAATGAGTTGAATGCTGCGAATCAGATTCTGCAGTCAATTCCGAGTCAGCTCAATGAGGTCAACTCGGTCTTTGATTCGTTGACGGGCTTCAATCCAAACCAGCATGCGTAAGGATAACCAATTGAGCGAGACAAGCTACCAGCAGCAGGCTTTGGCAGGCGCAACCGGCGTTGAGATGATCATCGCCCTGTACGACGGAGCGATCCGTTTTCTCTATCGGGCGATGCAGTGTGTGGAAGAGAACGATGTATATGGACGTAGAGTTGCGGTGAAGAAGGCGTCTGGATATTTTGATGTATCTTCAGGCACGGTTGCGGCCGGATCTTGGAGGAACGGTTGCCGCTTCGCTTTCTGATTTTTATTCGACGATGTTCACGATGACGCTGGAAGCGTCGCACCTGGAGTCGAAGGAGCAGTTTGAAGAGGTGATTTCTTTTGTTCGCAATGTTCGAGAGGCGTGGGCGGTAGTGGCTCGCGATCCGGAGGCGGGCAAGGTGTTGCCGAGAGAGCTGCGGACGCGGGAGGAGAAGTTTCTTCCTGCCGCCGCGGTTCCTGTGGCTTCGGGTGAGGCTGGTCCTTCGCGGTGGTCGGCCTAAGGTTTGTCAGGTGGCCACGGAGAGTTCTTCTTCGAGGCGTTGTTTTTCGAAGAGATCGGTGTAGTAGCCGTTCCGGGCGATGAGTTCGTCGTGGGTGCCTAGCTCGGCGATGCGGCCGGCGACGAGGACGGCGATCTGGTCGGCGTTGCGCGCGGTGGAGATGCGGTGGGAGATAAAGATGGTGGTGCGGCCCTCCATGACTCGTTTCAGGCCGCTGAGGATGCGCTCCTCGGTGTAGGTGTCTACGCTGGCGAGGGCGTCATCGAGGATGAGGATTCTGGGATTGCGGATGATGGCGCGAGCTATTGCGGTGCGTTGTTTCTGGCCGCCGGAGAGAGTCAGGCCGCGTTCGCCTACCTCGGTGTCGAAGCCTTTGGGGAACTCGAGGATCTCGGTGGCAGATGTGGGCGATTGTTGCGGCTTCTTCTACCTCTTCGAGCGTTGCGTCGGGTCGGCCGAAGGCTATGTTCTGGCGGATGGTGTCGGAGAAGAGGAAGGTTTCCTGCGGGACGAAGCCGATGCTGTGGCGGAGGGTTGAGAGCGTGTAGTCGCGGATGGGGTGGCCGTCGATCAGGACTGTTCCTGGAGCGGCGTCGTGGAGGCGTGGGATGAGGTTGACGAGGGTGGATTTGCCGGAACCTGTGGGGCCTACGATGGCGAGGCTGCTGCCGGCGGGGATGTTCAGGTTGATATCGTGCAGGACCGCGGGAGCGTCGGGGTAGGCGAAGGTGAGGTTGCGGAACTCTATGTTGCCATGGATGACCGGCTGCGGTGGGAGAGAAGCAGGTCCCTCCACTTCGCTGCGCTCCGGTCGGGATGACAGCTGTGCGTCCGGAGAGCTTTGCTCAGGATGACACTCTATATTTGCTGCATGAATCAGTGCGGGGTCGTCGGCGATGTCGGGTTGCTGTTTGAGGAGCTCGTCGATGCGGACTACGGAAGCGGTGCCTCGCTGGAATAGGTTGACGACCCAGCCTACGGCGATGATGGGCCAGATGAGCTGGACCATGTAGACGTTGAAGCTGGTGAACTCGCCGACCGAGATCTGGTGCTGGACGACTTCGTGTCCTCCGACGAGGAGAGTGATCATCAGCGAGAGGCCGAGGACGAACTCGAGTGTGGGCCAGAGCATGGCCATGAGGCGGACGAGGTAGAGGCTGCGGCGGATGTACTCCTTGTTGGCGGTCTCGAAGGAGGCGATCTCGGCTTCTTCCTGGGCGAAGGCGCGGATGAGGCGCGCGCCGGAGAAGTTCTCCTGGGCCTTGGCGGAGATGTCGGAGAACATGGCCTGAATGCGCTCGAAGCGCTTGTGGATGCGGGCTCCGAAGTACTGGACGAGGACGGAGGCCATCGGCAAAGGAACAAAGGCGAAGAAGGTCAGCTTGGGGCTGATGCGATACATGAAGGGCAGGGCGGTGGCTGTGAAGACGAGTGTGTTCGCGCTGTACATGATCGCGGGGCCGAGGAGCATGCGGACCGCGTTGAGGTCGTTGGTGGTACGGGCCATGATGTCGCCGGTGCGATGGGTGTGGTAGTAGCTGGGCGACTGGCGTTCGAGATTTGCGAAGATGTCGTTGCGGAGGTCGAACTCGATCTCTCGCGAGGCCCCGATGATGACCTGGCGGGTGATGTAGAGGAAGATGGCGGCGAGTACGGCGATGATGAGGAGGCGACCGGCGTGGAGGAGAATCTTTGATTCGGTGATGCCGTGACGCATGTCGTCGATGGCGTGGCCGATGACGACGGGGATGAGAACTTTGACCGCGTTGTAGAGGATGACCGCGACCCCTCCCCAGGCGAGGTGCTTCCAATATCGCCTGAGGTAGGGTGCTAGCGGTTTCAGTTTGTCGAACATATTTTTGCGTGCCTTAGATTGGACGCGCTACTGGTCTTTGGGATTCGGCGTTGCGGCTGGGCTGCTGGCTGGTGGCGTTGCAGGTTTGTCTGCCGCTGCGGGTGCGGGGGCCGGTGCTGGCTTGGGAGCAGGCTTCTCGTCGGTCTGGCTGATCAGTTCGACGTCGAAGATGAGCTCGGCCTTGGGCGGGATGGGGGGCTTGCCCTGATTGCCGTAGGCGAGCTGATAGGGGATGAAGAGGCGACGCTTGCCGCCTACGCGCATGCCGTCGAATCCGGTGTCCCAGCCGGGGATGACCTGGTGCTTGCCGTACTCGATGCTGATGGGCTCGCGATCGATGGAGGAGTCAAACTTGGTGCCGTCGACGAGATAGCCGGTGTAGTGGATGGTGTACCACTTGTGCGGAACGGCGAGCTCGCCGGTGCCGACTTGAGTGTCGATGTAGTCGAGGGAGAAGGTGGAGGACTCGATGCCAAGGGTTTGGCGGAGCTGTTCCTCGCCTTCGAGGGGCGAGATGTAGCTGAGCTTGGCGCCCGGTTCAATCGTGACGGTGTAGAGCGGTTTGGCGCATGGGGCGCCGGCGGGGAGAGCGGGGATTTTGGGCGAGAGCTCGGGCACAGTGGCGCAGGCAGGCTCTGCAGGATGGGCCGCAGTGGCGGCGGGATGGGCAGTGGCGGCTGGTTTGGTAGTTTGGGCAGTGGCGGCGGTGGTGAGAGCGGCCAGGAGAGTGATCGAGGAGAGCTTTAGTGTCATTGTGATTCCAGTTTAGGACGGATTGGGTTTTTGGTTGAGTCCCTTATTGAGGGAGGGGGTATCCCCCCTCCCCTATTGCCTGCGCGTAAACCTCTTTGATTCATAGGCTTACGACTGGGCATAGTCTGTAAAATATTCATAACAAATGGGTTGTGTCCAAATTAGCCTATATCAATAAGTTAGCGTCGGAGAGTGTCCGAGGCTTTCCTTCTCTCACTCTATAAATTAATTATATGGGCTTGAATGTAACTAAATTTCATTTTTATCCGCCGTGTTTTGTTCGAGTTGTGGGATTTTCGACTTGACAAGCGATTTTTGGGCTGTTTTTCGAGAAAAAAGTTGTAAGTGGTTGATGGGGTTTGAGTTGTCGGGAGAGGAGGAAGTATACCCCAAGGGGCTGAAGCCCCCGTTCTTTGCGGTGGTTTGAGGGGAACCAGGCCAAAAGGCTTGGCTTACTTAGAAACAAAGGCAAAGGCAACGGCAAAACCAAAAATGCGGGGGTCTCTCCACTGCGCAGATCACGATAAGGCTGTGATCTGCTTCGGTCGAGATGACGCTTTGTTGGAGGTCAGGGGATGAAGGCAAACGCATCGCACCCATCTGAGGGTGCGAGTGCCCTTCGGTCGAGATGACGCTGCTTTGTCGGAGGTCAGGGGATGAAGGCAAACGCATCGCACCGATCTGAGGGTGTGAGTACCCTTCGGTCGAGATGACGCTGCTTTGTTGGAGGTCAGGCGGTGAAGGCAAACGCATCGCACTCATCTGAGGGTATGAGTACCACTGAGGGACTATGCCTAATTAGGTATAGGTCACGGTTCGTGAGGGTGCTCTAATTCTGCTGCGAGGAGAGATATGCCGAAGCGGCTGGCTATTACGATTGCGGGTGCGGTGTCGTTGGGGAGTTACGAGGCGGGCGTGCTGTATGAGGTGCTGGATGCGATTCATCAGCACAACTTTGCCGAGGGGGTGACGGATGACGAGAAGATTCTGATCGATGTCATGACGGGTGCTTCGGCGGGCGCGATGACGGCGGCGATTGTGGCGCACAAGATGTTGTACTCGGCCAATGAGTTTCGCGGCCCGTATGATAACCCGCTGTACAACGTGTGGGTAAAACGCATCGACCTCGATGGGTTGCTGAAGACGGTGGACGAAACGACCGGCGAGGTGGAGCCGCCGCTGCGTTCGATCTTTTCGTCGAACATGGTGGAGGGGATTGCAAAGGATACGCTACTGGGACGATATGCGACGGGGGAGTGGCCTGCTGCCATAACGCACATCGCTGCGGCGCGGTCGATCTATATCGGAATGACGCTGACGAATCTGAACGGCGTGGACTACGGCTATGACATGCAGCCTTGCGGGAAGTTTATCTACACGCGGCATGAAGACCAGATGACACGAGTGGTGAGTGTGGACGGGAGCGATAAGCCAGAGGTGTGGCGTGAGCTGGCGGACGCGTCGGTGGCAAGCGGGGCATATCCGCTGGCGTTTCGCGCAAAGGAGCTGGACCGCCGGCGGACGGACTACGCAAAAAACGGTCTGGAGCCGTGGACGGATGATCCGTCGAGGTTTACGTACACCGACGGCGGAGTATTGCAGAACGAGCCGCTGGGTATGGCGAAGAACCTGGTGGATGAGATCGACAAGCATTGGTACAACGACAGCCGGTTCTACTTGTTTGTGTCGCCGCATGGGAGAACTTCGAGCGCGGACTCGAGCTTTTGCGAGGAGAACGCAGACTACTTTCAGATGATGAAGCGGTGGGCGAAGGTACTGCTTGGCCAGTCGGAGTTTCAGGACTGGATTACAGCGGTGGAGATGAATGAGCAGATTGCTCTGATGGACGCTCGTGCCAGTGAACTGGCAGAGAAGCTGCGTTCGGGCGAGATCAAGAGCGGAAGCCTGAAGCGGACTGCGGAGGGTTTGCTGAAGGTGTTGTTTACGCAGCCGACGCGAACGGGGACGAGGCAGGTAGCGAAGATCGGAAAAGAAAGTCTGGCTGAGGCGAGAAAGCGGATTGAACACCAGTACAAGGAGGAGATTGCGAGTCTCGGGGCAGGAAGCTACGCCGCCGATGCATTTCGCGATACGGTGCTTGCGTTTGAGACGGCGGCGAATCTGGGACAGTGCGACTACATGCGGATCTATGGAATCGCGGTGTCGGAGGAGTTGCTGGCGGGTGCGGACCTGACGGGCTTTCTCGGGTTCTTCGATGAGCGGTATCGCGCGCATGACTATGACCGGGGACGTATGGTGGCGAGGATGGTGTTGACCGATCCCGTGATGAGCGAAGCGGGAGAGCTGGGGCCGATACGGTATACACCGAAGCATACGAATCCCATCGACAGCACCCTGAATGGGTTGCAACTGGGGCAGCTGTCGATTGAGGAGCAAAAGGAATTTCGCGAGGGTGTGAAGAAGCGGGTCAGCGAGATGGTGCGATACCTGATTGGGTTCTGGTCTTATCCGGCGGACGTGGTGGTGATCGAACCGCTGATGAATGCGATTCTGAATCATTTGTTCCGGGAGTAGCTTGGCAGGAGTAGCGTGGCGGGGGTTACGTGGGGGTTCGGAGGAGTAGGTAGGCTCCGGTGATGCCGAAGAGGAGGTCAGGGGTCCAAGCGGCGAGGAGTGCGGGGAGGGTGTTGACGTTGCCGAGGGATTCGAAGATGAGGGCGACGACCCAATAGGTGATGGCGAGGCTGATGGCTACGGCGATTCCGGTGAGCGAGCCCTGTTTGCCCATGGAGAGAGCGAACGGGATGGCGAGGATGGCCATGACCAGCGTGATGAGCGGGTAGGCGATCTTTTTGTAGAGCTGGACGACGAGGCGCTTGGTGTCGAAGCCGGATTGGCGTAGGTCGTCGATGTAGGCGGAGAGCTCGTTGTAGTTCATCTCCTGTGAGGGGACGTACTCTTTTTTGAAGTAGGCGGGTTGCTCTTTGATCTCGGGAAAGGTGGCTACGGTGAATGGCTTGTAGCTGGCGATGGCCTCGCCGGCGAAGGTGCGCTCCCAGCCGTTGTCGAAGACCCAGTTGTTGACTCGCGGATCCCATCGGCCGGATGAGGCGAAGATGCGGCGCTGGAGGGTGAAGGTCGTGGGGTCGAACTCGAAGACGGTGAGGTTGGCGAAGGTGTCGCGCTCGGCGTTGAAGTACTGGTAGTAGAAGATGCGGGAGGGTGCGCCGGTGTTGTTGGTCTGGCCGGAGATCCATTGGCGGTCGGGTCGGGAGAAGGTCTGGGTGGGTTTGTCCTTGATGACGGAGAGGAGAGCTTCCTGGCGGCGATTGGCGTTGGGGAGATAGAACTCGTCGAAGACGAAGAGGCCGGCGGAGATCAGCAGGGTGACGAACAATACGGGCGCGATGATGCGGTAGAGGCTGAGGCCAGAGGACTTCATGGCAGTGAGTTCGGAGGTGCGGTTGAAGGCTCCGAAGGTGACGAGGACGGCGACGAGGGCGCAGAGCGGCGTGACGTTGTAGAGGATGAAGGGGATGAGGTTGATTAGGTATTCGCCGACGGTGACGAGCGGGGTGCGATTGCGGAAGATGGGGCCGATGAGTTCGAAGAAGGTGAAGATGAGGAAGAGGGTGGAGAAGGAGAAGAGGACGATAGCGAAGTTGGTGGTGTACTCGCGCATGACGTAGTCGTCGAGCAGGAGAGGGAACTGGATGTGGGAGATGTTGCGGAAGCGGCGGAGGAGCGTGGCGACGTTGTAGCTGGAGTGCGGGCCGCCGTTCTGTTTGCCGTTGATGAGGCGCGTGGCGAGTCTCTTGAGACGGTCGCCGATGGCGGAGAAGATGCTGAGGGCGATGCCTCCGCGGGACATTTGGTAGAGGAGGATGGCTCCGGCGGCGGCGAAGAGGAGGTTGGCTCCCCAGACGCCAAGGAACGGCGGCAGTTTGCCGGATTGCGCGAAGGCGGCGCCGATCTGTGAGAGCAGGTAGTAGACGAAGACGAGGACGATGGTGACGACGAAGCCGGTAGATTTACCTCCACGCTTGGAGGAGATGCCGAGCGGGACGCCGACGAGCATGAGGACGAGGCAGGCGAATGGATAAGAGAAGCGCTTGTTGAACTCGATACGATAGATCGAGGGCTGGCGGCCGTTGGTCGCAGCCTGTGCATTGGCGCGACGCCAGAGTTCGGAGAGCGAGAGTGCTTCGATATTGGTGTTGAGGCGGCCGAGGTGGGTGTCTTCGGGGGCTTCGGTCTCGATGGGGATGTCGGTGGTGGTGAAGGTGGAGATGTTGTATTGGTTGGGGTCGGTGGGGGAGGTGTCGTGCTGGCCGCCGTTGATGAGATGGAGGCGGATGGTTTGGGCGTCGGGGGTGTTGGGGGATCCGTTGACGACGATGGCCTGAGCGGCGGTGGTGATGTGGGGGTCGGCGGTCTCGGTGAGGTCGGCGAGGAAGACGTGGTGCCAGAGGGCGGCTCCGGCGGCGGGAGTTGCGTCCTGGACGTAGAGGACGCGGTCCTTGAACTGTTCGTAGAAGACTCGGGGCTGGACTTCGAAGGAGGCTTGAGAGGAGGTGAGGGATTCGCCGACAGAGATGAGACCGGCGGCGGCGCGAGGCGCGAGGTAGAGGGAGTTGAATAGGCCGAGGGCGAGAGCGACGGCGGAGACGACGGAGACGATGCGGACGAAGTCGATGGCTCCCATGCCAGCGGCGCGCATGGCGGTGATTTCGCTGTCGGCGGCGAGGCGGGAGAGGCCGAGAAGGATGCCGACGAGGACGGCCATGGGGATGGTGACGTTGAGCGTGGGAGGGATGGTGTAGGCGATGATGCGGCCGACGTCGGAGATGGAGGCAGAGTCGCGGACGACGAACTCGAGAATTTTGCCGAGGTCGCGGGTGAAGATGATGAAGGTAAAGAGGGCTCCGCCGAGGAGGGCGTGGGACGTGACTTCGCGGAGGATGTAGCGGGTGAGGATGCGCATTCGTTTTACTGCAGGTGAGGCCTGAGTTTAGTGTATCGCGGGGATTGTTAAGGATTGAGACGGGAGGCAACTCGGAGGGGTGATGCAGAGTCCATTTAGAGAGTGGGAATGGTTAAGGAAGGTATCGCCGCGGGTCAATGATCCTGGGCGAAATTGTGATGAGTGGCATGGAAGTTTTTTCCGGTTACGGACAAAGGGATTCAGGGATGGAGTTTGGCGTGTCGGCTGGAGGCAGTGCAACGGAGGAGGTGTCGCCGAGCGTGGTCTTGCTGGTGGAGGACGATCCGGATATCCGCGCGCTGACGCGGACGTTTCTGGAACATGAGGGGTATAGCGTGTTCAGCTCGGGGGACGCGGAGCGGGCGGTGCAGATCTTTCGCAGCGTGCCGCGGATCGATCTGCTGGTGACGGATCTGTATCTGCCGGGAGGGTCGGGGATGGAACTGGCTCGGGAGTTGAAGGGGGTGCGGAGCGATTTGCCCGTGCTTGTGATTTCGGGGGGGATTCTGGAAGAGGAGCAGGAGGCAAAGCTGAAGGCAGAGGGGTGGAGCTTTCTGGCGAAGCCTTTCCGGCTGCCGGACCTGCTGGCGGCGGTGCATCGGATTCTGGCTCCGGTGGAGGCGAGGAGGTGGCGGGAAGGGCGGCGGCGGTGAGTTTGGGGAGTTGTCGGAGAAGCGCAACGACTGAGTGCGTCAGGGGTTTGGGAGGAAGCGGTAACCGATGCCGCGGACGGTAAGGAGATGTTGGGGGTTCGAGGGGTCATCCTCGATGTAGCGGCGCAGGCGGACGATGAAGTTGTCGATCGCGCGGGTGTCGGTGTCTTCGTGGACGCGCCAGACCTCTTCGAGGATCTGTTTGCGGGAGACGATCTGGCCTTCGCGCTGGGTGAAGTAGCGGAGGAGGTCGGCCTCCATGAGAGTGAGGTGGGTGGTGCGGTTGGGGGCGATAAGCTCGAGGGTGTCGAAGCGGATGGTGCGGTAGTTGAAGGAGTATTCGTCGGGTGGTGCGGGGGGCGGAGGGGTTTCGGGTGGCGTAGCGGACTGCCAGGCAGTGCGGCGGAGGAGGGATTTGAGGCGCACGAGGAGGATGCTGAGGTCGAAGGGTTTGGCGAGGTAGTCGTCGGCGCCGGCTTCGATGCCTTCGAGGACCTCTTCGGGGCGGGCGCGGGCGGTGAGCATGAGGACAGGAGTGTAGTGCTGGGCTTCACGGAGGGCGCGGACGATGGTGAAGCCGTCGGCTCCGGGGAGCATGCAGTCGAGGACGATGGCGGCGGGGTTTTCCTTGTTGGCGAGGAGATAGGCGAGCGCGGAGTCGCCGTCGGACTCGTGGTGGGTGCGGAAGCCCTCGGCCTGGAGATTGAAGAGGAGACCCTGGGCGAGATGTTCTTCGTCTTCGACGAGGACGATGAGAGGTGCGGTGGACTGGGTCATGCGGTTTTCTCTGTGTATGACGACGTTATTTGCCACAGACACGGTTGCTTATTGTGGTTTAGCGGTGCAGCAGGGGCGTGAGCAAACTTTCGAGACCGTTCCAGGCGATCTGGACACCGATGCAGAAAAGGATAAATGCGATGACGCGAAGGATTCCGTGGACGGTGGAGGGTGAGATGGAGTGCGCGATCTTGGGGGCGTAAGCGTAGCAGAGATAGACGGTGCCGCTGAGGACGACGGCGGAGAGGAAGAGGCCGCAGTGGGCGAGGACGGTCTGGGTAACGGTGTGCTGGGTGGCGTGGACGCTCAGGGTGAGCATGATGACGATGCATCCGGGGCCGGCGGTGATGGGGAAGGTGAAGGGATAGAAGGCCTTGCTCTGGAGGTCGGCGATCTCCGCGTCGGTGATGGCGGGGACGGCGGTTGTTGATGTCTTTTCCGGGTTAGGCGTGCTTTCTTTCTGGTTGAGGAGAGACCAGCCGATCATGGCGATGACGATACCGCCGGAGACCTGCATGATGGGCAGGGAGATGCCGAAGAAGGCGAGAAGGGAAGAGCCGACGAGTTCGATGATGGCCAGGAAGATGACGGTGTTGATGGCGATGCGGCGGGCGAGCGAGCGGTAGGTGTCGATGGGGGCGCGGCCGACCAGCCCGAGAAAGATGAGGGCGGAGCCGAGTGGGTTGATGAGCGGAAGAAGCGCGCTGAAACCCAGGGCAAAAAATTTCCAGATCAGCAGCATGGCTAATGTTGAGTAGATGGCCTGGACGGGTGCGATGTCAAAGTGATTGTTGCAGGCCGTTGGTCGTCTGCGGAGGTGCGCTACTGCGGATTGTCGACGGGGTTGGCGAGGGGAAGAGTCAGGGTGATGGTGGTGCCGAGGCCGGGACCGGGGCTTTTGGCGGTGGCGTCGCCTCCATGCTGGCGGGCGATGTTGCGGACGAGGAAGAGGCCGAGGCCGGTGCCCTTGATGCGGGAGATGGTGCGGCCGGGGACGCGGTAAAAGCGTTTGAAGATGCGCTTGAACTGGCTGGGCTCGAGGCCTACGCCGGTGTCGGTGATGGTGAGGGCGATGGAGGTGTAGTTGATGATGGCGAGGGAGCAGCGGATGTGGACGCCTTCGGGGGAGTATTTGACGGCGTTGTCGAGGACGTTGATGACGGCGGTGCGGAGGTCTTCGGCGATGCCGAAGGTTTGGAGGCGAACAGCTCCGGGGACGGGCTCGAGGACGATGCTGCCGGGGGGAAGGTCGTGGCGCTGGAGGGTGATGGCGATGCAGTCGGCGACCAGGGAGTGGAGGTTGATGAGGGTGCGGTTCTGCTGGCGGTGGCGCTGGCCGAGTTGTCCGGCTTTGAGGACCTGCTCGACGGTGGCGAGGAGCCGGTCGGAGTCGGAGAGCATGATCTTGTAGAACTCTTGTTTTTGTTCTTCGGAGGTTGCGCGACGCTGGAGGGTTTCGAGGTAGAGGCGGATGCTGGCGATGGGGGTTTTGAGCTCGTGGGTGACGGCGTTGAGGAAGGAGTCCTGTCGCTCGTTGCGCCGGACCTCGCGGACCAAAAAGATGGTGTTGAGGATGACTCCGGCGACGAGGATGGCGAAGAGAATGATCCCGAGCACGAGGAGGGTGAGGTGGCCCTCGTTGCGGATGCGGATGATCCAGGTGATATTGAGGAAGACGGCGAGGCCGACGGTGAGGGCGCCGAGGGTGATGAAGAAGGCGATGGCTCCGCGGCGTCGGGTAATGTTCATGGGCTTGGGGGAAAGTATAGCGGGAGGAGCGATTCGGGTATGATTTGCGCTGGAAGCGGGAGGCGTTTATGCGGCGATTTAGCGGATGGTTCGCGGTGACGGTCTTTCTGTTTTCTGGGGTTGTTGTTGGCTGCGGGCGCGGGCATGTTTGGACCGGCGCGCGAATGGCGTGACAGTAGTCGATGAGAAGGCTGCGGGCGATGTGAGCTTGAAGGTGGGCGGGAGGCTTGAGGTGCATCTGGCGGCGAACCATACGACGGGGTATAGCTGGGTGCAGGTTCCGGTGGAGAAGCCAGTGCTTCAGAAGCAGGGGAAGGCGGCGTATCACGAGAACCCGGCGCATGGAGCCGTTGGAGTGGGTGGTGTAGAGGTATGGAAATTCAAGGCGTTTAAGCAGGGAACGCAGAATTTGAAGTTTGAATACAGGCGGCCGTCGGAGCGGGCTCCGCATCCGGAGAAGACGCTGTCATTTGATGTGACCGTGCAGTGATGCGAGGAGATGGGATGAATCGGCGTGAGGTTTTGCAGGGGATGGCCGCGGCTTCAGTGATGCTGCGGATGGAGCGGGTTGCGTTTGGGCAGGATGCTCCGGTGGCGACGACGGCGGCAGGTAAGGTGAGCGGGCGGGTGGAGAACGGGATCTATGTTTTTCGCGGGATTCCTTATGGGGAAGATACGCGGAAGACGCGATTCAAGGCTCCGATGCCGGTGGCGGCCTGGAGTGGGGTGAAGGAGTGCGTGGAGTGGTCGACGCGAACGCCGCAGTTGACGGCGGACCGCGGTGCGGGTGGGGAGCGGGTGGGGTTTCATCTGCCTCCGGACAAAGGGGAGCAGAGTGAGGATTGCCTGCATGTGAATGTGTGGACGCCGGGGCTGCGCGATGGGAAGAAGCGGGCGGTGCTCTTTTACATTCATGGCGGGGCATACAACAACGGGACGGCGAACTGCGATCTGTATGACGGCAACCGGCTGTGCCATCGCGGGGATGTTGTGGTGGTGACGGTGAATCATCGGCTGAACGCTTTTGGGTATATGTACCTGGGCGAGTTGGGTGGGAAGGAGTATGCGGATTCGGGGAATGCGGGGATGCTGGATCTTGTTCTCGCGTTGAAGTGGGTGCAGAAGAATATTGCGGAGTTTGGCGGGGACGCTTCGCGGGTGCTGATCTTCGGGCAGTCGGGCGGCGGAGCGAAGTGCGCGACGCTGATGGCGATGCCGGCGGCGAAGGGACTGTTTCACCGCGTGCTGACGATGAGCGGGCAACAGGTGACGGCGAAGCCCACGGTGATTGCGAATGAGGTGACGAAGGATGTGCTGGATAAGCTGGGAGTGAAGTACGGCGAACTTGGATGCGCTGCAGACGTCTGCCGATGGAGAAGATTCAGGAGGCGGCGCGGGTGAGTTCGGCGTGGCTGCCGGTGATGGATGGCGGCGTGTTGCCGCGGGATCCGTTTGATCCGGATGCGCCGGGGCTCTCGGCGGGTGTGCCGATGATTCTGGCGAATACGCATGATGAGACGGTGACTTCGGCGGCAGGCAGGACGGGCGTGCTGACGTGGGAGCAGGCTCCTGACGCTTTGAAGAATAGCGTTGGGCAGTATCTGGGGTCGTATACGCCGGAGGAGATCATTCGGCGGTATCGGGAGATCTATCCGGATCGAGATGCCGCGCATATTGTCGTGGCGGCTGCTGTGGCGTTTCGTGCTTGGCCTGGGCAGGTCATTGAGGCGGACCGACGTGCGGCGGATGCGCGGAGCCAGGCGCATACGTGGGTCTACCGGATGGATTGGCAGGTGCCTTTTCCGGGACACTGGGCGATCCATACGATCGATCTTCCGTTTGTGTTTGATAACGTCGCGCTTGCTCCGGGGATGTGTGGGGCGAGTGCGGTGGAACAGGCTGCGGCGCAGCCGTTGGCTACGCGAATGTCGGAGATGCTGATTGCGTTTGCGAAGACGGGCGATCCGAATTGCAAAGATGTGCCGCTATGGCCGAGTTACGACCTCAAGAACAGGAATACGATGATCTTCGATAACGAGACGCGCGTGGAGAAGGATCCTCGAGGTGCGGAGAGGGTGTTTGCTGCCGGCGCGCATTATCGGCAGCCAGGGACTTAGTTAGAAAGCGGGGAGGAAATATGGATCGACGCGAGTTGCTACAGGCGATAGGTTTGGCGGCAATTGTGCCGTTTGCAGGAACCGGCGAGATGGCGGCGCAGAACGCCGCAGGGGTTCCCGTCTACGAGCTGCGGATCTATCACGCGAATGAGGGCAAGCTGGATGCATTGGTGGCGCGGTTTCGCGATCATACGGTGACTATCTTCAATCGGCATGGTTTGAAGCTCGTGGCGTTTTGGCTTCCGACCGACGAGCCTTTGAAGGGCAGAACGTTGATTTACATTTTGAAGCATCCGAGCAGGGAGGCTGCGACGGTGAACTGGAAGAGCTTTCATGACGACCCGGAGTGGATCAAGGTGTCGACGGAGTCGGAGAAGAATGGAAAGCTGGTGGAGAAGGTGGACTCCACGTATATGACGCTGACGGATTTTTCGCCTGTGGTTTAGGCGACGATTGTGCAGATGAATGAAGTGCATGGAGAGGAACGAAATGAATCGACGTGAGGTGTTGCAGGGAATGGGAGCGGCGATGATGATGTTGTCCGCTAGCGAGGGTGTGGCGCAAGGTGCAGCGGATGCCGGCGGTCCGGTTTATGAGCTGCGGATCTATCACACATATCCGGGGAAGCTGGAGCCGCTGCTGAAGCGGTTTCGCGAAGGGGAGACGGCGATCTTCGCGCGGTGCGGGATGCATGGAGTGGGGTACTGGACTCCGGATGACGATCCTTTGAAGGGGAACGCGCTGATCTACATGTTGCGGCATAAGAGCCGCGCGGCGGCGACGGAGAGCTGGGCGAAGTTCAGCAAAGATCCGGAGTGGGTGAAGCTGAAGGCGGAGTCGGAGGCGAATGGGGCGTTTGTCGAGAAGCACGACATTACGTTTATGACGCTCACGGATTTCTCGCCGCAGGTTTGATGGCTTGTAAAGAGAAACGGAGGCCGCTTGGTAAACGGGCTTCCGTTTGTTGTGTGCAACGAAGATGGCCGTCTTCGTGAAAGAAGACGGCCATTGGGTGTTGCGAATGCTGCGAGTTAGAGAACGCCGGCGGGCTTGGGGTTCTCGGGGTCGAATTTGGCGATCTGGATTCGTTCTGCGAGGCCAATCTTCGAGAGGAACCAGATGCCGTAGTAGTTGATGTCGAGCTCGTACCAGGCGAGGCCGTGGCGTGCGCTGACCGGATGGGCGTGGTGATTGTTGTGCCAGCCTTCGCCTCCGGTGAGGAGAGCGACCCACCAGTTGTTGCGGGAGTCGTCCTTGGTTTCGAAGCGTCGCTTGCCCCAGAGGTGGGTCGCGGAGTTGACGAGCCAGGTGGCGTGCAGGCCTACGGTCACGCGAAGGAAGGTTCCCCAGAGAACCATGCCGAGGGCTCCGACGAAGTGATGGCCAGCGGGTGCGAGGGCTGCGCCGAGCGCAACCTGAATGAGGCCGGTGAAGACCAAGGGAATCCAGTGATATTTGCTGAGCCAGACGTGGACGGGGTCCTTGGTGAGGTCGGGGGCGTAGCGGCCGAGGAGTGCGGTCTCAGAGTGCAGGGCGCGGCCGGAGAGAATCCAGCCAGCGTGAGCCCACCAAGTTCCGTCGTGCGGAGTGTGGGGGTCGCCCTCGTGGTCAGAGTTCTGGTGATGGACGCGGTGGGTCGCGACCCAGAAGATGGGTCCGCCCTCAAGCGCGAGGGTGCCACACATGGTGACGAAGTATTCGACCCACTTGGGGGTCTTGTAGCCGCGGTGGGTGAGCAGGCGATGGTAGGCCATGCCGATGCCGACGTTGATGGCGAAGAAATAAGTGATGAAAAAGGCGGCGAGATTCTTCCAGGAGAAGAAGAAGAGCGCGGCGATGGCCCCGACGTGGAAGATCCCCATGGCGATGGTGGTGATCCAGTTGATGCGACCCTGCTGGTGCTCGCGGCCCATGCGGAGGTCCTGCTTGATCTTCTGGGTGACCTCGGCGACGGCCGGGACGACCTCGGCGAGCTTGGGGGCGGTCTTTACTGGAGCTTCTTGAATCGTGCCTAGGGGAGTCATAGTTTCGCTTTCCTCTGTCGTTTTACTGCCTGATATCGACGTTAACAGGGTGCGAAGAATCCCGGTGTAAGACTTTTGTAATGCTCCCCGAAAGTGGCAGGAGCGGGTGTAAGACTTTTGTAATGTTCCTTTAGCGTGTTCGTTGGTAGTGTGGATAGATGACGATATTGCGTGGTTCGGCGATGATGGCGGCGGTCTCTTTTGGAGTGGTTTCGGGAGCGCATTGGGCGCTGGGACAGGCGATCGATCTGCCGACGAGTAAGCAGATTGTGCGGCCGGTGCCAGGAAGTCCACAGCGGATCAACGGTCTTCCGATGTCGATGGCGGTGTCGCCGGATGCGCGGTATGTGGTGACAGTGAACGCGGGGTATGGAACGTTCGAGTCGGGGTACATGCAGTCGCTGGCGGTGCTGGATACGCGGACGGGAACGCTGGCGGATTTTCCGGATGACCGGACGGGGCAGGGAGCGAAGCAGACGCTGTATTCGGGGCTGGCGTTCAGTAAAGATGGACGGCATCTTTACGCGAGCATGGGGTCGGCGACCGATCCGGTGGGCGATAGTGGGGAGAAGACGGGCAGCGGTGTGGTGGTGTATGGGTTCAGTGAGGGGAAGATCACGCGAGAGCGGTTTCTCGCGATTCCGCTGCAGCCGCTGGCGGCGGGGCGGAAGACGAAGTTGATTGGCGGGCTTGATGGTGGCAAGGGTGTGCCGTTTCCGGCGGCGATTGAAGTGCTGAGTAATGGTTCGGGCAGGGAGAGATTGCTGGTTGCGGATAACTTGTCAGACGACGTGCTGCTGATGGACGCGGCCACGGGCAAGGTGTTGACTCGGTTTGATCTGTCGGAGAGCGATGCTGTCCCCTCGACGTTTCCGGTGGCGCTGGCGCTGTCGAAGGACAGTACGCGGGCGTTTGTGGCGCTTTGGAATGCAAGCGAAGTGGTGGAGCTTGACCTGAAGAAGGGCGTGGTCGGGCGAAAGTTGGAGATGTTAAAGCCGCAGAGCCCGATTGCTCCGGGGACGCATCCGTGCGCGCTGGAGATTTCGCCGGATGGAAGGACGATGTATGTCGCGCTGGCGAATCGAGACGTGGTGGCGGCGGTGAATGTGGGTGGGGAGCAGTTTTCGGTGAAGGGTTACTTCGATACCCGGCTTCCGGGACAGAGCTATTTTGGCGCGGAGCCTGAGGCGTTGGCGATGAATGCCGACGGGTCGCGTTTGTATGTGGCGAATGCGATTTCGGATGCGATCGCAGTGATGGACACGCAGAAGCTGACGGCGAAGGCGGCGAAGGAGGGAATGATCGAGCCGATCGGTTTTGTGCCGACGGAGTGGATGCCTATGTCGATGGCCTACGTTTCTCAACAGACGGGGGGCGGAAAGCTGTATGTTGCCACGGCCAAGGGCAAGGCGACGGGACCGAATAACTTTCCCCAGAAGCCTACCGATGCGACGAAAGGCTCGCCGCGGATGAAGCGCGGGTTCACGTACATTGCGACCCTGCTCTATGGTTCTCTGGCTACGCTGGATGGGGCTTCGATTGATGCGGGGTTGCCGCAGTGGACGGCCGAGGTGCTGGAGTCGAACCGGATGAAGGCGGCCGCGGAGAAGATTCAGTTTGCGAGCGGAGTGGATGCAGGTTCCGGGTCCGGGCCGATCAAGCATGTGATCTACATCATTAAAGAAAACAGGACTTACGATCAGATCCTGGGCGATTTGAAGCAGAGCGGAAGGGCCGTCGGGAATGGCGATGCGAGTCTTGCGATGTATGGCGAGGACGTGACGCCGAATGAGCATAAGCTGGCGCTGCAGTTTGGAGTGCTGGATAACTTTTACGACTCGGGTGAGGTGTCGGGCGACGGGCATGTCTGGTCGAACGCTGCGATTGGTACGGATTATCTGGAGAAGTCCTGGCAGCAGAACTATCGCGGCGGTTCGCGGACGTATGACTTCGAGGGAGTGGTGGCGGAGGGGTATCCGCTGCTGCAGCAGATTCCGGATGTGAATGAGCCGGCGAGCGGGTATCTGTGGGGCAACCTGGCGAGCCATGGAAAGACGCTGTATCACTTCGGCGAGTTCATCTCTTCTACCTTCTGCGATCAGAAGAAGAGCGGAGGGTCGCAGGAAGGGCCGATGCTGGAGGGGCTGCATTGCGAGCACCCTACGATCAAGCCCGGTGAGGCGATTCCTGAGGAGTGGGGCGGCGGAGTCAATAAGTGGCCCTGGCCGATTCCGCGGGTGGCGAACAATGTTGCGACGAAGCCGGAGTTGGTGGGGCACTTCGCGCCGGAGGCTCCCGACTTTAATCTGCGGATTCCGGATCAGATTCGGGTAGAGATTTTTCTGAAACATTTGCAGGGATGGGCCTCGGATCGCGCGGCGGGAAAAGATACGATGCCGAACTTCGTGATGCTGCGCCTTGCTGACGACCACACCGCCGGAACGACGCCGGGTGGCCCTACGCCGAAGTCCTCGGTGGCAGATAACGATCTCGCGGTGGGACGCGCTGTAGAGGCGATTCAGCACTCGCCGTTCTGGGACGATACTGCGTTCTTCATACTGGAGGACGACGCCCAGAATGGTGCGGATCATGTGGACGCTCATAGGAGTATTGCGCTGGTGGTGAGCAAGTATGCTCCGCATACGGCGGATGGAGCGCCGTTTGTGGATAGCAGATTCTATTCGACGGTGAGCGTGATTCGGACGATGGAGACTCTGCTTGGGTTGCCGCCGATGAACAATAACGACGCGTTCAGTTCGATGATGAGCTCCTTGTTTACAGGGGCGGGGGACCAGCCGGCTTATACAGCGGACTACTCGAATCGCGACAATGGGTTGATCTATACGGCGAATAAACGGACGGCTCCTGGAGCGAGTGCTTCGGCGAAGATGGATTTTCGCCACGCGGACCGTGCGCCGGCGCAGAAGCTGAACGTGATTCTTTGGCAGGATGCGATGGGTGACAAGCCCGTGCCGGCGCAGTTGACCCAGAAGCGGAAGAAGATGAAGAAGGATGATGACGACTAAAGCAGGGAATAGGGACTAGGGCTTCGGGACTAGCGCAGAAAACGCGGCTATGCTGGAAGGCAGTTCTCTTCTGAAGGGGTAGTGATGGGCTTGGCACCGTTTCGGTTGAAGCCGTGGTTTAGTGAGCGTCCGTGGGGCCGACGAAATCTGCGGCCCTGGTATGCGGAGACAGGAACGACGGAGCGCGTGGGTGAGGCGTGGCTGACTGGGCCGCAGTGCGTGGTGGAGACGGGAGCGCTGGCGGGCCGAACGCTGGCGTCGGCTGGCGCGGAGATTGGCGGTGAGTTTCCGCTTCTGGTGAAGCTGCTGTTTCCGGCGGAAAAGCTGTCGGTGCAGGTGCATCCGGATGATGCGTGGGCGCAGAAGCTGGGGGAGACTCGCGGCAAGACGGAGTGTTGGTATGTGCTCGAGGCGGAGCCTGGGGCGGCGGTGGCGCTGGGGCTGAAGCCGGGTGTGGATGCGGCGGTGATGACGGCTTCGGTCGCCGACGGAACGATGGAAGAGCTGTTGGAGTGGGTTCCGGTGTCGGTGGGGGATATGTTGTTTGTCGATGCGGGGACGGTGCATGCGATCGGGCCGGGTGTGGTCTTGCTGGAGACACAGCAGACGAGCGATGTGACGTATCGGCTGTATGACTATGGGCGGCCTCGCGAGCTGCATCTGGAGAAGGGTCTGCAGGTGATGAAGGCAAAGACGGCGGCTGGAAAGGTTCCGCCGAGAGTGATGGGTGGATTTACGCGGCTGATTGAGCAGAAGTATTTTGTGGTGGATCGGTTCGAGGTGCCTTCGGGCGAGGTGAAGGTTGGGTTCGATGGACCGGGTTGTCTGGTTGGGCTGGGCGGGAGTGGGATGGTGCGGTTTGGTGGCGATGAGTTAGAGCTGAAGGTGGGGCAGGCTGTCGTCGTGCCAGCGGGGAGTGGCCCGCTTGCGGTGCGTGGAGATGGACTTCGCTTTATGCGGTGCGTCGCGCCGGTTAGTTGAGGAAGGCGCTTAGTTCGTTGGCGGCGTTGCGGAGCGGGGTGAGGAAGCGGCTCTGCATCTCGATGACGGACAGGCGTGGGGCGTTGCCGCTGAGGTTGAGCGTGGCGACAACTCGGCCCGAGGTTGAGTAGACAGGGACCGCGAGAGAGCGAAGGCCGACCTCGTACTCCTGATCGCAGAGAGCGTAGCCGTTGCGGCGAACGTTGCGCAGGGCAAGGCGAAGTTTTTCGACCGACGTGATGGTGCGGGTGGTGTGGGGGATGAGATCGACCTTGGCGAGGTACTGCTCGAGCTGATCGGGTGGGAGATAGGCGAGCAGGATGCGGCCCATGCTGGTGCAGTAGGCGGGCAGGCGGCTGCCGATGTGGAGATCGACGGCCATGACGCGGTTGACCTGCGTGCGGGCGATGTAGACGATGTCTTCGCCGTCGAGTGTGGCGACGGAGAAGGATTCGCGGAGAGTTGCGGACATGCGCTCGAGGATGGGTTGGGCAGCGGTGGAGAGTGTGTTTGAGGTTGTGTAGCTGTGGGAGAGCGTGAGCATGCGCGGGCGGAGCGAGTAGCGGGTGCCGTCTTCTGCTCCGGCAAAGCCCAACTTGGTAAGGGTGTAGAGGCATCTGCGAACGGCGGCGCGAGAGAGGCCGGTCTTGATGCTGAGCTGGGAGATGGTCATCTGCGGGGATTGCTGGGTGAAGGCCTGGATAACGACGAGTCCCCGGGCGAGTGAGGTCATGAAGTTGGGGTCGCCGGTGAAGGCGTCAAGCGCGGCGGAAGGGGTGGGCTTGGGGCCGGCGGGTGGGGGAGTCGGAGGTGCGGGGGGGAGAGGCTGGCGGGGAGTGAGGCTCATGCGGGGGTCCCTTTCCGTGCCGTGTCTCGAACCATGGATGTTCGATAGACGGACTACTAATACGATAAACGCACATCAAGGTTGACCGCAAGATGACCGTCGTCGGGCGAAGGGGTGGAGGATTTTGGGGACTAAAAGAGAATCGGCTGAACCTTGTTGGCTCAGCCGATCCTTGATGTTTTCTGAGAGGTGAACGCTAAAAGGGAATGTCTTCGTCTGTGATGCCTTGGTCTGCGTAGTCGGATTGGCTGGCGGGAGTGCGCTGGTCGAAGCTGGAGGTGCTGGATTTGGAGTATCCGCCAGCAGAGGCGCCTTCGCCGCCGGGTTTGCCGCCCAGGAGGGTGAGTTCGTTGCAGAGAATCTCGGTCTTGTACTTCTTTTCGCCGCTGGTCTTGTCATCCCAGGAACGCGTCTGGATCTTGCCTTCGATGAAGAGCTGCGTGCCTTTCTTGACGTAGTCGCGGACGACCTCGGCGGTGCGCTGGAAGCAGACGATATTGTGCCACTCGGTCTTGTCGGCCCAGTTGCCCTGGGCGTCTTTTTGCCTGTCGGCGGTGGCGAGGGAGAAGCTGGCGACGGTCATGCCGCCGGCGGTGGAACGAATCTCGGGGTCTTTGCCGACGTTGCCAAGGAGGAAGACTTTATTGACGCCTTTTGCCATTTTCGAATGCTCCGATTTGTTGCGGTTTTGAAGGATGAGGATAGCAGATAGAGGACTGTGGACGGGTAGGCTTTCGGTTAGCGGTGGCGGTCGCCGAGCAACTTCCAGGTGCCCAGCAGAAGGGTGAGGAAGCCTGTAGGAAGACAGCCAATGGCGAGCATCAGGGCGAGCCAGCCGAGATTCGTGTGCGGACCCTGTCGGCGGGTGATGCCTCCGAAGCTGGTGAAGATCAGCGCGGCGGCGACGGCTCCGGTGGTGAAGATGAGGAGGCCGGTGCGAAGGAGTTTGCGGGTGTCTGGCTGCATAGGGACTAGGGCCTGGGGACTAGGGAGGAGCTTGTTTAGCGGTAGGCGGCGAGCATCGCGTAGACGATGACTCCGGAGACCGAGACGTAGAGCCAGATGGGGTAGGTCCAGCGCGCGAGTTTTTTGTGAGCGGGGAAGCGTCTGGTGAGCGAGAGGAAGAAGGTGATGAGGATCATCGGAAGGCAGATGACCGCAAGAAGGATGTGTGGGGTGAGGAGAATCCACAGGTAGATGAAGCGGGCGGTGGGGTAGGCCCTGGGGAAGAGCATGTCGCCGTGTAGGACGTGGTTGACGACATAGGCGACGAGAAAGACGCTGGAGACGATGAAGGCGCCGAACATGCTGTTGCGGTGTTTGGTGATCTCGCGGCGGCGAATGTAGCGGTAGCCGATGACGAGGAAGACGGCGCAGAGGGCGTTGAGGACCGCGTCCAGAGCTGGCAGAAAGGCCAGGTGAGTGCCGGCGACGTCAACGGGAGGATGATAGTAGACCAGCCAGGCGAGGAAGAGAGATGCGACTGCGCTGATGCCGATGATGGCGGCGATGACCGAGGGGGGCGTGCGATAGTTCGGGCTGTCGTAGGCGGCGGGTGCGGGCATTTGGGAAGATTCTCAGTTCTCAGGTGTCGGTTGTCAGTGTTTTGGTTCAGAAGAGCAGGCGGCCTTGTGCGTTGAGGATCATGGCGAGCATCAGCAACGGCAGGTAGATAACGGAGACTTTGAGAAGATTTCGCGCGGAGGCAGTGTTTTCGGGCTCGCTGGAGGTTCGGGCGATGCGGGCGAAGCGGATGGTTGCGTAGAGATACCAGAGACCGAGCAGCGAGGCGACGATGGTGTAGGGGAGTCCTGTGACGTGGAGCCAGCTCAGTGAGAGGCTGACAGGGATCATGAGGACGGCGTAAAAAAGGGCTTGAATCGCAGAGCTTTGTGCGGCGTAGCGAGCATCGGGCTGTGTGGCGGTGAGGCGGATGCCTCCGCGGGCGTAGTCTTCGCGATACATCCAGCCGATGGCCATGAAATGCGGGAACTGCCAGACGAAGAGGATGGCGAAGAGGGCGACGCCGGGCCACTCGATGATGCCGCGGGCGGCGGTCCAGCCGATGAGGGGCGGGAGGGCTCCGGGGAAGGCGCCGATGAAGGTGTTGAGCGTCGTGAAGCGCTTGAGCGGCGTGTAGATGGCGACGTAGCCGATGGCGGTGAGGAGCGTGAGGGTTCCGGTGAGCAGGTTCGTCGTGTAGGCGAGGTAGAGCGAACCGAGGAACGTTGCCGCGAAGCCCAGGACGAGGCCGTGCGTGAGGGAGATGCGTCCGGCGGCCATGGGGCGGTCGGCGGTGCGGCGCATCAGGCTGTCGGAGTTGCGCTCGAGGGCCTGGTTGAGCGCGCTGCTGCCGCAGGTGACGACTGCGATCCCGAAGAGCGCCTGAAGCATGCCGGTATGGAAGGGGCTGATGCCGCTCTGGAGGCTGCCGAGGTAATAGCCGGCTCCGGCTGTGATGATGACCATGACGGAGATGCGGACTTTGAAGAGTGTGGCGTAGTCGCTTAGAAGCGAGTGAGATCTCGCGGGCGCGAGGATGCGATCGGTTGTCGCGGAGGTAGCCACAGTCTTTAGGATAGCGCGTTTGCGGGCTGCGTGAGGCGTTGCGGGGACTGGTTTTGAGAGCGTTTTGTGCGCTATTCGACTGACTCTCCGTGAGGCTGGGCGTCTTTTGCTGCCAGCTGGTCGGCGGTCTTCTGTTGCGGACGCATGAGCGGGAAGAGGATGACGTCGCGGATGGATTTGGAGTCGGTGAGGAGCATGGTGAGGCGGTCGATGCCGATGCCTTCGCCTGCGGTGGGGGGCAGGCCGTAGCCGAGGGCGCGGACGTAGTCCTCGTCCATGTCCATGGCTTCCTTGTCGCCGCGATTCTTTTCGGTCATCTGGGCTTCGAAGCGCGCGCGCTGGTCGTCGGGGTCGTTGAGCTCGGAGAAGGCGTTGCCGACCTCGAAGCCGCCGATGTAGAACTCGAAGCGCTCAACCCAGTCGGGTTCGTCGGGCTTTTTCTTTGAGAGTGGGCTGACGGCGAGGGGGAAGTCGTAGATGATCGTGGGCTGGACGAGATGTTTCTCCGGCAAGGTCTCGAAGATGGTTGCGATCATCTTGCCGATCGGGTTCGGCGTAGGATCGTATCTCGACGTCTGATCTCATCCTTGCTTCTGTCAGAACGTCCTCAGGATGGACTTTGAGTGATGAGTCGACCTCTGTAGATATCCGTGCGAGTCGAAGATTCCTTTGACTCGAAGGCTTAGGTTTGCCAGCGGATTCGGGCCAGCACTGGAGGATGGCTTCGCGCATGGAGTAGCGATGCCACCTGCTTAGATCAATTTCGTTGCCGTTGAAGTGGGTGATCGTAGTGCCGTTGACTTCTCTTGCGACGTAAATGATGAGTTCTTCGCTGAGCTTCATCAGGTCGTGGTAGTTGGCGTAGGCCTGGTAGAACTCGAGCATGGTGAACTCGGGGTTGTGTTTTGTGCTGATGCCCTCGTTGCGGAAGTTGCGGTTGATCTCGTAGACGCGGTCGAGGCCTCCGACGACGAGGCGCTTGAGGTAGAGCTCGGGCGCGATACGCAGGAAAAGGTCCATGTCGAGCGCGTTGTGATGCGTGGTGAAGGGCTGCGCGGCTGCGCCTCCTGCAACCTGGTGCATCATGGGGGTCTCAACTTCGAGATAGCCGCGGGCGTCGAAGTATTTTCGGATGGCGCGGAGGACAGCGGCGCGCTTGACGAAGACCTCGCGGACGTTCAGGGTTTCGGTGTCGTCCGACTCTGTCGTGGGTTGTTCCCCCGGAGGACAGGGAACCACTGCGCCTGCCGGTGCTGCTTCCGTCCCGGTTGCCGGTGCGGAGGGTGCGGCGGGAGGCTTGGTGTTGCCGGTGTTCATGAAGAGATCGACGTAGCGCTGGCGGTAGCGGAGCTCGGTGTCTTCGAGGCCGTGGTACTTATCCGGCAGGGCGAGCATAGCCTTGGTGAGGAACGTGATTGCTGGTCTGCCGTCGACTGGACCGACGTGCACGGTGAGTTCGCCGGTCTTGGTGCGGAAGAGGTGGCCGCGGACCCCGATGTGGTCGCCGAGGTCGAGGAGCTTGTAGAGCGCGAAGGCTTCGTCGCCGGCGTCGTCTTTGCGAACGTAGATCTGGAAGCGCTTGCCACCCTGCTGAAGCTGCGCGAATCCTGCCTTGCCCTGGACCCGGATGGCCATGATGCGTCCAGCGATGGAGACGGTGATGGGGGTAGGCGCGGATTCGAGCTGCTCGGCGGTGAGGCAGTCGTAGGCGGCGCGCAGCTCGGGGATGGTGTAGGTGAAGGAGTAGCTGTTGGGATAGGTGGCGTGGCCGAGGGCGGCGATCTGCTGGAGCTTGTCGCGGCGCTGTTGATAGAGGTTTTTCTCAAACTCGGACTCGTACACGGCAAATTCCTCGGATGGATGTGATTGAGTTTTTAGTATAGCGATGGGTCGATGCTTGTGTGACCGGCTGATGCTTCGCGTGATTTAATGGTGCTGCTATGGCGGATGACGGACCAGGAAGCGACGACAAGGCGAAGAGCGGACGGGGCAAAGGCCCGCTGGGCGATCTGGCGAAGGCGGAGTCGATGATTCAGCTGGCGCTCGCGGTCCCGGTCGGTTGTTTCGTTGGGTTGCTGATCGGATACTGGCTCGACCGCCACTTCCACCAGCATTGGATCAGCGTTCTCGGCATGCTCCTCGGCGCTGCGGGCGGATTTATCCAGATTTTTACCTCGATCTCCCGCATCCCCAAGGGTGGTGACTGATGACAGGGCAGCCGGGACCTTCTAAATGGACGGCCGGCCTCACGGATGCCGATTTCCGCAACGCCGTGCTCGCCGCGCTTCGCCTGGTGGCGATCCTGTCTATCTTCCTGACTGCGCTCTTCTGGTGGAAGTCGGGATGGCAGGGGGCGTTGCTGGTCGTCGTTGGCGCGAGCATCTCGGCGGCTTCACTATGGGAGTGGCTGCGGCTGATGACCGCCGTGAATCTGAGCATGGACGGTGGTGCGACTCCACGTCCGATGGGCCTCATTCTGGCGGGTTTCTTCCTCCGCCTCGGCCTGACAGTGGTGGTTCTCTATGTTAGTCTTAAGTATCTGAACGGCACGGTTTTCGCGCTTGCGGCAGGCCTCGGCCTGGGCGTTTTTGCGCTGACAATCGAAGCTCTCCGGCTTATGAAACGCTGGACCGTTTAGCTACGGATTTTTCTTATTTATGCCAACTCAGCTTCTCTTCACGCGATTTCTGAACCAGCACTTCGCCTCACAGACAGATAGCCTGCTGGCGGCGTTGCATATCTCTCCTAAGTATCCGAACGCGCCTATCTCGAATGCCCTCGCGATGGAGTTGCTCATCTTCATCGGGTTGATGGCGTACTTCGTTATCGTTCGGGCTACGCTTTCCGTTGAGACCCCTGGCACAGTCCAGCACGTCGCGGAGATGACCAACGAATTCGTCGGCGAACAGAGCGAAAGCATTATCGGCCACGGCTACGAACGTTTCACGACGTATCTCACCGTGCTTCTGCTTTTCATCCTTATCGGCAACCTGATGGGTCTGGTCCCAGGGCTTGAGTCGCCCACCGCCAACCCCGTGGTGCCGCTAGGCTTCGCTCTCGTGACCTTTCTCTACTACCACTACCACGGTATCCGCGTTCACGGCTTTTCGTATGTCAAGCAGTTCCTCGGGCCTGTCTGGTGGCTGTATCCGCTGATGCTGCCGATCGAAATCATCTCGCACCTTGCCCGCGTGCTCTCGCTGACTGTTCGTCTCTACGCAAATATGTTTGCCGGCGATATGGTCACGCTAGCCTTCTTCTCGCTGATTCCGATCGGGGTTCCGCTCGTCTTCCTCGGCCTCCACTTCGGAGTTGCTCTCGTGCAGGCCTATGTCTTCATGATTCTGGCGACAGTTTATCTTTCGCTCGCCGTGGCCCACGACCACTAGGGCCCCAGGTTTGCCGGTCGCGGGGCGCCCCCTCTCGGCTGGTTGCACCACTCGCCGCATAGCGTGAGGGTGCCAGTTCGGTGAGCATCAACCACCCACTGGCGGCGAACATTCTGACGGGGGCAAGGAGTTAATTATGGTTCGTATGCTTCAGTTTTCGAAGTACGTTTTTATGTCGCTGGCAGCGATGTTTCTCGCCGTGCCCGCGTTCGCACAGGGCACCGCCACCGCGAGCAACCCCTACGCTCCGCTAGCTGTCGGTATCGGCATGGGAATCGCCGCCGGCCTTTGCGGTCTCGGCCAGGGGCGCGCTACTGCGTCGGCTTCTGAGGCCCTCGCCCGTAACCCGGGCGCACGCCCTGGAATTCAACTGTTCCTGATCCTCGGCCTCGCGTTCATCGAGTCGCTCACGCTTTTTACCTTCGTGCTACTCTTCATTCGCACGAGCTAAAACTAGACTTACTTGCAATGCAAGAAGGCCTCCGCGATTGCGGGGGCTTTCTGTTTTGGCGGACGATTTAGAGAACTGCTACGCGGTCGCGGCCTTGCTCTTTGGCGAGATAGAGAGCGCGGTCACCGCGGCGCAATATTTCGAGCCAGGTGGTGTCGGTGGGGAGCAGGGTGGCGACGCCAAAGCTGGCGGAGAGTCGAATCTGCTGGCTGAGATGGTCGACGGTGAGGTTGGCCAGACAGTGGCGAAGGCTCTCCGCGATCTCGGCGGCGTGGGCGTGCGTTGCGCCGGGAAGGACGGCGACGAACTCTTCGCCACCGAGCCGGGCTATGTGGTCAATCTCGCGGAGATTGTCGCGGAGGCAACGCGCGGCGTGCGAGAGGACGGCATCGCCGCCGTCGTGGCCATGCTCGTCGTTGATGGCCTTGAAGCGGTCGAGGTCGAGGATGATGAGGGACAGGTTGGAACTTCGGCGGCGCGCGTCTTCGAGTGCGTCGCTACCGATCTGTTCGAGAGCCCGGCGGTTGAGCAGGCCGGTGAGGGAGTCGATCTGGGATCGGGCTTCGAGCTCGTGCTGAAGCTGCGCCATGGCGAGCCAGATGACGCCGAGAGCGGTCATGACTCCGATGAGGATGGGCGTGAGAAACGTGAAGTTGCTGATCGAGGCATTGCTGAGGTGGCTCCGGGGGTCGTGCAGGTTCGCATCCCAGGCCCGGACCACGCTGATGAGAGCGTAGAGACTGAAGAGGGCGGCCAGGCCACGGCGGGGTCTAAGGATACGGCGGGGACCGGGGCCCGAGAGCAGATGCGCGATAAACGCATATTGCAGGGCGGCGATGCAGCTTACGGCGACGATGCGGGAAAAGGTCTCCGGGTGGATGTAGCTGGTGTACAAGCTCGCGCAAGCGGTGGGAATGATGGAGGCTGGGAGCAGCCAGCGTTGCGGTTTTCGCAGATGGAGGAGATCCGCAATGCCCCAGTAGAGGAAGACACCAAAAAGAGTGAGGAGACAATTGGCGACGGTGATGGAAAGGAAGTCCGAAATGAGGCCGCGAAGCGCAAGGAGTTCAATACCCACAGCGTAGGCAGCGTATCCGTAGATAATCATGTGCACGCCGCGGAGTCCCGGTGTGCTTCGGTGAATCAACAGCATGTACAGGCAGAGGCAGGCATAAATGGCTGCCGTGATGTGGATGGTGTGAAGGTCAATCAAAGCGTGATCTTCCCCCTAAATAAAACGGCTACCGGCCGTCAGGCCTTTCATGCGTCCGGTTTAGTTTGGTGCAACGAAGAATACACAAGGAGGCGCAGGTTGTCCCCTGGATTTATTAGAAGGTATCGAGAGAGTGTCGGGGTTAGTGGGCGTCGAACTGGAGCGGGATGTGGCAGCCCTCGGGATGGGCGGCGCACTCCTGCCGGGCTTGCTCTATGAGCGTGGAGTGGCTTGCGTACTCGGCGAAGCGGACAGCGCCATCGGGAAGAATGCCGAGAGCGAGGGTGGCGATTGCGGCCATAGCAAGACCAATGGCTGCCGGAACGCTGATCGGACGAATGCGGTCGAGGCGGGCTCCCTCGGTGCCGGGTTTGGTGTAGATGGCGGCGAGGAGGCGGAGATAGTAGAAGCAGGCGACGCCGCTGTTGAGCAGGCCGATGACCGCGAGCCAGACGTGGCCTCCGTGGATGGCGGCAGAGAAGACGTAGAACTTGCCGAAGAAGCCGCCGGTAAAGGGGATGCCGATGAGCGAGAGCAGAAAGAAGCTGAGGAGCGCGGCGAGGATGGGGCGCTTCTGGCCGAGGCCGGTGAAGTCGTCGATGGTGCGGGCGCGCTCGTCGTAGCCGGCGATCTGGGTAATGACGGCGAAGGCTCCAACGTTCATCGCAGCATAGGTTGCCGTGTAGAAGCAGGCGGCAGCGATGCCGTCGAAGGGGAAGGCCGTGAACGCGACCAGGAGATAACCGGCGTTGGCGATCGACGAGTACGCGAGCATGCGCTTCACGTCGCGCTGCGCAAGAGCGCCGAGGTTCCCGATGGTCATCGAAAGGGCTGCGAGGATCCACATCAGGATGGTCCAGCGATGCTGATACGTCGGGAACCCGGTGAAGGTGATACGCAGCAGGACGGCGAAGGCCGCGGCCTTGGGCGCGGTGGACATCAGGCCGACCACAGGAGCTGGTGCGCCCTCGTAGACGTCCGGCGTCCAGACGTGGAAGGGTGCGGCGGAAACCTTGAAGCCGAGACCAATGAGGATGAGAGCGAGGGCGGTGAAGGCGAGGGTCGGGGTTGCGGTGGTTTCGAGACCGTGCGCGATGGCGTAGAGGTTGGTCGAGCCCGTGGCTCCGAAGGCCAGCGCGACGCCGTAGAGGAAGAAAGCGGTGGCGAAGGAGCCGAGGAGGAAGTATTTGATGGAAGACTCGCTGCCGGTGGCCTGACCTTTGCGGAATCCGCAGAGGATGTAGGTAGAGATGGAGGAGATTTCGAGCCCGATGAAGACCATGAGGAGCTCGACGGAGCTGGCCATGAGCATCATGCCGACGGAGCCGAAGCAGAGCAGAGCGAAGTATTCGCCCGCGTGGCTGGCGTAACCTTCGAAGTAGTCGAGCGAGATGAGCAGGGTGACGAGAAGGACGGCTCCGATGACGTAGTGGAAGAGAACCGAGAAGGCGTCGACCTGGATGGTGTTGGAGAAGGCGTGAATCGTAACGCCGAGCGAGACCTGGTACCACGCGGCGACGAGCGAGCCTACTGTTCCGGCAACGGCGATCCAGCCGAGAGGCTTGCGGCTGGAGGTCAGTTTGAGGCACGGCTCGGCGAGCATGATGAGGACGCCGGTGAGGGTGAGGATGAGTTCGGGCAACAGGGCCACAGTATTGGTGGACATTTACTTACTGGCCTCCGTTGCAGGGATGAGGAGGGTCGGAATGTGGACCTTCGCGGCTGGCCCCGGTTGCGGCGGCTCCATCGGCGAGCCCTGTGCCGGCCGGGTCGATGGCGCGCATCCAGAGGGGTGATGCGACGCCCATGGCTAGCATGAGGGCGACCATGGGCCAGAGGGCAATGTGTTCGCGGGCATCGAGGTCGGGCGCGGGGACGTCGGCGGTGTTGAAGTTCGATTCGCCATAGAAGAGGCGCTGGATCATCCAGAGCATGTAGGACGCGGTGAGGATGACGCCGGTGGTGGCGAGCACCGTCCAGCGCGTGTGGTGCGTCATGGTGGACTGCATCCCTCCGGTGAGGACGAGGAACTCGCCTACGAACCCGTTGAGCATCGGCAGGCCGATGACCGAGAGCGTCGTGATCGACGAAGAAGGTGACCATCCAGGGAAGCTTTGCGGCGAGCCCGCCATAGTCGCGCATATCGTAAGTGCCGTAGCGCTCGTAGAGGATGCCGAGGAGCATGAAGAGCGCGCCGCCGCCAATGCCTTCGTTGATCGTGGCGTAGATTCCGCCATCGAGGCCGGCGATGGTAAAGGTGAAGATGCCAAGGATGACGACGCTGACATGTCCGAGGGTTCCGTATGCGGCTAGCTGTTTCAGATCCTTTTGGACGAGAGCGATGAGCGCTCCGTAGACGATGCCGATGGCGCCGAGGGCGATCATTAGCGGGGCGATGTGGCGCGACTGCTCGGGGAAGATGCTGAAGGAGAAGCGCAGGATGGAGTAGAGGCCGAGTTTCCCCATGAGGACCATGACCGCTGCGGTCGGCGCTTCACTGACGGCATCCGACAGCCAGCCGTGCAGCGGGAAGATCGGGACTTTGACGGCGAAGGCGACGAGGAAGGCGAGCGATGCCAGCCAGAGAGCTGCGGAGTCTGACGAGATGCTGTGCGTTGACGCTAGCTGGGCGAGGTCGGGAAGCTGGAAGGTGCCGGTCCTGGAGTAGACCCAGAGCATACCGACCAGCAGAATCGCCGAGGGAATGAAGGTGTAGAGGAAATATTTGATGGCGGCACGGCGGCGGTTGACGGTGCGCCCGAAGGTGGCGATCAGAAGCGTCATCGGGACGAGAGAAAGCTCCCAAAACGCGTAATAAAGGAAGAGGTCGAGCGAGACGAAGATGCCGAGCATCGCGACCTGCTGGAGCAGGAAGAGCGTGTAGAAGAGCTTTTTGCGTTCGGCGATGGCATTCCACGAAACGAGGACGCCGAGCGGTGCGAGGAAACCGGTGAGCACGACGAGCCACATCGAAAGGCCGTCGACGCCGAGATGGTAGCGGATGGCAGGGGAGCTGATCCACGAAACATTCTGGTCAAACTGAAAGCTACCCGGGGCGGCGGAGTAGTCGTAGCGGATGGGAAGATGCAGCGTCAGTACGAAGGTGACGAGCGTGACGGCGAGCGCTCCCCACTGCATGATCCTGCCCCGGTCGGGCAGCAGCGCCAGCAGGACCGCGCCCGCTAGCGGGGCGAAGGTAATGACGGTCAGGATGGTGTGGTCGATGTTCATCGTTTCCTTTGGTGTTGCAAGAGCCGGTGATAGCGAAGTGCGAAATCTAATGCAGCTTTAGTGCAGCCAGATAGCGCGGCCGAAGACCATGACGACGAGTACGGCAGCCGCTCCCAGAGCGAGCCAACCGGCATACGAACGAATGTTGCCTGACTGTACTTTGCGCACAAGCGCTCCGAGACCGCTGGCAGTTGCGCCGGCCGCTGCTCCGGAGCCGCTGATGATGCCACCGTCGATGAGGCCGCCAAGGATGAGCCGGCTGAACATGAGCAGCGGCGTGACGAAAACGGCGGTATAGATCTCGTCGATGTAGAACTTGTTTTCAACGAGCCGATAAAGCGCAGGCATGCGGGCGGCAAGGGCGGCGGCGGTGCGTGGCTTCTTGTAATAGAAGAGGTAGGCGATATAAAGGCCGAGCAACGCGGTGAATATGGAGATTCCGGCCAGTGTCAGTTCCAGGGCATGGCTGCCTGCGTTGGTGACGGTTCCCACGACACCTTCGTTGAAGATCGGCTGGAGGAAGTGCTCAGCCTCATCGCTTCCTCCAAAGGCAATGGGAATGCCAACCCATCCGCCGATGACAGAGAGAATCGCGAGCACCACCAGCGGAAAGAGCATGATCCACGGCGACTCGTGGATGCTGTGCGGCGTGGCTTTCTTCGGGATCGGCGACCATAACGGCGTGGCTGCCGGAGTGAGTGTGAACGGCGGCTCCATGATCGTGAAGGTCGGCGTGTTCCTCGAAATGTTCGGGGCCCCAGAAGGTCTTGAACCAAAGGCGAAACATGTAAAACGAGGTCATGCCGGCTGTGACCAGACCGACAAACCAGAGGAACTTGCCAAGCGGATTGTCGCTGGTGAAGGCGCGGTAGAGGATTTCGTCCTTTGAAAAGAATCCGGCCCAGGGGGGAAGCCCGGCGATCGCGAAGACGCCCATCGTCATGGTCCAGAAGGTGATGGGGATTCGCTTGCGGAGACCACCCATCTTGCGCATGTCCTGCTCGCCGGAGAGCGCGTGGATGACGGAGCCTGCGGCAAGAAAAAGCAGAGCCTTGAAGAAGGCGTGGGTCATCAGGTGGAAGATGCCGGCTTCAAAAGCACCGACTCCGCAAGCCAGGAACATGTAGCCGAGCTGCGAGATCGTCGAGTAGGCAAGCACGCGTTTGATGTCGTGCTGCACCATGCCGATCGAGGCGGCAAAGATTGCGGTCGCGGCCCCGATGATCGCGACGACGCCGAGCGCGTAGGGGCTGCGGTCAAACAGCGCGTGGCAGCGCGCCACCATGTAGACGCCGGCCGTGACCATCGTTGCCGCGTGAATCAGTGCGGAGACGGGCGTCGGACCTTCCATGGCGTCTGGCAGCCAGACATAGAGCGGAATCTGCGCAGACTTGCCAGTTGCGCCGAGGACGAGCAGAAGGGCGATGGCGGTAAGGATGCCGCCGTGCCACTCCGGGTTGACGCTGATAGCGCTAAAGACGTGGCTGAAGTCGAGCGAGCCGAACTCTCGGACGATCAGGAACATCGCAAGCAGGAAGCCGAAGTCGCCGATCCGATTAAGGATGAAGGCTTTTTTGCCCGCGTTTGCGGCGGAGTCTTTCTGAAAGTAGAAACCGATAAGCAGATACGAGGCGAGACCGACGCCCTCCCAGCCGACGAACATCAGTAGGAAGCTCTCGGCGAGTACGAGAACCAGCATGAAGAACATGAAGAGGTTGAGGTAGGCGAAGAAACGCGAGTAGCCTTCTTCGTGCGCCATGTAACCGACCGAGTAGACGTGGATGAGGAAGCCGACGCCGGTGACGACGCCCAGCATGATGAGCGTGAGGTGGTCGACAGTGAAGGCGAAGTTGACGGTGAGGCCCGTGATCTGGATCCACGGCTGGCTGACGATCTGCAGGACCTCAGGAGCGCCTGGAGCCTTCATGGTGGCCCAGAGCCACGCAACGAGGATGGCTGGGATGGCCGTGCACAATAGCGCCACAGCCGAGACTAGGACGCGGGGAAAGCGGCGGCCAATGGTTCCGTTGATGAGGAAGCCGGCGAAAGGAACAAGCGGAATCAGCCAGAGATAATCAGAAGGCATAGAGGTCACGATTTCATCAGATCGATCGAGTCGACGTTCAACGTTTCGCGGGTTCGGAAGATGGCGATGATGATGGCAAGGCCCACGGCTGCCTCGGCGGCGGCGACGACCATCACAAAGAAGACAAATATCTGGCCGGAGACCTGGTGCCACATGTGCGCGAAGGCGACGAAGGTAAGGTTGACAGCGTTGAGCATCAGCTCAATTGACATAAAGATAGTAATGAGGTTGCGCTTTATCAGAAACGCAGCGACGCCAATGGAAAAGAGCACGGCGGCGAGGATGAGATAAGCGGAGGTTGGAACCATCATCTACTGCTCCTTTCGCGCGAGCACGACGGCTCCAAGGATGGCGACCAGGATGAGGACGGAGGTGACTTCAAACGGAAGCAGCAGCTTCGTGAAGAGAAGAGCGCTGACCTCGGAGATGTTGCTGGTGATGTGGTTCAGATAGCCACCAACGCTCGAGGAGCCAAGGGCATGGCTCTCCGAAAGGAAAACGAAGCTGAGCAGGCAGAAGATGGCTGCAGCGCCGGGAAATCCAACGAGGTAAGCGGCGCGGCTACCTTTGGTTCGTTCCTCTTCGCCCGCGTTGAGCAGCATGATGACGAAGACGAAGAAGACCATGATTGCGCCGGAGTAGACGATGACCTGGGCTGCGGCGAGAAACTCCGCTCCCAGAGACCAGTAGAGGACGGCCAGCGACATCATGACGACGACAAGCGAGAGCGCGCTGTTGATGGGATGGCGCTGCAGGAGGAGGTTGAGTGCTCCTGCTACAGCCAGCGCGCCAAAAATGATAAAAAGTACCAGTTGCATGAGGTTCCGCTTGGTCTTTCGTGAGTCTGTTTTTGCTTCAAAATCATTTGAAACAGTGCAGAGAACTTTTTCGGGCTATCTGATGATTGTAAAACAGCTTGCTGCTGGGATTCTGTAAGCCGGGCCTTAGCTGCGAAGAGCCATAACGAGGCTGGTGACAACGATATTGGCCATGGCGACGGGTAGAAGAAACTTCCAGCCGAAGCTCATGAGCTGGTCATAGCGGAAGCGAGGCAGTGTGCCGCGCACCCAGATATAGAGCAAAGGAAAAAGAGAACTTTCACGACGAACCAGAGGATCGGAAAGATGGCCGCGAGGACTGGACCGCCGAAGTTATCGGGAAGCAGATGGCCGAGTGGGCTGGAGGCTCCGCCGAAGAAGAGCAGCGTCGCAACGCAGCTCACGGTGACCATGTTGGCGTACTCGGCCATGAAGAACATGGCGAACTTCATGGAGCTGTACTCGGTGTGGTATCCGGCGACCAACTCGGATTCGGCCTCCGGAAGGTCGAAGGGCGCCCGGTTGGTCTCGGCGTAGGCGGCCATCAGATAGATGAAGAAGGCGACGAACTGGAAGCCCCCAAAGACATTCCAGCTAAGCATGCCGTGGGCGGACTGGCTGTTGACGATGTCGCGCAGAGAGAGGGACTGCGCGCGCAGGACGACGCCGACGAGTGACAGGCCGAGAGCAAGTTCGTAGCTGATCATCTGCGAGGTGGCGCGCAGGGAGCCCAGCAGCGCGAACTTGTTGTTCGACGACCAGCCGGACAGCGCAATGCCGTAGACGCCGATCGACGTGATGCCGAGGATGACGAGCAGTCCGATGTTGAGGTCGGCCACATTGAATATCTCGACCCCTTGAACCGTCTGCATGCCACCGAAGGGAACCACCGAAACCGAGATCAGCGAGCAGGTAAGCGCGATGATAGGGCGCGATAATAAACAGCGGCCGTCTCCGAGGCAATCGGAATCAGCTCTTCCTTGAGAAAGAGCTTGATCCCATCAGCGAGCGGCTGCAGCAGGCCGAAGGGGCCGACGCGTGAGGGTCCCCAGCGGTTCTGGATGCGCCCCAGGACCTTGCGCTCGAGCAGCACCGTATAGGCAACCGTCGTCAGCGTAATAACCAGTACGACGACGACCTTGAGGATGCTGAGCAGCAGGAATGTCTGAAATTGTCGTGAGGTGGCTCATTGTTTTGTCTTAGTCGGCTACGGTCTGGATCTGGGTAAGTCCGGTCGGTGGCCGGAGGCTCTCGTTGTGCTGCAGGTCGGCGAGCATGGCGGAGTAACGGCCAAGCGTACCCGAGGTGAAGAGCGAGTCATTTGCGGGCAGAACGAGGTCGCGACGATTGCCAATTTGAACCAGGCCCGAGGCAGCGGGTTCGAGGTGCTGATCGTTGCCGCTGAGAAGCTGAAGACGGCGCAGATTGTAACCGGGCACGACGCGCTGAATCTCATCGAGAATCGCAAACGGATCGAACGGGCTGAGCTTCGGTTCGAGGTGGTTGGCGGTGAGCCAGACGGCGTGACGGTCGGCCTCGCCGGACTGCGCGCCGCGGCTCTGGCCCATGTCGGCGCGGACTCCTTTGCCGAAGGGAACGAGTGCGCGAACATCCGCGCCCATCTTGTCTGCGATGCGGACGATCATCTCGAAGTCTGTGCGGACTCCGGCCCGATCTCCTGCCTTGTTGACGAGTTGCAGGTCGCCGTAGCTGTTCGTGACAGAGCCCGATTTCTCATAGAGATTCGCAGCAGGAAGGATAACGTCGGCCAGTACTGCGGTCTCTGTAAGAAACATGTCCTGCACGACGACGAAGGTGTTGGCGAGCGACTCGGGATCGACGCTGTACCGCGAGACTGGGTTCGAGCCGACGACGTAGAGAGCGGAGAGTTCGCCCTTTCCGGCAGCTTCGAACATCTCAACGAGGTCGAGTCCGGTTTCGGTTGGGCCGCCAAACTCGTTTGAGCCGAGAGGAGCGTAGCCAGGAAGCAGATCGGGGAGCAGGCCCATATCGGCCGCGCCGCGTGAGTTGGCGTAATCGGAGAGAAGAGCAAACTTGCGGTTCGGCAGGGTGGTGCCGAAGTCGAGGAGCCGCTTCAGGTCAGCGCCTCGGAACTCTGACCCGAGAAGGACAAGGAGACTTTCTTCGGCGCGGATGGCTTTGCGGAAGTCATGGAAGGAGGCCGCGTCTGCGCCGGAATGCGTCAGCGCCTCAACTGCGGTGTCGTCTCCGGCGATGAAGCTTGCCAGCGCGCCGTAGCTGAAGGGTGCGATGTGAGCAAAGGCCTTGGCTTGGCGGCGGAGTTTGATCTCTGCCGAGTTAGCAATATAGAGGCGGCCGCGGTTGTTGCGAACATTGGTGCGGAGGTTCCATGCCGTCGCTGGCGCCTGGATCGTGGGGTCGCCGCCGAGAATCATGATGGCCGGAGCCGTAAGGGTATCGCGCAGTGAAGCGGCGCGATCCCCTTTGCCTGCGAGCGCCTGGGCAAAGGCCGCATAATCTGCGGTGCGATGGTGGTCGATGTTGTTGGTATTGAGGACGGTGCGGGCAAACTTCTGCAGCAGATACGCCTCTTCATTCGTGATGCGGTTGGAGCCGATGACGCCGATGCTTTTGCCGCCGCGTGTGTCGCGACGCTCGCGGAGTTCTTTGCCAACGTAGTCGAAGGCGACCTCCCAACTGACCGGCTTCAGTTCGCCATTCGGCTGCCGGACGAGCGGCTGGGTGATGCGGTCTTCGTTGTTAGCAAAGTCGAAGGCGTAGCGGCCCTTGTTGCAGAGGAAGTCGCCATTGATGCCGCTCTTGTCGCGGTTGTCGCCGCGAACAATCTCGCTGCCGTCGGAGGTGTGAACGCACGCCCAGTGTCGTCTTGCATCCGTCGCCGCAGTGGGTGCAGACGGTAGAGACATGATTCATCTCCCATGGACGAGTCTTGTAGCGATACGTGCCGCTGGTCAGCGCGCCGACTGGGCAGGCGTCGATGCACATGCCGCACTGCTCGCAGTCAACATGCGCAAGATGATCGGGCGACATCTCGGCGGGGATATTCGGGGCGATGACCGAGGACGCGCCGCGGTTCTGGATGCCGAGCGCGAAGACGTCCATGCCTTCACCGCACATGCGCACGCAGCGGTAGCAGAGGATGCAGCGCGGGCGGTCGAAGTAGACGACCGGCGACCACTTCTGCTCCTCCCGATGGTTCTTCGGTTCGGCGTAAAAGCTGTCCGCAGCGCCGTACTTGAAGGTCATATCCTGCAGCTCGCACTCGCCGCCGGCATCGCACACTGGGCAATCGAGTGGATGGTTGCCCAGCAGCATCTGCAGCGTGGCTTTACGGGCTTGTGCGATCTCCGGCGTCTCGGTCTGGACGACCATGCCTTCGACGACCGGAGTGGTGCACGCGGTCTGTAGCTTCGGCATCTTCTCGATGCGCACAACGCACATGCGGCAGGCAGCCTGTAGCGAGAGGCCGGGATAGTAGCAGAAGGCGGGAATCTCGATGCCGGCCGATTTGCAGGCGTCGATAAGCAAAGTGCCCGCTGGCGCGGTGAGTTGTTTGCCGTCTACGCTGAACTTTACGTCTGCCATTTAGTGTCCTGCTCCGACTAATTGTTCCACTGTGATGATCGGGGTCCCAGCCTTGTTTCCGGCGATGTAGTCTTCAAACTCCTTGCGGAATTTCTTGACGAACCCGAGCGTGGGCATTGCTGCCGCGTCGCCGAGCGGACAAAACGTACGGCCCATCATATTCTCCGCAAGGTACTGCACGTTATCGACGTCTTTCTTCGTGCCGCCGCCGTTGTAGACGCGTGTCAGCGTCTTCTTGATCCAGTCCGTACCTTCACGGCAGGGAATGCACCAGCCGCAACTCTCATGCTGATAAAAAGCAATCGTGCGCAGCGCAAATTCGACGATAGAAACCGTCTCGTCCAACACAACGATGCCACCCGAACCAAGCATCGTGCCTGCCTTGCCCATCTGGTCGAAGTCGAGCCCGACGTCAATCTCATCCGCAGTCAAAACCGGACACGAAGCACCGCCGGGGACGACGGCTTTCAACTTCTTGCCATCCCTGATGCCACCGGCGACGTCATAAATTGCCTTCTTGAGGTTGTAGCCCATCGGCAATTCATACACGCCCGGGCGCTCAACATGTCCGCTGATACCGAACAATCGTGTACCGCCATTGCGCTCCGATCCGAGCTTCGCGTAGGCCTCGCCGCCCATCAGCAGAATGTGCGGAGCGCTGGCAATCGTCTCGGCATTATTGATAACCGTTGGGCCGCCGTACAGACCGACCACAGCAGGGAAGGGCGGTTTGATGCGAGGCACGCCGCGTTTACCTTCGAGCGACTCCATCAGCGCCGACTCCTCGCCGACCTCGTAAGCACCCGCGCCCGTCTGTGTAATGACGTCGAAGTCGAGACCTGAGCCAAAGATATTTTTCCCAGAAATCCCTTCGCGTAAGCATCCGCAACAGCCTTCTCGACAATCTTCAACAGATAACGATACTCGCCGCGCAGATAGATGAACCCCAGCTTCGAGCCGATCGCCAACCCGGCGATCATAGTGCCTTCAATCACGGCGTGCGGATCTTCAAGGAAGATGATGTGATCCTTGCAAGTGCCGGGCTCCGACTCGTCGCCATTGACGAGCACATACTTCGGCTTCTCCGACGTCTTCGGCACAAACGACCACTTCATGCCGGTCGGGAAGCCAGCACCACCGCGCCCGCGCAGACCCGATGCTTTCATGGTGTCGATGATCCAGCCGGCCATCTTCTCCGGCCCTTCTGCGATGGCCTTCTGGACAGCCTTGTAGCCGTCGAGCTCGATGTACTTGTCGATATTCGCGGCGCCCTGGCCGAACCGGCGCGACAGAACTCTCACTTCATCGGGATGAGAGACAAGAGTCGGCATTATTTTTCGTCCTTTCCCTTGCCATCGCGATACATCTGAAAGATCGCGTCGCACTTCGCAGGCGTGAGGTCTTCGTGGAAGTCGTAGTTGACCTGCATGGCCGGCGCCCAGCAACAAGCCCCGATGCACTCGACCTCTTCGAGCGAGAAGACGCCGTCCTTCGTGACCTCTTTATGTCCGACCCCGAGCTTCGCCTTGCAGTGGTTCAGAATCTCGTAGCCGCCGCGCAGCATGCAGGAGATGTTCGTGCAAACCTGCACGTTGTACCTGCCCGCGGGCTTGGTCCGCAGCATCGAGTAGTAGCTCAGCACATTGCGAACATCAAGCTCAAGCAGATCCAGCCGCTCTGCGATCTCAGTCACTACGGCATCGGAGACATAGCCGACCTCATCCTGCGCGTAGAGCAGCATCGGCACGAGCGCGGACCGCTTAACTGGGTAGATGGTGACGAGTTTGTCGAAGCGCGCAGCCAGCTCCGGCGAAAAAATTGTGTCGGCGATCTCACTCACTTTGCATCATCTCCCGCGCCAGTCGTTCAGCGGCAAGGTCCATCTCTTCGGCGATACCATCCAGTTTAACCGTTCCATCTTCTTCCAAACTGAAACCGGTGCGGTGTCCTTCGCTATCCTCAAACATCTCGTGCGTGAAGCGAAGCCAACGATTGGCAACCCGCAACGTAATCTCGTCTGCGCCGACCTCGACCACTGCATGATGCCGGCTGTTCAGTCCGTGGGCCGCCGAATAAGAACGAAGCAACGAAGCCCACGATGTCCATAGTTCTGTCCTGAGGCGGGCGTCCATTGCCCCAGAAGGTTTCATTAGCGGTCGATCGCTCCGAGCACAATATCGATAGACCCGATCACAGCAACCACATCCGCGAGCAATCTGCCTTTGCACATCGTTTCAAGCGCCTGCAGATTCGCATAATCAGCATTTCGCATGTGAACGCGATATGGCTTGGCCGTTCCATCCGAGACAACGTAGTAGTTCATCATGCCGTGCGCTGCCTCGACCGAACTGGTCGCCTCGCCCGCCGGCACGCCAAAGCCCTCGGTCACAATCTTGAAGTGATGAATCAGCGACTCCATCTGTGTCTTCATCTGCTCGCGGTCCGGCAGGATGATCTTCGGAGCGTCTGCGACGATGCGGCCCTCCGGCATGCCGTCCAGAGCCTGCAGGCAGATCTTCACCGACTCGCGCATCTCCTGCATGCGTACGACATAGCGTGCCCAAACGTCGCTCACCGTCGAGGTCGGTACGTTGAACTGAAACTTCTCGTAGCTCGAGTACGGCATATCGCGGCGCACATCGAAGTCGATGCCCGCGGCGCGCAACGGAGGCCCCGAGACACCCAGCGCAATCGCGTCCTCGGGGGAGATATAGCCGACGCCCTTCAGACGGTTCATCCAGATGGGGTTGTTCTGGAGCAATCCCTCGTACTCGTCGATCTTTGAGGGGAACTCAATGAGGAAGGCGCGAATCTTGTCATAGAGATCGCGCGGCGGCTCCAGGCTCAGCCCGCCGATGCGGACGTAGCTGGTCATCATCCGCTGGCCGCTTACGGCCTCGAAGATGCGCATCAGCTTTTCGCGCTCGCGGAAGCAATAGAGGAAAACCGTCAGCGCGCCAATGTCCATCGCGTGTGTTCCCAGCCATACCAGGTGCGAGTTCAGCCGCATCAACTCGTTGAACAGCACGCGCAGCCACTGGGCCTTCGGCGGAATCTCCAGGCCAAGAAGCTTCTCCACGGCCAGGGCATAGGCCGTGTTGTTGGTCATCGGCGAGAGATAGTCGATGCGGTCCGTCAGCGGCACTACCTGCTGGTAAAACTTCGCCTCGCAGGTCTTCTCGATGCCTGTATGCAGATACCCGATGTCCGGGGCGAGCGCGACGATGGTTTCGCCGTCGACCTCGATGACGAGGCGCAGCACACCATGGGTCGAGGGATGCTGCGGACCCATGTTGATGATCATCGTCTGATCGGCAGGCGGAGTGTTCCCGCGATTGAGCCCGGTATTGGCGACGACATCTTCAACGCCGGGGTCAACCGCTGCGATGCCGGTCAGCTCTTCAACGGTGGATGCCATTAGCGGTAGCCCTCCACGGGATAGTCCTTGCGCAGCGGATAACCCTTCCAATCCTCAGGCATCATGATGCGTCGGAGGTTAGGGTGTCCGCCAAAGTGAACGCCGAAGAGATCGAAGATCTCGCGCTCGTAGAAATTTGCCGCCGGCCACGCAGGAGTGATGCTGTCGAGCGAAGCGTCCTCGCCATCCAGCCGGACGACCAGGCGGATTCGCTGCTTTAGCGAGAAGGAAAGGAACGAATAGCTGATCTGAAATCGCGGCTCGGAGGGATACCAGTCGACCGCAGTGATGTCCTCGAGGTAGTTGTAGCCCGCCTGTCTCAGCGCCAGTGTGGCGGCGACGATGCTCTCGCGGGCGACTGTAATCGTCAGCTCGTCGCGGTCAAATTTTGCATCGGTGGCGAGATCCGCAAGGGCTTTTACGGCGGGATTCTCAGGATGCGCCTCAAAAACGGCGTCTTTCCCCTTGATCGCGGAGGCAGGATCGTACATCACAGGTCTCCCTTATCGGTCGCCCAGTTGAGGATGCCTTTCTTCCACACATAAAAGAGCCCAACCGCGACGAAACCGAGGTAAACCAGCATCTCCCAGAAGCCGAACATACGCGAGCCGGTCAGTTCGGGCAGCCGCTTGAAGATCACAGCCCAGGGAAGCATAAAGACCGCTTCGACGTCGAACAGGATAAAGAGCATCGCGACCATGTAAAAGCGCACAGTGAAACCGGCCCCGCGCGTCGCCGATGGGATCCATGCCGCACTCATAGGCGCTGGCCTTGGTGCGTGAGTTTTTATGTTTTCCGACGAAGTAAGAAGCCCCCACCATTCCGCAGGCAAGACCAAGCGCGGCCAGGACCTGAAGCACGAGGGGAATGTAATTCCAAATGTATGGATGACTCTGCATGGCCATCTTCGACTCTAAGAGTGCGGCTGGCAAGTGTCAAGCGAACGAAGCCCCGATGTGCATGCTATCGAAGCAACGCTATGTACATGTCGATAAGGCGATTACCGTACACCGCAGCGACGAGTCCGCCAACGCAAAGAAAGCTGCCAAAGGGCAATTTCGAGGTGGCGATTGCGCGGCCGCGAATCAGCAGGAACACTCCATAGAGGCTCGCCACAAACACCCCGATAAAGAGCGAAAGAATCGCCGGCCAGAAACCAAGAAACGCCGCGATCATCGCCAGCAGTTTCACATCACCCAGTCCCATGCCTTCGCGATGACGAACGGCTTTGTAAACCCAGCGAATCACCAGAAGCAAAAGCGCAGCTCCGCAGACCGCAGCGATGCGGCCGAAGATCAGACTCTCAGGGCCGGTGAGGAAGACATTGCCGTTATCAGTAACGCCCCCGGGGCTGGTGAGATGGAGGCTGTGTTTGGTGAGTCGAACTTGATCTTCGTTGGGGCCGAGAAAGATGGCTTGAGTACAAACGAGAAAGAGCCCGATGGCGATGCCGGTTAGTGTAAAGGCATCAGGCAAACGTCATCGTCTGCCAGTCCATGACCATCAGGCCGATGAGCAGGAAGCCAAGAATGGCCACGCCATACTATTCCAATCCATACATCCGCGCTCGTTGGACCGCTCAACCGCGATAATTTCGCAACCTCCAACGTAACGACCCATCCAGCAACTACCGCGAACCAGAAACCTATAGCGAGTTCAACTAACGGATAGCGCCAGGGAATCGAGCTCTTGCAATCCCGGCATCGCCCTCGAAGCAAAACCCAGCTCAAAACAGGAATGTTGTCGATACCAACGAATAGGTTTTCCACATTGTGGACAGTGCGATCCCGGTCTAACGATCGACTCGTGCCGGGGCAGACGCGAGATACATACATTCAAAAAGCTGCCAAACAGAAGCCCAACCAAAAAAGCCGCGAGTTCAAAGATCCCGAACGTGCCCACTTGACGAGTATACGGTCTGAAAACTCCACGCTGATTCCAGATTCAAAACCAAAGTCCGGACTTAAAGTCTCTCAATCGAGGACTTTGCACAAAAAGTACCCCAAGGGGAGGGTCAGCTAGAAGTCCACGTGCATCCGCACCGACTCCACCAGCACAGGCCCACGATCCTGGTTGTATCCAGGGTGATTGATGTACTGCAGGTCGAGCGCGTAATAAACGCCTCGCCAGGCATGCAGGTTGTAGTAGCTCTCAAGAATGTCTTCCCGCGCATAGTTCAATTTGCCATCGCCCAAAAGAAATCCGAGCCCGCCGAGCTTCAGATAGTCCTGGTGATCCTTCTTGATGGCATTGGTCACAAAAGTGACGCCGACTTTGTCGCCGGGACGAGACCACGCTCGGCCGGAGTAATCTCCACCGAACTCGAAGGTCTGGTCGTCCTCCGTGTAGGCGAAGGATTCATGCTGGCCTTCGTTCCAGCCGAAGCGGCCGAAGACGCGCATATAGTTGGTCAATTCCTGTTCGAAATTCAGGCCGAAGCCGTACTTCACGGCTCCATTTGTAGCATGTTCCGATGATATTGGGCGTCGGGTCTTCGCCCGAGACATAAGCCTGGTTCGCCACGCGATAAAGACCCATATGCGCATGATTCACGATAGCTGAGAACGCGAACGACGCCCTGCGCTCTGGTGGAAGCAGCCTGCCGAGGAGCGGTTTGCGGAGTTCGAACTCCCAGTTTTGGCCGCTGGCGCGACGCAGATTCCAGTCCAGATCCATGCCATTGGCAACGGTAGGCATCAACGCCACGCGCATAACGCACCGACCAGACCTTATCGTCATACTCGGTGACGACGGCGTAGGTGTAACCGCGGGTGTCGGCCGCGTAGTCCCATGCACCGTTGTTGTCGACGGTCCAGTTCATGAACTGCAGATGGCTGTCTGAGCCGATGCTGTTGATGTCGAGGTAGTCCGGCAGGCTCATCTTGCCGACAAAGAACTGCAGCCGGCGCTCGGGTACTTGCGTAGCAAGCGAGAACGGCGTTCGCGGGCTTTCGATGAGCTTGTCGGTGAAGCCGATTGTCTGATGAAGCTGAACGCGGGCCATATATGGCACCGAACCCAGGTTGGGATTGCGGACCACATCCAGATTGGTAAATCCGGCGAGACCGAGCGCCTCGCTGAGTCCGCGGCCGCCGGACGATTCCAGGTTGAAGATCGCATCGGTTTCAGTCTTAGGAGCGCGCCGCAATTGCGCCCCCAGATAGAGCGTTCCCAACAAAGAGACCTTGTACTCGCCCCGGCCAATGAAGCTGTTTGGGCCTTCGTAGGGTGAGTGGAACGGGCCATCCGCCTGGAAGATAATGTTGGCCTGTCCGGCGATGTAGTAGCGCGAAGTCTCGGAGTGGGGGAACATCGTCGCCGCCGCTTCATCCGCCGGAGCGGAAGGCTTTGGAGCATCGGGAAGCGCCGCTGGAGCCTGCGCGGCTGCAAGATGACAGGCAAAGAACAGCGAGAGGAAGCCGCCACGGACGAGGCGTTTCCCCGCGAAGTTTCTTCTCATGAGAGCTTTCATCTTCAACTCTGAAAGATTAACAGAAGACAAATGGTAGACGGCAGCTCTATTAGCCCTGCATGCCGACGATAACCAGGACCACCCCCAGCACCGCCGAGGCTGTACTGAAGATTGGCGTGAGGGGAAGCGTGTCCTGGGTCTTGTGAGATATCTGGACTGAGCCGAGATCAACGACCTTTTTCTCATGCGTGAAGGACAGTCCGCCCGTGGCAAATCCGATGAGCGCAACAACAATGAGTAAGATTCCGACGATTGTGACAGGTTTCATTGAAAGGATATCCCCAGCAGTGTGGTGGGATGCCGCGAGCGACGGCCGAGATGCTCCGCGAACTGCACTCAAGGTGGGGACTTGTCCGCAACTTCGCTCAGGAGTAATCTGCGGTTACACGGGAAAGGAGGATGATCCAGCCTATGAAAATTGACAGTAAGAGTTGCACCACAACACGTGAGGTGACTGAGGCTTAGAGCGTCCATTGCTCTAGTCCTGGCGGTAATCTGAAGTTCCACGCCGAGGCCAAGTCCAAGTGATGGGCGCCTCAGGTCAATCTCAACAGTTCACCGGCGAACGGCTCGCTGCTCTCACTTAAGAGCGCGAGCCGTTTGCACTTTCGGCCGCCTCGGAAGCGGTTAGGATGTTAACCATGAAACCTTTGGTCATCGCGGGCAGGGCCTTTCAATCGCGGCTCATCGTAGGCACAGGAAAGTATAAGGACGGCGCGGAGACGCAGGCAGCGATTGAGGCCTCGGGCGCCGAGATGGTGACGGTCGCGGTGCGGCGAGTGAATCTGGACCGCTCAAGCGAATCTCTGCTGGACTACATCGATCCGCGTCGCTACTTTCTCCTTCCAAATACCGCAGGCTGTTATACCGCCGACGAGGCTATCCGCGCAGCGCGTTTGGGGCGCGAGGTAGGTCTGTCGGACTGGGTCAAGATCGAGGTCATCGGCGACCAGCAGACGCTCTACCCCGACATTCAGGCGACACTGGAGGCGACAAAAGTACTGGTGAAAGAGGGCTTCACCGTGTTGCCCTACACCTCGGACGACATCGTCTTCGCGAAGCGCCTCATCGACGCAGGCGCAGCAGCGGTGATGCCACTTGGTGCACCTATCGGGAGCGGTCTCGGGTTACAGAACATAGCCAATCTGCGCATCCTGCGCGAGCTGATCACCGAAGTGCCCCTCATCGTGGACGCAGGCGTCGGAACAGCCTCCGATGCGGCTATTGCGATGGAGATGGGCTTCGATGCGCGTGCTGATGAATACGGCGATTGCCGCAGCCAAGGACCCGCTTTTGATGGCTGAAGCGATGCAGCATGCCGTTTTAGCTGGCCGGCAGGCATTTCTTGCAGGAAGAATGCAGCGCAAGCTTTATGCGACGGCTAGTTCGCCGCTTGAGGGAATCTCCCGTTAGGCAGACTCAACCTTGATAGTCCAGACCCACGACCGGATGAAGTAAACTTCGCCCATGCGAGTCTTCGGCATTGATTGCGGAACCGAGTTCACCGGCTACGGAGTGGTAGAGGTGGACTGCGACGCCCGCTTGCCGCGCCTTGTTCATCTAGCCGCGGGAACGATCCGGCTCAGCAAGAAAGAAAAGACGCCCCAGCGGCTCGCGCAGGTCTATGCGGAACTGACCGGCCTTCTGGCATTGCATCAGCCGGAGATCGTCGCCATCGAAGAGGTCTTTTTCTCGGCCAACGCAAAGTCGGCGCTGAAGCTTGGACAGGTTCGCGGCGTGGCGATGCTGGCGGCAGCCAGTTGCGGTCTGCCCGTGGCGGAGTATGCGCCGCTCTCGATCAAGAGTTCTGTCGTCGGGTATGGGCTCGCCGGCAAAGAGCAGGTGCAATTCATGGTCAGGCGTCTGCTCGAGAACGAAAATGCCTTCGATTCGCCGGACGCCGCCGATGCTCTTGCGATTGCGATCTGCCATATCCATACCGCACAGACTCTCGAAGCTCAGGGCGCGCGCAGATGAAGGCAGCCACCCGCGTTCTCCTTCTCTTGCTGCCGGTCTGCTGGACGCCAGGATTTGCACAGCCTGCCGCGCCGCCAAACGCCACGACGGATGGCAAGCGTTCCGAGGTCGCCTTCCAATTTCAGCGTCCCGGCCTTCCCGTTCCGAAGTTTACCCTTCATGTCGCCGAGGACGGCACCGGCCGCTACGAGGCGGATCAAGCCGAGATTCCTGCCACGCTGAACTCAATGCGTGGCCAGGCTGCGCAGCACATCGATCGTCCAATCCATCTGACATCAGCGACAACTGGCAAGATATTCAAGGACGCGCGCGCCGTAAACCACTTCGACATAGAGTGTGCCTCCAAGGCGAAGAACATCGCCGACACCGGCAAGAAGACCCTCACCTACACCGGGCCGGATGGTTCAGGTTCGTGCACTTACAATTACTCGGAAAACAAGACCATTGCAGCGCTAACTGACACCTTTCTCGCCATTGCCTACACCATGGATGAGGGCAGGAGGCTCGAGTTTCTGCACCGTTATGACCGGCTCGGGCTCGATGCGGAGATGATCTCGCTGTCTCAAGAGCTTGAAGCCGGGCGAGCACTTGAACTGGGAACGATCGCTCCTGTGCTGGCCTCTCTCGCCGACGATGGCGCGCTCATTCAAAGGGTGCGTGTGAAGGCGCAAAAGATGCTGGAGCAGGTGTCGGCGGACAATCACTGATGTCTGAGACGCCCAAGCGAACGGTATAACTCTGCCATCGGCTCCAGATCCAGCGCCTCCGCACGAGCTTGTGCGGGCACACTTGGCGGCCACGCGGCGGCGAGCTGTTCGGCGGAGTATCCCGCGGCACGGAGATTGTTCTGCAGAGTCTTTCGCTTTTGCGCGAACGACTGCTTGAGGAACGCATCGAACCCCGGCGGATCGACACCCAGTTCCTCAAAGCGCGGAGCAAAGTGCAACCGCAGCACCGTCGAGTAGACATCCGGCGGTGGCGAAAACGCAGCGGGCGGAAGCGTAAACAGGTTCTCGACCTGCGCGTTCATCTGAGCTGTCGCCGAGAGCAACCCGTAGTCGCGTACACCGGGAGCTGCAGCGACACGTTCCGCCACCTCCCGCTGCATCATCAGGACGGCGCGTGAGACCAGCCCGGCACTTCCGGCAGCGAAAAGCTTCAACAATATTTCCGAGGTGATGTAGTAGGGCAGATTGCCGATCACATCGACGGTCTCGCCCTCGGCGACCAGTGCCCGCAGATCGGTCTTCAGCACATCGGTCTCGATGATCCGCACCTCTGGCCGTTCGCGAAACCGGAAGGTCAACTCAGCAGCCAGGGCGCGGTCGAGCTCCAGCGCAATCAGTCGATGGACGCGCCCGGCGAGGATCTCGGTAATCGCGCCATGACCCGGGCCAATTTCAATGACGGTCCGCTTGCCAACATCGCCCAGAGCGTCGACGATGGCATGGCGGGCAGCATCATCCACCAGGAAGTTCTGGCCGAGTTTTGGCTTCTGTTTCATCTGCATCCAATAGTGTGTAACTTGCCGCTGGCTCTTATAGACTAACGGTTTGGTTGAATAGAAAAGGACGACAGCATGCATATCGTGTTTGCAGCATCGGAGTGCGCTCCCTGGGCCAAGACCGGGGGCCTCGCAGATGTGGTCAGTGCGCTCCCCAGAACTCTGGTCAAGATGGGCCATAAGGTCAGCGTATTTATCCCGTACTACCGCCAGGTCGCCAAGGCCGTTCCTGATCCTCCCGTCGTTCTTCCCAGCGTGACCATTCCGTTTCCGTCGTACAACCGCTTTGTCAGAATCCTGAATGGCGGCGTGAACGATGGCGTGCAGGCCTATTTCGTCGATTGCCCTGAGTTATTTGACCGCGAGAGCTTTTATGCCACGCCCTCGGGAGACTACCCCGATAACGCCGAACGGTTCGGCCTCTTCAGTCGCGCCGTTATTGAAGCTTCCAAGGCTATCGGCATCCCCGACGTCTTTCACGTTCACGACTGGCAGGCCGCGATGGTGGCCGTATTGATGCGCTCCACCTATTACTTCGATCCCGTTCTGCGTCAGATTCCCGCCGTGCTCACAGTTCACAACGCCGGCTATCAGGGCTGGTTCCCGCCGCGAACGATGGAGACGCTCCTGCTTCCCTGGGATATGTTCACCTTCGACAAGCTCGAGCACTACGATACGGTGGACTTTCTGAAGGGCGGCGTCGTGTACGCCGATGCGATCACCACCGTGAGCCGGACTTACGCTGAAGAGATTCAGACGCCGGAGTTCGGCAACGGCCTCGAGGATACATTCCGCAAGCGGAGAGGCGATCTCTTCGGCATCCTCAACGGAGTGGATTACGACGAGTGGAATCCAGCGACCGATCCACACATCGCTGCTCACTACTCGGCTGCAAATCTCGCGGGCAAACGCGAGTGCCGCCGCGATCTCCTGCACGCATTCGGCTTCGAGGGCGTTGGCGACGAGACGGCTGTCATCGGAGTGGTGTCGCGCTTCGCCACGCAAAAGGGCTTCGACTTCATCGTCGACATCATGGACAAGCTGGTTCAGCAAGACATGGTGTTGGTCATCCTTGGAAACGGCGAGGAGTACTACGAGCGCCTGCTCGGCGAGATGGCCGCCCGTCACCCGAAGAAGGTACGTGTGCAAGTCAAGTTCGACAACGTGATGGCGCACAAGATCGAGGCCGGCGCGGATATCTTCCTGATGCCGTCTCGATACGAACCCGGTGGCCTGAACCAGATCTACAGTCTCAAGTACGGCACGGTTCCGGTGGTTCGTGCCACGGGCGGACTCGCAGACACCATCGATGAGGAACCCAACGGCGGTGGCAACGGCTTCAAGTTCTGGGGATATAGCCCGGACGATCTGATGGTCTGCCTTGCAGCGCGCGTTGGGGACATTCCGCAACAAAGAGGAGTGGACCGCCATGATGAAGCGCGGCATGGCACAGGACTTCTCCTGGGACAAGCCGGCGGCCGAGTACGTGCGCGTGTATGAGCGCGTCATTCAAAACCGCAGCTAGAATCTCCCTGTCCGATGCGAGATTGCTCGCCTGAATATTTTTTGAATCCAATAGATGTATATGCATCTAATGGGCATGGCGAGGCCCAACCACTCCCGCTCTGCCGTGTATGTGCGCCAGCCTTCGGCGCGCATCGCGCGCCATTACCCAACTCTACGAGCAGGCTGTGAGCCCGGCTGGCCTGAGTGCAACCCAGTTCACCATCCTGCAGACGCTCTCGCTTGCGGGAGAGATCACTCAAGGTGAACTGGCGCGGATTCTGGCGATGGATAGCACCACGCTCACTCGGACGCTCGCCATTATGAGCCGATCTGGCTGGATAACGAAGCGGCGTGGCAAAGACCGGCGGGAATGGCGAATGCGCCCGTCCACCGCAGGCAAAACTTTATTCAAGCGGGCCTTGCCTCATTGGCAGAAAGCGCAGACACAACTACGTCGTCAGCTGGGCAACGAACTCTCGGACGAGCTTACTAAGCTGACTCAATCCATAGCGAACGCACTTACCGACTAAAGGAGAATCATTGTGAAAAACGCAAACTATGCAAAGCTCACGACTGGTCTCATCCTGGTGTGGTTCCTCTTTTCCGTTGCCGCTTCGGCCCTGCACCTCTACCGAACCGGCCCCGACCAGCCTCCGCTCCCGCTTGGATTAGCGGCGTTGATTCCCATCGGCATCTTTCTCGTATGGGCGGCGGCGTCGCAACCATTCCGGCAGTTTTTGTTGTCTCTCAACCCCAGCACGCTGACCTATATCCAGGCATGGAGAATTGCAGGCTTCGTGTTCCTGGCGCTGTATAGCTACGGCGTTCTGCCGGGTCAGTTAGCGCTGCCTGCAGGCTGGGGAGATATCGCGATAGGGTTTACGGCACCATTCGTTGCCTTGAACCTTGCCAATCCCCGGTTCCGGAAGAGTTTCATCTTCTGGCAACTGCTCGGCATCACGGATCTGGTCAATGCAGTTGGCATGGGCGTGGCTTCGCGGTTCATCAACCCGCACGGCATCCCAACCAGCGCGATGACTGTGCTTCCGATGAGCTTGATCCCAACCTTCGCCGTGCCCCTGTTTATGATGCTGCACTTCATCTGCATCGCCCAGGCCCGTCAGTGGCACGAGCAGCGGGATCAGATGATTGCGAAACCGCTCCATTCAACGGGACTCTAACCGGTCCCGGTTGAGGAGGCCGATCTTCTTTGCAACAGATAATGCAGCGGAATGCCGAGCAGAATGATGGCCGACCCGATCAGCGAATTCCGCGGCTGATCGGCAAAGGAAAACACCAGCAGCACCGCAGCCGCCAAAATAAAGAGAGCGGGCACTATAGGATATCCCCAGATGCTGTAGGGTCGAGTGGCGGCTGGTTCGCGGCGGCGAAAGACGAAGATTGTGCTGGCTGTGAGGGCGTAAAAGAGCCACTCACTGAAGATGGCGAGTGAAAAGAGTGCTTGAAATCTTCCGATTGCGAGTAACAACAGGCTACTGAGGACTGCCTGAAGGATCAGGGCGCTCGATGGTGTCTGGAAGCGTCGATTGACGTGGGCTAGCCCTGAGAAGAAGAGGCCATCGCGAGCTGCCGCGAAGGGCACGCGAGCGCCTGACAGGGATGATCCAACAAACGTCGCACAGATGCTGACCGCCATGCCGATGGAGACCAGCGTAGCTCCCCAGTTTCCAGCCACTACTCGCATCGCGTCGGCCGCCGGGCGATCCGCGGCTGCAATGGCTGCCGCAGGCAGAACATATTGAATAGCCGCATTGGTCAGCATGTAGAGCAAACCCACAATCGCCACACCGCCCACCAGTGCAACAGGCATGCTACGCTGCGGCCGCTCGACTTCCCCAGCCATTGTCACGACATCGCTCCAGCCATCGTAGGCCCACAGGGCCGCAACCAGCGCAATCATGAAACCGGAGAATCCGCCACGCGCCCCCATGAACTCCGTAGCGAAGTTGTGCCATGAGCCATGATGCCCAGCTGCTCCAAAACAGAAGCCGGCGATGACAACAATCAACAGGCCTTTGAGCCACGTCAGCAGAAGCTGCACGTTCGCGGACTTTCGCGTTCCAATGATGTTGAGCCCCGTAATCAGCCACGTCATCGCAATCGCGAAAACCTGGCTCCAAAGCAGACTCCCAATTGCCGGCCGCGCAAAAAAACTGAGAAACGCAAACGTTCCCAGGACTCTCGCCAGACCGGCGGCAATCGTAGCCATCGAAGACGGTTTCGCCACCGTGATCTGCGTCCACATGTAAAGGAACCCGGCCAGGTCGCCGTAAGCCTCGCGCAGAAAAGCGTATTCACCGCCATAACGAGGATGTGCAGCCGCAATCTCGGCATAGGTCATCGCGCCGAAAAGCGAGAGCAGGCCGCCGACGATCCACACCGCATAAACCGCGCGTGATGAGCCCACCGCCGCCATCATCTCGCGAGGCACCAGGAAGATACCGCTGCCGATGATGATGCCGACGACAATCGACGTGGCGTGAGACGCGTTAAGAACGCGGGGCAGCTCGGACCTGGGTTTCGGCATCGGTCTTCGGAGGGTAACATACCGATACAGCGATTCTGTGTCTCGATGGGGTGAGGTAAATCATGGACTGGACACCGGGTGGACTAAGCGATGATGTCGAAGACCGGCGCGGCTCCGGCGGTGGCGGTTTCGGTGGCGGCGGCATCGGAATCATCGGCTTCATCGTTCTGCTCGTCATCAGTCTGATTACTGGCCGCAACTATATCGGCAGCTATCTCGCCGGTGGCGGCGCTGTAGCCTCCAATCCTTCCACGGCGAACCAGCCCTACGACAGGACAGGACCCGTGGCACCGGGCTCTGATCGTCCGGCAGAGCTCGTCTCCTGGACGCTCAATGACGTGCAAAAAACCTGGGAGACGCTTTTGCCCGAGCAAACTGGCCGCGATTACCGCCGCGCAAAGCTCGTTCTCTACGATGGCTATACCTACTCCGGATGCGGAACTGCCCAGTCACAGACCGGACCGTTCTATTGCCCGGCGGACGAGAAGGTTTATATCGATCTCAGCTTCTGGAATGAACTGAAGCGGCTTGGCGGCAGCAACGCAGATTTCGCCCAGGCTTATGTGGTCGCCCACGAACTCGGTCACCACGTGCAAAACATCCTCGGCATCGAACAACAGGTACGCCATCTGTCCGGCCAGGATCCCTCGCAGAGAAATCATCTCTCGGTCGATTTGGAGCTACAGGCAGACTGCCTCGCCGGAGTCTGGGCGCACAGCACCGAGCAGCGCAAGATCGTCCACGATGCCGACATCGCAGCGGGCCTTCAGGCAGCCGCGGCCGTTGGTGACGATCATCTGCAGCGCATGGAGCGCGGAGCGGTGAGTCCTGAGAACTTTACTCACGGCTCCTCCGCACAGCGCATCGGGTGGTTCAAGCAGGGCCTACAGCAGGGAACCGTTGCCGCCTGCAATACCTTCAAGACTGGCGGCGCAGTGCCCGGCTCGGCCTACGGCGATCAATATTAACGCGACGGTCTATTAACGTGACGGTCACTAACGTGACGGTCAGCGGGCCAGCTAGTTCAACACAGGCAGAATCGCTCGGTCAGTGGTCTCTCCGGCAAAGTGACTGCGAATCTTCTCCGCCGTCGCAGCGTTGACAACCGCAGTCAGCGCATCTGGCGTCGCTTGTTTGATTCCGCGAACGCTGCCGAAGTGTTCCAGCAATCGTTGTCTCGTCCTGGGTCCAACGCCGGGAATGGAGAGCAGCTCGCTATCGCGATCGCGCATCTCCCGTCGCTTGCGATGGTACGAGACAGCAAAGCGATGGCTCTCATCGCGAATCTTCTGCACCAGGTGAAGCACCGGAGAACGCCGGTCGAGCACAACGGGCTCGTTCTCCTGCCCGTAGACGTAGATAATCTCTTCGCGCTTGGCTATCGAGGCCAAAGGCTGCAGCGTCACACCGAGCTCCTCAAGGGCCGAGTTCGCCGCGTGCAATTGCCCAAGCCCTCCATCGATCAGGATGAGAGAAGGGAAGGGCTTCTTATCCTCGAGCAGCCGCTTGTAGCGGCGATGAACGACCTCGCGCATGCTTGCAAAGTCGTCGACTCCGGTGACGGTCTTCACCTGGAACTTGCGGTAGTCGGACTTCTTCATCGCGCCGTCCTCCCACACCACCATCGAGGCCACCGTCTCGGCGCCCTGAATGTGCGAGATATCGAAGCACTCGATCCGGCGCGGCAGGTCTTCGAGCGTCAGCGCGTCCTGCAACGCCTCCTGGATCGCCTTCATCCCCGGCTGCAACACGCGGAAGCGCTGATCGTAGGATTGCTTTGCGTTCTGACACACCAGATCCACCAGAGAGCGCTTCTCCCCACGTTGTGGAGTGAGAATCTCAACCCGCCGGCCCGTACGCTCACTGAGTATCTCTGCCAGAAGAGCCCGATCCGGAAACTCAACCGGAACAAGGATCGACCGTGGTACATAGTTCTGGTCGAGATAGATCTGCTTCAGTAACGCAGAAAAGAATGCCGCCGGACTGAATCCAGTTCCCAGATCCGACACAGGGGAGTGCTGAACAACCGGAATCCCCTCGCCGATCTCAGGTGCAGGCGCCGCTGGATCAGGCTCCATGCGTGCCATCGTCTCGGCTTCGTCTGCTTCGGAGACCGCCTCCGTCACTGCGTCCAGCAGAGACTCCGGCAGGTCTTCCCAGAAGAGGTCTCGCCGGTCGACCATCTTGCCGCCGCGCATGTGAAACAGGTTCACCGCGAGCATCTCGTTCTCGTAGTGATAGCCAAAGACGTCCGCATCCTCGTTATCTGTGGTCGCCATGCGCTGCTTGTCCTGCATCTGATGCACGGTGACGATCTGATCCCGCAGCCGCGCCGCAAGCTCAAACTGCTCGGCTACCGCTGCTGCTTCCATTCGCTTCGTCAGGGAGTGTTCCAATTCGCTGGGCCGCCCCTCAAGGAAAAGCTGCACATCACGCACGGTCTCGCGGTAGTCTTCCGGCGTCGTCAAACCTTCGACGCAGGGCCCCAGGCAGCGCTTGATGTAGTACTGCAGGCACGCGCGCGGATGATAGCGAGACAGATCCACCTTGCAACTCGGGATCAGAAAGCTGCGATGAATCAGGTCCACCAGCCTGTAAGCCAGGTTGCCCGGAAAATACGGCCCATAATATGCTCCGCCATCCTTACGCAGCCGCCGCGTAACAAAGACCTTCGGATAACGGTCGTTCATCGTCAGCTTGATGTACGGATAGGTCTTGTCGTCGCGCAGAAGAATATTGAACCGCGGTTTTTTCTGCTTTATCAGGTTGTTTTCGAGCGCCAGCGCCTCATGCTCATTCGCGACGGTGATGTACTCCACGTCGACTGCCTCTCGCATCAGCGAACCGGTCTTCGCATTCGCCTGCGAGGCCTCCAGAAAATACGAGCGCACCCGCGCCCGGAGGTTCTTCGCCTTCCCGACGTAGATAACCTCTCCCTCTGCATTTTTGTAGAGGTAGCATCCGGGCTGGGTTGGAAGGGTTCGAATTTTCTGTTGGAGATCCATGCTGTCTGACGGGGCGACAAGACCGTGCATTTGGGCGCGCCTCGCACCTCAGTGTAGCCGCTCAACCCATGTGCATTATGGAATCGCCTGCTCAGTAGATTTGACGCGTCTCCCCATCAAAAGTTCCCGGCATCCCAGCGAAACAAGCCGAGTGGTTTCTTTGGCTAAGGACGCAAACCATAGAAAATAAACATATTACCGGAAAGCAGTGTTTGGCAACGCGATTGCTGTCACTTCTAGAGTTGCTGCACCTTTACGAGGAGAGTGAACCTATGAGTTCCACCAATTATCCCCAGGTCATGAAAATGAATTCTGCCTTTACGGCAGCCGTTGCCAGTGCCCTTGCCATTGCTTGCGCCACCGGATGCTCAACCAAGAACTACGTACGTTCACAGACGACCCCCATCATTCAGCAGACTAACGATCTGGACTCAAAGACCGCCGCTGACCATCGTTACATTGTCGATACCGACGAGCGCGCGAAGGCTGGCATCGCCAACGCCCAGACCGCCGCAAACACCGCCGATCAGCATGCTCTCGCAGCCGGACAGTCTGCCGATTCCGCGAATAAGTCCGCCCAGGAGGCTTACAACCGGGTCGACAGCCTGAGCGGAGTCGTCGCCAATCTCGACAACTACAAACAGCTCTCTGACGTCAGCGTAACTTTCGCTTTTGATAAGTACGTCCTCACCGCGGCTGACAAGCAGCAGCTGGACGATCTCGCGGCCAATCTGACCAGCAAGCGTGGCTACATTCTCGAACTGACTGGCGGAACCGATTCCGTTGGCGATCCCAACTACAACTACCAGCTTAGCCAGCGTCGTGCCGATGCCGTAGCGAACTATCTGCAGAGCAAATACAACATCCCTCCGCACAAGTTCTACCTCGTCGGCATTGGCAAGGATCAGCAAGTCGCCAGCGACAGCACTGCCGCCGGTCGCGCCAAGAACCGCCGCGTCGACATCAAGCTGCTCTCGAACATGAGCGATCAGCCGTCCACCGCGAGTGCGTCAAGGCCAAGCGGCCAGTAGGCCCTTCGAACCGAATTTCCGCACGACAATCCGCATGGAAAGACCCACCTGCAAGGCGACGCGCCCGGAATGCTGCCGGCGCGTCGTCTCTTCTCTCCCAGGCGGCAGAGTCAGCATTGTCAATCTCTGTCAGCCAGTCCTCGCCTCAGCACTAGCTCTTTAGTTTGCGGTAGACGATTCCCAACAATGCCGACGTCGCGATCACCCAAAAAAACTGATACCAGTAGAAAAAGGGAAAGCCCCACAGAGCAGGCGCGGACCGGGCATAAATCTGCGGGAAGCACAGCGCCAGATAAGGCAGAATAAGCAGAAGAACCCACGGACTTCTGCGTCGTTTCGGTTGCGTTCTTATTTCTCGCTCTGATGCCATGATTCTGCAAAGCATAATGCATTTCGGACTCCTGCGGGAGGCGATTCTATCGGGTAGAGTTGAAGCTATGGCGATTTCCGCACCCGCAAAGCCCCAACCGGATGCTTTGCCAGATCCACTGACAGAGTCGATTGCAATTATGGCGCGCCTGCGTGGCCCCGATGGCTGTCCCTGGGACCGCGAACAGACCTTCGACACCATCAAGCGGCACACGCTCGAAGAGACCTACGAGGTCTTCGATGCGATCGAGCGCCGCGCGTGGCCCGATCTGAAGGACGAGCTCGGCGATCTCCTCCTGCAAGTGCTCTTCTACGCCCAGATGGCCTCCGAGGCCGGTTATTTCACCATCCAGGATGTTGCCGCCAATCTGAACGAGAAACTCATCCGCCGCCACCCTCACATCTTCGCCGGCGAGAAGGTTGCCGACTCCACCGCCGTCCTCCGGAATTGGGAGCAGATCAAGCAGGCCGAGAAGAAATCGTCCGCGACTTCCAAAAGTTCCATGCTCGACGATATTCCCCGCGCCATGCCCGCCGTCCTCGAGGCAGCAAAACTGGGATCGCGCGCCGCGAAGGTCGGCTTTGACTGGCCGGACGCAAACGGCCTCTTCGACAAGCTCGACGAAGAGATCGGCGAGTTGAAGGCAGAACTGACCCAACCGCACAGCGCACACCCCACTCCAGAAGTCGAAGCCGAGTTCGGCGACCTCCTCTTCACCGCAGTTAATCTGGCACGGCATCTCAAAGTCGACCCCGAGTCGGCGCTCCGGACCGCTAACGCAAAATTCCGCCGCCGTTTCGCCGCCATGGAGTCCGCAGCGGGCGGCAGAGACGCTCTGGCTGCCTCCTCCCCCTCTGAGCTGGACAGACTATGGAATCAGGCAAAGAACGCCACCAGCGAGCCGCCAGCGCTATGAACGCAAGCCCCCGCAGCAGTATCCGCATTGAGCCCCTCACCACCCTCGAACAGTTCGAGCGCTGCGTCGTCCTCCAGCTTGAGGTCTGGGGATACAGCGACGGCGACGTCATCCCCCGGCGCGTCTTCATCGTCGCGCAGCGCATCGGCGGCCAGGTCATCGGCGCATTTGACGGCGATACCCAAATCGGCTTCGCCATGTCTTTGCCCGGCTATCGTGACGGCCAACCCTATCTCCACTCGCACATGCTGGCTGTGCTGCCGCAATACCGGAACGAGGGGATCGGCCGTCGGCTCAAGCTCGCCCAGCGTGACGACGCCATCGCCCGCGGCTTCAGTCTGATGGAATGGACCTTCGACCCCATGGAAATCCGCAACGCCCACCTCAATATTGCCCGTCTGGGCGTCATCATCCGGCGCTACCAGCCCGATTTTTACGGCCCCTCGTCATCCCCCTTGCAGGGAGGCCTCCCCACCGACCGGCTTTATGCAGAATGGTGGCTGCGTTCCAGCCGGGTGGCGAGTATACTGCGCGGTGAAGTCCAAACAGTGGAAATCCTGGAACGTGTTACCGTCCCGCACGCCATCTACCAGTGGAAGCAGGACGCCCAGCAACGAGACCTGGCGCGAAACCTGCAGAGCCGAAACCGCGAGATCCTCCAGGCAGCATTTCGCAGTGGCCTCGCCAGTCGTCGGCTACGACCGCGACACGCAAGGCAACGGCAGTTTTCTTCTTGGCGAGTGGAATGAAACTTTGATCGAGTAACAACGTGCATTAAAATTGGGCAGCGCCGAATCCTCGCCGCGGCATACTTGAATCAATAGAAAGACAGGGACGGTACATGCTTAACATCGATGCGATTCACATGCGCGAGATCAATTTGCCGCTGGCTCACCCGTTTGAGACCAGCTTCGGCTTGACCACCAGCCGCCGCATTCTCCTGATAGAGCTCGAATCTGAAGGCCTTACCGCCTGGGGCGAGTGCGTTGCAGGCGAACATCCGTACTTCAGCGACGAGACAATCGACACCGCATGGCTCATCACCGAGAGCGAACTCAGCCCCCCGACTGCTAGAAGCCGACATCGAGCGCGGCGGAAGCTGTCCACACATCTTCCACCAGGTGCGAGGTCATCGCATGGCAAAGCAGCGCTGGAAAACGCCGTCTGGGATCTCGAAGCTCAGGTGGAGAGCATCTCGCTCGCGGAACTTCTTGGCGGGACCCGGACCGTCATTTCCTGCGGCGTCTCCATCGGTATCCAGCCATCGCTCCCGCAGCTGATGAATAAGATTACGACCGAACTCGCCGCTGGATATCAGCGCATCAAAGTTGAAGTGCAAACCCGGCTGGGACAACAAAATCTTCGAAGCCGTTCGCAAGCGCTGGCCTGATATCACGCTAAGCTGCGATGCCAACTCTGCCTACCGGATGAAGGACCTCGACCACATCACCAGTTGGGACCAGTTCGATTTGCTCATGATCGAACAACCGCTCTGGTACGACGACTTTTATTTCCACTCCATGCTGCAGAAGCGTCTCCACACCCCCATCTGCCTCGACGAATCCATTCGCAATCGTCGCGACGCTCTGGCAGCAATCGACATGGAATCCTGCCGAATCATCAACATCAAGGTCGGACGCGTCGGTGGCTTCAGCGAAGCCATTGCGGTTCACAACGCTGCCGAAGAGCGCGGAATTCCCGTCTGGTGCGGCGGAATGCTCGAAACCGGCATTGGCCGCTCTCACAACATCGCCCTGTCGTCACTGCCAAACTTTTCGCTTCCCGGCGATGTCTCCGCCTCCAGCCGCTACTGGGCGCAGGACATCATCGAGCCGGCCGTCACCATCAGCCGCAGGGGAGAGATCACCGTTCCCACAGCCGTCGGCCGGGGCTTCGAAGTACAGCGTGATCGCATCGAAGCGCTCACGGTTCGCCGCCAGACGCTCTTCGCCAAGGCTCGGGTTACCGCCTGAGCCTCTTCTACCGGTCAGGCAGCGGCGTCGCCAGAAGCAGGCGAATCGCGTCCTGGTAGCTCATCGGCTCGAGCACCTGGAATCCGCTCGCCTTCGCCGTGGAACGGATGTTGAGCGTCTTTACCATCAATGCGCGCACACTAAGCTGCATGGAAAAATCGGTGAAGATCCAACGATCGTCGCCTATCTTGGTCTGGTCCATCACCAGTTTGCCCCCCGGATAGATATGGGCCAGCATTCCCCAGCCAAAGTTGACGCTATGCGATATCGTCCCTTCCATCCGAACAAGGTACCGGGTTTTAGCATCGATCCAGACGCGTCCCTTCAAGCCCGGTCAAAGCCTGCGCTTCCGTGGTCGGCGGAACCCACTTCGGGTTCGGCTTGTAATCCATAACGATCTCCAGCGCGCCGCCGTTCCTGCCCGACTGCGGCTGCCCCGGCGTGTAGGTGTTGATCATCGCGTCCGGCATCATGGGAACTAGTGTGTCCGCCATCTTCTTCTCTTGGTCGCTGCTCTTCACATGTTTGAAGTACGTCGACGGAGACGCGACCATGTCAGTCAATCGCTGCCGCTCCGCCTTGTCCTGCTCTTCCGTCAGCGGCTTTCCATCCTTCAGGATCAGGCGCGCAACCGTGCCATCCTTGCTTTCGATCACATCTCGAACCTGCGTGCCCTTCTCATTCGTTGTTTCCATCCGATATCGCAGATAGGAGTTCTTATGATGAAGCGCCACTAATTCGTTGGCCGCGGCGTCGGCAGCCCAGGAGCGCGGCGGAACAGACAGCAGCGCGTTCTCTGTCGCTCCGTCTGCTCGTGGAGAAACCTGCCCCACCGCGTTCGCGCCGGCCATCGCCTGCATCAGAAGGAGGGATAACAACCACATGGCATGCCCACCAGCCTCGAGGTTTTGCGGATGCTCTTGTCCGAGTCGCACGGCAGAAAACGAACCGATGCGCTCGTGATTCCCTTGTTACCAACCCACACCTCTCTCCTGCATTGTCAGACTCTTCTGTCATCTTACGTATGACGCCAAAGTGACGCCAAAGTTTGGGTGGGTTGCCTCGCAAGATGAGCTTGCGTATAGTTCGGGCAAGATGCATCGAAAGCCGCAAAGAATTCGGGGGAGAAAAAATTGATGAAGCCAGCAGAAGGTTCTACTGTCATCGGCAAGTCGGTGATCATCCGGGGAGAGCTCTCCGGCCAGGAAGACCTATACATCGACGGAGATGTGGAGGGAACCGTGACTCTCCCGGAAAGCCGCTTAACCATTGGTCCGAACGCTCAGGTTCGCGCGGACTGTCAACGCGAAGGAAGTCGTCATATTCGGCAGTCTCACCGGAAATATCTCCTCTTCGGGCCGCGTCGATCTCCGCCAGTCCGCCGTCGTGAAAGGAGACATTCTTGCCGGCAGGCTCTCCATCGAAGAAAGCGCCATCTTAACCGGACGCGTGGAACTGAAGAACGCCTCGGAAACGGCCGGGCCTTCAGCGCAGGCCCCTGCCCCTGTGCCTCGCTATCGTATCGGCGCCAGCTCCGGCTAATGCGTCTCTTTTCTCACAACCCAAGGCATAAACCAGAAAGGGAAGCAGGCGGATGCTTAGCCGTTTCGGCAGTAGTGATAGTTCGGGAGTTCCCGTGGAAGTGCATCGGGCCGCGTGCCTCGACACTCCAGCGGATGGAATGAGTTATTGAAACACCTTCGATCGCAGGATTCGCTGCGCATCCTTGACATCGGACCCACCTCCTCCACCAATATCAACTACATCACCGAACTCGGTCACAGCATCTACATGGCTAACCTGGTGGAAGAAGCCTCCAAACCAGAATGGCGAACCGCACCGCCCGAGGGCGGAGAACCGGTCTTCGATATCGACAGCTTCCTCGAGGCCAATCTCAACTTTTCAGGCCGCGTCTTCGATGTCATTATCTTCTGGGACACAGCAGATTATCTACCCGAGCCACTGGTGGGCCCTGTCTTGTCTCGCCTGCACAAAGTTCTGCAGCCTGGTGGCCTGATGCTCGCTTTTTTCCATCAGACATCGACTCCCGAAGACACATTTCTGCAGATATCACCTCACCGACACGGATATGGTTGAAATGCAGAAGGCAGGGAACTTTCCGATAATAAATATCTATAACAACCGCAAAATCGAGAACATGCTAAGTGAGTACGCTAATTTCCGGTTCTTTCTCGCAAAGGACAGTCTGCGGGAAGTAATCATCACTCGATAATCCTCAACACAACCTGACGAAGAAAGGCCACCCGCTGAGTGGCGGCCTTTCCCTTCGACTGTTATTCAAATATCTAACTCTTGCCGCTCTGCTTTCTGCGCTCCGCCCAGCGTTTCTTCATAGCGTCAGCGATTCGCTTCCGGCCTTCGGGACTCAACTTGCGTTTGCGCGGTGCCGCTGGCGCAGCGTTCTTGCTTCCCTTCGGGCGGCCCCGGCCGGCACGTACATTCGACGCAGTCCCCGCCAGAAGCGCCCGCGCCTGCTGCAGTTTCAGTATCTGGGCGTCGATCTCCGCAATAATTCTATTAACTTCCACTGGTTCCTCCGGTTCGTAAAACACTTCAAATATCGATAAGTTGAGTTACTCGGCGACAGGACGCAAGCGGCAGTTCCTAGTTGTTCCTAACATTAAAGAACGATACAGATAGAACTTACACCATGGCAAATAATAAAACTAGGTCACCTTTGTAGAAGTGGTGGCGCTGTCATCCTCAGTTTTGGCGTCCATGTGAGGAACATCCTTGGTATAGACCGGTCCTACTTCGTCCAGTTCCTCGTACCGCAATCCACCCAGGCCATGACGATGATGGCCCTCTTCCATGCACTTCTGCAGGTCCTTCAGCGTGCCCTCTTTGTCGCGCGCGAACTCTGTCGCCATGCGGGTCAGAGCGTAGGACAAGATGTCGCTGTGATGCAGATTATGCATCTCCGGGGAGCGTCGCAGATTGAGCCAGAGACGATGTACCAATTGCACTTCGTGAGGCTCAATCGCCGGCGCGTGCGGGCCGATATGGAAACTCAGCGAAGCGCCATCCGGCTTCACGACATAGAAAGTAAACTGGCGCTTCGGTTCAGGTAGCGACTCCCAGGCCTGCCCGACGTGATAGGCCTGTTCGGCTGCCGTCAGTTTAGTCGACAGGCCCGAGACAACAGCGGCAGCGTCCAGCGAATTAGCCGTCTGCACAAGCGCTGCAAAAATATCGCCCGCAGGAACCACCAACAGAGAGATGTGTTTTCCAAAGCTCTCCGCCACCGAGACAGCCTTAGTGAAAAGCATCTGTTCGTGTTCACTGAATAACTGCTCCGACGCATCCACATACTCCGGGCCGCCGGCACCCATCATCCGCGCAGCCAGCACCACCAGGTCCTGATCGTCAGTATTGGTATGGGTCAACGCCCACTTCAGCGCAAATGGAGCTGCCGCATCGCGCATCGTCACAACGACCGCACCCGGACGTATCTCCAGTGCTTCGCGACCTACATTATCCTGGTGCTCCAGCTGAAAATGTTCCTTCAGCTGACGAGTAGCTAGATCGTGTCTCCGCTTATTGTCCCTCTCGGAGAGAGAAAAAATCATAAAAAATCCAGCCGCAAAGATAAGTCCACTTTTCGTGGCTACTGACTTTGTAAATAAGTTAACGACCGCTGTACTTAGCAAAACCAGAAATACACAAAGTAGGCCAAGCGGTATCTCCGTCTTGCCAAATCGCAGGTTCAATGGAACCTTCCAGCCACGCTCGCCCTTATATTTCCACCGCAGGACAAGCATCGCCAGCGCATTGAACGTGAAGCTCCATATCACACCAAACGCATAAGCTTCACCCAGCGTGATCACGTTGCCGCGGGAGACGATGATCGTGAACATCTGCAGCCCGGCAACCAGGTTCACGATGCGATAACTGGTCCCGAACTTCCGTTGCGGTTTGCGGAACCAGTCCGACAGTACGCCATCCTCGGCAACGCGCATCAATACGCCCGTCGACCCGACGATAGCCGTATTCACCGCTCCGCCCAGAATCAGGAATCCGACGATCACCACAAAGATGCGGAAGCCGATCCGCAGCGCCAGAGGCCCCACCATGAACATCGCCATGCCCGCGATGAGGTTGTCGCGGTACACCGGAACCCGCACCGAATCCGGAATCAACATGACAGCTAACAGAGTGCCGATGCCGGTGAAGATGAAACTATAGATGGCGATGACAATTGCCGCACGCTTCAGGTTCCTCAGCTTCGGATGTTCGATCTCACGGTTCACCTGCGCCAGCGACTCTTCACCGCTCATCGCAAGTACCGAGTGCCCAAACGCCATCACCACGCCGAACAATCCCAGCGTCCGCGCAAATCCCGTCCCCTTCAAAAAGCCGAGCGCGTCCTCGCTGAAGTGAAGATTGCCCGGCGTAGGCCAGGGCGGAAGGTGCACGCCCTGATGAATCGCCGAGAAGAACCCCCACGCCAGCAGCATGACGACCATCACCGTCGTAATCTTCATCACCTTCAGGGCTTTGTCGCTCGACTCCTCGATTCCCTTGGTGTTCTGCCACCAGAAATACATGGTAATCAGCCCTGCGATGACAGCCGAGGTTCCATCTACTGGCAATTGTCGCGCCGCTCCATCCGCATGCATCACCAGCCTGCTCATCCAGTGGTGCGTGGCGCAGAGCCGCAGTAACTCGTTCAGCAACCCAACAATGTACTGCCCGGCCGACACACCCGAAATCGGCCCCGTCAGAATGTAATCAAACATCAGCGCCGAGACGCTCAGCTTCGCAAATGTCCCACCCAGCGCTTCTTTTACGATCCGGTAGACGCCGCCCCGCGTGAACATGCTGCAGCTCTCGACGTAGACCGCACGCACGGCAAAGCTAAACAGCATCACGCCCAGGATGAACCACGGCGCGGCCTTGCCCACCGCCTCCTCGGCAATGCCGCCCGCGTAAAAGGCCGAAGACCCCAAATCATTAAGAACAATTGCCGCAGCCCGCCAGAAGGAGATAAAGGTGAGCATCACCGACGAAGCCACCACCAGGCGGACCCGGTTGGATTGCGGCAAAGAGATAGTTTGCTTAGAGGCCATTATCGTTTCTTAGGTACCCAAAGCATTCCCGCCGGAACATCCAGGCCCCGTGATGCAATTGGACTCACTAGGAACGCTCCCGCGCCGCGTCCGGATTTGCCGCGCCCACGGGCAGCCAGCCAGATCTTCGTTCCCTTCAGGTCACTCCTCATCTTCAAAGAGCTCCTTCAGATCTTCTGCAAAGCTGACGACGATTACTACGGCGGAGCCTGCCATCCCAAAAAAGAAAAGCGGAACCACAATCTTCGCGACGATATGAATAACGAAATCCATCACGGTAGATTGTATCTCCGAACCAGCCGACGAATAACAATGCAAATTACGAGCCGGGCATCTCGAAATGTTAGACTTCAAACGCATGCGACGAATTCCCCCTGCGCCTCTGGGCCATGGCCGCACTTCTCCGGCGTCCTTCAGGTTTTACCTTTTCCCATCGCAGGACCCACTCCAACTTTGGCGCACTGCCATCTGCTGGATCGCGCTCCTGCCGCTGCTATGGGCGCTCCTGGCTAACAATAAGACAGGAAATCCACTTACCGTCTCTCAGGGAACCTTCCTCGGTTACGCTCTGCGGCTTTGTCTGGTACCTAGGCAACTGCTACTGGATCTACCAGACGATGTACCTCTACGGAGGCCTCGACAAACCCATCGCCGCCGGCATCCTCATCCTCTTCTGCCTCTATCTCGGCCTCTACCACGCGCTCTTCGGAACCTTAGTCAGTACCTTTCATCGCCGCTTCGGCCGCCAATCAGCTCTTCTCCTGGTCCCGTTCGCCTGGGTCGCCGTTGAACTCGCCCGCGCCCGCATCACTAGCCTGCCCTGGGATCTTCTCGGCATCGCCCAAGTCGACAACCCTCTGCTCACTCGCCTCGCCCCCATCACCGGGGCCTACGGACTCTCCTTCGTCATCGCCGCTGTCAACGCCCTCTGGCTCATCCGCATTCGGCTTCGCGAGCGCCGCTTCACCCGGCCCGTCCTCACTCTCACCGGAGTTGCCATTATCGTTCTCTACGTCCTCGGCCTCCGTTCCATCACAACTCCGCCGCCATCTCCCACCGCTGCCACCGCCACTCTCGTCCAGGAAAATATCGAGGTCGGAGCCGCCAACACCGGCCCCCAGTTCTCCACCCAACAACTCCTCGACTCCTTCTCCTACCTCAGTCGCTACCCGTCGGCACGATACCTCCTGGGCATTCCCGAACTGCCCGGCACGCCTTCCGTCCTACTCATCCGACCGCAAACCCCCTCCGAAGCTGGCAATCCTACCGGCCCAGCCCCAACGCCGTCCGACCTCATCGTCTGGCCCGAAGCCCCTTCAGGCTTTTTCACCACTGACCCTAACTTCCACCAGCGCATGATCGATCTTGCCGCCTCCAGCCAGGCACTGCTGATCATCGGCAGCATCGGCATCGTTCCAAATCCTGATTCACGAAGCGACCGCCCTTACTTCAAATACGACTCTGCAGCCATCTTCACTCCCGATGGCTCTCAGGCTCGTTACGACAAGATCCATCTCGTCCCCTGGGGAGAGTACATCCCCTTCAAGGACTTCTTCTTCTTCGCCAGCAAGCTCACCGCTGGCGCCGGCGACATGGATCGCGGTTCCACGCGCACCGTCTTCCCCTTTCGCGGCCACGCCTACGGCACCTTCGTCTGTTACGAGTCCATCTTCGCTGACGAGGTCCGCCAGTTCGTCAAAAATGGCGCGGAGGTTCTGGTCAACATCTCCGACGATGGATGGTATGGCGACACCAGTGCGGGTTGGCAGCATCTCAACATGGTTCGGATGCGAGCCATCGAGAATCACCGCTGGATCCTGCGCTCCACAAACACCGGCGTCAGCGCCGCCATCGATCCCTACGGCCGAGTCACCGCTGCCGCGCCGCGCCACCAGCGCACCAGCATCCGCGTCCACTTCGGCTACGAGAACGACCTCACCTTCTACTCCCGCTACGGCGATCTCTTCGCCTACGCCTGCGCCCTCGTAACCACTCTCGCTCTGCTCTTCACCTTCAAGCCGAAAATTGCCGTAAACTAGTACCATGCTTACTGATCTCGAATACTCCTACTCCCCGGTCCGCGACAGAGTGCGCGATCTGCGGGAGTATCTTTGACTCTGCAAGACTCCGCCGCGAACTAGCCACCATAGAAGAAAAAATCTCTGACCCCACCGTTTGGGCCGACGCCTCGCGTTCGCAGCCCCTCATGCGCGAGCGCAAACGTCTCGAAACCCTCCTCGCCGACGACACTGAACTCGCCCGTCGCTCCGAAGACATCGAGGCTTACTTCGAACTCGCTCGCGAAGGCGAGAACACCGAGCCTGACCTCGAACGCGAAATCCCCGCGCTCATCGACTTCAGCGAAAAGCTCGAATCCAAGACCATGCTCTCCGAAGAGACCGACCCGCTCAACGCCATCGTCGTCGTCCACCCCGGCGCAGGTGGCACCGAGTCACAGGACTGGGCCGAGATGCTCATGCGTATGTATATCCGCTGGGGCGAGCGCCAGAACTTCAAGGTAGAGGTCAACGAGGTTCAGGACGGCGACGAGGCCGGCATCAAATCCGCCACCTTCACCATCTCCGGAGACTTCGCCTTCGGCCTCCTCTCCGGCGAAACCGGAGTCCATCGCCTCGTCCGCATCTCGCCTTTCGACTCCGCCAAGCGCCGCCACACCAGCTTCGCCTCCGTCTTCGTCTCGCCTGAAATCGACGACACCATCGTCATCGACATCAAGCCCGATGATTTGCGCATCGACACCTACCGCTCCGGCGGCAAGGGCGGACAACACGTCAACACCACCGACTCCGCCGTCCGCATCACTCACATCCCCACCGGCCTCGTCGCAGGCTGCCAGAACGAGCGTAGCCAGCACAAGAACAAAGAGAAGGCCATGAAGCTTCTCCGCTCCCGCCTCTACGAGTACGAGCTCGAGAAGAAAAAAGCAGTCAGCAAAAAGCTCGAAGACTCCAAGCTCGACATCAAGTTCGGCTCGCAAATCCGCAGCTACGTCCTTCAGCCTTACCGCATGGCCAAAGACCTCCGCACCCGCGTCGAAGTAGGTGATGTCGATAAGGTCCTCGACGGCGATCTCGAGCCCTTCATCCGCGGCTATCTGCGCATGCGGCGCGAAGGCAACTTCCCAGCGGAAACCGCAGACGACGATTTAACCTAATTTGCGGTGCTGTCGTTGCCTTAGCCGTCGCTGTTGCGTTTTAGTTGTCATCCTTCGCCGTAGGCGGAGGACCTGCTATTGCTGTTGTTTATGCTTTTGCCTTTCCTCTCCTGCCCCAAACGGGGGATACGAGCCCAAAACCACCCATGTCATTCTCGAATAAGTGGTTATCCATCAGCCGACGTGTAAGGCAATGTGATGGAACCCTCCAGGAAAGGCTCATGACAAATCACGGCATTCTTCTGCTTTTCGCGATTCCAGCCCTTTGCATCGTCGTCGTCGCATTCGCTCAGTTCGGGGATGAAATGTTCAAGAAGAAGTTCGTTATCGATCGCCGAAAGGCCCAGGACGAGAATTCACGCTTCCGCCGTCGCTACAGTGATAGCCAATTACGTGCCCTCGATTCGAAAATTGATAGCTCCGATTCCACGGATACCTCAACCCTGGAAGCCTCCGGCAATCGTCGCTGACCCCATCACTCTCAAGCTCCTTGTAACTCGCCAGCCTCCGCCGCATCCAATAGAGAACGACTAAGACACGGAGGCCAGTACGAGAATGAGTGCAGCCAAGCCAGCCGAAAAACCGCACACGAAAGACGACCAGGCGCCCGTACGCAAGCAACTCATCGCCCTGCTCCGCGGAGGCCAGGCACACGCCACCTTCGACGAGGCCGTCAAAGACCTCCCTGCCAATCTCCGCTCGGTAGTGCCTGAAAACCTGCCTTACTCCGCATGGCAGCTCCTCGAACATCTCCGCATTGCCCAGCTCGACATCCTCAACTTCTCCGCTCCACCCACCGGCGGTTACCAACACATCAAATGGCCCGACGACTACTGGCCCAAATCTCCCAAGCCCTCCCTCCGAACGAGCTGGGACCATCCATCGCCGACATCCGCTCCGATCTCAAACGCTTCGAAGTCCCTCATCGAAAACCCTGCCGCGGATCTCTATAAGCCTTTCCGCTGGGGCGACGGCCAGAACCTTCTCCGCGAAGCGATGCTCCTCGCCGACCACAACGCCTACCATCTCGGCGAACTCGTCGTCCTCCGCCGCCTGCTTGGACGCATGGCACAAATAAACTCACCTCAGGCCACGAACAATGAACGAACCCAATCTCATCCCCGAAATGCTCGGTACCACCACTGCGGAAAATCCCCGCACCATCGCCGTCATCGGCCTATCTGATGTCCCCTCCAAACCCAGCCACTACGTCTCGGCCTACATGCAGCAGCACGGTTACAAGCTCTACCCCGTAAACCCATCTATCTCGGAGGTACTGGGCGAAAAATCCTACGCCAGCCTCTCCGAACTCCCCATCAAACCCGATATCGTCAACGTCTTTCGCCTTCCCAAATTCATTCCGGCCATCGTCGACGAGATGATCCAGCTAAAACTCCCCAACCTCTGGGTCCAGCAGGGAATCATCCACCTCGAAGCCGCCGCCCGCGCAGAATCCAACGGCATTCACGTCGTCATGGACCGCTGCATCATGGTCGAGCATCGCAATGCAACAATTCGCTGACAAACCCCGTCCCCGCAAGCCCTACAATTGACAAGAATGAATATCGTCCGGCCCATCTCCGCGCTGCTCCTCGCCAGCGCCCTGATCTTTCATCCCTCTGCCAACGCCCAGCTCCAGGTCGTAGGAGACGGCGGTCCCGGCCCGGTCAAAGCCCAGCACCTCACCGCCGAACTCGTCTCCCTCGCGCCAGACATCGCCCCCGGCGGAACCCTTCAGGTCGGCCTCGTCCTCACGCTCGAGGAGCACTGGCACGTCTACTGGATCAATGCAGGCGACTCCGGCGAGCCCCCTAAAGTCACCTGGACCCTCCCCGACGGAATCACCTCCAGCCCCATGCAATTCCCCATCCCCAGCCGTCTCCCTCTGGGTCCGCTCATGGACTTCGGCTACGAGGATGAAGTCGCCTTTCCCATCCAGCTCACTGCAGCCAGCACTCTCAAACCCGGCCCCATCCACCTCGACGCCATCGTCAACTGGCTGGTCTGCCGCGAGGTCTGCATCCCCGGCAAAGCCCACCTCGGCCTCAATCTCACTGTCAATCCCGCAGCCACCGCTCCCGCTCAACCCGTAGGCGCGCTCGGCGAAGCCCTCAGCCTCATCCCCAAACCTCTCCCACCCGCCGCAAAATTCACCGTCGCCGGCGGCGCCACTGACTTCGTCCTCACCCTCATCACTGGCAAGCGCGAGACCAACGCTGAGTTCTATCCCTTCGACGAAGAGCAGATCGCCAACGCCGCTCCCCAACAGATTGAATCGCTCTCCGACGGTGTGCGCCTCCGCGTCCGCCGCTCCCGAAGACCTCAAAACCCTCCCAGCAACCCTTCACGGCGTCTTCAAACTCTCCGACAAAGTTGCCTACGATGTCACCGCGCCCGTAGTCCCAGGCGAAATCGCACCCGCGGCTCACGCGAACAATCCCGGCGCCCCCCCCACCAGCGTCACCACTCTCACCGCCATCGGCCTCGCCTTCCTCGGCGGAATCATCCTCAACCTGATGCCCTGCGTCTTCCCGGTGCTCTTCCTCAAAGGCCTCGCCCTTCTGCAATCCTCCAGCCAGGAACGGAAACACATCCGCGCCCACGGCCTCGTCTACACCCTCGGCATCCTGGTCTCCTTCTGGACCATCGTCGCCGTCCTTCTTGCTCTTCGCGCCGGAGGCAGTCAAGCCGGATGGGGCTTCCAACTTCAATCCCCCATCTTCCTCACCCTCCTCGCCGCTGGCATCTTCTTCTTCGCCCTCTCGCTCGCCGGACTCTTCGACATCGGCCTCTCCCTCACCAGCGTAGGCGGCGAACTCGCGCAAAAGCAGGGTTACACCGGCAGTTTCTTCACCGGAGTCCTCGCCACCGTCGTCGCCACTCCGTGCACCGCACCGCTCATGGGAGCTGCCATCGGCTTCGCTCTCGCCCAGCCCGCCGCCATCACATTTGCGATCTTCACCGCACTTGCCCTCGGCCTCGCCACGCCCTATCTCCTCCTAAGCCTGCAACCCGCGTGGACGCGCGTCCTTCCGCGTCCCGGCGCATGGATGGAGATCTTCAAACAACTCACCGCCGTCATCTTCTTCGCCACCGTCATCTGGCTCACTTACGTCTACGGCTCCCTCTACGCCGGAGGATCGAGCAATAACCAGGGCATCTACCGCATCGCTCTCCTCCTGGGTTGCTTCCTCATGCTCGCCATCGCCGGATGGGTGCTCGGCAAGTGGCCTGCCCGCTGGACCAGCACCATCGCCGCAATCCTGATCGCCGCACTCGGCCTGGCCATCCCGCTCTACCAGCCCAAGGACACCAACCTCGTCTGGGCGCCCTACTCGCAGCAAGCGCTCAATCAAGCCCGAGCAGCCGGACATCCCGTCTTCATCGACTTCACTGCCGCGTGGTGCCTCAGCTGCCAGGTCAACGAGCGCCTTGTCCTCAAATCCGCAGACGTCCAGCGCCAGTTCAGCAAAAACAACGTCACCCTCCTCCGCGCCGACTGGACCCAGTACGATCCCGCCATCACCCAGCAGCTGGCCGCGGTCAATCGCAGCGGCGTCCCTACGTACGTCATCTATCCTGCCCCCGTAAACTCGGCCCCCGATGTCCTCCCCGAACTTCTCACCAAGGACATCGTCCTCGAAGCCCTCGAAAAAGACACCAAAAAATAATCGCGCCTGCTGCCGAAAAAACGCGATCGGCTGAGCAGTGGTTGTCTCTTGGCGAACCCCCTCCGCATGCTAAGTTCTCATCATGCCTCCCAAGCGGAACTCAGCCCTGATCGCCGTCGTCCTTGCGTCTCCACTCGCACTCATCGCCCAGACCACCCCACCCCAGGCAGCCCGCGCCTACACCACCCCACGCCAATCCGAACTCACCCAGCAGTTCTCCAACTTCCTCGCCATCCCCAACGTAGCCGCCGACCCAGCCAACCTCCGCCGCAACGCCGAATTCCTCGTCGCCCAACTCCAGCAGCGCGGAGCCGAAGCAAAACTCCTCACCGCCCCCGGCCTTCCTGCAACCACACCACCCGTAGTCTGGGGAGAGATCAAAACTCCCGGAGCCAAACGCACCATTGTCTTTTACGCCCACTACGACGGCCAGCCCGTTACCCCATCCGAGTGGGACACCGGCCAGCCCTTCACTCCCATCGTCAAACAGGTCGACGGCGAACCCCGCATCTACGCCCGCGGAGCCGGCGACGACAAAGCCGCCATCTTCGCCCAGCTCACCGCACTCAGCGCCCTTCAAGCCGCACACATCCCGCTCCAATCCAACATCCGCTTCGTCTGGGAAGGCGAAGAAGAAGCCGGCTCCGCCCACCTCGAGCAGATCCTCATGGCCAACCGCGACCTCATCCACGGCGACATCTGGCTAGTCTGCGATGGCCCCGTCGACCAGACCCGCCGCCAGACCCTCATCTTCGGCGCACGCGGCGACGCCCACCTCCAGATCACCATCTACGGCCCCGACCACGCCCTCCACAGCGGCCACTACGGCAACTGGGCTCCCAACCCCGCGCTCATGCTCGTCCAACTCCTCGCCGGCATGAAAGACCCTGACGGCCACGTCCTCATCCCGCACTTCTACGACGGCATCGTCCCCCTCGACCCCGTTGCGCAAAAAGCCCTCGCCGAAGCCCCCGTCAACGACGATCTACTCCGTAAAGAATTAGCCCTCGGCCGCACCGAAGGCGGCGGCAAGCACCTCCTCGAACTCCTCAACCTGCCGACCCTCAACATCAACGGCATCTCCTCCGGCCAAACCGGAGCCCACTCCACCAACGCCATACCCACCACAGCCATCGCCAACCTCGATCTCCGCCTCGTCGTAGGCATCGACCCCAAAACCCAGCAACAGCGCGTCATCGACTACATCCGCTCGCAGGGCTACTTCATCACCGAAACCCCCGCAACCCGCGAGCAGCGTCTCGCCCACCCGAAAGTCGCATGGGTCCAGGGCGAAGGTGGCGAAGCTGCCTCGCGCACTCCGATGGATCTCCCCATCGCCACCGACGTCATCCACGCCGTAGAAACTGCCCACGGCAAAGTCATCCTTCTACCCACCTCCGGCGGCACCGTCCCGCTCGACGCCATGGAGCGAGCCGCCCAAACCCGCACCATCAGCGTCCCCATCGCCAACCATGACGACAACCAGCACGCAGCCAACGAAAACCTCCGCCTGCAAAACCTATGGGACGGAATCGAAACCATGGCCGCCCTACTCGCCATGCCCTAGCCAACTCAAACACCGCTCCCAACCTCCTCGAACATCATTCGCTCCTCCATAGAAGCGTCATCTCGACCGAAGCGATGGACAGTATCATCGTCCATCGCGCAGTGGAGAAGACCCCCGCATTTTGCTTTTGTCTTTGTTGCCGTTGTTTTTAGTTGTCATCCTTCGCCAAAGGCGGAGGACCTGCTTTTGTTCTTGCTAATGCGTTTGCCCTTGTCGTTGTTTGTTTTTACCCATCCCCAACTTGCATCCCAGCCCAACTCATCGCAAAATATCCCCAGAAAGCAGTTGTGGAGGCGCCACCATGTCCCACCGCAAACTACTGGCTCTCACCCTCGCCCTCACCGCAATCCCAACCCTCGCCGTAGTCCCCGGCGCCACCGCGCCCGACTTCAAAGGCACCGACTCAAACGGCGCCCAGCACAGCCTCTCCGAATACCGAGGCAAGTACGTAGTCCTCGAGTGGGCCAACAAAGGCTGCCCCTATGACCAGAAGCACTACCTGAGCGGCAGCATGGAAAACCTGCAAAAAGAATGGACAGCCAAAGGAGTAGTCTGGCTCTCCGTCATCTCCTCGGCACCCGGTGAACAAGGCTACGTGAGCGCCGCACAGGAGAACGAATACATCAAGAGCATGCACGTAGCGTCCACCGCCGTCCTCCTCGACCCCACCGGCGCTATCGGCCGCCTCTACGAAGCCAAAACCACGCCGCACATGTTCGTCATTGACCCTACCGGCAAGCTCATCTACGAGGGCGCCATCGACAACAAACCCACAACCGACCAGGCCGACCTAAAAGGCGCCGACAACTACCTGAACGATGCCCTCAATGCCGCCATGTCCGGCAAATCCGTAGCCGTCGAGAGCACCCGTCCCTATGGCTGCAACGTCAAATACGCCCACTAAACTTTAAATCTTGAACCAAAACCGAGCAGCCTCTCTCAACTGCTCTTCGCTCAGCGAAATCTTCGTGTGCCCAACCGACCACTTATGTCCGAACGGGTCCTGAAACTGCCCATAACGGTCGCCCCAGAACTGATCGGCCAACGGCATCGTCACGATCACACCATTCTCCACCGCACGTTCCCAGAACTGGTCCACGTCAGCCATCTGCAGATGGATCGTCACCGGCGACCCGCCCAGGGCCTGTGGCGTCGAAGGCTTGCCTCCCATCACCTCCGAGAAATCATCCGAAAGCATGATGCTTCCATCATTGATCACGAGATGTGCATGCGTAATCTTCGTCGACTCCGGCGCGTGGTGCCGCACAATCTCCATCGCCCCCAGGGCGCTCTTGTAAAAGTCGATCGCAGCAACAGCATCGGGCACAACCAGATAAGGAATAACCGGCGGATAGGATTCCAAGAAGCACCTCGGACCAGTAGATGAAGTCCGGCTAAATTACCACGTCAGGGCTTCCTCTTCGTCCCTTAATCTGTGAAATTTCCTCCATCCGCTGCCCTAACAACTTCTCCCGACCCTCATTCGTAGGCAAATAGTACCTCCGCCCCACTAACGAAGGCGGCAGGCACTCCATATCCGCCACGCGCCCCTCCAAATCATGCGCGTACTGATAGTCCCTGCCGTAATCCAACTCCTTCATCAACTTCGTAGGAGCATTTCTCAAATGCAGCGGCACAGGCTCCGCCGCCGTAGCCTCGATATCCGCCTGCACCGCCCCATAAGCCGTATAAACGGCATTCGACTTGGGAGCAAGCGCCAGATAAACCACCGCCTGCGCCAACGCCAGCTCACCCTCCGGATGCCCCAGAAAGTGCATCGCATCCTTAGCGCTCAAACACAAATTCAGTGCCTCCGGAGCCGCAAGCCCAATATCCTCCACCGCCATCCTCACCACCCGCCGAGCCACATACATCGGGTCTTCACCCGCCTCCAGCATCCGCCCCAGCCAATACAACGCCGCATCCGGATCAGAATTTCTCACACTCTTATGCAGCGCCGAAATAATGTCATAGTGCTGCTCGCCCTTCTTGTCATACAACAAAACCCGCCGCTGCAAAGCCTCCGCAGCCAGCGCCTTCGTAATCACCTTCTCCCCACGCCCCCCTGTCTCTTGAGAGACGACTAACTTCGCCGCCACATCCAAAGCATTCAGCGCATTCCTGGCATCTCCGCTCGAATAAGAAGCAATCGTAGCCAGCGCATCATCCTCCGCACTCACGCCACTAGCCCCCAACCCGCGCTCCGTATCCGCCAACGCCCGTCGCAACAGCGAAACGATCTGCTCTTCCGTCAACGCGACCAGCGTATAAACCCGGCACCGCGACAACAGCGCGGCATTAATCTCAAACGAAGGATTCTCCGTCGTCGCCCCAATCAACCGAATCGTCCCGCGCTCCACATAAGGCAAAAACGCATCCTGCTGAGCCTTGTTGAACCGGTGAATCTCATCCACAAACAAAATCGTGCGCGACCCGAAACCAGCCGCCTTCTCCGCATCCACCATCACGGCCTTGATCTCTTTGATCCCACTCATCACCGCCGAGAACTCAATAAAACTAGCCTGAGTCCTCTCCGCAACAATCTTCGCCAGCGTAGTCTTCCCCGTCCCCGGAGGCCCCCAGAAGATCATCGAAGTAGCGTCATCCCGTTCAATCGCTACCCGCAGCGGCTTACCGGGCCCTAGCAGATGCTCCTGTCCCACAAACTCGTCGAGCGTCCGCGGCCGCATCCTCTCCGCCAGCGGAGCCGCACGCATCCCACGCTCTGCAGCAGCCCTCGTCGGCGAAGTATCAAACAAGCTCATCGTTCTTCCTACAGGGTAAATTCTTCAACGTAAGACGAAATCCAATTTCGACTCTCCCATAAAGTTCGTCATCTCGACCGGAGGCGCGAACAGCTTCACCGTTCGTGCCGTAGTGGAGAGACCCCCGCATTTTGCTTTTGCCCTTCAAACCAACTCTGTCTCCGCCGACTCGCCTCATACAACAACAAGCTCCCCGCCACAGCCGCATTCAAACTCTCCACATCACCAGGGCAGGGAATCGTCACCCGAGCATCACTCATCTCCATCCACTCCTCCGCCAAACCCGCACCCTCATTCCCAATCATCACCGCACAAGCCCCACTCCAATCCATCTCCGCCGCAGCCACCACCCCATCACCCTCAGCTCCGACAGCAGCAATCAACCGTACCCCACGCGCCTTCACCTCTCCCAACTCAGATGCCGCACCGAAACCACCGGCACCCGAAACACACTCCCCACGCTAGCCCGCAGAGCCTTCTGATTCCACGCACTCACCGTCCCCGGCGTAGTCAAAACCCCCGTAGCCCCAAAAGCCTCCGCCGACCGCACCAGCGTCCCCATATTCCCCGGGTCCTGCAACCCCGCCGCAACTAGAATCAACGCCGCGCCCCATCAACTCCCATCACATCGTCGAGCCCAAACACCGGCGGCACCATCAGCGCAGCGATCCCTTGCGGAGCCTGAGTCTCAACGACACTCCCAAATACCTCGTCAGTCAGCCGCAGCATCTCCACCCCGCGCGGCACGGTCTTCGGCACCTCGCGCCGTTCGCTCACAAACACCGTCTTCAGTACCATCCCACTCCGCAGAGCCTCTTCCACCAGGTGCTCGCCCTCAATCGCAACCATCCCGCTGCTCAGCCGTGCCTGACCCGCAAACGCCGCCCGCAACTGCTTCACCCGCGCGTTTGCCCTACTCGAAATGACCTCTTGGCCCATCCGAGAATCTTACCTTTATACACATTCCCAACCTCCGTTTACTCTCTCGCCGCCGCATCCCATAGAATGATCCGTGGCTTGAAAAAAAGTGCCATCTCGTTCATAGTCAACCAGCCTGTCTTGAATACTTTGCATCGAAACGACCCGCATCTGCTCTTCCAAGTCCGGACCTAAGTAGCACCGATTGAATACTTTGCACAAAATAAGTCAGGGGTGCCCCCCACCCCTCGAGGAGTCAGTAATTGACGGCCGAAATTCTCCGCATTCATCCCGAAGAACCCGAACCAGCCCTCATCAGTTACGTCGCCCGAAGTCTCAACAACGGCAACGTCGTCGCTCTCCCCACCGACACCTTCTACGGCCTGGCCGTCGACCCCGTCAATCTCCGCGCCGTCGACTGCATCTACGAGATCAAGACCCGCGCTCGCCACAAGCCCCTCTCGCTCCTCATCGCCGAGGTCGCACAGGCCTACGAACTCGCCCGCCAGATCGACACCGCCTTCGATCGCCTCGCAGAAAGATTCTGGCCCGGCCCACTCACCATCGTCGTCAAAGCCGGCTCCAAACTCCCCCTCCGCGTCACCGCCAACACCGGCAACCTCGCCCTCCGCGTCCCCGAGGCCGCCATCCCCCGCGCCGTCGTCAAACAGCTCGGCCTCCCCATCACCGCTACCTCAGCCAACCTCTCCGGCCACCCCGAGTGCACCACCCCCCTCGGCGTCCGCGAGCAACTCGGCGACAAACTCCCCCTTATCGTTGACGGCGGCGCCACCGCCCGCACCCTCCCCACCACCATCGTCGACCTCTCCGGCGGTGGCAACTCCTGGATGATCCTCCGGGAAGGCGCCATCCCCACCCACGAGATCGCCCTTACCCTCCAGCATTAGGCGTTTGCAACCTCAAAGATGCGTCATCTCGACCGGAGTTGCGCGGTGCTTATCGCGCGACGTAGTGGAGAGACCCCCGCATTCTGCTTTTGCCTTTGCTCCTTCGTCTCCAACCCGTACACTAGGCACTTCTTCGAGCTTATGGTCACCTCTGCCTCCAATCTGCGACGCAAAAGTACGCGCCGCGGTTTCTTCTTCCGCAGCATGCTCGCCTTGCTCCTGCTCGTCGCCACAGCCTGGTGCATCCTGGTCTACCGCCAGATCGCCATCGTCGCCAGTCAGGACAACGCTCAGCCCGCCGACGCGATCGCCGTCTTCGGCGCAGCCGAGTACTCCGGCCGCCCGTCCCCGGTCTTCCACGCCCGCCTCGACCACGCCGTCGATCTCTACCGCAAACACATCGCGCCTCTCGTCATTACCCTCGGCGGCGGCACCGACAAGGACTCAGGCAACACGGAAGGAGGCGTAGGCCGCGACTACCTACTCGCCAACGGAATCCCCTTCGGCAGCATCATCGCTGAAACCCGCTCCACCGATACCGAACAGCAGGTCCACCGCCTCGCCGCCATCGCCCACGACAACAACCTCCACCATATCGTCGTCGTCTCAGACGGCACTCACCTCTTCCGCATCCAGCAGCTCTGCCACGACGCGGGCCTCGAAGTCTATACCTCACCGCGCCCCGCCCTGGGGCACATCAGCAACTACGACCTCACCATGCGCTACGTCCACGAGATCATCAGCTACACCGCCTCCCGCCTTGACCTCAACATCGACTGGCTCCACGGTTAGGGCTGCTCCACGCTCTGGTTTTGTCGCTCTTTTTTCTTGTTGTCATCCTTCCGCGCAGCGGGAGGACCTGCTTTTAGAAGTACTCTCACGGCAGTATCAAACCAAGGCCCACAGCGACACCAGCGCTAACGCCGCTGCAAACACCGTCGAAGAAAAGTTCACGAGGTCATTTCCGATCCAGCCTCGCCGCTCTACGGTCGCTCCCAAAAAGCTGTCGAAAAATAGGCCACAAATCCCCGCAAAGAACGCTATCCCCGCTTGAGAAACACTCAACCTCAGCGCCCACATTCCCACCGCTGCCACGATAACTCCGCCAGCAATCCCTGCAAGCGCACCAACGAGCGTTACTCCTCCATCCGTGCCTGGATCAACCCTCCGCATCGTCATCAGCACGACCGGGCGCCCACCAAAAGCCTGTCCAATCTCCGAAGAGACCGTGTCTGCCGTGGCTTCCACCATAGCCGCAAGACACATAATCATCATCGCGGGCCAGACCCATGCCTTGTAGTAACCAGCTCCACAGCAAACCCCGCCACCCATCACCAGCTCAAGGCCAAGCCCTGAGACAGCCAGTGCCGCGATCGAAAGATTCGCTATGACCTGTGCCCCATTTCGGCCATGACGTTTCTCCGCGAGCCCGGCCCGGGCCTTCACCGCTCGACCCGCCTTCGTAGCAATAAACGTAAGCAGGAACAATAACGCCAGAGGGGCCAGTCCAGATCGAATAACGTATTGAGAAGAAGCCGTCCCGGAAAGAAGAAGAAAGCAGATGATCCCCCCGAAGAAGGCTCCCGCCACGGTAGCAGCCCGCAATGTCAACACAATGCCTGCAAAAATGACACTTATCCCAACCGCCTCTGCTTGAAGTATGTGTTCATCCATACTCTGTCCGTCCCATGTCGAGCAAACCTGTCGTAAAACGGAAAAGGTCCCCAAAGCCAGCAACGTCCCCACCACCCCCACCAAAACCCGCGACTGCAGCCGGTCCCTCTCCTCGGGAATTGCTTTCTGCCACACATCCTGCTGTATTTCCTCGTCCATCGCCAATCTCATCTCCCGCAGTGATTTACAATCAAACCTGAGCATAGCCAACACCAGCACCATCGCGGGAGCAGTTTTGCATTTAGCAAGAATCGAAGCAGAAGGAAGCACTCAGTCGCGAGCAACCCGGCGCGTCTCTCGGTCCGCATCACAGGTCCTACGGTCAGCATCCGGCCTCGCCCTGGCAGCCACAGCTCTGGTCTCCATCGCGGGTTGCGGCAACACCTACCGCCCGGTAGTCAGTGCCATCAATCCCGTAGGTCCCGCTGCCCAACCACAGAAGTTCGCCGTCGTCATCTCCTCCACCGGCACTGCCGCTCAAGCCCACCCCGGGCCTCGTCACCTTCGTCGACTTCTCCGGCGACACCATCCTCATCACCGCCAACATCGGCGTGAACCCCTATTACCTCATCCTCAGTAACAACGGCACTACCGGCTACACGCTCAACAGCGACCACACTCTCACCACCTTCGGCATCAGCACCTCGCTTATCCAGAGCCAGATCCTCCAGACCACGCTCCTTCCCGGCGCCAACCCTGTCAGCATCTTTCCCCAGGGCAACAACACCTACGTCAGCGACCCCGGTCTCCAGGCAGTCTCCCAGTTCACTGGCCAGCCGCTCAACCTCCAGCAGGAGCTTGCCATCCCCGCGGGCTTCACGCCGATATACGTCACCGGCAATGCCAGCGCCCCGCGCGCTTACGCAATCACTCCCAGCAACAGCGGCGGCCTCGGACAGGTCTCCACCATTGAGACCGCCAGCAACACCATCGATTCCAATCCCATCCCCGTCGGCCGTGGGCCAGTCTACGGCGTGATGACCGCAGATAACCGGCGCGCCTTCATCATGAATCAGACCGATGGCACTGTCAGCGTCATCAACGCCCAGACCAACCAGCTCGACAACGTCCCCTCCGGCGCAACCAACCCCATCGTCGTCGGCCCATCTCCCCTCTGGGCTGACTTCGCACCCGTCCGCAACGAGATGGTCGTCGCCAACGCCGGCGACGGCGTCAACCCCGGCTCCGTCAGCATCATCAGTATTCCCCTCTGCACGGCCAACGCCCTGCCCACAAATCCAAACTGCGATCCCAACAACCCCGTCGACGCCGTCGGCTTCGGCACCGTCCTCGCCACGGTCCCCGTCGGCATCAATCCGCGCATGATCTACGTCCTCCAGGATGTGACCGACAGCCGCGCTTACGTGGTCAACGGCGGCAATCCCAACCTTCCCTGCTCAGGCGCCGGAGTCACCGGCCCCAGCACCAGCTGCTCGGTCTCGGTGATCAACTTGAACACGAACACCGTCACCGCCACCATCTCGCTCCCCCTCAGCCTCACCGGCTCCGGCAACCAAAACGGCCACCCGAACTACCTCGCCGTCACCAACGGAACCCCGACCGGCAAAGTCTACGTCACCTCGCCCGACTCCAACTTCATGACCATCATCCGCACCGACATCGACGCCGTCGATACCACCGTCCCCCTCCAGGGCAACGGAGTCTCGGTTCGCATCACCGCCCCATAGCCCTCTTCGAACCACCAAAGCAAAGAGCCATCCGCAAGGATGGCTCTTTTTCGTCGTAACCTTTTTCTCACACCGGCAAACTCAGCTCTCGCCCGCCAGAACAATCGGCATCGTCGGCGTAGACGAGCCGCCCTCATCCTCCACCGTCACTCCGAACGCCTTTGCTTCAACACCCTTCGGCATCGGAGGCATAATCACGCTCGCATTCCCGTGCTCATCCGGCCGGAACGTCCCCGCCGGAATCGGATTCTGCCCCTCGCCCGCCGGAATCAGCCAAAGTTCATACGTCTTCGTCGGCTGCAACGGCTCCAGGTTACTCGCCAGGAAGATCAGCGCGCCTTTGCTCGCCACATAGGTCGCCCGCCCCGTCGGCAGCGGAGGCGTCGCTCCCTTGGTCGTCAAAGTCACCCGCATCGCCGAGCTGTCCGTCATCGCATCCAGCACCTCTCGTGCTGCCGCCGCATCTGCCGTTACATGATCCAGCCTGCTCGCCTGCGTAGCCGCCACACTGCGCAGATCGCCGCGCTCGTGATACAGATTGCCCGTCACCACCGCCAGCCCCGCCGCCACGGCCCACCCGACCCACGGCAGCACCTTCCCCACAACTCCGCGCGGGCCGGTCTCCGCCTCGGCCAGATAATCTTTGCCACCTATTTCCTTCACACTCTTGTAGTACGCCTCGCTGGAGTCCGCGACGGACGCAGCCGCTGGCTCAGAAAAAACTGACCCGGCGCGGCCGTATTCCGCGCACCTCCCTGAATCCCTGGCGCCTCAGCACGGTCGATGGGAATCGCCTTCTTCTCCCGCGCCACCTGTTTCATCAGCCGCTCCCGCGTCAGCGCCGGAGGCGAGTGCATATCCACCGTATGCGCGTAAGCCGCCAGGTCGCCCTGGATCTCCGCCAGCTCGCGACGCACCTCCGGCGAACTCGCCACGGCCGCAGCAACCTCCGCCATCTCCTCCTTTGGCAGCAGTTGCATGGCAAACAGCGCCAGATCTTCTGAGGTAATGCGCCGCTCGTCGCTCATGCCGTAAATGCCTTTCTCAGCGACGTCAGCGCGCTGCGTATTCTCGTCTTCACCGTGCCCAGCGGGTCGCCCGTCATCTCCGCAATCTCCGAGTGCGTCAGCCCATCAAAAAATGCCATCTCCAGCGTCTTCCGTTGGTCTGTCGGGAGCAGCACGATCGCCGCGCGCGCCTTCTCCATCAGGTTATTGCGCTCGGCCTCCACCGCCAGGTTGTAATTCGAAGCCATCACCATATCGTCCACTGGCTCGCTCGGCCGTTTCCTTCGCAGCGCATCGATCGACCGGTTCCGGGCCACCACTGCCAGCCATCCTCCCAGGCTGCCTCGCGAAGCCACAAAACTCGCCGGATTGCGCCAGATCTGCATAAACACTTCCTGCAAAATATCTTCGGCTGACGAGGGGTCCCGCAGCACCCGCAACGCAACCGAGTACACAACTTTCGAGTAACGGTCGAACAACGTCGCCATTGCGTACTCGTCCCCGCCCTCCACCAGCCCCAGCAGAGTCGCGTCATCTTGTCCGGAGGGTGTCGTCGAGTTCACAAGTCCCGTCTCTCTATACATAGAACGCACCTGAATCTAAAGCAGATTGCCGAAATCAAAAATGCCGCACCCATAAATCCTTATCTCTGAGCCGTACCAGTGTAACCTCACCCAGTTTCATTCCGAGGGGCGGGAAGAATCCCAGCATTTCGCTTTTGCCGTTGCCCCCAAAACCGGACCTCAGCATCACCCGCCTTTGCTTTTCGCCCAACCTCCCTCCAAAATCAAACAAGCACTCATGCCCCCTCCCGCCGCTCAAAAAGATCCGTCTCGACAAGCTCCTCGTCGACCACGGCCACGCCGCCTCCCGCGAACGAGCCCAGGCTCTCATCCTCGCCGGCCGAGTCCTAGTCGACGAGCAGCGCATCGACAAGCCCGGCACCTCTATCCCCGCCACCGCCGCCATCCGCCTCCTCGGCTCCGACCTCAAATATGTCAGCCGCGGCGGCCTCAAACTCGAGCACGCCCTCTCCCACTGGCACATCGACCTCACCGACCTTGCCTGCGTCGACATAGGAGCCTCCACTGGCGGCTTCACCGACTGCATGCTCCAATCCGGAGCAAAATCTGTCCTCGCAGTCGATACCGGCTACGGCCAGATCGCCCAGAAGCTCCGTGACGATCCCCGCGTCACCCTCCGCGAACGCACCAACGCCCGCCTCCTCACCGAGGCCGAACTCCTCACACCCGACATCCCCGTGCCGGCCTTCCTTGCGATGGACGTCTCCTTCATCTCCGCCACCCTCGTCCTGCCCGCCGTCCTCAAAGCCCTCAGCACTGCCGAACATTCCTGGCAAGGCCAGGCCGTCATCCTCATCAAGCCTCAGTTCGAAGCCGGCCGCGGCAACGTCGGCAAAGGAGGCATCGTCCGCGATCCCGCCGCCCGCCAGGCCGCCATCCAGCGCGTACAGGACTGCGTAACCGAACTCCACGGCGCCAATATCGAAATAATCGACTCACCGATCCTGGGCATGGAAGGCAACCAGGAATATCTCCTGCACGCTAACTTTCACCCATAGTTTAATGGGAAGAAGCCGCATGTTCCCCTTGGTGCGCTGGATGTGTCACGCCAGCGTTTACAGAACTCCTCCGTGCTCCGATGGCTTGCCGGATTTGCCTGGATCAACGGAAGTACTCCCGCAGGCAGATTGGCCTTTTCGTAGTTCTTCGTCTCCGAGAGAGCCACCGCGACTGCGTCAAGGTCACTGCGTCCGTGCTCAGCAATATATTTCTGATTGAGGGATGGAAACTTGAGATAAGCAAGAAATTCGTCCCATGCGTAATACTGATAGCGCGCGCCATTTGGCCCCGTAACCAGATCTCCATGGAGACATAGGGAGGAAGTTTTCCTCCACGCCCGGCTTGATCGGTTCCAGGATGATCTCACGTATTTCTACAAAGTCGGTCCCCGTGATGTCCGCACCTCGATAAAAGATAGACCAGTCGATAGGCCGCCACTGCTTTCGTATCTTCCACGGGCTGTGCATCAGCAGCCCTCACGAGCATGGATAGTTCTTGAAGGTCGCGTTGCTAAGGTCCGCACACGTGAAGTCTGGAGTTCCTTCCATCCCGCCAACCAGCACTCGATTCGTCGGGATGCCATATCGATACACCCTGTCCTTCACGTCCAGCAGCCGGTTCCGGTTGACCTCTTCCTGATTGAAGTTCGCGTGTTGCAGATTGGATGCCCAGAAGGTAGAGCGGTCCAGAATAGCGTCTTGAAAGTCCGCGTGTTCCATTCGCAGGCCATTCCATTTGCTATCGTTCAGGATCGCGTTGCGAAAGCTGACTCCGCTCACGTCAACACCCATTTGTCCGAAGTCACAGTAAGGGCAAAAAATCCCGCTCATGTCCTGAGTGGTGGCGCCGGCCTTCAGCAGCGACAGCAACGCTGACCTTAAGCGCGAACAGGTTCTCCAGATCCAACTGTTCATATTCATTGACCGGCTTCGGGTCGCGAATACCCTTAGGATCGTACGAAGGCGTATACAGGAACTGCCCGCGTTCGTCCCGCCAGGCGGTCGACAACTCATACGCTGTCAGGCCGCTCGAGTCGACAAGCACGTTTTGCAGTTGGACTGCATTCTGCAGGGCCGAATCCAGCGCTGGCTTTCCCGTCCCCTTGTCCAGGTGCTGGAAGAGGTTCAATATCGCATTGCCCACCGCCGGGTTGTCGTCAAGAGCAAGCTGATTGACCAGCGCCGTCAGCATCTCCTGGTCTCTGGAGCCCCCATCCGTGTGCAGCAGCGCGGACAGTTGCGCAACGCCGCTGGACCGCTCTGAAGGCAACTGGCTCCCCAGCTTGGCATATGCCCGTTCAAAACGTCCGCTCACAGCGTCCAGCCGCTGCTGTTCCTGTTGCAGCAGGCCCGCATGGATGGTCCATAGCAACGCAAAGAGAGCAGCAAGAGGACCGATTGCGATGATCCCATCCTGCGCCCTCCCCAAAAGAGAACGCTTGTATTTGAGCGCTTCAATTTCGAGCGCCAGCTTGTCGACCTCCAACTGAGTCTTGGTGGCGGGATCGGGTGTCTTTTCCGATCCAGGTTTTTCGGGTTCCTTGTTACTCGCCGCCTTTAGTTCTTCAGCGCTCGCGTTGGTTGGTTCGCTCGCCGCTGTTACGCTTCCACCGGCAGGCGGGACTGGAGGCGGCGTCGCGGCAGGAGGAACAATCGTCTCATCATCCACGAAGATATCCTCTACGTTGATCTTTGGAAACGGGCCGAGTCGGGGCCTTCAGCCTAAACCATCGACACAAATCTCGCAAAAATACGTTCCGCCGCCGGACGCGTCATGGCGGCATTTACACTAAGCTCCAATGCTCCAGGCCGCCATCATCTCTAAGCCCCAGAAGCCCGAGGTCGCAGGAATCCTGCGCGATCTCATCGCCTGGCTCGAAGCTCGCCACTATCACTACCTGCTCGACCCCGACAGCGCCGCCTACATCAACGCGCCCAATCCAATCGAGCGAGTCGACCTGGCCAAGCACAAACCCAACCTCGTCATCGTCCTTGGCGGCGACGGTACCCTCCTCGCAGCCGCCCGGGCCTTCGCCCACACCACGACGCCCATCCTCAGCGTCAACCTCGGAGCCCTCGGCTTCCTCACCGAGATCCCCCTCTCCGAGCTCTACCCCACGCTCGAAGCCTGGTGCAACAACTGCGCCGAGATCGAAATCCGCAGCATGATGCACGCCGAGCACATCCGCAGACGGCAAAGTCCTCAGCGCACTTCGACGCTCTCAACGACGTCGTCGTCGCCAAGGGCACCATCGCCCGCATGGGCGACTTCTCCATCGAGATCGACAACCAGGCCGTCGCCACCTTCCGCGCCGACGGCATCATCATCTCCACCCCCACCGGATCGACCGCCTACAACCTCGCCGCCAACGGCCCCATCGTCATGCCCAGCGTCAACGCGATGCTGGTCACCCCCATCTGTCCCCACCTGCTCACCATTCGCCCCATCGTCACCCCCGGCGAATCCACCGTGAGCATCGAGGTCGTCGGCGTCCCCAACGAGATCTACCTCACCGTCGACGGCCAGGAGGCCATCGAACTCCAGCTAGGCGACATCGTCCACTGCCAGCGCTCCGAATTCAGCGTCCGCCTCCTCCGCCACCACCCCAACGGCCTCTTCAGCGTCCTCCGCTCCAAACTCAAATGGGGTGAGCGCTAGCTGTTCCCTCACACCAGAACCCTTGCCATTCTCCTGGGGCGTGGTCACTCTGACCTGTGCCCGGGAAAGGGAAGAATCCCCGCATCGCAAACTTTTCCACAGCCCACCCAAAAATAAATCTCAAAAGAGTGAAATTTTTTCGGAGCGGAAAAACCACCATCCAACTCACCACAATTCACCATCAAAAAACCACAACTTCACCACAAAAAACCATCCAAAAAACGCACGTTCTCGCAGAACCCCCCTGTAAAAACGCACCCCCCACCACAAACAAGAAAAACCACAAACTATCGCCGCAAATTAACCACCTGCCCGCTCACAGGATGGCAAAAGACCTTGCCATGGCTCAGCGCAATCTTGCGTTGAGCGAGCGCGGCCATCTCCGGGTCGTGGGTAACCATGACGATGGTGTGGCCCTGGGCATGAAGATTCTGAAGGAGTTCGGCGACGATCGTCTGGTTGGCGGCGTCAAGGTTGCCGGTCGGCTCGTCAGCCAGAAGAATCGGTGGATCATTGATGAGGGCGCGGGCGATGCAGACACGCTGTTGCTCGCCGCCGGAGAGCTCGCTGGGCAGATGATTGACGCGTGACCCCAATCCCACCTTTTCGAGGGCCGCGCGGGCCTGGTTCTCGTCCGTCATCGAGTGAAAATACTGCGCCAGCATTACGTTTTCGAGCGCCGACAGATACGGGATCAGGTGGAACTGCTGGAAGATGAATCCGATCTTGTCGGCCCGGAAGCGATCGAGTTCGGTGGCGCTCATCGAAGCAACGTCGATGTTGTCGATCTTGAGTTCACCGGATGTTGGGCGGTCGAGGCAGCCGATGAGATTGACGAGCGTGCTCTTGCCGGAGCCTGAGGGGCCGGTGATGGCGACCCATTCGCCAGCGACGATGGAGAAGCTGGCGTCTGCGAGTGCTCGCACGACGTTGCCGTGACCGGTGTATTCGCGGGTGACGTGATGGAGAGCGATGACGGCGCAGTCAGGCCGCGTCGTCTGATCGATCAGCGACTCAGTTTGCGCGGCGGAGGGCGATACGCCCAGAGGCCCGGTTTTTACTTCGGCTTGGCTCACTGTTTCCATCTTCTCATTTCCGCTTGCAGTCATTCTCCTTTGAGGAGAGCGGCGGGCTGGAGTCCGCGCAGGACTCGCAAGGGCAGCAAGGCTGCGAGCGTCGCGATGACGAGGTTCACGAGCAACACCATGGGCAGCACGGAGATGTGCGGGAGGGTCGCGGTGTGGAAGTTGACCTTCGCTAATGATCCATGCTGCGGCAGAGCCAACGATGAAGCCTGCCGCCACGCCCGCGAGCGCGAGGACGAGAGCTTCGAGAAGAAACATGGCCATGAGCTGCATCTGCGAGCCGCCGAGGGCTTTCATCAGCGCGAAGTCGCGGCGGCGTTCGAGGACAGAGGCTGAGAGCGTGGCGAGGACGCTGACGGCGACGGTAAGGGCGATGAGTAGAACGGCTCCGTACATGAGAGCGTGAGTACGGTCTACGATGCGGGATTCGCCTTCGACGAGCTGACGCACCGGCTGCACTTGGACTCCGGGGAGAGCGCTCTTCAATTGAGCGATGGTGGCTTCGACTCGCTTGGCTCCGCCGGGGACTTGGAGTTCGATGACGCTGGGGGCGATGCCCGTCCAGGCGTTGAATCCGGCGAGGGGCATGTAGATGCGGCTGTCTTCGTCGCCTCCGGTGGTGAGGCGCCCGGCTTTTTGGAGGGTGATGGGCTTGCCTGCGTAGGTCAAGTGTGATGGCTGGAGTATTTCCTATGGCAGTGTGCTGCGCGCTGACCGACTAAAGCTCCGTTGGGTGTTGCGGGATCAGGCCAGTGGTCGACCTGCCACCATGAGTTGAGTTTCCTCGTCGCGGCGAAGTCGGTTCCGGCTACGACGATGGGGTTTCCGGTGCCGGTGGTGGCTACTGCGTAGGCGAACTCGGCGGCGGAGGCGTCGGAGCCTGCGACTTGCTGGACTTTGCGAGAGCGTTGGGCGGGAGTGGAGTGTTCGCGGATGCGGTAAGGACGATGTTTGCGCCGAAGCTGCGGAATTCTTTGTGGAGTTTTTGGTCGAGGTCGGCGTAGAGAGTGAAGAGCGCAGTGGCTACGCCTGCGGAGACTGTCATTGCGATGAGCGCTGAGATGCTCCGCGCTCGGCGATGGATGAGCGAGCGCCGAAGGATGCCGGGAAGGCTTAGCGTGGCCATCAGCCGTCCTCTCGCAGGATTGCGGATGGGTTCATGCGGAGTGCGGCGCGGATGGAGGGTGTGCTTCCGCCGATGGCTACGGCGAGGGCGAGGGCGACGACTACGGGCAGAAGAACGGGGATGAGGATGGCTTCGGGGGCTCCGCCGTCGCCGCGGAAGATGCGGGCTCCGAGCCATGCGGCGAGGCCAGAGCCGGCGAGGTAGCCGAGGGTTCCGGCGAAGATGGCGAGGAGGCCGGTTTCGGCGTAGAAGAGGAGGGCGATGGCGCCTTTGCTGGCCCCGAGCGAGCGCATGAGGCCGATCTCGCCGCGGCGCTCGAGGACGGCGGTGGCCATGGCGGCGGAGACGGCGAAGCCTGCGGCGAGTAGGGCGGCGGCGCTGATGAGCCACATGAGCCCGGAGATGCGTTTGAGGACGTTGCCTTCGGATTGTTCGACGCGGCGAACCTGCTCGGCCTGTGCGCCGGGGATGGCTTCGCGGATCTGGTAGGCGATGGAGTTGGCGTAGGGACGGCAGTACCAGATCTCGTGGTCTTTGGGAGAGAGGGTGTCGGGGTCTTTGCGGGCGAAGGCGTCTTCGGGTTTGGTGCGGGCGGAGATTTCTACTCGGGAGATGGCGTCGGGTGTTGTTTAGCAATGCTTTGGCCGTGCTCAGCGGGAGAAGGACTTGATTGTCTGTTTGTCTCCTGTTCGACGACGCCCGAGTGATGAGCTCAGCTTCTGTATCGATGGCATTCGACCATTCGTGCCGATTAGCACGACTTCTTCGGGAGATCGGAAGTCTCGACCGATGCTGTCTCCGGTTGCAAATTGATTTTGCCAAAGCGGCTCCGATGACAACCTGATGCGTTCTGCGATGGCCATTTGCCGTGATCTTCCACCATGGATGGAGATTGGGTAGCACCGGTCTGCATGGCATTCGGCGAAAGGATGTTTGAACCAGAGGCCGATTGCTGAGATCGTGGATTCGGGAGTCGACCCTTGCGTAACGAGTGATGGTGATCGGCAATTCGGGGCTGACTGCCCGTGATGTTGTTTGCCCAGAAGATGGTTTTGAGTTTTTCGAGGTCGGTTTCTTTTAGGTAGGTGCCGCTGGAGGCTGGTTTGATGTCGACTCCGCCCACTTTGACTTCGAGCTGGTCGGCTTTTGGGTAGACGATGATGTTGGCGCCGTAGACGGCTAGTTCTTTGTGGATGCGGTCGCCGATGGTGGTGGCCAGGGCGAGCATTGCGGTGACGGCGGTGGTGCCGAGGAGGATCGCGATGCCGGCGAGGAGTTTGCGGCGACGCTGGCGGCGGAAGGACTCCATCAGGAGGCGGAAGAACATTTGTGAGCCTCCGGTGCGAGAGTTGCGGAAAGCGTACAGATCTACGAGCGATCGACACCCCAATTTGCTGGGGGATCCTTCGACTTCGCTCACGATGAGGTCGCGATCGTTGCGCTAGGATGATAGCCTTGCGAAGGGCTGGCATGGTTAGCGTTCGAAGACCGGGGCTAGTTCGCGAAGGTCGGCGGCCTGGATGATGAGTTGGTCTCCGCTGATCGTGGATTTGAGGGGGATGGGGTTGCAGCCGCCCTTTTGGCCCATGGATGCGGCGTTGAGCGGGGAGGCGCACATCTTGCAGGTGATGCCCTGGTCGCCGATGTAAAAGCCTACAGCGCCGCAGATCTGGCAGGCGTCGGCTACGGAGACGATGTTGCCGTCGGGTTTTTTGAAGAGGAGGAAGCGGACTTCGACGTTGCCGCCTTTGCCGTCGTCGAGGTGGACGCCATAGCGGTGAAGCTTGTCGTCGTTGACGTCGGCGGTGGGGAGGGTGACCTGCGAGCCTACGAGGGTAACGGCTGATGTGGGGCGAGAGCGCGGTTGAGCTCTTTGCGTAGATGAACTCCGCTGTGGAGAGGAAGATAAAGAGGAAGCTAGTGGCGACGACGGCGTTCATCCACATTTTTTCGCGGCGTTGGGACCATTCGGCGCGGCGCTTATCGGCTGGGGTGGCTGCGGGGGTTAGGACGACAGTTGTGCGGCGCTTGAATTCGAGGAGCATCATGAGGCCGGCGAGGGCGAGCATGGTGACGAAGAAGAAGAGATCGTTCCGGACAATTGGGCCGATGAGGCGCATCTCGGTGGTGCTGGAGGGGAGGACGCCGTTTTCGCTGAGCTCGTGCAAGCCGCTGACGATGAGTTGGAAGGCGACGAAGTAGAGGATGACGGTGGTGACGCGAAAGAAGCGCTGGATGTTGATTTTGACGCTGCCGCGAATGAAGAGGATGCCGAAGACTACGGCTACGGCTATGCCAAGGAGGGTTCCGGTGAAGGAGGCAGCTCGGTCGAGTTGAGGGTGACCGCGGAGAGGATGAGGACGGTCTCGACGCCTTCGCGGAGGACCAGGAGGAAGACGAAAAAAAAGAGGCCAATTTTCGATACGCCTGTGGGGCAGTGTACTTGGCGACCTTTTCTTCGATCGAGCCCTTCATGGTGCGGGCGGCACGGTGCATGAACCAGATCATGCTGATGACGAAGAAGGCGGCTCCGAGCATGACCCAGCCTTCGAGGATGTCGGAGTTGTAGGGGGTGTGGGCCAGAATGATGGCGGCGGCGACACTGGCGGCTACGGCGGATCCGAGGGCCCAGAAGACGGTGCGCTTGAGTTCGGGACGGCCGATTTTGCTGAGGTAGGCGAAGACGATGCCAACGATCAGTGATGCTTCCACCCCTTCACGGAGAGTGATGATAAATGCTTGCAGCATAAGGTCTTTCTCTTCTCAGCTCAGACCCGCCACAGGGCAAGAGTCGTTGCCGGCATTCTGAACGAAACTACGCCCATTCGTCCTCTTCAAGTGTATTGCGGACTAAATTGGTCGTCAATGTATAGGACGGAATTGGTCGGAAATCGGTGGGCGTTTTTTTGAGTGTTTTTCGTGTCGGAACGCTAGCCGAGGACGACGATGGGCTGGAAGAGGGTTCCGGCGACCCGGCGACCGATGGCCAGGAGCTCGGTGGGAGCCGTAAAGATTTTGATGAGAGGGGCTTGCGAGAAGTCAGGGAGGTTGACCTGCATGCCGTTGCGGAGGCGTCCGGCGAGCTGCTCGTCGACGGTGACGGAGGGCATCTCCGGGAGAAGGGTGCGGGGATGGGGAAGGAGCGATTGGAGTTCGTCGGGGGTGGAGGACTTGAGCTGGGTGATTGTTAGGGCGTCGGTGAGGCTGAAGGGACCGGCGAGAATTCGGCGGAGAGAAGAGAGATGGGCACCGCAACCCGCGAGCTGGCCGAGCTCGTGGGCGACAGAGCGGACGTAGCCTCCGGCAGAGACGGACATGGTAAATGCGGCGGTGTCGCGGTCAAGGGAGGTGACGCTGGAAGTTGTGGATGGTGATGCGGGCAGGTTTGACGGGGACTTCGGCTCCGGCGCGGGCGAGCTTGTGGGCAGGGGTGCCATTGATTTTTTTTGCGGAGAAGATGGGAGGCAGCTGGTCGATGTCGCCGTGGAATTTTTGGCTGAGCATTCGGAGTTCGTCTAGGGATTGGGTAAGAGGTTTGGGGATGGTCGAGGGGGTACCTTCGGCGTCGAAGGTGTCGGTGGCGAATCCGAAGCGGATGTCGCCGGTGTAGTGCTTGTTGGCCTGGTTGAAGAACTGGGCGAGGCGGGTGTATTTGCCGAGGAGGAGGGGTAGGACGCCGGTAGCCATGGGGTCGAGTGTGCCGAGGTGACCGATGGACTTTTCACCGGTAGCGCGACGAACAATAGCGACGACGTCGTGCGAGGTCATGCCGGCGGGTTTGTCGAGTACGAGGAGTCCGTTCATGCTGCTACTAGTTTAGTTGCTAGAAGGAGCTAGCATTGCGACGGACCAGAGAGAGGAACTCGTTGCGGGTCTGGAGCTGGGACTTGAAGACTCCGAGCATGGCTGAGGTGACGGTGGAGGAGTGCTGCTTTTCGACGCCGCGCATCATCATGCAAAGGTGCTGGGCTTCGAGGATGACCGCTACGCCTTGCGGATGGATAGCGTCGGTGATAGCTTCGCCGACCTGGCGTGTGAGTCGCTCCTGGACCTGGAGGCGACGGGCGAAGACATCGACGAGGCGAGGGATTTTGCTGAGGCCGATGACCTTGCCGTCCGGGACGTAGGCGATGTGGGCCTTGCCGAAGAAGGGGAGCAGATGGTGCTCGCACATGGAGAAGAACTCGATGTCCTTGACGATGACCATCTCGTCGTAATCGACGTCGAAGAGGGCATCGTGCAGGACTTCCGTGACGTTCATGGCGTAGCCCCGGGTGAGGAACTTCATGGACTTTTCCATGCGCTCCGGGGTCTTGAGGAGACCGTCGCGGGTAGGGTCTTCGCCGATGCGGATGAGGATTTCGCGATAGAGATCTTGGGTTGAGATGTTTTCGAGGGACGGGGATTCGATGATCGCCGAGTTGACTGGCATGGTGGCCTTTCTTTAGATGGTGCCGGGCCGGGGTTGAGCGAGGCCGGCGTAGTCGAACGAGTTGTTGCTTGTTTCTTCGATGTGGACCCGCTCTAGGTGCGCAGCGGGGAAGTCTTGAAAGATACGGTAGATCTCGATGCTCAGATTTTCTGTTGTGGAGACGCGATTGGCAAAGGCGTCGAGAGTGTTGAGATTCGTGTGGTCGAAGCGGGAGAGAAGATTTTTTTGTGCGAACGTGTCGAGGTCAGCCAGGTTACAGACCATACCGGTTTCGGGGTCAACCTGGCCGCTCATGGTGACTTGGATCGTGTAGTTATGTCCGTGGCCGTGGGGGTTGTTGCATTTGCCGAAGACTGCGCGATTGCGATCAGCATCGTATGCGTCGGTGTGGAGGCGATGGGAGGCGCTGAAGTGGTAGCGGCGGTTGAGGTAGGCCTTCATGGCTCACCATAATAGTCGGCGAAGAGGTCCGGCATCTCGTAGACGCGGACACGGTGAAGTTTTGCGTTGGGGATCTTGTTATCGAGGCGCTGCCAGATGGCGATGGCGATGTTTTCTGTAGTGGGGATGGCGGTTTTGAACTCGGGGACTTCGAGGTTGAGGTGGCGGTGATCGTAGACGCTGACTACCTCGCGCTCGAGGATGTCTTTGAGTTCTTTGAGATCGACTACGAAGCCGGAGACGGGGTCGATTTCGCCTTCGACGGTGACTTCGAGGGTGTAGTTGTGGCCGTGGCCGTTGCGGTTGGCGCACTTGCCGAAGACACGCTGGTTCTCCTCGGGTGACCAGGCGTCATTCCAGTAGTAGTGGGCCGAGGAAAACTCCGCTTTGCGGGTGAGGAAGATCATGAATGTCCCATTTTATAGATGTTTTTGGGCCGCATTGGTTACATGACTCGACTATTGAGTGTTGTAAACACGGCCTTTCCATGCGACGTTTTTCTGGATGCGGTGGCGAATGAAGCTGCGAACAAGAAGGTAGGCGAAAAGAGGGACCCCGAGGATGGAGATAGCTACATCGATCGGGGGAAAATTGGAGCGGGCTACCCGGGCGTAGAAGCGCCAGAGGGTTCGGACCCAGATGAGAAGCAGGGCCCAGCGTTGCCATGGGACCAGCCAGAAGATTCCGAGCGCGAGGATGGGGAGGCCGACGACGAGAACCAGGTCGAGGATGCGCCAGAGGGCGAGGGCGATGGGTTTGGGGAAGAGAAGAGCGAGATTTTTCGTCCAGCCTTCGATCATGTCAGAGTTGGTGCGGTACATGCGGGTGGAGAGTGCGTCGGGAGCGAAGCGAAAGCGGATGGTGCGGCCGCTATGTTTGACGTTGTTGGCGAGGGCGACGTCTTCGAGGATCTCGCGGCCGACTGCGCGATGGCCTCCGACGGCGAAGTAGGCGTCCTGGTCGATGAGTAGGAACTGGCCGTTGGCTGCAGCGAGGCTGCTGACAGGATCGTTGACCTCTTTGGATGGGTAGACCGAGGCTAGCTCGGAGAAGACGAGCGGCATGAGCGCGTGCTGCCAGAAACCAGTGACGATCTGCCGCGGCGAGTAGGAGAGTAGAGCGGCTTTGTGGCGGTCGATTTCCTGGAGGGCGCGAGAGAGATCGTTGGTGTTGTGGATCGTGTCGGCGTCGGTGAAGAGGAGGTAACGTCCCCGGGCGGCTTGTGCACCGGCCCAGCAGGCGTTGTTCTTGCCGGTGAAACCTCCGCGAGGAGTGAGGTCGAGGGGCGGGGCGTCGAGGAGAGTGACTCCGTTGTGGGTGGATGCGGCTTCGGCGGCGATGTCGCGGGTGCGGTCGCTTGAGGCGTCGTTGATGAGGATCAGTTCCCATTGCTGGCCGAGAGCGAAGCCAGGTTCGGACTGGCTGATGATCGATGCGATACAGGTTGGGAGCGATGGTTCTTCGTTTCGCGCGGGGATGATGACGGAGAGGTCGAATTCGGGCGGTTGTGGCGGGTTCGAGCCTGGCTCGTGTGTGGGTTCGTTCACGACTTCGTATTATAGGAAGTGGAGAGTGCTGTGCGGCGATTGTGGGCGAGTCTTGTGTTGGGAATTCTTGTAGTGGCGGGATGCGACCGGGGCAGTCACCCGGAGAATCTGGGCAGGCCGGCGCCTCAATTTATGGTGAGCGATGGGACGAGAACGGTCGATCTGAGCAAGCTGCGGGGCAAGGTGGTTGTGCTGAATCTCTGGGCGAGCTGGTGCGCTACTTGCGTTGAGGAACTGCCCAGTTTGCTGGCGCTGCAGCGGCAGATGCCGGACTTGGTGATTGTCGCCGTGAGCATTGATCAGGATGCGGATGTCTACCATCGGTTTCTTGAAAAAAACCACGTCAACCTGATGACGGTAAGGGACGCGGACCAACAGGTAAATGCTCTTTATGGCACGGCCCAGATTCCGGAAACCTATGTCATCGACCGGCAGGGGAATCTGCGGCGGAAGTTTGTGAGCGCGCAGAACTGGACGAGTCCGGAGATCGTGGGCTATTTGGCGCGGTTGTAGACGCTGGTATCATTGATGACATGACGCAACTTGATGTTCTTTACCGTTACGGTGTTCCGCCGAGCGAGTCTAATGCGCTGGCGATGGCAAAGGTGCGCGAGGTATACGGAGTTCGACGTCTGGAAGTGGACGAGGCGGAGAAGACCGTGCGGGTGGAGTATGACGCGAGCCGACTGACCGAGCCGGTGATCCATCAGCTTCTGCGGCGTGCGGGGCTGGACATTGTGGAGAAGATGCCGATGTTTGTGACGCCTCCTCCGCCGGAGCCGGTTGCGGCGGCGTAGTTGCCATAGGTCGTAGTTTTCGTTAGTTTGTCTTTGTGGTTTTGGGTGTTTTACCGCGCCCGTAGCTCAGCTGGATAGAGCATCTGGCTTCGAACCAGAGGGTCGGAGGTTCGAATCCTTCCGGGCGCACCATAACATAACTTACGGGAAAACGAGAAAACAAGGCAAGACGGGGGCAATAAGAACTGATGGGACATTCTTTGTTTAGAGCGGCGAACGCGATCTGTGCCGCTGTCAGATCTGTCCTTCAAAGGCGCTAGAGGAAAAGCGTCATTGAGAACGCGTTTCCTGGTTGAGCAGAAACTCAAACTGGGGACGGGAGGTGTCCGGCCTCACTGTAATTGGGCTGTCCAGATGGATCAGCTCTTTGCCCTTGTCGTAGCGGGGCCAGTGCGGAAGCCCTTCGCCGTTGGGGTCGCCGGTGCGGGCGAAATTTGTCCAGTAGCCTACGATCTGGTCGGTCAGCCGGCGGTCCTCAGGCTGCCAAGTAGATCCGCGCCGGACGTCCAGCGTCCCGAAGACATATTCAAGTTCATCGGAGTGAAAGGCGTATTTCCCCTCTGGGTGCATATCGCTCGGCGACGCGGGCCGATCGAAGCGGTAGCGATAGACCGGAGACTGGCCGGTGTTGGCTTGAGCCTCCACCCACTTCCAGGCGCCCAGGGCAATGAAGCCAGCAGTGGTGTAGGCGTCTGCTGATCGCACCGCCTCTTCGTCGCTATTGCCCGGAAACGCTACCAAAAATTGCTCCGCCTGTTTTCCGTAATGCTCGGTGGCAAAAGCTTTCCACTTCTCCGTGGTCATGTCCTTCGACAGCGTGCCGGCCCTCTCGTCGCGGTTCCAGCCTACGATCGTCGGAACATGAGCCTGTCGACCCGCAGCATAGGTTGCGGGAATCGGCTCGGTCAGGAACTGTCCATCCACGACAGGCGAAAACCATCCGACCGGCTGCTTCGACGCTGCATCGATCAGCTTGTTCGCGGGCGTCGCCCGCAGTTCGGCCAGGTTCTTTGTGCCCAGCGAATCGGTCCATTCCTGATCGCGCCGGGCTCGCTCGGTCACCGGGGACATGGAAATCGCATTGCCGAAGAACGCGCCACTCTCGCCAATGGCTTTCTGAAAGAGTCCGTGCGCCTCCGGAGCAGCCATCAGTGCACTGATAGCAAATGACCCTGCGCTCTCGCCGAAGACCGTTAAGTTCCCAGGGTCGCCGCCGAACGTCACGATGTTAGCCTTCACCCATTGCAACGCGGCCGCCATATCCATTAGGCCGTAGTTTCCGGCATGCCCCAGACCTTCCTTGACCAGATTCTCGCTCGCCAAAAAGCCGAAGACGCCGAGCCGATAGTTGATCGTGACCAGGACCACATTCTTTGCGACCAGCGCTGAGTTGGTATAGCGCGGTTCGGACCCTGCACCCGCAGTAAACCCGCCTCCGTGAATCCACACCATCACCGGCAGTTTGCTAGTCTGCTTCGCAGACGCGGGCGCATACACGTTCAGGTAAAGACAATCCTCACTCGGGCCGGAATCGAGAAAGAGATAGTCGTTCCAGATGTGCCATTGCTCGCAGCGGGCTCCGAAGTTGGTCGCGTCACGCACCCCCTTCCAGGCAGACGGTGCCTGCGGAGCCTTCCAGCGCAATTCGCCGACTGGAGGCGCTGCGTACGGGAGACCAAGGAAAGCCCTCTCAGTCCCACTTTCGATCCACTTTCCTATCGCCTCACCCTGTGCGGTCTTCACCCTCGGCTCTGGAACGGCGGCCAGCACGATGCAGCAATGAGCCAATACACAACCAGCCAGTGAACCCACAATCCTGGCGCTTCGCTTCTTCGGAATCGTCCTCACCATGATAAGTTCTTCACACACACAATAGCATTGGGGTCGAACAGGCAGCCTGAGCAGCTTCAGTTGCATGCATACTTAGGATTCCTTTACAGGACTGATCGAAGTGAAGGAAATGATCGGAGCCCTCAAATAATCTTCGGATGAGGCTGACGGTAAAGAGTCGCAACTCCAAACATGTACGGGTAGGTTTCCCGAAAGAACCAAGGGGGCCGCTTTGCCAACCTATTGCGGCGGCGTGTGACCAATGAACTTGTCAGCCCATTGGATGAAATACTTCATGTTCGGTGCGTCTGTGTGGCCGCCGTCATGTTGGCGCCAGGCAAGCTCGCCCTGCAGGTGGCCCTCATTCATAGGGGGCATCTTCGCCGTATGGTAGTCCCCCTCGACGTCGAGACCCTTGGCGCCAAGCAGTGTAAACACACGTCCCGCGTCGACGGTCGCCATGAAGCTTCCCTCATGATCGAGCCAGTGTGCGTCGCCCTTCTCCGGAACTCCATAACTGATGAAGGTGAGGCGAGGCGCGCAGAGCGCAATCAATTCGTTGGAATCTACCGGAATATCTCCGGGCGTTTTGCTGCCAAAAGTAGCCTCTGATGCGCCGTATTTCATGAAGTTTCCGGCCATCCAGTAGTACTCGCCTCCAGTGAGGCTTTCGACGGCTTCGCCGTAGTTGCGACGCAAAAGCGTAGCACCGCCCTTGCCGGATGAACCCACAAGAACCATCGCGAAGCGCTGATCGAAGGCCATAGTGACCAAGGCTGCTTTGCCATAGCGCGAAACGCCTTCGATCCCCACATGTTTTGCGTCGACTGTGGGATCTGTTGTGAGGTAATCGAAAGCGCGGCCGGCGCCCCAGCCCCAGGCTCGCAACGCGCCCCAGTCTTCCGGCTTGCGCGGCTGGCCTTTGTTGACCAAACCGATGATGCCGCGTGTAATTCCGGCGCCGTCGTCCGCTTGTACGCTGGCGGGGTCAAGGAGTGCGAATCCCCAGCCCGCTGCGATCAACTGCCAGGTGTTGGGCGGATCACCGTCAGCGTTCAGGACCGGTGGCTGGAAGGGCGTGGGCCTTACCGGCTGCCACGCAGGGTGTTTCGCAAGAACATCTTTCAGAGATGGATCCTGCTGCACGAGAAGCGCCTTCCACGCTGCATTGATGCGGTCCAGATCTTCGCCCCCCGGTTCATTGGGCGCAGGGAAACCGGCGCGGCCAAACATAATGAGGATGGGGACTGGTCCCGCAGCGTTTGCGGGCGTGACCAGCGTCATGTGAATCTTTACATTGATCGCAGGATAGGACGAGTTGTCTACCTGCCCGATGAGATCCTTGGCGATCACGCGATTGAATCCGATCATCTCGTGGTCGACGGCGGTCACGGTCCACGTTACTTTCGGGACATCCTTTGGTATGCGGCCGTAGACATACTTTTCGTACATCTCGACAATCTCAGGACGCCGCTTGTCCCACCACATCTGTGGGGTGGTGACCTTCGTGCCGTTGTTCAGCGTGAGAGAGTCCGGAAGATTGGGATAGGGATTAGCCGTCGACTCCTCGTTGTTAGCGTGGTTGGGAGCCTTTTCATTGCCGCTTGGTCCGGGACGCAAGGCTTTGATTCCGAGCTGGTCCATCATGTTCTGATGATCCTGGTCGGCAGTAAAGGTCACCGGCGGCGGAGCTGCAGCGGAGGGGGAATTCTGAGCCAATGCCGTTTCCTGACCGCCGATCGAAAACGCGAGGTAAAGCAAACCGAGACGAGATGCAGAAGATATGCGCACGTGTTCTCCTCTTGCCGACATCCAAGCGGCGAATGATTCTGTTCCCGATTGAACCTGGCAAAACAATCTGATAATCAGAAGGCAGGTACTGGCATGAAGCGGTCCTGGGCTACTCTTGCAGTTGCAGTGGCGGATGTTGTGCGATGAACTCCGCGCTGGAACACCAGCGCGGCAGCACCGCGGAGGCGGGCAATTTCGCCTTCATGGGTCGGCCGGATCACAGGCGAGCTGCCGTCCAGGGTGAGGTCAGCTGCCTCCTTTTCGATCACGGGCCCAAAACGGTGCCATGCGGAGGTGAGGTCGCCCGCGATCAAAATCGTGCTGGGAGAAATGCCGGCAATGAGAATCCGCAATCCGCGGCCGATCCACGTGGCCTGCATCTTCAGGGCCTGAGCGGCATCCGGATCGTCTTCTTCCGCCAAATTGAGCAGTTCCTGAAAGGAAATGACAGGATGCTTCGGCCGCAACTCGCGGAAGTAACGCAGGGCGGAACGGCACGAGGCGAACACTTCCCAGCATCCATTCTTCCCGCACCCGCAACGGGGGCCATTGGGATCGACGGTTACATGGCCAAACTCCCCTGCCATTCCGTTGTGGCCGACGACCAGCTGCCCATTAGCAAGAACGCAGGTTCCAACACCCTCGGCGACCGCGACCAGCACCGCATCTCGAACTCCATCCATGCGCGAGAAGGTTAGCTCCGCCAGCAGACACGCGGTCGCATCGTTTTCCATCATCACCGGCAGACCCATTTGGGCCTCAACAACTTTCTTAATGTCGAAATCGGGCCATTTCAGGTTTGGAGCAAAGATCAGTCGTTGTGTTGCGGGGTTTACTCTTCCCGGAAGACTGAAGCCGATACCCTTGATCGACTTGCGCGGGGCGCTGCGCTGCATTCGCTGCATGCAGTCGATGATCAACCGCATGGAGTCCGCGGGATCAGACGTCAGCGGCGCCAACGAACGAGAGAGCAACCGACCGTTGAGGTCAACTAAAGCGACGCTCGCCTGCTTTGGATGTATGTCGACCGCGATCGCCACCAAATCTTCGTTCAAACCCACCATAGTGGGTCTGCGCCCTCGCGGGAGCGAACCGATTGCGCCTTCGCGCACCCAATCCTCGCCAATGAGCTGTTCCACAATCTGGGAGATTGTGCTTCGTCCGAGACCCGAACGTCGCGCCAGGTCAGCGCGCGAAATGGGCTGGCTTGCTCGGATTAGCTCGAGGACGATATCCCGGTTGATGAGCCGAGCCGTCTCACTCGAGGCGAGCTGCATTTCAGCCAGATCGATTCGTCTTATGCTGTGCCTGTCGTGTCGCAATTTCTGCAACCTCTCTGTCAAGAACGCGATACCCAGTTCAAACCGTGAGAATAACGGTGATGCCTACCAGAAATAACGAAGCATATCATCATGACAATTTTCACATAGGAATAAAGCCAGTGACGGTTTTGTCTTCATTCAGAACTAATTACTGCCGGTATTATCTACCCGCACGGTCCGCCGACAGCCTTTGCTGCCGGAACGATTGAATATAAGACAAAAAGACCGCGCAAGGTAAAAAATCTGATGGCGACGGACCTGCGATTCACATACCTGGAACTGGAGTAACGGCATGTATTGGCAGTCTTGGTTCAGCTGAATCTTAGCCTGATCCGTTTTACTCAGTTCAAATACCAACTCTTATATGTCCAATTTGAACCTCGAGTTTTTCTCTTGACAGTGCTGAATGCCCATGTCTATAGTCTCGGTCGCTAACAAAATCACCAACTGGCGACGAACGAAAGTGCAATCGGAGTTCCGCCGCACGTTATGTAATCGGAATTTTTAGGAGGCTAGGAAGACAATGAACCGCATATTCAGCATTCTCAATGAACGAGTACCAAAGCCAGGCCTGCGACAACTGTGTGGAAAAGCTCCGTGGGGCCTTCCCTTCATCGCAGTCTTATTGCTGCTTCTGTCCGCGCCCCTCACCCACGCGCAAACCACGGCCCAGTTAACGGGAACGGTGCAGGATTCCTCGGGCGCTATGATTCCCGGAGCCGAGGTAACGCTGACCGATCAAGCCACCGGTATCAAGCGCGTCGTGCAAACGAATCACCAGGGATTGTATGCTTTTCCATCGCTGGTACCCGGAACCTACTCGGTGAAGGTTAGCGCAAAGAGTTTCCAGTCCAGAGAAGTTACTGGGATTACGCTGCACGCCGGAGACGTGATCGCTGTCCCGACGACTTCGCTGACGGTGGGCGCGACTGATACGACGGTCACGGTCGAAGCTGCCAACGAGATGATTCCCACGGAAAACGGTGCGCGCATCAATGTGCTGTCTTCCAAAGACATAGAGAATCTTGCTCTCGTGGGCCGCGACACGACAGAGTTGCTGAAGGTCTTGCCCGGTGCGACGACGATGTCCTCGGGCCTCACCAATAATTCTCCGGCATACAGCGATCTCAACACGGGCGTACAACAGAGTGCGATCGGGAGTGGGATCAACATTAATGGCGCGGTCAATCGCGGCGGCACGGCATTGCTCTCCGACGGAGCCAACGTGATTGATCCGGGGAATATGGCGTCATCGGTTTCGGTCATCAACCCGGAGATGACTGCGGAGGTCAGCGTGCAGGCGTCGAACTTCGGTGCGGACACTCCATTCGGCCCGGTCGTTGTCAGCACGATCAGTAAATCGGGAAGTGATCATTATCACGGCGAAGCTTACTTCATCGCTCGCAACAGTGTCCTGAATTCGAACGACTGGCAGCACAACCATGCGGGAGTGCCCCAGGGACCCCAGTCCTATTACTATCCTGGAGGTAACTTCGGCGGTCCCGTTCCCGGCACTCACACGAAGCTCTTCTTCTGGGGCGGCTACGAACGGTGGCTGCAAAACCAGGGTAACGCGAATGTGCTGTCGGCCTTTATTCCTACGCCGGAGATGATGGCCGGTAATTTCACCACCGATAACGCAGATAACCGGACTCTCTGCCCCAACGGATTTTATGGTGCGCCCACGTCCAGCTACCCGCAGGGCGGATGGTGCAACGATCTCTCCGGCACAAACTTCCCGGACGGCACCAACATTCCTAACGATACCACCGCCAACTCCACCGTTCCGAACGCCGGCAACAGGATTCCATCGCAATTCATCGATCCGGGTGCAGCGGCACTTGCCAAAATCTGGCCCGCCGCCAACGCAAACCCGGCAACCTCAATCGGTCACGTCAACTACTATCAGCCCATTCCGAACATCAATAACGGATGGATCTACCGCTTCCGAATCGACTATCAACTTGGACCAAATACGAAGATCTACGGGTCCTACCAGCAGGCATACGACGCGCAACTGGCGCAGGGCAATGGTGCTCACCTTTACTGGACGCCGGGCAATGCCATCCCTTACCCTGGGGGCGGCGAGTCCGAGGCCTTCCGCGGCAAAGCGCTGGCAGGGCATTTCGTCCACAACTTCAGCGCCTCAATGACCAACGACTTCATGGCGGCATGGACCTTCGGTGACTTCCCATTTATCCAGCCGAACCCATCCGCAGCCTACCGGACCACACTGGGCTATAACTACGGCAAGGTCTTTCAAACTGCCTCTCTGAACATCCCTGCTTACGGCGGCAACAGCTATGGCAACCCTGACTTCTCGCAGGCCTCTATCTTTGATAACCCTCCGGGCAAGTATGCGGTCAAAAAGGAAGCTCCTCAGTTCAATGATACGCTGACCAAGGTCTGGGGCGCTCACACGGTGAAGATGGGCGCATACACGCAGAACACCGATAACTACCAGAGCACCTTCAGCACCTACCAGGATGGAAATCTCACTATTGCTGGGGGTTCGAATGTGAATCTTTTCACCGGAAACCAGCTTGGCTCAGGTAATCGCGTGGCTAACTTCACGATGGGTATCTTGTCAGGCTACAGCGAAAACGATTCTTCTCCCATTGCAGATACTGCTTACCAGGCCACAGCGGTTTTTGTTGCCGACAACTGGAGAGCGACCAAGCGTTTGACTCTAGAGCTTGGCATGCGCTTCGAGCATATCGGTCACTGGTATGACCGTCAACACATCGGTATGGCGGTCTTCTATCCAGGCCGCGTACTGTCTGACTACAATTCTGGCAAGTATGCGCCGGGATACTACTGGCATGCCATCGATGCAGGCGTTCCTCTCAGCGGGCAGCCAAACCGTTTTGCCTACGCCGATCCACGGCTGGGCTTTTCCTACGACCTGCTCGGAACCGGCAATACCATGGTTCGAGGCGGATGGGGCGCCTATCGCTTCGTCACTCAGGTCAATGACGTCTCGCCACCGCTCGTGACCGCACAGCACGTTCTGGGTTACAACTTACCGGGCGGCAGGACTGTGATGCTTTCGCAACTCGGCAAGCTGGCTTATGTCCCCTGCACCTCGAAGTGCGTGAACGGAGGGCAAGCGGGTTTCGATCCGGGCGATTACGGCCAGCCGCTCACCTACTCCTACAACCTCACGATCGACCAGAGAATAAAGTGGAATACGATCCTCGATGTTGCCTACGTCGGAAGCCAGACCAGCCAGCTCTCCGACGACAGCGAAGGCATTGAAGGCAGCAACTACGCCGCACTCGCCGATCAGAACAAAACCCCGATGGGATCCTTCTTCAAACCGGACCCGGTCACTGGTGTAACCTCCACCAACCCGGAAAACCTGGGAAACAATCCTAACGGATCCGGAACTACTCCGACAGGAAACGTAGCGGCAGACTATCACCCCTACGGCTACACCTACGGTACCGCCGCAGCCGCTATGATTCAAAGCAGTGCTTACACCAACTACAACGCATTGCAGGTGGCATGGATCAAGACAACCGGTAAGCTCGGCTTCAACATAAACGCTACCTGGTCGAAGACGCTGGGCACCGCCCTGCAGACAAACCCGTTCAACGTTAGGCTGAACTACGGCCCAACCGCGACTGATCGGCCGTTTGTCTTCAATGCCAGCTACTACTACAACACTGGCAAGATCCATACCTCGCAGGAGTTTACCAACCAGCTGTTGGGAGGATGGACCATCTCCGGAATCTCAACGTGGCAGTCTGGCGGTTACATTCCGGCTGCTCTTGGGAATGGCGTGCCAAACTTCAATCTGGGGATCTCTTATACCGGTCTGCCTGCAAATGCGAAGGCCCAGGGCATTGGCAGCGGTATCGGTAGTGCTACTTACTTTGGTACGGATGCTGCTGTCCCGATTCTCCCTGTCTTAACTTGCAACCCAACCTCTGGCCTCGTCCACTATCAGCGCGTCAATGGGAACTGCTTCAACGCGCCGGCAATCGGGACGCAGGGCGGTCAAAACTATCCCTATATGAGCGCCGGAGCCTACTTCGATAACGACTTGGCGGTCTCCCGTGCCTTCAAAATCACTGAAAACCAGCAAGTCCAGTTCCGGGCAAGCGCCTTCAACTGGCTGAATCACCCGATCCCTGGTTACAGCGGAGCGGGAGGTGGCAGCCCGCTTGCGATAGCTTATACCGCGGACTACAACACGAAAGCTATCACGAAGAACTACAACACCAACACCTTCGGCGTGATGGACAGCAAGACGGGAGCTCCCTTCCAGCGCATCCTCACACTGAGCGTGAAGTACTTCTTCTAGCACTCCTCCACGTGAAACGGAAGGTGGCCGAAGGGCCTACCTTCCGTTTCTTTTTTCTAATAACCTGTCAAAGAAAAACCAAACCGGATTTAATACGTGTCAGCTTTCTTGGCTTGACAAATCTGTCTCATAGTAGCGGTCTCTTCTCGCCTTGTATGTCATCCGCCAAACGCAAAGTCCGAACCTAAAGTCCCTCCTTCGAATACTTTGCACGATTTTGACGGGGGTGGGGGAGGCGTTACGCCAGTCCGAGGCGTAACCAGGGTTGCGTTACCCTCACTATCGTGGGAAGGCCATAGCTGCTAATGCCTGCCGCGCATAGCGCGGTGGTACGATTTGAAATCGACGTTAGATACCCCTCGATGTCTCGTTTCCTCATGATTGTTCGGTCCAGCCTGCAGAGCGCTTACCTCCTCCTCATCTTGACTTGCGCTGCCGGTCTTCCCGCACAGACCGGGAACAAGGGAGCCGGCGGCGAAAGGCAGTTGCAGCAACACTACAATGACGCCCAGGAGTTGCAGCGGACGGGCAGGCTCACCGAGGCAGCGGAACAATATCGTGCCTTTCTGGCCGATGCCCTTGGCGACCTCGCTATGGGGTACGGCGTGGCGCGGGACTATCCGAACGCGTCTCCGTTATTCGACGAAGCTATTGCCTTGGAACCCGATTCCCCGACCCTGCTTCTTGACTATGCGCGAACAGCGCTAACGCTGGGTGACTTTGTCCATGCCCAGACACTCGCGACGGAATTCATCCAGAAATACCCCGGGAATCATGAGCAACTCGCTCTGGCCCATCAGGTCCTTGGACGCACGCTTCTGAAACTAAATCGGAATCAGGAGGCAAGGAAAGAGCTCGAAGCAGCCGTGGCGTTGGATCCGACTTTTCCCAATGGCTATGACCTGGCCGTGGCTTGTCTCGATCTTGGCGATGAAAAGTGTGCCGTTCAGATCTTTAACGAGATGGAGAAGTCGTTTGGAGATACTCCCGATATCCACATGGCGTTCGGTCGTGCATTCGCCGACTCGGACTTCCAACTCCGGGCGGTAACAGAATTCAGGCGTGCCATCGAAGAAAACCCGCGTTTACCAGGCGTGCACTATTTGCTCGCCGCCGTATTGCTGGCGACCGGCGGTGATGAGAGCCACCTGGAAGACGCGGAAGCGGAGTTGAAAAAAGAACTGGTCATTTCTCCGCGTGACTCGATGACGTATACCGTGCTCGGCAAGATTGCAACAACTCGCAAGAACTATGCTGCGGCCGAAACATACCTGAAAAAGGCAATCTTGCTGGGACCACAAAGTCCGGATCCTTATCTGTATATCGGACAGATCTATTTCGAAACGAACCGCCCCGAGCAGGCGGAAACTGCTCTTCGTCAATGCATCCGTCTTACAACGGATATTTCGCGGAATAGATTTCAGGTCCAGAAGGCGCATTTTCTACTCGGCAGAATCCTGATGCAGAAAGGTCAGCAGGATGCGGCGCACGCGGAGATGGTGATCTCACGCGAACTCGCCAACAAAACGTTGTCGCAGGATAAAAGCAACCTGGCTGGACTAATGGATACATCGGGGTCCCAGGATGTTCAGTCGCCTACGGCAGAAGCAGGAGTAACGCCTCCCCCCAGTCCGTCAACAGCAGATCCGCTGGCGAAGCGCAGGAGCGAAGCATTGAGAGAGCAGATCAGATTCCCTGTGGCGGACAGCTATAACAATCTTGGTGCCATTGCGGCAACGAACAACGACTATTCAGACGCAGTGAAGTACTTCGAGCGCGCCTTTGTGTGGAATCCATCGCTCGATGGGCTCGACTATAACTGGGGGCGAGCGGCATTCGCCGGTTCTCAATTTGCTGAAGCGGTTATGCCTCTGTCACGCTATTTGAAGTTGCACCCGGATGATACGGGGGCCCGTAGTGTTTTGGCTATCAGCCAGTTCATGACAGGAGACTATCGCGGTTGCATTGAGGCGCTGGAGCCCGCGATCGGAAAGAGTGACTTGGCTCCTCAGGCAGAGTATGTCTATGCAGAGTCGATGATAAGGACCGGGAGAATTGCCTCTGGCGTAGAGCGGCTTATAGCGCTGGAGAAGTCGCATCCCGAAATTCCAGACGTCCATCGCGCTCTTGGGGAAGCATTGGGTCAGCGGGGAGAGAACCGACAGGCGCTTGAACAACTTCGCACCGCTGTTCAACTCAGTCCAAGTGATGCTGACTCGCGTTACGATCTCGGCAAGATGGAGTTCGAAAGCGGGGACACGGCCGCAGCAATCCCGCAACTTGAGGCGGCAACGCGGCTGTTGCCGACCAACCAGAAATTCCATCAGGAACTCGCTGATGCATACATGGCTGCTGGTCGAGCGGAAGACGCCCGGAAAGAAATCGAAACCTATAATCTACTCCGCTCGCGTACAAAATAGCCCTTCGTCGCCCTCGACTCTCTTCGAGCAACAAGTCGAAACAATAGGAATAAATACGTTGAGCTCATCGTTTATCCTTCAGAACTGCGTGTGGATTTGCGATTGAGGGGAAGGGATTCCCCTCAGTCGGCAACCCATATGAGCCTGGCCTCCAAGCTCTTAGCTGCCTTGCCGTTCAGGACCAGACAAGCTCATCCAAATCCCACGGATCTTGCAGTTTGTTACTAGCGCAGGGTCGGCTGTGCGGCTTGATTCGGCGCGCAAATTCTTATATGTTTAAAGGGTTGCTCTTCTGCAATGTGCGCCCGTAGCTCAGCTGGATAGAGCGTTTGGCTACGAACCAAAAGGCCGGAGGTTCGAATCCTTCCGGGCGCACCATTCCTCAGTTTTTGTTCTTTTGGCTTTCTGCGAACTCTCTATGAGAATGATGCCGAGGCCGCAACTGCGCGCCCTGTGAAAAGCCGGCCAGATAAACAACGCTATGCCTGCACCCGCACATCACGCTCGATCAAACAGATGTACTATTTGTTTTGCGCGGGTGATTCCCTGACGCTTTCGGGTGTCACCGTCAGAGATGCGCGTCTCGTGTAATCGATTTCCGTCAAGTGCCCATCCTGTTTCAAGCGATAGAAGTGGTCGCCGAGGATCCCTTCAAAGAATTGAGATTTTCCGTTGGGCCATTGCACTTCAACTTTGTCGATGCGTGGTGCCATCCCAAGTCCAAAGTGCAAGCGTAGATCGCCTTGCGATAAGTAGCTTCCTCCGCTTCTGACCTCCTCCATCTGTGTCATCTTTCCAGTGGTGACTAGAACGCGCGCGTTCAGCCCAAGCTTGTTGGTTCCGTTTCCTTCCAACTGGAAGGTTACCCAGTGGTTCGCTGGGTTGCTCTTCGCCTCCAGAATCGTCGGGATTCCGGTAAGATTCTCGACGACGATGTTGAGTCTGCCACTATTGAAGAGATCTCCCACCGCTAATCCTCGACTTACCTGTGGAACCGTCGCGGCTGTGCCTGTGAGAGCGCTTACCTCTCGGAAGCTTCCGTTTCTCTCGTTCTGATACACGAGCTTCGGTTCTCTGTAGGTGCTTCCGATTTTGACGCTATCCACCTGTGGATAGACGTGGCCGTTCGCCACAATCAGATCCTGCCAGCCAGAATTGTCCAGATCGACAAATGCGTCGCCCCAACCTACAAACGGTACACTTGCTCGCGCGACACCAGCCTTCCGCGACACATCAGAGAAATTCAGGGCTCCGTCGTTGCTGTACAGGACAGCATATTCGTCGCTGAAATGCGAGATGGCGATGCTCATGCGCCCAGTGTTCAAGTAATCGCCGATCGCCACACCCATATTGGCCTGCTCCACGCCATCCTCGCTGACGGCAATGCCGGAGTCGAAGCCAATTTCCTTGAATCGCCCGTTGCCTTCGTTGTGGTACAGGTAGTTTGGTTCTCCATCATTCGCAACGAAAAGGTCCAGTTTGCCATCGTTGTCGAAGTCCGACCACACGACTCCCAGCCCGAAGAAGTGATTCGCGTCGTCTACTCCGGCTTGCTTCGCAACATCAGTGAAGGTTCCGTCTCCGTTGTTGCGATACAGTGCGTCAGGCGAACCTTTGAGTCCGCGTGGGCCGCACTGCACGGGAATTTCATGATATTCGCAGGTCTTTCGGGACCCGAACGTCGGCAGGTCGTGCAGGTCGAGATCGACATAATGAGCGACGAATAGGTCGGAATTGCCATCGCCATCAAAATCGCCGAATGCGACTCCGGTCGCCCAGCCTACATCTTTGTCGAGATGAGTTGCCTTGGTGACGTCAGTAAAGGTGCCATCGCCGTTGTTGCGATACAAAACGACTCCGCCAAAGCAACTCACCAACAAATCCGGGCGGCCATCGTTGTTGTAATCACCAACTGCTACGCCCATCGCCCAGCATGGGGTGGCCACACCGGCCTTGTCGGTAACGTCGGTGAAGGTACCATCATGATTGTTGTGATACAGCGCGCCGCGAGTCTTCTTTCCTTCGAGTTGCATCGCAACATTTGGAGCACCGGTGAAGTAAATGTCGAGCCACCCGTCTCCGTCGTAGTCGATCAGCGCCACGCCGCCGCTCATTGACTCGACAATGAACTTCTGTTCCGGACTTGAAAGGTGCTCGAAACGAATCCCTGTCGATGGGGTTATGTCCACAAGCTGTGGGACGGGCAGTGCCGCGGGGGCGATCTCTGCCGTCTTTTCTTGTGCCGAGGTCTTGTTGAAGCACAGGAGCGCAATAGTGAAGATCGACGCAACCAAAAGCGCGAGCGATTTTTCAAGGCCGTCTCTGGAATTTACCTTGATGCACGCCATCTATTTGTCCTTGTCGCGATCGCTCTGCGGGCTTTGCAGTCGCATCTCCTTGTAGGTCTCTCGCATCTTTTCCCTGATCTCTTTGTACTTTTGATAGGTCTCCAACTCACGCCTCGCGTCCTCTGGCCGCTTCATTGCCCGGTAAGCGGCGCTCAAACGATAGTGAGCCAGAATATTCGCGGGATCGGCGGCAATTACGCCTTTTAATAAGGGGAGCGCCATTTCTAGCTGGCCCTTTTCTGTGTAGACATGCGCGAGGCCTATCGAAGCGTCCGGATCATCCGTGGTAACGGTCAAAGCTCGCTGATAGAAGGTGGCACCCTGATCTAAATCGTTCTTATCGACAGCGATGTCACCGAGCCTGGTGAGAGCCTTCGCGTCGCGACTGTTGGCCGCTACCGCCAACTTGTATTCCGCCTCGGCCCCGTTCCTTACCTGCGGATCAGGTGAGATATGCAGCGCTTCGGCCAGTTCAAAGTGAATTCCAGGAAGGTTTGGATTGGCTGCAATCGCCTTTCGCAGATTAACGATTGCGCTGGTCAAATCACCTGCTTGATATTGCTGGTGCGCCATCATCTGGTGCATTTGACCGGACTCGGGTGCGGTTACTGAGAGATCCAACATCGTCTCTTCCGCCAGATCGGAATAAATCCTGTATGCCGAATAGAGCACTCGCGGATCCGTTGGAGCGACCTGTCGTAAAAGGGGAATAACGGCAGCGGCCTTGTCTAACTCCTGAAGTGCCACATCGATTTCAATCAAGGCCAATCCCGCTTGCACTCGAATCGCAGGCTCAGTCAACTGCGGAATCGCCTGTTCGAGATTGGTGCGTGCCTCCTGAGTTTGACCGAGCGACTTTTCTGCCAGGCCCAACAGGGCTCGAATCTTGCTGAGGTCGGATTTTTGCGTTAGGGCTTGTTTCAGGTAAGGCTCTGCCTCCGAATAGTTTTGCTCGAAGTACAGCAGAACCCCAAGGTTCGCAAGAGCGTTCAAGTTGTTCGGATCGGTCGCCAGGACTGCCTTGAACTCGGGAATGGCGAGCTTGGGCTGCTTCTGGTTTATATACTCCTGCGCCCGGCGCTCATGTGTCTGCGCATTGCTGTCAACCTGCGCAAGCAAACTTGAGCCAGTGAATCCTGTTGTCCCAAGCAGAGTTGCGATCGATGCAACCCTCAGTGCAAACCCAATTTTGGGTAGAGGCCCGAGGTTGAAGAGAAAGGAGAGCACAAATGACATCTTAGATGAGCCGGGGACGGAGGTCGTGGCCACCGTCCCCGGAGTTGAAGGAATTAGAAGCTCAACCGCGCGCTGACCTGCATCGTACGGCTGGGAACAGCGACGCTGTTAATCGTCGAGGAACCGGGCGCGATCGCACCGGAAGAGGTGACCGAAAGCGTGTTGGCTGGCAGTCCGAAACTGGGATGATTGAATAGATTATCTGCGTCCCCCCGGACCTGCAACTTAACCTGCTCCCAGATGGCGAATGTCTTGCTTAGGGACAGATTGGTTGTGGCTAGTCCAGGACCAGTAAGTTGATTTCGTCCCTCATTGCCGAAGGTTCCCGCAGCGGGAGTTGCGAAGGCAGCCTCGTTGAACCATTGATGGGGACCGCGGTTTGCAAGCTGCGGGTTCCCAATCAAATTGGGATGCCAGGCGAAGTTACTGCCGGCCAGCGAGTACGAGTTGTCGGTTGGCATCACAGCGGTAAAGGGCTGACCGCTCTGAACAACAAGGGTATCTGAAATCTGCCAGCCGCCGATAATTGCATCAACCAGTGAGTTACTGTTCAGGAACTGCCTGCCGCGTCCAAAAGGCAACTGATAAATAAAGAGGCCTTTGAATGCGTTTCTGACGTCGAAGTTTGAGTTCCCGTAGTTGGCAGCTGGGTTATAAGCGTTCTGCCAGTTCGTCGTGCCTGAATGGCTTCCCCAACCGGCTGAGTCGAGATCGTCCAGGAAGTGGGACCATACGTAACTGAAGCTGAAGTAAAGCCCATGACTTGTTCGTTGCTCGATCATGGCCTGGAGTGAGTTGTAGTTTGAGATTGCATTCTCGTTAGGTACAGCTCCCGCCGTGGCAATCGTCCCAAACTGCGGATATGGCCTGAACTGCTTGTCGTTGGGCTGAAGGTGGGCCTGTGGCACCTGATTGATGTCAACGGGGAAGGGCAGATCGTGCCCATGACTTGCCACGTAAGCTAGCGACGCCACCAGATTGTTATTCACCTGACGCTGAACCTGGATATTCCATTGATAAGACCCCCCTACCGGCTGATGAAATGCCGCAAAGTTGATGTTCGAACCGTTATATCCAGAGGGGTCGGTAGTAGCCGCAATGTACGGAAGGTTTGCACCGGTGCCGGAGAGAAGAACGACTGGAGTGGCTCCGTTGGTTGTGTCGGTTACATTGCCTTTTGACCCAAAGGCTCCGCCCATGACGGGTCCCTGAGAGGCGCCGTTATAAGTGTCGTTGCTCCAGTTGTACGCATAGATGCCAAACCCGCCACGTATAACCGTATTGGGATCCAGCTGATATGAAAATCCGAGCCGGGGTAGAAACGTGTTGTAGACGCCGTTCTGAATCCGAGAACGGCCGTTCGCGTGGGTGACCCCGTACCACATAGCGCCTAGTGTATTCGTAGCTGGGTTTGCCACTGTAGGATCGAATGAGGCTTCATTACCTTTGACCTCACTCCAACCAGTCTGAATCTGATAACGCAGTCCGAGGTTCACTGTTAAGTTCGAACGTAGCTTGTAGTCGTCCTGGATAAACATCTGCGGAAGCTTCAGTCGGCCACCATATTCTGGCGTCTCGTTTGCACTCCAACTCTGTGTTTGTCCAAGGAGGAAGTCAGCGTAGGACACACCGGTTGAACTGTCGCCCTGAGTTGATGCGGTGTATGCACCCGTGTAGCCCATCGTTCCGGCATTCAGATTGCCCCAGGCCGTAGAGTTGTTCTGATAGATCAGGAATTCACCACCGAAGTGCAGAATGTGCTTCCCTGTAACGAGGGTAACCACATCAGACGGGTCGTAAACGTGCTCTTTATAAACGGAGTTGCTTTGAGAGCACAATACGGTGCTGCCGTTACAACCCTGGTTGTAACCATTGATCTGGATGTCCGGGAAGTTATCGGACTCGGCAAACTTCCATCCGAGTTTGGCTGGATATCCTAAGCCAAGCGTGTAAGGTTCGAAGAAGTTCAGCTGGTTTGTATACCCCAGCCGTACTTCGTTCGTGATGCGCGGGTTGATCACCCACACATCTGAAATCTGAGCATTTTGCTTGCTAACGTCATTGGTTTGGCAACCAATGGGGCAAATTCCCGCGCCGAAGCTTTCTCCAGGATTGTCTCCCTCACTCTCTGTGATCGAGATTCGGTTGCTGGGCGTAACCTGCCAGTCGAGCCGGCCAAAGTATTTGGTAAATGGATTTGAAGAGGGGGAAGTGTAGACGTAATTGTTGGTCACGAGTCCGTTTACCACTTGCCCTGGCGCGTTGGGTGCAGGAAAGTAAGCTTGGATAGATTTGGCAACGGCATCAAATCGGCTAGCCGGAATCTTGTTGCCGTTGCCATATTCAGCTGCAAAAGATGTCCGATGCACCACGCCACCCACGACCGTCGTCGTTGCTGGATCGTAGATGGTCGGCTGCCCGGTAAAATCTCCGCTCAGGACGGCAGTCGTGGGAACCGTGTAGTAGCCAGGCGCCGTGCCTCCATGCTGGATGGTCTTGTCGAAGTTGAAGTAGAAGAAGAGCTTGTCCTTAAGAATCGGACCGCCGATTGCACCGCCGAAGTTGTGATAGCGGAGGTATGGCTTGGTCGGCGCACCGCCGAAGTCGTAACTGTCTGCATTCAGGGCGTCGTTCTGAAAATACTCGTATACGGAACCGTGGAATCTGTTAGTGCCGCCTTTCGTGATCTGGTTGTAAAGAATGCCGCCCACACCATACTGGGCAGAGAAGGCCGAGGTGATGGTCTTAACCTCTTGTATCGTTTCTTGGGTATAGATATCAGAGTTCGCGCTGGCAGGCAGTGTGGTCTCGGCACCGTCGGCTAGTACCGTACTAAATGGCAGATTGCCGTTCACTGCGAGCATCGTGCCATTTGAAGTGCCAGAGCCCAAGGATCCCTGATTACCCATTGGCGCGCCCGCGGAACCTGGCATAAGAATATCGAAGCTCGACCAGTCCTGTCCTACCTGCGGAAGCTGAGAGAGGGTTTCTGCCCCAAGCATGAACGACTGCTCTCCATTCTCCGTTTTCAGCAGCGGGACGTCCGTGTTGACAACCACCTGCTCTGTTACTGAGCCGACGCCCAATTGTGCGTTGATCGTCGTGGATCCTTCGACTATCGTTACCGAAGAGCGCACAAGCGCTGAGAATCCGGTCTTTGCGAAGGTGATTTTGTAAGTTCCCGTCACAATGGAGGATGTGTCATAGACACCATCGTTGTTCGTGACAAACACTTTGGATACTCCAGTATTGATGTTTGCAACGGTGACCGTCGCGCCTGGTACAGCCGCGCCTGTCGAATCGCTGACGATCCCGCTGATGTCGCCAGCATTCACACTTTGTCCGAAAGCTGTTCCTGCAAGACCAACACACAAAATAATCGCGAGCACCCTACCTAACCATTTGGCCTTCATTTTGTTGCCTCCAGAAGTTTCTCGTCGTTAGCTTGTTCACGCTTCGTCTAGAGATTCATTCAAAAGGTTGAATTCTTTATCAAGACAAACGGTTGTCTTTTTCTAGGCAAAAACGTGCGCAACCATTTAGCTCCAACGAAAGTCGAATCGTCAAGCGCTCTAAGAACAGAAAAACGAAAATATCTTTGTCGCACAAACACGGTCTTTTCAACTGGTCTGACCTCCTTGCTATTCCAGGGGAACTGCGAATACGTAAGAACTAATACGATTTAGCTAAAATGATTCTGTTTCAATCATCATTCGTAGGGAGCAAAGTTCTAAATGGCTCAACCATTCTGCCCAAGAGGGGAACTCGAGAGTATTGCAGATTTATGTTCGGGGTAGTCACTTTCACGAGACTAAGATCCGTCTCAGGTATTGTCTGGACAAACGCTTGTCTCAACAAGCTGCCAGCGTAGTGGCAATTGGTGCGTCATCTGGGGTGAGAGTCACTAGAGCAAACTTGTTTTGATTGATCGCGTAATTTGTGATGTCGATGGCATACCAAAATTGGCGTTGTCATACACCTCTGCATGAAGTCACACCTTACCTGAGGAAAATCGATGCGACTCGATTTAGGTTCGTCCGTATTGCTCTTAGCTAACGTGGCAATCTTCTTCGGCGCATCCGGATCGAGTGTTCAACACTCATACAAGGGAACTCCGTACCAAGATAGCCGCCACCAGGGCGGGGCACAAAAGATTCCAGGAAAAGTGGAATTCGCCTACTATGACTGCGGCGGAGAAGGAATCGCATACCACGACTCCGACTCCAAAAACAATGGCAGTGGTGGCTTGAATCCTGCCGATGGGACGTATTTGAATGAGTTTCGAATAAACGAGGGTGTCGATACCTCCTACACCAAGTTCCATGACCAAATCGACAATAATCCGTACAATCTGGTCGACCCTCCGCAGAACCAAATATATGTCGGATGGACCGAACCCGGCGAGTGGTTCAATCTCACTGTTCAGGTTGATCGAGCCGGTGTTTACAGCGCTGATCTGTTGTACACGTCCAATCGTGGGGGAAGCCTCACCATTGAGGTGAACGGTGAGCCCGCAGGTGGACCGATCGCGATCAGATCTACATTCAATGCTTCGGATCCAATCGGGTGGCGGCAATGGCATCACTGGAATGTTTTGCCAGGCGTCGTGCGACTGCGGCTTCCCGCGGGAAAAAGTGTTCTCACAGTTCACATCGCGACGGGAGGAAATATGAATCTGGCTTATTTCAACTTTAGGAAGTCTCGATAAGCGTGAGGCCTGCGCAATGGTCTTCTCGCCGATCTGCAGACCTTAGCTACGACCAGTCGATGCGGAGATTGCTCTACGATACGAAGCGCAAGCCTGGAGCATTATTTCTTCAGCAGCGGAATGATTAGCGGGAGGACGTTGTTGGCTACGGTCTTGTTGCCTTCGGCGGTGGCGTGAGTGTTGTCGCGCTGCATCATGCCGTCGACGCCGAAGACTCCTTTGAGGAGGAAGGGCAGGAGGGGGATGTTGTACTTCTTTGCGAGCAGGGTGTAGGTCTGGTTGAACTGTTGGATGTAGTCAGGGCCGTAGTCGGGTGGTAGGGTGATGCCGGCGAGGACGACTTTGGTTCCGCTGGCTTTGAGGGCGGCGACGATCTTGTCGAGGTTGGCGCGGGTGTCTTCGATGCGGAGGCCACGGAGGCCGTCGTTGCCGCCGAATTCGACGATGACGATAGCGGGTTGGAAGGCAAGGACTTCGCTGAGGCGTTCCACTCCGTCTTTGGTGGTGTTGCCGCTGACCCCTAGGTTGACGACTCGGTAGTGGTAGCCGCGGGCGTCAAGATCGGATTGGAGGAAGTCGGGGTAGCTTTTGCCGAATTCGGCTCCGTGGCCTTCAGTGAGGCTGTTGCCGAAGCAGACGATAACGGGGCGGTGGTCGCCGACCGGAGCGGGTTGAGGCTGCGGTTGCGGGGCGATGGCGGGGGATTCGGCGCCGGGTGTGGTTTTGCTGGAGTCGAGGGATTCGGCTTGTTTTGCGGTGTTGTCGACTTTGCAGCCGGTGAGGGAGAGTGCGAGGAGGGTGGTAAACACCGCTAGAATAACGAGGAGTGCAGTTCTCCGCATGTCTCCACAGTAACAAATTCGTCCTGCGGTGAGACCGGCTTCGAGAGACGAAGCGGAAGTGAACTTAACGGCGACGGGGAGCGTATTCAGTTGCATGTGAGGAAGGGGAACAACGCAGTTGAGCCAACCAACTCCGATGATTTCTGTTGAAGGACTTCGTAAGTCCATCCGTAATGGCGCGCGAACGGTGGATATTTTGAAGGGGATTGATTTTTTGGTGCCGCAGGGGCAGTTTGTGGCGGTGATGGGCGCGAGCGGGAGCGGGAAGTCGACGCTGCTGGGGCTGCTGGCGGGGCTGGATACTCCTAGCGCCGGGGATGTGCGGCTGAATGGAATGGCAATCAGTTATTTGCCTGAGGACCAACTGGCGCAGGTGCGAGGGAAGACGATTGGGTTTGTATTTCAGTCGTACCAGTTGATTCCGACGCTGACGGCTCTGGAGAATGTGTTGTTGCCGTATGAGCTGAATTCGGAGTCGCGGGAGAGCGGGCTGGGGCGGGCGCGGGATCTGCTGCAGAGTGTGGGGCTGGGGGATCGGATGGATCATTATCCGGTGCAGTTGTCGGGGGGCGAGCAGCAGCGGGTGGCGTTGGCGCGGGCGTTTATTCTGCGGCCGCCGATTGTTCTGGCGGATGAGCCAACGGGAAATCTGGATACGACGAACGGGGCGCACGTTCTGGAACTGCTGTTGAACCTGAACCGGCGGGAGGGGACGACGCTTGTGCTGGTGACGCATGATCCGATGCTGGCGGGATATGCGGACAGGCGGATTGTGCTGCGGGATGGGCTGGTGATTGCGGATGAGATGAATTCGGAACCGCAAGGCTCTCCGCGTGACGCTGCGCTGGCGGAGGGGTAGATGGCTAAGCTGAGTTATCGGTCGGCGGCGAAGATCGCGGCGCGGGAGATGCATTCATCGCGTGGGAAGTTTTTCTTTGTGATTCTTTCGGTGGCGATTGGGGTGGCGGCGCTGACGGGGGTTCGCGGGTTTTCGGCTTCGTTCCGGACGACGCTGCTGGATAAGGCACGGAGCATTATGGCGGCGGACCTTTCGGCGCGGATGTTTCAGCAGCCTACGCCCGAGGAGCAGAAGGGGCTGGACGAGATTGCGGCGAGTGGGGTGGAGATTACTCCGGTGACGGAGCTGCTGTCGATGGCGTCCTCGGCGAAGACGCTGGACCCGCTGCTGGTGTCGATGAAGGCAGTGGACCCGGCGAAGTATCCGTTTTATGGGAGTGTGGAGCTGTGCACCGGCGGGGCGGCTGCAGGAGGTGCTGGGGCCGGATTCGGTCGCGGTGGCGGATGACCTGCTGGTGCGGTTGAATCTGAAGATTGGGGATCAACTGAAGATCGGGACGAAGCTGTTCCGGATTGCTTCGGTGGTGGTGAATGAGCCGGACAGGCTGTCGGGGAGCTTTGCGGCGGGGCCGCGGGTGTTGATCTCGCGGGAGGGGCTGGAGGCTAGTGGATTGCTGGCTCCGGGAAGCCACGCGGGGCAGAGGTATCTGTTCAAGGTGCCGAGGCCGCGGAGTGGCGCGCCGATCTCGGATAAGGCTGTAGGGGATTTGAAGGCTCGGCTGGAGAAGCTGCTGCCGGAGTCGCAGATTATTGATTACCGCGAGACGAATCCAGCTGTGACGCAAGGGCTGGACCGGGCGACGAGTTTGCTGTCGCTGATGAGTTTGGTGGCCCTGGTGCTGGGAGCTATTGGGGTGGCGATGGCGATGCGGGCGCATCTGCAACAGCGTCTGGATACGATCGCGATCATGAAGTCTCTGGGGGCGCGGTCGGGGCAGGTAATCAAGATTTATTTGCTGCAGACTTTGCTGCTTGGGACAGCGGGCGGCGTGCTGGGAGTTGCGCTGGGTGTAGGCGGTGCAGCTTAGCTTTCCTTATTTTCTGGCGAAGCTGATTCATGTGGATACGGAGTTTCATCTGTATCCGGCGACGGTTGCGACGGGATTGGCGGTGGGGGTTTTGACGACGCTGCTGTTTACGCTGCCGCCGCTGCTGGATATTCGCGGAGTGAGGCCGATTCTGATTCTGCGGCGGGCGGTGGATGATGCGGATGATCCTTTTGTGACTGGGATTCTGAAGAAGATCTCGAAGAATGCGGCGCAGATTGGCGCGGCGGTGCTGATTCTTGCGGGACTGGCCGCGATTGCTTCTACGCTGAGCGATTCGGTGATGGTGGGGCAGGTATTTTCGGTGGGGCTTGTGGGGGTGCTGGTAGTTTGCTTGCGGCGTCGGCGGCGGTGCTGGCGGGTTGCGATTCTTCTTATCGAAGACGCGGTTGCGGCTGCCTTCGGCGGTTACGGCATGGGTTGGCGAATCTGTATCGTCCAGGGAATCCTTCGGCGGCGTTGCTGGCGGCGCTGGGGATGGGCGTTATGCAGATCATGACGGTGTACCTGATGCAGAAGGCGGTGGTTTCGGAGTTGCATATTTCGTCGGCGCCGAATCTGCCAAATGTGTTTCTGATTGATATTACGAGCGGAGAGGTGGAGGGGGTTCGGGCGCTGCTGAAGGCTCAGCCTGGGGTGAAGGCGGAGGCTGAGATGCTGCCGGTTGTCACCTCGCGGGTGATTGAGATTGATGGGGTGCCGGCGGAGGAGGCGAAGCTGAAGAACTTTCCGAAGCGGATGCTGCGATCGATCAGCCTGACGTGGTCGGGGGAGGTGCCGCCGGGGACGAAGGTGATGGAAGGGAAGTGGTGGGTGCGGGAGAGACGGGGCGGTAGTGGCGATCGATCAGCGGAGGCGCAGCGGCTGGGTGTGAAGGTGGGGTCGCATATTACTTTTGCGGCACAGGATGCGCGGATTGCGGCGACGGTTGTGGCGCTGACGAAGGCGGATGGGCAGCATGCGTATTCGAGGGCGGAGTTTATTTTGCCGCAGGCGGCGCTGAGGGGTCTGCCGGTGGTCTGGTACGGAGGAGTGCATGTGGATCCTGCGCGTGTGGGTGAGGTGCAGCGGGCGCTGTACCGGGCTTATCCGACCGTGACGGTGATCAATGTGGCGCAGGCGCTGGAGACGGTGCGGGCGGTGGTGGTTCAGATTACCTATGTTATTCAGTTTCTCGCGGCGTTTTCGATCTTTGCGGGCGTGATTATTCTGGCGAGCTCGATTGCGGGGACACGGTACCGGCGGATACGCGAGGTGGTGGTGCTGAAGACGCTGGGAGCCACGCGGCGACGGATTGTGACCGTGTTCTCGATTGAGTTTGCGGTGTTGGGGCTGGTGGCCGGGGTAGTGGGGGTGGTGTTCGCCAATATCATTGCGCGGGTGCTGTTGAAGCGGATGACGGTGGCGTACCACTTTCAATGGGAGTGGGCGCTGCTCGCGCTGGTGGGGACGGCGGGGCTTACGGTGGCTACGGGATGGATGGCAAGCCACCGGATTCTGGGGCGAAAGCCGCTTGAGGTTCTGCGCGAAGAGTAGGCATGGGAAGAGCTGCTGAATCTGGGATTTCGGTTCCCGGATGAGCTTGTTTTGGTGTACCCCCTCCCCGTCAAAAATGCGCAAAGTATTCCAAACAGAGTACTTTAAGTCTGGACTTTGATGTTGGGTTCTCGGACTGGTCAACTCTGCTGCTCAGGTTTAGACGCAGGCGATGTGCAAGTGGAGGGAATTTCCGGGAAGACTGGGCAAGTGCATTTTAGGAAATAATTTTTCTATTGACACTCGTTTCTCCAGTCCCGTAGATTCCCTTGCGGGACCAAATAAGGTTTATCTGGTCGAACCAGTTGGCCAACATGCAATGGACCACCAAATTGAGGGACTTCAGGAGAGCTACGATGCGAGTGAATTTTATGCGGTACAAGAATGTATTGGGGCTGGCCGGAGTACGAGTGGGTGGGATGAGATTTTTAGTTGCCGTCATGGTGTGCGTTGGCCTTATGTTGCCCATTGCGATGGCGCAGACGGCGGGTGACGGGGCGATCACGGGAACGGTGACGGATTCTTCGGGCGCCGCGGTTCCAAATGCGACAGTGACGGCCCACAACGTTGCGACAGGCGTCGATACGACGCGCGTTACTTCTTCGGCGGGCGTTTACCAGATCAGTCCGCTCATTATCGGAACTTATTCGGTGACTGTTTCGGCGACCGGATTCGGAAAGTTTACGCAGGAGAGCATTGTTATCAATCAAAACCAGATATTTGGTCTGAATCCTGTAATAAAGGTAGGTAGCCAGAGCGAGACGGTGACGGTGAGCGAAGCGCCACCGCAACTGGATACGGCGAATGCGACGCTGGGCGGGACGATTACGAGTTCGGAGTTCGCCAACTTGCCATTGATGGTGGCGGGCAGTCAGCAGCGCGATATTACTTCGTTTTCGAATCTCTTGCCGGGCGCTCAGGCTGGCAGCCGGTCGTCGCTTTTTTCGGGCACAGCGAACCGTGTGCAGGAGGTTTACCTGGACGGCATTCCGTTGACGACGATCAGCCAGATTGGGGACAACCGTCCGATCTTCAACGTCGTTCCGTTTGAGGGTATCGACCAGGTGGGAGCACTGACGAGCGGGCAATCGGTGGAGTACCAAGGCGCAGGTTCAGTGAACTATTCGATGAAGACGGGGACAAATCAGTATCACGGTACGGTGGCGGATTTTGTGCGCAACACGATCTTTGATACGTGGGGATTCACGGCAATCAACGCAACCCAGAAGAAACTGGTGAATGGCGTTATTACGACGGTTCCAGTGGGCAAACCGGTGGACCATCAGAATGAATTCGCGGCGTCGTTTGGCGGTCCGGTCAGGATTCCATTTCTTTTCAACGGACATGACAAGTTGTTTTTCTATCTGGCTTATGACAAGGCGCACGCGCGGACGGCGCCGAGCTATACGACGGCGTCGGGGCCGACGACGCTGATGAAGTCAGGCGACTTTACAGAGCTGTTGAGCGCCGCGCAATCGAGCGGTACAGGCGCCTCCGGGCAGACTGGCCCTGGCTATCTGATCTACGATCCCACGACGCAAACATGCGTAGGGAACAGTTGCACCCGCAAAGCCTACTCAGGGATAAAGAATGGGTTGCCGACGCCGAATATCATGCCGGCGGGCCAGATTTCGCCGATCGCACAGAAGATGCAGTCGTATTTACCGGACCCGTCGACCCCCGGCATCCAAAACAACTATTTCGGCGGAACCCCGAACGGTTTTGACAATTGGCTTTATTCAGCGCGTGGTGATTACACGATTTCGCCTAAGCAGACCTTATCGGGAACAGTGACCGGCGGGAATCGCCATGCTGTGCCCTATACCTCGGTTACAGCGACTGGCGTGGTCCTTCCTTTGCCTTACCTGGCGAGTACTTTCTCGACGGTTGCCGGGCATTGGGCGGATCTTTCGGACTCTTACACGATCAAGCCAAGCCTTGTGAATCAGTTCAAATTCGGGTTCAGCAACTTTGGCGGGCCGCCGGTCCAAAACATCACGCAGAACACGCAGTATGCAGCGACTCAGATGGGAATCAACTTTACTGGGGTTCCCGCCAGTGGGCAGGCGGTCACGGAATTTCCTTACCAGATCTTTAACGGGACAAATGCGCAAACGTCGTGGGCCGGGCAATCGGGTCTAACGCCTGTCACCAACACCACGGTGAGTAACACGTTCACCGCGGTTGATAATCTTTTCTGGAACAGGGGGCGGCATAACCTGACGTTTGGCATCCAGCTTCAGTGGCTTCAGTTTCAATCCTCCTCGTACGACGGACCTACCTCCAGCCTGACGCTAAATTATTCTCCTAACGAGACAGCGCAAGAGAGTGGAAGCAGTTTTACGAGCAACACGGGCTACTCTTATGCGAGCTATCTTCTTGGCGCAGTCGACACAACGAGCATCACCCTGCAACCGTTTTCTGTCCTGGGCGGACGGTACCGGCCGATCGCGCCGTATTTTGAGGATGATTTCAAGGTCAATTCCAAGCTGACATTGAATCTGGGCGTGCGGTGGGACTACATACCGACTTATACGGAAGTTCATAACCGGTATTCGTACCTGAACCCGAACATTCAGAACCCGGTTACAGGCAACATGGGAGCGCTCGAGTTCGCTGGCAGCAATGGCGGGCCGGGGGTGAGCTGCGGATGCAAAACTCCGGTGAACAATTATTGGAAGAACTGGGGTCCACACGTAGGCTTTGCGTACTCGATTAACGACAAGACGGTGGTGCGGGGCGGATTCTCGACGTTGTATTCGCACGGCGGCGGCACGGGCGGTGCGGGTGGAGCGGGAACGGGACCGTCTCAGATGGGCTTTACGAGCGCTCCCAGTTTCAATCCTGGCGCTGCGGGTCCAGCGGCTGGACCGGCATTTTACCTGAATACAAGTGCCGCCTTCACGGCGCTGGGCATGTCCAACTCGAACTTTGGCGGACCGGGATATTCTGTGCCGGCCATTGCTCCGCCGGGAGCGATCAGCCAGACGCTTAATGTAGGCAATACGGTGAATAGTTCGGGAGGGTTTGTCACTGCGAGCGGCGGACCGGCGTTTCCTGATTTCTATCTTTCGGGGCGCAGCCCGGAGTTCAACTTCTGGAACTTCGGCATTCAGCGCCAGGTCTTGAAGGACACGACGTTGATGGTGAATTACGCCGGCAGCGAAAGCCATTTTATTGCCGGCGCGAGCAACCTACGTGGTCTGCAGAGTGGCCAAATCAATCCGATCTATTGGGCACTGGGCAGCCTGCTAACATCGCCCGCCACGGCTACGAACCTGACGGCGGCTAATGCGATTGCCACCGCAAAGAACCTTCCGGCAATCAACCTGCCTTATCCCGGATTCGGATTGGCTGCGGGGACGAGCGCGGGCGCGGGTAAAGCGACGATTGGACAGGCGCTGACGTGGATGCCCCAGTACTCAAGTGTTTCGGATATATGGGGAAGCCAGTCGGCGAACGCCAATTATCACTCCGTGCAGGTTTCGCTGGAGCAGCGGATGTCGCATGGGCTGACGTTGAATCTTAACTATACGTATTCGAAGCAAATCGACGATGCGGGGACTATGCGGAGCGGCTGGGCGATTCCGGGGAACCTGCTGATCAGCGGGCAATCCTGGAAGGCGAATCGCATTGATCGATCCATAAGCGCTACCAGCGTTCCGCAGAACCTTGCGATTTATGGCGTTTACAACCTTCCCTTTGGGAAGGGTGGAATTGGAAACGACAGCTGGCTGGTGCGGAACCTGGCTGGCGGATGGACCTTCTCGAGTGTGTTTACTTACGTCTCCGGAACTCCGCTGCTGATTACGAACGCGAATTGCGGTAGTAGCTTCCAGCCGACGGCCGGAACGTGCATGCCCGACCTGAATCCGAACTATACATCGAAAGAGATTCGTCAGAATGGAAGCTGGGGTAAAGGTATGACAGCGGCGAAGCTTGGAGCGGTGCCATCCTCCGGCGGCATCTCGTACGCGAATGGCTATATAGGCAACGCGACGAATGGCAACGGTGGTGTTCAAAACGGTACTGGGACGCCGACGTCAGCACCTTGCGGAAGCAGCAATACACCCTTCTGCAACTCCGGGAATTTCATGTTTGGCGATGCGCCACGTGTAATGCCCTACGGGGGGATGCGCAATCCGAGCGTTTATAACATGAATGCCAGCATACGTCGGAGTTTCAATATTACGCCGGAGCGGGTAAAGTTCATCTTCGCGGTCGATTGCCAGAATGTAACGAATAAAGTTACATTTGGAAGCATTGGTGTGAGTGTCAACAGCGCAGCCTTTGGAACGGTGAGCTCGGCGACGGGCAATACGGGCAGCCGTGACTTCCAGTTCTCGGGAAGGCTGAACTTCTAATTTGATTTGAATCGTTTTGGCTGAAGCCAGGTGCCACGGAGTGTGGGGCGCCTGGCTTCGGTTATTTTGGATACGAGATTGAGGTGCGGGATGTCAATGCGTAGTCAGTGGTGGATGAGTGCCGTTGTGGCGGGAGTTTGCTGGTGTGGGATAGGGTCGCAGATTGGCGATGCGCAGCAGGTTTCGTATAAGAATGCTTCGCCGCAGGTGCTGGCGGGAATTGCGAAGGATAACTCGCGGCACTTTGGTGATGATCCGGATGATGGCGGGCCGATTGCGACGGATCTTTCGGCGTCGTTGGATCCGGCTGCGGTGGGGAAGGCGATGCGGAAGGTTGGGGATTGGCAGTTGGCGCGGTCGGAGCAGTATTTTGACCGCATATGGACATGGAGTGTGTTGTACAGCGGGTTTATGGCTGCTTCGGATTCGCTTGGGGATGCGAAGTATCGCGATGCGATGGAGGCGATGGGGAAGAAGTTTGACTGGCAGCTGAGGTCTCATCTGCCGGACGCGGACGATCAGAGTGTGGGGCAGACTTATCTTGAGCTTTATCTGCTGAAGAAGGATCCGGCCATGATTGCGCCTACGCGGACGGAGCTGGATGCGCTGTTGCCGGAGCCGCACGTTTCGAAGAAGCCGGGGAAGGCAGTGGTGTGGTGGTGGTGCGATGCGCTGTTCATGGCTCCGCCGGCGTGGTCGAGGATGTATGCGGCGACGGGCGACAGGAAGTACATTGCGTATGTGGATGAAGAGTGGTGGAAGACTTCTGATTTGCTGTACGACAAGCAGGAACATCTTTATGCGCGGGATGCGGATTATCTGACGAAGACCGAGGCGAATGGGAAGAAGATGTTCTGGTCGCGCGGGAATGGATGGGTGATGGGCGGGCTGGTGAGGACGCTGGAGTATCTGCCTAAGGATGATCCTGCGCGGGGCAAGTATGTGACTCAGTTGAAGGAGATGGCGACGCGTGTGGCTTCGCTGCAAGGGGCAGATGGGCTGTGGCGGGCGGGAATGCTTGATCCAGGGAATTATTCGGAGCCCGAGATCTCGGGGTCGGCGCTGTTTACGTATGCGCTGGCCTGGGGGATGAATGAGGGGATTCTGGATAAGAAGGTCTATCGGCCGGTGGTTGAGAAGGCGTGGGCGGGGATGCTGAAGCATGTTTATGCAGACGGCCGTCTGGGGTGTATCCAACAGACGGGAGCTGAACCTGCGCCGTTCAAGCCGACGGCGAGCTATACGTACGGGGTGGGAGCGTATTTGCTGGCAGGGAGCGAGATTCGACGGATGGGAGGAAGCGGCGCCGCGAAGATGGGTGGAAAGCACAACTAGGCTAAGTGGGTTGTAGGATGAAGAGGTCTTGCAATTCTAACGACGCAGGTGCTGTTGATGAAGGTGGAGAGGGAAGAGGCGCTGCGTGTGCATCGGCAGCGCTTTGGGCAGGTGGGGCGGATGTTTGCTGCTCCGGCACGAGTGAACCTGATTGGCGAGCATACCGACTACACGGGTGGTTTCGTGATGCCGATGGCGATCGATTTTCAGACGATGGCGGTGGTGAGCGCTCGGGAGGATGGGCGCGCAATTTTCTACTCGGCGAATTATGACGAGGAGGTTGCGTTTGAGGATGCGCCTTTGGCTCGTTCGCCGAGAGGACATTGGAGCGACTATCCGGCTGGAGTGCTGTGGAGTTTGCAGCAGGAAGGCATTGTTCCAGGCGGATTCGATATGAGCCTGGCGGGAGATGTTCCCTTGGGTGCTGGATTGAGTTCGTCTGCGTCGGTGGAGGTGGCGACTGCAATGGCGTTGTTAGCGCTTGCGGGGGTGAGGCTGCCTCTTGAGATAGTCGCGCCGCTGTGCCGAAGAGCCGAAAACGAGTATGTTGGCGCGAAGAGCGGGATTATGGATCAGTTCGCGGTTGCCGGCTGTGTGGCGCATCGGGCGATGCTTCTGGATACGCGGTCGCTTACGTATGATCTGCTGCCTTTGCCTGAGGAGGTGCGGGTGGTGATCTGCAACTCGATGGTGAGGCACGCGGTGGCGACGGGGGAGTATGGCGATCGGAGTTCCGAGGTGGAAGCAGGGCAGGCGGTGCTACAGCGGGAGCGGCCTGGGGTGAAACTGCTGCGGGACGCGACGTTGGAAGATTTGGAAGCTTGCCGCAGCATGATGTCGGTCGCGAGTTACAAACGTTGCCGGCACATCATTACGGAAAATGCGCGGGTGCTCGAGGCGCGTGAGGCTTTGTTGCAGGGGGATATGAGGCGTTTTGGGGCGTTGATGGTGGAGGCGCATGCGAGTGTGCGGGACGACTTCGAGGCGAGCTGTGCGGAGGTCGATGTTCTGGTTGATATTGCGAACCGGCAGGAAGAGTGTTTTGGCGCGCGAATTACGGGTGGTGGGTTTGGTGGGTGTTCCGTGAATGTGGTTCGCACTGTGGCAGTGGAGGGGTTCGTTGAGACGGTGCGGCGGGAGTACCGGGCCAAGACGGGGATTGCGGCCGATTGTTTTGTGTGCACGGCTTCGGATGGGGCGTTTGCGCTGGCAGAGAGGAGTGGTGACGAGTGAATCCGTTGATGCAACAGAATTCACATCGGCGCTTCAATCCTCTGAAGCGGGAGTGGGTGCTGGTGTCTCCGCATCGGACGCAGCGCCCGTGGCAGGGGCAGACGGAGAAAAAGGCTGCGCACGCGGAACTTGCGTACGATCCGGAGTGTTATCTGTGCCCGGGAAATGTTCGGGCCGGTGGGGTGCGAACGGAGCGGTACACGAGCACCTATGTCTTTGAAAACGATTTTGCGGCGTTGAAGCTGGATTCGCCGAGATTTACGAGCGATGAGCAGGGTAAGGGGCTGCTGGTTGCGGAGGGCGAGAGCGGGGTGTGCCGCGTCATGTGTTTTTCACCACGGCATGACCTTACGCTGGCGAAGATGTCGGTTGGCGAGATTCGGCTGGTCGTCGATGTGTGGACGGAGCAGGTTGTCGAGTTGGGATCGCGGGAGGATATCGGCTACGTACAGGTGTTTGAGAACCGCGGAGCGATGATGGGGGCAAGCAATCCGCATCCACATGGACAGATATGGGCAAGCCGGTCGATTCCCAATGAGGTTTTGGCCGAGTTGAGTGGGCAGCAGGAGTATTTTGCGAAGAACGGGACAGCTTTGTTGTGCGAGTACCAGAGGATGGAGGAAGAACTCGGAGAACGAGTGGTGGCGCGGAACGAGAGTTTTCTTGCGGTGGTTCCTTTCTGGGCTGTGTGGCCGTTTGAGGTGATGATTCTTCCGCGGCGGCATGTAGAGAGGCTTGAGGACCTCACGGATGAGGAGCGGTCTGACTTCGCGGCGATGTTGCGAGCGATTACTTCAACCTATGACCAGGTCTTCGATACGCCATTTCCTTATTCGATGGGGTTGCACCCCGCGCCGTGTGATGAGCAGAGGCATCCGGAGTGGCAGTTTCACGTTCATTTTTACCCTCCGCTGTTGCGTTCGGCGAGTATTCGGAAGTTTATGGTGGGGTACGAACTGCTTGGATCGCCTCAGAGAGATATCACGCCCGAGTTGGCGGCTGAGACACTTCGGCATGCTGGTCTTCGCGTTACTGGCTAAGTCGTTCATCAGTTCGGTAGGATGTTGTGCAAATCAGGAGCTTCATGAAACGGATCAGAAGGTTCGCTTGCCTTGCCTCGTTGGTGTTGGCGTATTGCACATTATTATCTGGGGCTGAACCCGCTGCCCAGGCGCAGCAGACAGTTGAGCCTAAACTGCCTCTCTACCTGGGAGCCGCGTGGTATCCGGAGCAATGGCCTGAGTCGAGATGGGATGCGGACTTAACGTTGATGGAGCAGGCGCATATCCACTTTGTTCGCATTACCGAGTTTGCGTGGAGCACGATGGAACCGAGTGAAGGCCACTACGACCTGGACTGGGTCGAACGAGCTGTCCGCATGGCGGAGAAGCACCATATTGCGGTTGTGCTTGGGACTCCGAGCGCAGCGCCGCCAGCATGGTTGACTGCGAAGTACCCTGAGACGTTGCGCACTGGGGAAGATGGCCGCAAAGACGAGCATGGCAACCGTCAACAGTTCAACTGGGCGAATGCGAAGTATCGCGAGCTTGCGGGCAAGATGGCCGAGCAGATGGCGATTCGCTTTGGGCATGATCCCAATGTGATTGGGTGGCAGATTGATAATGAGTATGCGCGTGAGTCTTTTGATGCGGAGACGAAAGCCCAGTTTCAGGCGTGGCTGAAGGCTAGATATGGCACGTTGGATAATTTGAATGCGCGTTGGACCACGAGCTATTGGAGCCAGACCTATTCGGACTGGAGCCAGATTCCGATCGAGACGACGTACGGAAATCCGGGACTCTTATTGAGCTGGCGGCGCTTTGTGAGCGACACATGGAGAAGTTATCAAAAGGTGCAGTTGGATAAGATCAAGGCGCACTGCGATCCGCGGCAGTTTGTTACGACGAACATGATGGGTTTTTTCGATGCGTACGATCACTACACGGTGAGCCAGGACCTCGACATCGCTACATGGGACGACTATGTGGGAACAGGACAACTTGATCCTGTTTACAACGGTGCAGCGCATGATTTGACGCGAGGATTTTTGCGCAAGAACTTCTGGGTGATGGAGACGCAGCCGGGGTTTGTGAACTGGTCGAAGGATAATAACGCGCTGAACAAGGGTGAAGTGCGAGCGATGGCGTGGCATGACATCGGCCATGGCGCAGATGCGGTCGAATACTGGCAGTGGCGCAGCGCGCTCAACGGTCAGGAGGAATATCACGGGACGCTGGTGGGAGCGGATGGAACTCCGGTTCCTTTGTATGACGAGGTTGCGCAGATCGGCCGCGAGTTTGAAAAGGCTGGGCCGGTATTGAGCGGAACTGGGGTTCATTCGGAAGTCGCTGTTTTGCATTCGTACGATAGCCGCTGGGCCTCAACTGGCAGAGGCATAATCAGGCCTTCGATCCGAAAGATGCGCTGATCAGCTACTACGGCCCTCTGCGGGCGTTAGTGCATAGTGTGGATATCGTTTCGCCCTCGGTGTCGCTGAGCCAGTACAAGCTTGTCGTTGCGCCTGCTCTGAACGTGCTGACAGATGCGCAGGCGAAAAATCTGATGGACTACGTGCGCGGTGGCGGACACCTGGTTCTGGGCCAGCGCAGCGCGATGAAGAATGATGACAACGGGCTTGCAACCGGAGCGGCAGCCCGGTCCGCTGGGGTCGATGCTGGGCGGACGGGTGGAGCAGTTTTATGCGCTGAATGAGGACGTGCCGGTTGCGGGAGATTGGGGCTCCGGATCCGGAAAGATATGGGCGGAGCAACTTAGTGTGAAAGATCCCCAGGCGCATGTTCTGATGCGCTATGGCAAGAGCAACGGCTGGCTGGATGGACAGCCGGCGGCGATTACCCGAGCGATTGGCAAGGGAAGCATTACCTATATCGGCGCATGGTTGGATGAGATGACGATGAATGCAGCCGCGAAGTGGATGGTGAAGGAGAGTGGCATCCAGCTGCTGCAGGTCAATCTGCCGAAGGGAGTCGACCTCTATGTGCGAAGGAAAGAAGGTTCGGAAGGCGGTGGGAAGATGGTGTGGATACTGGTGAACTTTGGAAAGGATTCGGCGACCGTAACCCTGCCCGAAAGCATGAGCGACATTCTTGGAAACGGACACGTCAACTCAGTGAAGCTAGAGCAATATGGCGTGGCGGTATTGAGTAAGTAATAGCCAGCATTTTGCTTCCGGTGGTCCGGAGTAGGCTATTGATTTTCAAGGGGGAGTAATGCCGGTCGATTCGCTTCGAGTTATTTCAGACCTTCAAGAGCTTCGTGCTCTGACTTCGGATGCGAACGGCGCTCAGCGCATTGCATGGAGCCCTGTTTGGCTTGAGGCGAGAGCGTGGTTTCGGGAGAAGCTGAAGGGCCTTCCCGTGGAACATCACTGTGACGCCGCGGGGAATTCGTGGACGACTCTTCGTGGCGATACGGATCGCGCTTTGATTCTCGGGAGCCATCTCGACTCGGTGCCGAACGGCGGTTGGTTGGATGGCTGCCTCGGGGTCCTTGCGGGACTCGAAGTGTTGCGGGGATTCGCGGAAGAGTTCAGCGGTAGACCTCCAGTTACGGTTCGCCTGGTGGATTGGGCCGACGAGGAAGGGGCGCGGTTCGGCCGCAGTCTCTTTGGCTCCTCGGCTTTGCCGGTACGCACAACATTGCGACCGATCGTGTTCGTCTGGACCGCGACGGCGTGCCTTTAGAAGAGGCTCTTCGCCGGTGCGATGTCGATGTTGAATGGATCGGCGATGCGGAGAAGGAACGTGTCGGTGCGGCTGCGTATTTGGAATTGCATATCGAGCAGGGTCCGGTGTTGGAGAATATGGCCCTTCCACTTGGAGTTGTGCTTGGCACTAAGGGAGTGGAGCGGCATGCAGTTACTTTTCATGGTCAGGAGGCACACTCTGGGTCGACGCCAATGGCCGTGAGGCGAGATGCACTGGCCGCTGCTGCGAAACTTGCGCTTGAAATCCGCTCGATAGCGCGGAAACATCCTGATGCCGTGGCGACGATGGGTAGCGTGAAGACTTTTCCGGGGATTGTGACAGCTGTCGTGGGCCGGTGCGAGACGACGCTGGATATGCGCGACCTTGATGCTCGGGTTCTGGCTTCGATGCTGGCTGAAGCTAGGGCGGCGAGTGAGAGGTTTGCTGCGGAGGAGCGCTGCACTGTCGAGTGGTCGAAGATATGGAGCATCGAGCCAATCTCGTTTGATCCACGGTTGATTGCGTTTTGTGAGGAGGCGATTCGCGAGATAGCGGGAACCTGTCACAAGTTGCCTTCAGGGCCATTGCATGATGCGGCTGAGGTTGCGCGAGCGGGCATTCCCACGGTCATGATGTTTACGCAATCGCTTGCGGGACTTAGCCACAACAAGGCAGAGGACACGAGGATTGAAGATCTTAGGCTGGCGGTTGATGCCTTCGGCAGGCTTGCCAACAAGACAGCGGCCTGGCTGAGCGCTCTGGAGAGCAAAGGGTAGCTTCGATTCTGCGATGAGGTTCAGTGGGTGGGTGCAGATTTGCTGCGATAGTGGATAATAATCACTTCATACCGAAGTTCTGGGCACCGGAGATTGTGTTGTCTTCCGCGAGGCCGAGGGACAGCCAGCTATCATTCGGGATGTGAGGTAAGAGGACGCAAATGGGCGAGCGAGTCTCCTTTCACGAGCAAGCAATGACGCGACCCGAGGTTATTGAACGCTTCGGCGATCTGCATCCGCCCTTCGATAAGCAGGCTGCTGTGGTTGAAGCAAACCGTTGCCTCTACTGCTTCGACGCTCCATGCACGAGTGCTTGCCCGACACATATCGATGTGCCTCGCTTCATTAAGAAAATAGCGACGGGGAATCTGGAGGGGTCGGCGTACGCGATTCTGGATGCCAATATTCTTGGCGGGAGTTGCGCGCGGGCGTGCCCGGTGGAGGTGCTGTGCGAGGGTTCTTGCGTGATGCACCGGTACAACAAGCAGCCGATTCAGATTGCGCGATTGCAACGGCATGCGATGGACTCGTTTGTATGAAAGCGGCGCTCCGTTGCCCTTTGAGTCAGGGCCGGAGACGGGATGGTCCGTTGCATTGATAGGGGCAGGGCCGGCGTCGCTTGCTTGCGCCGCGGAACTGCGCAGACAAGGTATTCGAGCCGATATTTATGACGCTCGATCGCTGCCCGGAGGGCTGAATAGCTATGGGGTCGCAGAGTATAAACTGCCGTTGGCGGAAAGCCTACGTGAGATCGATATGCTTTCCCAGCTTGGAGTGAATTTTCAATTTGCTACGTGGGTTGATGCGGAGAGGCTGGCTGAGATTGAGCGAAGTTACGATGCGGTCTTTCTCGGAGTCGGCCTTGGAGCGATCCGTCAACTTGGTATATCGGGCGAGAGGCTCGATGGAGTGACAAATGCGCTGGATCTCATCGCCGGCTACAAATCTGGTGAAATTGCCGCTGTATCCGGACGCGTAGTTGTCATAGGTGCGGGAAACACCGCTATTGACGCAGCGATTGCCGCTGTACGGCTTGGTGCTGAAGAAGTGCATATCGTGTACCGGAGAGGACCCGAGCAGATGTCGGCCTTCGCCTTCGAATATTCCCATGCCAAAGCCGAGGGGGTGAGGTTTCTCTGGCATGTTCAGCCTATTCGCGTTCTCGGGGATAATTCGGTTGCGGGAATTGAACTTTCGAAACTGACGACTGAAACGGATGATTCGATCGTTGCGGAGCCTGGCTCCGGCTTTGTACTTGACGCTGATCTGATTGTTCTTTCGATCGGACAGGCGACGCATGCGGCTTTTCTTGGCGAGAGCGGGAGAACTGGTGCGAATGTTCAACTGGAACGGGGGCGCGTGCTGATCGATCGCATGACTGGTCAGACTTCGAATCCGAAGTTTTTCGCCGGTGGGGATTGCACCAATGGCGGCCGCGAAGTTGTGGATGCGGTCGCAGATGGAAAACGTGCAGGCATCGGAATTGCTGCATGGTTGGAGGCGCAGCGTGGCCAAGGTTAAATCGACACTTGAAACGACGTTCTGCGGGATCCCCTGTCTTAACCCCTTCTGGCTGGCATCCGCACCGCCGACGAATTGTGGGGAGCAGGTTATGCGTGCGTTCGACGCGGGGTGGGGTGGCGCGGTGTGGAAGACGATTGGCGAACCGATCACAAATGTCAGCTCGCGCTACTCCTCGATCGATTGGGAGGGGCGACGGATGATGGGGTTCAACAATATTGAACTCATCTCGGACCGTCCGATCGAGGTCAATTTGCAGGAGATCGCAGAGGTGAAGCGGCGGTATCCGAAACACGTCGTCATTGCCTCTCTTATGGTTGAGAGTAAGCGGGATACCTGGCACGAGATAGTGCAGCGTGCGGAAGACGCGGGCGCGGATGGGCTGGAGTTGAACTTTGGGTGTCCGCATGGCATGAGCGAGCGTGGGATGGGATCGGCGGTTGGGCAGGTGCCAGAATACTGCGAGCAGATTACATCGTGGGTGAAGGAAAAGGCGCGCACGCCGGTGATTGTGAAGCTGACGCCCAATATCTCGGATATACGCATGCCCGCGCGAGCAGCTAAACGTGCGGGGGCGGATGCACTTTCAGCGATTAATACGATCAACTCTATTACTGGGATCGATCTTGATACGCTCGAACCAAATCCGAATGTGGATGGGAAGAGTTCGCATGGGGGTTACTGTGGTCCCGCGGTTAAGCCGATTGCTCTGAACATGGTTCAACAGATTCAGGCCGATTCGGCAAGCGCTCTTCCGCTTTCGGGTATCGGAGGTATCGGCAGTTGGCGGGATGCGGCGGAGTTTATTTTGCTTGGCTGCGGCACGGTGCAAGTGTGCACCGCGGCGATGCACTATGGATATCGCATCGTTGAAGACATGCAGGATGGTTTGTTGAAGTGGATGTCGGAGAAAAACTTCGCCACCATTGATGACTTCCGCGGTCTGTCGTTGCCGAACATTCGCGAGTGGAAGCAGCTTAATTTGAACTATCAGATTGTGGCGCGGATTCATGAGGAGCTATGCATTGGATGCCAGCTTTGCTATGTCGCTTGCTGGGACGGGGCTCACCAATGCATCCATCTGGATCGCACATCGCTTGTGCCTGATACGACGCGAACGCCGGGGATGGTTGAAGCTGAGGCGGCAAAGCGTATTTCGACTACACCCATCGCCAAACTGGATGCGGGAAAGATGGGACTCAACAGCGCGATCACACCACTTGAGCGTATCCCGCGAGTGGATGAGGAGCATTGTGTGGGGTGCAATCTCTGTTCGCTGGTTTGCCCGGTTGCCGGCTGCATCACGATGGAGCGCGTAGAAAATGGTCTGCCGTTCGAGAGCTGGGAGGACCGCACCGGCAAGACCGCGAATCGGCCCGGAGCTCGCGAGGCGATTGTCACGAATACTTGAATAGAACTCGCGCTTGAACGAGGCGGGCATCTCTTGCCGGCTATCCCCGTTTTCTACAGTTTGGAGCGAAGCATGGGAACTCTGATTCAGAATGGCACTGTTGTTACCGCGGATCGAGTCGAACGGGCGGATGTGCTTATAGAAGGAGATGCGATATACGAGGTGCGTGGGGGAATCGAACCAGCGGGGCATACGCTTGTCGATGCTGCGGGATTATTGGTCTTGCCCGGGGGCATCGATGCGCACACGCATATGGACATGCCCTTTGGTGGAACGGTGTCCGCAGATGATTTTTTGACGGGGACCCGTGCGGCTGCGATTGGAGGCACTACGACGATCGTTGACTTTGCCATTCAGGCGAAGGGAACACGCATGCGCGATGCTCTTGATATATGGCGCGCCAAGGCTGCAGGAAAGGCCTGCATTGACTATGGTCTGCATATGATTGTTACGGATCTCGGCTCCGACAATGGCAAACAGGGGCTGCACGATATGGACGATATGGTTCGCGAAGGCGTTGCCAGCTTCAAACTGTTCATGGCCTATCCGAACGTGTTGATGGTCGATGACGGAACGATCTTCAAGGCTTTGCAGCAGACCGCGAAGAATGGCGCTTTGGTTTGCATGCATGCGGAGAATGGGAGCGCGATTGATGTGATCGTGCAGCAAACCCTGGCTGCAGGGAAGACAGCGCCGATCTACCATGCTCTGAGCCGGCCTACGAAAGCGGAGGCTGAGGCGGTGAATCGCTCGATTGCGCTAGCTGAGATTGCCGGAGTGCCGGTGTACATCGTTCATCTCTCGAGTGAGGATGCGCTCAATCAGGTTCGCGAGGCTCGCGACAGAGGACTGCCTGCGTTTGCCGAGACATGCCCGCAGTATCTCCTGCTTTCTATTGAAGATCAGATGCCGGGCAAAAGTTTTGAGGAGGCGAAGTATGTGTTTACGCCGCCTCTGCGCGAGAAGAAGAATCAGCCGAAGCTTTGGGACGGTTTGGTTACGGATAATCTGCAGGTGGTTTCGACGGACCATTGTCCTTTTTGCTTTGCTGATCAGAAGCAGTTGGGGAAGGATGACTTTTCCAAGATTCCGAATGGCGGACCTGGAGTGGAGAATCGCTTGCATTTGCTCTTCCACTTCGGCGTGAACGCCGGAAAGATCTCGTTGCAAAGGTTTGTAGAGATTACGTCGACTGCGCCGGCGCGCATCTTTGGGATGTATCCGAAGAAGGGGACGATTGCTGCGGGTTCGGATGCGGATATTGTGTTGTGGGATCCAGAGGCTGAACATGTGATCTCTGCGGCGACCCACCATATGCGGTGCGACTATTCGATGTTCGAAGGATGGAAGGTGAAGGGGAATGCCCGCAGAGTCTATTCGCGCGGGGAACTCATTGTGGATGATGGTAGATATGTGGGTGCGACTGGGCGCGGGCGGTATCTGCGGCGCGAGGCGAGGGGAGGGGCATGGCAGTGAGTTCGACTACCACGGTGGATCGCGATGCGATGAGGCTGGTGGAGCATCACGATCCGCGTCTCTATAACGATGACCTCGCTCCGACTACGGCAGCGCAGCGCACCTGGGGAACTTATAACTACATCGCGCTCTGGTTCTCGATGTCGATGGAAGTCACGACGTACATGCTGGCTTCTTCGCTCATCGCGGGTGGGATGAACTGGAAGCAGGCGATCTGTACGATTTTGCTGGGGAATCTGATTGTTCTTGTTCCGATGCTGCTGAACGCGCACGCGGGAGCGAAGTATGGGATTCCATTTCCCGTGTTTGTTCGCGCGAGTTTTGGTACGCGTGGGGCCAACTTGCCGGCGATGCTACGTGCGATTGTTGCCTGTGGTTGGTTTGGGATTCAGTCGTGGCTTGGCGGACAGGCAATTGCTGCAATGATCGCCGTTTTATGGCCTCAGACGGCCAATATGCCCTCTGTTCTGTGGGCAAGTTTTCTTGGATTTTGGCTGCTGAATATGTACGTGGTGTGGCGGGGTGTGGAATCGATCCGGTTTCTGCAGAGCTATTCTGCGCCGTTCATGCTCGTGATGTCGTTCATCCTGCTGTTCTGGATGCTGCACAAGGCGGGCGGGTTTGGGCCAATGCTTTCGGCGCCAAGCCGGTTCCAGTCTACAGGTAGCTTTCTGAAATTCTTTTTTCCGTCGCTTGACGGCGATGGTGGGATATTGGGCGACGCTTTCGTTGAATATCCCTGACTTTACGCGGTATGCGAAGTCGCAGGACTCGCAGATTGCTGGGCAGGCGTTTGGTCTGCCCGTGGCGATGGTGTTGTATTCGTTTATTGGGATCGCTTGCACTTCGGCTTCGGTGACGATCTTTGGGGAGCCGGTGTGGTCGCCGATTACGTTGCTGGGAAGGTTTCATCAACCGTTTGCGGCGATGCTGGCGCTGGTTGCGTTGTTGATTGCGACGCTGAATGTAAACATTGGGGCGAATGTGGTGTCGCCGTCAAATGACTTTTCGAATCTGGCTCCTGCGACTGATCAGTTTTCGCACGGGTGGACTGATCACGGGTTTGCTTGGGCTGGCCATGATGCCTTGGAAGCTGATGAGTACGTTTGGCAGCTATATCTTTGGCTGGCTGATTGGTTATTCGGGGTTGTTGGGCCCGGTGGCGGGGATTATGGTTACGGACTATTTTCTGATTCGGGGAACGAAGCTTGATGTTGTGTCTCTTTACTGCCGTGGCGGGGCTTATGAATATGCGCGCGGATTCAATCCCAGGGCGATTGCTGCGCTTGTTGCTGGTGTCGTGGTCGCACTGGTTGGGCTTGCTGTGCCCCCGCTTCGATTTCTTTATGATTACGCGTGGTTTGTCGGCTTCTTCGTGTCGGCTGCGAGCTATTACGTTCTTATGCTGGGAATGAAAACGAATATTCCTGCACAGTTGAGCAGCGCTAGAGAGACAGTTGTCAATGAATAGGATGGGCATTTATGAATTCAACGAAGGTTGTCGAGCCGCAGACACTTACAAGCCAGCAGGTAGTTGACCTCACCCGGCAATATAACTACGGGACATGGCGTTTCCAGAAGAACTGGAATCCGATGCATGTTGCGGATGCGGAGGGGTGCTACATCATTGATGGGGCGGGGAAGCGGTATCTGGATTTTTCGTCGCAGTTGATGTGCTCGAACCTTGGGCATAAGAACCAAGCGGTCATTGATGCGATTGCGAAGCAGGCTCAGGAGCTGAGCTATGCGATGCCGGGCTATGCGACGACGGCGCGGGCGGAGCTTTCGCAGCTTTTGGCGGAGATTCTTCCGGTCGGGTTGAACAAGTTTTTCTTTACGACTTCGGGGACTGAGGCTAACGAGGCTGCGTTCAAGATTGCGCGCATGTATACGGGGAAGACGAAGATTATTGCGAGGTACCGGTCATATCATGGGTCTACCTCTGGATCGATTGCTGCGACGGGGGATCCGAGGCGGTGGGCTATGGAGCCGGGTGGGAAGGGGCCGGGGGTGATCTTTGCTCCTGAGGTGCACTGCTATAAGTGCCCGATCCGGCATACATATCCAGGGTGCGGGATTGCTTGTGCGGATTACATCGAGCACATGATTCGGAATGAGTCGGATGTGGCTGCGGTGCTGGTGGAACCGATTGTGGGGACCAATGGCGTGATTGTTCCGCCTGACGAGTACATGCCGAAGCTTCGCAAGATTTGCGATGAGTATGGCGTGTTGCTGATTGCGGATGAGGTGATGACGGGGTGGGGGCGTACGGGGGAGTGGTTTGCCATGAACCACTGGGGAGTCGTGCCGGATATTCTGGTCACGGCTAAAGGGATTACTTCGGCTTATGTGCCGTTGGGGCTCTGTGCCACGAGTGGGAAGATTGCGGAGTACTTTCAGGATCACTACTTTGCGCATGGGCATACTTATGAGGCGCATCCGATTACGCTTGCTCCGGCGGTGGCGGCGATTCATGAGATGCAGCGGCTTGGGCTGGTTGAGCGGGCGAGGGAACTGGCGCCTTATGTTGAGGGCAAGCTGAATGAGTTGAAGGCGAAGCATGTGAGTGTGGGCGATGTAAGGGGGAAGGGGCTGTTCTGGGCGGTCGACCTGGTGAAGAATCGGACGACTAAGGAGCCTTTTAATACTTACGAGGACAAGGTTTCGGGAAAGGCTTTGCTGGTGGATCAGATCGCGGGGAAGATGCTGGCGGATGGGGTTACGATCCAGGCTTGGGTGTCGCACTTTGTGGTGGCTCCGCCGTTGATTGTGACCAAGGATCAGATTGATCTGGGGATTGCGACGCTGGATAAGCATCTGGGAATGGCGGATTCGGCGGTGGAATAAGGTACCCCCCTCCCCCATCAAAAGTGTGCAAAGTATTCGAAGTAGATACTTTAGGTCTGGACTTCGGTCTTGGTGGTTGGGGCTGGGTGGTGGCGTTGGGGATGAAGTGGTGTTTCCGGGAATTGCCGTTTGTCAAGAGTTGCGCTACCAACCCTAGCGCGTCGCGTTCAGCCATTACATGGTCGGAGGAGGGGCGCGCCGAACGCTGACCTCAGCGGCTAAAGCCGCCCAAAGAGCGGGTTATGCGGCACGGCTGAAGCCGTGCCCTTAAGCAAAACGGAAAACAAAGCTTCGCGATGTGGCCTTTAGCCCAGGGTGGGCATGGAGGTGTCTACTCCGGTGCGGATGCCGGCGGGCCAGCGGGAGGTTACGGTTTTCAGGCGGGTGTAGAAGCGGACGCCTTCGGGGCCGTAGATGGAGTGGTCGCCGAAGAGGGAGCGCTTCCAGCCTCCAAAGCTGTGGAAGGCCATGGGGACGGGGATGGGCACGTTGACGCCGACCATGCCGACCTGGACGCGGTGGACGAAGTCTCGGGCGGTGTCGCCGTCGCGGGTGAAGATGGAGGTCCCGTTGCCGTATTCGTGGTCGTTGATCATCTCGAGGGCGGTTTCGAAGTTGTTGACGCGGACGACGCCGAGGACTGGGCCGAATATCTCTTCGCGGTAGATCTTCATGTCGGGTTTTACGTGGTCGAAGAGGCAGGCTCCGAGGAAGAAGCCTTCGCCGCGGGGAAGGGCGGTCTGGCGGCCGTCTACGACGAGCTGAGCGCCCTCCTGGGTGCCGTGCTGGACGTAGGCCTTCACTTTTTCGAGATGCGGCTTGGTGACGAGTGGGCCGAGCTCTGCGCCCTCCTTCATGCCGTCGCTGACCTGGAGTTTCTCGATGCGCTGCTCGAGTTTGCCGAGGAGGGCGTCGGCGGTGGCGCTGCCGACGGTGACGGCGACGGAGATTGCCATGCAGCGTTCGCCAGCGGAGCCGTAGGCGGCACCGACGAGGGCATCGGCGGCCTGGTCGAGGTCGGCGTCGGGCATGACGATCATGTGGTTTTTGGCTCCGCCGAGGGCCTGAACGCGCTTGCCGTGGTTGGTGCCTTCCTGGTAGACGTATTCGGCGATGGGGGTGGAACCGACGAAGCTGACGGCCTGGATGGTGGGGTGGGCCAGGATGGCGTCGACAGCGACCTTGTCTCCCTGGACTACGTTGAAGACACCGTCGGGGAGGCCGGCTTCCTTGAGCATTTCGGCGAGGAGGATGGAGGCGCTGGGGTCGCGCTCGCTGGGCTTGAGGACGAAGGTGTTGCCGCAGGCGAGGGCGATGGGGAACATCCACATGGGGACCATGGCGGGGAAGTTGAAGGGCGTGATGCCGGCGACGACTCCGAGGGGCTGGCGGAGGGACCAGCTGTCGATGCCGGGGCCCACCTGCTCGGTGAACTCGCCTTTGAGGAGTTGCGGGATGCCGGTGGCGAATTCGATGTTTTCGAGGCCGCGGGTGGCTTCGCCGCGGGCGTCGGAGAAGACTTTGCCGTGCTCGCTGGTGAGGATCTGAGCGACTTCGTCGAGGCGTTGCTCGAAGATTTCGCGGAAGCGGAAGAGGACGCGGGCTCTCCTGAGAGGAGGTTGGGCGGCCCATTCGGGAAAGGCTGCTGCTGCGGCGGCGACGGCAGTGTCGACTTCGGCGGAGGTGGCCAGGGCAACGCGGGCTTGTGGTTCGCCCGTAGCGGGATTGTAGACATCGCCAAATCTTCCGGAACTGCCTACGGATGTTTGGCCGTTGATCCAGTGATGAATTTCGCGTAGTTTTTTTTCGGCGGAGAGGGACGAAGGGAGGGTAGAGGTGACGGACATGGCCAATCTCCTTTAGCGATGACTATGCTACCAGTTGTGTGGGGACTTACGGCGAGGAGTGCTCTTTGTGCCTGAACAGTGGAAAGCGTGACAGTGCAAATCGGGTTGTGGCTCCCATAGAGAAGGCCCGGGGCTAAAGCCCCTTTTGTGATGCATTGATTTTTCGTAGGGCTAAAGCCCTACGCTAATCCCAAAAACAAAGCGCAATAACTTTTCAGCGGTCTCTAAAGCCCTGCGCTCTCTGCGAAAAACAAACAACGCCAACTTTTCAGTAGCTTCTAGAAGCTCTGCACGGTCGCCAAAAACAATGAATGATTTTTCGGCAACTTTTACGACAGGGTGAGCCACTGTAGGCCGGTGGTTAGTGTCCATTGCCGGCGTAACGGATCTCGAGGAGAGTGCAGTCGTCCTGGGCTTCGTTCGGCGCTTGAAAATTGGCGACGTGATTGAGGATTGCATCGATGTCTCCGTAGTGGGCGATGCCATTCAATCCGGGGTCGCCGAATTCGTTGCCCGACGGGTCCTGAGCTTCGGTGATGCCATCTGTTGCCAAGAGCAGTTTTTCTCCAGGTTGCAAGGCTGAATGGGCGGAGGCGTAGGTTGCGTCTTGCAAAAGGCCCACGACGACGTTGGCTTCTTCGAGGCGCCGGATGTCCGAACTGCCAACGACGAGCGGCTGAACGTGTCCACAGTTCATGAGCTCGATTCGGCCGTCAGGAAAGAGCTTGAGCAGGATCATGGTTGCGTATTTGCCTACGTTCCGAGTGCAGAGGAACTGGTTCACTACGGCAGCGATCTCGGGAAGGGGGCTTCCGGCGAGGAACTGCGAGTGAATGATTCCCTGCAGCGTGGCTGCGACGATAGCAGCGGAGACCCCCTTTCCGGAGACGTCCGCGACGGTTACGCAGACGCAGTCGTCGAGGGCGACGACGTCGTAGAAGTCTCCGCCGATGGCAAGGCATGGAACACTGCGGGCGTGAATCTCTGCATAAGGAAGATCGGGCATGGTCATGGCCATGAGGCTGCTGTGAATCTTCGCGGCGATGTTGAGCTCTTCCCGGGCGCGGCGGGACTTGGACTCTTCCTCGGCAAGCAACGCGTTGTGCAGGAGCGTTGATGCTTCCGCGGCGATGGTATCGAGCAGTTGATGATCGGTTCGGGTGAGATCCTTCAAGCCCAACTGGCTATCGAGGTAGAGCAGACCCAACAGACGGTCGGGTTCGTCGAGCAAGGCGCGCTTCCGCAAGGGGATGCAGTAGATGCTGCGAATCTTGTTGACCATGACGCTGGACCACCCTGAAGCCCTGTCGTCAGCGGATGTGTCGCCGATCGTAAACTTGGAGTCGCTTTCGATGGCCTTTTGAATAGCGCGGCGTGAGACAGTCGAATCTTCCTGCAGGAATCTTCCTTCGGAGTCGAGCCCGTGCGCAAGACCCATCTCTGCGTTCTTTCTTAGAAAGACGAAGCCCCGCTCCATACCTGTGAGCTGCAAGGTGAGGTGGAGGAAGGCGCTGAGGATGTCGTCGATGGCGCCGCCTTCGTTGAGCTGGCGGGCAGCGCGAAGGAGCCAGTTGAGCTTCTCCATCTCGCGGGTCGGGGGCAGCGCGGAGTCGGAGGGCAGCCGGAATTCGCTGAGGGAGGAGAGCAGGTCGGTGACGCGGGTTTGGCTGAGGTTACTGGTTTCGTGGTCGCCGGACTTTGAGCTTAAAGAAAAGATGCGGGCCCTTCAGGGAGCCGAATTGAAGTATGTCGCCGGGTTTGAGGATCGTTCGGTCGACGCGGGCCGCATTCACAAAGGTTCCGTGCGTGCTTTTTTGATCGACGATCGTGTAAGTGTCGCCGGCTTTCAGGATCACTGCATGTTTCCGCGAGACGCAGGGGTCGTCGAGGATCAGGTCCTGATTAGGGGAGCGGCCGATCGAGGTTGAGTCTCGTTCAAGCTCGACGCGATGTTGACCGCTGGTGTCGGAGTAGGTGAGGGTAGCGATGCGCATGGCAAAGATCCGTCTGGATGACGGTACACCATGAGATGAGTTGAGTGTAGTGGGATGTTTGGGGACGCGGGCGTTTAATAAGTAAGGCAGCTGGCCGAGGTGTGTCCCCGGCCAGCTGCGAAGGTTTAACGCGTAGATACCGCCGTATTGAATGCGAGCTCGGTCGTTTCAGGAGCCTGCTTGTTTTTTGCCTGGAGAGACTCTTTCTCGGCGCGACTCTTCGGGCATTCGAGGCCGTCGGTGCTTCCTGCTGTCCAGATCTGACGGAGGTAATACTTGTCACCGTAACGATCAAAGACAAGCTTTCCTTGTTTCGGGGCGCGAACGGTGCTTGTGTCGTGCATTAACACGAATGCAGCGGCGTTGACGGGCCCTCTCAGCAGGATCATATGGTCCGATTCTTGTACGACTCGATACTGGCCGGCGGGGAGTATATGGTTCGTCGCCGTGAAGGCGAAGGGGATGTTGACTTCGGCCATATCGGTAGAACTTTGAGCCGCAGCAGACTGGGTTGATGCAAAGCTACCAATGGTCAGGGCGCAAGCGATAAGACTTGAATGAAGAATGGAATTAAGCCGTGTGTTTTTCATGACTTTATCTCCTTCTATAGGGCAGTGGGTTGTAACTGCCTTCACCCGTTAAGCGGGGATGGAGGAGGATTCGTGACATGAATTAAGAAGTTATTTTTTGATGCGGTGTGCGGGAGTCGTGTGACTTACTGATTAGGCCGGAGTTGCGGTTTGCCGGGCGCGGTCTCTTTTGACCAGGCTGAGAGTTCATGACGGAGCCAGGCACGAGCCATGGTCCAGTCTCGCTTGACAGTTCGCGTGGATATGCCGAGTTCGAGGGCGATCTCTTCGAAGGTGAGACCGGCAAAGAAATGCATTTCGAGGATATTGGCCTGCCTTGGATCGAATGCGGTGAGGCGGGTGAGGGCTTCGTCGATGGCCAGGATGTCTGCGGTGGAGTTATTGGCTCCCTCGACCATCTCTTCGATGAGAGTGACCTGGACCTGTCCGTCTCCGCGCTTTTCTGCGCGATGGGCGCGCGCATAATCGACGAGAATATGGCGCATCACGTTGGCAGCGAGGCCGAGGACGCGGGTCCGGTCCTGCCACATGGAGTCGGATTCGCCGACGAGCCGCAGGTAGGCCTCATTGACCAGGGCTGTGGGCTGGAGGGTGTGGTCGCCACGCTCGAAGCGCATCTTCATCACTGCGAGGTGATGCAACTCCTGGTAGAGGCTGGAGGCGAGGTCGTGGTCGCCCTCTTCGGACGGGGTGTACGGCGACCGGGGCTGGTCTTCCTGACTCATGAGTTCCTCTGAGATATGCAGAGTATAGCCCTGAGCCAGACTGGTTCTTATGAAGGATGTGTGAGTTGTTTGGGTTTGTGACAAGAAGTTGCATGTTGGGGCAGCATGGTTGACAATTTCGCGTGCAGGTCGGACCACTTTTGCGCGTTGTGAAGATGGATCCGCTGGCTGTGTAGAGACTAGAAACATATTTTTCAGGTAGGACTCCATGCGCTGCTTTCGATTACTCTTCTCAATTGGCTTGCTCACCGGCACGATGCTGGCGCAGGCTGCGGGCTCGAATGAACCTGGGCTGTTGTTCTACCTTTCGGGGGATCATGGCTTTACCGCAGATTATGCTGCGGGGGGCAGGCCGTCGCCTAACTTCCTGAAGGATGTGAAGATTCTGCCTGGAGGGGCGAAGGGATCTTACCTGCAATGCGGGGACAATCAGCTTTTGTCCTATTGGGCTCCGGGAAATATTTATTCGCAGCGGGGCACGCTTTCGTTTTTCTGGCGCTCGCGCGAGCCGGTGGGGAAGACGGAGTTTCCTATCTTTCGCGTGGGGTATGGGGATCATTCGAGCTGGGACATGGTGTGGCTGCGGATCGACTACAACGGCCATGGTTTTGATGCGTTTGTTACCGACATCAACCTGGGGCGGACCCGGGTTTCGTACACGATGCCGGACTTTCCCAAGCCTGATCAGTGGGTGCATCTGGCGCTGGCGTGGGATGAGACGAGTGGGATTCGGTTTTATGTGAATGGGAAGCTTGCCGCGACTAAGGCGGCGACGGGGATGTTTGATGCGGCGCTGGATCAGTTTGGGCCGCACTCGCGGCTGATTGCGCCAACGGGTGTGGAGAGCTCGTATAACTTCGACCGTGGTGGGGATATCGATGAGTTGCGGATCTATGACCGGATGCTTTCGGATGACAACATTGCTTCGCTCGCGAAGAACGAGGTGCCGCAGGCGATTCCTCCGGTGACGAGAACGCTGGCTGAGAAGGACTGGCAGCAGGAGTGGTGGTTTCACTATGGATGGAATCGGCCGGGAGATATTCCGACGCCGCTCGAGTCTCCGAATATGACGGTGCGGAAGGTGGAGATTCATGATGCTTACGATCTGAAGCGGTGGTGGTGGAAGGCTACGGATGGGATTCGAGAGACGACGTGGCCGGGGGTTTTCAACCGATCACGGTTGGTGGGGCGGAACGATTATTTTCAGTTGCCGGACTGGGATTGCTATTCACTTTCGGGGAAGGCAATAACGTTCTTCATGCCGGATGAGCCCTGGAATCATCTGGAGATTTCGGGCGGGGCGTGGGGAAATATGTCGCTGCTGTCGCAGAATCAGGAGACGCGTACTGCGGCGGAGAAGACTTTGTTTGAGCGGCCGCAGGGGCAGGAGAAGACGTTTCATCAGTTGGATGCTCCGGTGATTGGGGAGAAGCTGCGGTTTACGAATGTGGAGCAGGAGACACCGATCGGAGAGCTTTCTGCTTACTATGTGCATCCGGGGAGGGAGCCGGCGGGGATTGCTGTGCTGAAGTACAAGCTGACGGCGAAGGTGGAGACGGATAATCCTTCGCTGAAGCCGTTGCTGACTTTTATTGATGGACGGTTTCCTCCGGATGAGCGGATGAATGTTGTGGCGATGCCGGCGGGGGCTCCGGCGACGACGCGCACTACGCCGCAGAGTGGGCTGCCGATTGTTCATGTGTTGATTCCGGCGGATTTTCGCGATATGCCTCCGGACCGGGGGCACGCTTACTCGTTTGGGTGGGAGAACATGGGCGGTGGGCTGGATGGGATTGCGATTGATCTGCCAGCGCTGAAGGTAAAGCCGACGCATGGGGAGTATGTTCCGCTAAATATTCAGATCAAGGACCCGCTGTGGCCGATGCGCGACATGCTGGACTTCAGTTTTTCGGTGAAGCCGGGGGAGCCGCATACTTTATGGCTGGACACGCGGGACCGGATTTTGCCGAATGGGAAGAGTCTTTACATCACGATTGCTTCGGCGAGTGCGGAGTTTGGGCCAGCTGCGCTGGAGGGTGCGGAGCTGCGGCTGATCTTCAAGCCGTGGAAGGATGCGAAGACAGAGCATGTGAGCGACCGCTTCACGCAGGTGCGGGATAACTACGCGAACATGGTGGAGGAGTCGGTGGGGTCGCGACGGCTGAATCTGTTTAACCGGTATGACGGTGACATTACGGATCTGCTTCGTGTGGACCCCGAGAACGTGCAGGGGCGGATTTACTGGCACGAGATGAATCGTGAGCAGGATAAACCACCGTTTATTTTGCCTACTGCGCCGCCGGGAGTGCCGACGTGGGCGTTTCTGCAGGTGGAGGATCTTGGGTATCTGAAGCGGCTGGTGAACTGGTATATCGATAACCGGCAGATTGAGAATGGGGAGTTTGGCGGAGGGCTTTCGGACGATAGCGACTTTCTGAACTGGTGGCCGGGGACTGCGTTTATGGGAGCTACGCCGGACAAGATCAAGGCGTCGCTGCTGAAGACGATGGATGCGATGTATGACCAGCATATGTTTACGAATGGGCTGGCGACGATCCAGGCGGACGAGTTGCACAGCTATGAGGATGGGTTGAATGTGCTGGGGCAGTCGATGCAGATCGACTTTGGGAGTCCGAAGCAGATTGAGCGGGCGATGGAGACGGCGCGGAGATTGGAGTGGCTGACGGGGATCAATGCGGCGGGGCACCGCCATATTCGGTCGGCTTACTTTTAATGGGGCGAAGATGTCGGAGGAGGGGGTTTGGGGATGGTCGAAGGATAGCTCGTATATGGTGTTTCATCCTGCGCTTCAGCTGGTGCTGTTCAATGGGGCGCCGGAGACGCGGAAGATGGTGCTGGAGCTTGCGGATGGTTTGTTGGCGCATCGGAAGCAGGACAAGGACGGCAAGTACGTCGTGCGGACGACGATAAATTTCAAGACGGATGAGGATCTTCCGGCGGGAATGGAGCGGCCGTGGTTCATTCTTTGGGCGGCGTATCGATGGACGGGGGACAAGAAGTATATTCAGCCGTTTCTTGATCAGGGCGCGGCTTCGCTGCAGTCGATTAATTCAGATGCGATGGATATGCTCGACGTGCGTAAGGAGTGGGGGAAGCAGGTGGTTGCTGCGGCAGAGAGGCCTGCGGCTACGGAGACTCCGCTGCATCTCGCCTGGCAGGTTAGTGGAGATACGGGCTATCTGGAGAAGGCTTACGCTTCGCAGATTGAGACGGCTGCCGACCGGCAGTTTCTGAATACGGAGGGCAGTCTTTGGATTGACCGGATTTATTTCAACAATGGCGAATTGCAGCGGGCGCGGCTGGGTGGCGTTGCTTTGATGCGAAATTATGACTATCCGGGCAACGTGGTGAGCTGGAGGTTTGAGGGGCCGGCGAACGATCAGAGCGTGGCGGTGCTGATTCCTGAGGCGACGCCGGATCACTTCAAGGTGATTGCCTACAATCTTGATCCAGTCCCGGTGAAGGCGAAGATGACGGGATGGGAGATCGATCCGGGCAAGTGGGAGATTACGCAGGGTGTGCAGAGTTCTTCCGGGAGCGGCCCTCTGCGTGACGTCAGCACGCGGACGGAGGAGTTCGAGAGGAGTCGCGATGTGGAGATTACGTTTCCGCCGCATACGACTACGGTGATTGAACTGAAACTGGTGGAGAAGGGCGTGCCTTACTGGTCGCGGCCGGACCTGGGGATTGGAGCAGATGATGTGAAGATGGAGGGCGGCCGGATGAAGGTGACGGTGCACAGCCTGGGGTCGGTGGATGCTCCGGCGTCGAAGGTTGTGCTTCGAGATAAGGAGGGGAAGGTGCTGGCGAGTCGGGCGGTGCCGGCGATCAAGGCTCCTTTGGATCTGTTCCCGAAGACTGCCACGGTGATGTTAGCGGTACCTTCAGGGGCGAATTGGAAGGGCGGAAGCGTGACGGTGGAGTCGAGTGGCGATGTTCCAGAGATTACGCAGCTCAATAATCGAGTGCCGATGTGAGGGGCTGCTCTCAGTGCGAGTTGGCGGTGTGATTCTTTGAGAGGAGCCCGCACAATCTATCGAGGGATTGATGCCACATTTTGTCGAACCATGCGGATTCCGCGGTGTGATTGAACCCGCTGTGCTTCAGGCCAAGAATGCATCCGCCCGGGTTAGTGCGAAGATGCATCTCCACCAGCGTGTCCGTGACGCTCGTGGGGGAGATGGTCTTCCAGCGGTAGCGAACCTGGTTTGCGCTGACGATGCTGCAGGAACTCATGATCGTCGATTGAAGCTCTTCGCCTCGATAGAGGTCGAGACGGAATGCGTTTCGCGCCTCGGGATGGAAGTCGAACCGCGAGCTTTCGGGGTCAGGCGCTGTGAGCCATGCCTCGATGTATTCCGGCATGCTGAGCGCGTAGAGTACGCGGCCAGTGTCCGCCTCGATACGGTAAGAGAGGACTACGTCGCTGACCGTCTGGGCCGGAAACGGGGTCATCTTCCAGGGAGCGTTTAGAATCTTCTGTTCCATGGTGCCCATATGTTCACCTCATCCCTGTGACGAGAGTGCATTCCGTGTTCCGCATCGGCTCGAACCTGAGAGCAATGTGACGAGCGCGCGTTGTTCGGGATGAAGTCATCGGCAAGGGAGGGTTGCTGACTCTTTCGTCGGTCGGGATATGGGCCTTGTTTGGGCTGATATCTATGAATTTTGCAAAAGTGTCCATTTGGCCATTCCTATTTTGGAAGTTTGCGATGAGCTGCGGCAGGCAGTGACGGATTGCGGGAAAGAGATGATGATCTGCTTGGCTGTCGATTGCGTGCGGTGTATTTCGGCAGATGGGGTTTCTGAAATCGGTAGGCTTGAGTCAACTATGGGTGAGCCAGCCCGTGATGCGAGACCGGTAGCCGCGGCTCATGGCGAGCTTTTCTCCGTTTACGAGCACGACAGCATACTCGCCGTCGGTTTCGGTGCGAACCTCTTTGACATGTTGCAGGTTGACGATGGAAGAACGGTGGATACGCAGGAACATCTCCGGGTTGAGCTTCTCTTCGAGGCGAGCCATCGTCTCGCGCAGCAGGTGGGTTTCGTTCTGTGTGCTGATTCGGACGTAGTTTTCTTCGGCGCCTATCCAGCGAATGTCGGAGACGGGGAGGAAGACGATTCTGCCACGCGATTTAAAGACGATGCGATTGGTGAAGTGGCTTCCGTTGCGGGCAGTGGTGCCGTTGCCAACGGCCTGTTGATTGCCGAGGAGGATCTCCTTGCGCGCACGCTCGACGGCTGAAGAGAGCCTTTCGCGAGTGAAGGGTTTCAACAGATAGTCCACGGCGTGGATTTCAAAGGCGCGCAGCGCGTACTGATCGTGCGCGGTGGTGAAGATGATGTGGGGCGGTGGACAGGTCTTGCCGGAACAGACTTCGGTTGCGAGGTCGAAGCCATCCATGCCTGGCATCTGAATGTCGAGAAAGAGTAGTTGCGGCTTGGTCACGCGCACGAGATCGATCGTCTCGGCAGCCGTCATGCCTTCTCCAACTACATCTATTTCAGGTTCGTCGCGCAGAAGCTGGCGCAACTTTTGGCGAGCCAGCACTTCATCATCGGCCAGAACTGTAGGAATCATCACACACCATACCCTGTCAGCTTTCCGGTTGAATTTTCGGCGAACTGCAACGGGAGCCTTAAGGTCACCCGGACTTTACCTTGTTCCTGCTCTTCGATCGTGAAGGCCTGATCGCACCCGTAGTGCAAGCGGAGGCGATCCTTTACGTTGGCGATCCCAACACCGCGATGCTGGGACCCGTTTTTAGGGAGCGGATGGAGGCCCAATCCGCTGTTGACGACGCTGATCGCCAGGGACTCGTTGTGGCGGCGGATGTCGACTACGATCCGGCCATCTCTTTCCAGCTTGGAGAGGCCGTGCGTGTAAGCGTTTTCAATTACTGGTTGTAGGAGCATTGCCGGGACGAGCGCGTCGTGGAGATCGGGCTCGACAAAGATCTCCTGTCGTACGCGTCCGGTGAATCTGCGGTCCTGCATTGCCAGATACATCTCTATAAATTCCATTTCATCGCTGAGAGGAATGAGCTGCACTTCGCCGCGTTCGAGGGTGATACGCAAAAGACTACTAAGTTGTTCCAGCATTTTGTCGGCGGCGGGGATGTCCGTCTGCATGAGGCTGGAGATGCTATTCATCGTGTTGAAAAGAAAATGCGGATTGAGCTGCATGCGCAGGGCGCGAAGCTGTGCGTTGGCGATCTGGGTTTGAAGTTGTAGGGCGACGTACTCCTTTTCACGGTAGAGCTTGTAATAACCAATGCCGCGAAGGAGGAAGAAGATAGTCCAGAAGAGGACGACGCTATCGGCGAGTTCGGCGTCGAGCTCGAAGGCGACACGTTGCCAATAGGTCATGTGGGGACCGAGTGGCAACTGCGGGAAGAGCATGACCCAGATCATCTCCTCGAGCACACCGACCGCCAGACTTAGCGGCAGGACAACCGTGGCCATGTTCAACAGGCTGGCGTTCTGGACGTATTTACCGAAACGCCACCAGAGCAGCCAGCAGATTGCTCCAAGAAGGAAATATTGCACTCCCCACGCCGCCATCAGAAGCCTGAAGGTGATGACGGTGTGTTTGTTCCACGAATGTACGTGGACCCAGTCCTGCAACCCGAACAGCAACCCCAGCAAGGTGACAGAGCCGACGAAGATGACTGGGTGAAGGAAGAGCGCAATCGAACGATCTTTTTTCTGCGGAATCAGATTCGTGTGGACCTGCGCTTTCTGCGCTGACTGCGCGCTAGGCGAAATCAAGAACTGGCAAGAGGAAGAAGCTGGCCCGCAAAAGAACCTTCGGGGGTGTCGGCCATTGCTGCAGCCGGAAAGACGCGCTTTGTCCCCCCGTCCTTATAGACGAAGGCGAGGGTGACAGAGTGATGCTGGAACCAATTATTTGCGGCGGAGTTCTGCTTGCGAGACTCTTCGCCCCCGAGCTTTGCGGCGAGAGTGTCCAAGTCGTGCTTTATCAGGCGCTCAGCCTGGGGCCCTCCCTGAATCGCAGCGAGACGGAAGTGGAAGTATGCCTGCTCGGCGTCGGCCTGTACTCCGCAGCGACCGTCACGGGCGAGGATCCCGAGGACGACAGAGGACTTCCAGCTTCCTGCGTTTGCCGCTGCTTCGAGGAGAGTTCGGGCCTGATCGGGGTCCTGCTTCAGTTCGGGGTGATTGACGAACAGAAGTCCAAGTGAGTGCATGGCCGGAACATAGCCCCCGCCAGCGGCCTGGCGGAGCAGTTCCGCCGCCTTTGGCAGATCGTGCGGATGACCCAGATCCACCGAATAGAGGGAGCCCAAATTGTAGGCGGCGAGGGAATCATGAAGCTTGATCGCGGATTCAAACCAGTTCTCGGCGGCGACCCTGTCTTCTTTCATGGCAATCCCGAAGAAGGAGAGTATTCCGAGATAGGTCGCGGCTCGCCCGTTGCCTCCCTCATACGCCTGGGTTAGAAACTGCACGGCGAGATCCTCGCTCTTTCGGGTTCCGAGGCCGTGAAGGTAGGCGACCGCTAAATTGACCTTTGCGGTAGCGTATCCGGAGGACGCGGAGAGCTGATACCAATGGAAGGCCTTCTCGAAGTTTTGAGGTACACCGATGCCAGCCTGATAGAAATAGCCGATCTCATTCTCGGCTTCAGGACTTCCATGAGCGGCGGCCTTCTCGTACCAATATGCGGCCATCTTAGGATCCTGCTTGACGCCGGTGCCGATGAAGTAGTCTCCGGCCAACACAATTTCATCGTTGATTGATCCTTTTTCGGCGAGCGCTCGGATCCGGGTGAGTTCCGGGGAGGTATCTGTGTCGGCATACGATTGGTTGGCGCCGAGGAGCGGAGAGAGGAGCAGGAGAATGGAGACGGGGAGACGGTGGAAGATGGCCTTGCACGTGGTATGCATCATGGTTCCCTCCAGGATCCCAATGTGGCCCTTAGGAGCTGATTGCGGTCAGTTGCGTGTGATTGAGGTATTCCTCCGATTGCAACCTAGACGTGAGCCGTTACGCATTGGTCATCGAGGTAGTTCCCCGGGATTGGGCCGATTTTCCTTGAAAAAGGACGGTTTAGCCCTTACTTTCCCCACTGGCGGTAGCCATCCTTCCATTCGTCACAAATCCGAATCTCTATGGCGAGCTTGAGGGACGTCTCCGCACTCCGAGTCGCCCCGGAGTGCCTTTTTTCACTCAAGGGTGTGCGCTTCTTGCTATCACCGATGTCCACCGCCAATGATCTCGCCAACAGGATTCAGGTACGGGTTGCCGGACGCGTGATCAACGCCGCATATCGGCGTGCTTGAATTGCGGGACGCTGCAGGTAGGGGGAGGATTTTATTCGTACGGTAGGGTTAGCTAGCCAAGAATCACCGGCTACCGCGCGCTCAATTTGGTATTGCGAAGTGTGCCCGCGGATGTTACTTTTTGGGGCAATTCCCCGGAGTCAACTAAGCCCATGACGTTGCAATGTGAAGTATCGTGCTGCTGATCTCATTCACTACTTTGATGTTCCTCAGCGCGACCCTCCTGTTCCTCGTGGAACCGATGATAGCCAAGATGGCCCTTCCACTCGTCGGAGGCACGCCCGCGGTTTGGAATACCTGCATCGTTTTTTTTCAGGCAGCGCTGCTCGGGGGAAATCTCTACGCCTACGCTACTACCCGATGGCTTAGACGCAAGACTCAGATTGTGCTGCACATTAGCCTGGTCTTGCTGGCGTTTCTGGTGCTGCCAATTCACATACCCAATGGCGGGGAACCGCCGGCACAAGGCAGTCCGATACTGTGGATCCTGGCCATGCTGTCTATGACCGTGTCGTTGCCCTTCCTGCTGCTTGCCGCATCCACTCCGATCGTGCAGCGATGGTTCACTCAATCAAACGATCCATCAGCGAGCGATCCTTATTTTCTCTATGCTGCGAGCAATGCAGGCAGCATCATCGGTCTTCTCGGATATCCCTTGTTGTTCGAACCTACGTTTCGTCTCAGCGTGCAAAGCCATTTATGGAGCGTTGGCTTCTTCATCTTTCTTGCCATGACGGTCCTATGCGCCTCCCTGGTGTGGCGGCAGGAAAACGGGGCGGCGAGCATTGAGCCAAAGGCCGTGGAAGCCGCTCCGGATCAGGCCGACAAGGATCTTTGGCGCCAACGCGTTAGATGGATCGCTTTAGCCTTTGTTCCGTCCAGCTTGATGCTTGGGGTCACGACCGTGATGACCACCGACGTACCGGCGTTGCCGCTCTTCTGGGTGCTGCCACTCGTGGCGTATCTTCTCAGCTTCGTCGTGGCGTTCGCCAAACGGCCGACTGTTACGCTTCCATGGATAACGGAGAGACTGCCGTTTGTGATTCTGATATTGCTCTTTCCAACCGTCTCCAAACTCAAATTTCCCTTGACCGTTTTGATGGTCATCTACCTGACGGGCCTCTTCGTGATCGCGCTGGCGTGTCACACCGAACTGGCTGTGAACAGGCCGCGTGCGAGCCGACTCACCGAGTTCTTTCTCCTGATTTCGGTGGGTGGCGTTTTGGGAGGCATCTTCAATGCCCTTATTGCGCCCATGGTCTTCTCCACTGTGCTCGAGTTCCCCTTAGTATTGATCTTCGCGGCGCTGCTAAGGACCCCAGTCAACCCAAAGATAAATACTCCCGCCAAGGTTTTGCGCGCAAAGTACCTGGACTGGGTACTCCCTCTGGCACTGGGGACCGTGATGCTTTGCGTCCTGGCAGTGCTGGGTCACTTTCGCGTAGAGCCAAGCGCACCCGCAACAATTCTCTTTGTCGGCTATTCGATGCTCTGGTGTATGAGCTTCGGAAAGCGCCGAAACCGCTTTGCGCTCGGCCTGGTGGTCGTTTTAGCGGTTTGCTCGTCTGCGAAACTATTGTCGCCCGATCAAAGCCTGCATTCCGAGCGGAGTTTTTTCGGCGTCCTGCGTGTATCGAACGATCCAACGGGAAGATTTCGAAAGCTCTTCCACGGCGCGATCGTCCATGGAGAACAGAGTCTTGAAAGAACCAGGGCCTTAGTGCCCATCGCCTACTACTCCGAGACCGGTCCAGCGGGCAGTATCCTCGGAGCAATGCATGCGATGCCCGATGGACTTCGGACGCGACAATGGGCTGTCATCGGTTTGGGGGCCGGGGCGATGGCCTGCTACCTGCAGCCTGGAGATTCGTTGACCTTCTACGAACTCAACCCGTCCGTGAAGCAAATAGCCTCTGATCCTCGGTATTTCACCTATCTCAGTGGCTGCGCTCCCTCCGCGCACGTGGTGCTGGGCGATGCACGGCTGAGATTGCGGGAGGCGACGGACGACCAATATGATCTGATCGTCCTCGATGCATTCAGCGGCGACTCCATTCCGTTGCACCTTATGACGCGGGAAGCACTGGCACTCTATCTGCGCAAGCTGACCCCGGGCGGAATCATTGCCTTTCATATCAGCAATCTTTATCTCGAGCTTTCGCCGACGTTGGGGGCTCTGGCTGCCGATGCTGGACTTGTCTGTCTTTTGTCTGAAGACCTCACGCTTTCCCCCGACGATCTTAACGGAGGGAAATTGCCCTCGAAATGGGTAGTGATGGCCCGACGCACTGAGGACTTAGGACCTCTCGCCAAAGATCCTCATTGGATCCCGGTGGCGACAAGACCGGGAACAAGGATCTGGACGGACGATTACTCCAACTTATGGCGAGTCATCAAGTGGAACTAACTCGATTTGAAGTAAGCTCTGCGCAGGGGGAACGCACACGCGTTGCGGATCGAGAGGCGCTCGGCCAGATTGCGATCTGCAAATACTGGTTTGACCTAAGTGACTATGAAAGATACGATTCGGGGGTTCGCCAGTAAATGTCGCAGAATGCGCTGAGATGAGAATTTGTGAATTGTGTCTGCAAATTTTCGCCCGGAAACCAGAATGTCGGCCTTCCCGATGGACTTAGCCCGCGCTTTTTGTCGGGATTGTCGAAGGCCGAACTCGACTCTGTGCTTTCTCTCGCCAAACATCGGCAATTTCGCGCCTCCTCGGTGATCATCAATCAGGAAGACCCTGCGGAACGATTCTTTCTGCTCACCAGTGGGCAAGGCAGGCACTTCGTGATCACGAGTGAGGGTAGAAAGATACTTCTCAACTGGTTGACTCCCGGACAGATTTTCGGTGGCGCCGCAATTCTCTCTACTCCGTTCCAATATCTTGCCAGTACGGAAGTGGTTGCGGACAGTTGTGCACTCGTGTGGGAGAGGCAGGCCATCCGCGAAATGATGGCAAGTTCTCCGAGACTGTTGGACAATGCCTTTTCAATTGCCGTGACAGAAAATATCGCGTGGGCTATCGCAGCACATGTCTCGCTGAGCGCCGATGATGCGCGTGGACGCGTTGCTCACTTACTGGTAAGTCTCGCAAGCGCAATCGGTGAAGCCACTCATGCTGGCGTTGATCTGAGAGTCCTAAACGAAGATTTGGCTGAGGGAGCGAACGTGACGCCATTTACAGTCAGCCGTTGTTTAAGGGACTGGGAACACGCAGGTCTAGTAGCAAAAAGGCGCGGTGGGATCCTGCTGCGCAGACCTGAACTCCTCCTGGCCGCGAGTTGAAATTCACTTAATCCGCTTTTAGGTTGAAGTCCAACTTCCCCTAAACTTCCTCTTTTCAGTCTGTTGATCTCCTACCTGCTTCAGAGCAAGTACATACCCTCCCTTGAGCAACGACTGAGCCTGCAGTCAGTGCAAACATTAGCTCTAGGGAAGAGCTTATGAAAGTTCCGTTGTGTGGCTCTGATCATAATCGCCCCATGTTTGCGACTACCGCTGCGACCCTATGTGCCGGAAGATCGCCCGGGGAACTGAACAAGCTCCGCGATTCGCCCCAGTACAAGTTCGTCGAGAACCTCGACAATCTTCAGGCCCAGATCGCAGCGGGCTGAAGCTGTTGGCGGAGTACGAAGCACCCGCAACAGCCTAGTCTTCGCGAGGGGATGATTCCCCCCGCTCACCTTTATCTCAACCGTTTTTGAGGAGTCTCTGTGAAAAACCTCGCAAAGATCACAACTTTATCCCTTTTGCTGTCTTCCGTTGCCTTATTCTCTTCTGTCGCGAAGGCTGACACGCTGTCCTTGGTTGGCGTCAACGGATCCCAAACCCCGAGTGGCGGGGAGTACACCGGCCCCTACACCATCTCGGTGGACGGAACCGACCTGCAGCTCTTCTGCCTCAACCTGGACCGCGACGTGGCCTTCGGTGAGACCTGGACCGCGAACGCATCGCAATTGTCGAGCAACTCTCCGCTGGCCGACAAGGAAGCTGCGATCATCTTTTCGTTGACGAACAACAATCAGCTCTCGACCGTCGACGCGCAACTCGAAATCTGGGCGATCCTCGACCTGAACGGCGCCCGCCTAGATGGATTGACACTAGCTCAGGAGGGCTTCCTCAACAACGTCGTCCAGCCCGACGCCACGTCCGACCCGTGGGGCCAGTTCAACGACGCCTTCTACAGTCAGTTCACGCTCTTCACGGCGGTACCAGAATCACAGTCGAGCGGCGGAACGGCTCAAGACTTCCTCGGCTTTGAGGTTCCAACGGCCCCTACGCCGGAACCGAGCTCGCTGCTTCTGCTCGGCACGGGACTCTTCGGCTCCGCCGGAATGCTCTACCGCCGCGTCCGTAGCAAGTAAACATAACTCCCGGGAGTGACCCTCCCGGGACCTCTGATATGACGCCCTCGAGCAACGACTGAAGAGCTTTGTAATGAAACTGCCTGTTTGTCTTGCCTTGAGCAGCAAGAACCTAGGAAAGTTCGTCTTCACGCAAACTACGTATCCGAGGAAGCGGTAGTCGTAAACAGCGCGAGGTACGAACCGATCGCAATCCAAACCATGACTATGTATGGCCAAATGTTTCCTGGCCATTTGGGAATTGGGAATAAGTTATTCCAAAGAGGCCAAAATAACATTAAGCCGCCCAAGAGGCTCACGGCTCCCACGAAAAACTCCCGTTTGCGAAACGACTGAACCATCGCTGCTAAGCTAGCCGCTAAATAAACGACGATAAGAGATAGGGTGCCAATCCCAAACACGCTCCCTCCATACACTGAAGCTCCATATCGCGCTCCCCACACACACAATCCAGCAATGCTGGCTCCACCACTCAACAGCGCAGCGCGGCGAGGTGTTTTGCAAATAACCTCGATCATTCCCGATTGAGCCACTTCACTATATTGCCCAACACTATAAAGCATGCGGGATGTCGCAGAAAGGCAACCAAGTGCCGCTGCAAAAGCGCTTAGACAAGCTGCTATGTCTATAACTACGGCCCATTCGCTGGAGAAATATTTTGTCGCCAGAGCATCCAGGGGGGCATCAGCATTTGCTAATGCTTTAATGTTATTGAGACCGTATCCCATCACCTCTGCATAAGAGACGATCAAATAGAAGACACCTGCGATACAAACGGCTAATAGAATTGCCGCGGGGATTGTTCGTTGTGCCTGGCGCGTCTCCCTGCCTATAGCTGCTGCTCCTTCAAAACCAGCAAACGCGAGAGTGCTGAATGCCATACCATAACCGATGCCCGACCATCCATATCCTCGATCTACCTGGAATGGAATCGCCGATAGACCGACCCCTCTAAAGATCACAATCGCGAGTGCCAGGATTATCAGTATCGATCCACCTTCGAGAATGAGCATCCAACTGGTGGCAATACGAATGTCATACCAAGCAAGCCAGGTAATAGCCAGGGCGCACAAGCAAGTTGCAATCAACCACATCTGAGGTAATTCAATTGCGAAATGGGCGAATACCGCGTTTAAGAAATTGCCGATCATTGCAACCGAGCCGGCAGTGAACATTAAATACGTGAAGAATAGTACCCAAGCGGTAACGAAGCCTGCTCGTACTCCGAAAACACTCCGTACGTAAGTATCAATTGAGCCCAAATGAGCGAAGCGCTTCCCGAGAGTAATGAAGGACAGACCGACTATCGCTATCATTACAGTACCGAACAGAAAGACCAATGGGACGCTTCGCCCCGCCGCTTGAGCGGTTAGTGTGGTGGTGAACGACATTGCCATGGTAGGTGCAACAATCGAGATCGACAATCCGACGGTTTCGATCATTCCAAGGTTGCGTTTTGAGAACGTTGGTGCATCGTGTTTGATAGGACTCTCGATCGACAGCATCAGCCTAGACCTTCCTCCTTGGAGACTGTTATAGATGGGATTGGAGTCATAGTCTGAGCCGTGCTTTGAAGACTACGGTGTGCTTTCGATGACTGTTGTGTTGACGGCGGCTTCATACCCCTGGGGGAATTGATGATCCCTCGTAATTCGTTCTTATGGGAAAGAGATTTGCAAACGGCAAGATGCGCGACGGAATTGTGATCGTCCCTCTCGATAAATAATTCCGGAGGCTGGATCAACGGCTCGACGAGTGCAATCGGGACTACCCGGCGCCGAGAATAGCTAAATTGCTACCGCTCTAACCTATATGCCAGGATTGAGCACGTCTGTTGATAGCCAAGGCGGCGGTATACCGGAAAGCCCGCAACTGAAGCATGAAGGATTGACCGCGTCAGACCGCTCGCCTCATGCGCCGCCTGCAGCGCATGTCTGACAACAGCTTCGGCATAACCCTTTTTTTGCGCTTCTGGCCGAGTAGCGACTAAAGCAAGAAAGATGATTCCATCATTTATCACGGCAGATGCACAAGAGACAGGGCGGCTTCCCTCATAGCCGATATATGTATAAAACGGATCCTTCCAGAGTTCTGACCCAGCTAGTCCCGAACGGCCGGACTCTATGGGAAAGCCATAAGCTTCGCAATTGATATCAGCATAACTAAGTAAAGGCTCTGCAGTTGTGACACGTTCTATCCTTAAAAGAGGATGAAGAGTGTTAGTAAGCGGGAAGATTTCCCCCGCCATCCCAGTTGCCTTTAAGGCCAATTCCAACCCTTCTTCGGCTGCAATTAGTGGAAGACGAGTGCGCGCAACGGCGCTCAAGTATTCCTCGCAGATCCAGAGTAAGCCCGAAGGGTCGCTCCGCCTCATATACGAGGCTGCTTCGTGCAGACGCGCCGTCAACTGCTCAGACCGAGTGATCGGCTCCATGAGAAATATGGCGTGCCAAAAAGGGAATGAGCTGGCATTCCGACGGATGGCTAATCCTGGAGGATCCTCGATGACGGCGCCGCTGCACTGGCCCACAAATACCTTCCACATTGAGGCGAATTGCTCCATCGATTCGATAACGTCTTGTTTGATGGCCTCAGTGGTATTTGCCATGTAAATGTCCTTTCATAGTATGGCCGTGTGGCCCTATGTAGTTGGTAATGATATAAGTGACGGTTTTTGGCAATATGCAATACTGAACACGCGACTGAGAGAAAAGGCAAAATAATAGGCTTGAGCGATATCTCCCTCCAATTAGTTCTATCAGTGTTACGAATCAGTGGTGATATAGAAGTGCGAAACAATCACAAAAGTGCGTCTTCTTCGTTGACTGGTGTTGCGCTGGAACATGCCGTTCGTATACTTATCCGCTATCATCGGCGCATTACTTGTTTCCCTTCATGGCGAATCCGCAGATGACGAAATCCTGGAGCCAGACCTGGAGACCTGCCTGCTGGGGCGGGTTTGTGTATCGGACAAGGCGGGTGGGAAGAATGTCTTTGCAGACTGCCTCGTCCGCCGCAAAAGGAGTCAATATCTACCCGGTGGCTCACTTTTAACTGGATCACCGTAAGTGACGCCGTACGATCTCGTTACAACTCAGCCTGCACGGCGGGGAATGTAAGAGACGTCACGGTGTTCTATATTCAGCGGGTTATTGATTAATCGGGTGGTCAAAGCAGAGTAAGAGAAACATTCCTTGAGGTTCACTAACGGCAGAATGCCCATTGGTCGAAAATGTGGATTTCCTTGGGGCGAATTTTCGCATGGGCAACACATACACTCTCGCAATCAGAATTGTCTGGTCGGGCCGCACCGCAAATTGCCTGAAGTGGCGATTTACGGTATTTGGTGTGTAGGTCACCCAGAGTAGGAATTGTTATTATCGATTTACGCATCATCTTACGCATCATCCTTTTACGCATCATCCTTGCATTAGGAGATATCACTCGTGGACAAAAATCCTGGTTCGGCGCCCGAACAAGCCGCGTTCACCAGTTTCTTAGAGAGCAATGCCGTTCAGGCAATTTGGAAGCATCCCTCTGAACATAATGGTTTTACGATCGCGAAGTATTCCGCTGCTGCGGGTGAGCGTCCAGATACCAAAACCGGGCAGGTGCTTTTGGGGGTCTGGTGCGGCGGGGGCCCTGTCGAGTGTCGAAACAGAGATGGGAGTTACAGTCCACAGCGCAAGGAGCACGGTCCGCTTAACCTATACCCATCCGGTCTTGTTCCGGGCTCACGGCGAATCAGAAGCAGCGACTTCATCCTGATTGGAATCGAACCGCATTGCATAATGCGGGTGAACGAAGAGATGGGCCATGGAGAGGATCTGGAATTACGGTTGCGATTGAGATTTCATGATTCTATTCTTCGGCAACTGGTTCTGGCGCTTGCACATGAAGCCAGAGATGGCTTCATGCTCGGATCGCTCTTCGCTGAGCACATTGTTCATGCATTAACTGTACGCATACTTAGGCTTTCTAATTCAATAGAACCGAGGCCGAATAAAGTTGTATCAGGCTTTCCTCCCGCGCTCCTGAAGAGAGTGGTGGCCAAAATGCATGAAGATTCTGCGGACGTAGGCCTGGATTCCCTTGCACACGAGTCCGGCTATAGCAAAAGCCACTTTTTACGCATGTTTTATGCGTCGACCGGATATACGCCGCATCACTACTTGATGCGCATCCGTGTTGAAAAGGCTAGATCAATGTTGAAACAGAATATCAACATGATCGACGTTGCTTCGCTTTGCGGTTTTTCCAGCCAGTCCCATATGAGCAAAGCTTTCCGCAGGTTATGCGGTCAAACACCCAGTGAATTCCGGCGCGGCGGCTTGGCTGTTTCCAATCCAAGTTAAAGCACCAAAAACGAGATCGGCTCGACGTCTCCTCCAGCCGCATCCTGCAATGATCCACGCTCATAGATCAGTAGATTGCACTAACAAACTCTTGTGCACAAAATATCGGTCCGACCAACTACGCCCCGCTACGACGGGGTCTCAAATTGGGTAGTTGCTAGCCCAGGCCAGCGAGCGATGGGATCGCTAGTAAGCCAAACGGTGTGTGGAGAAGTCGGAGCCGCTTTGCGGTTTCCGCTTCTCCACACATTGAGGGGGCAGCCGTCAGAACTCACTAACGATTGCGCTAACTACTTCTTCACTAGCGCAAAACGGCGGGGCAAACAAATTTCACGTATTCGTTCTAAGGAAACGCGGAATTCTGCAGTTAACGAGAGCCCGCGATACCGACGACAGATGCCTGCAGCTTCGCGGAATCCCAACCAGTTCCATTCTTGAACACGATTTCTGGTTTACGGATCACGGTGGCATCATGCTCGAAGTCTCCATCAAGCAATAACAAGTCCGCTTGCATCCCAGGAGCCACTCTCCCGATCGTAGTTGTCCCTGCCCAGATACTTCGCTGCGTTACTTGTAAAAATAGCAACGGCCTCCGATTGCGAGAAACCTGCCTGGACGAGGAGCTCCATTTCGCGCTGGTCGCCAAATCCCGCCACTAATCCGCCGATTCCGGTGGGATCGGAACCCGCCATAAGCAGTCCACCCCGACGTACAAATTCCCGTTCGAACTGCATTTCCTTGTTTAGTACTTGTGCCATCGCGTCAAGAGACTGATAGCGAGGATGCTCCTTGATAAGAGTCCGTAGACGTAGAAAAGTGTCCCATGAAGCTGCACTCAGTACGGTTTTGGTACCTTGGAGGCTATCGAGCGGTGGCTGGTCCGGTTCGAAGTCTTCATAGACGGCCAGAGTGGAAGTCAGCGCAACGTGGTGAGCGATCATGTTACGAATCAATCCCTGCAGTTCGGGGCCGTGGATATCGAGCGCTAGTATGGACTGCGCGGCTTTCTGGTCTGTTGGCGGGCAAACGCCCGGCGCCTTGCGTGGATCAAACTCCGTATCTGCCGGTAACCCATGTTCCAGATTGTCGATCCCCATATTGATCGCTTCTGTAAACCCGACTGAACACAGGTGGCCTGTCAGCTTAAGTTTTAGGGCATGCGCCTCGTCAATGGCTGCCTTCAGTTCATCCGGAGAGATGTCCATGTAGGCCTTGAATGAGGTTGCGCCACGTTCGCTCCAGTAATCTACCGTTTCGCGAGCGTCGTCAGGTCCTGTCAGCGATTGGTTCTGAAGTATCGAATTGGGCCTGCCGTCGAGATAAGGCCCAGTCACATCCAGATCGGGACCGGCCTGGGTTCCTTGTTCAATCGCCCGTTTGATGGCTAGATCTGTAACAGGTTCGATTGATCCCGTCGTGCGGGCTGTCGTTATTCCTGCTGCCAGATACAAACGGGGAGCAGATTCGGCTTGTTCTGCGCCAAGAAGAAGATGCCCCGCTCCCGCCCCTGCCGCGATGTAGAACAAATGTTCGTGCATTCCTATCAGGCCTGGCAGCAGGGTTTTCCCGCTTTCGACAAAGACTTTCGCGTTGGCCGGTATAGAAGACGATATTGTCGGACCCGAATAAGTAATCTTGCCATGATCGACCACTACCATCTGATCATGCTTGGGTGGCCCGCCAGAACCGTCGAACAGGGTCACGTGCGTCAATGCGAACACAGAATCGTCAATTCGAACGAAGGCAGCGATTGAGGAATCACGCACCCCCTGCGTCGCTGTGGCGTTGGAAACTCCGGATGTTTGAGAGTATGCACTGCGTAGAAACAGTATCGCGGCCAGAACACCGCACCATTTTAAACTTCGGCTTTTGGGTCGCGAGAGAAGGCCAGGTTTCCAGGCGACGATGGCACTCTTCTCTCGTCCCTTGGATTTCATTACTGCGAGACAACCGAAACAGCTTGCGATTAAACGATCTCTTCTATGACTGAACTTCACCATTTCTCCTGAGTTATTCAATTGGGCTCATTAAGTGCTACAGAAACGACACGAAAACGATAGATCTATTCCACTTGCAATGAGTTTGGAATCCGATTCAGTTAGGAGACATATCCCTCAATGCGGAGCGCTCTTTGCACAAGCCGCGACTCGTAGACCTCTGCAAGCACGGCGGCAAGCTGGCTGGTGGTAGGAGGGTGCGATTTGTATGTTGCTAGGCCACAAGACGCCCCGCATGACCCAGCGATACGGGCCCTATCCCCGTCCTATATGGGGGTACCGGTCCGCAAATTGGATGGAGTGTTTGGCGAAGTGATGCCGCGAAGCGCGTGCTCTGGGGCTGAGTTAGTTCCCGTAGCGTCCCTGCGTTTTGGGACTCTTGCTGAGAGTGGAACTAATCTGTTCAATTGATTGGTGTCCCCGATGGGATTCGAACCCATGTTATCGCCGTGAAAGCGGGTCTGAGGCCAAATTGCAGGTTTTGACTAAGTGAGGCAGGATTCGCCAATCGCCAACACCGGCGCGGGAATTCCCCTGCTTCTCCTGGTGCAGCGTTTGCTATTCTGGTGCAGGGTTTGGCGGCCAAATTGTCACGTTAGCGTCACGGCAGAGCGTATACCGCCGTTGGGTTATCATTCTTCAAACACAAAGTTCATCTGAGGGTGGTAATGCGCAAGCCTTTGCGGGCGCTTTTGGGGTGTGCGAGTTTCCTGTCCTTCACGGGCTTTCTAGAATGGAGCGCACCACGAATTCCACCTCCGTTCCCTGCGTTGCCTCAATCGCCTGGCGAGACTTCCCATACGCCCGGTCACTGAGATACTTGAGTGTTTCCAGCACAATCCGTTCATCGGTTGAGTTGGCCAGCGAGAGCCACTTTGAATGGGCATTGATTTCCGCGAGTAGTAGCTCGGCGGATTCCTTAGGGAGTTTCTTCGCTATGCCTTTGATTGTGCTTGGCTTTCTCCCGGCACCGGGACGCTTGCCGCCTTTGCCTGCCACTGATTAGTCCCCCATTTCCAATGCAATTCAATCCCGCTCGAATCCTATGAAGCCGCTTTCGATTTCCTCTCGTTGTTCATGCCGACACACGGAGCAAGTCCGCCTATGCCTTCCAAGATTTAACCACTGAACCGGAAGTGCGCTCCACGCCCATGGTTCATTCTAGCTTTTGCATGAACACAATCCCTTGCGCTCGAAACTTCCATCCACAACTAGATCCCCGCCGAATCTCCCAGCAATCCTTACAATTCGGCCATGCCTCGCGTTCTAATGCATTTCGATTATTAGCAAAGATGCCCTCCGAGGGCTGGGTATGGGCGACTGCAACGGCAAGCGGACACGTAGAGCCTTCCACGGTGAAGAAACAGCACCAGCGGGCGCTGCGGCTCAGTGGAGTGCGTCCCTTCGTGCTCTACGCTCTCCGGCATACCTTCCTCACGCGGTTGGGGGAGGCTGGTTGCGATGCTTGGACTCTGGCGCGGATCGCGGGCCACTCTTCGATTGCCATGTCCGCCCGGTACGTTCACCCCAGCCAAGATGCCGTGATGAACATGTTCTCTCGTCTCCAGATGCCGAAAGAGCTTCCCAGCAAGTCGCAATAAGATTGGCTGGGCTTCAAAATTTCCAGGCGGGTGGCCCGTTATTATCGCGTCGGCCTATCTTCCTGAAGAGACTGGCCCCACTGTCTTAACTAGGGATTTCCCCAGTTGGCTGGAGGTTTGGGCAGGCCCGAGAATTGAGCGGATAAGGCGGGATTCATTATGCGATTGCGAGTCAGTCTAGTTACGCTAGGGCTGCTATCCATGGCAGTCTCCGCTTTTTGCGCAGCACAATTGTCCTCAGGGGTTCAACTATGCAGGAACCCTGAAGGGCACCGGTTCCTACGGGATCCCTTTTGATGAGAGGCGTGAAATCAATCTTCCCCTGTATGCGACGATCGATACGTCGTTCCAACAGAGCAAAGTGCGCGCCCGTGCAGGCAATGGCCGGGCGCAGTCAAACCTGCAGGCAAAAGATATTCCGAAGGGAATTTACATCATCCCTAGCGGATCAACACTGTACGACAATGGCTGGGCCGTCAGTGCACCGGAGCTAAAGACAGTGGGCGAGCCCGCTCAGTATCGGTTCGGAATGAAGCTTTACTGTATCTCGAGTTCTTCAGATCCCAACATGCACATGGTGGTTGCGACGTGTACGTGGACGTCTGCTACAAGCCGAAGAAGTGAAGAGGGGTCGGGAACCCACGGGCACGCTTATGCGCTTCCACCTTTATGGCGGTGTTTATTGCTCTTGCGCGGCTTACCCCCGATATGGAGCACATCCGTTTCTATGATGCCGCGCATCAATTCTGGCTGCTCAATCATGGCATTGCGAATTTTCTTCCCCATACACCATGCTGTATCCTCTGTGACCTCTATGTCACGTGCAAGCTGACGGGGTGATAGTTCTGTCTTAGCGTTGAGCACCAATGCAATGGCGAGGAACCATTTCTGTAGATCGAGATGAGTACGTTGAAAGATCGTGCCGACGGTAACGCTGAACGTCATATTGCAGGAGTTGCAATGATGACGCTCCTCACTCTTCATCGGAGTCGTGCGATCGGATTTACAGTAAGGACAGATCGGCTTAGCCTGCCAACGAACACGCTCCAGATGAGAAATACAATCATTTGCGGTCGGAAAGCGGTGGTAAATTTCGACAATGTTCACGGCTGCTCCAGACGACATTTTACTGATCGGAGCGTCATTATGATCGACCCGCGTTCACCGTGTGTTGTTCTCCAACTGCTCGCAGCTTTGTACCAGATTCGTGTCGCTCCAAATGCTTGCTCCCGCTCTGAACTACACCGTTGGAAAATAGTCTAAACTGAGCCAAACAAGATCCGCCCCCTCGATGGTGATCAACTCCCCAAAAGTCATGCGAGCTCAACCGGTCGATGCAACACTATATCTTAATCACCTTGATCCACAGATGCTTACCCTTAAGGATCGATCTGTTTGGCTGATGTGGCCAAAACCTAGCCAGGGCAAGGTTCCGGCTGATCTAACCCTAGCCAGCGCTTTTAGCTTTTATTTTCATTGAAATGTGGGTCTGAGCTGAGTGTTGCATCGACCCATTGAGACCACCGGGGTTATCGGAAACTACGATCCTACGATTCGCCGATAGCACCTCCGTACAGCCAATCTGCATCAGTAGGACTACGCAAATTAGTTGGTCTAAGCTAACGATTGCTTGACTTTGATGGCCTGGCTATAGATCGCTGATGACGCGCTTAATCACTTCAAACTCGCCAGAATGCTTGTTATCGAGTGCCTGGACTGGCTTTCCGTAGAGCCGATCAGACAGGTACTTCATGGCATCGAGGGATACGCGCTCATCCTTCGAATTGGCCAATGATTCCCATTTGATTTGCTGGTACTCAATGGTAAACCAATTTGCAATAAAGCCCGCCTCTATCAGCTTAGAAGCCTTGGACTTACGCCCTGCACCCCTTCGGAATCCGCCTCTTCCGGCCATGTTTGAATTCTCGCACGAACTGACCATTTTCCCTCGATCTATTGATACACTCCTCATCCGTGAGAGCCATTGTCCTGTGGGAAGTGCATTTCTGCAAGCATTAGTGAATCCGGACTGTGCCGGGCCAAATAGTCGAGATCATGCCAAAGCACTACCACCTTGCGGCGCTCAATTCGTAGCACTGTGCCGGGCTGGCCGCAGCGACAACCCCGCAGCATAACCTTTGCGCCGATGGAGAACTGTGGTCCGTTGCCATTCACAGTCCAGCCGCCTCCAAGTCGGATCTGAACGCCAGTCCAGAAACCAGCACCGTCCCGTTAATCTCTCCTATCAGAAAGCCCTGTTCTGTCAGAAGACGCTCGAATACCTTCCTGGTGCATGGAACGCCGCCTTGGGAAATCCCCCATTCGCAATAGGCGCGATGCAGCGCGGACACGCCTCCAAACACACGCGGGTGAAGCGCGCAAACAGAATCCAGCCAGCGCACGAAAAGCTCTCGCCACTCTTCCAGATCGGCGGGCGGGACCCCATCCGATTCCGGATTTCCTTCGTAAAGTCCACAATCAAGGCTAGCAAGAGTGACGGGTCCAGGTTCCGCTATTCTTGGCCGTGGATAGTCTGGAGCGTTCGGCAAATTTAGCGACCTTCTGAGACGTTCTCTACGGCTAAGGAATGGCACGTTGATTTGCCTTTCCGTGTTCCGGTGGCAGAACGTTCTGTTGCGTAATGAGCGTATTGTGCGTAAGGACTCCCCATTTCGCCGACTCATTACGCTCTTTACTCTCATTACGCATGGAGCCTCCAGAGAATAGCTGGACCTCCACCCGTCTCCATCTGCTCTGCGATGACTTTGTGACGCTTTTGCAAGAGGGCAAAAGCTCGCTCCAGTTCGGCTGAAGACTTGTGGCTGTGGAATGCCCGATTGATTGCGGTCTGGGTCATTCCATCCGGCGCATTCCTTAACATCCGCAAGATGGCGTCCGCTGTCTCATCGCCCAAGTTGTCACCAAAGATGCAGCGCACACTATCCTCACAATATGCCCAAACTTCCTGAGCCGCTCTCAAATGAGGCAGGCGAATGGTATCTGAGCTATCGAGTAATGAGTAAAGAGTTGCCAGCCGGACCACCTGAGCCTCTGCCCTTGCCGTCATGCTGCCAAAGATGCCATCTGCATCTTCGGTCAGAACGTCATAGGCGGATTCCCAGACCCGGTAAGAATCCGCATCGAACCGCACGCGGTCAATGTTCTGGGACGCGGTCAGGGCAGATTGCAGACCACAGACAAGCGCGTTTAGCTTGGCCTGCATTAAAGGGCCGTCCTCCGTGTGGGAGCCTCTTAGACCGCCGGGCGCAGCACCAAAGGATGCGATTTCCAAACCCGTTGGCTTTGTCGTTTGTGGTCAGCAAACGTTGCAACTCTTCAAAGGTGATATTGCCTAGCACCGCGATATTCGGCTCCTGGCAGAGTCCTTGTTGCTTCGGGCGAGTACGCGCAGCGGCTTGCCATCCCATGCATCGCGCAATATCGCCGACAAGATATTCCCGTCCCTGCCGGATTGCTGGAGCACGCTTCCAAACTCGGATTCGACTATCAAGAGTCGCTTATCTGGTTCGCCGGTATCGACAATCTGACGCTCGAATCCTTGGGGGCCGTTCTTGTCTCTTGATTTGCACATCCTCTTCGCGTGCATCGCGTACAGCCTGAATCAAGACCCTCGCCGCTGATAGGCCGGAGCGTTTCCGTGTCGCCATAAAGTCCGGGTCGACGTGGGAGAGAATGTCCATTGCCCGGTCAGTGGCGGTCCCTTTTCTAGCCTTGGACGTGTCACCCACGATTACTGAAAACAGATTGACTCCGTGTCGTGTGCTTTCCACTCGATAGAACGGTTTGCGACCCACCATGCAGCCAAATCCCACTAGAAAGGCCAGCAGCAACGCCTGCGGGTCCGCCTCAGTCTCGGGTATGACCAACCTCACAAAGTCGCCAGCTAGCCCTTGGAAAGCGTTCTGTGACATTGGTTCCGGCCAGCCGTCATGCGTCATTTGGATCTCCAAGAATTCTGCAATCTCCGGTCCAGCCCCTTCCACGGTGTCACCTGCAAGCGGGTTCATCTTTGGGAACAGTTGCTCACCTGTGCTGCGAGCACCCACCAGCATGGCAACGCCTTCCGCCGTCATTGCTGCCGGTCCAATCTGGGCCGGGTGTTCTCCGCAATCACACGCCGAATCTCTGCAATGGGAATTAGCAGTTTTGCCCCCAGCTTCACGCTGGCGATTTTCCCGTCGTAGGCATCCCGCCGCCAACTCCACCGGCTCCGCCCAGTCATGGTTTCCGCGCCCTGCACGCTCACATATTCCGTTTCCACTTTCGCAATGACAGACATGCTATTTGCTCCCTTTCTCCTTGCATCCTAATGCCGCCTATGTAATATTAATCTTGCAAATGATATTACAACGCTCAAATTTCAATGTTCCAGCCCGGTTCAGCTTTCAGCCGTTCGCTGCGAATTGGCGCTTTGTCAGTGCGGAATTATTGGAGTGGGTAGAGGAACCCGAGACTCAAGATGGCATTCCGGCAAGAAGAAGACAACCCCGAGAAAACATGGCTTCGGGTTCGCATTGACGTGCCGGAAAGGAATGACAGCTTGGGCGGTCTCAGCGATATGTTTGGATGTGGCCTTTGTCTGTCCTACCCGGTCCTAATGGGCCGCGCCAGCATCCCGCCGGATGTTTTACAGGCACATGAGAATTGCCGCAACACGCCAGATGTCTCGGGCCGTTTCTTCCAAGTATTGATTTGTCAGAAACCCGAATTCAAAAACAGCCCTTGGCCTTTGAAGCCGGAAGATGCGACAAAGAATGCCTGGATCATGAGCGATGAATTCCTGAATCTCGAAGAGGACCCGGAATCAGGTTGGGAATTTAGCGCATGGCGGTTCTTTGAATAAGTGGGGAATCTGGGAATCCGGTAGAGGCTTCACGGAAGATTGGCGTTCAATGCCGATCCGCTTGATGCCGCCTTCCGCCTCGTTGCCGAAGCAAAAGATCGACGAGCCGGATTTTGTGCTGGTGATGCCGCATTTGCTCAAAGAGCAGCAAGAGAAGTATCGCAGCGCGGTCTTGCCAAGCAATACACGCTCGTGGCTGCGCTCTCATCCCCTTAGCCTCGATACGGCAGACGAGTTCCCATTCTTTCGTGTGCGTAGACATTATTGCAGAGACGCAATCGAAGTCACGATCACGATTGACCACCTTGCAGAGATCAAGCGCGGAATCTGCAAACGGTGCCACAGGCTCTTTGAGAAAGAGAAGAAATACAAGATGATTTACTGTTCGCGGACCTGCGCGAACGCAGCAAGTGTTGAGCGATTTCGCAATAGGCAACGAAAGGCATCAAGGAAGGGAGCAAAGCACAATGCCAAAGGCTAGGAAATGGGATGGAGTTTATCAACGCCCGGATAGTCCCTTCTGGTGGTGTTCTTACAAAGACGCCAGCGGGAAACGTGCACGGCGCAAACTCGCAGGAGCACACACACAACAAGCCGTGAAAATGCTGGACGCAATCCGTGTGCAAGAGGAAAAAGCCCGCACGCTCGGAGTTAGGCCCGCCACTGAAATCACTACGGAGGCCCTGTTTGAGCGTTACAAGCGGCATCAGAAGGCGCGGATACGTTCCACCACTTATGAGCGGCTGGGCGGCATCCTGGGCACGCTTAAGCTCCATCTCCCTTCACTGGCGAAGGGAATCAGTAAGCGCACGGTGGCCGAATACATTGAGGCGCGTGCAGAGAGCGTGAAACCCGGAACCGTGGCGAAGGAAATGAGCGTGCTGAAGCATTGCCTCAAGCTGGCCGTGGAATGGGGCGAGTTGAATCAAAACCCGGCGACGGGTGCGCGGCTGCCACAACTCCCGCCGGGCCGAACCCGCTATCTCACTCCGGGCGAGTTGAGAGCGGCTCTGGAGTCCGCCCCTGAATGGATGCGCGCACCAATGGCCTTTGCCGCCTGTACCGGAGTACGGCGCGGCGAAATGCTCTCGCTGCGCTGGATGGATGTGGACCTGAAGAATCGGCGGCTGTATCTCCGCGAAACCAAGAATGGAGCCTTGCGCATCCTGCCGCTTTCCGCTGCCGCCCTCCAGGTGCTCGGCAGTCTGCCACAAGGCGGGGCGGGCGATCCGGTATTCGCGGGAGTTGACGCGGCCAATCTCTCCGTTTACACCAAGCGGGTTTTTGCTCGGCTCGGCATCCCCGACGCCAGCTTTCACACCTTGCGTCACACTGCGGCAAGTTGGCTGGTGCAACAGGGAGTAGACCTCTACGCGGTGGGCCAAATTCTAGGCCACAAGACCCCGCGCATGACCCAACGGTACGCACATCTCTCGCCTGACTACATGGCCGGAGCCGTGGGCAAATTGGATGGCATCATGAGCGGGATGCTTACTGGGTCAGCGGTCAAAATTCTAGCGGCCTAAATAAACATCAGTCCGTATTGCCTAGAGATTCCCAAACCATGAATCCGAGAAGAGTTCTGCCATCGGCGGTCTGAAACTCGTTACGCTGGAGTCGGAGTTGGTAGACGCCACAAGAAAAGAAGACCGCAGACTTGCTCAAATTTGGCGGGACATAATCCGTAGAATTCGAGACCGAGCACGTATTTCGTCCTTCACTCGAAAGTTTGGAGATTGCGGAGTAGAGCGCAGCGAAGACCTCCTGGGCAGAGTCGGTTTCCCGCTCTGTAACAAGGTATTCAATCCCAACAATCGAATTCCCTTTGACGTACAGACTGACAAACGGCAATGAGTTCTTATTCGTCGAAACGTACCAACCCTGCACAGGCGATTTGCCATCCGGTTGGACTACGTAATTTCTCTGGAAGACAGCAATCACGCCGCCAGATGGTGCTCCCAGCCTTATCTCTGGACCATGCACCGTGATGGATGGTGTGCGTGGTTGCGCGTGTCCAGCGTGACAGCACGTAGCAAGAAATAGGGGTAGGACAGAGAGGCTTGCTTTCATGCGCCCGATTCTTCCATTACCGATGCCTGACGTCAAAGGCGAAAATCCCCGGTGTGACTGTCAAATTGTCACGATAGCGTCACGCTCGCACGGGGCGCGGTGATAGTGTGCCTCGAAGTCCTTTGCTTTATTGGTGTCCCCGATGGGATTCGAACCCATGTTATCGCCGTGAAAGGGCGGTGTCCTGGGCCGGGCTAGACGACAGGGACATGATGCTGCGGGGAGGATGGCTTTGGGACAGCACTCACTCGCCATAACTAACGCTAACAACAGGGTCCTGGAGTGTCAAAGAATTGGACTGAGGTTGGGACGTGGGCATGCTGTACTTTAGATGAGTGCCACTCGAAACGCTTCAAAACGACACTATACGTTCGGCGGCTCGGAGCTTCCGGTATCTCGATGCTCTGACGACGGCGTTCGTGGTTATTCTGCTGGTGTCTAACCTGGTCGCACAGAAAATATGTCTTCTTGGCCCTGTCTCGATTGGCGGGTGGTCCATTGGTCCCTTCGCGGTAAGCGGAGCGGTACTGCTATTCCCCATCACCTACATCTTTGGGGATGTTTTCACTGAGGTTTATGGTTATGCGGCTTCGCGCCGGGCGATCTGGCTGGGTTTCTTCGGGACGGCGCTCTTGTATGTCATCGGAGCAGTGGTTATCGCGCTGCCCCCGGCTCCCGGTTGGCGCAACGAGCAGGCATTTGCTACGGTGTTCGGTTTCATCCCACGCATTCTGGCTGCGAGTCTTATTGCATTTTGGGCGGGCGAGTTTGCCAACTCCTACACGCTGGCAAGGATGAAGCTTTTAACCAACGGGCGTATGCTGTGGACGCGCACCGTGGGTTCTACCGTCGTCGGGCAGGCCGTGGATACGGTTCTTGTGATTACTCTGACGTTTGGGGGGGTCTATCCTGCCCGTGTACTCGTGAATGTGATCGTTACGGGCTATGCGCTAAAGGTGGGTTATGAGGTCATTGCGACTCCGCTTACCTATCTGGTGATTAACTGGCTCAAACGGGCCGAACATTCGGACGTCTTTGACCGTCATGAGAACTTCAATCCGTTTTCCTTTGCTGAAAACGACAATCCGGATGCCTAACGGTTCGGCGCGCCATGGGAGAGAATTGGGTTGGGAATCTTCTAAGCCTCATTAAATGAGTCGTAGAATTCCGAACCTTTGCGGGCGGCGCTTTCATCTAAAGTGGAAATCCTGAAATGGTTGAGGGATAAAGCTTTGGCTCGCAGCACTTTGCGCTTCCGGTCTATTTTTTGGGGGATGCCAGGTGGAATGCCCCTGGGATCGATCATTTTGAGGGAATTTGAAGGAGAGACACCGTGTCTATGAACCTGAATATCCGCCGCGTTGTTCCTGCGATCGTCTGCGCGGCTGCCTGGCTGGTTGCGGGCTGCAAATCGGACCCTCCTGCCGCTGCTCCAGCTATGCAGGCGATGCCTGTTCAGGTTTCGCCAGTTGCGTTGTCTCCGGTTCCCACGACGGACACCTATGTCGCGACCATCAAGAGCCGGCGGTCGGCAACGATGCAGCCGCAGGTCGATGGGAACCTGGTGAAGATCTTTGTGAAGTCGGGCGACCTGGTCAAGGCGGGACAGTTGTTGATGCGAATCGACCCGCTGAAGCAGTTGGCAACGGTGCAGTCGCAGCAGGGAACGCAGGCGCAGAAGAAGGCTGTTTATGACTACTCGCGCATCGAACTGGATCGCCAGAAGCAACTCTATGAGGCGGGTGTTGTTTCTCGCGATGCATACGATCAGGCGACTCAGGCCTACCAGAATGCCAAGGGCGACTATGAATCGAACGAAGCGCTAACAAACACGCAACAACAGCAGCTGGCTTATTACGATATTCGGGCTCCCTTCGCCGGTATTGTTGGCGACATTCCGGTCCATCTTGGCGATTACGTCTCGGCTACGACGGTCTTGACGACAGTGGATGAGAACGCGGACCTTGAGGCTTATATCTATGTCCCCACGGAACGGGCAAGCGTGGTTCGCATGGGCTTGCCGGTCGAGATACTCGATACGGCGGGAAACAGCCTGGTGAAATCGAAGATCAGCTTTCTTTCGCCACAGGTTGATAACGGGCTGCAGAGCATTCTGGCGAAGGCGGAGATTCCTCGCACTGCCGAGCTACTTCGCAACCAGCAACTGGTGAGGGCTCGTGTGACCTGGAGCACCGCGCCTGCTCCTACGGTTCCCGTTCTTGCCGTCAGCCTCATCGGTGGACAGACATTTGTGTACCTCGCGGCCCCCAAAGGCGATGGTTACACGGCGCACCAGGTGCCGGTAAAGGTTGGAGACACTGTTGGGAATAGTTATCCGGTTCTCGGCGGACTGAAACCAGGGGATAAAGTTATCGTGTCGGGCCTTCAGTTTCTACAGGAGGGGGCGCCGGTTAAGCCTCTTGGTTAGGTCGAAGCGGTTTTGCGATTCCTGCGGAGGGTAGTTCTTCGCGCACTGTAACTGGTTTCATTCCTGGGCCAGCCGCCCCGGTTAGAGGTCTCACTTGTTTGTAGACTTTTTTATTCGTCGCCCAATCTTCGCCACCGTCTGCGCCCTTTTGATTGTGCTGGCCGGAGCAGTCTGCATCCCGACGTTGCCGATCTCACTTTATCCGCGGCTGGCTCCGCCGCAGGTTGTCGTCACCAGCAACTTCATTGGCGCGAATTCCAAGGACGTTGAGTCCGCGGTTACGACGATCCTCGAGCAGTCCATCAATGGCGTCGAGGGCATGCGGTATATGAGTTCGACGAGCTCAAATGACGGCACGTCAGCGATTACGATCACGTTTAATACCGACTACGACCTGAATATTGCAGCTGTCGACGTGCAGAACCGAGTTGCGTCGGCGCAGGGCCGTCTGCCGGCTGTTGTGAACAACACCGGCATTACTATCACCAAGGCCAACCCGAACTTCGTGCTTGCGGTCGGGTTTATCTCGCCGGATAAGTCGCTCTCACCGGCCTTTATCTCGAACTATATTGACGTCTACATAAAGGACGCCCTCAAACGTGTGCCGGGGGTGGGCGACGTTATCATCTTCGGTGAGCGCAAGTATGCGATGCGCCTTTGGCTTGACCCGAGCCGCCTGGCAGCTCGCGGTCTGACTGCGCTCGACGTGACCAATGCGCTTTCGGAGCAGAATGTGGAAGTGGCCGCGGGCCAGTTGGGGCAACAGCCCTCGGACCCACATCAGGCGTTCCAGATGGCGGTCAGGGTTGTGGGCCGTCTGACGGATCCCAGGCAGTTCGAGAACATTGTCCTCAAGAACAGCCCCAATGGCGAAGGGATTGTTCTGGTGAAGGATGTTGGCCGGGCCGAGGTCGGCGCGGAGAATTACAACACCAGCCTGAAGTTTTCGGGCACGAGTTTTGAAGGTGGCGATGCCGTCGGTGTGGGCGTTCAGCAACTTTCAAACGCAAATGCTCTCGACGTCGATAAGCGCTGTCGCGCCGTTCTGGCTGAACTTGAAAAATCTTATCCGGCAGGCTTTCAGGGCATCATCGCGGTCGACACGACCCTGGTTATCGGCGAATCGGTCGACGAAGTTGTTCGTACGATTGGCGAAGCGATCATCATCGTTATCATCGTGATCTTCCTCTTCCTTCAGGATTGGCGAGCCACGATCATTCCGGCGGTAACGATTCCGGTTTCTCTCATTGGGACCTTTGCGTTCATCAAGATCTTCGGGTTCAGCATTAACTCGCTGACGCTGTTCGGCATTACTTTGGCCACGGGCCTTGTAGTGGATGACGCGATCGTTGTGATTGAGAATGTTCAGCGCCACCTATCCGGACACGCGATCATACCGGAGCGGTCGGAGTTGACCGAACCTGACCCTTACGCTCCCGATGTTCTCGAACACGCGAAAACGATCGGGACGGGTCGCGGGATGGAAACGGTTTCGACAGACCCCCATGAGGCTACGAGCATCGCAATGGCCGAGGTGACAAGCGCTGTCATTGCCACGTCTCTCGTGTTGATCTCCGTGTTTATCCCCGTCAGTTTTTTTCCGGGAACCACCGGAATTCTCTACAAGCAGTTTTCGTTGACGATTGCTTTCTCGATTGCGATCTCTGCCTTCAACGCGCTCACACTCTCGCCCGCGCTCGCCGCTATTCTGCTTCGGCCAGAGGCGAAGAAGACGGGAATCATGGGTCTGCTATTGAATCCGGTGGAGCGCCTGATCCAATGGGTTATCCGCGTTTATGCTCGCGCTGTGACCTTTGTCGTCCGTATCCGGTACGTGATGCTGGTGGTGTTTCTCTGCGCTCTCGCGGCCACGGCGTTTATGTACAACCATGTTCCGACGGCATTTATTCCTCAGGAAGACCAGTCTTACTTCCTTATCATCGTGCAGACGCCGCCGGGAGCTTCGCTCAGCTATACCTCGGACTTCGCGGATAAGGTTTCGGCGGTGGTGCGCAAGAATGACGGCGTCTTCGGTACGTTTTCGGTGATGGGATTCTCGCTGGCTGGTGGGAGCTCGCCGAATTCCGGTCTCATCTTTGCGCCGCTCAAACCAATCAATGAACGCACGAAGATGGGCGAGAAGTATACGGCTAAGGCGATTGTCCTCGATGTGGGGCCGAAGCTCTTTGGCGTGCCGGGGGGCATTGCCTTCGCAGCGGAGCCACCTGCTGTCGCCGGTATCGGCACCGTCGGCGGGTTCCAGTTTATTATGCAGGACTCCGGACGCAACACGTTCGGTGACATCGACCGCATTGCTCACACGCTGGTGGGTCAGGCGCGCGCTCCCGGCTCAGGTCTTACGGGTATGAACACGACGTTCACGTCGAACGATCCCCAGTTGCTTGTGGCGATCGATCGCGAGAAGGCCAAGGCTATGGGAGTCTCCTTCAGCCAAGTGACGGCGGCGCTGAACACCTTCATGGGGTCCAGCTACGTCAACGATTTCGATTTCAACAACCGCTCTTACCGGGTCTACGTCCAGGCCGATGCGCCCTATCGACGCAACGCTCAGGACATCCACCAATACTATGTGCGGTCCGCTTCAGGACAGATGGTTCCACTGGATAACCTGGCCTCGATTACCGAGACCTCCGGGCCACAGGTAATCAGTCACTACAACATGTTCCGGTCTGCCGAGATCGACGGTTCGCCTGCGCCGGGGCTAAGTTCCGGACAGGGTCTCGACGCGATGGTAAAGCTCTTCAATAAAAATAAGATGCCCGGCATGTCCTATTCATGGACCGGGCTTGCGCTCGAAGAGGTCGAGTCTGCCGGCAAGGCGATCATCATCTTCGGTCTCGGATTACTAGTCGTCTATCTGACACTTTCGGCTCAGTACGAGTCCTTTGCGCTGCCATTCATTATTTTGTTGGCGGTTCCGATGGCCATTCTCGGAGCGCTTACGCTTGTGGACCTTCGCGGTCTGGTTGACGACGTCTATGTTCAGATTGGGCTCGTCATGCTGATTGGTCTCTCTGCGAAGAATTCGATTTTGATCGTTGAGTTCGCCGAGCAGCTTCTCGAACAGGGCCGTTCCGTTAAGGATGCTGCCATCGAGGCGGCTGAACTTCGGCTTCGGCCCATTCTGATGACTTCGATTGCCTTCATTCTGGGTGTGGGGCCGCTCTTTTTTGCGACGGGCGCTGGAGCCTACGGCCGCCATTCTGTGGGAACGGCCATCGTTGGCGGCATGGTTCTTTCAACCGTACTCAATCTCTTCTTCATCCCGGTTTTGTATGTGATTCTGAAGACCATCCTGGTCAGGTTCTCAGGTGGCCGTAAAGTCCCTGCGGCGAGGCCTGGGGCGTCTCCGGAACCCGCACGTTGACCGGCATAAGAATGCAGTGTTGAAATCCGCGCTCTGGTTGAAAGTGAGCGGTTAGACTAGCTTCCATGCTGCAGCCTTTTCGCGACCAATTCAACGCTGCTTTCAGCACAGCCAAATACGACGATCTGTTGTATCGCCTGAATCACATTACGCGATCCAGCATTGAATTCCGGGTTGCGGAGACGCCTTGCTTCTTTGCGCAATCGCTGCTTGAGGAACTGGCGGAGACTGGGGCCGTCCTGACCCGGCAACTCCTTGAGAATCCGACTTATGTTGAGGCATCCGATCAAACGATTCCGCCTCGTTTTTGCGTGCCCAACGAAGATCCGCAGCCTAACTTCATGACTGTCGACTTCGGCCTCGTGCAGAACGCTGACGGCACGTTTAGTCCCAGGCTGGTTGAGATGCAGGCGTTTCCGTCTGTGTTTGGGTACCAGGACGTGCTTGCGCATCAGTACGTCGAAACTTTCAACCTTGACGGGGGCTTGCAGATCCATCTTGGCCGTCTCAGCGACGAAGGCTATTGGCGGCTCCTGCGTGAGGTGATCGTCGGAGATCATGATCCCGAGAATGTGGTGCTGGTCGAGATCGAGCCCGATAAACAGAAGACGCGCCCTGATTTTCGTGTGCATGAAGAGCGGCTTCATATTGCGACCGTTGATATCACGCGGTTGCGCAAGCATGGCAACCGGCTCTTTTACGAACATGCCGGGCGAGAGATTCCGATTCATCGTGTTTACAACCGCGCCATCGTCGACGAGTTGGAGAGAAAGAACATTCAGTTGCAGTTCGACTACCGTGACGAGCTTGATGTCGAGTGGGCTGGGCATCCCAACTGGTACTTTCGAATCAGCAAATTCTCGTTGCCGTATCTCCAGCATCCCTCGGTCCCAAAGGCCGTCTTCCTCGATGACTGGTTTGCCCATCGTTATCTTGAGGGACTGCCTGCCGATCGCGAAAGACTTCTCCTTAAGCCTCTTTACTCCTTCGCGGGGAAGGGAATTCAGTTCGCTCCGACGGACGCTGAAATCCAGGCAATTCCAGAGGCTGAGCGGCATCACTATCTGCTTCAGGAGCGTGTCGACTTCGCGCCTGTCATTGCGACCCCTCATGGTCCCACGCAGGCGGAGATTCGCATCATGTACCTTTGGCCCACCGGTGGAAAACTCCAGCCAGCTATCGCGCTGGTGCGTCTTGGCCGCGGACTGATGATGGGCGTCGATCATAACCGCGATCAGCAATGGGTTGGCGCTTCTGCTGCGCTTGGTGTCGTGCCGTAGGCTTCTCCTGAGAAAAGTGCTCGAAGGGCACCTTTGGTGGGGTACACTCCAATGTGGTAGATTTGGGGCCTTCGCAGAGCTTGTGCCTAGCGAAGGCTAAGAAGGAGGAGTCGTGGGCCAATGGCAGATGCCAACCGGAGAGAATCCAGTTCGCACCGCAGTGCGTTTTCCGATGAGACTCACTATTCGTCTGCAGACAGACGAAGGGGAGATGGAAGCGATGACGGAAAACATCTCCGCGAACGGACTGCTTTTTGTCGGAGAGCAGCTACCCGCCGTAGAGAGCAAGATCGAGTTTACGATTGCGATGCCCTCCTCCGTCATGGGGACCACGAAGGACGTTACCATTCATTGCATCGGCCGGGTTGTGCGCCATTATCTTCAGGGGGGTCAAAAAAAGGCCGCTGCCGTAATTGACGAGTATTCTTTAAAGGCTTGAACCTATGACTGTAGTGAATATCGATCCAACCCGGGGCGGAGAAGAGAGTCCGGAAGAAGTTGTGGGAAACGCCGGTATTCGCGTTATTCTTGCTGACTCGCAGGCGATCTATCGCGTGGGCATGAAGAAGGTCTTTGCGCTCGAGGACGACATCCGTGTTGTCGCCCAGGTGGAGACCTTGACGAATCTTTATGCCGCCTTGCAGCGGTACCCGACGGATGTTGTGGTTCTTGAGGGACAGTTGGTGGCCGGTACCATCGACGCAATTCCTGAACTTGTGAAGCAGGCTCCAGAGGCGAAGCTGATTGTTCAGGTGACGGAAGCCGACGAGTCGAATACGGTGGAACTCTACCGGCGGGGCGTCCGCGGCGTTGTCCCGCGCTCCATATCGCCGGATCTACTGGTGAAATGCGTTCGGAAGATTGCGGAAGGCGAGACCTGGATCGACAACCAATCGATTAGCTGGGTGATTGAGGCGTATCGCGCTCAAGCTACCAGCCTTACCGATCCAAAGGTTCAGCCTAAGCTATCGAAGAAGGAGCTGGCAATTATCAGCTGCATCACCCGCGGAATGCGCAACAAGGAGATCGCCTACCAAATTGGAACCACGGAACAGGTGATTAAGAACTATCTGCGAAAGGTATACGACAAGCTCGGGGTCTCGGACCGCCTTGAGCTTGCCTTGTATTGCCTGCACCACGAGCTACTGAAGAAGTATCTCGCTGACGAATCGATGACTCCAACCCATACTGAGCCGATGCAACCGCTTCGCGCCAAGATGTGAACGTTTACGCGAACCCCTGTCCACCCTGATTGATTCGCTTTACCTGACGCTAGTCGATTTTCCCGTGCCATGGTTGTGATGGTGGTTGGTTGGAACCAGCCATGGGTAAAGGATGGCAAGGTTTGGCGGTACTATCGTCAAGAAAAGCAGGAAGATGCCGACAATCTCGGGGATGTGGAGCGAGTTGTGGGCCTCAAGATAGTACGCCAGTACAGCAAGCCCCAGAATGGTCACACAGATGACTACGCGTGCTAACGACTTAGCCCATGGCTTCTGATCATGCGGAAGCATTTCGAATCACCTCGTGTCGCGCTGTGTCGCAAAGGCTGTGTCTTGAGAAACTTACTCACAGCGACCAGCGGCAGAGCGCGCTATCAGTACGGCAGTGTAGGCCGCGCCGAAGCCGTTGTCTATATTTACTACGGTAACGTTGGGCGAACATGAGTTGAGCATTCCCAAAAGGGCCGCGGCACCGTCGAAGCTGGCCCCGTAGCCGACCGAGGTGGGGACGGCGATGACGGGGACGCCGACGAGGCCTCCGACGACCGAGGGAAGTGCGCCTTCCATGCCCGCACAGACGATGATGGCATTGGCGCTGGTGAGCTGATCGCGTACGGCGAGGAGGCGGTGGAGGCCTGCGACGCCTACATCATAAAGCCGGATGACGTGGGTGTTGAAGAGTTCGGCGGTGACGGCGGCCTCCTCGGCAATGGGGATATCGCTGGTTCCGGCGCAGACGACGGCCACGTGGCCTCGGGGATTTGAGTTGGTGGATTGGCGAAGGGTGAGGGCTCGAGCCTGAGGATGGTGGACTGCGGCGGGGACCGCGTTGAGGACTGCTAGTGCGGTGACTTCGTCGGCGCGGGTGGCGAGGACGTCAGAGCCGGCGGCGGCCATGCGGGTGAAGATCTCGACGACTTGCGCAGAGGTTTTGCCGGCGGCGTAGATGACCTCGGGGAGATCTGTGCGGAGGGTGCGATGGTGGTCGATGCGGGTGTGTCCCAGGTCTTCGTAGGGAAGATTGATGAGACGCTCTGTGGCTGCGGCGGAGGTGAGGGAGCCGGATTGGACTGCGGCAAGGAGTTCGAGGAGTTTAGTTTTGTTCATCTGGACGTACATGAGAATGTTATCCGAGCCACTTTGGGTTTGCTGCGGTTCCGTCGAAGTGCGCGGTGGTTTTGAAGAGCTCGAACTTGCCATCGCTGGCAGCGGTTGCTGTGCGGGCGAGGAGGGAGCTGATCTGGGATTCCGTCATGGGCTTGAAGGTGCGGACGGCTTCGAAGGCCTGATCGAGGACTTGCTGGGTTGTCGATTCCGGTGATGACGACGGAGACGGGCTGCGTGAGGCCGTAGTGGAGCGCCTCCATGGGCTGGACGGTGTTGCTGGTAAGGATGAAGTGGTCGCCGAAGGTCTTCATCGCGAGGATGCCGATGCCCTGTTTGAGGGCGACCGGCATGACGTCTTTTGTGAAGGAGCGGAAGTGCGCGTCCATGACGTTGATGGGCATCTGCACGGTGTCGAAGTGGAAGCTGTGTTTCTGTGCGGTCTCGAGCATTCGGAGATGGACGGCAGGGTCTTTGTGTCCGGTGAAACCGATGTAACGGATTTTGCCGGCCTGGCGTGCCGCGACGGCGGCTTCGATGGCTCCGCCCGGGGCGAAGATGCGGTCGGGATCTTCCATGCGGATGACTTCGTGGAACTGGACGAGGTCGATGGTGTCGGTTTGGAGGCGGCCGAGGGACTGCTCGAGCTGCTTGTTGTACTCGACTGCGGTGCGACCGTCCATCTTGGTCATGAGGAAGACTTTTTGCCGGTAGCCGTCGCGGAGGGCCTGACCCATACGGACTTCGGAGATGCCGTCGTTGTAGTCCCAGCAGTTGTCGAGGAAGGTGATGCCGCGATCGACGCCGGAGTGGATGAGGCGGATGCTCTCGGCGGCGTCGGACTGCTTGCCAAGATGGTAGCCGCCCATGCCGATGACGGAGACGCGCTCGCCGGTGGTGCCGAGTTCGCGATAGAGCATGTTGGGAGACTCGGGGCGTTTGGTTGGGGCGTTCGACTGGGCTTGCGCGTGGAAGGGTCGATGCGATGCCGGCGGCTGCGGCGGATTTGAGAAAGCCTCTGCGCTCCATGGCTGCTCCTCTGGCTTAACACGTTGGATGCAGATTTCGGCGGAGCGGAGTCAGCGAAGGTAAGCTGCGATGGCGGCTTGCTGGACTTGCTTGACCGGAACGTTGTGTTTCGCGGCAGCTGTGCGGCAATCTTCGAATTCGGGGGCAGCGTTGTAGGTTTCGTTGTTCCGGGAGCCTACTTTGATGCGGATATCGCCGTAGGGTGTGGTGACGGTGTTGTGGGTGCGCTCAAGGCAGGAGCGGCGTTCGTGGTGGATGCGGACGCCGAGGGTGCTGGTCTCGCGGAGGAGGAGTTCTTCGAGTGCGGAGAGCTGTGCGTCGTCGGCGAGGATGGTGAGGAGGGTTCCCAGACGGCCCTTCTTCATCTGGACGGCGGTGGACATGACGTCGAGTGCGCCCAGAGCGAGGGCCCGCTCGGTGACGTAGGCGAGGATCTGAGGGGAGAGATCGTCGATGGCGGTTTCGAGGACAGCGACGGCGGAGTGAGTGGCGTCGGCGGTCTCGCCGATGGAAAGACGGAGGACGTTGGGGAAGTCTTTGGGGTTGCGGGTGCCTGCGCCGTAGCCAATTTGCTGGACGCGCATCGCGGGCTGGGTGCCGAATGTGGGGTCGAGAGTGCGGATGATGGCGGCGCCGGTGGGAGTGACGAGTTCTTTTTCGATGTGGGCAGAGTAAGTGGGAAGGCCGCGAAGCAGGTCGGCAGTGGCGGGTGCGGGGACGGGGAAACGGCCGTGGGCGCAGTCAACCATGCCGCCACCGACGTTGAGGGGCGAGCAGTACCACTTGTCGACTGCGAGGGCATGGATTCCAGCAGATGCGGCGACGATGTCGACGATTGCATCGACTGCGCCTACTTCGTGGAAGTGAATTTTTTCGATGGGGACGTTGTGGATTTTGGCTTCGGAGGCGCCGAGGAGTTCGAAGGACTGAATTGCGGTTTGTTTGACAGCGGGGGCGAGGGTTGCGGCGTTGATTAAATCGCGGATGAGGGTGAGGGAGCGGCCGTGGGTGTGCTCATGGGGATGATCGTGAGTGTGACCTGGTTTGTGCTGGTGCTGTGTTTTGGGTTGGAGCTGGTGGGTGTGGGTTTGTTGATGGGTGTGGTGTTCGTGATTTTCTTCGGCGAGGCTTGGCGCCTTCGTAGACATGAACTTTTGTGGCGGAGATGCCACTGCGGTCAGTCTTTTCTATCTTGAGCGATGCATTGACATTCAGCGCGGCTACGGCCTCGTGGAGGATTTTGGGATCGACGCCGGCGTCGATGAGAGCCCCGAGAAACATATCGCCGCTAATGCCGGCGAAGCAGTCGAGATAGGCGATGCGCATGGGTTATTGTTTCACGCGGGACGGATGGAGGAGGCGGCAAGAAGGGCTTGATTCATAGAGCCGGAGCGGTAGCCTTCGGTGTCGATAGTGACGTAGACGAATCCGAGTGGCTTGATGGCGGCGGTGATCTCTGCGAGAACCGCGAGCGAGAGGGCGCGCGGAAGGTCTTCGATGGCGATTTCGATGCGGGCGACGTCGCCGTGGTGGCGGACTCGGACCTGCGGGAAGCCGAGGGTGTGGAGGGCGGCTTCGGCTTGCTCGACCTGGGAGAGATTTTCGCGGGTGACGGGGCGGCCGTATTCGATGCGCGAGGCGAGGCAAGCGGAGGCTGGTTTATCGGCGAGGGAGAGGTTGGCTTCGCGGGCTAATTGTCGGATTTCGGACTTTGGTGAGTTGTGCGGTGACGAGGGGAGCAACGGCGTGATGTTCGGCTGCGGCTTGCTGGCCGGGGCGGAAGTCGCCGTCATCGTCGAGGTTTCTGCCATAGGCGATATGGGCGAAGCCGAGGGCTGCACGGGCTTGCTCCATCTGGGTGAAGAGCTCGTCTTTGCAGTGGAAACAGCGGCGGGCGTCGTTGCGTTGGTAATCGGGATTGTCGAGTTCGCTGGTCTGCAGGATTTGCACGGGAATCTTGTGCTCGCCGGCGAAGGCGAGCGCGGCGGCAAGTTCGGCGCGGGGAAGAGAGGCGGAGTCGGCGATGACCGCGAGCATTTTCTCGCCGAGGGCTTGATGCGCGGCGTAGGCGAGGTAAGCCGAGTCGGTGCCGCCGGAGTAGGCGACCAGGACGCTGCCGAGCTGCTTGAGCGTGGCTTGAAGGCTTGGCGGATTTTTCGGCCAGATCCATCTGCATTGATTGTAGGACAGCTGGACGCACGGCAAAGGTTGCGGTCTAATTGCGGAGGCTAGTCGGGAATCTGCCAGCCTACCGGAGTTTGGGCGAGGGTGGCTTTGGCGGTGACCTGACTACTGGTGGCACGGGCCATGTCGGGGAAGGCGGCCTGGATGTCGTGGCTGAGTGCCCAGACGGGGACTTCCTTCATCGTGTAGCTGTAGGTAACGGTCGTTTCTTTGAATCCTTCGTTGACGGCCAACGGGGTGGAGCCGTCGACGCTCGTGACTTCGCGGTGTCCGTAGCAGAAGTGGGGGGCGAAACGTGCGCCGGTGGTACTGACGGTGTAGCGGCTCACGTGGATGCTTGTCTCGACCGACTTGTCGAGGAGATGAGCGTTGGCCAAAGCGTCCATTTGTCGTGTTTTTTCAGGATCGGAGGTTTCGAAGGGGAAGCGAGTGTCCGAGAAAAGACAGTCGCTGTGATCGATGAAGTGGTTGTTGATGGCCTGGGCGAAGTTGGCAGGGGTGGGTGCCGATTTGCCCGAGTTGCAACCGGAGGCGAGGGCTATAAAGGCAAACATGAGCAAGATCATGAATGGGATTTCCGTTAGACCTGTGGGGGTGGCCCGAATTCTGCGAACAATCTTCATCGCTCTCCTGTCGATTCGGTCAATCTAACTTTGTTGGATGTAACGCGGAGAGGCGGGCGGCAGCTATTCTTGCTTCTCGTCGACGATTTCTTCGGGGAGAGGATCGAGTTCGCCGATAGTCTTCATGGTTGCGAGGATTTTGAGATCTTCCTGGACCTTGGCCCACGTTGCAGGATCTTTTTTGGTGATGATGGGGGCTTCCGGGTCTGCGTAGTAAGCGATGAGATCGTGCTTGAGTTGGACGGGGATAACCTTGTCGGGATTCTTCGTGATCATTTCGAGGAGTTTGGCGTAGGTTATGTCAGTGAGAGGGTAACCGCCAGGTTTCATGATGAGTCCGGTATCGAGATCGCGGTTGGGAAGGTAGTATTCGATGCGATCGAAGTGTGCAAGGACGAAGCGCAGGGATTTGATGGAGCGGTTGACGCTTTTGATGTAGAGGGTCTCGGTCTGCTGGGTGGGGCCTTTGATGGCGAGCATTTTGAGCGTGCCGACCTTGGGGAGAATGAAGATGAAGTCGGCATAGAGATGGCTGGTAAAGCCGGGCTCCTTGCGGTACGCCTCCCAGTTGTTGTCGTCAGATGCCTGGTGGAGTTCATTGGCAAGATAGTCGAGATCAGGGTTGGGCGCGTCGGAGGGAAAGTTCTTTTTGTGGAGAATGGTTTCGGCCCGGGCGATGTTGGGGATGAAGCTGCGGACACCACTACGGTAGATGCGGATGGAGGTCTCTTTCGTGCCGATGATGTCTGGCAGATTGAGGCCGTAGGTTTCGAAGAACGCCTTGCGCAAAAGAGGCCGCGGTACTTCGAGGCCGACGTACTTGAGGTAGGCGCTGGGTGCGAAGCGGCGCTTGCTTAGCTGGTTGATGTCGAAGGCGAACTCGGTCTGGACGTGGGCGTGGGGGTTCTCAGCGTAGTTGACGTTGGGGCCATATTGCTTCTCGAGTTTCGGAAATTCGACCGGGACGGAGAGATTGACTGCGGTGCTGTGGCCGACGGTGTCGCCGATGTAATGAGAGAGAGAGCCGATGGCGAAGGCGAGTTCGTCGGCGGTTTGAGCGTCGCGGAGGAGGTTAACGACAAAGTCCCCAGACCGAACGTAATGGGTGAGGTCGGAGAAGAAGCCGTTGCCGAATGGGTAGTAGCCGAAGTCCTGGATGGCACAGCCGCCGTAGGCGTAGGCGTGAGCTTCCTGGAACTGGGCTTCGGTGAGGGTGGGGTACTGTTTGAGGAGAATGGGCCGGATGGATTGCTTCCAGGCGATGTCGATTAGTTCCTCGTGAGTCTGGACAGAGTAGGGGACGGCTGGAACCGCTGTGAGAAACAGACGACAAGATTGCTACTGATCTGAGTCGGGTTATACGACGTGGTGTCGGAATCGCATACCTCATTTCGGCTCGTGGCTCCCCACACTGTACAGGGGAGTGGGAACCGAAGGAAAGGGGTAGTCTGGCTTTGAGGAGAGACGGGATGGCGGCAGTGCTGCGACGATCGGCTCGGTATGCCATTGCTGTGCTTGCGTTCGGGGTGGTCGCGGCTGCGTGGCACTTTGGTACGCGGCAGTCAGGCGGAATTCGGCCAGTGGGGGAGCGACGGGCGGTGCCGGAGTTAGTGATGGCACAGCTCGATGGGGGGACATGGAGGATGTCGGAGCATCGTGGACAGGTTGTGCTGGTGAACTACTGGGCGACGTGGTGTGGGCCCTGCTGGGAGGAGACGCCGGGCTTGATACGGTTGTCGCGGGAGTTGGGACCGAAGGGGCTTGGCTGTTGTTGGAGTTGCGATTGACGAGGGCGGCGCAGAGAAAGTGAGGAGGTTTGTGAATGATTTTGGGGTGCCGTACCCCGTGGTAAGACCGGAGCGGTTGTCGCAGATGGAGTATGGGATGGAAGGAGTGCCGACGACGGTGCTGGTGGACCGTCAAGGACGGGTGGCGAAGACTTATGTTGGCGCGGTGAGGCAGGCTGATTTTGCGACCGATGTAGAGACATTGCTAGCGGAGAGATGAGATTAGGGCACGCGGAGTTGTGTCTTGTGGCGTTGGAATGTTTTCTTTTCATCCAGTCTGGCCGACTTTGGTGGGGTCGGTTTTGAGGAGGATTGGGGTGAAGGGGAGGTTGAAAGTAGGTTGTGGGTCGGGGTGGGCTGGGTCGAAGTCGGGAATGGTGGGGTCGAGGAGTTTAGTGAGGGGTAGGTTGGCTTCGCGGATGCCGTGGACGATGCAGCGGGCTAGCTCGTAGGCGCCGTAGCTGTTGAAGTGAGTGTCGTCGCTGATGGCTGCGGTCTGACCGGGGAAAGAGTCCTCGGGGTAGTGCATGAAGGCTTTGAGGGTGCCTTCGGGGCCCATGGCTTCGAAGAGGGTTTTGCTCATCGCGTTGAGGTCGATGAGGGCGACCTTCTGTTCGGCGGCTACTTCGCGAATTGCGTCGGGGTAGGGGCCGAAGGAGTTGGTGATTTTGCCGGCGTCGTCGAAGGTTCGGCGATTCATTGGGGTGACGAGGACGGGGGTGGCACCTTTGGCTCGGGTCTGGGCGATGTAGTCGGTGAGGAGTTTCTTGTAGTCGTCGAGCGAGACGGCGCCGGGCTTCATGTCGTTATGGGCGAACTGGATGAAGATGTAGTCGCCGGGCTTCATGGTGGTCATGATCTTGGCGAGACGGTGCTCTCCGACGAAGGCGCGGGTGGTTTCGCCGGACTCGGCGTGGTTGGCGACGACGATGCCGGGGAGGAAGAAGCGGGGGAGCATCTGTCCCCAGGCGGCCCAGGGCTCGTAGTACTGGTCGACTACGGTGGAGTCACCCGCGAGGTAGAGGACAGGCTCGTTGGGGATGGGCTGGATGTCGATGGAGCGGACGCTGGGGTGTTCGCCGTTGAACTCGAGGGTGAGTTTGTGGTCCCAGTCGAGGATGCCGAGTTCGCGGGGTTTGAGTTTGACTTGGGTTGTGGGTTCGCCGGAGATTTCGGGATAGCGGACGTTGGTGTCGAAGGTTTTGGTAACGGATGCGTTGGCTGCGGTGGGGATCTTTTCGAGCATGAGGCGGCGGCCTTCGGCTCGGACGGTGGTGACGGCGGCCTGGGGGCCTCCGAGGACGACAGTGACGCGGTAGCTGCCTTCGGGGATGGGTACGGAGAAGAAGAAGGGCTTGTCGGAGGTGCAGGATTTGCCTTCGATGGTGGGGGATGGGAGGAGGTCGAAGCCGGCGGTGGTGTCGGTGAAGCGGGAGCTGGGGGAGAGGGTGGCGAACATGCGGTTGGCTGGGCCGCAGGCGTACTTCATGAGGGCGAGTTTGGGTCTGGGCTTGAGCGGCGAGAGCTGTGGATAAATAAAGTGCGGCGAGGGTTGCGAGAGTGAGTTTTGGGGGGAGGTTTGGGGCTGGGATGGAGTCTCTGTGGTTTGTGTTGCTGTCGTGCATGGTGTACCTCCCCCTCCCCCGTCAAAAGTGTGCAAAGTATTCGAAGTAGATACTTTAGGTCTGGACTTCGGTATGCGGTTCCCCTCTGAATCGAAAAGCCCGGCGCGGGCCGGGCTTAGGTTTTCCTCGATTCAAGTTTATCAGTGGTGTCAATGGTCTCTGTCGCGTGTTGGGTTAGCCAACGCTCAATTGACTGGCAGATCCCAAGGGGGACTTGGCGATTTGTCAGCAATTGACAAGTTATCAGCTATAAGAAATGGCAGATATCAGGGCCGGGACCGATTTTCAAACTTGAAGTGCCATTACTTCGCCGGCGTAGAAAGCGTCTTCACCAAGTCGTACAGAAACTCTTGTCCCTGGTAAAACGATTCGATCTTCATACGCTCGTCTCGTCCGTGGAAACGAATGTCGTTGTTGCGATCGAAGAAGAATCCCTGCACGCCGTAGGTGGGTATACCTGCCTCGCGTAAGTAGCGCCCGTCGGTCGCGCCCACCACCATAATCGGAACCACCGGCACACCAGGAAACACGCGCTCGCTTGACGCCTGCACTGCCTTCATCACATCTGGCCGAAGCGGCGAAGGCGGCGCGCCTGCGGCTCTATTGCTTATGGCTGTGATCTTGACCTCGGAGTCCGCCGCCACCCTATTCAAAGTACTCAGCACGTAGTCAGGCGAATCCTCCGGCAACACCCGGCAGTTTACTGATGCGGCCGCAAGCTGAGGCAGCGCATTGAGCGCATGACCTCCCTCGACAGCATCGTCGCCACGCATGTTGTGCGCAACGTCGCATTCCACGCGCGGAGACGCAGGCCACTCGCTCCATCGCCTCCTGCGAACCCTCCGCCACCTTGCGCCAGATCGCCTTCATCGGCCCGGTCTCGATCTTTGCCATCGCGCAAAATACGCCGCAGTCACCTCATCCGTCTTCATCGGGAAACCCAAAGTCGACAGACGCTCCAGAGCGCCATCGCCAGATGATAGATCGCATTATCCGGCACGGGCATCGAGCTATGGCCGCCCTTGTTCCTGCACCTCGAACCGAAAGTTGATCACGTACTTCTCGCTCACCTGCAGATCGTTGGAAATCTTTTTGCCGTCCTCGCATCTCGCCCCAGCCGCCTTCGTTCAGCGCAATGCTCCGCATCAATCAACTCGCGATGATTCTTGACCAGCCAATCGACGCCGTTGTACGGGCCGCCGCCCTCTTCATCGGCCGTGAGCGCCACTATGATGTCGCGATCCGGCTTGAACCCCTCCCGCTTGTACCGAATCAGATTCGCTATCCAGATCGCGGCCTGCGCCTTGTCGTCGCCCGTGCCTCGTCCGTAGAAATACCCATCCTTCTCGTTAAGACGAACGGATCCATGGTCCAATCCTCGCGCTTCGCCTCCACCACGTCCGTATGCGCCAGCAGCAGAAGAGGCTTCCGCGCACCTGTTCCGTGGTAACGCACCACCATGTTGACTTTCTTCTGCGACTGCCCCACCAAGAAAGATATCCGAATCAGTAAATCCCGCCGCTTTCAGTCGCGCTGCCGCAGCTTCCGCAACAGGAGTAGTCGCCCCGGTGGTATATCCCGACTGAATCTCGACGAACTCCTTATAGATGTCATGCGCAAGCTTCATGTCGTCTGCAGGCGGCATGGATTGGGCGTAGGCCGCAGCCCCGGTGGCCACGCAGACAGTGGCGATAAAGGCGCGAATCGTAATCCGTGCGGTCATATAGTCTCCTGATTGGGTTTTGTCTCACGATACTAACCCGGCACAGGTAAGCCTGGTCACCTCAATTCATTTTTTCTTATCATCGACCAGGCCATAATGAAAATCTCCTCTTGAAAAAAGAGACAGCGGCGAAGTGGGAGTTGAATGCTGCGATTCGCGAGGCGGAGTTCGGCAATCTCTCTGAGGCGCATCGCCTGGCAATGGAAGTGCTGGCGGTGTCGACGGCGCGAAGCGTACGCGTTCTTGCGGCTCTGGTGCTGGTGCGAACGGGCGATACGGAGCGCGCGCAGAAGATGACGGACGAGTTGCAGATACAAAATCCTCTGAATACGAAGATGAATTTCTATCAGCTGCCGGTGATCCTAGCCGCGGTGCAGATAAGCCGTAAGGAGCCGGGAAAGGCTGCGGAGATTCTGCAGCCGACTTGCCATGAGTTGGGTGTTCCGGGTCCTTTACCGGGAATCGGGGCGTTCCTGTATCCGGTGTATCCGCGTGGCCACGCGGACCTGATGCGCATGAGGGCGGAGCAGCGGCGGCAGAATTCAAGAAGTTCGCAGAGAACAGGGCGCTGACAGTCAACTCGCCGCGGGCGTGCTTGCGCGCCTGAACCTTGCTCGCGCCTACGCGATGCAAGGAGATGCTGCTGAGGCCAAGGCGGCGTATCAGGACTTTCTCACGATCTGGGATACGCCGCCCCCGACGTCTCTGCAGTAGAGACGCGCGTTGGCCACTCGCTTCCGTTTGTACTTTTCCGATGAAACTTTTCGCGCTTCGCTGTAGTCTCTGAATCATGCCGATACGCCGTTTTGCAGTTTCAGCCATTTTTCTGGCCACAGCGTCTTGCTGTGTCCATGCCCTCGCCCAAAAACCTGCTGCCGTCTGTTGAGGCGCGGATTGCTGCGCAGAACGCGCTGTTTGAGGAGTCGTGGCAGACTTCACTGCGGTTGAATCCGACTCGCGCTACGGCGGTGGGGGATTACCGGTATAACGATCAGCTTGGCGACGATTCGCTGGCGGCGATTGCGCATCAGCATGATCTGGATGTGACTTATGTGGCGAAGATCAAGGCGATCGATGCGACGGGTTTTCCGGAGAGCGATCTGATTTCGCATGATTTGTTTCTGCGGCAGGTGCAGCAGCGGGTGGAGGACTATGACCTGAAGGAGTATGAGATGCCGATCAGCGGGATGGGTGGCATTCATACCGGGTTGGCGGACCTGCCGCTGTCGATGCCGTTCGATTCGGTGAAGCACTATGAGGATTATGTTTCGCGGCTGCACCAGATTCCTAAGGCGTTTCAGCAGACGGAGGATGTGCTGCGCGCGGGGGTGAAGGATCATCTGGTGATTGTGCGGTTTATTGCGGAGAAGGTGCCGGGGCAGTGCGATGGGGTGATCTCGGCTAATCCGTTTGCGATTCCGCTGAAGAAGTTTCCGGCTTCGTTTTCGGAGGCGGACAAGAAGCGGCTGACAGATGAGATCAATGCTGCGCTTCAGAACGAGGTTTTTCCGGCTTACAAACAGTTTTCGGAGTTCATCAGCAAAGATTACATTCCGTATACGCGGACTACGCTTTCGATTGAGAGCCTGCCTGGCGGCAAACGACGGTATCAGGCTGCGCTGCGGCGGTTTACTACGACCGATCTAACGGCTGCGCAGATTCATGCGATTGGGTTGAAGGAAGTGGACCGCATTACGGCGGAGATGACGGCGCTGGCGAAGGCAAATGGCTATAGCGACCTGGAGAGCTTCCGCGTGAAGATCGAGTCGGACCCGAAGTATGTTCCGGCTTCGGCGCAGGCGATTGTGGATGACTTTTCGAAGTACATTCACCAGATGGAGCCGCGGCTGCCGGAGTTGTTCAACCTGCTGCCGAAGACTGCGGTGACGGTTGAACCGATTCCGCCGTTCCAGGCAGGAGCGGCGACGCACTACCAGGGTGGGACTCCGGATGGGAAGCGTCCGGGGAGAGTGTCGGTGGCGGTGTCGGACCCGACGAAGCGGACGTTTATCAACGATGAGGCGATTGCGTATCACGAGGGTGTGCCGGGGCATCATCTGCAGATCTCGATTCAGCAGAGCCTGACTGGGCTGCCGGAGTTCCGCAAGCATAGTGGCAACTCGGCGTATACCGAGGGGTGGGCGCTTTATGCGGAGGAGTTGGGGAAGGAGATTGGGTTCTATCAGGATCCGGGTTCGGACTATGGGCGTCTGCGGTCGGAGTTGTTTCGCGCGGTAAGGCTGGTGGTCGATACGGGGATTCATGATGAGGGCTGGAGCCGCGACAAGGTGGTGGAGTATATGCGGGCTTCGCATGCGATCGATGAGCCTACGATTCAGTCGGAGACGGACCGGTATATCTCGGGGCCGGGGCAGGCTTGCAGCTACAAGCTGGGGCAGCTGAAGATTCGTGAGCTGCGGGAGCGCGCGAAGACGCAGCTTGGAGCGAAGTTCGATCTGAAGACGTTTCATGATCAGATACTGAATGGCGGGGCGCTTCCGCTGGATGTTCTGGATGCTCGCGTGACGCGGTGGATTGCGAGCCAGAAGGGGGCTTCGTAGGCGTTGGTCTGGACGGGGCAGGGCGTCAGCGGTCCGGGTGTGGAAGATGAAGGGGCGAGTTATTTTTTGGAGAACGAACGGACGAGGATGACCATGTTCCAGAGTTCGTCTGCTTTTGCGCGGTCGCCTTCGGAGGGCATCTGGCCTTTGCCGTTCTTGATGATGTAGAAGAGTTCTCCGTCGGAGAGGTCTTTGAGGGCGGCGGGGTCGGTGTAGTCCTTGAGGGTGACTTTGGGCTCGAGGACGATGTCGCCCTTGCCGTTGCCGTTGGGGCCGTGGCACATGGCGCAGTCGTATCCGTAGAGTTTTTTGGCGCGAGCCTGGGATTCGGCCGTGGGCTTTATGGATTGGTCATGTGGGCAGCTTCAGGGGGGATGGCCGAGGGGGGGCGGGGCGGCGGCTCCTGCGGCGAGGGCAGAAAGCTAATGCTGCGAGGATGACGAATATGGGCTTCAGCATACGAGCCTCCTGCTGATGTGTTGCCGACGGCATCCTAATGCTACAGGAGAGCGGATGGGAAGCTTAATATTGCGGGCGACAAGAAGCCTGCTTGGAGGATCGGGCTTTGTTCAAGGAGCTGAAGGTATAATCCACGTCACTCATGGTCCTCATAGCCGGCACGAAACTCGGTCCGTACGAGATTCTCGGTCCGCTTGGCGCGGGCGGTATGGGCGAGGTGTACCGGGCGCGCGACCCGGTGTTGGATCGCGATGTTGCTATCAAGGTATTGCTCGCCCTGGTGTCCTCTGATTCTGAGAGGTTGCGACGTTTTGAGCAGGAGGCGCGAGCGGCGGCCGGTCTGAATCACCCCAACATACTTGCGATTTTCCAGATGGGATCGTACGAGGGAGTGCCCTACCTGGTTTCGGAACTGCTGCAAGGCGAGACGCTCCGTGAGCTGTTGCAGGCTGGGCCGCTACCCGTTCGCAAGGCCCTGGATTACGGGCAGCAGATGCTGCGCGGACTTGCGGCAGCGCACGAGCATGGGATCGTTCATCGGGATCTGAAACCCGAGAACATTTTCGTTACGAATGATGGACGGGTGAAGATTCTTGACTTCGGCCTTGCCAAGCTTAGGCTTTCGAACGAGCCGGGCTCGCCGCAGATGACGACGCTTGCACCGCAGACCGAGCCTGGTGTTGTCATGGGGACGGTCGGGTATATGTCGCCCGAGCAGGTAAAGGACTCCCGGCGGATCGCTAGATCGGACCTGTTTAGCTTTGGCGCGATTCTTTGCGAGATGCTCACGGGAAACCGCGCATTTCAGAAGGCGACCTCTGTGGAGACAATGACGGCGATTTTGAATGAAGATCCGCCAGGTCTCCTGCAGATGACGCCAAACGTGTCTCCGGGATTGCAGCGGATCGTGCATCGCTGTTTGGAGAAATCTCCAGATCAGCGTTTTCAATCGGCATCTGATCTTGCTTTCGCACTGGGTTCACTCTTGAGTGTGGACAGTTCTTCGACATTCCTGTCAAGGCGGCTAGACATCGTGGAAGCCGTGGTCGGGCCTCGCTGCAGCAGTTGCGGCCGCTCGGCGTTGCGCTTGCGATCTACTTTGGACGGCATAGTTCCGGAAATCCGGGCATGCAATTGCAGGCTGCGATTCTGCCGCCCCCGGGCACGGCATTCTGGGCGTACCATACGACGCCTGCGGCTATCTCTCCAGACGGAAGATTTCTGGCGATTATTGCCATGCGTAACGGCCTAACCCAGCTTTGGTTGAGACGACTGGACGGGACCGAGGCACAGCCGATTGCCGGGACCGAAGGCGCTGCTAACCCGTTCTGGTCTCCTGACAGCCATAACATCGGGTTCTTTGCCTCTAACAAGCTGAAGAAGGTGGATATCTCCGGAGGGAGAGTCAGCGATATTTGCGCTACCGGGTCCGATCAGTGCCGGGGGCTCATGGTCCTCACAAGGAGTGATCGTATTCTCAACTTTTGCGGATGTTTTGCACCGTGTCTCGGATCGGGGAGGTACGCCTGAACCCATTCCCGGAATCGCGCTCTCCAACGACGCACTAGGGCAGATGTGGGCAGAGTTTCTTCCTGATGGCAAGCACTTCCTCTATCTGGATTGGAGATATCCCAGTTATGGAAGGAGCGACAACGGTGTATGGATCGGTTCCCTCGATGGTGAAAAAGCGCGCCGATTGCCTCTGGCGTCCACCAGCATTAAGTACGTCATCCGGGTATCTCCTGTTTAGCCGAGAGGGCGATCTATTTGCTCAGAAATTCGATCCCTTCGCGTCTCGAACTGAGTGGCCCCTCCTTGCCGGTTGTGAGAGATATTCAATTCGACGTCTTCTCTGATCTTGGGGCCTTCACCGCTTCGACGAATGGGATCCTGATCTATGCCCCTTCCGGCACGGGGACCAATTCGGTACTGACATGGATGGATCGCGACGGGAATGCTCTTGGGGTGCTGGGAGAACCGGCAACGTTTGAAACTCCAGCAATCTCTGCGGATGGCAAGCGCGTGGCTGTCCCGATGAGGCCTTCAACGCACCGTCAGATGATCTGGATCTACGATGTAGCCCGCGGGACCCGGACACCGCTGATTGCGGAGGACTCCGGACCTGGGCTCAATTACCCCAGTTGGTCCCCGGATGGCAAGCAACTGGCGTACAGAAATTTGGTTGGCAAGACCTCGGCCCTGCTGGTGCATGCCTCAGATGGCTCGGGTGAAGAGAGACAAATAGGAGAAAAGTATGATGTGGTCGGGAGCGTTGACGGCTGGTCTCCTGATGGGCGCTATCTGTCATTTACTACTGCGAAATTCGTCGGACCACAGAACTACCAAATACGCTGCGCGTTTGGCGAGTCGCAGAAGAGCCAAAATCAGAGCTTGAGATACCTAATGCGGCCACGGGAAGATTTTCACCTGATGGACATTGGCTGGCCTTTCGCGACGATATCAGCGGGCAGGTCTACGCCACCGCTTTTCCTGGTCCAGGTGGGCGGATCGCAGTATCTTCCGGAGGAGGAAATTCGCCACATTGGCGCGGCGACGGCCAAGAGCTTTTCTACGTTGCTGACGACCGGACCATCATTTCTGTGCAGGTAAGCGAGTCGCCGCAGGATCTTCGCGTGCTGTCTTCCCACCCACTGTTCCGCCTTGCACTTCCAAGTCAGGGTGGGTACTACGACGTAGATCGCGACGGCAAGCGTTTTCTGGTTAACACCAGAACGCGCGAGCAGCAAGATGCTCCCCTGACGATTGTGACAAACTGGTCGGCGCAGTTTCAGGAGCAAGGGAAGTCTGATCGTTGAATCGGATTTGGAACAGGGAATGAAAACAGAAAATAGAAATGCCGGTCGCCTGTTTGCACCCGGCATTTGTTGTGGTCTGCGGTTTATTTTCCGCTTTCGGTGGATTTGATGAAGTTGGCTACGTCGGATTTGAACTGTTTGAGGATGTCGTCTTTGACGTAGATCATGTGGCCGGCTTCGTAGTAGTGGTAGCTGATGTTGGATTGCAGGTTTTTGGGCATGGGGAGATGGTGCATCTCGTAGACGCCCTCGAAGTACGGGGTGGCGAGGTCGTAGTAGCCGCCGGCCAGCATAACCTTCATCCTGGGATTCATCTTCATGCGGTAGGCGAGGTCGGGCATGACGTTGGCTCCGGTCTCGACGGTTCCGGGTGCGGATCCGCCGCCGCCGAAGCCGCGGCCTGGAGGCGTGTGGGTCATGTTCCAGGAGAACTCGCCACCCTGACGTCCGTTCATCAGGTAGGTGGCCTGGGTGGCGTACTTGAGGTCGTTGTGGAGGTACTGGTTGATGGCGGTGTTCCAGGCGGAGGTGATGGCGTCGCTCTGGGGATCGTAGCCGGAGGTTGCGGCCATGGGATCGACCTCGGGGCCTTCGTAGCGGGAGTCGAGACGGCCTGTGGTCATGCCCTCGTTAAGCTTGAGCTCTTCGGAGAACTCGCCGCCGGTGACGCGGAGGTCGGCGCGAAGGAGATAGTCAACGGGAAGGCCGGTGTAGGTGTGGAGTTTCTCGGCTACTGCCTGGCGCTGAGCGTCGGGCAGATCGCTGCCTTGAAGGAGGGCGGCCATGTAATCGCCAAGGGCGTACTTTTGCACCTCATCGAGGAATGGTTTCAGGGCCGGGGGCTGATTGGGCAGCTTGTGGTGATACCAGGCGGTGGCGGCGAAGGTGGGGAGCGCGAGAGCGTAGGCCTGATCGACGCCGGGGTTGGCGGTGGGGCCGTCGACGCTGTTGTCGAAGGCGAGGATTTGCGAGAGCAGGATGATGCCGTTGAGGTCGACGCTGCGGAGGTCGGCGGAGAGGACGGCGGAGCGTGGGGTGCCGTAGCTTTCGCCGAAGAGATACTTAGGCGAGTTCCAACGGTCGTACTTGGAGAGGAAGCGACGGATGAAGCGCTCGAATGCGTGGCCGTCAGCGTCGACTCCGTAGAATGCCTCGGATTTAGTTTTTGCCGAAGGTGCGGCTTAGGCCGGTGCCGGGGGCATCGATGAAGACGATGTCGGCTACGTCGAGAAGGGAGTAGTCATTATTGACGATGCTGTAAGGGCGCGCCTTCCTGGTGCTGGGTGTCAGGCGTGAGTGATGCGCTTGGGGCCGAAGGTTCCCATGTGCAGCCACATGGTGGGGGAGCCGGGGCCTCCGTTGTAGGCGAAGACGATGGGCCGTGAGGCTGGGGGAGCGTCCTTTTTGAAGTAAGCGACGTAGAACATGCGCGCGGTGGGTGGAGCGTCTTCGGCGCGTTCGGGGAGGTGGACGTTGGCGTCGGGGAGCGGCCTTCCGTCGAAGCCGATGGTGGCGTCCTGTGGGTCAGTCCCGCCGACGGTGATGGTGCCGGCGACGGCGCGGTAGGCAATGGACTGGCCGCCAATGTTGACGGTGCCGTCGGTGGTTGAGTCGGGAGTGATGGGGGATGGGGCGTGGGCCGCGGCGGAAGCGGCTGGGGTAGCGGCGGGTTTTTCTTCGGGCTTATCCTGTGCGAAGCCGATGGAGGTGGAGGTTAGAACGGATGCCATCGTCAACAAGACGAACGATGCACGACGATTGCGCCAGGGAAACACCATGGTTGGGACCTCTTTGGTTTTTGGATGAATCTGAGTGTAAGTGACGAGTGGTTCTTTTGTTTTGTTTCTTTGGCAGGAAATTGAGAAGAAGGAAAAAGAAGACGGCATCCGGCTCGCTGACCCAAGCGCGGATGCCGCTTTTGCAGAGCGAGGGAGTTTTAGCGAACGGCCGGTTCGGGTTGCCGTGGCTGGGATGGTTGCGCATACATGAGGGAGCCGGGGGTGGTGAGGAGTTCGCCGGTCTCCAGCAGGGTCTTGAGGCCGGAGAGGATCATTGGCCATCCGCCGAAGACCTGTTCGTTGGCGCTTTCGCGGAGTTGGTCGTGGGTGACTTTGAGGAGGCAGGAGTCGGCTACGGGAACGATCTCCCAGGTGACGCGGGAGGTGCCTTCCTGCTTGACGTCTTCGCCCCAGAGGGCGCGGAAGCTCTGCACTAGGCGCCGGGGCGGGTCGACCTCGAGGTTTTCGCCTTCGAGGATGGTGCGGCCGCCTCCCTTGCCTTCGAAGTGCGAGCCTTTGGTCCAGTCGGAGGTGACGAGGACTCCGAAGTTGTACTTTGGCGCGTGCGACGGGGTCGGTGATGGCGTGCCAGAGATGCTCGGGGGTGGTTTTTATGTAGATCTCGTAGATCTTCTCCATGGTTTTGTTCTCCAGTGTGTGTTTGAGGTGGGTGAGACCTGCTGCCAAGGGTTCGGTGTATTTGTTGATCCAGCGGTCGTGCAGGAGCCGGATGGGGATGACGTTGAGGAAGTGCAGCTTCTCGCGTCCGCGACGACGAGTGACGACCAGATGGGCCTCTTCGAGGAGCTTGAGGTGCTTCATGACGCCGAAGCGGGTCATGGGTAGGCGTTCTTCGAGTTCGGTCAGGGTCTGGCCGTCTTTCTTGAAGAGCTCGTCGAGGAGGGATCTTCGGGTGGGGTCGGCGAGGGCTTTGAAGACGTCGTCCATTGAGGAGGACTATATGTGACTAATTGGTCACCTGTCAAGCGAAGGAAGAGTCATCATTGAAATGAGGGTTAGAAATTCAGGATGATTTCTTTTCGAAGAGATAACACTCGATGAGCATGCAGAAGATGTGTTCGAGGGCGAGGTGGGATTCCTGGATGTTCATGGTGACAGTGGAGGGAATGATGACGTTGTAGTCGCAGAGGTCGCGCATCTTGCCGCCGCCGGAGCCGGAGAAGCCGATGGTGGTGATGTCTTGTTTGCGGGCCTGGTGGAGGGCGTTGAGGATGTTGGGCGAGTTGCCGGAGGTGGAGATGCCGATGAAGACGTCACCGGGTTGGCCGAGGGCTTCGATCTGGCGGGCGAAGACCTGATCGAAGCCGAAGTCGTTCGCGCAGGCGGTGAGGATGGAGGAGTCGGTGGTGAGGGCTATGGCGCGGAGGGCGGCGCGGTTTTCGCTGAGGCGGACGACGAACTCGGCGACGAGGTGCTGGGCGTCGGCGGCGGAGCCTCCGTTGCCGGCGACGAGGAGTTTGTTGCCGGATTTGATGGCCTGGGCGGTGAGTTGGGCGATGGTGACGATGGTGTCGGAGATGGATTGATCGGCGAGGACGGCTTGCATGGTGGCGATGGATTGAGCGAGCTGCTTTTGGACTACGTGCTTCATGGATTCTCCGCGAGCCTTGGTTGTTGAGGCTAGGGTACGGGATTGGAGCGTTGGATGTCGAAGGCTCGGAGTTAATCCGGGTTGTACTATGGCGTGCGTGAGTGCTTCGGAGGGATTTGTGAAGGGGATTATTTGTTGGTTTTTGGTGGGGGTGCTGGCTGGTGGAGTGGGGTTTGGGCAGATGACGCCGGCTGCTCCTGCTGCGGTTCCGATGCCTTCGACGGCTTCGGCGGTTTCGCAGGGTGGGGCGGGGAAGACGATGTTGTTGTGGCCGGAGGGGGCTCCGGGGGCGTTGGGGGATGCGGATGACGATAAGCCTACGCTTACGGTGTTTTTGCCGGTGAAGGAGAATGCGACGAAGACGGGGGTGGTGGTGGCTCCGGGTGGCAGTTATACCCATCTGGCGATGGAGAAGGAGGGGTTTGCGTTTGCTCGGTGGTTGAATGAGCGCGGAGTGGCGGCGTTTGTGCTGCAGTATCGGCTGGGGCCGAAGTATCACCATCCGGTGGAGATTGGAGGATGCGCAGCGAGCGATTCGCGATGGTGCGGGCGCATGCAGCGGAGTGGGGTGTGGCCGCGGACCATGTGGGGATGTGGGGATCTTCGGCGGGCGGACATCTGGCGGCGACGGCGGGGACTAAGTTTGATTGGGGGAAGGCGGACGCGAGCGATGTGGTGGAGCGGCAGGGAAGCAGGCCTGACTTTTTGATTCTGTCTTATCCGGTGATTACATTTCATGAGCCGGATCTGCATCGCGGGTCGCTGAAATATTTGTTGGGGGATATGCCTGATCCGGTACTAGTCGATTCGCTTTCGGCGGAGACGCAGGTGACGAAGGATACGCCGCCTGCTTTCTTGTTTGCGACGACGGATGATAAGACGGTTCCTGTTATGAACAGCGTGATGTTTTATTCGGCGCTGGTGAAGGCGGGTGTGCCGGTGGAGATGCATCTGTTTCAGCATGGGGCGCATGGGGTTGGGCTGGCGGTGGGGAATCCGGCGTTGAGTGATTGGCCGGATCTGCTGGCGAAGTGGATGCGGGAGCGTGGGTATATGGGTTCTTAAGGGACTAGGGACTACGGGACTAGGTGACTAGGGACTAGTGACAAGGGACCAGGGTTGGGGGTGTTATGACGGTGGACGAGTTTCAGGTTGCGGACCCGGAGATGCTTTCCGGGGCTTTGCTTGCGCTGTGGTGGGATGGGCGCGGGAATTGGGAGAAGGCGCATGAGGTGGCTCAGGATGTGGAAGGGCGCGATGGGGCCTGGGTGCATGCTTATCTGCACCGCAAGGAGGGGGATTTGGGGAATGCGGCGTACTGGTATCGGCAGGCTGGGAGGGCGGTTGCGAGTGGGGATTTTAGGGTGGAGTGGGAGGGGATTGTGGGGGAGATGCTGGGGCGGCGAGGGTAGTGGCGCGTTAGAGAAAATGCGGGGGTCCCATTCGACTTCGCTCAGGGCAGGCTTCTCCACTTCGCAGTTCACGATGAGACTGTGAGCAGCTTCGGTCGAGATGACGCTTCTAACAAATGGAGTTGTGGCTGGGTGAGGAATACGGTTCGTGCTTCGCACGAAGGCCCATGTCCCGAAAGGCGGGCACCCGGTTCTGGCGGATACGCTATCAGGATGCAGGTCTATGGGCACCCGCGTCTTCGTCGGTGACTCCATCAATTTAGATGCTTCCGTTATTATTTGCGGAGGTAGGCGTCTTCTTTGTTGATCCAGTCCTGGCGGGGTGGGGTGAAGACGTCGAAGTCGATGCAGTCTTCGAGGGCGGTGGCGGAGTGAGGGAGGTGGCCCGGGATGACGAGGACTTCGCCGGCGTGGACAGTGTGGGAGGTGCCGTCGTCGAAGTCGAAGCGAAGGGCGCCTTCGGTGATGAAGGTGATCTGCTCGTTGGGGTGAGAGTGGCGGGGGACGATGCAGCCCTTCTTTAGAACGATGCGGGCGAACATGGATTGATCGCCATAGACAAATTGGCGGGTGAGGAGCGGGTTGAGCTGCTCGTTTTCGACGTTGCTCCAGTTGTAGAGAGTGGCGGTGGACATGGGTGTGGCGCCTTTCTTTGGAGGGACATTTCGGGGAGATGAATTTCTCGCTTTGTGTTGCGCGCTCCCTTGTGTAGAGTAAGCGAAACGGCGGCGATCGAGTGGTGCTTCGCATCGCCGAAGCTTACTGAATTTGTAGCGACGTGTTGGAGACTGCGATTGTGACGGTCTCGGGCATCTGGCATCTCTTTTTGTCTTGCTAACTTTTTATACTTGAAACAGGTGATTGAACCATGCGTCTTCGAGCGGCAAAGGTATTTCTGTCTCTTCTGTTTGTGCTGATTGCGGTTGGATCGGTGGTTGGCGGCGTGCGAGGGATGGCGCAGACGACCTCTGCGGCCCCGGCGAGCGACGCCGCGCGGATTGCGGCACTGGAGAAACAGAATTCGGATAATGCGGCGTTGATTGCCGCGGCGCAGAGCGCGGGAGACAACGCGTGGATGCTGGTTTCGGCGGCTCTGGTGCTGATGATGAGCGGACCGGGGCTGGCGCTGTTTTACGGTGGCTTGGTGCGGAAGAAAAATATTCTGGGCACGATGATGCAGACATTCGCGATGATGGCGGTGATTACTGTGCTTTGGGCATTGGTGACGTACTCGCTGGCGTTTGGCGAGGGGAATGCGTTCATTGGCGGGTTGCACAATGTGTTTTTGAAGGGAGTGGGGCTGGCGCCGGATCCGAAGTATGCGGCGACGATTCCGCTGCAGACGTTCATGGTGTATCAACTGATGTTTGCGATTATTACTCCGGCGCTGATTACGGGCGCGTTTGCCGAGCGGATGAAATTTTCGGCGATGCTGGTGTTCATGGTGCTGTGGGCGCTGTTTGTTTATAGCCCGATGGCGCATATGGTCTGGGGTAAGGGCGGGCTGCTGAATGCTTCGCTGGGTGGGCGGTTTCCGACTCTCGACTTTGCGGGTGGGACGGTGGTGCATGTGACTTCGGGGGTTTCCGCGCTGATTACTGCGCTTTATCTGGGAAAGAGGCTGGGATATCCGAAGGTGCCGATGCCGCCGCACTCGGTGGTGCTGAGCTTTATTGGCGCTTGCCTGTTGTGGGTGGGTTGGTTTGGATTCAATGCGGGTTCGGCTTTGAGCGCGGGCACGCTGGCGACTTCGGCGTTTGTCGCGACACACTTTGGTGCGGCGGCTGCTGCGATTGGCTGGAGTGTGGCGGAGTGGATTCGGCAGGGAAAGCCTTCGGCGCTCGGTGCTATCTCGGGTTGCGTGGCAGGGTTGGTGGCGATTACTCCGGCTGCGGGTTTTGTGACGCCGATGTCAGCGCTTTGGATTGGGCTGATTGCTGGTGTGGGCTGCTATCTGATGGTGGTGAAGGTGAAGGCGGCGTTTGGATATGACGACTCGCTGGATGCGTTTGGCGTGCACGGCGCAGGCGGGACGATGGGCGCGATTCTGACGGGCATCTTTGCGAACAGCGTGATCAACCCGATCTTCGGCGCGGGAAAGCCTACGGGAGTGCTCGAAGGCAATGGACACCAGTTATTGAACCAACTGGTGGGCGTGGCGATTGCGTGGAGTCTTTCGATTGTGGGGACGCTGATTATTCTGTTCATCGTGGACAAGACGATCGGGCTGAGGGTTAGTGAGGCGGATGAGCGCGAAGGACTTGATCTTTCGCAACACGGCGAAGAAGGATACGATTGGGCGCACTAAAACTTGCGATTTTGAGCGAATTGAGGAAGGGAAGCGGGATATGCAGAAGATTGAAGCGGTGATTCAGCCCTCGAAGCTGGACGCGGTGAAGGATGCGCTTGGTGGAGATTGGCGTGGAGGGGATGACGATTACCGAGGCGCGGGGACATGGGCGCCAGAAGGGACACACGGAGTTCTATCGTGGGCGGGAGTATTCGGTTGACCTGCTGCCGAAGGTGAAGCTGGAAGTGGTCGTGGCGGACTCGATGCTGGAGAAGGCGATCGGGGCGATCATGTCGGCGGCGCGGACGGGGGCGATTGGGGATGGGAAGATCTTTGTGTCGAAGATCGATGAGGCGATCCGGATTCGGAACGACGAGCGCGGGGAGATTGCGCTTTAGGTTATTCCCTCAGGGGCTAAAGCCCTTTATTCTTTGGGAAGTCCTTCGGGGCCCATTCGACTTCGCTCAGGGCGCTCTGAAGCCGCGCCCCTTCAAAGCAGGTTTGCACTAGATGGGGGTCTTGGGCCGCGACCTTTCCAAGCGGCGTTCTGCATTCTCTAACGAGAGAGATAGGTATGGCGGGAAACGACTCCACGAGCGTGTTGCGGGGACAGTATCAGCGGACGATGCTGCGGCTTCGTGGTGCGTTCGAGGCGGGTGGGGCTACGGGGGCGGAGACGATTGCCGAACGTGCAGGTTCGGTCGATGAGTTGGTAACCGGTTTGTGGCAACAGGCGGTGGAGAGGGATTCGCGGCTGGGGACGGGGTGGCGCTCGTTGCGGTGGGTGGTTATGGGCGGCGGGAGCTGTTTCCTTTTTCGGATGTGGATTTGCTCTTTTTGCTGGATGGGAGGCTGGCAGAGAAAGATGTGAAGGATGCGATCCGGCGCGTGAACCAGGAGATGTGGGACTGTGGGATTCGTGTGTCTCCGGTGACGCGGAAGCTGGCGGAGTGCGAGCGGTTGGATCCGGAGAATGCGGAGTTTGTGCTGTCGCTGATGGACCACCGCAGGGTAACGGGGGATTCGGCAGCTGTATGAGAAGCTCGCCGGACAGTGCGTTCCGAAGCTGCTGCAGCGGGACTACAAGACGGTGATGCTGAAGCTGCTGGAACTGACGCGGGCGCGCCATGCTAAGTATGGCGACACGCTGTTTCACCTGGAGCCGAATATCAAGGATTGCCCGGGCGGATTGCGCGATGCGCATGTGTGCGGGTGGATGACCCGTTTGCTCGAGGTTGCCGCTCAGGTAGCGAAGAAGGGCAACGGAACTGGCGTGGCTTCGGCGGTGTCTGCCGAAGAGGGGAGCGAGTTTCGTAAGGCGGTGGAGTTTTTGTGGCTGGTGCGGTGTTTTCTGCACTACCGGCATGAGCGAGATGACAATACGCTGGACTGGCAGGCTCAGGATGCGGCCGCGGAGGCTGCGGTGGGTTTGACGGGCCGGCGGCCGAAGAAGGCGGATGCAGCTTATTGGATGCGGGTGTATTTTCGGCACGCGCGCAGCGTGGAACGGCGCGTGGAGCAGATGCTGGATGAAGTCCCTGTAGGGAAAGGGGCTGCGAAGTGGCAGGCGTTGAAGCGGGAGAAGAAGGTCGAGACACCGCAGCGTGGTTTTCGCGTGGAGCGGGGCCGCGTGATGCTGGCTGCGGTGGGTGAATTTGGGAGTGAACCGGCGGAGGATCCGGATGTGGTGCTCCAGGTGTTTCGCACGATGGCGCAGACGGGATGTACTCTGGGGCGCGATGCAGAGGAGCGGCTGGAACGTGGGTTGCCGCTGCTGTCGGCGCATCTGGAGGAGGGTCCGGCGCTGTGGCATCATCTGCGAGGAATTCTGACGGGTTTTTATGCCGGGGATGCGCTTCGGTCGATGCATGCGCTCGGTGTGCTGGAGCTGCTGATTCCGGAGTTTCATGGGATCGATGCGCTGGTGATTCGGGATGCCTATCACCGGTATACGGTCGATGAGCACACGTTTGTGCTGATCGATACGCTGCATGGGTTGGAGAGCGCGCACAAGGGGGCGATGGGGGAATGGGCGGTTCGGTTTGGTGGGGTGCTGGGGGAGCTGCCGCATCCCGAGTTGTTGTACATCGCGGCGTTACTGCATGACACAGGCAAGGGGCGAAGCACGGGGGATCATGCTCGCGAGAGTGCGCGGATGGCCGCAGAGTGTGCTGGAGCGGCTGGACGTGGATGGGTACGAAACGGGGCTGGTGCTGAATTTGATCCAGAACCATCTGGAGATGTCGGCTGCCCTGCGGAGGGACATTTTCGATGAGGAGACGGTGAGCGCGTTTGCGGGGAAGGTGCAGACGCCAGAGGCTCTCCGGATGCTGACGTTGTTTACCTATGCGGATATTAATGCGGTCCATCCAGATGCGCTGACTCCGTGGAAAGCGGAGAACCTTTGGCAGTTGTACATCGGCACGGCGAACTATCTGGACCGCAGTGTGGATGAGGAACGGCTGGGCGCGCAGGAGGAGAGCGAACTGGTGCATCGCGTGGTGGCTCTGCTGCCGGGGCAGAAGACGGCGGTGCGGGAGTTTCTGGATGGATTTCCGGAGCGGTATGTGCTGACTCGGACGCCGGAGCAGGTGCGATCGCAGTTTTTGATGGCGACGCGGCTGACGGAGGATTCGGTGCAGCTGGAGTTTCGCTTTGCGCCTGCGGTGAGCGAACTGACGCTGGTGACCCGGGACAGGCCGCAGTTGTTTGCGACGATTGCAGGCGTGCTGGCGGCGTGGGGGATGAACATCGTGACGGCGGATGCGTTCTCTAACCGGCAAGGGGTGGTGGTGGATTCATTCCGGTTTACCGATAGCTTTCGCACGCTGGAGATGAACGCCTCGGAACATGAGGTATTTGTGAAGAGCGTGCACGATGTGATGATTGGCGCTGTGCCGGTGGAGAAGCTGCTGAGCGGACGGAGACGGGGGAGAAGGAAGGCTCCGCTTGTTGAGGTAGAGACGCGGGTGGAGTTTGATGATGAAGCTTCGTCGCACAGTACGCTGCTGGAGGTAGTGACGCAGGACACGACTGGGTTGCTGCGTGCGCTGAGTCTGACTCTGGCGGCGGAGGAGTGCAATATTGAGGTTGCGCTGGTCGATACCGAAGGAGAGACGGCGATCGACGTTTTCTACCTCACGAAGAATGGGGTGAAGCTGGACAAACAAGAGGAACGTACGCTGCGGCGGGCGCTGATACAGGCAATTGAGGAGAATGCCGCTTAGAGTTTGGTCCGCGAGTTGATGCCTACCTGGCCTCAAGCTCATTGAACCTTTGTTTGGTGGGACGAAACAGATAAGATTGCGGGTACACGAGGGCGTACTCAGGTTTTATAGTAGAAGCATGAGCACAACAGAGAGCGAAAACACGAGCAGCGGGCGTCCGACGATGACGCCGCAGAAGAATGACCGGTATCTTTTCGGGAGCCTGGAGAGCTTTGGCAAGAACCAGGCAAAGGTCCAGGAGGTGAGTTGGGGCGATCAGCAGCCGGAGGGTGTGGTTCTGGCTTCGCTGGATGCCGCGATCAACTGGGTGAGGAAGAACTCGGTGTGGCCGATGACGTTCGGCCTGGCGTGTTGCGCGATCGAGATGATGTCGATGGGGGGTTCGCGGTACGACATCGCGCGATTTGGGGCTGAGGTGTTTCGTCCGTCGCCGCGGCAGAGCGACCTGATGATCATTGCCGGGCGGGTATCGCAGAAGATGGCTCCGGTAATTCGGCGGCTGTATGAGCAGATGCCTGAGCCCAAGTGGGTGATTTCGATGGGGGCATGCGCGACTTCGGGGGGTGTATTCAACAATTATGCCCTGCTGCAGGGCGTCAATCAGGTGATTCCTGTCGACATTTATGTGCCTGGATGCCCTCCTCGTCCAGAACAACTGCTGTATGCGATCACACTTCTACAGGAGAAGATTCAGCAGGAACGGGGTACTCTGAAGCGCACGTTGAATCTGACGTAAGTCTTGGGCCAGCTTGGTTTAGTAACTGAAAAGGTACATTTGTCGGGCCCGCGGGGTGATTCTGCTGAAACACTGGATAACGTGTTGAATATATAGTCACCGGCTGGTATTTTTTTAGCCGCGGTTAGATTGCAACTGCTGTAAGCTAGTTTGAATCGAACAACGAAGCGATCCCTGTAATGTTTGTGAACTTTGATCAAAGCAAGCTTTGAGTGGAGGAACTCGAATGGTTTATCGCCCGTTTAGCAAATTTAGCCGGTACGTGTTGGCTGCATGTGCAGTCAGTTTGGGAGTGGGAAATCTGAATGCGCAAACTCCGCCTGGGGGCGCCCCAATGGGCATTAACCCATCGCGAGTCGACCTATTTTTCGGGTATTCGTATTTTGGATCCCATGGGCAGTTAAAGCCTTTTGGGATTAACTATTCGTCCATCAATGAAGGCGGCATGATCAGCGGGGCTTATTACTTCAATAAGTACGCCGGCGCGGAGATGGTTGGATCGATCCACCCGGACGGTAAGAACGACGGTTTCTACAGCATTTCGGCTGGACCGATCTTCCGCGCTCCGATGCAGAATTTCACTCTTTTCGCGCACGGACTGGTTGGCGGCGGCCAACTGGGCGGGCCGAACTCTGAAAACCCGTTCTACCACAATCCATATCAGTGGGGACCGACGCTGACGGCTGGCGGCGGCATGGATTACGATTTGCCGTTTTTCGATAACCGTTTCGCGATTCGGCTCTTCCAGGCGGATTATCGCTGGATCCACACGAACTATGGTCCAACGGCGCCGGGGATTCCGACCTGCTGCGCCCTTGGCGGCCGTGCCAATCTGAGTGCGGCTGAGTTGAGCACCGGCATTGTTGCGCACATTGGCCACATCATTCCTCCACCTCCTGTGACCTACGCCTGCTCGGTTTCTCCGACGACGGTTTTCCCCGGGGATCCCATCACGGTGACCGGAACCGCCGCGAATCTGAATCCGAAGAAGCCGGCAACGTATACCTGGTCAGCCGACGGCGGGGCGATCTCAGGAACCAGCAGCACGGCGACGATCGATACCAAGACCGCGAATCCCGGCACCTACACGGTGAAGGGCCACGTGAGCGAAGGTTCCAAGCCGGGCGAGATGGCGGATTGCACTGCCACCTATACGGTGAAACAGTTTGAGCCTCCGACAGTCAGCTGCTCGGCGAATCCGTCGACGGTTGCTCCAGGCGACTCCTCGACTATCACGGCGAGCGGGATGAGTCCTCAGAATCGTCCTCTGACTTATAGCTACAGTGCAACGGCTGGGTCTGTCTCCGGCAGCGGTTCGACGGCAACGTTGAATACTGCGGGTGCGGCTCCTGGAACGATCACGGTTACGGCGAATGTGGTTGACGACAAGGGTCAGAGTGCTTCCTGCACGACGACCGTTACGGTCAACGCGCCTCCGCCGCCTCCGGCTCCGGTCACCAGTGCACTCTGCTCGGTCAACTTCGAGCGCGATAAGAAGCGTCCGACCCGAGTCGACAACGAAGCCAAGGCCTGCCTTGACGATATCGCGCTGAAACTGCAGAGCGATTCGTCTGCGAAGCTTGCCGTAGTTGGCAATGCGACCACCGAGGAGACGACTGCGACCGGAAAGAAGAAGCCGGTTGGGACGGATTATGCTGCTCGGCGTGCGGTCAACACGAAGGACTACCTGGTAACAGAGAAGGGAATTGATGCCAGCCGTATCTCGGTCTACACCGGTTCGGATAACGCTGAGACTGTGACGACGACGGAAGTTCCTTCCGGTGCAACGCTTAGCACTACCGGACTGACGCCGGTGGATGAGAGCGCGGTCCAGGCAGTGCCCCGGACGGCGCCAGCCAAGAAGCATAAATAACTAACCGCAACGAGCACAAAGGCTGACTGGGTTGATTCCCAGTCAGCCTTTGTGTTGGGTGGGCGAGAGGCTAATTTGCCCGGGAGCAATTAGACTTGAGCTTTAGGATAATTTTCTTGAAACGACGGTTCGGAATTCAGATTACGGGCTTAGCTCTTTTCCTTGCGCTGCCATGCCTCCGATTGAATGCCGTGAACTGGCTGCCATTCGGACCGGAGGGCGGCGATGCCCGGTCGTTTGCGGTAGACCCGCACGATCACGCGCATCTCTATCTGGGTACGGTGACTGGCTGGATATATGAGTCGCACGATGGAGGCGCAGCGTGGAGTCGGCTTGCTTGGGTGGGGAAGCGGGACGATCTGGCGCTGGACTCTATTGTTGTGGATAGTTCGAACCCGAAGCATATCCTAGTTGGCGGGTGGGTGCTGGGGAGCACGGACGGAGGACTTTACGTCACCCATGACGGGGGCGTGAGCTGGGGGAGCGAGCCGGCGATGCGTGGCGAGTCGATTCGCGCGCTGGAGGCGGCGCCGTCGGACCCGAAGATTTTGGTGGCGGGAACCTTGAAGGGGGTCTACCGGTCAACCGATGGCGGAAAGCAGTGGCAGCTGATCAGTCCCGAGGGGAGCCAGGAACTTCACGAGGTCGAGTCCATTGCGATCGACCCGGTGGATCCGCAGACGATCTATGCTGGCACGTGGCATCTGCCCTGGAAGACGACGGACGGTGGAGAGCACTGGACGAATATCAAACAGGGGATTATCGATGACTCGGATGTGTTTTCGATCATCGTGGATCCTAAGGACTCTAAGACGGTGTACCTGAGCGCGTGCTCAGGAATCTATAAGAGTGAAAATGCTGGCGCGAAGTTCACAGGCGGGGTTGGAGTGAACAAAGCGCAGGGTATTCCATCGACTGCGCGGCGAACGAGGGTGCTGATGCAGGACCCGCAGAACCTCAACATCGTGTTTGCGGGGACAACGGAGGGTTTGTACCGCTCGGGGGATTCGGGTGCGAACTGGCTGCGGATGACCGGTCCGGAGGTCATTGTGAATGACGTTTATGTCGATCCCGCAAATACGAATCATATTCTGCTAGCGACGGAACGCGGTGGGGTATTGGCAAGCAATGACGGGGGATACTCGTTCGTTCCTTCGAACCGGGGATTTTCTTCTCGGCAGATCACGTCGTACGTGGCGGATGTTATACGGCCGGCAACGATCTATGTGGGAGTGGTCAACGATAAGGCCTGGGGTGGAGTGTTTGTGAGCGACAACGGCGGGTTGTCGTGGTCGCAGAAGAGCGCGGGGCTGAATGGGCAGGATGTCTTCAGCCTGGGGCAGGCCTCGGACGGGACAGTGATCGCCGGGACTGGGCATGGGCTCTATCGGTTGCAAGGTGAGGTGTGGGACCGGGTGGACAGGGTTTCGCTCGGGGAGCATGCGAGTTCTGCTGCGGAAAGAACAGTTGAGCTCCCCGCGAAATCCGTGGGCAAGCCGCGGCGGGCTCCGGTACGAAAGCCGGCGGAGGCCGAACCGGTGCGCGGCGGCTTTGATGCCACGGTGAACGCGATTGCACGAGAAGGAGACACGATGTTTGCCGCGACGTCGGAGGGGCTGCTTCGCAGCGTGAGTGCGGGTGAGAGTTGGAAGCTGGTGGGAGGGCTGGATCGGGAGAACTGGAACTTTGTGGCTACGGCGAAGTCGTGGGTGGTGGCAGGGACGCTGCGTTCGGGGATGCTGTCCTCTGATGGCGGCCAGAGGTGGGAGCCTTTGAGACTGCCGGGCTCGCTGGAGCAGGTGTCGGCGGTGGCTGTGGATGACTCAGGCGGACTCTGGGTTGCGGGGCGCGAGGGCGTGTTTGCGTCGAGGGACAGAGGAGCGACGTGGCAGGTTTTGAAGAACCTTACGATCCGGGATGTGAACAGCTTGTTCTATGACGAGCCGTCACAGCGGGTTCTGGTGACGGCGAACAGCAAGAATACGATTGTGTTTGCGGTGCATGTGCCGGATTGGTCAGTGCGCTACTGGAACTCGGGGTGGAATCTGAAGTTGGTGCGGCCCATGGGGGATCACCTGGTCGGGGCTACGTTGTTTGACGGTGTTGTGGTGCAGCCGCGAATGGTTGACTCCAGTGAAGTGGGGACGCAATAGGATAGCCGGCGGTTGGAGAGGGAATAGAATCGTAGATATGAGTTTTGAGTCCTTCGATACGAAAGCGCGGCACTCCTTCCAGACGGATGATGCAAATCTGTTGCCCATAGCGGCGAAAGTGGCGCAGGGGGAGCGGCTGAGTTTCGAGGATGGAGTGGCGCTTTACCGCAGCGGAGACATTCTTGCGGTGGGGTGGCTCGCCAACCTGGTGCGGGAGCGCCTGCACGGGGACATCGCATACTTCAACGTGAACCGGCATATCAACCCAACGAATGTGTGTGTCGCGTCTTGCCGGCTGTGCGCGTTTGGGCGCAAGAAGGGCGATGCGGGGACGTACACGATGGCGCTCGAGGAAGCGTGGGAGACCGCGGGCACGGGGTTATCGGAGGCGGTGACGGAGTTTCATATTGTCGGCGGTTTGCATCCGGATCTGCCGTTTGAGTACTTCATGGACCTGGTGCGCGGGCTGAAGGTGCGGTTCCCCAAGGTGCACATCAAGGCGTTCACGATGGTCGAGGTGGCGTTTCTGGCGAAGCGGGGTAAGATGACGATTCCCGAGGCGCTGGAACGGATGAAGGCGGCGGGTGTTGACTCGATGCCGGGTGGCGGGGCGGAGATCTTCGCAGACCGCGTGCGGCACATTATCTGCGACCACAAGATCGATGGCAGCGAGTGGCTGGATACGGCTCGCGCGGCGCACAAGATTGGGCTGCGGTCGAACGCCACGATGCTGTATGGGCACGTCGAGAATGATGAGGACCGTGTCGATCATCTGGTGAAGCTGCGCGAAGTGCAGGATGAGACGGGCGGCTTCCAGACGTTTATTCCGCTGGCGTTTCATCCGGAGAATACGGCTCTGGCGCATATTCCGAAGACGACGGGGATGCTGGACCTGCGGCAGATCGCGGTGGGGCGGCTGATGCTGGACAATTTCCCGCATGTGAAGAGCTACTGGCAGATGGTTTCTCCGAAGATGGCTCAGATCTCGTTGCGGTTTGGGGCGGATGATATCGATGGCACGGTGATCGAGGAGAAGATCTACCACGACGCCGGTGCGACGACTCCGCAGGGAATGCGGCGGGCGGACCTGGTGCGGCTGATTACCGAGGCTGGGCGGGTTCCGTTTGAACGGGATACGATGTACCGCGCCGTGACCCGGAGTGAAGATACCTTTACGATTGCTGTCTAAGTGATGGCGGTGGGCGGAACGAGCCTGAATCCTTGATCTGAAAGGGTTTGTGGACTTTGGGCATCTTGCGGCACATTGCAGGTCAAAGATGAAAACATTTTCTCTTTTGGGGAAATGTTTTGACTTCGAATAGCGCGTATCCCTTCTGCTTTCCTCGACTTTCCTTCAAAAATTAGCGATTTGGTCATTGTCCTGTGGATTTCGGGGATTGGCCGCCGATTTGCAAATAGTGACAGTGCAACGACAAAGTTTGCACGGAATCGGCAGAGCTTACGGCCTTCTTCAATGAAGCCGGGGCTGGCCAATAAGGACTCACTGCGTCTTGAGCTTTCCGAATCTTGGAGTTCGATTCGCGGGAGCAAATTCAACGGGGAAGGAGGATTCGCATGTATCTACTCTTCGGACCAGCAATGGCTGCTCTCCTGGTTATCGCTGTCATTCAACTTCGTGATCATTTTGTTCCTTCCCGCTAACGGAAACTGCTTTTGGCAGCGCTTTGGTTCTAGGTGGAGAGGTCAGGCTTCGGCTTGGCCTCATTCTTTTTCTGGGGTGCTCGATCTTCTGATTGTTCTGGTGTTTGGCGCTTTGAGACTGTCGCTGCCAAATTGTTGATTCGGGAGATCCGTTTTTGCGGTAGAGTAGAGACACCATTTTCTAGAAAATTCAGATTTCTCTTTCAGGCCCGGCGCGCTGCTACCTCGAGGTGTATCACCAGTTCGAAGCAGCGATTCTACGCCGAAAATCCAGTGTTTCGACTCGTTCCGTTTGTTGTTAAATTAAGTGGAAGAAGGGGTGTCATCGATGGGGATCTCGCGGCGGGATTTTTTAATGCGAGTGGGGCAGGCGGGTGGCTACAGTGCTGCGTTTGCGACGATGCAGTCGCTGGGATTGATGCCGATGAAGGGGCAGCAGCCGGAGGCGATTCGTGCGGCGGCAGGTTCGGGCAAAGGCGTCAAGGTGGTGGTGGTTGGTGGAGGAATCGGCGGGCTGGTTTCGGCCTACGAGTTGAAGAAGCTGGGGTATGACGTAACGCTGCTGGAGGCTCGAAGCCGACCAGGGGGACGAAATTTTACGGGCAGGCAAGGGACGAAGGTTGAGTTCGTCGATGGGACGGTGCAGACGATCGACTGGGAGGAGGGGAACTACCAGAACCTGGGGCCCGCGAGGTTGCCGAGCACGCACTGGACAATGCTGGGGTACTGTCGCGAGTTGAGTGTGCCGTTGGAAGTGGAGGTAAATACCTCGCGGTCGACGTTTCTGCAGAGCGATAAGGCCAACGGTGGCAAGCCGGTAGTGCAGCGGAAGGCGATTAACGATACGCGCGGGCATGTGTCGGAGCTGCTGTCGAAGTGTATTGCGAATGGAGCTTTGGACTCGGAGGTGACCAAGGAGGACCGGGAGCGAATGACCGCCTTCTTGAGGATCTATGGGCCACTGAATGAGTCGAGCAAGTACGAGGGGTCGGAGCGCGCCGGATACAAGACTCCACCGGGTGCCGGCAGGCAGGAGGGTATGCCTGAGGCTCCGCTGGACATGCGGGTGCTGCTGGACGAGAACTTCTGGTTCGATTTGTTTGTCGAGGAGGCGTGGGACTGGCAGGCGACGATGATGCAGCCGGTCGGAGGGATGGACAGGATTCCGTATGCGTTTGCGAAGGCGCTGGGTCCGGTGGTCGAGTACAACTCGCCCGTGTCGGAGATTCGGAAGACTGCGGCGGGAGTTAGGGTGTCTTATACACAGAATGGGGTGACGAAGCAGGCCGAGGGGGCTTACTGCATTCTGGCGGTACCGTTTTCGCAGTTGAAGAAGATCCCGAATGACCTTTCGGCGTCGTTCAAGAGAGTTGTGGATGAGTGCACGATGGCCGGATCATACAAGATCGCCTGGGAGAGCCGGCGGTTCTGGGAACAGGACTACAACATCTACGGCGGGCTGTCGTACCTGATGCAGGGGCCGAGTCCTATCTGGTACCCGTCTGCGCGGCTGATGCATCCCACGGGCGTTGTTGTATCGGGTTACTCGGAGGAGCAAGGGACGCCGTTTTACAATCTGCCGCTGGCTGAAAAATTTGCAGCCTCGCGAGACTCGGTGGAGAAGATTCATCCGGGGCATGGGAAGGAGTTGAAGAATCCTGTGTTCTGCGGATGGAGCCGGGTGAAATGGAATGAGGGCTCGTGGATACGCAGCTACGGCGGCGGGCAGAGCGGATATGACACGATCATCCAGGCTGATGGACCCTTCCATTTTGCCGGCGACACGGCGAGCCACATTGTGGGATGGCAGGAGGGTGCCGCGTTGAGTGCTCGGCGCGCTGTTGGGATGATTGCAGACAAGACGAAGGCGGCGAAGTTGTCTGGCGTTGCGAACCGCGTTGTGCAAGGTTGAGATTTTTCCCGGAGGCGAGAGTGATGAAGATGAGGCATGGAGTGATGGCGGCGGTGCTGGCGACTGCTGCATGTGCGATGCAGGCTCAGGTTGTGGTGAAGCATCTGCAGCCGAATGAAAAATCGCCTATTGCGAATGGAGTGTGGGCGGGGGATACGCTTTATTTGAGTGGGCAACTGGCTTCGCCGGTGACTCCAGCTGATGCGGCGAAGGGTACGGCTGCCGACTATGGGGACACCAAGACGCAGGCACTGAGTGCGCTGAATAAGATCCAGGCTCTATTGAAAGAGCAGGGACTGGACATGAAGGACGTCGTGAAGATGACGGTGTTTCTGGCAGGCGATCCGGCGAAGGACAATAAGCTGGATTTTGCGGGGCTACAGGCAGCGTATACGCAGTTCTTCGGCACGAAGGACCAGCCGAACAAGCCGGCGAGAAGTGCGATGCAGGTAGCGGCGCTGGCTGCTCCGTGGGCTTTGATTGAGATTGAAGTGATTGCGGTGAAGAGTAAATAATTTTTTTCGAAGATGGCAAGCATTCGGGCTCCGCCGATTGGCGGGGCCTTTTGCTCGACGTGAGGATCACGGGCCGAGAGATCTGGGCGCGGCGCTATCTTTCCCACGAATACGTGTGATAGAAAAGTCATTTGTGGCCGAGCATTTTTCCTGGTCGTGAACGTTGTATTACTTAGAGAGCGATGCTCCTTGCGGGGCCGCTGTGGAGATGAAATGGCAGACGGAACGTGCGATATCGGATTGATTGGTCTGGCGGTAATGGGCCAGAACCTTGTGCTGAACATGAACGACCATGGATACAAGGTTGCGGTGTTCAACCGGACTACTTCGAAGGTGGATGAGTTTCTCGCTGACGAAGCGAAGGGGACGCAGGTTGTTGGTGCGCACTCGGCTGAGGAACTGTGCAAGCTGCTGAAGCGGCCACGGCGGGTGATGCTGATGGTGAAGGCGGGTGAGGTGGTCGATCAGACGATCGAACATGTGCTGCCTTATCTGGAGAAGGGCGACATTTTGATCGATGGCGGGAACTCTTTGTTCACCGATACGAACCGGCGAACGAAGGATCTGGCGGCGAAGGGGATTCTGTTTATCGGAACCGGCGTTTCCGGTGGAGAAGAGGGTGCGCGGTTTGGCCCTTCGATTATGCCAGGAGGAAATCCCGCAGCGTGGCCGCATGTGAAGGAGATATTTCAGGCGATCGCGGCCAAGGTGGAGGGTGGTATTCCGTGCTGCGACTGGGTGGGCGAGGACGGCGCAGGGCACTACGTGAAGATGGTGCACAACGGGATTGAGTATGGCGATATTCAGCTGATCTGTGAGGCGTATCAGTTGCTGAAGGATGGGCTGGGATTGACTGCCGATCAACTGCACGAGGTCTTTGCGGAGTGGAACAAAGGCGAACTGGATAGCTACCTGATCGAGATTACGGCAGAGATCTTCGCGAAGAAGGACGACGATGGCAAGCCGATGGTCGACAAGATTCTCGACACTGCGGGGCAGAAGGGAACGGGCAAATGGACCGCAATTTCGGCGCTCGACCTGGGCATGCCGCTGACGCTGATTGGGGAGAGCGTGTTTGCGCGATGTTTGTCGGCGCTGAAGGAAGAACGGGTCGAAGCTTCGAGGATTCTCCAAGGGCCGAAGAAGGCGTTGACGGTTTCGGAGAAGAAGGAATTTATCGAGGATGTGCGGCGGGCGCTGTACTGCTCGAAGATGATCAGCTATGCGCAGGGATATATGTTGCTGCGCGCGGTCGAGAAAGAGATGAAATGGAATTTGAATATGGGAGGCATCGCGCTGATGTGGCGCGGGGGCTGCATCATTCGCAGTGTCTTCCTGGGTGATATCAAGAAGGCATTCGATAAGAATCCGAAGCTGGAGAATCTGCTGATGGATGATTTCTTCTCGAGCGCGCTGAACAAGTATCAGGCTTCGTGGAGGAAGGCGATCATTCATTCGATCGAGATTGGAGTGCCGATGCCGGCCTTTTCAACGGCGCTGGCGTTTTATGACGGGTACCGGTGCGAGCGATTGCCAGCCAATCTGCTTGCAGGCACAGAGGGACTTCTTTGGGGCGCACACGTACGAGCGAGTGGATAAACCGCGAGGCGAGTTCTTCCACACGAACTGGACCGGGCGCGGAGGAAAGGTCTCTTCGTCAACGTATAACGTTTAGGCGTGAGGGCAAAGACAGAGAGCCAGAGGCGGTGACGGCCTCTGGCTCTTTGTATTGTGTCGATTATTTTGTGGGACAGCCTACTTCAGGTGCTGCCAGGCATCGTAGGTGAAGATGCCGATGATGCCTGCAGTCATGACAGCCGAGGCGATACCGAATACGCGGACAAATGGAGAAATCTTGGCGACCTTGCGTAGGATCTCGTTTTGCTGCTGCTGCTCGTGGGTGACGGTCTCGCCAAGGAAGAGCTGATCTTCTTCGTACCGGGTCAGTTGTCCCTTGTAGGCAAGCAAGCCGAGGAAACAGGCTGCAACTGCTGCCCAGATAATCAGAAGAACTGGTAGAGCACTCATAGCGGTCATAGCTATTCCTCCGCCCTATGACAGGGCCGTGTTTTCGGAAGCCGGAGCGATCATTGGCTCGAAGGCTTCCGCCGCAATGATACGCCTTTCGAACAAAACTAAGACACTTTTTTGACAAGCGGGGCGCAGCTTGTCACGGGCCGGGCGTTTTAGTGATGAGAGGCCCAATGGATGGCGATGATGGCGACGGAGGCGACGAGAGCGATTACGGCGAGAAGCATGCCGACGATGAACTTAGCGGCGCGATTCGCGGCCTCGGGCGTGGGTTGGGTGATACCCATGGTGTTGATAAAGGCGTTCGCGATGAGGAGGAGGAACTTCATTGAGGATTCCAATCATGGTAACAACATTCGGGTTGCTGAATCGTGTTTTGGAGAAGATGCATCTTATGAATGTGGGCCTTGCCGGAGTGGTGGTGTGGGCATACACTTAAAGGTGTTGGAAAAGGAGATCTGCTGATGTCTACTGCTGCTGTTACCCCCGAAGTTGTTGTTGGCGCGCCGGCTTCGACTACGCCTGTTAACCTGACGCCGAATGCGGTTGCGAAGGTGAAGGAGATTATGGCGACCCAGAACCCGGTTCCGGCGGGATTGCGGATCGGTGTGGTTGGCGGCGGATGCTCGGGTTTTCAATACTCCATGTCGTTCGAGAACGCAGCCGGGATGATGGACAAGGTTTATAAGTTCGACGATCTAAAGGTGTTTGTGGACGCTACCTCGGCGATGTACCTGGTGAACTGCACGGTGGATTACGTGGAGACGCTGGAGGCTGCCGGATTCAAGTTTGAAAATGCAGCGGTTAAGTCGACCTGTGGGTGTGGATCGAGCTTTAGCGTTTAGATTCTGATATTTGCATCAGGAAGGCCCCGGCTTTTACGCTGGGGCCTTTCTTTTTGCGACGCTTAGCGTGTGAACGGGACGGCAATGGATTCGCTTTACTCGGTTCTAAGCGCCTGCATCGGGTCGATCTTCAGAGCTCGAATGGCCGGCATTGCGCAGGCGGCGACGGCGGTGAGGAGAAGACCGCCAATCATAGCAGCGAAGACTCCGGGATCATAGGGGCTGATTCCGAAGAGAATCGACCGGATGAGCATTCCTGCAGCCGCTCCACCGGCGAGGCCGATGAGTAAACCCAGAAAGACTGGACGCAGACCATCGAGCAGAACCAGACGCAATACCTCTGATTTCTGTGCACCGAGCGCGATGCGAATACCGATCTCTGTGATGCGTTGGGTGACAAGGTACGAGAGTACGCCATAGAGGCCGATGGCAGCGAGCAACAGAGACAGCACAGCAAAGGCGAGAACAAGTGTGGCGCTGAAGCTTTCACTCGCGGTGCTGTTGCCGACTATCTGAGGCAATGTCAGTACATCGTAGACGGGAAGCGCCGGATCGAGCGCGGAGACCTGTTTCTGGACCGGTAATGAAAGGGCGAGTGGATCGCCGGTAGTGCGCACGACAATCGTTGCGCCGCTGACTTCGCTGGGGATACCCGACAGAACGGGGAAGTAAATCATAGCCTTCATGGGCCTCGTGACCTCGTACAGCGTATTGCCGACAACGCCGACGATCTCGAAGTCGCTCGGTTTGGCTCCCCAGTTCACCTTTACATGCTTGCCGATAGGGTTTTCGCCCGAGAGGAATTCATCGGCGAATTGTTTGCTCACGATGACGTAGTGATCCCGCGTCAGGCGCTCCTGATCCGTGAAGAAACGGCCTCTAATCAGCGGTATCTGCAACGTGGAGAAGTACCCGGGGTCAGCCGAACGGCTCATCGCATCGTTCAGTATGTTGAATGTGGAGGACGGGTGTTCCGGAATCGTAAACACTCGATCACTCTCATAACCGCCCCCCGGCGGAGTCGAGACAAGCGCAGCAGCGCGCACTCCAGGCAGACTTCGCACGCGTGCGAGCAAAGCCTCATGGAAGCCGACGACCTTTTCCCGCGTGTCGTACTGCTTTTCCGGTAAGCCGTATTTGATCGTGAGCACGTGATCAGTCACGCAGCCCAGATCGGAGGTGCGGAGATGCACGAAGCTCTTGAAGAGCAGGCCGGCCGCAACGAGGAGGACGACGGTGATCGCAATCTCCGCCGTTAGAAGGATTTTGCGAAGCACGGCACGAGATTTGCTGCCCCCGATGCTTCGGGAGGATTCCTGCAAAGCGGTTAAGACTCCGGCACCGGTTGAAGAGAGCGCGGGCAGTAATCCGGCGAACAAGGCAGTCAGGAAGATCAACCCAATTGAAAACGCCAGCACGCTGAAGTCGATATGGATCGATTCGGCCCGTGGGAGAGCCTGCCAGTGGCTCGCGAGCCATCGGGTAGCAAGCACCGAGATTGCCAGTCCAAGAGTTCCCCCTGCGAAGCAGATGAGTAGGCTTTCCGTCATCTGCTCTCGGATGAGCGTGAGACGGCTGCCACCGAGCGCACCGCGTACGGCAACCTCTTTTCGCCGCGCCGCGCCGCGAGCGACCAACAGGTTCGAGACATTGAGGCAGGCGATGAGGAGCATGCATCCCACCGCGCAGAGCAGAACGATCAAAGGAGTCTTGATGTTCTTGACTACATCGTCGATCATTGGCCGGAACACGGCGTCTTCCGCCACCGGCTTCGACGCGTTCGCCTGAAAGATCCGATACTGCAACGCACTCACCTCCTGGGTTGCGGTAGCCGCGCTTACACCGGGTCGCAGCCGAGCGATCACGTAGCTTTGATGCGTATCGTGCGCGTCGTACCCCTCCTGACTGAACGTCTGGGCGTACGGCACCCACAGCTGCGCCCTCGGATTGGGATAAACAAACCACCTCGGAAGCACGCCGACCACGGTGTACGCATTCGTATCAAGTCGGACCGATTTGCCAAGAATAGACGCGTCTCCCCCGAAGCGCCGCTGAAAAAGGCTCCACGAAAGCAGAACAACATGGTTGCCGTTGGGTTGATCTTCTTCAGAGGTGAACGTCCGGCCCAGCGCCGGCTCAACGCCCAGAACCGAAAACAGATTCCAGGAACCCCCCACGGCCTCGACGGTCTCCGGCAGCTCCTGATGTTCGCCCGTCAGATTGAAGCCGTAACCGCGCCACGCGGCCATCTCCTCGAATCCATGCGTCTGCGCACGCCAGTCACGAAAATCTCCAGCGGAGACGACATTCGTTCTGTCGGCACCAGTAGAGGCCCGAAACTGCTCGTAGACCATGACCAGATTGCCGGGGTCCCGAAATGGCAAGGGCTTCAGCAGCACGGCGCGCACGATGGTGAACAGGGAAGTCGTGGCGCCGATGCCGAGGGCCATGACGAGAATGGCAATGAGCGCGAAGCCGGGAGAGCGGGTGAGAGTGCGAATACCGTATCTGACGTCTCGTATGCCTGTCTCGACCCAATTCCAATTCCAGTTAGAACGAGTCTGGTCCCGGAGCAGCGTTGGATTGCCAAATACGCGAAGAGCGGCGGAGCGGGCCTCGCCAGGACTCATGCCATGAGCGATGTTTTCGGTTATCTGCTGTTCCAGATGAAACTGCATCTCCTGGTTCAAGCGAGCCGTTTCGGACTGGCGACGGAACAGTGTCAACATGGCCATTCGTAAACGTTGGATCCAGCGCATATGCGTCTCCTCCGTTTCTAGATGTTCTCGATTACCAGGTTGATGGCGGTTGAAAGCCTGCTCCAACTTTCTCTTTCCCGTTCCAACTGAGTGCGCCCCGCAGCGGTGAGTGAGTAGAACTTGGCCTGACGACCGGTTTCGGTCTCGCTCCATTTGGCGCGTATCCATGCCTGCTGTTCCAGCCGGTTGAGAGCGGGATAGAGCGAACCTTGTTGTACCTGGAGGACCTCATTCGAGATCTGCTGGATGCGTTTGGCGATGGCCCAGCCGTGCATCGGCTCGAGCGAGATGGTTTTGAGGATCAGCAGGTCTAACGTGCCCTGGACGAGATCGCTTGGTTTACCCATACTGTGACTATCTACACTATGCGATTGTAGATAGTCAACAATCAATCGAGGGAGGACTGAAGACCTAGTGGGCGGCGGTGGATTTGGGGGGGGCTTTGAAGCTCTTTGTGAGGAGGACTAGCGGGGCGGCGATGAGGGTGATGATGCCGATGATGTGGAAGACGTCCATGAAGGCGAGGAGTTGCGTTTGGGCGTGGAGTTGCTCGTAGACGCGGGCGTAGGCGGCGCTGAGAGCGTCTTTGGGGGAGAAGCCGTGGGTCTGGAGATAGGCGGCGGTTTGGTGGATGTTCTGTTGCAGGGCGGGCGAGGACGCGGCGATGTTATTGCCTACTCGGGATTGGTGGAAGTTCTGGCGGCGCTCGGCGACGGTGGTGGCGAAGGCGATGCCGAAGCTGCCTCCCCAGTTGCGGAAGAAGTTGGTGAGGGATGAGGCCTTGTTGTTCTGGTCGGGGCGGAGTTGTGAGTAGGCGATGACGGAGAGTGGGACGAAGAAGAAGGCGTAGCCGAGGCCTTGCAGGGCGCGGGCGAGGGCGTAGTGCTTGTAGTCGGTGTCGAGGTTGAAGTGGCTGTAGTGGAGGAAGGAGATGCCGACGACCATGATGGCTCCGAAGAGGAGGAGCTTGGGTTTGATGACGCCGCGCTGTACGAGTTGCGCGCCTACGGGAGCGAGGAAGGTGATGACGAGGGCTCCGGGCCCGAGGACGAGGCCGGCGTCGATGGCTCGGTAGCCGTAGAGGGACTGGAGGATCTGCGGGATCATTGTCGTGGAGGCGAAGAGTCCGAAGCCGAAGACAAAGTAGAAGATGTTCGCGATGGCGAAGTTGCGTGTCTTGAGCATGTGGAAGTCGATGACGGGGTCTTTCTGGTTGAGCTCCCAGAAGACAGCGGCGGTGAGGGCGCCTACGCCGAGGACGAACATCCAGAGGATGAAGGAGGAGCCGAACCAATCGTCGATCTGGCCGCGGTCGAGGAGGACTTCGAGGCACGCGGAGCCGAGGCCGATGAGGGCTATGCCAATTCCGTCTACTGAGAGCTTGCCAGGCTTTCCATCGGGACCGACGCGGCGGACGGACTTGCGCTCTTCGGCGTAGGACTCGGGGTCGTGGACGAAGCGGTTGGTGAGGAAGAGGGAGAGGATTCCGATGGGGATGTTGATTAAGAAAACCCAGCGCCAGTTGTAGTTGTCGGTGATCCAGCCGCCGAGGACGGGGCCGATGGCTGGGGCGGTGACGATCGCGACGGTGTAGAGGGCGAAGGCTGAGGCTCGTTTGGCGGGAGGGAACGTGTCGACGAGGATGGCTTGTTCTACTGGAGCGAGGCCGCCGCCGCCGATGCCTTGCAGGACTCGACTGAGAAGCATGATGTTGAGCGACGGGGCGATTCCGCAAAAGAACGAGGTGATGGTAAAGAGGGCGACGCAGGCCATGTAGTAGGTCTTGCGGCCGAAGACGCGCGAGAGCCAGGCGGACATGGGGAGAACTACGGCGTTGGCGACGAGATAGGTGGTGAGGATCCACGTAACTTCGTCGTAGGAGCGGCCGAGACCTCCGGCGATATAGGGGAGAGAGACGTTGGCGATGGAGGTATCGAGCAGCTCCATGAAGGTGGCGAGGGTTACCGTGAGGGCGACGACCCAGGGGTTGATGAGGGGGCGGGGTTTTGCTGCGGGTGCGGGTTTCGACTGAGGCGGTGCGGAGGAGGGTGGCGCTGTCTGAACCGGGTACTCAATGGTTGCTGTAGCCATGAGAGTTTGCGCCCCCTTTATGTGACTGAAACAAAAGAAACCGTTCGGTCTCTTTTATAATCAGATTCAGAAGAAGGCCTTAGGATTCGGATTTTTGGGGATTTATGCTGTTGGCAAGGGGAAACGTGATGAATAAAGGGGAGATGACGCGACAGAGGATTATTGAAGAGGCGGCGCCGATCTTCAATCAGCGTGGGTATGCGGGTTGCTCGATGCAGGATGTAATGATGGCGACGGGGCTGGAGAAGGGTGGGATTTACCGGCACTTCGATAGCAAGGAGGAACTTGCAGCGGAGGCGTTTCGGTATGCGGTGTCGGAGGCGTTTCGGGTGAGGCGGGTGGGGTCGGATGCGATTGAGAACCGGCTGGAGCGGATTAAATATTTAGTGAAGCGATTTGTGGATGTGCCTTCGCCGATGCCGGGCGGGTGTCCGTTGATGAACGCAGCGATTGATTCGGATGATGGGAATCCCGTGTTGCGTGGGCTGGCGAAAGAGGCGATTGGGGATTGGAAGAAGCGGTTGTGTGCGTTGGTGCGCGAGGGGATGGAGCGTGGGGAGATTCGGAAGGGAGACGGACTCGCGGAGGATTGCGAATACCGTTGTCGCTGCGCTGGAGGGGGCTTTGATGATCAGCCGGTTGGAGGGGAATCGGACGGCGATTAGGGACGCTGGGGTGATGCTGGAAGGGATTCTGGATGGGATTGCGGTTTGAGGCTGCTTGATGTGGGAGAGCAGATCTCCGCCTTCGGCGAAGGATGACAACTAAAAGGCAACGGCAAGGACGACCGCAAGAAACAACAGCAACAGCAACGGCAAGAGCAACGGCAACAAGACGAAATGCGGGGGTCTCTCCACTGCGGCGGCAAGTGCGCCGCCTTCGGTCGAGATGACGCACTTTATGGGCGAGCGAGATACAAGAAGAACAGCTGCGAAAGCCGAACATTGGCTACATCAGGGGGCGGCTTGTTCTGCGGTGTGGAGGTAGGGGATGCCTTTTTCCATCCAGATGGGTTTGGGGCCGGATTTTAATTCGTAGTCGAAGAACTCGGCCATGCGTGGGCGTAGTCGCGCTGGTTGGCTCGGCGGCGGAGGTGGTGAGGCTCGCCGTTGTAGGTGAACATCCATGCGGGTTTGTCGAGACGGCGGAGGGCGAGGAAGAACTCGATGCCCTGATACCAGGGGACGGCGTCGTCGGCGTCGTTGTGGAGGATGAGGAGCGGGGTCTGGATGCGGTCGACCTGGAAGATGGGGGAGTTGTCGATGAAGCGGAGTGGGTACTCCCATGGGGAGCCGCCGATGCGGCTTTGGGTCTTCTCGTACTGGAACTGGCGCGGGCGGCCGGAGCCCCAGCGGATGCCGTCGTAGGCGGAGATCATGTTGACGACGGGTGCGCCGTCTTCGGCGGCTTTGAAGCGCGTGGTCTGGGTGACCATGTAGGCGATCTGGTAGCCGCCCCAGCTGTGGCCCTGGATGCCGATGTTCTTTTCGTCGACGAAGCCGCGTGCGGTGACGGCGTTGACTCCGCCGAGGACGCATTTGAGCGCGCTCTGGCCGGGGTAGCCGGTGGTGTAGACGATGTCGGGCGTGAAGACGAGGTAGCCGTTCGAGACGTAGTAGCTGATGTTGATCGAGTCCATGGGACGGGGGTCGACGAAGTGGTTGAGGTTCTGCGAGAGCTTCTCGTAGAGGTAGACGATCATCGGATATTTTTTGTGCGGGTCGAAGTTTTCGGGCTTGTAGAGGATGCCCTGGAGGGGGATGCCGTCGGTGCTTTGGAAGCTGACCATCTCGTCGGTGCCCCAGAGGAGCGATGATTGCTGGGGGTTGGCGTCGGAGATTTTTTGCAGGGTTTTGAAGGAGGCGTCGGTGATGAGGAGGTTGGGGAATTTGGTGAAGGATTGCGCGGTGAGAGCGTAGACGTCGGCGTCGCGGGCCTTGATGGGGTTGTTGTAGTCGTCGGCGGTGAGGAGGAGTTTGGTGGGTGCTGCTTTGGCGTCGATGCGGGTAGTGAAGAAGCCGGCGTCGCGGTTGATGGTGTCTTCGGCGTGGAGCAGGAGGGGTTTGGTGGGGTCGATGGTTCTGTCTTCGGGATCGGAGTGGAAGGCTATGGCGCGGAGTTGGAGGTGTTGGGCGCGGCCGAGGCCGTGGGTGAGGTTGGTGGCGGAGCTGCCGTCGGGGGCGACCTGCCAGATGTCGTAGTGATCGTAGAGGAGGACGTACTTGTCGTCTTTCGTCCACTCGCCGATGCCGTAGGGAGCGTGGGTGCCTGGGGTGTCTTCTTCTTCGTTCCAGAAGGCGACGGGGAGTTTGGCGGTGAGGTTGACGGATTTTCCAGTGGCGATGGAGATGGCGTTCCAGTCCTTGCCGTCGAAGGTGAGGAGGTATTGGCCGCCGGGGGATTGGCGGGTCTGGCCTTCGTGTTTCTTGAGGACGAGGGTGCGCTGGCCGGTGTCGACGTCGACGACGTAGGTGTCGAGAATGCGCTCGCCGTAGTCCTGGATGGGGCGGTACTCGCGTTCGTCGGTGCCGAGAGCGTAGCGGCCGGATTCGTTGGGAACGACTTCGGCGAGGGACTCGTCGGCCAGCTGGATCATCTTTTTGGAGGGGATGAGATAGACGGCGCGATAGGAGCGGTTGAGGTCTGCAGCGGCGCGGACTTTCTGAATGGGCGGGATTGACTCTTCGTTGTAACTCCATAGATCGAAAGAAGCTTTGTCGGGGTCGATGGTGGCGGGTGGGCGCGGGGGTGAGGGTGGTGCGGCGCCGAAGAAGAGGCGCGTGCCGTCTTTCGAGAAGGTGAGGGTGGCGTGGTCGTGGATGACGTAGCCGGAGTGGAAGCCGGGTGTGGCGGTGGAGACGACGAGAGCGGCTTTGGGTTCGGTGGAGTTCCAGAGGTAGAGGTTGTAGGGAGGCTTTTTGTCGGCGGCGTTGGTGGTGGGATTGCCGATGAAGGCGAGGGCGTCGGATTTTTCGGTCCAGACGAGATGCTGGTATTGGGCTTTGCCGGTGATGAGTTCGTGAGGGTCTGTCGGGTTTCCGCCAGCGGTGGGGACGACGAAGACGCCGTCGGTTTCGGATTTGTGTGCGGCGACGGAGTAGGCGAGAGATTTTCCGTCGCGGGTGATCTGGTAGTCGAGGACGTCGGGGAAATCGCGCGAGGATTGCGTGACGAGATTGAGGAGGGTCAGGGTGGTGCCGAACTCGGGAGTTTCGCGGGAACGTGCCGGAGTGGGTGTGGCCTCTGGCTCGGTCGAGTTTTCTTTTGCGGTTGCGGGTGGTGGTGGCGCTGGATATTTCAGGTAGGCTACGAAGCCGTCGGATTTTTTGGGAGCTGGAAGCTTTTGATGTCGGCGACGCGGGTGGATTTGGCGGAGGCGAGGTCGAGGACGACGAGTTCTTCGTGCGCGGGGTTGCGCTTGTCGGTTTTGGCTTTTTCGACGGCGGCGTGGGTGGGGTAGGCGAGGAAGACGAGGGTTTTGGAGTCGTTGGTGAAGGAGAGCTGAATGGTGCGCGGGGGTGGTGGGCCTTCAGCGTTGGGGTCGTCGGGCGGGGGTGGCGGGAGTTCGCCGGCGCTTTCGCGGGTTTCTTTGCCGGTGGCCAGGTTTCGGACGATGACTTCGCCGTCGCCCTCTAACGGGAAGAGAGCGTAGGCGACGTAATGGCCGTCGGGGGAGAGGACCTGTCCGTTGAGGGTGCGCCAGGAGTCGAAGTCTTTCGCGGTGAGGGGGCGCTTTTGTGCGAGGGCGAAGGAAGAGACGCAGAGAAGCGCGAGGATGGCGGTGCGGAGAGTACGGGTGAGCATGGGGCTCCTTGGAAGGATTCAAGAGTAACAAAGGCGGCGCGGATGGATGTGGGACGGAGGAGATACCACGGAAGACGCAGGGAGTTGGGCGATTTGGCGGGGGGAACGTCTAAGATGGAGTTACTTCGAATGGCGGGTGTGTTAGCGGTCTATGAATGAGTTTGTGATTAAGCTGGCGGATGAGCGTGGGCATGTGACGGAGCAGAGCCATGCTGCGGCTACGGCGGAGGAGTTGCGCGCACGGTTTACGCAGGCCGGGTACTACGTGTATTCGGTGAAGGCGAAGAGCGTGCTGGCCGGGGGCAAGAAGAAGGTCAAGCTGGAGACGTTTCTGATCTTCAACCAGCAGTTCCTGACGCTGATTCGCGCGGGATTGCCGATTCTGGGTTCTCTGGAACTGCTGGCGAAACGGCAGAAGCAACCTCAGTTTCGCGCTCAGCTGGAAGATGTGGGGGCGCGGGTGAAGACGGGCGAGTCGATCTCGGGGGCGTTTGAGGCGCAGGGCGGATTCCCGGTGGTGTATACAACGACGCTGCTGGCCGGCGAGCGATCGGGCAACCTGGAAGAGGTGTTGCAGCGGTATCTGGACTTTCAGAGGGTGTCGCTGACGTTTCGCAAGAAGCTGAAGGCGAGTTTGATCTATCCGGCGCTGCTGGTGGTGATGGTGATTGGGCTGCTCATCTTTCTGATTACGTTTGTAGTCCCGCGGTTTGCGCAGCTCTACGACCAGATGAATACAAAGCTGCCGGAGCTGACACTGCTTCTGCTGGGCCTGGGCAAGCAGGCACAGGCTTATGGGATTTATGTTGCCATTGTGGCCGGGATCATTGGGTTTTTGCTGTACCGGTGGTCGAAGACCGATGCGGGCGCGAATTTGATCGATAAGATTCGGATCTCGTTGCCGCTCTTTGGACCGGTTTGGCTGAAGTACCAGGTCGGGTTGTTTGCGAGGACGCTTTCGACGCTGCTGACCGGCGGTCTGCCTCTGGTGCCTTCGCTTGAGACGGCGGCGCGGTCGATCGATTCGAGGCAGATTGCCGGCGCGGTGCAGCGGTCGGTGGAGTCGGTGCGCGAGGGGAAGGGATTGGCAGCGAGCTTGCAGTCGACGAAGGTGTTTCCGGAGTTGGCGATCGAGATGACGGAGGTGGGCGAATCGACGGGTGCGCTGCCGCAGATGCTGAACTCAGTGGCAGAGTTCTTCGAGGAGGATGTGCAGACGAATCTGACGGCCGCGATGAGTTTGATTGAGCCGATGATCCTGATCTTCATGGGACTGGTGGTGACGGGGATTTTGATTGCGTTGTATCTGCCGATCTTCAATTTGGGGATGGGTGGGTCAACCGGGCCGCAGTGAGGGCTGCATAGCGGTCTACCGCGGATCTGGGATTGGCGCGGATTGGGTGTTCTGGTTAGACTTTGCCTCGGATTTTGGCGGCCCACCAGCGTGAGCCGACGAGGAGGAAGCGCCAGTCTTTGAGGAACTCTGGAGGCTTGCCTTCGATGGCGTGGCCGATGAACTGGAGCGTCCAGCCGAGGACGAAGAGTGCGAGGCCGATCCAGAGGAGGCTGTGCCAGATGATGCTCGCGAGCAGGATGGGCAGCGAGAGCATGATGAGTGGAATGCCAAAGGTGTGTGTGAGCCGGTTCAGCGGGTGCTGATGGCTCAGTGAGTATTCGGCGATCCAACTGTCCCAACTGCGTCCGGCGAGCATGGGAAGGACTCTACTCCGGGGAGTAGTGATCGCGCAACGACATTTGAGCTGCTAAAGAGCGTGTTGCTGGATGAGGCGTTTGGCGGTGAGCGAGAGCATGAGGCGCGAGATTCCGCTGAAGATCATGCTGATGCCGACGAGGGTTCCGATAACCCAGACGGAGCTGACGGGCCAGGAGCGCCATATCATGATGGCGAGAATGAGGGTGACGACGCCGTCGACGATGAGCCAGCCGGCTCCGTGACGGGGGCGGAGTTGGAAGTACTGGATGAATTCGACGATTGCCTCGAAGAAGAGATAGCAGGCGAGGATAAGAGTGAGGGCGAAGAGGGCTTCGATGGGGTGCGCGATGAGGTAGAAGCCTGCGACGAGGTAGATGAGTCCGATAATGATCTCCCAGACGCGGCCGCCGGTGGTGTGGGTCTTAAAGGCGAAGACGAGATGGGTGATGCCGCTTAGGATCATCAGCCAGCCGAAGATAAGCGTGACGGTGAGGCCGGAGACGGATGGGATGAGGATGGCGAAGATTCCGGCGACGATGAGAAGGATGCTGAGGGCGATGGACCAGTTGACGGCTTTGGGGATGAGGCCGGAGAGGCTGGCTGGTGCTGTGCTCATGTGATCCTCCAGAGTTCGTAGAATGGGGGCCCGGGGATGGGCGGAGGATAGCATATTGTTGTGAGTTAGAGTTGGCGTGACAGTCGTGACTATGGTACCATGACCATGGTCGAGGTGTGGGTATGAGGACTATGGCTGCAGGGAAGTTCAAGGCAACGTGCCTGGCGGTGATGGATGAGGTGCAGGCTAAGCGGGAGCCGGTTCTTGTGACGAAGAATGGCAAGCCCGTGGCGAAGCTTGTCCCGGTAGAACTAACGGAGGGAGAGGATCCTTTGGATGCCTTTTACTTTGGAAAGATTGAAATAGTTGGGGATATCATCAAGCCGATTTATACGGACAAAGAGTGGGAGGAGTTTTTTGAAGAGTCGGTGGACGAGTTGAAATGATTCTTCTGGATACCCATGTGGCGGTTTGGATGACGACTGACAAGAGGCTACTTTCACCCACTGCGGCAGCAGCGATTCGGGATACCAGTCGCGCGGGTGAGGGGTTGGCGATTGCGAGTTCGACTTTGTGGGAGATCGCGATGAGATCGGCGGAGAATGAGATTCGTTTACCCGGCACGCTGGCCGAGTATCTTCATTTCGTCGAGTCGGTTTTCGTCGTTCTTCCAATTACAGGAGCGATTGCGGAACGGTCAACGTTATTTACAGGTAAATTTCCCAAAGACCCTACCGACCGGTTGATTGGGGCAACTGCCCAGGTTCACGGCATTCGACTGGTGACCAGGGATAAGCGGATCAGAGCTTCCAGACAGGTGGATTGCGTTTGGTAGCCCCTGGGATTGAAAGGTCGCGAGGATTGGTCCGGGACGGCTGCAGGTTGAATTCCATTGGCAGTGAGTCTGGTTCTACAACTATTGTTAGGGTTACGGAAGAGGGTTGAGGGAGTCTTAGGGATATATGGCAATGGCACCGTTGGCAATACCGATTAACGAGCCGGGGATGGATGAGGTGGAGCGGGCGCAGTTGATTGCGCGGCGCTATCGTGCGGAGTTTGTGGATTTGAAGAACTTCAAGATCTCGCACGAGCTGTTCAAGAGCGTGCCGGTGGACATGATGTTCCGGTACAACTTCGTTCCGCTGGAGCAGATGGAGGGGAAGCTGGCGATTGCGGTGTCGGACCCGTCGAAGCTGATGGTGCTGGACGAGATATCGGGGCTGCTGGGGCAGCGGCTGGTGACGCGGGTGGCGACGCTGTCGCAGATTACGGAACTGCTGAAGAAGACCGAGCAAAGCCAGCGGGTGCTCGATGAGGCCAGTGAGGGTTTGGCGTTCGATGTGTTGTCGGGGGATGACAGCCAGGACTCGAACATTTCGATTGAGCGGCTGACGGCGGAGGAGGATATCTCGCCGATTATCCGGCTGGTGGATACGACGATCTTTACGGCGCTGGAGCGGAGAGCGAGCGATATTCATCTCGAAACCTTCGATGACTCCCTGCTGGTGAAGTACCGAATCGACGGTGTGTTGCAGCAGGCGATGGCTCCGATTGCGCGGGAGCACCATCAGACGATTTTGTCGCGTATCAAGGTCATGAGCGAGCTCGACATTGCCGAGCGCCGCGTGCCGCAGGATGGGCGTTTTCGTGTGCGGTACAAGGGGCGGCTGATCGATTTTCGTGTTTCGATTATGCCGACGGTGCATGGCGAGAACGCCGTGCTGCGCGTACTGGATAAAGAGTCGATGTCGGAGAAGTTCAAGAAGCTTTCGCTCGACGTGGTGGGATTTGCGGAGAAGGATCTCGCCCGGTTCCGTCGGTATATCAAGGAGCCGTACGGGATGGTGCTGGTGACGGGGCCGACGGGTTCGGGTAAGACCACGACCCTGTATGCGGCGCTGAATGAGATCAAGAGCGAAGAAGACAAAATCATCACGATTGAGGACCCGGTTGAGTATCAGATCCGCGGGATTACGCAGATTCCGGTGAACGAGAAGAAGGGTCTGACGTTTGCGCGCGGGCTGCGATCGATTCTGCGGCATGACCCTGACAAGATTCTGGTGGGCGAGATCCGCGATGCGGAGACGGCGCAGATTGCGATCAACTCGGCGCTGACCGGACACCTGGTGTTTACGACAGTGCACGCGAATAACGTGGTCGATGTGCTGGGGCGCTTCCTGAATATGGGCGTCGAGCCTTATAACTTTGTTTCCGCGCTGAACTGCATTCTGGCGCAGCGGCTGGTGCGGCAGGTTTGCGAGTTCTGCGTGCGGGATGTGCACTACAGCGAGGCCGATTTGCTTGCGAGTGGGTTGGAGCCGGCGGAGTGGCGCGAACTTTAACTTCCGAGAGGGTACGGGTTGTATTGAGTGCGGCGGCACGGGGTATCGCGGCCGGTCGGCGATCCATGAGCTGCTGGAACTGGATGACGAGATTCGCGAGATGCTGCTGGCGAAGAAGCCAGGGAGCGAGATTCGCAAGAAGGCTCGGGACAAGGGAATGGCGTTTTTGCGGGATTCTGCGCTGGAGCGGGTTCGGGCAGGGATTACTACGCTGAGGGAGATCAATAAGGTTACGTTCATTGAGGCGGGACGGTAATCAGGCAGGCACAGAGCGTGGAAAGCATCGGCCGATGATCGGGCGCAAGTGACAGAGAACGGGTAGTCTAGGACGGAATGGAAATTTTACCGAAGACATTGGGGACACGGCCGCGGCTGGCTGTTGAGGTTCGGGCTGAGGGTGTAGTGGCGGCGCGGGCTGAGGATGCAGCCGCGGTTTTGACGGCTGTTTCGCGAGCCGATCTGGCTGAGGGTGCGGTAGCGCCGGGGTTGAAGGCGGGGAATTTTGTCGATAGGACGGCAGTCGTGGGCGCGGTGCGCCGGGCGCTGGATGGAGTTGTCGAGGCCGGACGGGAGAGATCTCGCGATGTGACCGTGGTGGTGCCCGATGCCGCGGCGCGTGTGCTGCTTCTGGAGTTTGAGGAGCTGCCTTCGAAGGCAGTGGAGGCGCTGCCGGTGGTGCGGTTCCGGCTGAAGAAGCTGCTGCCCTTTGATGCGGACCATGCGATGGTGAGCTACCAGGTGATGTCGAGCGAGAAGGACTCGATCAAAGTGCTGGCGGTGGCGATGCCGAAGGATGTCCTGGAAGAGTACGAGGGCGTGGTGCTGATGGCAGGATATGTGCCGGGCGCGGTACTGCCGAGCACGCTGGCTGCGCTGGCGGGGCTCGACGACCAGAGACGCCGGTGCTGGCCGTGAATGCGGGAGCGGGAGGTGTGACGACGGCGATTGTGCAAGGCGGGTCGTTGTTGCTGCATCGTTCTGTGGATCTGAATGTAGGAGCAGTGGCGATGGCTGAGGCTGCGCCGGTTGCACCGGTGACGGATCTGCCAAATTGGCTGGACGAGCCGGCTGGGTTGGATCGGTTTGAGGCTGAGGCTCGTATGCAGAGCTCGGTCGTGGAGACTGAGATTGTGCGCGAAGTGGGCATGAACGTGATGGCGCATGATGTGGCGCAGGCTGTAAGCGTGGCGGCGGCTTACTTTGAGGATTCGCTGCAGAGCGCTCCGGAGCGAATTGCTGGTGGCGGGAACGCTGGGCGCTGAAACGGTAGGCGCGATGATGGAAGAGAATGGAGTGGAAGGGCTGCGCGTCCGGGAGATAGTGGACGCGGGGATGATCGAAGTGGGAGCAGTGACGGCGCGTGTTCCGCGCGGCTGGCTGGCCGGCGTACGGGGGGCTTTGAAGAACTGATGCGGATCTCGATTAATCTTGCGAATCGTCCGTTTGTTGAGCTGCGGCCCCTGTTTGCGCGGCTGCGGCTGGCGATGGCGTTGCTTGCGGTGTTGGCAGTGGGGCTTGGGTTCTGGCTGCACTCGCTGAATGCGAAGGCGAGTGCTGCGCGCGCGAAGATGGATGAGCTGAAGGCGAAGACGCAGGAGTATCAGCATGAGCGCATGGTGAATGAGGCGAGGATGCGTCAGCCGCAAAATATGGCGGTGCTGGAGCGGTCGCAGTTTCTGAATGCGGTGTTTGCGCGGAAGAGTTTTAGCTGGACCGCGGTGATGATGGATCTGGAAAAGGTGCTGCCGACGGGCGTGCAGGTGACCAGCATTGAGCCGCAGATTACCAAGGAAGGCGATGTAAACATCCGGTTGCGAGTGAGCGGCGACCGTGAGCGCGCGGTGCAACTGGTGAGGAACCTGGAGACTTCGCAGAGATTTTTGTTGCCGCGGCTGGCTTCGGAGCAGGCACAAACGCAGGAGGGTGCGGCACATGGAGCGAATGTTCCGGTGCTGCCGCCGGGGTCGGTGCAGTTTGAGATCTGGAGCGGATATAACCCGCTGCCGGCGAAACCGGTGAAGACGGATGTGGAGAAGGATACAGACGAGGATTCCGCGAGTGCCGCGACTGTCGAGAAGAGGAAGAACCCCAAACCTGCGAGACCGCTGCGAAACGGTGTGGTGAAAGCTCCGATGCAGAAGGGAGCGCCGCAATGACGACTGTAGCGGAGAAGAAGCGGTCGGCGGTGGCGGCGAGAGAGTGGGCTGAAAGGGCGCGCAAGCTCGGCACTCTGCTGAACCTGCATATTGCGGGCGTGGTGCTGCTGGGGCTGGTGAATCTTTATCTGCTGGTGCATCTGGCGTTTACCTGGCGCGCAGCGAATGGCGACAACGCTCAAGCGCTGGCGGACCAGACTATCGCGATGAAGACGGCGGACATTGCAAGACAACCGCTGGAGGGTCTGGACGAGAAGCTGACGCAGGCAACCAAGGACGCGGACAAGTTTTATAAGCAGCGTCTGCCGTTTGCGAATTCTGAAGCGGTTGGCGAGTTGGGGGCTCTCGCGAAGAAGGAAGGCGTGAAGCTGACCCGCGTGCAGTATGCGTACGATCCAGTGATGGCCGGGACTGCGGGCGAGCTGACCGAGGCGCGGATGGATGCGAGTTTGAGCGGAGACTACAGGCCGCTCGTGCTCTTCATCAACTCCCTGGAGCACGACAAGATGTTCTTCCTCATCACGGGCGTTACGCTGACGGGTCAGCAGAGCGGAGTGGTGGGCTTGCGGATACGGTTGACGACGTATCTGCGCTCGCCCGTGGGTATTGAGGTTACCGAGAAGACAGTGGGTGCAACCGAAACCGATGCGGCGAGTGCGACTGATGCTGCTGCGAAGGGAGCCAAGCAATGATCAGGCTGACTCCTGACCAGCAGAAGAAGGGCGCAGCGATTGCGGTGTTTGCGGTTTTTGCGGTTGGAATTTTGTACTACAACCTCCACGACGACACGCCTGCTCCACCGCCTCCTCCGGTGATCACGACGGCGCCCTCGGTGAAGACGGCTCCTGTGGCGAAGAGTGCAGTGCCTCCGGGCAATGTGGCGGGTAAGGCAGCGAAGAGTGTGGGGACGACCTCGGCGCAGCTCGATCCGACGCTGCGGATGGATGCGATGCTGGTGACGGAGTCGGTGGTGTACTCGGGGAATGGAAGGAATATTTTTTCGGCGAACTCGGTTCCGGTGGAGATTCCGAAGCCGATTGCTCCGGTGCGGCCGAAGGTGACAGGGCCACCGCCGCCCCCGCCACCGCCTCCAGGGCCGCCGCCACCACCGCCGATTGAGTTGAAGTTTTTTGGCGAGGCGATGGGCGCGAACGGCAAGCGGATGGCGTTTTTGCTGCATGGGGATGACGTGTTTGTCGCGACCGATGGCGAGATTGTGCAGCGGAGGTATAAGGTAATCTCTGTCGGGGCGAACTCTGTCGTGATCGAGGACATGGGGTACAACAACCGGCAGACCCTGACCATGCCGCCCTCGCCGCGATGAGGCGATTTGCTATGCGTTGTCTGGAAACAAGCCGCAGGGTAGAGAGGCAGAAGTCCGAGGAGGGCTTCATCCTGGTGGGGCTGATCGTCGCGATCTTTCTGGTCTTGCTGGCCTTGAGTGTGGCCGCGCCGAAGATTGCGCAGGACCTGAAGCGCGACCGCGAGGTGGAGGCAGTGCGCCGGGGCGACCAGTATGTGCGGGCGGTCCGGTTGTACTACCGGAAGTTTCATACGTATCCGGGTTCGATCGAGCAGTTGGAGAAGACGAACAATATCCGGTTTCTGCGGCAGCACTATATCGACCCGATGACGGGTAAGGATGACTGGCGGCTGATCCACGTGGGCGAGGCGAAGACGACGGTGAAGGGATTCTTCGGCCAGCCGCTGGCGGGGTTGACGCCGGGATTGGGCTCGGCTGCGGGGATGGCTTCGAGCGGTGGGATTGGGACGGGGGCGACCGGTTCGGGGCAGCAGGCAGGCTCGGGGAGTGCGTTTGGAGGCTCGGCGTATGGGGGTTCTTCGCCAGGGCGGGGGCGGGCTCGGTGGTTCGATGTTGCCTACGCTTGGCGGATCAAGTTCGAGTGGGACGCCTACGTTGGGTGGCGGGACTGGTTCGAGCGGGACGCCTACGCTGGGTGGCGGGACTGGTTCGAGCGGACGCTACGCTCGGGGGGCGCCGGGTAGTTCGGGTACTCCGGGTCAGTCGAATGGGCTGGGGTCGGCAGCGGGGATTCAGTCATCGGGGGCTCCTTCCGGGGGGGCTCCGTTTGTCGGAGTGGGGATTCCGAAGGATGGCGAGTCGATTACAGTGCTGAACGAGCAGACGACGTACGACGCGTGGGAGTTTATCTACGACCCGCGGATTGAGCAGTTGTATGCGAAGGGGTCGCTGTTTGGCGGCGGCGCTTCGGGGTTAGGGTCGGCTGCGGGGAACTCGTCAGGGTTTGGGAGTACGCCGGGTTCGGGAACTGCTCCCAGTGGATTTGGGAATACGCCCAGCGGGTTTGGAACTTCGCCGGGATCGACGGGTCCTCCGGCTCCAACTACTCCGCCGTCTACGCCGCCGCAACAGTGAAGCTGACCGCGAATTGCGCAGATAAACACGAATTTTATTTTTGGGTGATGGGGCGGAGTCGGCCTATGCGTCCGTGTGGGCCTACGACGAAGGGAAGCGAGAGGGCGTTCCAGTTTTTGTCGGCGTCGGGTGGGTCTTGCGGGCTGGGTTTTAGGGGTGTCCAGTTTTTGCCGTCGTCGCGGGAGATGTCGGTGCCGTTGGGGCCAACGGTGATCCAGAGTTTTTGGTTGGGGTCGTAGGCTACGGAGGAGCGGTAGCCGTTGGGTGGGGTTTGGGCGAGATGCCAGGTGTCGTCCCTGCGTCATTTGAGTACGCCGAAGTTTTCGTTGAGACCGTGGGCTTCTGATAGTCACCCCCGACAGCGACACCAAAGCGATCTTCACGAAAAGCCAGCGAAAAGATGCCGGCACTTGGTGAGCCTTGACTCATGCGGAGTTTCTACATGAAGGGTTTCCGATTCGGCAGGGTTCGCAGGTTGGGAGTCTCGTTCTGAGGCTTCGCGGTGGATATAGGAGTGATCGGGAGTCTGGGTCGCGAGCCATTGATAGCTCCAAATGGGATCGCGGTGGGGAACAGGACTGATCACCAGAGTTGAGTTGCTTGCCGCGAAACCTCCCTCTTTAGGAGCGGCAGCTAATTCGAAGAAATGGTCCGAAGTCCGGCTGTCGGGATCATCTCCTTGGTTGAATCGCCATACGGGAATTACATGCCCTGTCTTATCGTTCACAAGTAAGTGGTCAACTGAGTCGCCAACGATCTCGACGACATCTTTATTGAGCGCTTGTATCGCGTCCCAGAAGCCATCTTTGTCGGGGTTGGTGAAGACTAGTTTCCAGGTTTGGCAGCCGTCGGTGGTTTTGTAGAGGCGGGAGAGGTCGCCTGGGCCGGAGGACATGACGATGGCGGTGTTTGCGTCGAAGGCCTGGATGCCGCGGAAGTCGAGTTTTTCGGCTCCGGGTGGGATGGTGCAGTTCTGCCAGAGGTAGCCTGCGTCTTCGGTGCGGAGGACGGTGCCGTTGGTGCCGCTGGCCCACGCGACTCCGGCGCCAACGTTGTGAATGCCACGGAGGCTGGCGGTGGTGTGGGACTCTTCGATGTCGAACTGTGCTTTGGCGTTTGCTGTGGCGAAAGATGCGGCGAGGAGAAAGATGACAGAGAGGCTGGACCTTGTATTCACAAGAATTACGGTACGGCTGAGAGCGCGGTTAAGCAAAGCAAAACCGGGTAACGGAAGGGTGACAAAAGGACTCTAAAGAAGATGTATGCTTCTTCAGGCGGCGGATTGTCAGTACGGCACACCGCCCGTCGGTAAAGGATGACATGGGAATTGCATCATCGACTTTGAATCTGGCCCAGGGCAAGTTGAATGTGGCTGCGCCGTATCTGATTGAACAGGATTGGGCCGCTTATACGCCTGAACAGCACGCCGTCTGGTCGGAGCTGGTGACCCGGAGAATGCCGCAGCTTCGCGAGCATGCTTGCGCGGAGTATCTGGATGGGTTTCACCAGATTGGTTTGCGCGAGGATAGTTTGCCGAACCTGAGAGAGGTGAGCGCGCGATTGCAGCCGCGGACGGGATGGCAGTCGACGCCGGTGAGCGGGTTTCTGCCACCGGATGCTTTCTTTGAGATGCTGGCGGCGCGAATGTTTCCCACGACGACCTGGCTGCGCTCGCGCGATGCGATGGAGTACACGCCAGAGCCCGATATCTTTCACGACGTCTTTGGCCATGTGCCGATGCATGCGCATCCGGTGTTTGGAAACTTTCTGCAGAGCTACGGGCAGGTGTGCGCCCGGCTGACGGACCACGACAAGCTTGAGCGGATGGGGCGGCTGTTCTGGTTCACGGTGGAGTTTGGCCTGATCCGGCAGAAGGGCGAGATCAAGGTCTATGGCAGCGGGCTGATCTCTTCGCACGGCGAGTGCACGCGGGTGCTGGCGGGCGGCTGCGAGGTGAAGGAGTTTGACCTTGATGCGGTGCTGAACCAGGAGTTCGATACGGGTGCGATGCAGCCGGTTTTGTATGCCGTGGAGTCGTTCGATCAGATCTATGAGGCGACGAAACAGGCGGAGAGCCGGTTGGGATAGTGAACTGCCTCGGAAGAAACTGCCGGTCCTTCGACTACGGCGGCAAAAGCGCCGCCTTCGCTCAGGATGACAATTTCTAAGCTTGGGTATCAGCCGACGGTCATGGAGTCAAAAGGAAAACGGCTGCGAGTCGTGAAGACCTCGCAGCCATTTTCATGACGTCTTTCTGTGCGGAAGACCTTAGCGGTGTCCGCCGCCGCCGTGACCGCCTCCACCACCGTGGAAACCGCCGCCACCGCTTGCGTGGGCGACGCTGCCGCCGGCAAATCCGCCGCGGACTGCCCCGCCAGCATAGCCGCCATGGACTGCTCCGGCGGCGTAGCCGCTACGGTAGGCTCCGCCAGCATAGCCGCCACGATAAGCTCCGCCAGCGTAGGGTGCAGGGTGTCCAACGTAGCCGGGGTGTCCATAGTAGCCGCCACGATAGCCGTAGTAGCCGCCATAACGGTAGCCCGGCCATCCGTAGTGGTACCAGGGGCCTGCGCCAATGAAGACTCCGCCGACAAAGTAGGACGGACCGTAGTATCCGTAGGGAGCGCAGCCGTATGGATAGTAGCCGTAGTATCCGTAAGCGCACGCGGGAGGAGCGTAATAGGCTCCGTAGTAGCCCGGGGTTCCGATTCCGACGCCGACCGAGACCTGGGCGTGGGAGTAGGCTGCAGCGGGAACTAACAAAATAGCGAGTACAGCGAGATAGCGTAAAAGACGCATTTTCGAATCTCCTAAGGCAGAGTCCGGTACGCCGTGGGACGTCAGCGACTTTGCCAGGCTCCCGGGTCTTTAGTCCCTTGAAAGCCCTATATGATTGAACGCTAAAACGGGGAAAAGGTTGTGTCGGGGAGTATACCCCTCGGGGATCAACCGGATAGCGGAGATGTGTCGAGAAAGCCACAGTGTCACCAATCTTTTACTGTGGTTTGTGTTTCAGGTTGTAGGGAAAGGCGTTAAGGCCTCGCTCGATCTAAAGTTGGGCTTAAAGTAAGGCTGAGCTTGGCTTAGCTCCGGTTTTTTGCTGAAAAAGAGAAAGAAAAATAGGAAAAGGTTTGGAACATTAGGGTAAAATATTCCTATACCTGCGAAATTTTTACCGGGTATCTGCAATATTTAGCACATTCGTGTTTGTTCTGCTTTTGGTTCTGTAATTGCAGGATCACTATCGTTCGCCCCATGCAGAGCGATCGAACAGACCACGAAATTCGGACCCAGGGACCCCATGCGGCGTTTGTTGTATCTCCTCATCCTAGTGTTGTTTGTCAGCGTCTCGGCCACATGCGTGAATGCGTCGACTGACTGCGAACGATGGTTCAAGGTGTACCGCGAGCAGCTTGCCCATACACGGCAGGTGCAGCGGATCGCAGCGGCCAAGCGCCGGGCTAAACTCTATGCGCAGCGCAAGCTCGCGGGATATGTGGCGAAGCCCAAGCCGAAGACCGTTGTGAAGCCGGGTCCGCACATGACGCGCCAGCAGGCGCTCCATCACTTCGAACTAGCGTGCGGGGCTCTCCCGGAAGATGAGTCGGACGCGCCGTTGATTGCTGAACAAAAGCCTCAGCCTCCCTTCGAGAGTCATCCTCTGGATGACCGGCTGGATCTTGATGATGCTGGCTCGGACCAGCTGATTGCAGAGAATGATGGTCCCCCCTTCGGCGGCCAGGGTTTCTCGCCTGACTCTCCTTCGGGCGGATATCCGAACTATGGACCTCCCGTTGGCGGCGGTGGACCTCGGGGTGGTGGCGGTGGTGGAACTCCAAGCCTACAGACCCAGCCTCCTCCGAATTCGCCGGGCAATCCGCCCAATACTCCTGCGCCTCCTCCGGCGGTTCCGGAGCCGGGAAGCTTCGTCCTGGTGCTGACGGGTGTGGCTGGTGCCGCCGGTGCTATTCGCCGCAGATTCACAGCCTGAGAAATCTTATAGCCTGACCAGTTCTTCGACAGCCTCTTCCTCGAAATGCTGATGGAAGCCGGGTTCGCGTGCGACCTCTTGCGCCTGGTCAACCTTGATGGCCTGTCCGACAAGCAGGATGACTGGCGCCGGGCCGACCTCGCCGTCCTCGATCTTCGCGAGCGTGGAGGCGAAGACATGTTCGTCCGGAGTGGTGGCTTTGCTGATGGCGACGCAGGGCGTTCCGGGAGCAATCCCTGAGGCGATGAGGTCATCGGCCAGTGCGCGAAAATCTCTTCCGGGCATGTAGATCACAAGCGTCGCGTCTGCCGGAAAGGCGCCCTGCCACTTAGGAGTGATGTCGGGCTTGCCCGCGGCATGATGAGCGGTGGCGAAGATGAGCTTCGAGGCTGCGCTGCGATCGGTCAGGGGCGTCTTCAGTCTTGCGGCGGCAGCGAAGGCGGTGGTGATGCCGGGGACGATCTCGAAGGAAATGCCGGCTTCGCGGAGTGCAGCGATCTCCTCGCCTGCGCGGCCGAAGATGAGTGGGTCGCCGGACTTCAGGCGCAGAACGGACTTGCCGGCGCGCGCGGCTTCGAGCATCAGGGCGTGGATTCCGGCCTGGGTGATGCGCGGCTGGCCGCAGCGCTTGCCGACGGGGATGATCTCGGCGTCTGCGTGGGCGAGGTTGAGGATTTCGTTTGAGACGAGGTCATCGGGGAGGATGACGTCTGCGGTCTCGAGCAGACGCAGCGCGCGGAGGGTGAGGAGGCTCGCGTCGCCTGGGCCGGCGCCCGCGAGATAGACCTGGCCGGGTTGTGCGGAGAGGCTCATGGTTTCTCCTTGGATTTCTCCGAGAGCTGATGGTTGGGGAGGGGATTCGTGAGTGCGTGCTGTCTTGCGAAGAGGCGTGAGGGGCAGGCGTCGAAGCCGCAGACTTCGCGCTGAGCAAGCTGGTGGAGGAGCCATTTGCGCTCGTCGTTGAGTGGTTCGGCCTGAATGACTTCACGGCGCAGATTGCCGAGGTCGGTGAGCCAAGTGCCTGCATCAAGAGGAAGCTGAGCGTTGATCTCCTTGCGCAGTCGCTGGGCGAGTGCGGGGCTGGCGCCGTTGGTCGAGATGGCGATCTGAAGGTCGCCGCGGCGCACAACGGAAGGGAAGTAGAAGTCGCAGAAGGGCGGGTCGTCGACGGCGTTGCAGAGGATGTTGTTCTCAACGGCTTCTTTGTGGACGGCGCGGTTGACGGCTGGATCATTGGTCGCTGCGACGACGAGGAACTGACCAGCGAGATCTCCGGCGGCGTAATTGCGTTGCTTCCAGTCGATTTCACCAGCAGCAGCAAGGGTTGCGATTCGCGGCGTGGCCTTGGGCGCGATGACGGTCACTCGGGCGTTGGCCAGCTGAAGGGACTCGATCTTCGATTCGGCTAGATTGCCCGCGCCGATGACAAGGCAGGGACGCGCGGCGAGCTTGAGGAAGATGGGAAAGAGATCCATAAGCTACTCTACAGGCGCGTGACGGCCCGCGCCAACTGGTGGTGCGTCGCGCTCGACGGGGTCAATGACGGTACCGGCGAGTTGAGCGCGTAGGGTGTCATCATCGGAGCGGGCGAAGTAGCTGCGAAGGTCTTCGTCGGGCTCGCGGTCGGCGAGATAGCCGCGCAGAAGGCGCTCGATGGCGTCCGGGACCTCGTCGGCTGCGGCGCGGTAGCCGAGCGGACGAGCTGTGCGTGCGAACCGACCGACCGCGCCGCCTACGCAGAAGTAAAAGGCATCGACAAGTTGGCCGTTCTTCTTCACCTTCTTGCCTTCGAGCCCGATGTCGGCGATCCAGTGCTGTCCGCAACTATTGGTGCAGCCGGTGACGTGCAGCTTGATCTGCTGGTCGAAGCCGGGGAGACGTTCTTCCATCTCGCTAACGAGCCACTTGGAGAAGCCCTTGGTCTCGGCGATGGCGAGCTTGCAGAACTCTGTGCCGGTGCAGGCGATGGCGCCGCGCCAGAAGGCCGAGACATCGACGTGGAAGCCGATGCTGTTGAGCGCGACCACCAGTGCGGCGGTCTTTGGGTTGGGCACGTTCACGATGATTATGTTCTGCATGATGGTGGTGCGAAGCTCGCCGTTGCCGTACTGGTCGGCGAGTTCGGCGAGTTGCGAGAGCTGGTCGCCGGAGAGCCGCCCGCGGAGGACGCTCGCGCCAACGGATGACAGGCCGGGCTGGCGCTGGGAGGCGATGCCGATGTGGTCGCGGTAGATGTCGTCGGGGATGACGTCCTCAGTCGTGGGGCTGGGGTCGAGTTTGTAGCCAAGCTTCTCTTCGAGCGCGGCGAGGAAGGACTCTGCTGTCCATCCAAACCGCATGAAGAGATATTTGATGCGGGCGCGGGTACGGTTTTCGCGAAGCTCCTGCTGCTCGCGGAAGATTTCAGCCGTTGCATGGACTGCCGCGTAGGCCTGATCCTGCCGGATGAAGGCGGGGATGCGGACGGCGAGGTGCGGCTCGGTCGAGAGGCCTCCGCCGACGCGCAGGGTGTAGCCGATCTCTTCCTGTGGACCATTGGGGCCATCCACGATGCGCTTGATTGCCGTCAGGGCGACGTCGTTGATCTCAGGGTAAGAGCACCAGTGTGAGCAGCCGGTAACCGAGATCTTGAACTTCCGCGGAAGGTTGTAGAACTCAGGGTTCGCCGTGAGCTTGTGCGCGATTTCAACCGCAAGAGGCGAGGCGTCGATGAGCTCGTGTCCGTCGAGTCCCGCGAGCGGACAGCCGGTGACGTTGCGAACCACATCGCCGCAGGCTCCCTTCGGGCTTAGGCCTACTGCGGTCAGGGCATCGACGACCTCAGGGAGCGCCTCGATGGTCAGCCAGTGGAGCTGGATATTCTGCCGCGTGGTGATGTCGGCGAGGTTGCGCGCGTATTTCTTTGTCAGGTCGCCGATGACGCGAAGCTGCGCGCTGGTGAGTATGCCGTTGGGAAGGCCGATGCGCATCATGAAGTACTCGGTCGCTTTGCCTTCGCCGCCGACGCCACCGGTTGCGCCGACGCCGTCGCCCTGGGTATAGATACCCCACCACTTGAAGTACATTCCCGCCCACTCGGGGAGCACGGCCTCGCGGCCCTCGCGTGCGAATTCGCGTACCTCGGACCACGCCTCCCACGGATTCTTCGCTAACTTCAGGCGTTCGACCTTCTGGGCCTTCGTCTCTTTGACCGGTGCTGCTGGAGCGTTCATGCTGGGCATCCTTGTCTTTGTAGGGAGGGACTTAAATGAAAAGGCCCACTAAGTAAGTGGGCGCTGTGGCTAGGCTGAAGGGAGTTCGGAACTTAGTAGGTGGTAAGTCTCCGATTCAGGCAAAGTCGACGGCGCACGCGGCTGCGACAACACGCGCAACAAGCGGCAACTCGACATGCCATGGAGCCAACCATCCTCTAAGGGTAGTTGCGACACGGGGAAACGTCAAGGATTGGAACGCGATATCTCATCGAATCGGTTGCAATGACGAAGGTTAGTCTGCCTCGGCGAGCGAGAACTTGTGCCGCACATCGGAGCCGCGCACCCAGAAGATGACGTCTTCGGCGATGTTGGTGGCATGGTCGGCGGCGCGCTCGAGGTTGCGCGAGATGATGATAGCGTTCAATGCCTGGCCGCTGACAACTGGGTGCTGTTGCATCACTTCCACGAGTTCGGCCTGCACATCGCGGTTCATGTCGTCGATCTCGTCGTCCATTGCGAGTACGGATTCCGCAAGTTTGGCATCAGCCTCGAGGAGCGACTGGATGGCGCGACGGATCATCACGCCGACCTTCTCGCCCATGTCCGGGATGTCGATGGGCAGGGATATCTGCGGCGAGTCTTGCAGGAACTGTGTGCGCGAGGCGATGTTGGTCGCCTGGTCGCCGATGCGCTCCAGGTCACCATTGATTTTGATCACGGACAGGATGAAGCGCAGATCGATTGCCATCGGCTGTTCCTTAGCGAGCAGGTCGTAGGCCATCTCGTCCACATCGCGCTCGGCTGCGTTAATGGCCTCCTCGATCTCCTTCACATGCTGGCAGAGACTCAGGTCTCCAGTGAGATACGCCTCCAGCGACAACGAGAGTGCCTGCTGCGAGAGCGCCGCCATGGCGAGAAGCTTGTCTTTAAGCGCGGCGAGCTGCTGCTGAAAATTAATACGGGGCATGGGGAGTACCTCAAAAAAAGAACAGTCCTTCTATTGTGACGTATAGAAGGCGAAGAGAGGATGAATTTTCTTTACGGAGAGTATGAGACTCGTCACCTGCCGACAGCAGAAAGGCTACCGGTAGAGCAGATAAGGCTCGCGACGTTGGCGAAATGCGGCGAGGTCGCCCTTCCATGTATCGGCGATCTTGCGCGGGTCGTCCTGATTGGCGAGCGCGCGCATCGTATCGACATTGGCGATGAGGTGGTCGGACTTCGCCATGGAGAACTCAGGGTAGAGATGGTGCAGGGCGCTGATCAGCTCGATTCCCAGCTCGGGTGCGTCGAACACGCTGCGGTCTGTCACGGTAAAGGCTATGGCCGGAACCGTCTTGCCGTGAAAGGGAAAGTGGTTGGAATCTTCAACGACAGCAAAACTGCTCGGGGCAAAGCTGATACCGGGGATCTTGCGTGCGGTGAGGTAAGCCACGAGTTGAGCGGCGTCGAGATACGGGGCGCCGATGTGTTCGAATGGCGTGTCGGTGCCGCGACCTACCGAGACGTTCGTCGATTGCAGCAGCTCCACTCCGGGATAGACGACGTTCGCGGCTGCGCTGCGCAGGTTGGGGCTGGGGTTAATCCACGTCAGGCCAGTCTCGTCGAAGTACTGGGGGCGCGACCAGTTCTGCATGGCGATGACGGTCAACTGGGCTCGTATGGGAGCGCGGACATTAGGCGAAGTCGTGGCAGGAAGCAGGCGCTCGCTGTTGAAGTAAAGTGCCAGTTCGCCGAGCGTCATGCCGTGGCGAACCGGCAGCGGCATGTAGTTCGAGTACGACTCCGCGCCGTCGTCCGATACAGGGCCCTGCACAGCGACTCCACCGATAGGATTCGGCCGGTCGAGCAGAATGATCTCAATGTGCGCTTGTGCGGCGGCCTCGAGAAAATATCCGACCACGGTCTCGTAGGTGTAGAACCGAACTCCCGCATCCTGCAGATCGATAACCACTGCGTCGAGCCCCTTCAGCGCCGAAGGTTGCGGCCGGCGCTGCTCGTCCTTTGCTCCATAGAGGCCGACGACGGGAAGATGTGTCGCGGGGTCGGTCTCCTGACCCATCTTCGTGGTGTCTTTGGCTCCGAACAAGCCGTGTTCCGGAGAAAAAAGCGTCTTCAACTCAACCTCAGGGAGGCTGTGCAGCAGAACGTCGATCGTCCGGCGCCCTTCGCGGTCGAGCCCGGTCTGGTTCGTTACAAGCCCCAGGCGCAGATGGCCGCCGTGACGTTTCGCAGCTTCGTGAAGCGCAGCAAAGTGAGTGGCTTCCAGTACGTCGATGCCGGTGAGCGTTCCCGCCGATGACTGCTTCCCGTAAAGATGAAGAGCTTGAGCAGCGGCCGTCGCGATCTGCCCGCGCAGAGGCGAGATGGGCGCAGCCCCACGCGGATGAACCGAATTCGCAAGAATCACGACGAAGGTATCGCTCGCTGGATCCATCCAAAGCGAAGTCCCGGTAAATCCGGTGTGGCCGAAACTGCCGATGGGAAAGACTTCGCCGCGCGGTCGAGAGAAGGCCGAGTTGATGTCCCACCCAAATCCGCGGGCAGCAACGCCCGTTGTAGGCTTGCCATCCGGCATGAAGATGGTTGCCCCGCCAGCGGCCGTTGAGGGCTGCTCTGGTTGCGTCATCAGCTTCAGCGTCGACTGTTGCAGTGGAAAATCGCTTGGGCGTCCAGCAAGCCGGTCCAGCAGGGCCTGCGCGAACAACGCAACATCGCCAGCCGTCGAAAAGACGCCTGCGTGTCCTGCGACTCCGCCCATACGCCGCGTCGAGGGATCGTGCACGGTGCCTCGCAGCATCTTGCTGAAGTTGGGATTCGTTGTTGCATCGCCTTGGTCGTCATAAGCAGTCGGGGCGATGGAGGAATCAGGGATGGCGGGAGGCAGAAAGCGGGTATGAGTCATCTTCAACGGCCTGAAGATATGTTCCTGCGCGTAAACCTGGAGGGGTTGCCCGCTTATCGCTTCCACGAGCGCTCCCAGCGTGATGTAGTTGATGTCGGAGTATTTGAAGGTAACGCCCGGCGGCCCGTACAACGTCGCATTCATTGCCCGGCGAATTCCCTCCGCTTTATCCGGCGCCGCCAGTCCCCAGTTATCTTTCAGGCTGACATCTTCCGGCAGTCCGGAGTAGTGCGTCAGCAACTCACGAATCGTAACTTTTTCCTTTCCGTTCGCCGCAAACTCCGGAAGATACTTCACGACCGGATCATCGAACGCGAGTTTGTGCTGCTCATAGAGCTGCATCACAGCCGTCGCCGTGACGAGGCACTTCGTCAGTGACGCCATGTCGAAGATCGTCTCTTCGGTCATGGGCTCGACGTTGGGTTCGAGCGCACGGTTGCCGTACGCATGATCAAATACGGCCTTCCCATCGTGGTTGATGAGCACTACCGCGCCGGGGAGCTTCCTGGCCGCAATCGCCTGATCGACGGCCGTGGTAATCGCGCTGAAGTCATTCTGTTGTTGCCTGCAGCGGCGCGATGATGAGGCGAGGATGCGGCTTCTTCTGCGCGGCAACGCGTCGACAGCAAGGAAGAGCAGGTGAGCGCAAGGACCACTCCTGCAACGCGCGCCATCGTCGTCTTACGTCCTCGCTTCAAACCACTCGAGGGGAACAAGAAACTCGCTGCAGAGCCAATGGCAAATGTCACAATCGATCCGATCAGCACATACCACGTGAAGGCAACATGCGGGATTGTGACGGGGCCGAGCGAAATCGGCGAGGGATCGAGCCACAAGACAAGGTTCACCGTAAATCCGCAAATCATCCCTGTAATCGCTCCCCACTGCGTGGCGTAGCGGGTCAAAGTTCCCAGCAGAAACACCCCAAGCAGCGCGCCGTAAGCGACGGACGCAATCGACAACCCAATCTCCACAACGTGTCCCTTTCCTCCGGCAAAGACGCTGTATACCGCGACGGCAAACAAAACCAGCGCCCATACGACTGTGCTGGCGCGCGAGATCATCATGCGCTCGCGGTCGTCTGCGCTGGGCCGCCAGTGCATGTAGAAATCAACTACAGTGGTCGACGAGAGCGAATTAAGCGCTGCGCTCAGATTCGACATCGCCGCTGCAAGGATCGCCGCGACAAGCAGCCCCGCGATCCCGACCGGCATCTCGCGCACGATGAATGTCGGGAAGATTCTGTCTGCCGAGGCGAACACTGCTGGATGCAATCCGTAGAACACATACAGTCCCACGCCGATCAGAAGAAACAGGGTGAACTGCAGGAAGATAACGCCGCCGCTTGAGAGCAATGCGAGCCGCGATTCGCGCAGGCTCCGCGCTGCGAGCATCCGCTGCACCATCAACTGGTCGGTGCCGTGCGAGGCCATCGTCAGGAATGTCCCGCCCAGGACTCCGGCCCAGAACGTGTAGCTCTGCGTGAGGTTGAGCGCGAAGTTGAACAGGCGAAACTTCCCGGCGGCCGCTGCCACGGTGTGTATCTGCCCCCATCCGCCAGGAATGTGCTGGCCCAGCGTGTAGATCGCCACGAGCGTTCCGCCGATGTAGATCGCCATCTGCACTACATCGGTCCAGATCACCGCGGCCATTCCGCCCTCGAAGGTATAGAGAAGCGTCAGCCCGGAGATGATCGCGATCGACAACACATCACGTGTGCCGATAGCGATGCCGACCACGATGCTCACGGCAAACACGCGCACACCCTCCGCAGCCGCGCGCGTCAAGAGAAACAATCCTGCCGTGACCTTATGCAGAGTAGGGCCGAAGCGCTGGTCGATCAATTGGTACGCGGTGAGCATCGCGCCCTGAAAGTACTTTGGCAGGAAGATCAGCGCGACGACGATGCGGCCCAGCATGTATCCGATGACGATCTGCAGAAAGCCGAAGTCTCCCGCGAACGCCACGCCGGGGACGCTGATGATCGTCAGGGTGCTGGTCTCGGCCGAGACAATGGACAATGCAATCGCCCACCAGGGGATCGTCTGATCGGCAAGGAAATAGCTGCGCAGAGAGCGCGACTTGGGATCGCCGCCGCTGCGAAAACGCAGGCCAAAGAGCGTGATGCCGATGAGATAAACGACGATCAGCGCAAGGTCGAAGGCGTGAAGATGCGTTGGCGGTGGGACAGTTGACATTCGTGCCAGTGTATAGCGGCGATGAGGGCATAGTCTTCCGCGTCAAAGCCGCATCGGAGCAAGGTGCCTGACATATCATTGTGGTTCATGAGTCTCTTTCTCGCGATCGATGCAGGCGGTACGAAAACACGTTGTCTTCTGGCGGATGAGAGCCGGATTCTGGGGCGGGCAGTGACGGGCAGCATTAAGCTGATGCGGGTGGGCGAGGCGGAGGCGTCGGCGCGGCTCAGGGCTATGCTGGACGAGGTCGCGCACACCGCCGGTGTCTCTCTCAAGGACGTTACCCGTACCTGCATTGGCCTCGCCGGGCTCAGTATCGAAGCAGTTCGCGAGTGGGCCGGGCGCGAGATCAGCGAAGCGGTCGGCGGTGAATTGCTGATTGCCGGCGACGAAGAGATTGCGCTCGACGCAGCGTTTCGTGGAGGGCCGGGAATCCTGATCATCGCGGGTACGGGCTCGAACGTGCTGGGCCGCGCGGCCGATGGAGCCATGTATAGCGCGGGTGGTTGGGGGCCAGCCATCGGCGATGAGGGGTCGGCGTTCTGGATCGGGCAGGAGGGCGTGCGCGCCGGCTTCTGGGCGAAGGACCGTGGCGTCTCGACGACGCTGCTGACGGAGATTGGCGACCACTGGGGCGCGAAGTCGCTTGGCGAGATTGTCGAAATGGCGAATGCTCGCCCTGGTCCGGACTTTGCGGCGCTCGCTCCGGTTGTGACGCGGTCCGCGGAGGCCGGAGATGAACTGGCGATTGCGGTCCTTGAGCGCGCCGGCGCGGAACTGGCCGAACAGGTGATTCTTGTCGCGCTAAAGATGAAGGAATCAGGAGGAGACAGGCGGAAGATCGAAGCCGCTTACACGGGCGGTGTGCTGGAGCATAACGCGCTGGTGCGGTCGGCGATGATCTTTTCGCTAAAAAAGTCGGCATCCGCAGTGAAGGTGATGGAAGGTGCAGTCGATGCGCTCGACGGCGCGCTCTGGAAGGCCCGCGCAATGCCGGACTCCTGATGTCCCCGGAGCCAGGCTAGTTCTGGTCGAGTTCCTGAGCCCTTAACGCCAGACCGCGTGCGACTGAAGTGAACTCGTTGCCGGTGCGGACGCGCTCTGCGGTAAAGCGCTTCTCGAAGATGCGGCGCACCGCAGGCACAAAGCTGGTGCCTCCGGTCAGGAAGACGCGGTCGACCTCGGGGGCAGCGATGTTGCTTCGAAGCGAGCAGCCCGTCAACGCACCGCTCGATCGACTGCAGTTCCTCAGCTATCCAGCCTTCGAAGTCGGTGCGGCGAACTTCAGCGACAATGTCCATACTGCCGTCGCGAAACCAGAACTCGGCCGCCTCCTGCCGTGACAGTTCAATCTTCAGCCGCTGAACCGCTTGATGAAGCTGGTACCCGAGGTCCTCTTCGATCAGGTTGATCAGCGCCTCGATCTTCTCCGGCTCCTGAGCACGTGCACGAGCGCTCTTCAGAATCTCGGCAACGTTGCGTGTCTTGAGAAACGAGAGATAATGCCAGCGTTCGAGGTTCGCGTAGATCCACGCTGGTACTGCGGGAATGATGTTCGGGGGGCGATCGTTCGCTTGTGCGTAAGAACGCTCGAAGCTGTCTGAGCCCAGGGCAGGGGAGACCAGTTTGCGGACGATACGGGCGTCAAAACTATCGCCGGCGAGACCGAGTCCGCTGTTGCCGAGCAGATCCTTCGCAGTGCGGCCACGCGCACGTACCCCGGGGCCGACGTGGAGCAACGAGAAATCGCTGGTGCCCCCGCCAAAGTCTCCGATCAGGATCAACTCATCGCGGTCGAGCGTTGACTCATAGGCATACGCCGCGGCGATCGGTTCCATCTCGAAGGTGACCGAGTCGAATCCCGCGCTTAGAAACGCCTTGCGCAGACGCTCCACAGCGAAATCATCATCCTCAGGGCTATCCGCTCCTACGAAGCGAACCGGACGCCCGACTGTGACGTGGCGAACAGGCTCGCCGAACTGCCGCTCTGCATTCAACCGCAGGTCGGTCAGGATCCGCGCGATCAACTCCTCAACGCTGTAGCGGCGGCCGAAGACCTCAGTCGAAGTCAGTGTGCGGCTGGTCAGATAGGACTTCAGCGACTGGATCAGACGGCCTTTTTGCTCGGCTTCGAGATAGTGCTCGATTGCCACCGGTCCAGTGAAACCCTTGATTTGCGCCCGCCCCGCGTGTTTTCGCTGCTCTAAATACAGAACCGAACGGAATGACTCCGTTGTGCCCGCAGCCGTTGCGAACGGCACCAACTCAACCGCGCCGTCTGGCCGCGCCAGCGCGATAGAGCTGTTCGTCGTGCCGAAGTCGATCCCGACGGACGGTCCTTTGTGTTCCTTCGAAGGCATAGAGGGATATGTTGACGATCTCCGGAAACTGTCCGGGTTGGAGACGAGTTAAGCCGCAAAACGGCCTTACTTCTGCATTGCGTCGGCAGCGGCAACCCGAGATCGGCCGCCGCGGGAAGCGTATGCGAATCCCCCCACTGCCGTTGCGCGCTGTGGAGTCGGTCGCTGCGCGCCTCCCACAAACCGATCGTGTAGTCGTAGTGCTCGAGCACCGGCCGCAGGCCATAGGCACGATTGGAGCGATACCATGCCTGCTCGAAGAGATCGCGCAGAAGCGAGTACGAATCAATACAATCCTGGATCCGCCCGTTCATTCCGTTGATGTCCGAAAGCTCTGCGCTCACCTGCAGCCGTTGCTTGTGGTCCTTCGTATTCTGCATCGCATAGGCGCGCTGGTAGCCTTCGGCGATCTCCTGCGCAAGCTGAAACTTCAGTCCAATGAAGTCCATTCGCCGCGCTCCCAGCTCCAGCGCATCGATTGCGTCCGTCTCCCGCAGCGTTGTTGGAGTGGAGGGATACGACTGCGCCGGATCATAAACCGCCGGGCTCTTCACCACAGGAGGCGCACCGGGGGCCGCCGCGCGAGCCTGCGCAATCAACGTCAGAGCCCGCTCCGCATGCAGGCGCAGCTCATGAACGTAGGGAAGCACCTGCGCGCCGATCTTCAAGCCGTCCTTTGACATCGGGTCCAGCCAGAAGATGTTGTTGGTCCCGTCTCCCACCTTCGCCTCGTCCTTGAGAACGTTGTGCGCCAGCATCATCTCCTTTTGCGCTTCGTTCAGATAGCCGGTCGCGTCGCCGTGAAAGACCTGCGCATAGGAGTCCTGAAATGCGGGGATCGAGGATTCGCCCTTCTGCCATGCAGCTGCGGCGCCAAACAGGATCCCATACCAGTTTTGATTGAACAGCCCCTCGCCGTCGTCGTTCCAGATCGTGTTCAGCTGGCCTGTCGATCCCAGCCTCTGACCATCTGCCGTGAATCGCTGAATGTTCGGCAGCGCATTGTTGTTATTCGGAAAGACCCTGCGGTAATTGACCACGCTCGGCGCCACCCATGTTTCGAACCCGGCCTTCGTGAATGGCGTCAAATACTTGTCATACTTCGCCTCCACGTTATAGACCCACGCAACCGCAATCGTCTGGTCTTTGAATGACTGCGGCAGGTCCTTCAGCAGACCGGGCGAGTCCTGCGCGATGTCTCCCCAGAAGAGCAGCTTCCGGTTCAGAGGCTTCAGAGCGGTCGCAATCTTCTGCAGGAAATCCAGGTACACCGGAGCCAGCCCCCGCGCGTCCACCTCCGCCTTCGTCTGTCCTAATCCAAGGTCTACCGTCTCGTCAGCGCCGAGGTGTAGAAACGGCCCTGGATAGATTGAAGCCAGCTCGGTGAACATCTGCTTAATCAGCTCCACAGAACCCGGCTGCCCCGGAGCCAATACCGCGCCATGCGGAGTCTCGGCGAGTGGCTGGTACTGCTCCCACGTCAGATTGTGGTGCAGATGCCCGAAGGCCTCCTGCTCCGGCACGATGGTGACATGGTAGAGCTTCGCATACGCCACCAACTCCCTGGCCTCGTCTGCGGTCACACTGCCCGGGGGCGCCATCAGCGGATTCGAAGCGTACTGCTGCGTATGTTCGAAGTACGGGGAATAGAGGTTCAATTTGTACGCTGCAATCGTCCGGATCATCTTCTTCTCGAACTCGAGCGTCGTAATCGGCCCGCGCGACAGATCGTCGTCCAATCCGCGATATTTCATCGCCGGCCAGTCACGAATCGTCGCGGCGTGCAGGGTCGCGTTTGTTCCCGTGCCGGTTACCAGTTGCTTGACCGTCTGGAGCGCATAAAAGATTCCCGAATCGCTGGCCGCTGTAAGTGCCAGTCCCTTGCCGTCAGGAATAATTGCGTACCCTTCCGCCTTGATCTCCGCAGGCATCTCCGCAGCGGCGGAGCCAGGCGGCAGCGTCTCCTGGTAGATCGACTTTGAAAGTGGTGAGCCATAACGCTCGACAAGAATATTGACGGGAGAATTCGGATTGACCGACACACCCTGCAACAGCAGATAAGACTTCAAGTCGTCGACCGCGAAGGTGTCGTCGGCCGAGCAAGGCGCGGCGCAAGTAATCTGCACGCCATTGGTCAGCGGCTGTTCAGCGCCTGAGCGCACCTCCCGAGGGATGGGGATTAGTTTTAGTGAAGTCTGCGCGGGGGCAAGCGTGGTCAGGGCCAGCAGGAGGGAGACGGGGCGGAAAACGTGCATCGGTTAACGGTAAACCACGAAACCCGCCCGCGCTACCCGTCCGACCCATGCTGCTAAACGCATCCCCGGAACAGATTTTCTGCCGCCGGATTTGCGCGAATTTTGGAATCGGGTACACTTACTTCCACATGACGGTCTTCCGCCAACCCGCGACGCTGCACCTCATGCCCTGCCGTTGTTGTTGCTAACCCTCTCTGAGCTTCATCAACGCGCATAAGAATCCGGCATCAGGTTGACGCGTTTTTGCCTGACTGCAAACCGCTTTTTTTCAAGACTACGCGCCAAATTATTCATGTATTCACAATCATTTGTGAGTATCAGCACAAAGAGCAAAAGGGAGTGGATCGGAACGGAGCGTTCTCTCCGGCGGTTCTCTTGCTGTCCTTTTGCCTTTCACTACCATGCGAGGACCCATGACCAAGCAATTCCGAGCGACTATGGCGGCGATACTGGCGATCAGTACGATCTCGCTGCCGGCGCAGACCACTACGGCGAGTAAAACCACCACAACGAAGAAGGCCGCTGCAAAAAAGGCACCTGCCGAGAGCCCGGTGGAGCGCGAGATCCGGGAGCTGCGTGAACAGATGCAGAACCAGCAGGCTCAGATCGACGCTCTCAAGCGCCAGAATGCTGAACAGGATGCCGACTCTCTGCAGCCCAGCAGGCGGCTCAGAGCGCCGCGAGCTGCCGCGTCTCCGCATCTGCCAAGGCTGACAGCCTCAGCCCCAGCGTTCGTCCAACACAGAGTCCGTCGCGAGCCTCAACAGCACCGTGACCGATCTCAAGTCCACCACTGTCGGCATGGCCCAGACCATCAGCGACACCAAGAAGACCATCATGGACCAGCTCGAGTCCCCTTTGACCCTCCGCTACAAGGGAATCGAGATTACACCTGTTGGCTTCTTCGCGGCTGAATGTGTTTGGCGCCAGCGCGCGCTGAACGCCGACGTCAACACGCCATTCAACGCCACCCCTTATCCTGGTGCGGGCAGGCCCACACGACCGAGTTCAACTTCTCCGGGCGTCAGAGCCGCGTCGGCGCCCTCTTCGTGGGCAAGCCTGGACCTTTCAACTCTCCGGCTACGTCGAAGCTGACTTCCTCGGTGCCGGCGCCACCAGCAACGACAACCAGAGCAACAGCTACGTCCTCCGCCAGCGCCAGATCTGGGGTCAGGCAGCAACGAAGAAGGGCTTCACCGTTACCGGCGGTCAGATGTGGTCGCTCGTCACACAACCGCGACCAGCACCGACAACCGTACTGAAGTCCTTCCGGCAACCATCGACGCTCAGTACCACGTCGGCTTCAGCTGGGAGCGTCAGCCTGGCGTTCCGATTCCAGCAGAAGTTCGGCAACTTCACCGCCGCCGTTTCTGTGGAACAGGCGCAGATCGTCTACTCGGCAACTAACGCGAATGCTAACTTCTTCATCGGTAACGCTGGTGCCGGCGGTGGTTTCTATAACCTCACCGCAAATTACTCGAGCGACGTTGCGCCCGATGTCATCGTCAAGGGTACCTATGACGTGCCTCACTTCGGCCACTATGAAATCGGCGGTCTCGTCCGCTGGTTCCGGGACCGCTACTATCCCAACCAGACGCTTACGGTTCCCTCTGCAGCGGGTGGCACGAACAACACCAAGACCGGTGGCGGCGTCTTCGCCAACGCCCGCTTCCCCGTCACACACTACGCTCGACATCGGCGTTCATTTCCTCGGTGGCACCGGCGTAGGCCGCTACGGCACCTCCTCTCTGCCCGACACCACCGTGCACCCCGATGGAACGCTTGCTCCGATCAAGGGCTATCAGGGCCTTCTCTCCGCTCGAACTGCACCCGCAGAAGAAGCTCGATCTCGACTTCTACTACGGCGACGAATATGCCCAGCGCACTGTCTATCTCAGCACTCTCGGCTCTTCCGCGGGCAAGCTGATCGGCTACGCTCCAAAGTCGAGCTCGAACGCCGGTTGCGGCATCGAGACGCTGCCAACCACGCCTAGCTCAGGTCTGGGAAGCATCGGTGTTGCCGGCAACCCTCCCTACAGCCCCGGCACTCCTGCAAACTGCCTCGGCGCAACCCGCATGGTGACCGAAACGACAGCCGAGTTCGTCTATCGCTTCTACAACAGCCCCAAGTACGGCCGTCTGCAGTACACCATGCAGTACAGCTACCTGGCGCGCAATGGCTGGTCTGGCCTGTACAGCGGAACCTTCGGTTCCTCCACCGCCGTCTACGCTCAACCGAAGGCGACCAACAACATGGTCTTTACCAGCCTGCGCTACTACATCCCCTAACCCGCGTTCGCGCGCAGAAAAGGCACCCTTCGGGGTGCCTTTTCTATTGCAATTAGAGTTGCCGGAGCCTTATTGCAGAGAACCTCCGTCCTCAGCATCTCCTGTCGTCGGCGCAGAGGCAGCCGGGGTCGAGGCCGTCCGCACCGTTGGATACTTAATCCCCAACTGTTCCAGATACGTAGAATACTTCGTCGAGTCATAGTAGTACTTCTTCATCTCCGGCCGATATTTGTCCATCGTGGCTTTGTTCAGCCAGATCGATGGTTTGTCCGTTGGCCGGAGGAAGGGCTGATACTTCACATCCTTCGTCTGAACATCGTTAAAGTAGGCCTTGGCACTTGCGAGCAACTCCGGCTTCACCATCAGGTCGAACAAAGTAAGCGCCTGCACCTTCGCCCCCACAACCGCGCCTTTATGGGCAATCGGCGTTGCCATGGCAATCCCATTCGCCCAATTGTGGCCCGGAAGATTGGGAATATTTGAGGGATACCGAAGCACGATCGTCGGCGCGATCCACGAGATGTCGCCAATATCATCCGACCCGCCACCGTAAAACTTCTCCGGATCGTTCGGTGTCTTCAACTCGTCCAGCTTCGTAGCCAGGCCCTTCTCCGGCACCTTTAGCTCGTGCTGCAGAGCCTTGGCCAGCGTCTGGTCATCGTCGGACCACTTCGGCAGTCCGATGAGTTTCGCGTTCTCCGTGACCTCCTCCGCGATTGGCTTGTTGAAGAAACCCGGCCACGCTGTCCCGATCAAAGTAGAATCCCACTTCGTATTCGTCATCAGCGCTGCTCCGTTAGCCATGTTGTCGCCGATCTCCCACAGGTCTTTGATGTGCTGATAGTCCGCCTCGCGGAAGTAGTACCAGACCGCTGCGTTCTGCGGAACTACGTTCGGCTGGTCCCCGCCGTTCGAAATCACATAGTGCGACCGCTGCTGCAGACGAAGATGCTCCCGCCGGAAGTTCCAGCCCACATCCATCAGCTCCACGGCATCGAGCGCGCTGCGTCCGCGCCACGGAGCCGCGGCCGAGTGCGCGCTCTCTCCATGGAAGTTGTACTGAACCGAAACCAGGCCATTGGTGGAATACCCGCCATACGACGCACCGAGATTGTCACCGACATGCGAGAACAAGACCGCGTCGATGCCCTTGAAATACCCGTCGCGAACGTAATAGGCCTTGCTCCCCAGCAGCTCCTCGGCCACGCCCGGCCAGATCTTGATCGTGCCCGGCAGATGATTCTTGGTCATGATGTCTTTCACGGCCAGGGCAGCAACGATGTTCACCGCCTGCCCGGAGTTGTGCCCTTCACCATGCCCCGGTGCCCCCGGAATAATCGGATCGTGATAAGCCACCCCGGGCTTCTGCGACGCCTGCGGGATGCAGTCGAGGTCCGAGCCCAGCGCAATCACCGGCTCGCCGCTCCCCCACGTCGCCATCCACGCTGTCGGGATCCCTGCTATCCCATGTTCGACCTTGAAGCCATTGTTCTCAAGCAGCGTCAGTCAGATACTTCGACGTCTCGAACTCCTGGAAACCCAAGCTCGCCGAAGCTGTAGATGGTGTCGATCATCACTTGGACCAGCTTCGCGTTTCCATCGACCTCTTTCAAAATCTGCTGCTTGAGCGCAGCACTTTGTTCCGGGGTCATGGACGGCGGGGCCTGGCCAGGAGCCTGTGCGGCGAGCACTGCCAGCAATCCTGCGACTAAACAAAACTTACGAGTAAGCATTCGGAACTCCTTGATGGTTATCGTTTCTTCGCAAAAGTTTGAGCGACGGCGAGACACTAAGCTCAAAACGAGCCTCTTTCCCAGGGGCTCGCCGGGCTATCTGCTGAACTGGGACTGATAGCGAAAATCCTCTCACACTTTGGAAATTCTGGAGCTTCTATTTGCCGGGACCTCGATTTTTTGTGGGCCACTAACTCAGGAAGCCACGCTGGAGGGGCCTGAACAGCTATCGAAGCTGGCTTCGGCGGAACGCCATCCATAGGGTGCTTTTTTACGAGGTCGAATTAGCTCATCGCAGAGTTGTCACTCAAGGGAGAGATCTTCCGGGGATGTTCTTCATGAAGTTCGCGATGCAGTTCATCGACCATTGCTTTGGTCTTCTTGAGAGCTTTCTTGCCAACGGGCGTAATCCTATAAACTCTTCGCTGACGTCCACCGACATTCTTCAGAACAGACTTCAGCACGCCGTTGCGCTCGAGGCCATGCAGGAGCGGATAGAGCGTGCCGGGGCCGATGCGATACCCGTGACGCGTCAGCTCCTCCATCATGGCTAGCCCAAAGACGGGCTCGTGAGAAGCGTGCACAAGCACATGGATCCGTATAAGGCCAAAAAAAAGTTCACGCTGTTGCTTCAACACAAGATAAATATACTGCTGCTAATATCGTTCCCAAAATAGATGTTATCGAAATTCGATATATATTAGACGGGACAAACATCTGCTCCGAAAACGCGTTCGTGAGGGAGCAGGGAGCAGCGATGAAGATTAGCAGCAAATGCTCAACACGAGTGCTCTTCCTCATCCTGATGCTCGCGGCATCAAAACTGGGGGCGCAGGGGCCACCGTATCAAACCGACGATCCTGTGCCGGTCGATCTGCATCACTACGAGTTCTATATCTTCGGCGCTGTCGATGGCACACCGGCGGAAATCGACTCGACTGGGCCTGCTTTCGAGTTCAACTGGGGCGCCATACCGAGGGTGCAGCTCCACGCCATTTTGCCTTGGGGAGGCGTCTTCCCGTCCAACAATCCCGTCTATCTGCCAGGTGGAACTGGTCCGAGCGCGTTCGGTCTCACCGACATGGAGCTGGGAGTGAAGTTCGCCATTCATCAAAGAAACCAAGCACGTCCCGCAAATCGGCACCTTCACCATGTTTGAAATTCCAACGGGTAGCTATAACAAGGGACTCGGTGTTGGAAAAGTCTGGTACAAACTACCCGTTTGGGTGCAAAAGAACTTTGGTAAGTGGCTCATTGACGGAGGCGGGGGCTATCAGATCGTCCCGCAAGCCGGCTATCGCGACTTTCCTTACACCGGATGGCTGGTGAAAAAGGAAATCAACGAGAGGCTTGAGCTGGGCGCGGAGCTCTTTGCGCATGGGCGCGAAGGTTTTGCCGCGGCGCAAACAGAGCGCTCGGTGATGATCGACGTCGGCGGCTATTACCACTTCAAGAATCACCCCGGAGAACAGTTCCTGTTCTGCTACGGCCATTCGATCGCCGGTCAGACAGAGAACTACGCCTACGCGGGCATGTACTGGACGTGGGGAAAGGACGTCAAGAAGGACACGGCAAGAAACAACTGGATGCAGGGGCCGATGAGGAGAGACGGATTTGAATGACCCGCACAGCCGCGGCCCGGGTTAGGGTGCCTGCAGGGAAGGACACAGCAAATGGAAATCACGGTTCGCAGCCTCTGGACATTGATTCATGGCATGGGGTTCGGCGCTCTCTACCTGCTCGCCTGTTCCGGCGCCCTCGTGGAGCTCTATCGCTTCACCACTCCGTCTGAACAGCTTGGATTCACCTCCGGACACCGGCGTTTCATGAAGATTTACCTCATCACCATGGTGGTGCTAGCGTGGGGCGCTGTGCTCACCGGAGCTTACGTCATCTATCCGTGGTATCGCGCCGCGGCCCCGGCCGGAACTGCCAACCTCGCGATGTTCCCCCAGCGCCTGCTCATGTCCAACCCCTCCACTATCGGCTGGCATTCCCTTGGTATGGAGTGGAAAGAGCACGTCGCCTGGTTTGCGCCAATCTCCATCACGATGGTTGCGGTCGTTTTTCTCAGATATGGCGAAGACCTTAGAAATCATCGCCAACTTCGTACGGCCGTGCTCTGTTTTGCTCTGGCTTCGTTTCTTGCCGCCGGCGTCGCTGGTTTCTTCGGAGCGATGATCAACAAATACGCGCCTGTGCAGGGCGGCCATGTGATTCAGTTGAGTCAGGAACAGGGAAAATGAGCGCCCTAAAACGTGCCACAGAAACCCAGACTCGGACGAATGTTCCGGCCAGCCGCCTTCTTTCTGCCGGTGTCGGTTCGTTTGCTCTGGCGGTTCTGGCCATCGCAGCCGACAAGTCGGCATTCCTCAAGAGAAGTCTCATCTTCTACAAACCGACCGGACCTCTCTCAGGCGTAACCACGATTGCCATCCTGATCTGGTTGCTCACTTGGGGAATCCTCGAATGGCGTTGGCAAAAGGACACCGTGGCGATGGGACGAATCAGCGTCATCGCTCTCGTTCTGCTTGCTCTCGGTGTAGCCCTGACCTTTCCTCCGTTCGCCGATCTCTTCTAAAGCTAACCGATCCCCAATTCCTCCTTTTGTTCGAGGTGCGGCGAAATCTTTGATACGCTTCCTATGCTGGCTTTACGCCAAACAAGACAAGATCGAAAAGTGAGGCAAGAATGAAGATTCTGGATGACAACAGGTTGTTCCCCGCGGACGGACAAGCACGCTCCGTCGCCGCAAGACTCTACGAGACCATACGCGACCTGCCCATCCTCTCTCCCCACGGCCACACCGACCCCTCCTGGTTCGCGCTCAACCAGCCATTTCCCGATCCCGCCAAGCTCCTCATCCAGCCCGACCACTACATCTTCCGCATGCTCTACTCGCAGGGAGTCTCTCTCGAGTCCCTCGGCATTCCCCAGGTCGACGGCAAAGAATGCGCCGACCCACGCGAAGTCTGGCGCATCTTCGCCAGCCACTACTACCTCTTCCGCGGAACCCCCACCCGGCTCTGGCTCGACTACACCTTCGAAAACCAGTTCGGCCTCTCCAAACGCCTCAGCCCGGAAAACGCCGACGAGTACTACGACATCATCGCTAAGGAACTCCAGACCCCCGAGTTCCGCCCCCGCGCCCTTTCGAGCAGTTCAACATCGAGGTCCTCTCCACCACCGACACCCCGCTCGACACCCTCGAATACCACAAGGCCATCCGCGACTCCGGCTGGAAGGGCCGCGTCATCCCCGCCTTCCGCCCCGACTCCGTCATCGACGCCGAGTACGCCAACTTCCTCGGCAACATCCAAAAGCTCGGCGAGATCACCGGCGAGAACATCGGCACCTTCAAGGGCTATCTCAATGCCCTCCGCAACCGCCGCGCCTTCTTCAAAACCATGGGCTGCACCTCCACCGACCATGGCCACCTCACCGCCCAGACCGCCGATCTCGACCCCGCCACCGCCGAGTCCCTCTATCAGCGCATCCTCTCCGGCCGCTCCGTCCCCGAAGAGCAGCACATCTTCCAGGCCCAGATGCTCACCGAGATGGCCGGCATGAGTGTCGAAGACGGCCTCACCATGCAGCTTCACCCCGGCTCCGTCCGCAACCACAACCGCCTCGTCTACGAGAAATTCGGCCGCGACAAGGGTGCCGACATGCCCTCGCCCACCGAGTACGTTCGCGCATTGCGCCCGCTGCTCAACAAATACGGCAACGATACCCGCTTTACCTTCATCCTCTTCACCCTCGACGAGACCGCCTTCTCCCGCGAACTCGCCCCGCTGGCCGGACACTACCCCGCGCTCAAGCTCGGGCCGCCGTGGTGGTTCCACGACTCGCCCGAGGGCATGATGCGCTTCCGCGAGACCGCCACCGAAACCGCCGGCTTCTACAACACCGTAGGCTTCAACGACGACACCCGCGCCTTCCTCTCCATCCCCGCGCGCCACGACGTAGCCCGCCGCATCGACTGCGCCTTCCTCGGTCGCCTCGTCGCCGAACACCGCCTTGACGAAGACGAAGCCTTCGACGTAGCCCAGGACCTAACCGTCAATCTCGTGCGAAAGGCCTACAAACTCTAGCGCATTCACATCGCCAGGCAGCCTGAGCGAAGCCCAAAGGGGCTCTGCTCAGATTGGCGCGTTCTTCGCCAGAAGCTATTGAAGAATGGATAAGACGATCAAGAGCGCGTTCTGAACGCCCTTGTACGAATCAGTGACATCGTCGCTCTCATTCAACGAGTGAGCGCCCTTATCGATTCCGCCGCCTCCGATAGTAATAGCGGGGATGCCGAGATGCATGGGAACGTTCGAGTCGGAAGAACCGGCACTGAACTCTGGCTCTCCAAAATTGAAGAGCTTTGATCGAATCCGCGGCGGTTGTCACAATGGCAGCGCTCATAGGCGTTTGACCAGCAGGACGGACCCCGATCTCGTCGATCTTCACGCTCAGTTTTCCTTTGTCCTTCCATCGGGCATTTTCTTCATCGAGCCCTGCCTGCACCGCAGCCTTGAACCGTTTGTCGAGGTTATCGAGTGAGCTAATGTCAGGAGAGCGCTCGTCGAACTCAAACCACGCCTCAAATGGAATGGAGTTGACCGATGTCCCGCCACCAATCCTGCCAACATTGAACGTGGTCTTCGGGGTTACCGGCACCTGCAGGTCGGAGATATGAGCGACGGCGCGCCCCAAAGCATTCGCCGGATTTGCGATGCCAAAGGCTCCATAGCTATGGCCTCCGGGACCGGTGAACGTGACCTTGTAGCGATAGCTCCCGACGCCGCCGTTCGTGAGGCGGTTCGGTTCGCCGGGTTCTATGGATATGAAATCGTCGATCTGATCCTTCATCGTAACGCCGAAGAGCTCTTTCATCCCTCGGACATCTCCTAAGCCCTTCCTCCCCCACATCCGCCACGAATGTAAGAGAGCCGCGAGTCTTGAGATTCGCGTCATTCATCGCTTTGATGAGAGCCAACAAAGCCGCGAGGCCGCGACAATCATCGCCGATTCCCGGTCCCTTCAGAAGATTCCCTTCGCGGGTGACGTGCACATCCGTCTCCGGCGGAAACACCGTGTCCAGATGGGCTGCGATGACAAGATGCGGATGCGGCGCGCTGCCCGGACGATCTCCAAGCACATTGCCTGCGTGGTCGATACGGACATTGGCGAGGCCAGCTTCACGGAACAGACGAGCCAACTCAGCAGCGCGCTTGTCCTCATGAAACGGCGGCGATGATATTTCGCAAATGCTGAACCTGCTCGTCAATGAAGTGGGGTTCGTTTGTCTTGATGGCTTGCATCGCCGACTGCACCTCAGGCCGGGCGAGTATCTCTGCTGGCGTTTGAGCAGAGAGCCGCAGTGCAGGACCGAACAGTAAGGCTGTCACGCAGGCTAGCGTGGCTTTGGAGAAATACAGGCGGCTTGGGCATATCACCGAAGGCTGGCATCGAACTCCTTTGAGAACTTCTTGAATTAGAAATTATCTCGATGGTACAAGATCGGTCACTGATCTTCTTTTTTCGAATTGCGATGAGACTACGTTTTTGAAGATAGTCCCGCCCTTCATGACAAACTCGACTCGCCGAACCGAGGTCGCATCCGTAAGTGGATTGCCGTCCATCGCGATGATGTCGGCCTCCATTCCGGGAGCGATTGTGCCGATCTGATCTCCAAGTCCCAGCGACTTGGCAGAAAGAGAGGTGGCGGAGATCAACGCTGCCATTGGGTCCTGTCCGCCTTGCTGGACTCTGGCAATAAACTCCTCTCCATTTCTTCCGTGTGCGCCGGCGACTGCATCGGTGCCATAGATGATCTGAAGACCTTGAATCTTCAAAGCCCGCTTGAACCCTTCAAGGACAATCGCTTCTCCCTTCACCATATCGGCGAACCCTTCTTCGTTATAGTTGCCGATACCCAGGTACTTCTCCTTGTTCGCAATGTAATTCTGAAGAACGAGGCCGATATTCGGATCGAAGTAGGTTCCATTCTTCACCATCAGTTCGAAGACATCATCCGTAACGAATGCGCCGTGTTCCACCGAAGTGCAGCCGGCAAGACTCGCTGCTTTTGCCGCCGAAGCTGCGTGGGCGTGAACCAGTGTGCGCAGCCCCAGCTTCTTCGCCTCTCCGCAAGCGGCCTGAAGTTGAGCATCGGTCATCGTTTGGGCGCCGCCTTCGCGAATGCTCTTCGAGGCAAAGATCTTGATAAAGTCTGCCCCCTGCTGTTTCCGCTCCCTCACCAGCTCGCGGAGTTTTTCCGGATCTCCACTCGCCTCGGTAAGCGGCTGCAGCGAGGTCAGAATTCTTGGACCGGGAATGATGCCTCGAGCGATCGCATCACGAAGATACTTATCCTCGGGAGAGCCGGGACTTTGAATCGTGGTAAAGCCCGCATCGAGCGTAACGACGGCGTTGTCGACCGCGTGAAGCATCGCCTGTAACGGCTGCTCATCCTTACCTGCAAGGCGGCCGTTATCGAAGTGCCACATGATGTGCGCATGGGTGTCGATTAACCCGGGAGTCACCGTCAGAGTGCCCAGGTTGTAGACCGACGCCCCTGCAGGGATCTGTCCCCCAACGCTCACAATCTTCGAGCCCTGAACCACGATCGCCTGGTTATGAAGCACCTTCCCCGAGCCATCGATAATCGTTCCAGCGACGATCGCGATCGGCTTTTCCTGCGCCTTCGCCATGTGAAGTGCCCTGAAACAGGGAGAGTGCGACCATCAACAACCTGAATCTGCTCATCTTTCTTTGACCTCGATGTTTCAGTGGATGCTTAACTCCAGAGTGCCCATCGATCGAGCACTCCGCAGACGCTCGTAAGGATCGTCGCGACGGCGAAAAGCTTATACGCTATCGCCATAGCATACGACCAAATCCCAGTCTGTCAGCATCCCTAATTCACGAGGACGAGATGAAGCTGTCGAGAGATTCGACTTTCTCGACAGCTCCCTAACCTGCGTATTCCCTAAGTGACATCGCCGCCCTTCGGGGGCGTCACCTACTATTCGTTCGGGTTCAGCGTCACCAGAGCGTTGTCGAGCACTTTGGTCCATCTGGGGTCGGGCGAGGCGCTGGAGGCGTATTCGTCGTGCCAGTTCCACCACTCGTATGGTTTGGTTTGGGGGTAGCCCTCGGGCGAGTCCTCCCACTTCTCCTGGCGTCCGAGCGCGGTCATGTCGAGGTAGCTCCAGACGCTGCCCATTGCTTCGTCGCCGCGGCTGTTGATGAAGTAAGTGCGGAACACTTTGTCGCCTTCGCGGATGAACGCGTTATGGCCGTGCCATTCGTCCACGCCGAAGTCGGCGTCGAAGCTGTCGGTGATGGTGTACCAGGGCATCTTCCAGTCCATGCGCGCCTTCAGGCGCTCGATGTCCGGCTGCGGCGCGCGCGAGGCGTAGACAAGAGTGGTATCGCGGGCGTTCAGATGCGAGAGGTGGGAGACCTGGTCGGCTCCCAGCGAGCAGCCGCGGCAGGCATGGTCGGGCCAGCCGAAGACGCCGGGTTCGAAGAAGGCGCGGTAGACGATCAGCTGACGGCGGCCCTCGAAGAGGTCGAGCAGGCTCACTTTGCCGTTGGGCCCATCGAACTCGTACTGCTTCTCCACGGCCATCCACGGCATCCGCCGGCGCTCGGCGGCCAACGCATCGCGCTCGCGCGTGAGTTGTTTCTCCTTGGCCAGCAGCTTCTCGCGAGCCGCAAGCCATTCATCTCGCGACACTATCTTGGGTTTCTCCATCATGCTCGTTGACATCTTGATCTCTCCTTTGATTTGAGTTCGGACGATTTCTCTGCTCCGTTCTTTTTCGAACAGTTTGGATGGGTTGAGCGGGATTGTCTACGGCGTTCTTCACGCCGAATTTCTTGATCGCGATTGCCGCGAGTCCGCTCGCAGAGGTGACTCTGCCGGCAATCAGCACTGCGGTTGTTATGCACACTGGACACATGGGCTTCCTCCTCACGCGATGAATTGGCACTGGGTTTACGCCGGCTGAGGTTCCGGCTGGAATACGGAACGCTCGTCGGCGCTAGGGCCCCAGCTTGACGGCACAGGAACGTCGAGCAGGCGCAGGTAGACGCAGAACTGGCCGCGGTGCTGGTACCAGTGGTTGAGCATGATATTGCGCAGGAAAGCGACGCGCGGCATGGCTACGATCTCCTGATCGCCAGCGACGATGCGCCAGGTTGCGTTCATGGCGGCATCATCGAAGCTCGGCAGGACCTCGCGCACCGTGGCGACGCTCTGGTCGAAGACGTCGAGGACCTCCTGCACAGTTGCGGGTTGGGGGAATTGGAAGTCTGGCGGCGGGACCTCGTTCTTCTGAGCGCCGCGAACGACTCCTCCGGGCACGAAGGCGAGGTGGTATGCCAGTTGCCCGGCGGTCAAGGACCTCGGGTGAGGCTTCCATGTGAGCTTGTTGTCGGGGAGGCGCTCGAGGAACTTCCGCGTGACCGGAGCCTGAGCTTCAAATTCTGTGAGCAGGGATTGTGCGATGAGCATGGGATTCTCCTTTCGGGTTTGTGTTCTTAAGTCGGATAAGAAATCCATAGCGAACGGCAGGTCACCAAAGCCGCTATTTGCGCGAGGCCTCGGCATGCTTGCGAACGCGTTCGTGCATCGAGGCCCAGCCTTTGTTCATCCCTGCCTTCTGTTCGTCGGGAACGAAGCCGAGCGCGGTGTGCCGGAAGGCGATCAAAGTTCCGCCATCAGCTTCGGTCAGCCGATATTGCACGTTGGAGACGAACGGGAAAGAGGCGAACAACGGACCAGCGAACTCAAGCAGCGTAGGCCGCATGATGGCCTTGACATTGGCCCAGAAATGCCCGTTGCCGTCGCCCATGTCGCGGTACCATCTTCCACCGGGCCACGGTTCGATCTTCATGTTGAGAGACTTGCCGTCGGGCGTCTCGTTGCCGGGCCCCAGTTGCTCGAGCAGCGCGGCAAAGGTCACATCCAGGGGCGCCTGAACGTGGATCTCCTGGTTAATCGTAAGGGTCAGATTTTCGAGGGACTGTTCGGTGGCAATCATCGTTTCTCCTTAAGGTTTGGGGTTGGTGGGAATTCGAATCTGTTGAGCCTTGGCGGACCGTCGCTTCCGCGAGTTCTTTCACGCGATTCAACTGATGCTGCCAGTAACGCTCGAAGGTTGCCGGCCCACTCGTGAAGAGGGCGTATCGCTTCGGCGTTGGTCCGGTAGAGCTTTTGCCGGCCCTGGCAGCGCATCCGAACCAGCCCCACGTCGTGCAGCACGCGCAGGTGCTTGGAGATGGAAGGCTGCGGGAGGCCGAGGGCTGCCACAATCTCTCCGACGGGCCGCTCGGCTCCGGCAAGATAGCTCAGGATCTCCCGCCGGCGGGGCTCAGCGACTGCGTTGAAGCTATCGGAAGTGGTGCTCGCTCTTGCCATGGTCCGAAATATTACATTCCGATATAGGAATATGTCAAGTGGGAGCGGCTAATGTACTTGGGGAAGCCAAATATCAACCCAGGATCGGGGCATCCACCAGAAAACTGGTCCAACCAAAAATAAATTTCAGAAAAGTGAAAGTTTTTTAGCGCCGAAAAACCACCATCCAAAAACCAGCATTCCACCATCAATCCACCACAACTTCACCAGCAAATTACCATCAAAAAACGCACACATCTCTCACGACCCCCCTCAAAAACGCCCGTAAATCAGCCGATTCCGCCGCATCAGCCCGCCAAAATTTTTTTCGCAAAAAACCCAAAATCGATCACCTAAAACCGGGAGTAAGATCAGAGGAATATGAGTCTGTTTTTTGCTGCCGGAAGCCCGGACACTGAGATGTCCCCCGCCGAGATTCGTTCTAACCTCTTCACTGCATTGGACAAACTAGGCAACCGCCAGAAGGTCCTCGCCCTCCCACCCGACTTCACCCGAATGCACTCGCAAAGCGGCACTCTCACCGAACTCGCGTGGCAGTATTATGGCGACCGCCTCACTGACGTCCTCCCCGCGCTGGGCACCCACAAAGCTATGACGGATCAGGAGATAGCGACCATGTTCGGCGCCACGCCGCGCTCTCTCTTCCGCGTTCACGATTGGCGCAACGACATCGTCACCCTGGGCGAAGTCCCCGGCAGCTTCGTCTACGACGTCAGCGAAGGCAAGCTCGACTACACTTGGCCCGCGCAAGTCAATAAACTCCTCCGCGACGGCGGCCACGATCTCATCCTCTCCATCGGCCAGGTAGTCCCCCACGAAGTCGTCGGCATGGCCAATTACAACAAAAACGTCTTCGTAGGCACCGGCGGCTCCATCGGCATCCACCGCAGCCACTTCCTCGGCGCCGTCTACGGCATGGAGCGCATGATGGGCCGCGCTGACACGCCCGTCCGCCGCATCCTCAACTACGCCAGCGACCACTTCGCAAAGAATCTCCCCATCGTCTACGCGCTGACAGTCGTTGGCAAGAACGACGCAGGAAAGCTCGTCATCCGCGGCCTCTATGTAGGCGACGACGCCGAGTGTTTTGAACTCGCCGCGGCGCTAAGCCTCAAAGTGAACTTCAAGATGATGGATCGGGAGATCAAGAAGGCCGTTGTGTTCCTCGATCCGCACGAGTTCAAAAGCACCTGGCTCGGCAACAAGAGCGTCTACCGCACCCGCATGGCCCTCGCCGACAACGCCGAACTCATCGTCCTCGCTCCCGGAGTCCACGAGTTTGGCGAAGATGCCGCCATCGACGTCCTCATCCGGAGATACGGCTACTGTGGCACACCCAGAACGCTCGAGGCCGTAAAAGAAGACCCTCAGCTAGCCGGCAATTTGAGTGCCGCCGCCCACCTCATTCACGGCTCAAGCGAAGGCCGTTTCACCATCCGCTACTGTCCTGGCCACCTGACCCGCGAAGAGATCGAAGGCGTTCACTACGAATACGGCGACCTCGCCACAATGACCGCCAAGTACAACCCCGACAAACTAAAAGACGGCTGGAACACCGTAGACGGAGAAGAGATCTTCTACATCTCCAACCCCGGCCTGGGCCTCTGGGCCTACAAGGGCCGCTTCGCCCAATGACCGACCACCTACACAGCTAAGTAAAACCGTTCACCAATAAACTAAATTTGCCCCAACTCACCAATACCCGTTATTCTGGGACGGCTCTAAATTGGTTAGACCAATAGGATTGAATGAAAAGAAGGGCATTTCGATGAAAGATGGATTGAGGCTTCCAAAATTTTCGGTGGGTGTGGGGGATCGCTTTGCGCATCAGGCGAAGGCGCAGCTTCAGGCTTGTGTGCTGGCGGGGGACGCGGGTGTGGAGGTTGTTCCGGTGTGGAACAAGTCCAATCGCGAACATATGATCATCGGCTCTGAGCCGAGTCAGACGCGGCAGGCTGCGGATGCGGCGGTGCGGGAGTTGAAGTGGACGAAGCCGTATTTCCTGGATGCAGATCACATCAACCTCAAGACGGTTGCGAGGTTCCTTGCGCCATGTGACTTCTTCACGCTGGATGTTGCGGACCTTATCGGACAGCCTGCGGAACCAGCGGCGGTTGCTGCGTTCGTCAAGCGTCATCCGGAACTGATCGGGACAGTAACGATTCCGCGCATCGCAGAACCGTTCAAGACGGATGCGGCGTTTGTGGAGCGCATCGCTAACAAGTTCCTCGCTGCGGTTCAGCATGCGGGAATGATCTATCGGTTTCTGGTGGAGAACAAAGGCGAGGGCCGCTTCATCGCTGAGGTCTCGATGGACGAGACGGATTCTCCTCAGACTCCGGTTGAACTGCTGATTATTCTGGCCGCGATTGCGGACGAGAAGATTCCGATTCAGACGATCGCGCCGAAGTTCACGGGGCGGTTCAATAAGGGCGTCGATTATGTGGGCGATGTCGCGCAGTTCAGCAAGGAGTTCAACGAGGATCTTGCTGCGATTGCCTTTGCGGTGACGACTTATGGATTGCCTGCGAACCTGAAGCTGAGCGTTCACTCGGGGTCAGACAAGTTTTCGATTTATAAAGCGATTCATGACGCGATGAAGAGCTTTGATGCGGGCGTTCATCTGAAGACGGCGGGCACCACCTGGCTGGAGGAGTTGATCGGGCTTGCCGAGGCGGGTGGGGCGGGGCTGGAGATTGCCAAGGAGGTTTATGCGGAGGCTTACGCGCATCGCGACGAGCTTACAGCGCCTTACGCCACGGTCATTGATATCGATACGAGTCAGCTGCCGACGCCGGAGCAGGTAAATGGCTGGACCAGCGAGCAGTACACCTCAGCATTGCGGCATGAACAGAGCAATAAGGCTTACAATCCTAGTTTCCGCCAGTTGCTGCATGTTGGGTTCAAGGTTGCCGCGAAGATGGGCGACAAGTACATCAAGGCGTTGGAGGCGAATGAGGATGTCGTAGCGAAGAATGTGACGACGAATCTGTATGAGCGGCATATTCGCCCAGTGTTTATTGGAAGTTAGTTCTATACCTTCCTAGGCCAAATATCATCTCTTGCGGACCGGCCAGGCGCTGAGATGGGAAGAAAATAAGGAGAGATACACCGATGAGTTTGGGTTTTGAGATTCGTGAAAATGCTTCGCTCGATCTACTTTCGCTGGGAGCGCTGGTCAACCGGCTTGATCCGGGCATTATTCCATTCCGCAAGGCGCATCAGCTTTCGATCCACGTGAGCGGTGGCGAGTTCAATGTGGCCGCGAACCTGGCTGATGGCTTTGGCATGCGCACGGGTATCGCGACGGCCATGGTCGATTATCCGCTGGGTGATTTGATCGCCGAGCGGGTGCGGGGCATGGGCGTGAAACCTTACTACAAGCGCTTCGTGCATGACGGTGTGCGCGGACCCAATATGGCGACGGTGTACAGCGACCAAGGGTTGGGCGTTCGCGCGCCGGTGGTGTTCTACAACCGCGCCAATGAAGCCGCGGCTCTGCTGAAGCCGGGCGACTTCGACTGGAAGGCGATCTTCTCGGAGGGTGTGAAATGGTTTCATAGCGGCGGCATCTTTGCTTCGCTGTCGGAGACGACCTCCGAGCTGCTGATCGAGGCGTTGAAGGAGGCTAAGCGCCACAACGTGATCTGCTCGTTTGATCTGAACTATCGCGACAAGTTGTGGAAGACGGTGGGCGGGATTGAGCGGGCCCACAAGGTGCTGGGTGCGATCGCCGACCATGTGGATGTGCTGGTGGGCAACGAGGAGGACCTGCAGAAGGGCCTGGGCTTCAAAGGGCCGGATGTCCACTCGAAGTCGAAGCTGGACACGAGCGTGTTCTTCGCGATGATTGATCAGGTCGTGAAGAAGCATCCGAATGTAAAAGTTGTGGCTACGACGCTGCGTGAGGTTCACTCGACCAACCACCATTCCTGGAGCGCGGTGGCTTGGGTGAACGGCAAGGCTGTGAACGCGCCGACCACCGAGTTGCAGGTGCATGACCGTGTTGGCGGCGGCGATGGCTTTGCCTCTGGATTCGTGTATGGCCTGCTGAGCGGTGAGAAGCCCGAAGAGGCGGTGAAGCTGGGATGGGCTCATGGAGCGCTGATGACGACTTTCCCGGGCGACACGACGATGGCGACGGTGAGCAGGTGAAGGCGTTTGCCAGCGGAGGATCTGCGCGTATTCAGCGATAGCGTGAAGCGGGCGCGTTGACGGGATTCGGTCAGCGCGCTTCGTGGATTTCGTGTGTTGGGAGAAGGGATGATTGTGGTGGTCATGGGCGTAAGCGGTTCCGGAAAGACCACGATCGGCAGACTTCTTGCTGAACGGATGGGCTGGATTTTTGCTGATGCCGACGACTTCTTTTCATCGGAGGCGAAACAGAAGATGGCGGAAGGGCATCCGCTGACGGACGAGGACCGGGCGCCGTGGCTGCAGACATTGAACGGGCTGTTGAGAGGATGGGATGCGGAAGGGAAGAACGGAGTGCTGGCCTGCTCGGCGTTGAAGGCGAAGTACCATGAGGCGCTGGAGGCGGGGATTCCGCTGACACATATCCAATTTATATTTCTGGATGGACCGAAGGATTTGATTGCGAAGCGGCTGTCGACGAGAAAGCACGAGTACATGAATCCGATGCTTCTGGATAGCCAATTATCGACACTGGAGAGGCCAACAGATGCTTTCCGAATTGTGAACGACCGGCCGCCGGCGGAGATTGTGAACCATTTGCTTGAGAATGTTTTAGCAGTGCAGGATGTAGCAACACGGCAGATTTCAAAATAAGAGAGGACGTTTTCAATGGGGCATCCGTTGTTTGATCTGAGCGGCAAATCGGCTGTGGTCGTGGGTGGCACGTCAGGGATCGGATTGGCGATGGCGATCGGGCTGGCGGAGGCGGGCGCGGATGTGGTGGCGAGTTCGCGGCGGCAGGAACAGGTGGATGAGGCCGCGAAGGCGATTGAAGCGACGGGCCGCAAGGCGCTGCGGCTGACCTCGGATGTTGCCGACCGCGCAACTTTGGTGGCGCTGCTGGATGGGACAGTGAAGGAGTTCGGCAAGGTCGACATTCTGATCAACTCGGCGGGGAAGATCAAGCGGGAGCCGACGTTGTCGGTGTCGGAAGAGACCTGGGACGACATTATGGATACGAATGTGACGGGGACTCTGCGGGCGTGCCAGATCTTCGGCAAACACATGCTGGATCGCGGGTATGGACGGATCATCAACATCGCTTCGCTGAACACGTTTGTGAGTTTGAAGGAAGTGAGGGGCATACGCGGCGAGCAAGGCGGCAGTGGGTGCGCTGACGAAGTCGCTGGCGGTGGAGTGGAGTTCAAAGGGCGTGACGGTGAATGCGATTGCTCCGGGGGTGTTCCGGACGGCGTTGAACCAGAAGCTGCTGGATGAGAGCGACCGGGGCAAAGAGCTGCTGATGCGGACTCCGATGGGGCGGTTCGGGAAGACCGAAGAGCTGGTGGGTTCGGCTATCTTCCTGGCAAGCGATGCTTCGGCGTTCGTCACGGGTGAGATCCTTGTAGTGGATGGTGGTTTCCTGGCTAGCGGGGTGAATCAATAAGAGGGAGGTACCCCCCTCCCCATTGCCTGCGCGCAAGTCTTTTATTTTCTATGGGTTGAGCCTGTCTATACATCCGTAAATTATTCATTCGATTGGGGTTGCATCCAAAATAGTCTTATCAAAGAGGTTACGGCTCCTTATGGTTATTAAGGTTAAATGCCCCGGATGGCCGGGGCTTTTCTCTTTGCTCTATTACTTAATTATATCTGGGTGTCGGGGGTAATTTTTCATTTTGGATGTTATTGGTGTGGAATGGGTTAGGTGGTTTTTGGGCTTGACAAGCGTTTTTTGGGCTGTTTTTGAAGAAAATAGTTGTAAGTGGTTGCTGATTCGTGGCTTTGCCGAATCGGAAGACATCTCAGGGGCGGAAGCCCTCTTAGTAGGCCCATTGGAGAAAGGCCAAGCCTAAAGGCTTGGCTTACCTAGAAGCAAAGGCAGCTGCAGATTCCTCAGCGTTGCTTCGGAAAGACAAGCAAAAGCAATAAGGTCGCAACAGCAAAGTGAAAATGCGGGGGTCCCTCCACTGCGCTTCGCTTCGGTCGGGATGACGCCGGTCTTGGCGATCTGGGTGAGTGGAACGAAAGTACAAGCAACAACAACGGCAACCCGCCCTTAAAAACGGCAACCCACCCTTCACGATAGGCTGTGAAGGATTGGCCACCCGGTATCTTCGCGGTGAAAGAGTGGAGATTACTTCTGCATAGTTTGCCAGAGACCGAGGTGGGCGCCAGTGGGGTCGGTGATGATGCTGAACCAGCCCATTTGAGGAACTTCGGTTTTGTCTCGCATAACCTGGGCACCGAGGCTTTTGGCTTTAGCGGTGGCGGATGCGATGTCGTCGACGAGGACGTAGGGGAGCCATGCGGAGGGGGCTCCGGGAACTGGATGTTGCATCATGCCGCCACCAGGCCCGCCTTCGGCTTTGAAGGTGGTGTAGATCATGCCGCCGCCCATGTCGGTGTCGGAGAGCTTCCAGTTGAAGAGGGTGGAGTAGAAGGTTTTTGCTTTGCCTACGTCGGTCGAGGCGAGTTCAACGTGACAGAAGGGATTGTCCATGGCTGTTCCTTTGTATTGAATTGAGATTCGCGGCCCGAGTGCACGAACGAGGATTTTATCTGGAATAGATGAATGCAGTTGTGAGACGATGCAATTTGTTCAGGTATCAATTGGCCGACCACTGTGCGGCAGTGGCCGTTCATGCAAAGAGGGCTAGCGCGAGGTTAGCGTCAAGGTGTGCGTGGTCGCGGCGTCTACGGCGGCTTTGGTGAAGGGTAGGGGGAAGGTGGTGCCGTGATACCAGGCGGACCACTGATCCATGAACCAGGGGCTGGCGGGGTCGCCGGATTGGCCGAGGACGAGATTGAGGGTGCTGGCGTCGAGGTTGGCGAGGTCGGCGGTGAAACGCTCGGAGGGGCCGAAGGAGCGGCCGACTTGTTTGATTGTGGTGTCGTCGCCGCTCTGGGGCTGGATGCCTGTTCCGGTGGGGAGGCCGATGAGGCGCTGGAGGAGAGGGGACTGGCTGTAGATGGGGTGCTCGATGTCGATGGGGTGGAAGTCGCCGAAGCGCCAGGTGGCGAGGTCGGTGGGGGCGTGGGTGAGGCGAAGGCTCTGAGCGACGGCAGTGGCGAGGAGATCGTCCCATGTAGCGAAGTTTTTTGGCAGCCAGCGGGCGGGAGTGTGCATGACGAGCCATTCTTCGGCGTAGGCTTTGTTGCCCCAGGAGTAGATGGCGGAGGCGGGGAGGGTTTTGGGTTTGGTGGATTCGGACTGAGATTCCTTCTGGGTCTGGATGGCCTGGGAGTCGATGAGGAGAGGCCAGAGGGCGGCTCGGGTGGCGACGACGATGGCAGGGGCGGCTGCGTTGGCGTCCAGAGTGCCGTTCCAGTCGCGGAGGAGGTCGGCGGCCTGGTGGAGGCGCTTGGCTTCTGATTTGTCGCGGAGGAGCTCAGGCCTGGTTGTGTGGTCGATGGCGTAGGCGAGGCGCTGGGCGAGGACGTGATCGACGTCGGAGTAGATATCGGTCTGGATGGCGAGCATGTCGGCGGGAGTGAGGTGGTTGTTGGTAGCGGCGGATCGTTCGGTGAGGAGCTTCCAGATGCGCTGGTTGCGATAGGGAGAGGCCCAGTCGAGGGTGATGGGGTAAGGGTAATCGTCGGGAGTGATGCGGGAGTTGGCGGTGGCCAGGAAGCCGTTGGGGGGATCAGCGATTTGGGGGAGTTTGTCGTAGGGGATGGTGCCGGCCCATTGCTGGGTGGTGTCTAGTGCGTCGGAGGGGACGGGGTTGAGAGGGCTGGGGATGGTGAGGCTGCCGCGGATGGGGATCGCCCCGATGGCGTGGTAGCCGATGTGGCCGTGATCATCGGCGTAGACGAGGTTTTGGGCGGGGCCTCCAAAGGCGGAGAAGGCTTGGACGAGAGAGGCAGCGTCGGGGGCGGAGTTGATGGCGATAGAAGGGTGAGGTGACGTTGGCTGGATCGTAGATGGTCCAGCGCAGAGAGAGGGTGCGCTTCTCGGTGGGGAGGATGGGGGTAAGGATAGGGGTGATGGCGCTGTCGTGCTGGGTCGCGGCTACGTCGAGGATGATGTCTTTGCCGCCCTTTACGTGGATGATCTCCTGTTGGTGGAGGATGGGGTGCCAAGTGCCGTCGGGGGATTCGTATTCGTTGCCGCGGGTGTGCTCGATGTAGACGTCCTGGACCTGGGCTCCGAGGTTGGTGAAGCCCCAGGCTACGTGGTCGTTGTGACCGACGATGATGAAGGGGACGCCGGGAAGGGAGACTCCGGTGACGTGGAGGTCGGTGGTTTCTAGGTCGGCTTCATACCAAATGCCGGGGACGTTGTGGGTGAGATGCATGTCGTTGGAGAGGAGCGGCTGGTGGTCGGCGGTGTGGGCGGCGGAAACGACCCAGTTGCCGGAGCCAGCGAAGCATCCGTCGCAGACTGGATTACGGAGAGTTTGTTGGAGAGTGAGGAGGTCTGGAGGAGAGACGGTTCGCGCGAGGCGCGAATAACCCACCCTTTTCGATGAAACCGAAAAGAGTGGGCCACCCGGGTCGTTGCGCCGGATTCGGCAATTCGAGTTTGGTTTGGGATTCGTCGAGGGGGACGTTGGGGATGTTTTGTTGGGGGGCAGTGAGGTCAACGGTCGGTTGGGCGGGAGGGTGGTCGCGCCAAGTGATGGTGGGGTAGAGATCGCTGACGAGGTGTTGGGGGAGGCGGGCGGTGAGGGCTTCGCGGCTGAGTTGAATGGGGAAGGTGTTGGTGAGGTCCTGGTACATGACAAGGGCGACGAGGAGGGAATCGCGTGGGGTCCAGGGGGCGGGTTGGTAGCGGAGGAGACGGAATTCGAGGGGAAGATGGGATTGCTGGAGGGTGATGGATGCGTTGACTCCGGCGGAGTAGCGCTCGAGGGCGTGGAGCTGGTCGGGTGGGAGGTTGGCGGCTGCACGGTCGGCGGCGGCGCGGAGTTGGAGGGTTCGCTGGAGGCGGTCGTGGGGAAGGAGGGAGGCGCCAAGGATTTCGGCTAGGGAGCCGGAGGCGTGGCGGCGGAGGGTGTCCATTTGCCAGAGGCGGTCCTGCGCGGTGACGAAGCCCTGAGCGACGAGGAGATCGTCGAGTGAGGCGGCGCGTATGTGGGGGACACCGTGGGCGTCGCGCTGGATGATGACGGGAGCGGAGAGGCCGGAGAAGGAGATGGAGCCGTCGAGTTGTGGGAGGGAGTCGTGCAGAGATTGGCGGAGCCAGTGGCGGGCGATGACGAAGCCGATGACGACGATGAGGAGGACGAGGGTGGTGAGGGTGAGAAGGATGCGGCGGAACAGAAGGCGGCGGCGGGCTTCTTTCGGGGTAAGGGGCTCGTCGGGGACGACTTCGGGATTGGTGAGATTGGGGAGGCTCATGGATTACCGCAAGTGTAAATGGTAGGTTGAGGGTGTTGGGAGGTCTCGATGGAATCGGGTGAGAGCTTACACGCGGTTGAGATCGTGATTTTGCTGCTGCTGGTGATGGTTGCGGGTTTTGCGGTGATGGCGCGGCGGCTGCAGGTTCCGTACCCGATTGTGCTGGTTCTGGCGGGACTTGTGATCAGCTTCGTGCCGCATATCCCGCGGGTGCCGCTGGATCCGAATATTGTGTTTGTGGTTTTTCTTCCGCCGCTGTTGTATGCGTCAGCGTGGACGATGTCGTGGAGGGAGTTTCGCAGAAATATTGTGGTGATCGGTCTGCTGGCGGTGGGGCTGGTGGGGTTTACGGTGTGGGGGGTGGCGGAGTTTTCCGACCGGTTTATTACGGCGATGTATTGGAAGGCTGGATTCCTGCTGGGGGCAGTGGTGTCGACGACTGATGCGATTGCGGCTACGTCGATTGCGAGAAGTGTTGGGCTGCCGCGCAGGATTGTCGACATTCTTGAGGGCGAGAGCCTGCTGAACGATGCGACAGGGTTGCTGGCGCTGGAGATCGGGCTGGCATTTCTGGTTCGCGGGACGATGCCGACGCTTGGCGGGGGAGTGGCGCGGCTGCTTTATTTGATCGCGGGAGGGCTGGCGATTGGGTTGTTGATTGGGGTGGTCGCGGCCTGGATGGAGAAATTCATCGACGATGGGCCTGTGGAACTGGTGGTAAGCCTGGTGGTTCCGTATGCGGCTTACCTTGCAGGGGAGCGGGCGCACGTATCCGGTGTGCTGGCCGTGGTGGCTTGCGGACTTTATATGAGCCGTAAGAGCACGCAGTTTTTTTCGGCGCAGGCGCGGTTGCAGGTGAACGGAGCGTGGGAGGCGCTGGTGTTCATGCTGAATGGGCTGGTGTTTGTGCTGATTGGATTGCAACTGCCCTATGTGCTGGCGGGGATTCACGGGAGATATGGGACGGGTACGCTGATTTTTTATGGTGTGGTGTTCAGTGCGGTGTTGATTGCGCTGCGGATGGTGTGGGTATTTCCTGCGGTGAAGATTGCTTCGTATGTGGAGCGGCGATGGTTTGGGAATAGGGAAGAGGAGGATCTGAAGGCGCGGCAGATTTTTGTGGTGGGATGGACGGGGATGCGCGGCGTGCTGGCGCTGGCGGCCGCGATCTCTGTGCCGGAGGTGCTGGGGGATGGCCGGCCGTTTGAAGAGAGAAACCTGATTGTGTTTCTCGCGTTTTGCGTGATCTTCGTGACACTGGTTCTGCAGGGGTTGACGCTGCCGGCATTGATTCGCGTGCTGGGGCTGGCGGGAGCGACGGGAATGGATCCGGAGGAGAAGGAGGCGCGACGGATTGTGTTGAAGTCTGCGATCCGGTATCTGGAAGAGGGAAGAAAGAGCAGCAGTGGGCCGGTGCAACATCTGTATGACGATCTGGTGCATCGTTACCGGCACAAGCTGGCGCATGTAAGCGCGGGGGCCGAGGAGAGCGTCGATGGTTTGGGTGAGGAGGCGTATTCACGGCTGCGGACGATTGCCGAGGGTGCATTGCAGGCGGAGCGGCGAACGCTGATCAGTCTTCGGGACCGGGGCCGGATCAGCGATGATGTGTTGCGCACGCTTGAGAGGGAGTTGGATCTGGCGGAGGCTCAGTACCAGGGGATTCCTTTGTCGTGAGGCGATTCGTTCGTTATTTTTTGCTGGTGCGCTATGCTGAAGACTTCGCGGTTAAGCGATGGATGCGGGATTGAGAGGTTACGGATTTGGAATGCAGGATTTTTTATCACGATAAGTGTTTTGATGGGGCTTGCTCGGCGTCGCTGTTTATGCGGTTTCATCGCGAGTGCGTGAAGACAGCAGATAAGTATTCGTTTCATGGGCTGGTGCACCGGGCGGGAGCTCTGTTCGATGAGAGCGAGTTTCTGGATACGGCGAACGGGAATGAGAATGCGATTGTGGATTTCAAGTATTCGGCTTCGCCCAAGGTGACGTGGTGGTTCGACCATCATCAGAGCGCGTTTTTGACGTCGGAGGATGAGAAGAATTTCAAGGCGGGGCAAGCGGATGGTTCGCAGCGAATGCGGAAGTTTTTCAATCCCGAACTACATCTCGTGCACGAGCTGGATTGCTCATATTGCGCAGTTGGATTTTGGGTTCAACACGGCTCCGGTGCTGGAGTTGATCAAGTGGGCGGATATTGTTGATGGGGCTCGGTATGAGAGCGCCAAGGCTGCGGTGGAGATGGCCGAGCCGGCGATGAAGTTGACGATGGTGATTGAAAGCGCGGCGGATAGTTCTCTGGTGCAACGGGTGATTCCTCTGCTGACGGAGATGAGTCTGCAGGAGGTGCTGGATCAGGGTTTTGTGCAGGAGTTGCTTGGGCCTCTCATGGAACGGCACAGGGCGGCACTGGAGTTGATTCGATCGCGAGCTACGATGGATCGCGGCGTGATTACGTTTGATATTTCGGATACGCCGATGGAGGGGTACAACAAATTTATTCCGTACTACCTATGTCCGGAGGCGACTTATAACGTTGGGCTGAGCAAGTCGAGCTTTCGGACGAAGATTTCTGTGGGGACGAATCCATGGACTTCGCGTCCGTCATCGGAGTTAGTGAATTTGGCGGAGATTTGCGAGCGGTATGGCGGGGGTGGTCATGCTCGCGTTGGGGCGATTAGTTTTCCTCCCGATCGGGAGGACGAGGCTCGGAAGGCTGTGGGGGAGATTGTGGCGGAGTTGCGGGGGGCTTAGTGGAGGTGATTTGGAGTCGGATCGGATGGGTGGATCGGGTTGGCGGTTGAGTGGGGGTAGAGATCAGGGTTGGAGGCGAGGTTCGCGCGGACGGGGTTTTGGTGGATATAGTTGATGTGGGTGGAGTAGTCGTGGGGGTCGGTGATGCGGCGGCTGTCGTAACTTCGTTCCCAGACGTCGAGATTGCTATTGAGGCGGAAAGAGAATCCGCCTTTGATGTATTGGATTGTCTTTTCGAGAGAGATATCTGGGGCTGGAGTGAGCAGAAGGTGTGCGTGGTCGGGCATGACAACAAAGGCGTGGAGTTGGAGACGATTTTTCGCGCGTTGGTCTTGAAGGATCTCGATGAATAACGAAGCGTTTTGTTCGGCCTGGAAGAGTCGTCTGCGATTGGCGGTTACGGTTGTGATGAAGTAAGTTCGGAGTTCTTGTGGGGCTCGTGGCATGGTGGAAGAGGCCCGGGGCTAAAGCCCCTTTTATGGAGCGTGCGTGATTCGTGGGGCTAAAGCCCCACGCTAATCCCAAAAGCGACGGCAACAGCAAAAGACAAATGCAATGGCAAATAGCAACGGCGACGGGATTATGGTTTGAGTTTGGAGAAGAGGTTTAGGCGGGTTAGGTCGTTGAAGATGACGAAGGCGAAGAAGGCGAGGATGCAGACGAAGGCGACCTGATAGATGCGCTCTTTGATCTGCTGGTTGACGTCGCGGCGCATGATGGTTTCGATGATGAGGAAGAGAATCATGCCGCCATCGAGGATCGGGATAGGGAGCAGATTGAAGATGCCGAGGTTGAGCGAGATGAGGCTCATGGTGCCGATGAGCGGCGTCCAGCCCGGCTGCTCATAGGCCTCGTGAATCTGCTGACCGATGCCGATGGGGCTTTGGAGGCTCTTGACGGAGACCTGATGGGTGAAGAGGCGCTTGAGGACTTCGACGATGAAGAGCGAACCCTTTTTGTTGAACTTCACGGATTCGCCGAAGGCTTGTGGGAAGGGCAGGCGCTCGACTTTGACAGGCGGCCGAAGATAACCGAATCCGAGGCGGTAGCCCTTGGTGCCGTCGCCGATGTCGGTGAATTGGGGAGTGATTTGAAGGGATACGTTGGCGCCATTGCGCGAGACGATGAGATTGGCGGTTTTGCCTGCCTGGTCCTGCAGGTAGGTCAGGATGGCGGCGACGGAGTGGAGCTGGTTGCCGTCGATGCTGACAATCTTGTCTCCGACTTTGAGGCCGGCGTGGGCGGCGGGCATGGAGGCTTCGAGGGAATTGACCTGAACCGGCGTGTTCTGCATCTTGGGGATGAAGCCGAGCTGGTCGAAGGGTGAGAAGTCCTCGGGGCGGCCCTTGGATTCGACGAAGATGCGGGTGTCGGTGCGCTGGCCGTCGTGTACGAAGGAGAAGGGGATGGTCTGGTTGAGATTGAGGACGGAGCGGTTGGCGACGTCGTCCCATGTGGGGTTCTCGATGGTGTCGTAGTGGACGATGAGGTCGCCGGACTGGATGCCGGTCTTTGCGGCGGGGGATTTGACCTGGACGTAGTCGGCGAGGGCGGGGCCATCTTTGTACTCGTCCACTTCGTTGTGGAGCATGTAGACGCCAGTCATGAGGCCGAGTGCGAGGAGGAAGTTGGCGATGGGGCCTGCAAGGGCGACGAGGATGCGCTGCCAGCGGGGATGGGCATTGAAGTCGCCCGGGTCGGTGGGGTTGACGGAGCCCGACTCCAGGGTTTCGCCTCCGAAGCCCATCTCGCCAGCCATTTTGACGTAGCCGCCGAGAGGGATGGCGGAGATCTGGTATTCCGTGTCGCCGCGGCGGAAACCGAAGAGGCGCTTGCCAAATCCGATGGAGAAGACCTCGACGCGGATGCCGCAGAGTTTTGCGACGGCGAAGTGGCCAAACTCGTGGACCAGAACCATGATGCCGAGGACGATTAGAAGCTGGATGACTGTGGACATGAAGGCGGGGAGACCTCGTTCAAGGGGTTGGAATTCTGGCTATCATCGCGCGGTGGTGGACAGGCTGGCAATCACTTCGCGCGCAGTGTGACGCGCGGCAAGATCAGCTTGGAGCACATCGGAGATAGACGCCGGGGACGGACCGGATGTTAGCTGTAGCACTGTCTCTATTGTACGTGGAATGCCAAGGAATGGAATATCTCCGGCGAGGAAGGCGGCTACGGCGATCTCGTCGGCGGCGTTGAGGGCGATAGGGGCTCGGCCTCCGGTTTCGGCGGCCTCGTAGGCGAGTCGGAGGCAGGGGAAACGGGTGAGGTCGGGCTGGGAGAAGTCGAGCTGACTCAGCGTTGTGAGGTCGAAGGTTAGGGATTCTCTTTCGGTGACGGGAACGCGCTCGGGATAGGCGAGGGCGTAGAGGATGGGGAGACGCATGTCGGTGATGGAGATCTGGGCGAGGATGCTGCCGTCGACGAATTCGACGAGGGAGTGGACGGTGGATTGAGGGTGGATGGTGACGCGGACCTGCGCGGGAGGGAGGTCGAAGAGGCGGCAGGCTTCGATGACCTCGAAGCCCTTGTTCATCATGGTGGCAGAGTCGATGGTGATGCGCTGACCCATGACCCAGGTGGGATGTTTGAGGGCCTGGGCGGGCGTGATGCGGTCGAAGTCGGCGAGGGGGGTGTTGCGGAAGGGGCCACCGGAGGCGGTGAGCCAGACTTGTTTGACTTCGGCGGGGGTTCCTCCGCGCATGCACTGGTGGACGGCGTTGTGCTCGGAGTCTATGGGCAGGAGGGCTACGTTGTGTTTGCGCGCGGCGGCGATGATGAGTTCGCCAGCGGCGACGAGGCACTCCTTGTTGGCGAGACCGATGGTTTTGCCGGCGCAGACGGCGGCGTAGGTGGCTTCGAGGCCGGCGACTCCGACTATGGCGGAGACGACGAAGTTGACTTCGGGAAGGGTGGCGACATGAATGCTGCCGGGGGTGCCGTGGAGGACTTCGATGTTGGTGATGCCTTCGGCTATTGAGGCGGGATTTTAGGGTTGCGGCCAGTTGCTCGGTGGAGAGGGAGATGACTTTGGGACGCCAGCGCAGGCATTGGGAGAATGCGGCGTCGATATTGGCGCCGGCGGCAAGGGAGATGACCTGGTAGCGGTCAGGGAAGGACTCGCAAATGGAGAGGGTGGAGTTGCCGATGGAGCCGGTGGAGCCGAGGATTGCCAGTTTCTTCACGAGTTCTATTTTCGCAGACTCGAAGATGGAGGCGAGGGGAGGGACGCCATTTCTTCGAGTCTGCGAAAGGTTTGGACTTTCAGCCGGCCCTCGGTAGTGTTCGAGGGCCGGCGCGGTCGCTATGGCGCGTTGACGACGACGTATGTGGTGTTGCTGCCTGACATTTGAGGCTGGTACCAGGTGCCGTTGCAGTTTTGGTAGGCCAATCCATTGACGATTTGCGTTGCGCAGCCAGCGGGCGGCTGGTTGACGATCGAACCGATGGCTGCAGCCGTCACCGCTACTGCGGCTGTGACTGCAAGGGCCCCGGCGACGGGATGCGAGTCATAGCAGCAGCCTCCGCCGCCGTAATAGCCTCCTCCTCCACCGTAGTAGCCACCGCTAGTGTTTACGTTGACATTGCGATTCACGTTGACGTTCTGGTTTACGTTGGTGTTTCTATTGACGTTCTGATTTACGTTGGTGTTGCGATTTGCGTTTGGTTGCCGTTGCCGTTGCGATTGGCACCCTGATTGGCGTTGGCGGCGCGATTGGCACCTTGGTTAGCCGCCGCGATTGGCGCCCTGGTTGCGGCGCGATTGGCGGGAGTCGAGTTGACGCTGGTTCGAGCGCTGCTGCGGGTACCGCCGCCGCCACCACCACCGCCGCCGCTACCGCGGATGCGCCACCACCACCACCACCACTGCGGGCTGCGCCACCACCACCACCTCCGCCACCGCCGCGGCGCCGCCGCCGCCGCGTTGGGCGGAAAGTGTCATTCCGGATACCAGGATTGCGATGGCGAATAGGGCGAAGATCTGAGTTGATCGCTTCATAGGTGTCACCTTATTTCCCTTTCTTGGTGTCGTCGGCGGTTTGCCCTTCGAAGAGGATGCGCTTGGCATCAGGCGGCGGATCGAAGACGAATGCACCGTCGTTGAAGGAGGGCGCGAGGTTCCAGGCAAGAGTCATGGTGTGCTGCGGCCTTGCCTCGTCGGTGAGGGTGGTGATGACTAGCCTGCGGGGGAGAGGATAGTCTCCGAGCTGAATCCAGACCTGCCAGTCGACGCCCTCCTGGTGGAAGACATACTGCTCGCAGGTGACGCCCTCGACGCTTGTGGGACCGGCGTCAATGGCGGTCTGGATCTTATTGATATCGTCTTCGTTGGTTCCCCATTTGAAGAGGTCGATAAGGGGCAGTTCGATGTCGAACTTTTCGTCGACTTGCTTAAATAGTTCGGGGATGGTTGGCGGTGCGGGAACGGTTGCATAGTAGTTATTCAGCTTTCCCCACGCGGTGAAGGTTTTTCCGTCGTAGAGATAGAGTCTGTGCTTGTCATCGCTGGTGACCTCGGCGCGCAGCCGGTTGGGCTTGGCAGCGAGCATGTCGACTTTGCTGCTGGATTGAATGATCAGTCCGTCCTCGAGGACATCATCGTGGGTGATGGCTCCCTGCACCTGGAAGACCTTGAGAGAGCGTAGATAGGCGCTCATTTTTTTTACTGAGTCCACTGCGTCAGGGTCGACCGCTGATCGATGTCCTTGGCATCCTGCTTGTCTTGCTTCCAGTCGTGCCGTCCGGAGGCGCCGAAGTGGCAGACTCCATCTTCGCAAGAATATTCGATCCAAGTCACTTGCCCTACAGAATGGCTCCTGCGATGAGAACGAGTATTGCGGCCGGCTAAGGTTAGTTGTGTGTGTGGAGAATCTCTTTAAGAAGCTCATATCGTCTCTACCTCGCGAATCATTTCCGGTGAAGTCCCTGATAGGTTGGTTTCATGGCCAATCTGCGGAGATAGGCCTGCCAGGTTTAGAAAACGGGCCCATATGAAGCTGGGGAACCCTCCCGAGTGAGCAATAAGACCCTGGTCCTAAACGGGGTAAGTGTCGGTGCTTCTTAAAAGACAAAACGTTCACAGAAGACTGGCTGTGTTGGGTATAAAAGTAGCCCTTGGGCGTCTTTTGCGTAACTGGGAAAAACCCTAGCTTTTATCCTCGAAGTTAGAAGCGGCCGAGGCCGAAGTAGTCCTTTAAGAGGAGGGCGAACCAGAGGATTGGTGCGGCGAGGAGGAGGGCGTCGATGCGGTCGAGGATGCCTCCGTGGCCGGGGAGGATGGTGCCGGAGTCTTTGACGCCTGCGCCGCGTTTGATGGCGGATTCGAGGAGGTCGCCGAGCTGGGCGGCGATATTGACGATTGCGGCGAGAACGAGCGTCTGCCAGAGGGGTTCGGAGATGTGGAGGATGGTGTTGCCGCGGGCGCTGAGGGTGTCGGAGATGTAGACGACGAGGGCGGCGATGAGGATGCTGCCGGCGATGGAGGCGATGGAGCCCTCCCAGGTTTTGCCGGGGCTGAGGCGGGGTGCGAGCTTGTGTTTGCCGAAGGCGCGGCCTACATAGAGGGCGGCGGTGTCTCCAGACCAGACGCAGACCATGAGGAAGAGGAGCAGAGCTGGGCCATCTTCCTGCTTCCAGAGGAGGGGGATGAGAGTGAGGGGGTAGGCGATCCAGATGAGGCCGAAGAGACCTTGTGCGGTGTCGGGAAGGACCTGGACGAGGGGGGAGAGGAAGCCGTTCCAGGCGAAGAGCGCGAGAGTGAGGGCGCTGAGAACGGGGAGCTGGGCTTCGAGGGGGAAGTCGGGCAGGGTGACGACGAAGGCCAGCATGGTGCCGAGGGCCATCCACCAGATGGGGATGCGGAGTTTGGCTCCATGGGACTCGGCGCCGACGGCGGCCAGCTTCAAATATTCGTAGGCGGCCAGCTCAGCGACGATGGCGGAGAAGAGCGTGATCATCCATTGCTTGCCGAAGAAGATGAGGGCCAGGACGGCGAGGATGAGCACTGCAGCGGTAAGAATTCGTTTCATTGGACTTAGACAGGATATATGGAATGGCGGTTAGGAGTATGTAACGGTCTTGACATATCAAGATATATCTTGATACAGTTTGCGACATGAGAAACGAAAACGAACAATCCGAATATTTCAGAGGTTTCCATGGTCGGGAAGAAGGCCGTGGAGAGAGACACGGGGAACATCGACATTGCGGCGGCCGAGGGGAGTTTGGCGGCGGGCGGCATGGATTCAGAGAGGGATTCCGGGGCGGACGTGGCGGGCCGATGCGATTTTTTGGCGCGGGCGATCTGCGTTACGTTATTTTGCAGCTGATTTCGGAGAAGCCGAGTCATGGGTACGAGATCATCAAGTCGATCCAGGAGCGGCTGGGCGGAAGTTATGCGCCGAGTCCGGGCGTGGTTTATCCGATGCTGACGATGCTGGAGGAGATGGGCCATGCGACGGTGGTGACCGACGGGCACGCGGAAGCTTGTACACGATCACCGAGGAGGGATCGAAGGCGCTAGCGGAGAACAAGGCGCTGGTGGATGCTTTGTTTGCCAGGATGGATCACATTCGCGGAGAACATGGCGGCGAGCAGACCCAACAGATTGAGCGGGCAGTCGCGAATTTCCGGCATGGCGCTCCGGATGAAGCGAGGGCCGCTGACGACAGAGCAGATCCATGCGATTACGGACATCATCGATGCGGCGGCGAAGCAGATTGAGAGGGTGTGAGGCAGGACTAGTAAGCTTCCTGTCGGCCGGAAGCTCTTGGTTTCAACGCGAGGATGGACAGTGTTTAGAATCGTCGGCAGGCAATCCAACGCCACTTACACATGAACGCTGCTATGAAGGCGACCAGACAAATACCGACAATGATGGCAATCTTCGCGCCATGAGACAGACCGTCATTGCTCAATTCATGGACACGTGCGTTAGGGATCGTCATTGGCTGTACGGACTTGTGAGGTGTGACTTGAAATGAGTCCGGTCTATTGAGGCGAGAACACCTTCGACCACTGTGCCATCCACCTCGGTAACTCTCACACCCTTCCCCACCCCGCGTTCAGGTTCTTTTGGAGGACGGCTGCGTAAAGGAGGAACCACATCAACGAAGCTTGGCGAGAGACGTCGAGCCAGAGAAAGAATGAGAGCGATGACGATGGGCCGAGTACAGGAGACTCGAGGTCACGGTGACCCCTCCAGGGAAGGAATTGAGAAGCTGAATGCGCGGGGAGGCAGCAAGTGTAGCCGCTGGCATCAGTGGGAACAAGCTAAATTTTTCAGTTAATGGCCAGCAGATAAGCGAAGGACTTCGTGCTCCGATGGGAGGACATCCTGGGGTCCAAGACAATTTTTATAGTAGCGGCGGGTGAGGACGTGGTCGGATTTGGGTTCCGATTTTGTCTCGTGCCTTGGGTTCGATTTGGGGACGAGGTGGTCCTGGATCTCGGCGGCAACTTCTTCGGCGGGCTGGAGGGTGGCGACGGCTTCGTCGGTGGATTCGCCGAGGCCTCCGAAGCGGCGTTCGCGGCGCTGGTAGTCGGCGATGGCTTCGAGGAGATGGATGCCGCGGAAGTCGGGCCAGAGACGGTCGGTGACGAAGATCTCGGAGTAGGCGATCTGCCAGAGGAGGAAGTTGGAGATGCGCTGCTCGCCGGAGGTGCGGATGATGAGGTCGGGGTCGGGCATGTGCGCGGTGTAGAGGGCGCGCGAAATGGTGGACTCGTCGAGGGCGTCGAGCGCACCGGCGCCGAGGAGGTCTTCGACGGAGCAGCCGCGGGAGTGGGCTTCGGTGGTGAGGTCGGTGAGGATGTGGCGGACGGCGTCGACGATCTCGGAGCGGGCTCCGTAGTTGAGGGCGAGGGTCAGGGTGGTTCCGGTGTTGCGTGCGGTGGCCTCCATGGCCCACTGCATGGTCTCCTGGACTTCCTGCGGGAGGTCGTGGGTGCGGCCGATGTAGGCCATGCGGACGTTGTTGTCGTTCATGCGCTTAACGTTGCCGACGAGGTAGTTCTTCAGGAGCTTCATGAGGAAGCTGACCTCGGATTTTGGGCGGCGCAGGTTGTTTTCGAGCGAGAAGGCGTAGAGGGTGAGGAAGGGGAGATTGATGCGGGAGGCGGTCTCGACGACGTACTGGACGGACTCTGCTCCCTGCTGGTGGCCAAGGAAGCGCTTGAGAGCTCGTTTGCCGGCCCAGCGGCCATTGCCGTCCATGATGATAGCGACGTGCTGGGGGAGACGGGAGGGGTCGAGCTGCCGGTAGAGGTTTAGCTCGTCGGGGGAGAGTTCGTGGCTGCGATTGGGAACGTGGCTGTGCACGGGAGTACGGCTCGAAGGGGGTGTTATTGCGCGCAAAAAGCTACCTCGCAATTATTGACGCTAGCACACCGATGAGGGGTGTGCAATGAACGACTTTGCGATGCAGAGGGGATTGGAGATACGGCGCAAAAAAGGGGATTGGAGAGGAGAGCGGCACCTTGGCGGCGACGCTCTCCGGAGGATTGGGAGAGGTGTTGCAAGCAGGCCGTTAGGCGGTGCGGCGACGGCCGGCGGCGAGCTCGCGAACGTGGTTGAGGAAGATGGAGCGCTGGAGCTCGTCGAGCTGCGAGGTGTACATGGCGATCTCAGCGAGGAAGGGATCGGTCATGAGGACCGCGGTCTCGTCGCGATGGCGCGTGTTGGAGTCTCGCAGGAGGGTGGAGATGTCGACCTGAAGGGCGCGGGCGAGGCGATCGAGAGAAGACAGGGTCGGTACGGCCTTGCCGTTCTCGATCTTCGAGATGTAGGTGCGGGGAACGCCCATGCGGGTGGCGAGCTGCCGCTGCGAGAGATTGCGCACGTGGCGCAGGTCGCGAACGGCGGCGGCTACCTGAAGTCCGCCTTCTGCTGCTGCGGGCGGGGGGACGATTGCGAGAGGAGCGGGAGCTGGTTCGGGCTCCTCGACCTCGAGGGATTTGTGGCAGCGGCGGCACAGAGCGTTCGCTGTCCGAAACTGCACCAGACTGCAATGATCACAACGCAGGACCTCACGTTGTTCGACGGGTGCCATCATGGTTGCCATAAGTTGTCTTGACGCGGGCGGACCCAGAGCAAGGACCGCAGCGCATGTCCGATAACGGATCGTGCGATGTGCCTAGATTGACACTGGTATTAATTTCAGTCAACAGGAAAACGGTGGAAATGCCGAAGAAAACCGAAAAAAACCGGAAAGGAACCAAGGTGGTAACTTTGCGTTGCGGTTTGGGCGTGGTTGTGTGTGCGGTTAGATTGGAAGAAAAGGAGTGTTCGCATGAGCGAGGGATTGGGACGCGCGCAGGCGCTGGCGTTGCTGGAAGAGTGGACGAAGGGCGAGAGTCTGCGAAAGCATGGACTGGCGGTTTCGGTTTGTGTTGAGGCTTATGGGCGCATGGAGGCGGAGCGGTTGGGATTGAGTGGCGCGGAGGCGGATGCGTTGGCGGAGAAGTATGCCTGTGCGGGTCTGCTGCATGACATGGACTATGAGCGGCACCCGACGAAGGAGGAGCATCCGTTTGTGGGGGTGGAAAGGATGCGGGAGTTGGGGTGGGGCGAGGATGTTTTGCATGCGGTGTTGGCGCATGCGGACTATTCGGGGGTTGCGCGGGAGTCGCATTTGGATAAGGCGCTGTTTGCTTGTGATGAGCTGGCGGGATTTTTGACGGCTTGTGCGCTGGTGAAGCCTACGAAGTCGATCCGGGATGTGGAGGTGGCGGGGGTGAAGAAGAAGATGAAGGATAAGGCGTTCGCTCGGGCGGTGATGCGGGAGGATATTACGGGTGGGGCGGAGTTGCTGGGGTTGAGTGTGGACGAACATGTGGGGAATTGTTTGCGGGCGATGCAGGCGCGAGCCGGGGAGTTGGGGCTGGAGGGTGAGTTGGGGTTAGCGGGCGCGACGACCGCGGATCTCCACGGATGAACACGGATCAATTCCGGTTAGGGGATTTTGTTGGAATGGATGCGGGGGATGTTTGCAGCGGCCAGAGCTGCGTTGGTTTCGTCGACGCTGTTAGGGAGGTTGACGGGGCGGGTGGCGTCTTCGATGACGATGGTTTCGAAGCCGAGGTTATGGCCGTCGATGGCGGAGTAGCGGACGCAGAAGTCGTAGGCGAGGCCGCAGAGGAAGAGGCGCTGAGGTTGCGTTCGCGGAGGTAGCCGGCGAGACCTGTGGGGGTGCGGTGGTCGTTTTCGAGGAAGGCTGAGTAGCTGTCGATGTGACGGCGGAAGCCTTTGCGGAGGATGAGTTCGGCGTGGGGGATGTGCAGGGCTGGGTGGAAGGCTGCGCCTTCGGTGTGCTGGATGACGTGATCGGGCCAGAGGGTTTGGGGGCCGTAGTGGACCTGGATGACTTCGAAGGGCTTGTTTGTTGCGGCGTGGTGGAGGCGAAGGAGATGTGCTGGTGCGGGTGCCAGTCCTGGGTGAGGATGACGTGGTCGAATTTTTTGGCGAGGGTGTTGATGAGGGGGACGATGGCGTCGCCGTCGGGGACGGCGAGGTTTCCGCCGGGCATGAAGTCGTTCTGGACGTCGATGACGAGGAGTGCGTCGGTGGGTTGGAGTTGCATCGTGATTTTGATGGTAGTGCAACGGGTGAGGAGTGCGGTCGTGCTTCGCACGATAACCCACCCTTTGCAATGGGACCGCAAATGAAGGGCCATCCGATTCTTGGCGGCTAGGGTTTGAGGTTTTTGGTGTCCTGGATGGTGCCGATCTTGATGTCGGATTGTTTGCAGGACTTGTCGCGGCAGAAGCCGGTGATCCAGACTTCGCCGTCGCCGATCATGGCGCCCTCGGAGTTGACGAAGAGGTTGGCGTAGGTCTGTTTGAAGATGGCGTCCTGAATGTCGTGAGTGATGATGCGGTCGTAGTCATTGATGAAGGCCTTCTCGTTTTTGACGACGAAGGGCCTGTTGCCGGGGTTGACCTTGATGGGGTAGTGGACGAGGGCGGCGACGGCGGGGGCGTTGTGTTTGGCGACGGCTTGCTGAAGGGCGGTGAGGATCTGGTGGACCTTGGTGTGGTCTCCGACGGAGAGATCGATGGATTTGTCGTGGTCGGTTGGGGTGACGGTTTGGGACGGAGCAGAGAGTTGTGGCGACAAGAACGGCTGTGGTGAGGAAGAGCCTTGCGAGGTGGATGCTCATGGTCATTCCGTCTCCTTGGTGGCGTCGAGAGCGCGCGGTGCGGATAAGCTCACGTCTTCGGGGGAGACGTTGAGTGTGTTGTGTGGCTAAGATGCTAGACGACACGAATTTTACTGGATGGTGTGATGGCGGATTTGACGGCGGAGAATGTTTTGGAGTCGAAGGTGGATCGGAAGGCGGCGCGGTTTGGGGCGAATCGCGAGGCGCTGCGGGTGTTGATGGCCGCGTTGCGAGCAGAGGAAGATGAGATTCGGCTGGGGGGAGGGGCGAAGGCGGCGGAGGCTCAGCGGGCGAAGGGACGTCTGACCGTCAGGGAGCGGCTGAAGCTGCTGCTGGACGAGGGTTCGGAGTTCCTGGAGTTGGGGCTTTGGGCGGCGCGTGGGATGTATGAAGAGTATGGCGGGGCGCCGGCGGCGGGGGTGGTGACCGGGCTGGGCAGGGTGAGTGGACGGCTGTGCATGATCATCGCGAACGATGCGACGGTGAAGGCTGGGGCGTTCTTTCCGATGACGGCAAAGAAGGTTCTGCGGGCGCAGACGATTGCGATGGAGAACCGGATTCCGACGTTGTATCTGGTGGATTCGGCGGGGGTGTTTTTGCCGCTGCAGGAGGATGTGTTTCCGGATACGGATGATTTTGGAAGGGTGTTTCGCAATAACGCGGTGATGAGCTCGCTGGGGGTGCCGCAGATTACGGCGATTATGGGGATGTGCGTAGCCGGTGGGGCTTATTTGCCCGTGATGACGGATACGGTGTTGATGACGGAGGGTTCGGGGTTGTTTCTGGCGGGGCCTTCGCTGGTGCAGGCGGCGATTGGACAGAAGACCGGGGCGGAGGAGTTGGGTGGGGCTTCGATGCATGCGGAGATCTCGGGGACGGTGGACTTCAAGGAGCCGAACGATCATTTGTGCCTTGCGCGGTTACGTTCTTTGGTGGGAAAGATTGGGTCGAGCAGGGCCTAGCGAACGGGGCTGAGGTGTTCAACCGGGTGGCTTTTGATGCGGTGAAGGATGCCCCGCGGTTTGCAGTAGAGGATTTGTATGGGTTGATTGATCCTGATCCGGCGAAGGCGGCGAGCAATGTTTACGACATGCATGAGGTGATTGCGCGGATTGTCGATCGGAGCGAGTTTGATGAGTATAAGGCGGATTTTGGGCGGACGGTGTTGTGTGGGTATGCGCGGATTGGGGGCGGGCGGTGGGGATTGTGGCGAACCAGAAGGTGCACCAGTCGCAGACGGCGCTCGATGGAAGCAAGCGGACGGAGTTTGGCGGGGTGATCTATACGGAGAGTGCGCAGAAGGCGGCGCGGTTCATTATGGATTGCAATCAGAGCCTGGTGCCGCTGATTTTTTTGCATGATGTGAATGGGTTCATGGTGGGGAAGGACGCGGAGTGGAGTGGGATTATTCGCGCAGGGGCGAAGATGGTTTCGGCGGTGAGTACGAGTGTGGTGCCGAAGATTACGGTGATTGTCGGGGGGAGTTTTGGTGCGGGGCACTATGCGATGTGTGGGAAGGCTTATGATCCGCGGTTTTTATTTGCGTGGCCGACGGCTAGGTATGCGGTGATGAGTGGGGCTTCGGCGGCGAATACTCTGGTTGAGGTTCGGGTGAAGCAGTTGGAGCGTGGCGGGAAGACGATCTCGGAGGAGGAGCGGAAGGGGATTTTCGACGAGATCAAGGCGACTTATGATGCGCAGGCTGATCCGAGGTATGGGGCGGCGCGGCTTTGGATCGATGCGATTATTGATCCGGTGAAGACGCGGGAGGTGCTGATGACGGCGCTGGAGGCGGCGGCTTTGAATCCGGAGGTGGCGAAGTTTAATCCGGGGGTTTTGCAGACGTGAGTGAATTCTTGCTGGAGAGAAGACTTAACACGGATTTGCATCGATTGAACGGATTAAAAACAAGCAAAAGCGAAATGCGGGGGGCCCATTCGACTTCGCTCAGGGCGGCTTCTCCACTACGCTTCGCTACGGTCGAGATGACGCATCTTAGAGGGTCTAATGAGTGAAATGGTGAAGATTATTGAGTGTCCGCGGGATGCTTGGCAGGGGTTGCCGAAGAATATGCCGGCGGAGGTGAAGGCGGACTATCTGCGGGTGTTGATTGCGGCGGGGTTCAAGCATATCGATGCGGTGAGCTTTGTTTCGCGGACGGCGGTACCGCAGATGGCGGACTCGGAGCTGGTGCTGGAGTATCTGGATCCGCCGGATGATGTCGAGATTATTGGGATTGTCGTGAATGCGAAGGGGGCAGAGCGGGCGGTGAAGACGGGGAGCGTGCAGACGATGGGGTTTCCTTATTCGGTCTCGCCGACTTTTTTGCAGCGGAACCAGGGACAGACGCCGGAGGAGTCGCTGGAGGAACTGGAGAAGGTGGGGACGCTGGCGTATAAGGCGGGGATGGATGTTGTGGCGTATATCTCGATGGCGTTTGGGAATCCTTATGGCGAGGCGTGGGATATCGATGAGGTGGTGGCGGCTTGCGATCTGCTGGCGGATAACGGGGTGAGGCAGATTTCGCTGGCGGATACGGTGGGGTTGGCGACGCCGAAGCAGGTGAGCGGATGTGGTGAGCGATGTGATGGCGGTGCATGACAATATGGAGATTGGCGTGCATCTGCATGCGCGGCCAGATAATGCTGCGGCGAAGATTCGTGCGGCGTATGAGGCGGGGTGCAGGCGGTTCGATGCGGCGATTGGCGGGTTGGGAGGGTGTCCATTTGCGCAGGATGCGCTGGTGGGGAATGTGGCTACGGAGGTTTTGCTGGCGGAGTTGAAGGAGTTGGGAGCGGAGTTGCCTCCGCTGCGGCCGCTGGATGGTTTGATTGCGGCTAGTGCGGAGATTTCTCGGAAGTATGGGGAGAGAGTGCAGTAAGGCAGCTGGTTAGCGAGTTAGCTAGTTGGGTTGTTAGCAGATTTGTGCATGGGAGGGTTTGTGGGTTATTCGACGATTTTGGTCAGGGATGAGGATGGGGTTCGGCGGATTACGCTGAATCGTCCGGAGCGGCGGAATGCGATGACGCCGGAGATGCAGGAAGAGTTGATGCTGGCGATGGAGGAGGCTGCGTACGGAGCGATTGCCGGGTGGTTGTGTTTGCGGGGGCGGGTGAGGCGTTTTGTGCTGGATTGGATTTGAGTGCGCTGCAAGGGATGAACGATAGGTCAGAGGCGGAGTATACTGCGGATGCTAGAGCGGATTGCGCGGCTTTTTCGAACGCTGTTTGAGTTGCCGAAGCCAACGATCGCGCTGGTGCAGGGGCCGGCGATTGCCGGAGGGACAGGGTTGGCGACGATGTGTGACTTTACGCTGGCGGCTCCGGGGGCGAAGTTTGGATATACGGAGGTAAGGATCGGGTTTGTGCCGGCGGTGGTGTCGGCGTTTTTGACGCTGCAGATTGGGGAGAAACGGGCTCGGGACCTTTTGCTGACGGCGCGGTTGTTTTCGGCTGATGAGGCGATGCGGCTGGGATTGGTGAATGAGGTGATGGAGGCGGAGAAGCTGGAGGCTCGTTGCGCGGAGCTTGTGGGAGTGTTGAAGGGGAATAGTCCGGAGGCGCTGGGGGCTACGAAGCGGTTGCTGGCGGCTCAGAATAAGGCATGGCTGGATGAGGCTCTGGCGGCGGCTTTGGCGGCGAATGCGGGGGCTCGGGGGACGCATGATTTTCGCGAAGGGGTGGCGGCGTTTCTGGAGAAGAGGAAGCCGGTTTGGAAGACTTAACACCGATTTGCACCGATGACACCGGATTGGGATGCGGGCTTAAATCGGTACACTGATTCGATGAGTGAAGCTATGACGGGAAGGCCTGTGCATGAGGCGCGGGTGCGGGTGCGGTATGCGGAGACGGATCAGATGGGGGTGGTGTATCACTCGAATTATCTGATCTGGTTTGAGGTGGGACGGGTGGAGTTCATCCGCGGGCTGGGATTGGATTACAAGCGGATGGAGATTGAAGAAGGGTGCGGGATCACGGTGGTGGATGCGCATGTGCGGTATCGGGTTCCTGCGCGGTATGACGATGAACTGGTAGTGGAGACGCGGCTGCTGGCAGCGCGGGGTGCGGTGATCAAATTTGGTTACAGGATTTTGCGGGTTGCGGATGGGGTGCTGCTGTGCGAGGGCGAGACGATGCATGTTTGTGTTGGTGAGGATATGAAAAAGCGGTCTTTGCCTGCGAAATATGCGGAACGTTTTGCCGCGTGTCTCATCTGATAGTGCATTGTGGTCAGATTTCAGGATGAGGTGATATCGATGGCGGAAGCGAAAAGAAGGTTGCGTTGATTACGGGCGCAAATAAGGGAATTGGGCTGGAGACGGCGCGGCAGTTGGGGAAGTTGGGGATTACGGTGCTGGTGGGGGCGCGGGATATTGAAAAGGGCGAGAAGGCCGTTGCGGAGTTGAAGAAAGATGGCGTGGATGCGCGCGCGGTGAAGCTGGATGTGGATAACGCGGCAGATTATGAAGCCGTGAAGAAGCTGATCGAGAAGGATTATGGCGTGCTCGATATTTTGATCAACAATGCGGGCGTTCTGTATGACAGCTGGAAGGGTAATGAGACCACGAAGACGTCACAGGATATGTTGCGGAAGACGTTTAATACGAACTTCTTTGCGGTTGTGGGATTGACGCAGACGCTGCTGCCTCTGCTCAAGAAGAGTCTGGGCGGTACGGATTGTGAATCTGTCGAGCATTCTGGGATCGCTGACGCTGCATGCGACACCAGGTTCGCCGATCTATGATGCGAAGATGTTCGCGTATGACTCGTCGAAGGCGGCACTGAACTCGTTTACGATTCATCTGGCGCATGAGTTGAAGGATACGAAGATCAAGGTGAACTCGGCGCATCCGGGATGGGTGAAGACGGATATGGGCGGCGAGGGCGCGCAATTGGATATTGAGACCGGGGCGAAGACTTCGGTGGAACTGGCGACGCTGCAGGATAGCGGGCCGACGGGTGCGTATGTCCACTTGGGGAAGCCTCTGCCTTGGTAGGATAAGGTGCGCGCGTCGCGCGAACCACCCTGCGGTGAGACTCAAGGATGGGGCACCTGGGCTTGCGGCTACTTGATGAGCAGGGTGCGGGGTTTTACGTTTTCGCGGATGAAGGTGATGGTGGATTCGAGCGGCGTTCCCGGTCCGAAGATGGCGGCGACGCCGTTTTCTTTTAGGCTGGGCTGATCTTCGTCGGGGATGGTGCCGCCGAGGACGAGGAGGATGTCTTCGGCCTTTTGTTCGCGCAGGAGTTGGGTGATGCGGGGGACGATGACGTTGTGGGCTCCGGAGAGGATGGAGAGGCCGATGCAGTCGACATCCTCCTGAATGGCGGCGGAGACGATCATCTCGGGGGTTTGGCGGAGGCCGGTGTAGATGACCTCCATGCCGGCGTCGCGGAGGGCGCGGGCGATGATTTTTGCGCCGCGGTCGTGGCCGTCGAGGCCGGGTTTGGCGACGAGCACGCGAATGGGAGGATTAGCCATGCGGTGTGAGTATACGGGAACGATGCGTGGTTGTTGAAGGATTGGTGAACGCGGGCTAGTTCGCCGGTTTTCCCCAAACTGTGTTGAGGAAGAGATAGCGCGCGCGTTGAGTGTCAGGTTTGGCCTGTGAGGTTGCATCGAGATGCATGACCTGCCATCCGCCTTTCTCGTTGTACGTGGGCCATGTGGGGAGGCCTGTGGCGTTGGGATCGCCTGTGCGGGCGAAGTTTGATCCAATAGGAGCCGATTTGCTCAGAGAGGACGCGGTCTTCGGGGCGCCATTTTGCACCGGGGCGGGAGTCGAGCGTGCCGAAGACGTACTCAATGTCGTCGGAGTGAAATGCGCCGAGGATGGCGGGATGATTGTCGTCCCCTGGTGAGCCGAGGTCGAAGCGATAGCGGTAGACGGGAGATTGGCCGGTGGCCACCTGCGCCTCGAGCCAGCGCCAGGTGGAGAAGGCAATGAATTGGTCGCTGGCGAAGTCGCCCGCGGAGCGAATGGCTTCGGCGTCGGTGGAGGCGGGATAGACGGCGAGGAAGTCTTGGGCTTTGGGGCCGAACTCGGTTTGGGCTGTGGTCTTGAAGGTCTCGATGGTGGTGGGGGTTTTGGCCTGAAGGATCCGACCTCGGACTTCGTCGGCGTTCCATCCGGCGAGGAGGGGGACGTGCGCCTGGTGGCCTGCGGCGTAGATGTTGGGAACGGAGTCGGGCAGGAAGTAGCCGTCGACGCTGATGTCGAATCGGGGTGGCGGGGGTGATGTTTTGGCTGTGGCTCCGCGGAGGATCTCGTCGGCGGAGAGCTTCCGCAGGTCCGCGAGGCTTGAGGTGTTGTAGGCGGATTGGGCAAAGGCCACGTTACGATTCTCGAGGGTTTCGCGAGATTCGATGGGAAGGCTTGAGCTGGGGAAGGCCGAGCCGCTTTCGCCGATAGCTTTGGAGAAGAGGCCGCGGGCGAGTGGGGAGGCCATGAGAGCGCTGACGGAGGTGGAGCCGGCGGATTCGCCAAAGATGGTGACGTTGGAGGGATCTCCACCGAAGGCGGCGATGTTGGTGTTTACCCACTTCAGCGCCGCCACCTGGTCGAGGAGACCATAGTTGCCGGAGGCGTGATGGGCAGACTCGGCGGTGAGTTCCGGATGGACGAAGAAGCCGAAGATGCCGAGGCGATAGTTCATGGAGACGATGACGACGTTGCGATGGGCGAGGAACTGGCCGTCCTGACGGTTCTCCGAGGTGCCACCTGACAAGAAGCCGCCGCCGTAGATCCAGACCATGACAGGCAGTGCAGCCGCGCTTGGCTTTGGCCGGAGCCCAGACGTTGAGGGTGAGGCAGTCCTCGCTGGCGCCGGGGTCGTGGAAGACCATGTCGGGGTAAGAGGTCGACTGGATGCAGTGATTGCCGAAGTCTTTGGCGGGGAGGATGCGCTTCCATTTGGCCGCGGGTTGTGGGGGCTTCCAGCGGAGATCACCTACTGGGGGCGCGGCGTACGGGATTCCTTTGAAGGCGATGACTTGCTGGTCGGCGGTGTAAGCGCCTTCGACTTCGCCTTTGTCGGTTTGCACGCGCACGGAGTTGGTCTTGTCTTTGTGAGGGAGTCTTGGGCTTCGGGATATGGACGGCGTACGCTGTCGCGGCGGGGAGGAGGAGGCAGAGGATTGCGATGGCGTGCTTGGGCATAGGAGATCTCCGCAGATGAAAGTACCACGGCGGCTATGGGGTGGCGTAGTAACCGGATCGTGTCCGATGACTGGGAGAGGAGAACAAGTATAGCTTTAGAGGATGACTGCGGAGCGGACGCTGACGCATCGATTGTTTTTTGCGAAATTAGTTACGGCGAATGTGGGTCTCGCACCGGGAAGTGAGCTTGAAGCGGCGTTCGCATCGACTCCGCGAGAGCAGTTTGTGGGGCCTCCGCCGTGGAGGGTTTTTACCCGCTCGGGTTATCTTGAGTCTCCGGACGATCCTGCGCTTCTGTATCAGGATGTTGTGGTGTCGCTCGGCGGCGAGGGGCCTTTCAATAATGGACAGCCGACGTTGCACGCGTTTTGCATCGCTGCGATGGAATTGAAGCGTGGGGAGCGGATTGTGCATGTTGGCGCGGGAACGGGCTACTACACGACTATCCTGGCGAAGCTGGTGGGAGAGACGGGCACGGTGGATGCCTATGAGATTGTTCCCGAATTTGCGCAGCGTGCTGTGAGCAATTTGGCGGAGTTTCCTTTTGTGACGGTGCATGCGAGGTCGGGGGCTGAAGCGCCGCTGCCGGCGTGCGATGTTTTGTATGTGAATGCGGGGGCGACTGAGCCGCTGGATGTTTGGCTCGATGCGTTACGGCCTGGGGGACGGCTTTTGTTTCCGATGACTCCTGCGGATGGAACTGGGGCGATGCTGCTTGTCACGAGGAACGAGGAAGGCGGGTTTGCCGCGCGGTTTCTGATGCAGGTGCAATTTGTACCGTGTATTGGGGCGAGGAATGAGACGACGGCGCAGCGGTTGGGCGAGGCGTTTCGTAACGGCAACTGGAACAAGGTGAAGTCGCTGCGTCGAAGCGAGCCGCTGGATGAGAGCTGCTGGGTCGCCGGGGATGGCTGGTGGCTTTCTACAAAGTGAAGTGAGCCCATCCTATCGCGGAGAAGCGATGGATGGGCTCGATGGAGTTAGAAGATTTCGTCGTCGCCGATCGGCATGCCTGGTGGGGCTTCGAGGGGTTTGACGGGGACGAATTTTGCCGGATCGCGCTGGAATTCGTTGATGCGTTCGATGAGCGCGGCGCGATGGATTGCTTCGGCGGTGTCGGTGGGCGCTGGGGTGGTTGTGAACTCCTTGAGCAGGTCGGCGACGTGCGAGCGGGCGATGGCGCGGGCCTGGCTGCGAGGCCTGCGGATTGACTGCCAGCGAGAGCATGGCTTCGAGACCGCGGAACTCTACGGCACGCTCGACCTCGGAGGACATGGTGTGACCGCCTTCGGGACGCTCGGCTGTGGCTTTAGAGACGGCTTCGAGCACTCCGCGGAGAGATGGAGCATCAGGGACTCGCATGTGGTACTGGACGAGTCGTGAGGCGCGCGCGGGATCGAGCAGGACGACTGAGTGTGAGGTCGGCTGCGGATTCTGCGGTGGCGATGGGGTCGAATGTCAGGCCGGTTTCAGACGGGAAAGACTCGCGCGTGCGGGGAAGTCCTGGCGGACGGGGCGGAAGAATCTTGAGGAGAGATTCGGGCAGGGTGAGGGTTTCCGGAGAGAGAGTTTTGAGGACGGCGTCGAGGGCTTTTTTCTGTTCGGCGGCAGAGACGATCTCCGGGTTGGGCTGGTTGTCGCCGCGGAGGTTGTAGCGATAGTCAAGGCCGCCGATCTCTTTGATGGTGGCTTCGGCCTGGTAGCGATGGAGGAGATAGAGGGGAACGAGGGTGTCTTCGAGCTGCGCCATCGGAGTGCCCTTTTCGATGGCGTTTTCGCCGAAGCGAGCGAGGCCGGCGGTCCGGACGGTCAGGATGCGGTTGAGTTCGTCAGCCGGATCGGTGCCGTTGTCCCAGAGGTGGGAGTGGGGGTGGGCTCCGCCGAGGGGACGGGAGTCTTCGTCGGTGATGTAGATGAGGCCGGTCTTCTGCGATGCTTCCGAGGATGGCATCGAGTGCGGCGGGGTCTTCCGTGGGTTTACCGGCCTTGTCGAATTCACGATAGCCGTAGTTGATGGAGACCTTGTCCCAGATACCGATGTTGGCGGGGTAGCTTATCGAGAGATTGGGGACGCCGTTCTTGTCGAGGGTGATCCATGGATGGGGGTAGTCCATGACGGAGACGGACTCTTCGGGCGTGTGGGGGAAGCTGGAGGCGGCGAAGTTGTGGGAGAGGCCAAGGGTGTGGCCGGTCTCGTGCGCGGCTAGTTGGCGGGTGCGCTGGAGGACCATGGCGAGCATGGGATCGCTGGCGGGTGGGAGAGGCTTGCCGTCGAGGTAAGGGCTCAGGAGGGCCTGGTCGATGAGGTAGTCCTGGCGGCTGCGAAGAGAGCCGAGGGTTACGTTGCCTTTGATGATCTCGCCGGTGCGGGGATCGACGACGGCAGCGCCGTAGCTCCAGCCGCGGGTGTAACGGTGGACCCACTCGATCATGTTGTAGCGGATGTCCATCGGGTCGGCGCCGGCGGGGAGGATGTCAGCTTTGAAGGAACCTTTGGCCCAGCCCGCGGCCTGGAAGGCCTGATCCCACCAGCGCGCACCTTCGAGGAGAGCTGTGCGGATGGGTTCGGCGGCGCCGCTGTCGACGTAGTACTGGATGGGAGCGACGGCTTCGCAGTTTGTCTTGCAGTTTGGATCTTTCTTGACGAGGCGGTGGCGAATGATGAACTGCTGGTCGAGTGTTTCGCTGACGGGCGCGTTGTAGTCGCGATAGGTGGTGGGGAAGTAGCCGGCGCGGGGGTCGAAGCGGCGCGGAGTAAAGCCGGGGCCGGGGAGTTCGACGAAGGATTGATGTTCGCGGACGGTGAGGGCGTGGGGGTCGGGGGTTACATCGCGGACGAACTCGCCACGGGCGGGGCCGTCGGTGGTGAAGGTGAGGATGGCTTCGACCTCAGTGTTCTTGGGGAAGGCCTTGGTGGCGTCGAGGGCGATGGTGGAGCGGGTGGGGTCGAGTTTGTAGACGCCTTGCTGAGTGCGGGTGAGAGCGCCGGCTACTTCATGGGCATCGCGCAGGAAGAAGTCCGTGGCGTCGACGAGGACTGCGCCGCTTGGGTCTTCGGCTTCGACCTTGAAGCCGTAGAGGACGGACTCAGGGAAAGACTGGCGGACGGCGAGGACCTCGTTGGGGTCGGTCGAGGTGGAGCGGAAGCGCTGGTTGGGTTCGACGAGGAGAATCTTGGGGCCGGAGCGTTCGAAGTGGACGAGTTGGCCGCGCGAGATCTGGCCACGGTCCAGGCCGAGGTCGTTGGAGCCGGTGCCGTAGGGCAGGGAGTGGGTGTAAAGGATGTCAGGGGTTTTGCCGGAGGAGTCGAAGATTGGGATTTCGAGGTAGAGCTTGCCGGCCTTTGCGTCCCAGTCGAGGGGCAGGTAGCCGCTGATGTGCTTCATGCGATGCCGTTTTGGCGGAGATGGTTTGGGCAGCGGGAGGCTGGGCGGACGCGAATGCAGAGACGGCGAGCAAGGCCAGGGCAAGATGTTTGGGCATGCGTCATTTTTAGCACACGCAGTTGGCGATGCAGCTCACGAATTTTATGGACCCGACTATGGCAGGTTGATGGAGGGGTTGCTGAGGTGTTCGCGGAGGAGGCGTTGGGTAAGGGTTTTGAGGTCTTCGCCGGTCTTGGGAAGGGTGAAGGCGTGGGTGGCCTCGGACCAGTCGAGTTTGTAGCTGGTGGCCTGGGCGGAGATCCAGACCTGGCGGATGGGAGTGTTGGGCGTGATGACGAACTTGGAGGAGCCGTTTTCGAAGATGATGTTCATGACGCCGTTGTTGTCTTCGAACTCGAAGCCGGAATCGTCGTCTTCGGCGGCGATGAGGGATTGCTTGAGGGTTTCGAGGGCGCGGTCAGATTCGCGGCGGAAGGTGGCTTCGTCGATCATGAATTTAGTTTAGCTGGGTCGAGGGCTGCGAGGACGTCGGCGGGTTCGGGACGGACGCGGAAGTCGGCGTGGGCTTCGGCGAAGATGATGGTGTTGGTGCGGTCGATGACGAAGACGCCGGGGAGCGGGAGGCGCCAACTGGCTTCGGTGGCGTTGTGGTAGCTGAGGCCGGCGTTGTTGAAGGGGATGTTGATGAGGATGGACTGGAAGTAGCGGCGGTGTTCGGGCGGGATGGTGTAGGCGATGCCGAATTTTTCGGCGACGGCGGCGCCGGGGTCGGAGAGTAGAGGGTAGGAGAGGCGTGCTGCTGGAGGGTGAAGTGGTTCTGGCGCGTGGTCTGGGGGGAGATGGCGACGAAGAGTGCGCCGCGTTCGCGGACTTGGGGGTAGAGATCGCGCCAGGCTTCGAGTTCGGTGACGCAGTAGGGGTCCCAGCGGCCGCGGAAGAAGCTGACGACCAGCGGGCCGAGGGCGAGGAGGTCGGCGGAGTGGACGGGCTTGCCGGTGCGGGCGTCTTCGAGGGTGAAGGACGGGGCTTGCGCGCCGGGTTTCAGGATGCGGTCTTCGATGCCGGTGTTGAAGAGGTCTGCGGTGGCTTTTTCGGAGATGGCGAGGCGCTCCGGCTGGACGAGAGCGCGGGTGTTCTGGGTGATGCGATCGAGCTGGTCCTGCAGCGATGTTTTGAGAGAAGCGGTCACGACTCCATTATTTCATTGCAGCCATCTCTGTTGGGGTGCCGGAGTTTTCGTCGTGACAGGACATCGCAGGGACTGAGGATTTCTTCGCGGCTACAGTGTCTTGTTGGGCGATGCGATGCTAGCCATCGGTGAGCTCTTCATCTCTTTGATGAGGGTGACGAGGCGGGTGAAGCCTTGTTCGCGTGCGGCCTTGTTGGCGGCTGCCATCGCGGGGGTGGTGTTACCGGTGGGTTGGGTGGGGTCTTCGCCGGCGCGCATGAAGCCGTGGCCTGCGCCGTCGTAGGTGACGGGTTCATATTTTTTGCCGGCGGCCTTCATGGCTTCGGTGGTGGCGGGGATTGTGGCGCCGATGCGGGCGTCGTTGCCGGCGTAGAAGCCGTAGACGGGGGCCGTGATGGTGGTGACATCGGCGGGCCCTGGGCCGTAGAAGACGAAGGCGGCGGAGAGGTCTTGGCGGTGCGTGGCGAAGGCGAAGGATTTTCCTCCTCCCCAGCAGAAGCCTACGGTGGCGATCTTGCCGTTGCCGGCGGGAATCTTCTTGCCGTAGTCGGCTGCGGCGTCGAGGTCGGCGGTGACGACGGCGGGGTCGAGGCCGGAGACGGCTTTGGTGGTGGCGTCCATGCTGGGGAAGGCGTCGGAGCCGCCGCCGTTGGGGCCGAAGCCGGTGAGCAGGTCGGGAGCGACGACGATGAAGCCCTGTCCGGCGAGTTCGTCGGCCATCTCCTTGGCCCAGTCGCTCAGGCCGAAGATCTCGTGGATGAGGATGACGACGGGCGCCTTGGTTTTGACCTCGGGATAGACGACGAAGGCCTGAACGGTGCGGTCGCCGTGCTTGAGGGCGACGTACTCGTGGTGGCGCGGGGAGGCGTCGAGGCGGGTTTTGGCCCAGTCCTGTGCGTTGAGGGAGCGGCGGCGACCAGAGAAAGGAACAGAGCGGTGGCCAGAAGCTTGAGGGTGCGAGGTTTAGTTGTCGTCATGGGGAGGAGTCTAGTACGAAGGGTGCGCGAGGGACAAGATTGGGCACATGTTTTTTACTTACTGATTACAGGAAGTGTGCTTCTATACTTCGCGCATGGCGAAATTCCGTCTACGGACCGCGACGGAGGAAGATGTGCCGGGGATTTGCGCGCTGATCGAAGTGTCGGTGCGGGTATTGCAGGCTGGAGACTATTCGATCGCTCAGATTGAGGGGGCACTGGCTACGGTATTCACGGTAGATAGCCACCTGATCGCCGACGGAACGTATTTTGTGGCCTTGGGGCCAGATGGAGAGTTGGCTGGCTGCGGCGGCTGGAGTTTCCGGAAGACGCTGTACGGGGGAGATCAGCAGATAGAGGAGATCCAGCCCGACCGGCTTAACCCTGACACGGATGCAGCGAAGATTCGAGCGATGTTTGTGCATCCGGATTTTGTACGGCGGGGATTGGGAAGCGCGATTCTCGATGCGGCGGAGAAGGCGGCGGTGGCCTATGGATTCCGGCGGTTCGAGATGGCGAGCACGTTGACGGGGGTGCCGCTCTATTGGCAGAGAGGTTATCGGGAAGTGGGGCGAATTGCGGTGCCGGTGGGGAATGGGGAGAGGATTGAGGTGGTGCGGATGGTGAAGGAAGCTACCGACGTGCACTGAATTCGCCGGGTAACCCATTCTCCGCTGGCGCGAAGAATGGGATATCGGGAAGCTAGATGACTTTGAGCAGCAGGAGGATGAGGACGATGGTGAGGATGAGGCTAATGCCTCCGCCGCCGTAGTATCCGAGCCCTGGTCCCATGCGATAACCGCCGAAGCCGAACACAAGGATCAGAACGATCAAAAGGATAAGCATTCTTTTTTCTCCGTTCGGCGAAGATTCGCCGGATGTAGGTGTGATGCAGATTTCTTGATGCGATGTGATTTCCTGGGCTATCTTCCCTAGGGCAGCGTGCAGGTAGCTTCGGGAACGTACCCCCCCCCTCCCTGCCAAAAGTGTGCAAAGTATTCGAAGTAGATACTTTAGGTCCGGACTTCGGGTTTTGAGCTGTGGACTTGGGTGGTTGGGCAGGGTGGGCGGGTTTGCGATGCGCCTGTTTTTTGCGGATTGTTCTGTCAAGTTTTCTTGGAGTGGTTTGCCGATTTTCCGAATGTGGCCGAAGGACACTAGGTTGCGACCGATGCTGTTCTGATGGGGCAGACTGATATGGCCCACCCGCACTGTAGGCAGTGAAGGTGGGCCATATAAGCGATTGCAGTTATGACTTCCCGGTCTGTTTCTTTGTTGCGAACGCAGCCAAGCCATTTCCTTCACAGCTGGGCGCGCTGCTGTTGTAGTTGTCCAGAGTATTCGACAATGTAGTCATTTGTGCACCCAAGGTCAGTGCCAGAGCCTACGAATGACGTACTCATGTCGATATTGTTGGCGCATAGGAGGGAGATCGCGGATCCGATGGCGGTTGTTGCCGCCGTCGTTTGCATGCCCCCGGCATCGTAGTTTGCGATCGCGGCGATGAGTTGGTGACCCAGGATCGTGACAGCATTACCGCCGGCGTTGTTTTGGTTGAGAATAGCCAGCAAAGCAGTGGCGGACTGTAATTTTTACATCCGATGGAAGTTGTACCGCCGGCAAACATCGAAGCCGGAAACGGATGATGTTTCCAGTAGCCGAAGGTTGCCGGACAGCCGGTGGAAGCTGCATTGAAGGATCGTGGACCCTTCGAGTTGGTAGGCAGTTGCCGAGAAGACGGTGGATACACCTGGCGCGGAAAAAGCGAAGATTGTGCCTTTCTCGTCAGGAACGAGAAGCTGTCCCGTAAATGGGTGCAAGCTGAGCCGGAGTGTATGCGAGGATTGCGCCGTTGTCCGATGTTGTGTCCTCTTCAGATCCCGTGGCATAGCCGCTCACAAAATAGCTGAAGCCGACTCCGTCGGGACCGGTCATGGTACAGGACAGATTATTCCCGACGAATACGATGCCCTCTGGCTCTACGAGCCCAGGGGTCATCGACCAAAGCGTCATCGCGCTGCCGCTCGGCGTGCCTGGCAAAACGTAGTAGATGGCACCGTTGCCGACGGGGCTGGGATTGTCGACGTTAGAGGTCAGGACTGCAGTGACAAAAAGACATCCGGGGCAGGGCCCATAGGTGAGAGGTGCCACTGTGGCGCCCTCGAGATCGTAGCCGGCAGGGCCGGTATAGATAAATTTGGCGGTGGCAGTGGAGTTGTATCCTGTGACCAATCCGACTTGCCAGGTCACGATCAGATTGAATCCAAACGTTCCAGATGTGTCAAAGGTGATGCCGACGTGATTCTGGGAGCTGGGAACGGGGTCGATAAACGCCGGTGTGAGCCGTTCTTAATAGACTTCGTCGTTTGCAGGTATTGGTGGTGGAGATGCCTGTCACAAAGGTATCGCCGGCTGTGAAGCCGCCTAGCCCGGGTGAAATGGCGAGATAGTTTTCAGCGGGTACTCACTGTCTCAGGGATCATCGATGAGTAACGAGCTTGTGCCAGCGGCGAGGTTCTCCGTGTAAATGCCACGGGTTTGCATGCTGCCCTGGAACGGTTGGGTAAAGAGGAGTTCGGTGGGGGTAACGGCTATGCCGTTTGGCCCGGCGCCCATGTTTCCGGGCGACGTGGCAGGAATGGCGGTTTGAGCTGCGGCAGACACGGCTCCGAGAGACGCGGTACACGCAAGCAGGCAGATAAATTTAGACATGAGTCGCATGATTCCCTCCGTTGTGGAATTTCTGAAGGGCCGAATGCCAAATGCGCTGCGGGCATTAAAACGAGGAGATTCTACAGACACGGCTAAAAATGGGCAAATGAAAGTGGCTCGCGGTGTTTCTTGACGCGTGCTATCGATTCGCATGGAGAGCGAGCTAAGTGTTATTGCTGATTGGTTTGCCTATCTCCCAGTGGTGGCCGAAGGGGTCGAGAACGCGGCCTATGCGCCAGTCGTGCTCGGTGCGGATGGGGCAGACTACGGTGGCTCCGGCTGCTATGGCGCGGTCAAAGGCGGCGTCGGGGTCTTCGATGGTGAGGATCATGCGGACGGTGCCGCCATTGAGTGTTTCGGGGCTGAAGTTTTTGTACTCGGGGGCTTCATCGGAGACCCAGAAGCCGTACCCGTTGATGGCGAGATTGCAGACGACGGCTCCCGTGGGGTCTTCATGGCGGAAGAGTTCTTCAGCTCCGAAGGCGGATTTGTAGAAGTCGACTGCTTTGGCTCCGTTGCGGACGGAGAGGAATGGGGCGAGGGTGGTGGGGATCACGAAGACTCCTTTCGCGAACCTAGATATTCTATTGTCCGGAGAGAAAGCGGTTCGCGCATTGCGCGAATGCCCACATCTCAGTATCGAGATATGGGCATCCGGCTTTAGGTTGCACTAGATCATCGTTCCAAACGAGGCTATTGTTTTGTTGTTGGCTGCGGAACGAGACCCAAGGCTTCGATGACTAAGGGGTCAGGGATGGTTTGGCCGTCTTTTTTTGTGACGGCTCCGAAGTTGTCCTGGTAGTCCCACATGGCCCAGCCGAGGTGATGCTTTTCCATCATGGTTCGCATGTCGCGAATCCACTGGGCCCGCATGGTGGGGTCGGCGTAGGGGCGATGGACGCCGAACTCGCCGACGTAGACAGGGGCGTGATGGAGTTGCGACCATTGTTCGGCGAAGGAGAGGGTGACGTCGATGCGATGGGCGTCCCAGCGGGCGAGGCCGTACTGCTGGACGAAGAATTGTCCGGCGAGGGTGGGTTCCTGTTCGAAGTTTTTTGCTACGTTTTCTGGGGTGGAGGGGTAGGGGACGTTGCGGAGGGGCTGGACGGCGGGGTCGGTCCAGGTGGCTCCCTGGTGGGTGAAGGCGAAGGGCTCGTAGTCGTGGAAGGTGTAGATGATGTTGGGAAGGACCAGCGGCTCGAGGGGGAGGAGATCGTCAAGGCCGGACCAGTGGGCTCCGCAGGCGATGATGGTGTTGTTGGGGGCGGCGGTGCGGATTTGCTGGGCGACGAAGGATTGGATGCCTTGCCATCGGTAGGTGTCGGGCTGCTCGGGCTCGTTCATGATCTCGAAGAAGATGTAGGCGGGATCGAGTGGGGCGAAGTGGGTGGCTAGGGCGCTCCACAACATGGCGAAACGTTTTACGGAATCTTCGCCTTGAAGGAGGGACTGTTTGTAGCGGGATTGGGGGTGGATGTCGATGATGACGGCGAGCTTTTGCTGAAGGGCGACGTTGACGATGGTGTCGAGTTCTCCGACGAAGGCGATGCCGTTGTCTTGTTTGCGCTGCCAGGCGAGGAGTGGGTCGGGGTCGATGCTGATGCGGATGTGGTCGAAGCCGAGGTGGTGGATGAGGCGGATGTCGTCGGCGGTGGTGAAGGTGCGGAGGCGCTGGACGGAGTAGTCGCTTGATTGCGCGAACCAGATGCTGGTGTTAATGCCGTGGCGGAGATGTTGGGCTCGTTGGAAGGCCAGGTTGTCGGTCTGCTGGGCTGACGTTTGTGAGGGGATGAGAAGTGCGGGGAGCAGGATGGTTGCCAGCAGCAAATGGTGAGATAGGGACATTCGTGGTTCTCCTGTGAGCCAAGGACTTGCGATGAGTATCGTAACTTGGGTCGCTGGTTCGGCCGCACGTGGACCCTCCCCCTCCTGCCAAAAAGTGTGCAAAGTATTCGGAGTAAATACGTTAGGTTTTGGAGTTCGAGTGCTGGCTTGATGGGTTGGGGTGGTGAGCGTGAGACAACTCCCGGATGCGCTGATGCCCATCGATGGCGGCATCGATGGGCATCTGATTTTATTACGTTATGCGAACTGCTCGATGAGTTGGTCGAAGGTTCGTTGGAGTTATCGACCATCGCAAAATGCTTCGAATCAACCGCGGGCAGTGACTCTACTTATTTCTTCGCGTAATCAGGGTCGATCACTTCAACGCCAGAGTTTCCATCCTGGTCGAAGATCTGCGCGAGGTAGTAATCTCCACCGGTGTGATCGAAGATGAGTTGGGAAGTTTTCGAAAGGCTCACGGAGTCATCGTCCATTGTCTGGAGGAGGGCGGTGGCGTGATTGTTGTCGCCTCTTATCTCGATCAGGTTGGATCCCGGGCCCCGAAGGACGTTGATGGTGTAGTTACCTGCGGGGAGGATGCTTCCCGCCGCATGGAACTCGAAGGGAATTGTGGCCTTGAGTTCACCAATGACTTGAGCATGGGCTTTATTGCCGCCAACGACGAGGATGGCACTCAGAACCGGGAATAAATAGATCAGTTTTTTCATCATCATGATTCTCCTTACTGCAACTAACCGTCTGATGAGCTCCGGATTGGGAAAGACGCAGCCGCGTGAAGCCAGTGACAATTGATTGACACCATGTCGACAATTCGACATCTAGAGGAGGACTACGGAGTCGTTGCAGTAAGGTCGCGAGGGCTGGATGTCTTCGTGCGAGCGGTGGTTCGCGCTTACGCGAGAATGCCCACATCTTAGAATCGAGATGTCAGGCACCTCAGCGTCACTTCAGAGGCTTACTGTGACTCCATCCTTAAGCTTTAGAAGTTTTGCCGAGTATGAGAAAGTATCTGGCTTCGCGTCAGTTTTGTGCTTCTTCGAGCCAGTGTCCGCAAGCGGAGTCATGACGCCTGAGATCGTCTTATCGTCGACCGTAAGGGTGACATAGCTGTGATGGTATTGGTCGTGGAACATGAGTTTGGCTCCCAAGTCATGATCGACGTGGCCTGTGTCGGCTGTCATTCCGTGGAGATGGAAGTAACCGCCTGCTCCAGCGACCAGAAACGGTGTGGCGGATTTGTCGGCGATCTTGCGCTCGATGCGTTGATAGTTATGCACGTGGCCGGTCAGGACCATGTTCGGCACTCGGCGTGAGTCATTGATGGCGTGCTGGACAGCGTCAGCCATAGCTGGGCTTCCACTGTGATGGTCGTCGAAGGAGTAAACCGGATGATGAAGAGCGAGGATGAGCGCTTTGTCTTCGGGGGCGGTCGCGAACTCGTTGGTGAGCCACTGCTGCTGGACCGAGTCGATGGAACCGCCTTCGGGCACGTTGGTATACATGCCGATGATGGTTACAAATGGACAGTTAAGGGTGTAGTAGACGAAGGGCAAGGAGAGCGTAACGCGGGGAGCGTCGCCGGAGATTGGGTCGACGTGGGGCTGTGGTGTCATGAAGTAGCGGACCCAGCCGTCGAGGGAGGTTTGCGCGGCCGATATCGGATCACCATCGTGGTTGCCGGGTATGGCGAGGATGGGCGCATCGTAGTGGTTGTAGGGATCGTAGAACTGGCCGTAGTACTCGCTGACCTCGCCGTTGTAGTAGACGACGTCTCCCAGGTGATAGAAGAATTGGGGGCGCTTGGCATCAGGCAGGTTCAAGTCAGTCTTCATCTGAGTTGCAACGGCGGCCTGGTAATCTCCGTTCTTTATTCCCCCTGTGTCTCCGACGGTGTGGAAGACGATTTGCCGAGTGCTGTTGCTTTTTTGGTGATACCGGGAACTACGGTTTCGAGGTCGAAGTGATATGGGGGCTGGCCAAGAGGGGTGGGGAGCTTTTCGAATTGCTTGTCACTGACAGCGCTGAGAGGTTGGATCCCGGTATGGGCTTGCGCTTTTCCTTTCGGAGGGCGGGGACGGACGATTCCTTGTGTGAGCATTTTGGCGATCTCCTTTTGTTAGGCCAAACGAGTAGTGGGAGAGTAACGCGAATATGCTGTGTGGATTGTTAATAATTTGTACATGCAAAGATTTGCCGCATCGTTCACTATTCGATTTCCCGCGGCCCTCGCTTTGGCGTGGTAGAGTATCTCAACTTCTTCAGGCATCTTTATGCGCACTTCCTCCCCTCGACCTGAGGTAAGCATTTGGAGGCTCTGATGGCTTCAGCCAGTCAGTCTGTGGTTGCGCGCCCGGTTTCACGGATCATAGGCCGAGGCGGGTTGGTGGATCGCTACTTCTACTTCTTCCTTTCGCTGGTTGTGGCGGGAGTTGTGGTGGCCGGTTTCAGTCAGACGGTCGACCGTTTTCTGTTTCATGCCTCTCCGCCGAGGCCAGTTCTGTTGTGGATTCACGGCGCGGCATTTTCCGGGTGGGTGGTTTTCTTTATCCTGCAATCGGCGCTGGTGCGCGTGCGGAAGGTGAGTGTGCACCGGACGCTAGGATGGCTTGGAGCTGCTCTCGGGGCGATGATGGTCACGCTGGGAACAGTCATTGCTGTGGTGATGGGGCGGTTCAATGCGGTGCAACTTCATCAGCCCGACCCAGCATTCCTTAGCATCCAGTCTTTTGACATGCTGGCATTCGGCACGCTGTTTGGACTGGCGATTGTGTGGCGGGGCAAGCCGGAGTTGCATCGGCGCTTTATGGTGCTGGCCACGTGCGGCCTGCTCGCTGCAGCTTTCGCGCGCTTCGATTATGTGTTCTACCACCTTCTCTTCTATGTTTGCGTGGATGTGGTGATGCTGCTTGGCGTTGCGCGTGATCTTGTTGTGGACAGGCGTGTGCACAAGGTTTATTTGTATGGGATCCCGGTGTTGGTGATTGGGCAGAACCTAGCGATCTATCTTTGGCGCGGCTCGCCTGGGTGGTGGCTCTCGAGTTGCAAAGAGATTCTTGGTATTTGACGGCCGCGCTTTGCGCACCGTGCAGAATGCCCCTCGGGCTGATTAGGTGTATAGTCGGATTCGCCTAGGATGCTGGAAAGAAATGCTGGCCATTTCTATCGCTTTCCTGACAATTCTCCACGCTTTTTCGAACGCGTTTTTTCTGGGTCCGCATTACTGAATCGCAGAGGCACGTGGCTTTTGCGAATGCCAATGGTCGAAGGACAACGTCCGCCCGCTTTGCGGGTTCGACCCTGGCCGGCCTTTGGACGAAATCCGCAAAGGAGAACCACAGATGAAGCCACAGCAAATTGTCAAAACGACGGCGGCATGCCTTGTAACTCTGGGTGCGATTGTTCTAGTTGGAACGCTGCGCACTTCACCGCCTGTGCATGCACAGAATCAATGGGACGATGAGGCGTCACTCGTCCGAATAGGCTACAAGATTGCGCCCGTTCCCCTGAATTTGGCAGGGAAGGACCGTGATTTGGTGGGACTGGGCAGCTTCCTGGTCAACGCTGTTGGCGACTGCAATGGCTGCCACACCTCAGGCGGTCCGCCAAATTTCAATTACGCCAATGGCGGTAACCCCTACCTCGGCCAGAAGAAGGTGGTCGATCCGACCACTTATTTGGGCGGCGGGTCGGACTTCGGTCCGGCCATCCCCCCCAGCGCACTCATTGGCGGATTCCCCCCGGGTTCGCAACCACCCTCCTATCCGCCAGCAGGGTATGGAAATTATGTTGGACCAGACATGATTGCCCGTAACCTCACGCCGGATAAGACTGGCCGGGCAGAAGGCGGACACACGCTTGCCGAGTTCATTCAGATCATCAGGACTGGCAAAGATTTCGACCATCTCCATCCAACCTGTACGTCAGCTTTGCCTGTCCCGACGCCGACAAACTGCCTTCCGCCTCCGGTGAACGGAGATCTTCTGCAAGTGATGCCATGGCCAGTTTTTCAGAGCATGACCGACCACCAGCTCACTGCTATTTACGAATATCTGAGCTCCATCCCGTGTATCGAAGGCCCGACGGACCCGACTAACGTGCTGCACAACGATTGCGGCCCAGAACAGAAGCCACCGAAACCCGGGCATTGGATGAAGTGGTAGTTTCTGCCTCTGCGGGAATACCAAACGCCTATGGTAATTCCCGCAGAGCGGTGTGTTTGGATAGTTTATTGGGGCGAACCTGGTTCGAATGCATCCCGGGCTCGATGACGGACGTGGATGACGTCTACGATCTTTCTAGATGGATCGATTAAATAGATGATCCGATAGATGTGGGGTTTGTTTCCATAGAGCAGATGACGCAGCGTGGGGTCTTCGATGATTGTGGGATTACGTTGCGGATGCTCTGAGAGGCTTTCGATTGCCTCTCCCAATCCTTCGAACCACCTGCTGGCAGGAGCGGAACTGTCCGCTTGAACGTAGAGAAAGATTGCTTCCAGGTCCCGTTCGGCGCGGGGCATGGTTCTAACGAGATATGCCATGCTTCTTGCTCATCTCCTCGAAGAACTCTCGGGCAGGACGTCCTTTGCCTTGACGAAGGTCTTCCAAGCCCTGGCGGATGCCTTCGTTGACGTCGGCCTCTGCGGCGAGGTCGAGGAGGCGCTGGTACTCGGCTGCGCTCTGGAGGACGGCTTCGGGTTTGCCGTTGACGGTGAGGATGATGGGGCGGCGCGTCTTCTTGAGGCGCTTCATGAACTTGACGGAGTTGTTGCGGAAGGTGGTGAGGGGCTGGATGTCTTTGGTGATGTCGATCTTTGAATTCACAGGGTGGCCTCCGTCTTGGAGGTATTTTATCGTACCTTGGGATTGGTGGCGAGGTTGATAAAGAGGGTTGTTAATTTGGGTTTTAGTGTAGATGTGGTGTCCTTGTCTGGTAAGGTGAAGGACTGCGAGCGGAGGGTTTATGCGTGACGAGGTGATCCGGATTGTGGAAGCATATATCGATGGGATCCGGAACAACAACATCGATGCGGTCCCGATCCATTCCGATGTGGTGTTTGAAAGTCCGATCAGAACTATCAGAGGCATTGCCAACTTTCGAAAGGGAATTGAGGACTTTGTTCCCATCCTGAAGAGCATTGATGTCGTGCATCTCACTGCTGACGACGACACATGCGCTGCAGTGCTCAACGTAGACACCGCCTTCGGGCTAATTCCGTTTGTCGAATTCCTGCAGATCGTGGACGGACAGATTGTGTCTGTCCGAGCCTACTATGATCCACGTCCGATTCTGGAGGGGATGAACCGGATGTTGGCTTAGTGATACCCGCCCTGAAGTTGAGGCGGATATAAAAGTGAGAAAAGGCGGTTCGCTTGCGCGAATGCCCCACTCATGCGGTGAGACTGCATGAATGGGGCATTCGCTGTATAGCAACTATTTCATGTGTGGGCCACCCGCCGAATGCCCACATCTCAGAATCGAGATATGGGGCACCCGGCACTCAAGGCTAGTTCTTGACGGTCAGCGCGTCGGAATCTACGGCTTTCTTGCCGGTGATGCCTTCCAGAGCCATGAGAATTCCGCGGTAGTCGTTCTTATCGCACTGCATGACGAAACCGCCCTTCTGATCGCCATTGGCATAGGTGATGCCAACGAAGTGTTTTTTTGACTTGCTCAAAGCCATGAGAGCCCCGATGCCGAAGGAGACTACGGCAAGCCCGATGGCGGCACCGACCCGCCGGTGGACATCCTGTCCGTAAGAAATCTCGGTAATTGAGGAAGAGGGAACGGTGACAAGATCCTTCTTGTCTTTAACCAAGCGCACCTGCGTCTGGTCGATTGCAAACTCGGCGGAAGAGCCGGATTTGACGGATTGAATCGATCCGCCGTCGTAAGCTACCTTGTAGCTGTTATCAGCCGCAAAGGCGACCGTGGGAACTAATAGGCAGAGAATTGCTGCGATAAAACTTTTCAATTTAAATCCTTTGTAGGGGAATGTCAGAATTATACTGCTATCGCACATCTAGTCATCCACGACTTCGCGCGAATGTCCACATCTCAGAGTCGAGAAATGGTGCACCTGATTCTGGGGGCTCTGATACCGAAGTAGGACTTCGGGAATCCATTCTCTAATTCTAAGAAGTAATAAACTTTTCGTCTTTGCGCCAAAGCAATCTAACTTCGGCTACCGACGCGTTTGAAGCCCCTAGACGAGAGATGGCCAGATTTTAGCGTGGCGATTGCAGGAGCATTTTGATCTTTATCGTGCCGAATTTTTGGCGGCCTTGCATTTGGCTCATCATGCGTTGCTGGGCTTTGATGCCGCCGCCTGAGCCCATGGACTTGAACATCTTGCGCATCTGGGCGTATTGGCGGAGGAGGTTGTTGACGTCCTGGACGGTGGTGCCGGAGCCGCGGGCGATGCGCTTGCGGCGGTTGCCGTTGATGATCTCGTGGTCGAGGCGTTCTTTTTGCGTCATCGAGTTGATGATGGATTCGACGCGGGTGAACTGGCCTTCGTCTACGTTGTCGATGGCTTGCGACATGCCGGCGAAGGGGCCGACGGAGGGGAGCATCTTGAGGATGGACTTCATGCTGCCCATCTTTTTGATCTGACGGAGCTGGTCGCGGAAGTCGTCGAGGGTAGAAGCCGTCGCCGGAGAGGGCTTTTTTGGCGAACTGCTCGGCTTTGCCGCGGTCGAGTGTGGATTCGGCGCGCTCGAGGAGGGTGGCGATGTCGCCGTGGCCCATGATGCGGGAGACGATGCGGTCGGGGTGGAAGGGCTCGAAGGCGTCGGGCTTTTCGCCGGTGCCGAGGAACTTGATGGGGGCTCCGGTGATGTGGCGGATGGAGAGGGCTGCGCCGCCGCGGGCGTCGCCGTCCATCTTGGTGAGGATGGAGCCGGTGATGGTGAGGAGATCGTTGAAGGCCTTGGCGGAGTTGACGGCGTCCTGGCCGGTCATGGCGTCGGCGACGAAGAGGATCTCGGAGGGGTTGAGGAGTTTTTTGAGCTGCGCCATCTCGTCCATGAGAGAGGCGTCGATCTGGTTGCGGCCGGCGGTGTCGACGATGAGCATGTCGCAGCCGTAGTTTGCGGCTTCGCGTTTGGCTTCTTTGGCGAGGCGGAGGACTGCGTCGGTGCCGGGCTTTTCTTCGGTGACCTTGCCTTCGTAGATTTGGGAGTTGGTGGAGCGGGCTACGATGGCTAGCTGCTCGCGCGCGGCGGGACGGTAGACGTCGACGGAGACGAGCATGGGGCGGTGGCCGCCTTTTTTGAGCCACTGGGCGAGCTTGCCGCTGGTCGTCGTTTTGCCTGAACCTTGCAGGCCCGGCCATGAGGATGACGCTGGGCGGCTGGGAGGATTTCTGGAAGCGGGCGGTGTCCTTGCCGAGGACGTTGATGAGTTCGTCGTGGACGATTTTGACGATCTGCTCGGAGGGGCTGAGGGCAGTGGCGACCTTTTCGCCGATGGCGCGGGCGCGGATGTGCTCGATGAGCTCGTTGACGACGGCGAGGTTCACGTCGGATTCGAGGAGGGCGAGACGGATCTCGCGGAGGGCGTCGGAGATGTTCTCGTCGGAGATGGTGCCCTGGCCGCGGAGGGTCTTGAAGGAACGCTGGAGTTTGTCGCTTAGGTTTTCAAACATGCTGGTTCAAGTTTATCAGCGCTGGGCGAGCTTGTTAGCTGGTGGGCTAGTTAGCTGGTTAGCTGGTTTATGTGCTAGCGGTGGAGGGTGCCGGTTAGGGTCGAGGTCGATCTGGACCTCTTTGTTGACGTGGATCATGAAGGTGCTGGGGTCTTTGAGTCCCCACTGGATGTAGGGGATGGCGAAGGTGCCGGTGGCGTGGAGTTGGTCGGCCGGTGACCTGGATTTTCATGGGGACTTCGATCTCGTGCGGTGTGCCGAGGAGGGTGAAGGTTCCGTGGACCTGGAGGGTGGAGTCGCCGGCGGGGTTGAAGGTTCCGGTGAAGGTGGTGGGGGCGAAGGTGATGGTCTTGAAGGTGGAGGCTTTTAGCTCGTCGTCGGTCATGCGATGGTCGCGGGTAGAGTTGCCGCTTTGGCCGCTGAGGGCGTCGACGACGATGGAGCCGGAGGCTTTGCCGGTGGCGGGGTCGAAGGCGATCTCTCCCTGCTGGATGTGGAAGGTGCCGTGGACGGTGTGGAGGGTGTCGCTTAGGGTGAAGTGGACTTCGCTGTGGGTGGGGTCGAGGGTGAGCTTTTGCTGGGCCTGGAGGGCGAGGGTTGCGGCGAGCAGGAGAATGGCGGCGTTGCGAGTGAGGCTGTGAAGCATGGAGCGGGACTCCTTCGGAGTGGTCGGGTTTAGACGCGGACGGCGCGCTGGGCGAGGCTGAGGGCGTCGGACCAGAAGCTGGCGGAGGAGTGGATGGTCTCGAGGGTGGCTTCGATGGCGTCGAGGTATTGGGCGATCTGGTCTTCGGTGATGACGAGAGGAGGAGCGACTTTGAGGACCATGAAGTTGTTGCCGCAGATCTGGGCGAGGATGTTGTGGTGCTGGAAGAGGCGCATGACGAGCATCTGGCCGAACATGCCGGGGTGAATGGCCCGGAAGGCCTGGAAGGGGACGCGGAGGCGGATCGAGGTCGGAGGCTGCAGGACGATTCCGTTGAGGAGGCCGAGGCCGCGGACCTCGTGAGAACATCTCGAAGCGGCTGAGGCGTTGGGTGAGTTGGGCGCGGAGTTGCGGCGCCGAGGTGTTCGGCGCGATTGGAGAGGTCTTCGGATTCGAGGACGTCGAGGGTGGCGAGGCCGGCGCGCATGGAGAGAGCGTTCTCGCTGAAGGTGGAGGTGTGGATGATGGATTTTTTGAGGGAGCCGTAGACGGATTTGTAGATGTCGTCGCGCATGAGGACGGCGGCGACGGGGACGAGGCCTCCGCTGAGGGCTTTGGCGAGGACGACCATGTCGGGCTGGAGTTTGTCGCGATGGCCGGCGATGAAGGTGCCGGTGCGGCCGATGCCGGTCTGGACTTCGTCGAGGACGAAGAGGGCGCCGTGTTTTTTGCAGAGGCTCTGGACGGCGGCGAGGTAACCGGCGGGTGCGGGGATGATGCCGGCCTCGCCTTGGAGTGGCTCGAGGACGACGGCGGCAGGCTTGTGCTGGCGAAGGGTGGCTTCGAGGGCGGCGATGTCGCCGAAGGGGATTTCGTAGGTCTCGGGAAGCATGGGGCCGAAGCCTTCTTTCCAGAAGCCGTCGCCCATGAGCGAGAGGGCGCCGCAGGTGAGGCCGTGGAAGGCTCCTTTGGCGTAGACGATGCCGTTGCGTCCGGTGAAGACGCGGGCGAACTTGATGACGGCCTCGATGCCTTCGCTGCCGGAGCTGCAGAAGAAGGTCTTGGTCAGGTGCGGGCCGGTGAGAGCGGTGAGGCGCTCGGCGAGCGTGCCTGCGGTGTAGGCGATGTGGCTCTGCAGCATCGCGGGGCCGGAGGATTGGAGCTCGTGGACGAGGGCTTCGACGATGTAGGGATGGTTGTGGCCGGTGTTGTGGACGCAGTAGCCGGAGAGGAAGTCGAGGATGATGCGTCCGTCTTCGGTGTGGAGCTCGGTGCCGATGCAGCGACGGTATTTGACGTTCATGCCGAGGAGGTCGAGGAGGCGGGCCCACTCGGGATTGACGAAGCGGCGGTATGCGGAGTCGGAGGGCTCGGTGGAGGGAGAAGAATCGCGCAGGGTCGGGAGGAGTTCGGTGTCCATGGATGCCAAAGCCATCTCAGTATGACTCTGTTTCGGTACTTCCGTTGGCAGAACCCGGCGTAAAGGAGAGCAGGCCGAACACGCATGAGGGGCACGATATCGCATTTGCTTTCGACGACCTAGCGGATTTTTCTGTGGAAAGCCTGAGCGGCGAAGGTTATCCGGGAAGGTGCTGGTCAGGTTGGTTCATCCTGCGAGTGTGCGCGTTGGGAGGGATGTTGGGGCGGGATAATCGAGGTCTATGCAGGGAGACGGCCAGGTCGGTGGAAATGCCAGGACGGTTCGGGAGTATGTGGCGTATCTGCGGGTAGAGAAGGGGCTGAGGCCGGCGAGTTGTGAGGCGTATCGGCGGGACCTGGAGCAGTTTGCCGAGCATGTGGAAGGGCGCGATGGGTTGCTGGTGGGGGCGACGCAGGCGGATGTGAGTGGGTTTATGGAAGGACTGCGGGGCCATGCGGTGGAGTCGCGGTCGATTGCGCGGAAGCTGAGTTGTCTGCGTGGGTTTTACCGCTGGCTGTTGATGGATAAGCGGATTGATCATGATCCTACGGTGAACGTGGAGACTCCATCGAGCTGGAAGGTGTTGCCGAAGTCGCTGGCTGAAGGCGAGGTGGCGAGATGCTGGAGCGGACGGGCATGGCTGCCAGAGCGGCGGACGCGGATGGGCTGGCGCTGCGCGATCATGCGATTTTGGAGCTGCTGTATGGGGGTGGGTTGAGGGTGGGAGAGATTTGTTCGCTGCGGGTGGAGGATTTGCATCTTGACCAGGGCGCGCGCGCAGGTGAGAGGGAAGGGCGATAAGGAGAGAATTGTGCCGCTGGGGCGATCGGCTGTGGAGGCGCTGGAGCGATATCTGTCGATGGGGCGGCCGGAGTTGGTGAAGGCGGGAAGGGTGATGACGCGGGCTCTGTTTTTGAGTGTGCGGGGGAAGGCGCTGACTCGGCAGTGGGTTTGGGAGATGGTTCGTGGAGCGGCAGGGACGAAGGTGAGTCCGCATATGCTGCGGCATAGTTGCGCGACGCATATGGTGGAGCATGGGGCTGATTTGCGGAGTGTGCAGACTCTGCTGGGGCATGCGGATATTGCTACGACGCAGGTTTATACGCATGTCGCGCTGGGGCATTTGAAGAGGGTGCATCGGGAGCATCATCCGCGGGGGAAGAGAAGAGCTACTGCGTAACGGTGATCGGAAAGATAAAGGCGGATAAGAGCGGATTTTTTCTCAGGTTAGATAGTCGAGGATTTTTGATGGCGAAGTCTGGTGAGATTGAAGAGTTGGCGGAAGGATTCCTGGCGATGCTTGCGAATGAGCGCGGGGCGTCGGAGCATACGGTGCGGGCTTATGCGCGTGAGGTGAGGAGCTTTGCGGCTTATTTGCAGGAGATGCTGGGTGACGGCGCGAGCGTGAGTGCTGTGGAGCATCTGCATATTCGCGCTTATCTGGGTGTGTTGTATGAGCGCGGGTTGACGAAGGCCAGTGCGGCGCGGGCGCTGGCTGCGGTGCGGAGCTGGTTCAAGTGGCTGGCGAAGGAAGGGAAGGTTGCGCAGAATCCGGCGCTGCTGGTGAGTACTCCTAAGCTGCCGAAGCATCTGCCGCGTGTGCCTAGCGTGGAAGAGGTGAATCGGGTGCTGAATTCGCTTGAGGGGCGGGTGAGGCGAAGAAGGAGGAGGGTGAGGCTGCGGCGTGGCCGGAGAGGGACCGGGTGATCTTTGAGTTGTTGTATGGGTGCGGGATTCGCAACTCGGAGCTGGTGGGGTTGGATATGGGGAGTGTGAAGTGGCGGGATGATGCTGTGCTGGTGCGCGGCAAGGGGCGGAAGGAGCGGCTGGTGCCGCTGGGAGATGAGGCTGCGGCGGCGTTGCGGGCTTATCTGCCGATGCGGGAGGCGAAGCTTTTAGCCGCTGGCAGAGCGGGTTTGGTGCATGAGGGGCCGCTGGTGATGAATCTGCGGATGCGTGGGGATTGCAGGCTGACGACGCGGAGTGTGGGGCGGATTGTGAAGGCGATTGCGCTGAGCCGGGGGTTGGCGGCGGATGTGCATCCGCATACGCTGCGGCATGCTTTTGGGACGCATATGTTGGAGGAGGGGGCGGATCTGCGGGCGATTCAGGAGATGCTGGGGCATGAGCGGTTGTCGACGACGCAGCGGTATACGCAGCTGACGGTGGGTCAGGTGCAGAAGGTTTATGACGAGACGCATCCTCGGGCTAAGTGATTTTTTCAGGATTTTTTTTGGTGTGGTGGAGGGGCGTTTTTGCAGGGGGTTTTGGGGAAAAGTGGTGTTTGCGTGATGGTTTTTTCGTGGTGAAGTTGTGGTGATTTTGTGGTGCGGGTTGTGGTTTTTGGGTGGTGGTTTTCGGGGACTAAGAAAATTTCACTTTTCTAAAATATTTCTGTGGAAATCTATGGAGGTTTTGCGGGCAAACGTGACTTAGCCTCACCGCAGAGTTTGTTGCGAACTCTTCGGTGAGGTTAAGGCATCGCGGTTGTGCGATGGGTCGAGGCTTCACGCTTTGAAGACCTTCCGGCGGACGTACGCCAGCGGCTCCGAGGATTCCGGTTCCGAAGCAGTCTGGGAAGGTTAGCCGTTTTCCCTCTAACTGTGCGTCAGGTTGGCATACAGCCCATGCTGAAAACGCACAACACTCGATTTCAATTCCTCGACCTATCTCTTCATACATCCTGTTTTGAGAGATTTTGGTGTCAGGGCTGCGAGATGGCCAAGAGAATGCTTATAAGTTTGACAAATCAATAACTAGCTCTTCCTAAAGGCCATGTTCCAGAGATTGCCCGCTCGATGGATGCCAGTATTGAAGAACTTTCTCAATGGAGAACGACCTATATGTCTAGATTATCGAAGTCACTCGGCGGGTTCGGGATATGGGGCTGCTCATTCTCCTGGCTTCTGGTGCGGCGCACGCCGGAACGATTACTTTCAACTTCAACGCTTGCGGTTCGTCGGTCAATACCGGGAACACTGGGAGTTGCAGTGGCACCAGCACGTACACCCAGGGCGGTTATTCGATCACTGCGACCGCTTTTGGGACCCCCGCCCAGGGACATACAAACAACTTGTTTGCGAAGGGCGGCGGAGGTGACGAGAACGGGCTGGGTCTGACGAGTGACCCAACTGCCAACTACACCGAAGACGAGATCACGCCCGGATTTTTCATCCAATTCGATATCCACTCCATTTTGGGGAACAATCCTCTCACGATAATGATGGACAGCTCGACGTCTCCCGACGCGTGGTCAATATATGAAACCAACACTGCGGGGTCCATGACAGGTGGAATGACCGTCCTGACCGGCACAGACGAACTCACCCACAACAATCTCTCCGACGGACACCTCATCCTGGACTTTACCGCGACATCCGGGAACGTCCTTCTGACTTCGTTGTCGTTCACTGCCGCAACGCCCGAACCAAGCAGCCTGGTGTTGTTGGGCAGCGGTATTGCTTGGCCTGGCCGGCGCTGGTCCACCGCAGAACGGAAGGTTCTAGCACCGATTGCAAACGGCTTTAGGCAAACCCTCGCGCAAAAGCGAGGGTTTTGCTTTGCTGCCTGTTCAGCGGCGCAGTTCAAATCGGGTGCCGATCAGAAGTAGGCGCGGCTGTCGGTTTGGTGCCGGGGGATTTCGTTCGGGGTTCTGTTGGTTGTGTTGAAGGAGTTCAGGTATTGGGTATCAGGTTTGGGGCTAATGAGCGGCGAAGGTTATCTGAAGGATGTGGGCTGGGGCGGCGATTGGAAGGGTTGGTTGGTGGGAATGGCGAGGGTGTTGTTGGCTGCGAGTTGCGTGGGTTTGCCTGCGACGCTGACTGTGGTTTTGGAGAAGGCGATGAGGACGGATGGGGCGGAGGTGGCTGGGGGTTTGCAGGGTGTCGGGTCTACGCAGAGGATTCGGGTGATCGGTGAGTTTGGGTGAGGAGAATTCGGTGGCGGTGAGGTTGTGGGTGAGGTCGGCGGGGGCGGGGCCGCGGAACTCGAGATGGGAAGAGGGCTTTCTCGCCGAGGCGGGCTCCGAGGAGTTCGACGCGGAGGAAGTCGGAGGGGAGATCGCTGAGGTTTTCGATGGAGTGGCGCTCGAGCATGCCCGGGCTGACGCGGAAGGCTCCGGTGTGGGTGGGCGGGCGGACGAGAGAGGATTGGGTGCCGTCCCCTTCTTCGTGGGTGATGCGGACGGGGCCGGAGTTGTTGAGGTAGACGTAGACGGTGGGGTGTCGGGGTGGTCGTGGACGGGGACTTTTTCGTGCGGGCCGTAGTGGACGCGGATGATGCGGAAGGTTTGGTTTTCGAGGATGGTGGTGTAGTTGGGCGGGAGGGTTTGTGAAGGAGCAGGAGGGTGGTGAGGATGCCTCTTGGCATGGGGGTAGTTTAGGGGAACGGTCGGCCTGTTCGGCTCGCTCAGGTTCGATAACCCACCCTTTCGATGAAATCTAAAGGATGGGCCACCCGGATGGCCGGCTTTGATGGGATTGCGATGCATGTAGTGGAGCTTTTCGATTTTCTTCGACTCGGTAAATACGTTGAAGTCGTGGTAACGAGCTTCCCAGACGAACTCCTCTGAACGAGTGCGGGAGAAGCGCTGTTTCAAGACCTGAATGGCGGTGGAGAGTGGGTTTTCCTCTGGCTCTGTCATCAGGAGATGGATGTGGTTGGACATGATGACGTAGCCCACAATGAGGAAGCTATCATTTCTTGCGGGTTTCTTCTAGGATTTGTTGGAGGGTGTTGCAGGCGTTGGGGTCTTTGAAGATATGGGTATGGCGGTGGCAACTGATGGTGATGAAGTGGAGATGGCCGGTTTGGTGAAAGCGAGTGAGACCTTTGGGCATGATCGGTAATTAGAAGGAAGACGGTCGACCCGTTCGGCTACGCTCAGGGTTCGATAACCACCCTTTACGATGAAGCTCGTAACAGGATGGGCCACCCGGGTTTTTCGGCTGCGGGTTTAGTAGCGGGGGATGGTGGGGTCGATGGAGCGGGACCAGGCGTCGATGCCGCCGGCGAGAGATTGGGCGTGGGTGAAGCCTTGTTCGCGCAGCCATAGGGCTACGTGGAGGGAACGGGAGCCGTGGTGGCACATGACGACGATGGGGGCGTCGGGGTCGAGTTCGGCGTGGGCGCGGGAGGGGATGTCGCCCATAGGCATGAGGGTGGCGTTGGGGAGGGCGGCGGTTTCGTGCTCCCAGGGTTCGCGGACGTCTAAAAGGAGGGGGGAGTTGGGCTGCTGGCGCAGTTGGGCGAAGGCTTCGGGGGTGATTTCGAGGTCATCAGGCATGCTTCAAGGATATATCCTTATAGGGAGGTCCAGAGGCTAGCCTGCCTGGCGGGTCTTGGGCGGAGCTTTGGGCCGGATCTTTGGATTAGGTATTAGGTGTCGGGTATCAGGTTTTGGTTCCGGGTCGGGATAATTGGGCCGATGTCGGCTGGATTGCATCCTAGTTATGTACGCCTGTACGCCTGGAACAAGTTGAACGAGGGACGGTGACTGCCTTGGAGAATGTGTTGGAAAAGGTTCTGATTGTTGAAGATGAGGTTCATGCGCGGAGCGGGCTGACGGAGCTGATAGAGAGCTGGGGCTACCGGGCGGAGTCTGCCGCGGATGGGATGGAAGGGCTGGAGAAGGCGATTGCGTGGGCTCCGGCGATTATTGTTACCGACCTGAAGATGCCGCGGATGGATGGGATGGAGTTGCTATCGCGAATTGGCGAGCTGCCGCAACGGATTGCAGTGGTGATGCTGACGGCGCAGGGTTCGATTGAGAGCGCCGTGGAAGCGATGCGGACGGGGGCTTACGACTATATTCCGAAGCCGGTGGATCCGGTGCGGCTGAAGACGATTCTGCATAATGCGAGCCGGCAGCGGGAGGCAGATGTTGAGCTGGAGGCTACGCGAAGGCAGTTGCGCGATACGGGCGTGCTGGGTGAGTTGGTCGGGTCTTCGCCGCAGATGAAGGATATTTTTACGCTGATTGAGCGCGTGGCTCCTTCGAATGTGAGCGTGCTGGTGACGGGTGAGAGCGGCACGGGCAAGGAGCTTGTGGCGCGGGCTCTGCATGATTTGAGTGCGCGGAGGCTGAAGCCGTTTGTTGCGGTGAACTGCGCGGCGATTCCGGAGACGCTGATTGAGAGCGAGATCTTCGGGCATGAGAAGGGCGCGTTTACGGGTGCACTGGAGCGGCGGGCGGGGTGCTTTGAGTTGGCAGAAGAGGGGACGCTGCTGCTGGATGAGATTGGCGAGATGCCGATGGCGACGCAGTCGAAGCTGCTGCGGGTGCTGGAGGACAGGCGGCTGAGGCGGCTTGGGCAGCAAGGTGGAGACGCCGGTGGATGTGCGGGTGATTGCGGCGACGAATCGCGACCCGGAGCAGGCGGTGGCGAGCGGAGATCTGCGTGGGGATCTTTATTACCGGCTGAATGTGTTCAATATTCAGATGCCTCCGCTGCGGGATCATTTGATGGATGTGTCGGCGATTGCGGAGAAGATGATTGACGACATGAATGAGCGGCACCATTGCACGGTGGCGGGGATTAAGGACTCGCTGCTGCGGCGGATGGAGGAGTATAAGTGGCCGGGGAATGTGCGTGAGCTGCGGAATACGATTGAGCGCGCGGTGATTCTGGCGGGAAGCGGAATGTTGGGTGAGGAGCATCTGCCGCCGCACTTTGGCGAGGCGGGGTTTGCACCATCTCCGGCGAAAGCTGGGGATTCGGGACGGCGGGCGGTGGCGCGGGTTGAGCAGGAAGGCCATCCGATCGATGAGCCGAACACGGTGCGGGTGCAGGTGGGCACGACGGTGGATGAGGCGGAACGGCAGTTGATTCTGAAGACTCTGGTGGCGACGCATAACAACAAGACGAAGGCCGCGGAGATTCTTGGGAATCAGTTCGAAGACACTGCAGAATAAGTTGAAAGAGTACTCGAATGCGGCTGCAGTGACGGAGTAACGATGCGGCTGAAGACGAAGCTCGTGGCGGCGGCGACGGGGTTGACGTTTGCGATTGTGGTGATCCTGTCGCTTCTGTTTGTGAGCGAGTTGATGCGGCAGAGGATTGAGCAGACAAAGACCGCGAACGAAGTTCTGGTACACCAGGTCTACCTGATGATGCGGCAGGCGATGGTGGAGGGACTGAAGGCGAATCCTCCGTCGGACCGAAGCGATGAGGCATTGCACAGCGGCAGTGGTGGATGCGCTGAGGACTCATCAGCCGCTGACGGATGTGATGAACGCGATTGTGCGCTACTCGGAGACAGTGCAGGACGTGAGTGTGACGGATGCTCATGGGATGACGCTGTTGAGCACGGACCCGGATGCGTTGAATCAGCCGGCGGCGTTCCGGTTCAGTCTGGCGAGCGTGCAGAGTGGCGGGCTGGCTCGGCAGTTGCGGGTGGTGTTTGGCAAGCCGAGGGTGCTGGATATTTCGCAGTCGCTGGATAGGAATGGAGTGCCGTTCCTGGTGGCGCATGTGGGAGTGCAGTCGACGTTTTTGAAGAACTCGTATGAGCCTTGGCTGCAGGCGGCGCTGTGGTTTGCGATTGCGGCGGCGCTGGCGGCGGTGTTGTGCGCGGGGGTGCTGGCGAATGTGGCGCTGAGGCCGCTGGAGACGATCAGCGCGCGGCTGGAGAGTCTGACGCTGGCGGGAGGAACGGCAGGAAGCGAAAAGCCCGCGCGAGCGGTTGGCGGGGGAATTGGGAAGCGATGCGGTGGTGCGGGTGACGAAGTCGATCGACCGGCTGGGCGAACAGATGAGGACGCAGGAGGCGGGGTACACGGCGCTGCAGGCGAATCTGAACCAGATGCTGGATACGCTGCGCGATGGCGTGCTGCTGTTTACGGCGGACCGGCGAGCAGTGATGGTTTCGGATGCCGTGGCTTACTTTTTGCCGACGCAGGTGGATGAGGGGCATGAGGCGCTGGTGGGGAAGCGGCTGGAGGAGATTTTTGCTCCGGAGACGGCATTGGGGGCGGCGGTGACGGGAGGCGTTTGCGGAACGCGGGCAGGTGAGCGCGGAGGGCGTGACGCTGGAGGATGGGCGGCAGGTGCAGATTTCGCTGGACCGGATCGATGATGGGTTGGGCGGGGGGAATATGGGGACTCTGCTGACACTGCGGGATATGGAGTCGATGGCGCAGCTGGGGCAGGAACTGGAGGTTTCGCGCAGGCTGGCGGCGATTGGGAAGCTGACGGCAGGTGTGGGGCATGAGGTAAAGAACCCGATCAACGCGATGGTGGTGCATCTGGAGTTGCTGCGTGGGAAGCTGACCGCGGGCGGCGGAGAGGCGTTTGCCGGAGCGCAGCGGCATGTGGATATTTTGTCGGGAGAGATGCAGCGGCTGGATAGAGTAGTGCAGACGCTTGCTGATTTTTCGCGACCGATGGAGCTGCATCTGCGAGAGCATGATTTGCGGAATGTAGTTGGCGCGGTGATGGAGCTGACTTCGGTGGAGATGGAAGAGCATGGGGTACGTGCGTCGGTGGCGGCCCCGCAGGAACCGATGATGGTGAGAGTGGATGCGGAGCTGGTGCAGCAGGCGCTGCTGAATCTGTTATTGAACGGTATGCAGGCGATGCCGAATGGTGGGGCTCTGCGGGTGGCGATGAGGCGCGAGCAACAGTTCGCGGTTGTCGAGGTGACGGATGAAGGAGAGGGTATACCGCCGGAGGTGTTACCGCGTATCTTCGAGTTGTACTTCACAACAAAGCCAAAAGGCAGCGGCATTGGCCTGGCGATGACGTACCGGATACTGCAGTTGCATGGCGGCGCGATGGAGGTGCGGTCGAATGCGGACGCGGGATCGCCTGAGCGCGGAACAGTGTTTACGCTGCGGCTGCCGGTGGCTACTGGAATTGGAGTGGAAGGACGGAAGGTGGTTGCGGCTGGAGCCACGATGGGCAAGGAACGAGCGATAGGGGAATGAGCTTGAACGAGAGGGTCCACAGAACGCGACTGGCAGGTACGCTGATTTGCTTCGGCCTGGCGGTTGGACTGAGCGGGTGTAACAAGAAGCCGGTGATGACGCCGTTGCCTCCCGTGCTGACGCCGGTGGCGCTGATGGATATTCCGGAGCCGGATGATCTGCCGACGATTGAGGCTCAGCCGCTGAGGCCGGCGCCGGTGGCGGTGGCGAAGAATGTGTCGCCGAAGCGGCAGAGGAAGAAACCGGTGGTGAAGCCTGTGGAGGACGCGCCCACGCAGGTGGCGGCGGCTCCGGCTCCTACGGCGGGGGAGGTGGCCATCGGGTCGCTGACGGCGGGAGGAGAGGCGAGTCCGCAGACGAAGCAGGAGGCGGCGGAGTTGATCGCTTCGAGTGAGAAGAGGCTGAGTGCGCTGTCGCCGCAGAAGGCTGAGGAAGAGAAGGCTCAGGTGAGCAAGGTGAAGAACTTTTTGAAGGATGCTCAGGATGCGCTGAAGTCGGGGGATGCGGAGGGGGCGAAGACTCTGGCGACGAAGGCTAAGTTGTTGCTGGATGATTTGGAGAAGTAGGATGGGCTGCTACGATTAGCTGGTCGGCGAATTCGCTGGCTCTAGTTTCGATGATCCTTCCGGGCCGCCTGGGAGAATCCAGGGGCTAAAGCGCTTTACCTGCGGTCGAATAACCCACCCTTTTCGTGAGGACTGAAAAGGATAGGCCATCCCGGAGACCGCTAACGAGAACTATCCAGCGCAACGCGCGTTTTTAGGCGTCGGCGCCGTGGCACTTTTTGTATTTTTTGCCGGAGCCGCATGGGCAAGGGTCGTTGCGGCCTACTTTTTCTCCGGTGACGCGGGGGGTGTTGCCGTTGCTGCTGGTGCCTGAGCCTACGGAGCGGGCTTGTTCGAGCTCGCGCTGCTTTTTCTTCTGGAATTCGCGCTCGAGGGCGTCGATGGTGGTGGACGGGGCTCGGTCGGAGACGGGTGTGGACTGACGCGCGGCGGGCGCGTTGGTGTGTTGCGGTGGGGCGGATGTTGGAAGGCCGCCGATGGGGAGTTGCTGCTGAGCTTGTTGCGCTTGCGCGATGGCGGCGGAGTGAGCCTGGGCGTTGGCCAGTTGTTCGGCGGACTCGATTGGAGTGCCGTCGGGGCCGATGATCTGCATGCGGAAGAGGTGGCGGCAGGTGTCTTCCTGGAAGCGCATCATCATGGCTTCGAACATCTCGAAGGATTCTTTCTTGTAGGCGACGAGCGGGTCCTGTTGCGCGTAGCCGCGGAGGCCGATGCCTTCCTTGAGATGGTCCATCTGGAGGAGGTGATCTTTCCAGAGGCCGTCGAGGACGGAGAGCATGACGATGCGCTCGTGGTAGCGCATTTGCTGCGCGCCGAGGATCTGTTCCTTGACGTCGTAGCGGGCGCGGAGTTTCTCGAAGATGGTTTCGCCGAGTTCGTGGCGATTGAGCTGGGTGGCGTCGATCTCGGTTTCGAGGTGTGCGCCGAAGAGGTCGTAGATGTTGGTGAAGAGAGGCTCAAGCTTCCACTCGTCGGCGTGGATCTTCTCGGGGGCGTGCTCGTCGAGGAGATTGGAGAGGATGGTGGAGAGGTAGTCGTCGGTGATGAGCTGCTTCTGGTCGACTCCCTCCATCAACTGCCTTCGCAAACCGTAGACGGCTTCGCGCTGCTTGTTCATGACGTCGTCGTACTCGAGGACGTGTTTGCGGGACTCGAAGTTTTGCGATTCGACGGCTTTCTGCGCGGCCTCGATGCGGCGGGAGATCATGCCGGACTCGATGGGGACGCCTTCTTCCATGCCGAGGCGCTGGAGGAGGGTGGAGACCCACTCGCGGGCGAAGATGCGCATGAGGTCGTCTTCGAGGGAGAGGAAGAAGCGGGAGGAGCCGGGGTCGCCCTGACGGCCGGCGCGGCCGCGGAGCTGGTTGTCGACGCGGCGTGATTCGTGGCGCTCGGTGCCGAGGATGTGGAGGCCGCCGGCTTCGATGACGGATTCGTGTTCGACTTTGGCTGCGGTTTCGTGTGAGGAGACTGCGGCGTCCCATGCGGCCTGCGTGGTTTCGAACTCCTGGCCGGTGTAGTAGAAGCGGACCATGCCGGGGCCGGCGACGGGAGAGATGGCGCCTTCGGCGGCGGAGACGGCTCGAGCCTGCTGCTTGCGGACGAGATCCTGACGGGCCATGAAGTCGGAGTTGCCGCCGAGGAGGATGTCGGTGCCGCGGCCTGCCATGTTGGTGGCGATGGTGACCATGCCGAGGCGGCCGGCCTGAGCGACGATCTCGGCTTCCTTCTCGTGGAACTTGGCGTTGAGGACGACGTGGCGGACGCCTTTGCGCTTGAGGATTTCGCTGAGGAGCTCGGATTTTTCGATGCTGGTGGTGCCTACGAGGACGGGCTGCTTTTCCCCGTGGAGACGCACGATCTCGTCGGCGACGGCGAAGTATTTTTCCTTCGCGGTGCGGTAGACGACGTCGGAGTTTTCGATGCGGAGCATCTTGCGGTTGGTGGGGATGACGACGATCTCGAGCTTGTAGATCTTGTCGAACTCGGCGGCTTCGGTTTCGGCAGTACCCGTCATTCCGCTTAATTTTTTATACATGCGGAAGTAGTTCTGGAAGGTGATGGTGGCGAGGGTCTGGTCCTCTTTACGGACGGCGACACCTTCCTTGGCTTCGACGGCCTGATGGAGTCCGTCGGACCAGCGGCGGCCGGGCATGAGACGGCCGGTGAACTCGTCGACGATGATGACTTCGCCGTCTTTGACGACGTACTCGACGTCGCGCTTGTAGAGGGAGTGGGCCTTGATGGCGGTTTCGACGTGGTGCTTGAGGTCCCAGTTTTCGGGGTCGGCGATGTTGCCGATGCCGAGGAGCTTTTCGATTTTTTCCCAGCCCTCGTCGGTGACGGTGATGGAGCGGGTTTTTTCGTCGACGACGTAGTCGCCGGACCAGGTTTTGGTTTCGAGGGTCTCGATGAGTTCGCCGAGTTCGAGTTTGGGAATGATGACGTTGACGCGGAGATATTTGTCGGTGGTCTGGTCGGTGGGGCCGGAGATGATGAGCGGGGTGCGGGCTTCGTCGATGAGGATGGAGTCGACTTCGTCGACGATGCAGTAGAAGTGGCCGCGCTGGACCTGATCCTTGAGCTCGAACTTCATGTTGTCGCGGAGGTAGTCGAAGCCGAACTCGTTGTTGGTGCCGTAGGTGATGTCTGAGGCGTAGGCGTCGCGGCGCTGCTGGTCGTCGAGGTCGTGGACGATGACGCCGACGGAGAGGCCGAGGAAGCCGTAGATTTTGCCCATCCATTCGGCGTCGCGTTTGGCGAGGTAGTCGTTGACGGTGACGACGTGGACGCCGTGGCCGGCGAGGGCGTTGAGGTAGCAGGGAAGCGTGGCGACGAGGGTTTTGCCTTCGCCGGTCTTCATCTCGGAGATTTTGCCGGAGTGGAGGACCATGCCTCCGATGAGCTGGACGTCGAAGTGACGCATGCCTACGGCGCGCTTGCCGGCTTCGCGGACTACGGCGAAGGCCTCGGGGAGGATGGCGGTGAGGGCTTCTTTTTCGACGGCGATGCGCTCGTCTTTGTTTTCGGGGGTGTCGGGGATGTCCTTGAGGGCGTCGGCGATGCGCTGACGGAACTCGGCGGTTTTGTTGCGCAGCTGTTCGTCGGAGAGCGCCTGGATGGAGGGCTCGAGGTCGTTAATCTGCCGCACCGTGGGCATGAGGCGCTTTACGGCGCGTTCGTTGCTGGTTCCAAAGACTTTGCTATAGCTTTGTTGAGCAAAACAGGTATCCTTCTTGAGTGCCTGGGCGCGGAATTAGCCCAATGATTAGTGTAAATGGTGTGACAAGTGGGTGGGTAGGTTGTGCCCGTACCTCAGAATGCTGAACGAATCGAATCGAGGTAGTCCACTTGGCTGGAATTAAGGATCGGCACCGCTCAGAGGGCTATCAGGAAGCCCAGGGGCAGGAGGTATCCATCCAGCGCATTTTCTCCCAGAGCCCATTCTTGTTCTCAAGGACGTAGAAGGCGCCTCCATCGCAGAGGTTGCCGCAAATGCGGCCCTTGTCGAGCGTCGCGATGATCCCATCCGCTTTGAAGACTGGCGGCTTAAGGTGGAAGTTGGTTCTGCCGGTTTGAGCCTGGATGAGGAGGCGTCGAGCGTGCGCTACCGTCACAGTCCAATTGTCGGGCAGGAGGCTCTCATAAGCCTTATTGGCTTCGCCGTCGTTGTAGAGAGTGGCCGACTGTAAGGACAGGCCCGTCTGCGCGTGGAGCATGAGGCAGACGAAGAAGAATGCCGATGTCGCGACGGGAATCGTATGGCGGTGACGCGGCATCGCTAGCTCCTGACGAAATTTTATCGCAGGAAGGCTCTATGTCCGAGCCAGTTTAGCGATTTTGATCGTGAAAATCATGGTTGGAGACTTGGGGATTTGCGGCGAGCTGCTTCTTTCCGTCGTTGGCCATGTGAATGAAACGCGCCTCCGGCGGTTCGGCCGAAGGCGCGTTAGATAGACCACTGATTGCGAGGTCTATGGGTGGGAGACGACGACGATCATGAAGGTGCCGGGTTTGGCTGCGGGTCTGCCGGATGCGTTGGTTTCGAATTCGGCGGTGGGCAGGTAGATGGTGTTGGTTGCGGGATCGACTCCCATGGTTCTGGCGCCGGTGGGGGTTTTGACGGTCTGGACGATTTCGTATTTTCCTGGGGCGGTTTCGCTAGCTACGGCTAAGGAGCCGTCGCGGCAGCTGGCGAAGGACTGGGCACCGAGGACTTTGGTGGCGTCGACGCCGGCACCGATGGGGAGATCAGAGATGATTTTGCCGTTGTCAGTGCTCATGACGATGAGTTTCTGCGGTTTGCGGCAGCCGATGAAGAGGCGGTGGGTTTTGGTGTCGATGGCCATGCCGACGGGAGAGCCGCCGGGGGCGACGGGCCAGCGTGCGGTGACTTTTCCGGCTTTGAAGTCGACGACTGCTACCTGGTCCTTGTCTTCGAGGTTGATGTAGATCTTTCCGGCGCCGTCGGTGGCGAGGAACTCGGGTTTGCCGCCGAGGGCGATAGTGTCGACTTTGCCGGTGGCGGGGTCGATGGTGGGTTTGAAGGTCATGAGGGATTCGCCGTCGCCGGAGACGACGAGGACGCGGCCGATGGAGGGATCGTAGATGATGCCGTCGGCGTCGGGCAGCGCGGCGATCTTGCCGATGGTGGCGTAGGTTTTGAGGTCGAAGATGATGATGGCGCCGCTGCCGCCGCCGTCAGTGATGAAGCCGCGGCCGGCCTCGGGGACGATGGCTACGCCGTGGGCGATCTTCTGTCCGGGGATGTCGCCGAGGGTTTTGCCGGAGACGGAGTCGATGACCAGGGTGTGGGTGCCGCGGGGGACGAAGAGGCGATGGCTGGCGGAGTCGACGGTGAGGTAGTCCCATCCGCCTTCGCCGCCGATGTGGAAGGTGTTGGTGACTTGCCAGTTTGTCTGGGCGATGGCGGGAAGCGAGGCTGCGAGGAGGAGTAGCGCTGCGGAGAAAGACTTTTTCATGGGCATGAGTTTATCGATCGCGGATTAATCAAAACTGAAGGAATTGTGAAGAATCCTTTTTATTGCGGTTTGAGGTAAGGGACGAGCGGGGAGTGGGCGTTGCGGAGGGCGATGACTACGGATTCGGCGTTGCGCTCGGCGCCTTCGGCGCTGGTGTGGGTGTGGTCGATGGGGAAGAGGAGCGCGGTTTTTTCGGGGCCGAGGGCTTCGAGGCGGTCGGCTTCGACGGTGGCCATGTCGGCGAGAGGACGTTCATGTTCTTATGTGGCGAGTTGTGTGCGAATCTCGGCGTCGTAGCCCATGTCGCGCTCGATTTGCGGGCTTGCCGTCTGGGCTCGGTGCTTCCAGATGTTGCGGATGGTGAGGGACAGCAGGATGGGAGTGGCGTGTTTCGCGCGGGTGTCGGCGATGTATTTGCGCATGTACCAGCCGTAGGTGTGGATGGTCTCGGTGGTTTGGCCGGCGATGGGACCGGTGGTGAAGGGCTTGGGGAGTGGGTAGTCGGCGGTTTCGTCGCCGAGGCCTTTGTAGCTGGCGCGGGCCTTGACGTCAGTCTGCGGAGTGGTGGTGCCGCCGTCGTTGTGGCCCATCTGGATGATGACGTAGTCGCCGGGTTTCATCTCGGCGAGGACTGCGTCCCAGAGGCCTTCGTTGTAGTAGCTGCGGGAGCTGCGGCCGGCGCGGGCCCGGTTGGCGATGTTGATCTTTGATGGTGTCGAAGTAGTGGGCGATGTGGTCTCCCCAGCCGAGGTCGGCCTGATTGCGGGCGGTGGAGTCGCCAACGATGAAGAGGGTGGGGAGCTTGGGGTCGAGGGGAGCGTTCTGCGCGACGGCGGTTTGGGGTGGGGCGTCGGGGGTGGTGGGTTTCTGGGCGAGGGCGGAGTGCGAGGCGAAGCGAGTCAGGAGGTGAAAAAGGCTTAGAGTAGGGTTGGACGGTCGGGCCAGAAGTGTGGCTCGAGAGACGGGCTCATGGGCGATAGGGTAGCACTGATGGAGCCGGGCTTGTCGAGCGGTAGTCGGGAGATTGCCATGCTGAGTTATGTGGAGAGCGGGTTGCTGGTGGCTCTGATGATGGGAATTTCGATTGTGATGGTGCGGTTCTGAACCGCGTGTGGCCGATATCGAATCGGAAGCTGATCAATGATGTGACTGGATGGCAGCTGGGGATTCTGGGGACGACGTATGGGGTGATCCTTGGGTTCATGCTGTATACGGTGTGGAATGATTTTCGAGTGGCGGAGGTGAATGCGAATCTGGAGGCAACTTCGTTGATTACGGTGTCGCGTATTTCGGCTGGGCTGCCTTCTCCTGCGCGTGAGATGTTTCATGAGCTGGGGATGCGGTATGCGGATGTGACGATCAATCAGGATTGGCCGGCGATGCAGGTTCAACAAGACAGTCGCGCGAGCCAGGTGGTGCTGGGGGATATGTGGAAGGTGTTGACGGCGGTGAGGGCAGAGGGACTGGAGGTCAATAGCGTGGATCACCTGACGAGCGCGCTGAGTGATCTTACGGAGAGGCGGAATTTGAGGGAGCAGGAGTTTCGGATTCGGCTGCCGAAGATTTTGTGGATGCTGCTGGTGGTGGGGGCAGGAGTGACGGTGGGGTCTTCGTGTCTGCTTGGGAATGACAATAAGTGGCTGCACTATTGCCAGGTGCTGGCTCTGACGTTTGTGGTGGCGGTGACGCTGGCGGCGATTGCGGATCTGGCGCGGCCATTTGAGGGTGCGGTGGCGGTGACGCCAGTGGCGTTTGAGCGGGCTTTGTCGATGATGCAGTGATGGGGACGCGGTCATCGCTAAAAGCAAAAGTAAGTCGCAGGTCCTTCGACTCGGCCTCTCGCGATGAGACTGCGAGAGGCTCCGCTCAGGATGACACCTTCATAGCAAGTTCTTATGACGACCAATTTTCGTAGGCTGCATCCCGCGTCATCGCCAGTTCTAGTGGCCGCCGAGGGCTTCGGGGTCGGGTTTGGCGGCTTTGTTGGGGAGACGCATGATGAATGGGAGAGGTGACAGGCAGAAGATGACGACCGAGAGGATGAAGAAGGCGTTCTTGTAGCCGAGCATGGAGGCCTGGCGGATCATCTGCTGGTAGGCCTGACCGACGGCCATCTGCGATGCCTGGGCGGCGGACATACCGCGCGCCGATGAGGATCTCCTTCATCTGGTCCATGTAAAGGCGATAAGGAACGCTGCCGGGGACGGCGTGGGCGGCGAGGTTGGCCTGGTGGACCTGGGCGCTGCGGGCGAGATAGGTGGTGAGGAGCGCGGTGCCGGCGCTGCCGCCGAGATTGCGGGCAAAGTTGGAGAGCGAGGAGATCTGATTCATCTTGTTGCTGGGCACGCCGACGTAGTTGAGGGTGCTGATGGGGATGAAGATGAAGGGCAGACCGATGACCTGGAGCATTCGCCAGAGGGTGACGGTTCCGAAGGCGGTGTTGAGATCGAGGCGAGTGAGGTTGTAGATGCCGGCGGCTGTGGCGATGTAGCCGAGACAGACCATGAGGCGTGGATCGAATTTTGCCGAGGGAACGTCCGGCGACGGCCATCATGATCATCATGACGAAGCCTGCGGGAGACAGGACCATGCCGGCGCGCTCGGCGGTGTAGCCGAGGAGGACCTGCAGGTATTGCGGGATGAGGACGGTCGATCCGAAGAGCACCATGCCGAGGATGAGCTGAAGAAAGACGGCGGTGCCGAAGTTTCGGTTCTTGAGGAGCTTCAGGTCGACGATGGGGTCGGGGTGGCGCCACTCCCACCAGGCGAAGAAGATGAGGGTGGCGGCGGCGAGGATGGCGAAGGTAGTAATCATGGGTCGCCGAACCAGTCTTTTTCCTGGCCCTTGTCGAGTGTGAACTCGAGGCAGCCGACGCCGAGGGAGATGAGGCCCAGACCCATGAAGTCGACCCGGAGGTGCTTGGCTTGCTCGCGGCGGCGCTTGAGGTGCGGCGGATCTTCGACCATGCGGTTGGAGAGCCAGAGGGAGAGGATTCCGACGGGGATGTTGATGAAGAAGATCCAGTGCCAGTTGAAGTTGTCGGTGATCCAACCGCCGAGGGTGGGACCGATGGCGGGCGCGATGACGACGGCCATGCCGTAGACGGCGAAGGCCTGACCGCGTTTTTCGATGGGGAAGGTGTCGGCGAGGATGGCCTGCTCGCTTGGGGCGAGGCCTCCGCCGCCTGCGCCTTGCAGGATGCGAGCGACGATGAGGAGCGGAAGAGTGTTGGCGATGCCGCAGAGGAACGAGCAGACGGTGAACATCGCGACGCAGGTCATGTAGAAGCGCTTGCGTCCGAAGCGGTCGGAGAGCCAGCCGGAGATGGGCAGGACGATGGCGGAGGAGACGAGGTAGCTGGTGAGGACCCAGGTGGCTTCTTCCTGGCTGGCGCCGAGGGTTCCGGCCATGTGGGGAAGGGCGACGTTGGCGATGGAGGTGTCGAGGACCTCCATGAAAGTGGCGAGAGTGACGGTGAGGGCGACCGCCCACTTGTTGTGGTGGGGTTTCCAGACGGCTGGTATCGCCGGTGCGGTCATGGTTGCGGTCGCCATATCAGTCTCCTGATATGATATCAGGAGACTGATATGAAGACCCGGGCCAAGAGTGGAAAAAACGGATTAGACGGCAGGCGTCTGGCGGCGCAAAGGATGAAGCGGATTCTGATTCATTTTCGCGGCCAGATGGACGAGTTGTTGCGTCCGGAAGGTGTGACGACGGCGCAGCTTGTGATGCTGAAGGCGATCCGGAATGAGCCGGAGGCTTCGGGCGCAAATCTGGCGCGTGCCTGCTATGTGACGGCGCAGTCGGCGCAGGCTTTGTTGAAGAGCCTGGAGGTTGGTGGGTGGATTGTCCGGTCGAAGGACCGGGTGAATGAGCGCATCTTGATTGCCAGGCTGACTCCGAGTGGGGAGGAGTTGCTGGAGACGGCTGAGAAGCTGGTGCGGGCAATTGAGAAGAAGCTTTGGCGTGGGATTCCGGAGGGGGATGTGGAGGCGATGAATAAGACGCTGGAGCAGTGTCTGGCGAATCTGGAGTCGTAGGCTTCCCATGGCGGGACTCTTTCAGTTTTGGTTTTAGGTATCAGGTATCGGGTATCAGGTTCTGTTTGCGGTGGCGTGGAAGCGGAGGCGGACGTAGTCTGCGGTCCAGTTGCCGTCGCCGTCTCGCAAGGTGGGTTCGAGTAAAGCGATGGTGTTGGTGATGGCTTGTGCCCGGTCGGTGGGGTTGAGCTGGTCGAGGACTCCGTTGCGGAAGGTGTTGAGCCAGGATTCCATGCCGTTGGGGAGTGGGGTGGGGCGGGGGATGAGGTTGATTGACTGGATGGTGAAGCCTGCTTCTTCGAGCAGTCGGCGATAGATTGCGGGTGAGGGGTAGAAGCTGGCGGCGGCTTTTTCTGCGTTGATGCCGAAGGGTGCGAGGGTGGCCTGGAGGGCGGTGCGGATGGCGGCGATATTGCCTTGGCCGCCCATCTCGGCGACGAAGCGACCGTTGGGGCGAAGGGCGCGGTGGATTCCGGCGAGAGCAGTCTGCTGGCCGGCGAGGCCGCTGACCCAGTGAAGGGTGGCGTTTGAGAAGACGGCGTCGAACTGATTTTGGTACGGGAGAGCGGTGGCGTCGTGATGTTCGACGTGGAGGTTGCGCTTGCGGGCGGCGGCGAGCATGGTGGGGGAGGAGTCGACGCCTAGCGACGATGGCTCCCGTTTCGGCGAGTTGTTCGGTGAGGGCTCCGTCGCCGCAGCCGAGGTCGAGGATCTCTTCGCCGGGTTGGGGGTTGAGGAGCGCGACTACTTCGGAGGCCGAGGTTGCGACGAAGCGGCCGTTGGCGGCGTAGGCTTCGGTGTTCCAGGTTTGTCCGGTCTTTGGAGCTCATGGAGGTATTGTCTCGCTGGGCTGCGATGATGCGCGAGCAGGATAAGAATTTCTGAGGGTGCGATAAGCGCGAGAGTAAGATCGCTGCACCATGAGAAAACTTATTTTTCTGCTTTTTGTGGCGGCTTCGCTTGAGAGTTTTTCGACGGCGTGGGGGCTGGAAGCGCCGGTTCGGCATGAGTTTGTGATCAAGAACTTCAAGACAGAGAGTGGCGTGGTGTTGCCAGAGGCGCATGTGGTCTATGGGACTTATGGGCATCTGAATGCGGCTCGGGATAATGCGGTGCTGCTGCCTTCGCACTACATGGCGAAGCTGAATGGGTATGAGTGGCTGATGGGGCCGGATAAGGCGCTCGATCCGGCTAAGCTTTTTCTGGTGACTACGGAGTTGTTTGGGAATGGGAGCTCGTCTTCGCCGAGCAATACGCCGGAGCCGTTTCATGGGCCGCGGTTTCCTGTGATGACGATTCGGGACAATGTGGAGGCGGTGCATCGGTTGCTGACGGAAGAGCTGAAGGTGACGCATTTGAAGGCGGTGATTGGATTTTCGATGGGGGCGCAGCAGGCGTTTCAATGGGTGGTGAGCTATCCGGATTTTATGGATCGGGCGGTGGCGACTTCGGGGACGGCGAAGACGTATGGGCATGGGTTTGTGCGGCTGGAGGGGGAGATCGCGGCGATTACGGCGGATGAGAAGTTCAAGGGCGGTGACTATACGGAGGAGCCGCAGGCGGGGATCAATGCGTTTGGGATGGTGTGGGCGGCGTGGTTGTATTCGCCGCAGTGGTGGCGGGATGAGTTGTGGCGGACGAATGCGAAGCCGGGAACCACGTTCAACGATGTGGTGGAGCGGTTTCGGACGCGATTTATTCCGGGCGCGGATGCGAATAATTTGATTCTGCAGATGCGGACCTGGGAGAAGCATGACGTGGGGACGACGCCGGGGTTCGATGGCGATGAGAAGAAGGCGCTGGGATCGATCAAGGTGCCGTTTCTGTATATGCCTTCGATGACCGACCAGTATTTTCCGGTGGGAGATGCCCGGTATGAGGCGCAGTTTATGAAGACGGTGTCGCTGCTGCCGATTCCTTCGCTGTGGGGACATCCGGCGGGAGCGGCGGCTGATCCGGCGGATGCGAAGTTTCTGAATGAGAATATTGCGAAGTTTCTAGTGGGTGAGCCGGTGGCTTCGGAGAAGGTTATTCCGGCGAATTGATGACGATAGGCTTCAGGAGCCGTAGCCGCGATGTTTCATGGCTGCGAGTTCTTCCGCGCTGGGCCAGGAGATGGTGAGGAGAAAGGCAGCGTCGGTTTTGGCTTCGACGTCGTGGCGGATGGAGTGGCCGAGGGTGAAGAGAGTTCCGGTGGGGAGGTCGTGGGGTTTGCCGTTGACGGAGACGCGGATGTTGCCTTTGAGGACCTGGATGGAGAGGGTGCCGTCGGCGTGGTGCTCCTTCATGTGGGCGGCGTTCTGCATGGAGATGAGGACGACGCGGAGGTCGTGTTTCTTGAAGAGAGTTTTGGAGTGGATGCCAGCGGGCCAGGGTTTTTTCTGCTCGGCTTCGGATAGTTCTTTGGGGAGATCGAACTGGGCGATCTTGTCGACCATGGTGCCGTCTTGCATGGAGGTTGTCATGAGTCGCTCCTTTTGGCTTTGGCAAGGAAGTTTACTCCTTTGGTGTGTTTCGATGTCGTCGGGGACAGGATCGGATGGCGATGCGATACTTGTGTTTCGCCGGGTTGAGTAACATTGGCAGGAGTGAATGCGGGTCTTTTGAGGAGTGTTTGTGGCGACGAAGAATGTTGAAGCGGCGGTTGGGTTTGCGCAGGAGAATCGTGGGCGTTTTGTGGATGAGTTGAAGGCTTTGTTGCGGATTCCTTCGGTTTCGACTTTGCCGGAGCACGCGAAGGATGTGCGCGCGGCGGCGGAGTTTGTGGCGGCGGAGTTGAAGCGGATTGGGATGGAGAATGTGCGGCTGATTGAGACCGCTACGGAGAAGCATCCGGGTGGGCATCCGCTGGTTTATGCGGATTGGCTGCATGCAGCGCCGCGGCGGATGGAAAGCAAAAGCCCACGGTGCTTTGTTATGGGCACTATGATGTGCAGCCGGCGGAGCCTCTGGATGAGTGGAAGTCGCCTCCGTTTGAGCCTACGGAGAGGGATGGGAATCTGTATGCGCGTGGGGCGGTGGATGACAAGGGGCAGATGTGGATGCATGTGAAGGCGCTGGAGTCGCTGATGGCTGCGGGTGGCGGGAAGCTGCCGGTGAATGTGCGGGTGATTGTTGAGGGGGAGGAGGAGGTTGGGGGCGAGGGGATTGCGGCGTTTGTGCAGGATGCATCCCGAGATGCTGAAGGCGGATGTGGCGCTGGTTTCGGATACGGAGATGTTTGCTCCGGATCTGCCTACGCTTTGCGTGGGGCTGCGGGGAATGATCTATACGGAGATTGAGGCGCGAGGGGCGCGGACGGATCTGCACTCGGGGATGTATGGCGGGGCGGCGCCGAATCCTTTTGTGGCGCTGGCGCAGGTGATTGCGAAGCTGAAGGATGAGGATGGGAAGATTCTGATTCCGGGGTTCTATGACGAGGTGAAGAAGCCTACGGATGCGGAGTTGAAGGCCTGGAAGGCGCTGCCGTTTGATGAGGAGCACTATCGCGAGACGGAGGTGGGGTCGGTTGCGCTGACGGGCGAGCCGGGGTTGAGCGTGCTGGAGCGGACCTGGTCGCGGCCGACGCTCGATGTGCATGGGATGCCGGGAGGGTTTATTGGCGCGGGAGCGAAGACGGTGATTCCGGCGAAGGCGGTGGCGAAGGTGAGTATGCGGCTGGTGCCGGATATGACTCCGGCGGAGAGTTTTGCGAAGTACAAGAAGTATGTGGAGTCGCTGACGCCGAAGGGGATTGTGCTGGAGGTGCGGATGATTCACTCGGGGGATCCGATTGTGGTGAGCACGGACAACCGGTTTGTGAAGGCGGCGACGGAGGCGATGCGTGAGGTGTTCGGCAAGGAGACGGTGTTTGTGCGCGGGGGCGGGTCGATTCCGATTGTGGGGGATTTTGTGCGGGAGTTGAAGACGCCTACGGTGATGATGGGGTTTGGGCTGCCGGATGACAATCTGCATGCTCCGAATGAGAAGTTTCATCTGGCGAATTTTTATCGGGGGATTGAGTCGATTGTGCGGTTCTTTGGGCTTGTGGGGGCCTGATGGATCCGCTTGGGCTGGACGTGGGCGGGTATGTTCTGGCGGGAGGGAGGAGCTCGCGGATGGGCCGGGATAAGGCTTTGCTGGAGTTGGGTGGGAAGCCTTTGGCGTTGCATGCGGTGACGAAACTGCAACGGGTTTGCTCGGATGTGCATATTCTGAGCGGGAATATGGAATTGGCTGCATACGCTCCGCTGGTGCAGGATCTGCATCCGGGGTGTGGGCCGATCGGGGGGATAGAGGCGGCGCTCGCTCACTCGTACGATGAATGGAATTTGTTTTTGCCAGTGGATATGCCGTTTTTTCCTTCGGCGTTTCTATCTGCCTGGGTTGGTGCCAATGTTGCTTCCTGGGGGATGCATGGGCGCGCGGTTGGCATTGTTTACTGTGTTTGGAACGCCGCAGCCGTTGTTTTGCCTGTTGCACCGGGACGTTGCTCCGCTTGTTCGTTTGGCGGTCGAGCGTGGCGAGTACAAGGTCTTTCCGGTGCTTGAGAACGCGGGGAAGGAACTGGCGAAGAGAGATCAGTTGCCATTGGCTGAGGTATTTTGCAACGCTCATTGGGGAGAAGAGTCGTCAGTTTCCACTACTCGTGAAGGAACGGGCGAGGGGGACGTTGAGGCGTGGCTGATGGTGACGGAGGCACAGCAAAAGGCGAAGCACCTCTGGTTTGCGAATTTGAATACTCCGGAGGATTTTCGAGAGGCCGAGCTGCATGTGGATGCATTGGATACGTAAGGACGACCGGGAGCGCGGGTGTTGGACAGGTGCATCAGTGGGAGAATAGCTGAAGATGAGGTCGGTGATCTATGGCGGAGATCGAATGAAGACCGGGACTCGCAAGTGGCAGATCCGGCGAAGAGGGATAAGCGGGAGGTGGTGGAGGCGAGGGACGGCGAAGGCGCAGTCTCGGATGGTCGGGCAGACGATCTGAGAGCGAACCGCTGACGGCGGAGGTGTCGGCGGATGTGGCGCCGACGGTGGGGGAGTTTATGGAGCAGGCGGCGCAGCAGAATGAGGCTGCGGCGGAGGCTGTTCCGGATGTGAAGAATAAGCCCGGGCCGTATATCTCGTTTGAGCATGTGTATAAGTCGTTTGGCAGATTTTGTGGTGCTGGAGGATGTGAGTTTTTATGTTCTGCCGGGCGAGACGCTGTGCATTCTGGGGCGAAGCGGAGTGGGGAAGTCGGTTTCGCTGCAGATGCTGATGGGATTTTTGAAGGCGGACAAAGGGATGGTGAAGGTGGCGGGAGAGGATATCTGCGGATTCAATGAGCGGGAGCTGCAGGAGGTGCGGCGGAAGGTGACGATGGTGTTTCAGAATGGGGCGCTGTTCGATTCGATTACGGTAGGGGAGAATGTGGCGTTTCCGATGCGGGAGCGCGGGGAGATGGCGGAGGATCAGATTCTGCAGGTGGTGAAGGGGCTGCTGGAGATGGTGGGGGTGGCGGGGATGGAGAGCCTGCTGCCGTCGGACCTTTCGACGGGGATGAAGCGGTCGGTTGCGATTGCGCGGGCGCTGGCGTCGCAGCCGGAGGCGGTGCTGTATGACGAGCCGACGACGATGGTGGATCCGTTGATGGCGCATCTGTTAGGGAGCTTGATTGAGCGGCTGAAGCAACAACTGCATCTGACGAGCATCGTGGTCACCCACGACATGCAACTTGCGAAGAAGCTAGCGGACCGGGTGGTTTTTCTGAGCGCGGGCAAGGCGATTTTCTTTGGGACGATGGAGGAGATGGAGCGTTGCCAGGACCCGATTGTGCAGGAGTTTCTGACGTTGGATGAGCTTGTAATCCCTGCTTAGTCTGGCGATAAAGCAAACGTCAATTTGACTATGACCCAACAGTTGTATGCGTTGTTCATGAGAAAGGAGTCTTTTATTGCAAGCAGCGGTTCGATACGTATTCTGCAACCAGCAATTCCGAAACACTTCGACGAAACGCCTTGGTAGCTGTGAGATGGAGAGTTCGAGAGAGCTGAGCGTATATGTGTGCCCTGTGGTTCTTGTCGCACTTGCGTTGAATTTTTTGGGATCGGGATGTTTCTGAGTGCGACTTCGCGCATCTCACCGATTTCGAAACACCAGGGAATACAAAGTTGAAAGGCGTTCGGGCTATGGCAACACCGGACTATCTGCAACAAGTCATCGTTTCGGGAAGAACACATGCAGGCAATAGTCGACGCGAATCCGCAGCGGAGAGCGGATGGTTTCGCAGACCCTCCGTGACGAGTTCAGTGTGGGCCTCGGTGGATATGCTGACCGTCGTGGTGGCGGCGATGCTGGCGCTGCGTTTCCGTGTGGTGACGCCGCCGGATGTTTCTACTCTGCATGTTCTTCCGCATCTGCTCCATTCTTCGCCTGGCCTACTGCCGTTTTATATTGGCTGGTTTGGGATTTGCCTGGTCTTCTTTACGCGGTCGTATGGGCTGTATGGGCCGATTCAGAATCGCAGCGGCCTGCATGAACAGAGGATGACGGTGCAGGCGACGCTGACCTCGGGATTGCTGCTTTGCGGGACGCTTTATCTGTCGAGCGGGGAGGCTATCTCGCGGGCGGTGGTTGGGCTGATGGTGGTGTTTACGACGGTGCTGCTGTGCCTGCGGCGGGCGTTGTGGCGGAAGATGGTGTACCGGCGTTTCCGGGCGGGGATGGAGACGCGGAATGTGCTGATTGTGGGTGCGGGCCGGGTGGGGCAAGCGCTGCGGAATCATCTGGATTCGCTGCAACATCTTGGGATTTCGGTTTAAGGGTTTTGTGGCGCTGAGCGAGCGGGAGGCGGAGTCGGGCGACTGCGGATGTGATCGGAGATGTGCGGAACTGCCTTTCGCTGGCGCGGTCGCTGTTTGTGGACGAGATTTTCTTTTCGGTTCCGGCAGATAAGAAGCTGGTGATCGGCATGGTGGAAGAGGCGCGGATCGCGGGGATCGATGTGCGGGTGGTGCCGGATATGTATGACGGGCTGGCCTGGAATGCGCGGTGGAGTACATCGGTCAGTTTCCGACGATTCCGCTGCACCGGAAGGATTTTCCGATCGGCGGCATCCTGGTGAAGCGGGTGCTGGATATTTCGGTCGCTTCGCTGGGGCTGCTGCTGGGGGCGCCTTTCATGCTGGCGATTGCCTGTGCGATCCGGCTGGACTCCGAAGGCAGTCTTCTATACAAGGCACAACGGATCGGGCGGAAGGGACGCACGTTTCCCTGCTACAAGTTCCGTACGATGGTGCAGAACGCGGACAAGTTGAAGGCCGAGCTGGAGCATATGAATGAGCGGGACGGCGTGCTGTTCAAGATTAAGAAAGACCCGAGGATTACGCGGGTTGGGAAGTTTCTGCGGAAGTATTCGCTGGACGAACTGCCGCAGCTCTACAACGTGCTGAAGGGCGATATGAGCCTGGTGGGGCCGCGGCCTCCGATGGCGGCTGAGGTGGAGCAGTATGATCTGGCGCATCTGCGACGGCTGAATGTGCTGCCGGGGATCACGGGTCTGTGGCAGGTGGAGGCTCGGCAGGATCCTTCGTTTGACAGCTATATCTCGCTGGATACGGCGTATGTGGAGAACTGGAGCCTGATGATGGACCTGAGGATTCTGGCGCGGACGGTGGGCGTGGTGTTGAGCGGGACGGGCTCGTAAGCGTTAGAGGCTGGTAAGCGATAAACTTAAAGGGTGAAGATCGCGCTTGCCCAGATCAATCCGACGGTGGGAGATTTCGTCGGGAATACGAAAAAGATTCTTGAATTTGCGGCCCGTGGCGGCGACGAGGGGGCCGAACTGGTGGTTTTTCCGGAGCTGGCGGTGTGTGGGTATCCGCCGGCGGACTTTCTGGAGAAGGCTGCGTTTGTGGCGCGGGCCGAAGAGGCGGTGGGCGAGATCGCGGCATGGACGGCGGAGGCGGGGCGGCCGGCGATTCTGTGCGGGTCGGTGATGGCTTCGGTCTCGAATGTGGGAAAACAGGTGAGGAATGTTGCGGTGCTGCTGGCTGGGGGCGAAGGTCAGCTTCGTGCAGCAGAAGATGCTGCTGCCGTTCTATGACGTGTTCGACGAGCAGCGATACTTTGAGCCGGCGACGCAGCAGAGACTGACATGCGTGGACGGGCAGCCGCTGGCGATTACGATCTGCGAGGATGCCTGGAACGACAAGGGCTTCTGGCCGCGGCAGATGTATCCGGTCGATCCGGTGGAAGGGTTGATGACGCAGTGGGAGTCGAAGAAGAGTGAGTTGGACGGGCGGCCGCGGATCATTTTGAATATCTCGGCTTCGCCCTATTGGCAGGGGAAGCCGAGGGTGCGGGAGGAGATGCTGGCGGCGATAGCGGCGCGGCATGGGGCTGTTGTGGCGATGGTGAATCAGGTGGGTGGCAACGACAGTCTGCTGTTCGATGGATCGTCGGTGGTGATTGGGCCGGATGGGAAGACGGTGCTGCGGGCGGCTGCGTTTGCCGAAGATCTGGTGGTGTTCGATACGGAGGAGGCTCGCGGTGCGGCGGTGAGTCGCGCGGACGGATGAGGTTGCCGAGCTTTGGGATGCGCTGGTGCTGGGGACTCGGGATTATGTGCGGAAGTGCGGGTTCAGCAAGGTGCTGGTGGGGTTGAGCGGAGGAATTGATTCGGCGCTGGTGGCGGCGATTGCGGTGGAGGCGCTGGGGGCGGAGAACGTTGTGGGAGTTGGGATGCCGAGGAGTACTCGTCGCTGGGGTCGATTGAGGATGCGCGGAAGCTGGCGAAGAACCTGGGGATCAGGTTTGAGCTGCTGCCGATCCACGATGTGTTTGCGCAGTTTCAGCATGTGCTGCAGCCGCTGTTTCAGGGAACTTCGTTTGGGCTGGCGGAGGAGAATCTGCAGCCGCGGATTCGGGGCACGCTGTTGATGGCGCTGTCGAATAAGTTTGGCGCGCTGGTGCTGACGACGGGGAATAAGAGCGAGATGTCGACGGGGTACTGCACGCTGTATGGCGACATGGTGGGGGCGCTGGCGGTGATTGGCGATGTGATGAAGACGCGGGTGTATGCGCTGAGCCGGTATGTGAACCGGGCGAAGGAAGTTATTCCGTGGGCGACGATTGAGAAGCCACCTTCGGCGGAGTTGCGGCCGGGACAGCAGGATACGGATTCGCTGCCGCCGTATGAGGTGCTGGACCCGATTCTGGAGGCTTACGTGGAGCGGTATCAGTCGGCGGAGCAGATTGCGGAGGAGCAGGGAGTTGACGTTGGGCTGGTGCGGTCGGTCTTACAACTGGTAGAGCGGAGCGAGTATAAGCGGCAGCAGGCTGCTCCGGTGCTGAAGGTGACGAGAAAGTCGTTTGGAATGGGACGACGGTTTCCCATTGCAGTCAAAGTTCAGGTGTAATAGGAAGGCCGCGCAAAATTGCGCGGCGGAGGGATGGATTCTTTGAAGATTTCGAATTGGATGTCAGTTGGGTTGGTTGCGGCTCTTAGCATGACGGCGGTTGGCAGGAGGGCAGACGGGAGCGGCTCCGCAGACAGCACCGGCTCCGGCGGCGGCACAGCAGCCAGGGCTACAGCTTCACAATATGGGCGAGCTTGCCGAAGGCCGATCCGTTTCCGCAGCCGAATCCGAAGTACTTTACGGCGGATGCGCCTTCGGTGGATACAGTGAATGCGTTTTTGAAGTCGCTGTGGGGCTATGACTCGAACCGGATCTGGCGGGTTGAGGCGATCCAGAAGACGATGGCGCCGGGTATGGCAAGGTAGTGGTGTTCGTTTCGGACAAGAGCCCGAATGCGAAGGTGCAGCCTTCGGCGTTCTTTGTGACTCCGGATGGGAAACATGCGATTGCAGGCGATACGGTGATTCCGTTTGGCGCGACGCCGTTTGCGGACGCCGCGGAAGACTGCTGCAGGCGCAGGCGGATGGCGCGACGCGCGGCGCGAGCGGAAAGGACTTCATGCTGGTGGAGTTTGCCGATCTGCAGTGTCCGCATTGCAAAGAGGCGCAGGGCACGATGGACAGCCTGGTGAAGGACTTCCCGAATGCTCGGGTGGTGTTCCAGAGCTATCCGCTGGTGGAGCTGCATCCGTATGCGTACAAAGCCGCGGCGTATGGGTATTGCGTGCAGAAGCAGAAGAACGATGCGTTCTTTGTGTATTCGGCGGCGGTGTTTGATACGCAGGATGCTCTGACGGCAGAGACGGGCGATGAGACGCTGAAGGCTGCGGTGACGAAGGCTGGGCTCGATCCGGCGGCGGTGGATGCTTGTGCGGCGACTCCGGCGATCAAGGCGCAGGTGGATGCTTCGATCAAGCTGGCGCAGGATATTGGCGTCGAACAGACTCCGATGCTGGCGGTGAATGGGCATCTGCTGCCGCTGACGGGAGTTCCGTACGAGACGTTGAAGCAGATTGTGGCGTATCAGGCGGCGCAGGATGGGGTGAGCACGGGAGCGGTTGCTGCCCAGCCAAGTAACGCCTCTTCGCGGATCGATCAAGACAAATAAGCCAGCTCCGGGTAGATGCCGGGGCTGGCTTTTTGATTTGGGTTGGCGAGCTTCAGTTTGAGATGGGAAATGACTGGACCTGGCTGCCGTGGTAGTAAAACTGGCGGGCTGTAGCGGCGACCTTCTCGTAGACGATGGAGTCGCGGGAGATTCCGGCCTGGGTTCCGTCGATGCTGGCGTAGTGGCCGGGAGGGAGCCGCCAGACGACGGATGGGGTGGTGGTCTGAGCGGGCGGAACGATGATTTCGGTGATGGGCTGGTCCTTCTTTTCGGCGACGAGGACTAGTTTTTCGAGGAGATTTTTGGGGTCGTCTCCCTGGATGAGGGCTACGACGTAGGAAGACTTCGTTTTGGGGTAGAAGTTGCCGACGGCGACTCCTGGGCATTGGCCCTGGTGGGCGTTCTTCCAGAGCTTCCAGTCGGCGGTGGGAAGGTCGAATGGGGAAAGGATCTTCCAGTTGTCCTGCTCGACGGCGGATTTGAGGGAGGTCGGGTAGATTGCTGAGGCAGTCCTGAGCACGGGCGTGTGCGGGGATAACGAGCGCGATGTGCGGCGAAGAGAAGATGAGCTGGGTTTGTGAGTTTCATGTTCTTCCTGAGGTGAAGATGTGATTTTTCGCCGAGTGCCTTGCCGCCAGTTTCGCAACTCATGGGGAGAAGCGGAATACCACTTTTGATTGACGTGCGCGGCCGCTCAGGCTAGCATTTGCTGGCTTCCATACCTGAACGATTTTTCGTGAGCTATGCCCCCTTCTGAATCTGCCGGTTCTCGCCCACGTGTGAAAGGAAAGCTGCTTCGCATCCTCGGTGTGGGATTCGGGATTGCCGTTATTGTTGGCGAGACGATTGGCACTGGGATCTTTCGTACTCCGGGCGAGATTGCAGGGCATCTGGGGAACTCGATGTATATCCTTGCGGCCTGGGTGGTTGGCGGGGTGTATGCGTTTTTCTGCACGCTGGCGGTGACAGAGTTGGGAACGATGCTTCCGCTGGCCGGGGGTTGGTATGTCTATTCGCGGAGAGCGTTTGGGAACTATGGCGGATTTGTGGTGGGTTGCTGCGATTGGGTGATGCAGTCCGTGGCGATTGGATACCTGGCGGTCGCGTTTGGTGAGTTTGCAGCGGAGTTTCAGCCTGCGTTGCGGGGGCACGTCAAGTTGATAGCGGCGGCGTGCGTCTGTCTGCTGATGGCGCTGAACTGGATGGGTCTGCGAACGGGCAGCCGGACGCAGGAGTTGATGAGTTTGACGAAGGCTTTGGCGCTGGCGGGATTTGTCCTTGCGTGCTTCGTTATGGCTCCGAGTGCTGCGCCGACTGGTGCTTCGGAGTCTGTCGGGTTCGTCGCCTTACCGAAGAGCGGGTTGCTATTGGCGGTTGTGCTTTCCTTGCAGGCTGTGGTGGTGACTTATGACGGCTGGTATGCGGCTATTTATTTCACCGAAGAGGATGAAGATCCGGCGAGGGATCTGCCTCGATCGTCAATTAGCGGCGTGTTGGCTTGTGTGGTCATCTTCCTGCTGGTGAACGCGGCACTGCTTCACGTTCTGCCAATGAACCAACTGGCGACTTCGGCGATTCCTGCGGCAGACGCGGCGAAGGCAATCATCGGGAGCAGAGGCAAGGATTTGATTCTTGTGGTGTCGATGCTGGCAGCGATCAGCACGATCAATGCGTGTCTGCTCGATTTCGCCGCGGATTCTTTTCGGTATGGCTCGTGATGGGTTGATGCCGCGCTGGATGACTTCGATCAATCGTGGTGGCACGCCTGCGTCGGCGCTGTTGCTTTGTGGTGTGACGGCTCTTGGCGCTGGTCTTCAGTGGGAGTTTCGAGACTCTGATTGCAGTCGCTTCGTTTCTTTTCGTGGCGGTTTATATTTCGGGGTTTGCGGCTCTGTTTGTCTTGCGAGTGCGGGAGCCGGAGCTTGCACGGCCCTTCCGGATGTGGGGATATCCATGGACGAATGTTGGGTTTTTGTGGCCTCGGCTGCGTTTCTCGTGTTGTCGGTGGTCGCTGATCCCAAAGACGCTCTTCTTTACTTTGATGCTGATTGCACTGAGTTACCCGGTTTACTTTTTTACGGTTGCGAAGAGTAAGGAGGTGCCTGGGGAGGTTGCTGTGACCGAACCGACGGACCTGCGCTGATGGCTATTTGCGGACGATGTAGATGAAGCGGAGGAGGAAGAGGGCGGCCAGGAGGTAGAGCATCCAGTCTTTGCGGCGGGCGCGGCCGGTGAGGAGTTGGAGGAGAGCGTAGCTGGTGAGGCCGAAGCTGAGGCCGTCGGCGATGGACCAGGTGAGGGGGATGGTGGAGACGGTGAGGAAGGCGGGGATGGCGATACTGGGGGTCGTTCCACTCGATTTGAGCAAGGCCGGTGGCCATCAGCGAGCCGACGAGGATGAGGGCGGGGGCGGTGGCGAAGGAGGGGATGGCTCCGACGAGCGGGGCGATGAAGAGGGAGAGGAAGAAGAGGATTCCGGTGACGATGGCGGTGACGCCGGTGCGGCCTCCGGCGGCTACTCCGGCGGAGGACTCGATGTAGCTGGTGACGGTGCTGGTGCCGGCGAGGGAGCCGAGGATGGTGGAGGTGGCGTCGGCGAAGAAGATGCGGTTGAGGCGGGGGATGGTGTGGTCGGGGGCGATGAGGCCGGCGCGTCCGGTGACGGCGACGAGGGTGCCGATGTTGTCGAAGAGATCGACGAAGAGGAAGACGAAGATGATTTCGAAGACGCCGATGTGGAGGGCGGCGCGGATGTCGAGGTGGAAGGCGGTGGCTTTGATGGCGGCGAGGTTGTAGGGTGCGGGTTGCCAGTGGACCTGGTGGAAGAGGACTCCGAGGAGCATGGTGGCGAGGACACCGATGAGCATGGAGGCTCGGACGCGAAGGACTTGCAGGATGGCGATGAGGAGAAGGCCGAAGATGGCGAGGGTGGTCGCGGGGGCGTGGAGGTTGCCGAGGGTGACGGTGGTGGCGGGGCTGGGGACGATGATGCCGGCGTTGCGGAATCCGATGAAGGCGATGAAGAGGCCGATGCCTCCGCCGACGGCGGCGTGGAGTTGGTGGGGGATGGCGGCGACGAGGCGCTGGCGGATGCCGGCGAAGGTGAGGAGGAGGAAGATGACGCCGGAGAGGAAGACGGCTCCGAGGGCGGTTTGCCAGGGGACGCCCATGCCCTTGACGACGGTGTAGGTGAAGTAGGCGTTGAGGCCCATGCCGGGGGCGAGGGCGAGAGGGTAGTTGGCGGCGGCTCCCATGAGGATGCTGCCGAAGGCCGCGCAGAGGCAGGTGGCGGCGGTGACGGCGGCGAGAGGCATGCCGGTTTCGGAGAGGATGGCCGGGTTCACGAAGATGATGTAGGCCATCGTGATGAAGGTGGTGAGGCCGGCGAGGATCTCGGTGCGCCAGTTGGTGGCGTGGGCGGCGAAGCGCGAAGTATTGCTCGAGATTTTGGATGAGCGAGCGTCCGGGCGCTTCGATGGTTGGATTGTTCATGGAATATGAATGGAGGATATTCAAGGTGAGGGATTACTGCAAAGGAGTTTTGATGACGAGGGTTGATTTGTCTGCCGAAGAAGTGAAGAAGTTGTTGGGGTTGAAGCCGCATCCGCGTGAGGGTGGGTGGTATGTGCGGACGTATGAGGCTGGCGGAGATGGTGGCTGCGGAGGCGTTTGGGGATGGGCGCTATGCAGGTGCCAAGGAGGACGGGGACGGCGATCTACTACCTGCTGGAGCCGGATACTTTCAGTGAGATGCACCGGCTGAAGTCGGATGAGGTGTTTCATTTTTATGCGGGAGATGCGGTGGAGATGTTGCAGTTGCGGGAGGGTGGGGGTGGGAGGATGGTGGTGATTGGGAATGATCTGCTGCGGGGGAGCGGCCGCAGGTGGTGGTGGAGCGTGGGGTTTGGCAGGGGTCTCGGTTGACGGCGGGAGGGAAGTGGGCGCTGCTGGGATGTACGGTGAGTCCGGGGTTTGAGTTTGAGGATTATGAGACGGGTGGGAGGGACGAGTTGAGTGCGCGGTGGCCGGAGTTTGCGCAGGAGATTGCGGGCTGACGAGAGAGTAGAAGCGGTCGACGTGTTATTTGGCTGGGTGGTGCGTGGGTGTCGAGGTTTTTGTAGTTGAGGATGGTGTTGAACATCATGCGGAACTCGCCGATGTTCTGCCAGCGCCAGACGGGGTTGGTGGTGAACATGACGACTTCGCCCTTGCCTACGGAGGTTCGGACTACGGCGGCGCGGCCTTTGATCTCGTCGGCGCCGTTCATGAGGCCGCTGAGGACGGATTTGTCTCCGCCGGGGAAGCGCATGAGGACGTCGGCTTGTTCTGGTCGGGGTCCATGCGGAAGAGCGGGCCGTTGGCGTAACGGACGGGGATGGTGGTGCTGGTGTAGCCGTAGAAGATGGGGTTGGCGGGTTGGGTGATCTCGGCTTCGACGATGGGGCCGGGGGCGTAGAAGCGTGGCGTGGTGGTGCCGGAGTCGATGCGCGGGGTGATGCCGAAGTCCGGCGGGAAGAAGCTGGAGGTCCGAGGGTGACGAGGAGGCCGCCCTGTTCGGTGAAGCGTTGCAGCTCGGCTACGCCTTGCGCGCCCATGCCTCCGGTGATGTCTTCGGAGGAGCCGTAGTCGCCGAGGAATTTGATACTTGTCGGTTTTGGTGTAGGCGAGGGGGGTCTTGCCCTTGGGGATGTCGGTGACGAGGGCCTTGGCGGAGCGGGCCTGATTGGGGATGAGGATGAGGTCGTAGTCGGAGTGGAGATCGCCTTTGAGGACGCGCTCTTTGAAGATGAGGTCGTAGGGGACCTTGTACTGGTCGAAGGTGTAGCGGACCCAGCCTACGTCCTGCGTGCCGCCCCAGGTGCTGAACATGGCGACGCGAGGGAGTCCGGCGGGGTGGGTGGCGACGGAGGGTTGGGCGGTGAGGGCGACTGCGTCGAGGCCAAGCTGGGTGGCGGCCGGTTTCAGCTCCTTAGCGGCAGAGGCAGGAACGATGAAGGAGCCTGCGGGGATGGAGGTGTCGCCGGATTTGAAGGCGGCTTCGGCGATTTTGATGTTGACGTCTTTGAGTTGATAGCGGAGGGTGATCATGTTGGGCGAGCCGTGGTCGGGGACGGCGTAGGCTACGGCGTTCGCCTGAGCTGTCGATCTTTGCGAGTGGAGGCGGTGTACTCGTTGACGGGTTCGGTGGCGGCTTTGAGGATACGGAGGCGTCGGTGGTGGGCTTGATGGTGGTGCGGGTCATGAGGCCCATGGTCCAGGCGCTGTCGTCGTAGGTGGTGAGTTCGGGGTCGGGGTCGACCTGTTTGCCGAGGAGAGTTTTGGCGAGGCGGCCGTAGGGCTGGTTGCACTTCACGACGAGGGAGCCGGCGGGATAGGTCGCCGTCTTTGAGCTTGATCTCGGCTGGTGGCGCGGCCTACTTCGATGCCCTGCATGCGGAGGATCTTGATGACGAAGGCTACGCGGGTCATGTCCTCCTGATCGGCGGGGATGACGAAGGCGTAGGGAGCCTCGGTTTCGCCGGAGTGGATGGAGTTTTTGCTCTTGGTGTAGAAGTTTTCGAGGATGGTCTGGGGGAAGGCCGAGGTCATCTGGAGGGCGGTGAGGACTCCGGTCTCGGCGTAGTTGGTGTTGTTGCGCATGGACCACATGACGTCTTTGTAGGGTGGGTTGGGGCGGTACCACTGGCGCTTGGTGACGTCGCCGCCGGCACCGCCGCCTCCGCCCTTGAGTTCAGGCTTGGATTCGGGGATGAAGCGGTGCATGGTGGTGGCGCCGCCGTTGCCCATGATCTCGTACATGCGCATCATGCCGTTGTGGTTGGCGGACATGATGGCGACGTAGCCGGGGGACCAGCCGTCGACGTAGCCGTGGGTCCAGACGCCGGGCATGCCGTACTTGGTGAGCTGGGCCATCTCGAAGTTGGAGAACCAGGGAAGCTCGCCCCAGAGGATGGGGTCGAAGAGGGTGTTCTGCGGGGCCTGGCCGGTGTAGGTGTAGAGGAACCAGACGGACTCGTGCAGGTCGTGCATGATGGGCGGGTGCCAGTCGAGGTACCACTTGAGGAGGTTCTGATTGGCGAGGCCGGCGTAGTTGATGTCGCGATTGTCGTCGTGCTTGGTGTACTTGCCCCAGTAGGGAACTCCGCCCTCGAAGGCGGCGTTGTCGTCGGTGACGTCGATGAGGTAGCGGTTGTACCAGTCGATGCTGCGGTCGCGTCCGTCGGGGTCGGCTACGGGCATGATGGCGACTACGACTTCGTCGCGGATTTTCTTGATGAGGGGGAGTCTTCGGTTGCGAGGCGGTAGGCGAGCTCCATCAGCATCTCGGGTGGCCCGAGTTCGGCGCTGTGGAGGCCGCCGGAGAGGGTGTAGATGGGCTTGGTTTGGGAGATGATCTGCTTGGCCTGCTCGTCGGTGAGGCCGCGCGGGTCGGCGAGGCGAGCGAGATTCTTGCTTATAGGTGTCGAGATTTTTGATGGAGTCTTCGGAGCCGACGAAGACGATGATGGACTCGCGGCCCTCTTCGGTCTTGCCGATGTCGATGACTTTGACGCGCGGGGATTTTTCGGCGAGGGTTCGGTAGTAGCGCAGGACGTCTGCGTAGTAGGTGAGCTGTTTCGGTTCGCCGATGTAGTAGCCGAGGACGTCCTTCGGAGAGGGGACTGTGGAGGATTTGGGCAGGTGGTCGACGAGCGGGCTCATGAACTCGGGCTTGGTGGTCCACTCTTTTACCTTGGCGGCGTAGTCCGGATCGTTGTCCTGGGCGTGACTAAAGGGGATGAGCGAGAGGACCGAGAACAGGACCAACTGCGGGCACTTCTTCAACATGGATCGAACTCCTGCGTGAGGCACGGTGGAATGAGGACGCGCCGACTCCAGGCGCGACGACAGACGGCGATGGAAGGGACTGCTCGTAAAATTACCATACGTGGGGTGGTGGTTCGCAGCGGCTGCCTGCGGGCGGTAGTCTTCGCGGCGAGGTGCGGGCGATGGGCTCGTCTGGTCGGCCTCGGATTGATGAAATGAATGCATTTTCATGACGGCTTAAGCCGAGGCTCATGCTGAGCTTGCACGCTATAGCTTGGCCCCGAGGGGGTTCGCCGAGAGAGCGTAAAGCGATGGCGAGGGTTTTTAGTTGCGAGGTGAAATAGAATCACGTGAGAGATTGGACAGTGCGCAGCCAAATTGTTCGCTTCGCTTGCCCTTGCCTGGGAAAGCCGTCCGAATCACGAAAAACTTTCAGTCATTCTGGTTACTACTTTGATAGATAAAGGCTGCATTCGCAAAAATCTTTGCTTTCTTGTGCTTGTTGTTGGTTGTGGCAGCTCCGCAGTAGGGGCCCAATCCGGCACACCGTCGCCCAGCGCTCCGATTACGCTTGAGGAGGCGATACGCCGTGCCCAGACAGTGGAAACCACGTATGGCGGTGCCGTGGCCGATGCGGGCGTTGCGCAGGCGCAAAAGGGAATCGCCCGCTCCGCACTACTCCCCGGAGTGGTCTATCACAATCAATATCTCTATACCCAAGGGCGAACGTCTCTTTCGGAACAAGGCACCAATGGCCAATCAACATCGCCGGTTCGCTTTATAGCGAACAACGCCGTTCATGAATACCTGAGTCAAGGAGTGGTGACGGAGACGATCGGCGGTGCAAGCGTGGCCGACTACAGGCGCGCTGACGCTGAAGCCGCCGCTGCAAAGGCCCGGCTGGAGGTGTCACGCCGTGGCCTGGTTTCGACGGTCGTGGGCGATTATTACAGCGTGCTTGCGGCAGATGCGAAGGTCTCCGTCGCAGATCGCGCCCTTGCAGAGGCGAAGCGTTTTGGGACGATCACGCGGCAACGTGAGGCTGGGGGCGAGGTGGCTCACGCGGATGTCGTCAGGGCCGATCTTCAGGAACAACAGAGACAGCGGGAACTCAACGACGCTGCACTGGAGGCCCGGAGGGTGCGCGTCGATCTTGGCGTGTTGCTGTTTCCAGATCCAACGACTCCGTACACCCTGGCGGCTGGGCTCGATCAGATGCCTCCGTTGCCTGCCCGAGCGGAGATTGATGCGGCGGCGAAGTCGAACAATCCTGATGTGCGGGCGGCCTTCGAGTCGCTGCGTTCTGCGGACATGGAGGTCACGAGCGCTCGATTTGGGTATGTGCCGGATCTCAGTCTCAACTATTTTTATGGAATTGATGCTCCCCAGTTTGCGGTGAACGGGCCCGACGGCCTTCGCAATCTCGGCTACTCCGCCTCGGCGACGCTGGATATCCCAGTGTGGGACTGGTTGGCGACTCACAACCGGGTCAAGCAGAGCACCATACGACGCACGCAAGCCAAGGCGGAGTTGACGATTACGCAACGGCGTCTGCTGGCGTCCCTCGATGAACTTTACCAGGAGGCGTCTGTCTCGCAGACGCAGATGACGCTGCTGGATCAGAGCGTGCAGACAGCAACGCAGTCCTTGAACCTTACCAACTTGCGCTACACGGCGGGGGAGGGACGGTGCTTGAAGTGGTGGATGCTCAGAACTCCCTTGTCATCGCGGAATCAAGCCGCGCCGATGGCGTCGTCCGTTACTACGTTGCGCTGGCAAATCTACAGACCCTTACAGGAAATATGCCCTGATGCAAAGACCCTATCGAAAGCCGATTGTCTGCGACCTTAGCCGGTCATTTGTGGCGCTTCTTTGCCTTGGCGCACTCTTATCCGGCTGTAAGAAGACAGAGGAAGCAGCGCCGCCTGAGGTTTCGGTGCAAGCGGAGAAGGTCGAACGAGGCCCGCTGACGGAATATGTGAGCGGGGATACAGTTCTTGTGCCACAGGCTCAGGCGGCTATCGTGCCGAAGATCTCGGCGCCAGTAAAAGAGTTCCTGGTGCAACGCGGCAACCGCGTCAAGAAAGGGCAGTTGCTTGCTGTGCTTGAAAACGCCGATCTTTTTGCAGCCGTGCAGGACAGCAAGGGCGTCATGAAGCAGGCGGACGCGAGCTACGCCGCGACCACCAAGGCCGGAGTGATTGAAGATATGCAGAAGGCGCAGCTCGATCTTGCTCAGGCTAAGGCAAACCTCGACCTGCAGCAAAGCATCGTCGACGCGCGCCAGACGCTGTTGCAACAAGGCGCCATTCCGCGCCGGGATGTGGATACGGCACGCGCGGCGCTGATCCAGGCGAAGGCTGCCTATGACATTGCGAAGCAACACCTGGACTCACTCAAATCGGTCAGTCAGACCGCCACTATTAACAATGCTGAAGGATCACTTGAATCGGCCAAGGGGAAATACGAGGCGGCCCAGGCGGGGTTGAGCTACTCCGAGATTCGCTCGCCGATCGACGGAGTTGTGACGGACAGGCCGCTCTATGCCGGCGAGATGGCCAACGCAGGCCAGGCCATCGTGACTGTCATGGACACCTCGTCGTTGCTGGCGAAGGTCCACCTCTCGCAACAACAGACTGCCGGCCTCAAAGTTGGGGGCGCGGCGATGTTGACGCTCACTGGACAGGACGTGCCGGTTGAAGGAAAGATCAGCTTGATCAGCCCGGCACTCGATCCCGGTTCAACAACTCTTGAGGTGTGGGTGGCTGTTGCGAACAAGGACGGTAAGTACAAGCCGGGTACACCAGTCCATGTGTCCCTTGCCTCGCGAACTTTTGCTGATGTCGTCAAAGTGCCGAATGAGGCGTTGATCGCAACAAAGGCTGGAACGCCGGCGGTGATGGTTGTTGGCGCAGATAACGTCGCTCATCAGATGGATGTGAAGACCGGCATCTCCGATGGACATGACACGCAGATTCTGAGCGGGGTGCAGCCGGGAGATCAGGTAGTGACCAAGGGCGCGTACGGAATGGACGACGGGACCAAGGTAAAGATTACGGCCGCGGGTGCTGACGACGATGCGGCCGCCGGCGACAAAGGTGATAAGCCGTCTGCCGCGACAAATAAGGACAAAGACTAATGCGGGACTTTGCCGGATCGTCGCGTGAATCTGACAGCTTCTGGGTCACTCGCCATGCCACAACCATTCTTTTTTGCATCATCTTGCTGAGTGTGGTGGGCATTTACCTTGCGGGCAAGATCCCGATCTCTGTCTTCCCGGAGACTAACTTTCCTCGGGTCGTCATCGGCGTCGACAACGGAGTGATGCCCGTTGAGCAGATGCAGATCACCATCACCAAACCCATCGAGGATGCGGTCAACTCGGTGCCGGGGCTGCAGACGGTGCGGTCAAACACGAGCCGTGGTTCGGCTGAAGTCAGCCTCTTCTTCGACTGGAACGTAGACATGTTCCGCACCTTGCAGCTAGTGGATGCTGCGTTGTCGAAGGTGCGTCAGGCGTTGCCTGCCACGGCGGTGATCACGACGAACCGGCTCACCTTCGCGACATTTCCGATTCTGGGCTACAGCCTCACGTCGGATTCGGTCCCGCTCCCTCGGCTGTGGGAGATCGCGACATATGATCTGAAGCCGTCACTGAATCGGCTGGACGGTGTGAGTACGGTGACCGTGCAAGGGGAACAGATTCCGAATTTTGAGGTGACGCCGGATCCAGGGAAGCTGGTCGCGACGGGTGTCACTGTCACCGACATCCTGAACGCTATTCAGTTAACGAACCTCGTCGATTCTCCCGGGCTCTACCAAACACAACATGAGCTGGTGCTTGGGCTGATTGGCGCCCAGGTGCATGACTTGAGCCAACTCTCGCAGATTGTCGTGAAGAATTCATCTGGCGGTGTGCCGCTGCGAATTGCCGATGTCGCCCGGGTCAGCCAATCGATCGAACCCTCCTACACGATGGTTCGCGCTGACGGAAGGCCTGCCGTGCTGATGAACATTACGCGGCAGCCCTCGAGCAATACGGTTCAGGTTGCAGATGAGGTCGCGGCTGAAGTCGAAAATCTGAAGGCGATTCTACCGGCAGGCGTCACGTTCAAGCCTTATTACGACCAGTCCGAACTGGTTCGGGATAGCATCCGCAGTGTTCGCGATGCGATTTTGATTGGGCTTATTCTGGCGACGATCATCATCATCGTTTTTCTTCGCGACTGGCGATCGTCCCTGGTAGCCGGGCTTGTCATTCCGACAACCATCTCTATCACCTTCGTCTTCCTCTATTTTCTGGGTGAGAGCTTTAACCTGATGACGCTGGGTGGACTGGCTGCAGCGGTTGGGCTGGTCATCGACGATGCGATTGTCGTCGTCGAAAATATTGTGTTGCACCGTCAGGCGGGGGAGGGAAGGGTCGACGCGATTCGTAAGGCGCTGAAGGAGATCTCGACACCGTTGGTGGGCTCGACGATTACACCGATTGTCGTCTTCCTTCCGCTGATCTCGGTTTCGGGCGTCACCGGGAGCTTCTTTCGGGCTCTGGCCATTACGATGACGGTTGCGCTGCTGGCTTCGCTATTGCTTGCGCTTACCTGGACGCCAGCTCTCAGCGCACTGCTCCTTCGCGGGAGAAGCGGCGCTTCGGAAGAGGTAACTGCAACGCATTCGGCTCACCAGGAGCATGGCGTCATGCTGCGGGTTCTTGACTTTCACGAGAGATGGTTGCGGAGATTTCTCGAAAGGCCTGTCGCCCTCTTCATCGTTTGCGGGGTGTTGGCGGTGGGCATCTACGGCGGATACACGGCGCTTGGCACCGATCTTCTGCCGGAGATGGACGAAGGCGGGTTCATTCTCGACTACATCATGCCGGCCGGCAGTTCTCTTGCGGAGACTGACCGCGTCCTGCAACACGTGGAGCGAATCCTTCAGAAGACGCCGGAAGTAGAGAGCGTCTCTCGCCGCACGGGCCTGCAGATGGGCCTGGCGGCGGTGACAGAGGCCAACGCCGGCGACCTTACGGTGAAGCTGAAGAGCAAGCGCGACCGCGGGATCGATGAGGTCATGGAGGATGTGCGTACTCAGATCAAGTCCAGCGAGCCGCAGCTCGATGTTGAGTTCACGCAAGTGCTTCAGGATATGATCGGCGACCTATCCAACGCACCGGAGCCGATCCAGATCAAGCTGTTCAATCCCAACCCGGAGGTGCTTGACGATGTCGCGACGAGGGTTGCAGACACGATTAAGAAACAAAAGGGCGTGGTCGATGTACTCGACGGGCTTGAGAACACGGTCAGCGGCCCAGCAACCAGCTTCCAGATCAATCCCGCTATAGCGGCTCGGCTAGGTTTTACAGCGGAGGAACTCTCTACCGACACCTCTGCAATTATCGAGGGAGTGGCAGCCAGTGTCCCTCTTATTACGGAAGGCCGTGCCTACAACATCAGGGTCCGCCTTCCGCCTGCAAATCGTTCTTCGTTGAACGACATTGAGGATACCGTCTTCGGCAGCTCGACGGGACATCTGTCTTCGCTGCGGTCGCTCGCGACGGTGCAACAGCTTCCCGGCCAACAGGAGATTCGCCGCGAAAATCTTCAGCGTGAAGTTGCCGTGACGGGGCGCCTGGAGGGCTCGGATCTTGGCACTTCAGTGAAACGTGTTCAAAGCGAGGTCAACGCCCTGCGTCTGCCGAAGACGGTCCGGGTCAGCTATGGGGGGACTTACGAAGAGCAGCAGAAATCCTTTTCGGAACTCACGCGGGTTCTTGTCTTCGCTCTCGTGTTGGTTTTCGCAGTGCTATTGGCAGAGTTTCGCAACCTGTACGCTCCGTTTGCGATCCTGATCTCTTCCGTACTTTCGTCGGCAGGTGTGATTGCCGCTCTGCTCATCACGCAAACCACGTTCAGCGTGGCGTCGTTCATGGGTCTCATCATGGTGATTGGCATTGTCGCGAAGAACGGCATCCTTCTGCTGGACGCCGAAGCACGCTTTCGCGCGGCGGGTATGTCAGCGGAAGAGGCTATGCTGCATGCGGGACGCCGGCGGCTGCGGCCAATCCTCATGACAGCGCTAGCCGCAATTACTGGGATGCTGCCTCTGGCCTTCGCGTTTGGAGCTGGCTCGCAGATGTTGCAGCCGCTGGCGATCTCGGTGATCGGCGGCTTGCTGATCTCGATGGTTCTATCGCTTCTCGTTACTCCGGTCGTATTTTTCCGGCTCACCCGAACCAGACATCAGATGGAGTTGGTCTAATGGGTTGGTCTAGCCAACCGTCGAGAAAATGGAACGCCGAGACGCAGCCTTCGGTCGAGAGAAACTCGTCTAAGTGCGGCCCATTCCATAGAGAGAGGCCGCACCCTTTTCAGTTACCTTCAGTCTTTGCTTTGGTCTTGAGTTGGGCGTTCTCGTTCCGCAGGCGTTCCAACTCCGTTTGCATTTCCAACTCAATCTTAGCCCTGGCGCAGATTAGTGAAAGTGATATGCCACGCCAACGCTCAAAATCATAGGGGTTAGACCATTGGGGGGGAAGCTAAACCAATCTTGATATTCGTAGTTCACTCGCACATTCATTGCCGGCACAACTCGATAGTCCAGACCAGCTCCAATGGCGGCTATGTTGTAAGCGATGTTCGCGGTTTTGCTAACATGACCGGTCTCGTCCGGCACCGATGGATAGTTGAAGACTCCTCGTCCATACATGATCTTGGCGTACGGATCGAAGCGGTCATGGTGCAAAACGTAACGCGGGCCAATTTCGTAGGTGCGTTCGTAGATCCCTTCGGCGGAATCGGTATCGTTGATCTGATGAAATTCTCCCTCAATGCCGATGTGATATTTGAAATCGAAGGTTGAGTAGAGGCCGTAACCGTAGAACTTCTGCGGACGGTAGTCAGGTGCGGCGATGTTGAACATGGCGCCGATTTGCAAGACTCCCGGGGTCTCTGCGGTAGGGGTCGCCTGGGCATGAAGCCGACCATCAGCAAAGCCGAGCCAGACAGATCGCCAGGAGAAGTGTCGATATTGTCCGGAGAGCTCCCGAACCGCCGATTATTTTTCTAAAGGTAAAGAAGTTGCTCATTTTATCGTCTCTCTTCAAGGTGCGATCTCTACTGTGGCGACTGGTTGATCTGGTACTCGACGCTTACGGTGTGCTGAACATTGTTGCTTGTCGCCGTGATCGTGATTGGATAGGTGTGGTCGAAGTAGCCGCTGCCGCAACCTGTCATCGATCCGATCGCTCCGAGGGAGAGCAGAAGCAAGGCTGAGTACGAGATGAGGCGGGTCAGTTTTCCAGCGGAGCGACGGGTATAACGCAGGCCCAGAAGCGGCAGCAGGAAGAGACCAAAGGCGACAGGAGAGATTCTGCCCGGCCGCTCAGAGGATGCCAGCGTCCGGGTTGCAACTGTCAGGGTGACATCCATTGGTCCGGCTGCCTTGTCGATGCTTGCCGGAGAGAACGTGTAGGTGGCCAGGATCGGGCCGGTCGGGCTCGCCTGCAGCTGCACAACTCCTGGGTAGGTTCCTCCGATTGGTGCCAAGTGGAAGGTGAACTGGCGGGTAGTGCCGTAGACGCCTTGAACGGTCGATTGGCTGGTGAGTTTGATTGAGAAGTCGAGCGGCGTGATGAGGACCGTAGTTGCGCCAGACGATCCTGAGGCAGTGCTCGGGGAGAAGTTGATGTCGCCGCTGTAAACGGCAGTGATGACGTTGTTCCCCACTGGGAGAGCCGCGGAGGAGAAAGTAGCGACACCATTCGAAACGGTTCCGGTTCCTAGAGGCGTTCCATTGTCGAGGAAACTGACCGTCCCCGTCGGAATGCCGCTCGTCGTCGACGCAACCGTCGCGGTGATCGTCACATTCAAGCCATACGGAATGTTTGTCGTGCTCAGGGTCGTTGTTGTGAGAGCCGGCGCCTTTGTGATGGACAAAGTTCCGTTTTGCACAACCTGCGTGTAGTCCGCCAGGTTCGTCCCCGTGACCGAGGGGATGATGGGGTACTGGCCGACAGTCGTGAGTGTGCTTGCCGAGGTGGAGAAGGTTTCGGTAAACGTATCGCCGTTTTCGGAGCCTGTGACGGTCCCGGTAAAGGTTGGGTTTGGTGTCCCATAAAGACGGGTGAAATTATTGGCTGCGATCGTAAGGGTGGCTTGCGTGACATTGAGCGGGACGGACTTGGTTGCGGTGGAGTAGTCCGCCAGATCGGTTGGCGTGAAGGTTACCGACAGCTGCTGCAGGCCGACCATCAATTCGGTTCCGGCGACAGGGGTGTAGACGAATGTACCGGCGACATTAGCGGTTGCGTCAAGCTGGGCGCTGCTGAGCGCGGTTCCGTAGGTGATGCTTGCCGGATTGGGCCAGGTAATGACCGGCGTGGACTGATTGACGGTCAACTGCACTGTTTTGATAACGCTGGTGTAGTCGGTCGTGTCGGTCGGTGTGAATGAAACCGAGAGCGTATCGGTGCCTGCTCCGGGAATCGATCCAGCTGCAGGAGTGTAGACGAATACGCCGGGGACAGACGCTGTCGCGTTCAGTTGAGCGATGCCCAGAGCAGTTCCGTATACGACGGGTGCAGAGTTGGCCCATGTGATGGCTGGAGTAGCCTGGCCGATGGTGAGGGTGCCGTTGATGTAGATGACGTTGTAGTCGGCGAGGTTCGTTCCCGTTGCTACTGGAACGATGGAATAGCTGCCGACCGGGGATGTTGTTGTGGCGGCGGAGCTCTCGGCTAAGTTGAATGTGTCGCCGTTGACTGCGCCGGTGACAGAAGCCGAGAACGTTGGGTTAGCTACACCATAGACACGGCTGTTATTCGCGGCCGTTACGGTAAGAGTCGCCTTGCCTACTGTGAGGTTTCCGTTGACGTAGATGACGTTGTAGTCAGCGAGATTTGGGCCTGTTGCGACAGGAACGATGGGATAGGTGCCGACCGGCGAGGCAGCGGTTGCGGTGGTGGTTTCGGTGAAGACGAAATTGTCACCGTTGACTGCGCCTGTTTCACTTGCGGAGAAGATTGGGTTGGCAGCGCCGTAGATACGGCTGGCATCGGCTGCAGTGACCGTTAGGGTCGCCTGGCCTATGGTGAGGGTTCCGTTGACGTAGACCACGTTATAGTCGGTGAGATTTGCCCCAGTTGCGACAGGAACGATCGGGTAAGCGCCCACCGGCGAAGCAGTGGTTGCGATGGTGCTCTCGATAAGGGTGAAGGTGTCGCCATTGACCGCACCAGTCGACGTGGCGGAGAAACTCGGATTGGGCGTTCCGTAAGTACGGTTGGCGTTGGCTGCTGTGACGGTTAGAGTCGCCTGGCCGATGGTGAGGGTGCCGTTGTTATAGACGACGGCGTAGTCGGCGAGATTAGTGCCTGTGGCGACAGGAACGATGGGATAGGTGCCTACCGGCGAGGCAGTGGTTGCGATGGTGCTTTCGGTGAAGGTGAAGGTATCCCCATTGACGGCTCCGGTGGCCGATGCCGAGAAGGTGGGGTTGGCAGCGCCGTAGGTGCGGCTGGCGTCGGCTGCCGTGACCGTTAGAGTCGCCTGGCCGATGGTGAGGGTGCCGTTGTTATAGACGACGGTGTAGTCGGCGAGATTGGTGCCCGTGGCGACCGGAACGATGGGATAGGTGCCTACCGGCGAGGTAGTGGTTGCGATGGTGCTTTCGGTGAAGGTGAAGGTATCTCCGTTGGCAGCTCCGGTGGCCGATGCCGAGAAGGTGGGGTTGGCTGCGCCATAGGTGCGGATGGCGTTGCCTGCGGTTACAGTCAAGGTGGCCTGACCGATGGTGAGGGTTCCGTTGTTATAGACCACGGTGTAGTCGGCCAGATTCGTGCCCGCCGCCACCGGAACGATGGGATAGGTGCCTACCGGCGAGGCGGGGGTTGCGATGGTGCTTTCGGTGAAGGTGAAGGTATCCCCGTTGACGGCTCCGGTGGCTGATGCCGAGAAGGTGGGGTTGGCTGCGCCATAGGTGCGGGTGGCGTTGCCTGCGGTTACGGTCAAGGTAGCCTGGCCGACGGTGAGGGTTCCGTTGTTGTAGACGACGGCGTAGTCGGCGAGGTTCGTGCCCGCCGCCACCGGAACGATGGGATAGGTGCCTACCGGAGAGGTAGTGGTTGCGATGGTGCTTTCGGTGAAGGTGAAGGTATCCCCGTTGACGGCTCCGGTGGCCGATGCCGAGAAGGCGGGGTTGGCTGCGCCATAGGTGCGGGTGGCGTTGCCTGCGGTTACGGTCAAGGTAGCCTGGCCGACGGTGAGGGTTCCGTTGTTATAGACCACGGCGTAGTCGGCGAGATTCGTGCCCGCCGCGACCGGAACGATGGGATAGGTGCCTACCGGCGAGGTAGTGGTTGCGATGGTGCTTTCGGTGAAGGTGAAGGTGTCCCCGTTGACGGCTCCGGTGGCCGATGCCGAGAAGGTGGGGTTGGCTGCGCCATAGGTGCGGGTGGCGTTGCCTGCGGTTACGGTCAAGGTAGCCTGGCCGACGGTGAGGGTGCCGTTGTTATAGACCACGGCGTAGTCGGCGAGATTGGTGCCCGTGGCTACGGAACGATGGGATAGGTGCCGACCGGCGAGGCAGTGGTTGCGATGGTGCTTTCGGTGAAGGTGAAGGTATCCCCGTTGACGGCTCCGGTGGCCGATGCCGAGAAGGTGGGGTTGGCTGCGCCATAGGTGCGGGTGGCGTTGCCTGCGGTTACGGTCAAGGTAGCCTGACCGACGGTTAGGGTTCCGTTGTTATAGACCACGGCGTAGTCGGCCAGATTCGTGCCCGCCGCTACCGGAACGATGGGGTAGGTGCCTACCGGCGAGGTAGTGGTTGCGATGGTGCTTTCGGTGAAGGTGAAGGTATCCCCGTTGACGGCTCCGGTGGCCGATGCCGAGAAGGTGGGGTTGGCTGCGCCATAGGTGCGGGTGGCGTTGCCTGCGGTTACGGTCAAGGTAGCCTGGCCGAC
>CAVZGJ010000020.1:0-185397 GCA_963774735.1 uncultured Acidobacteriaceae bacterium | reverse complement strand
CTCCTGCCGGGCGTGCGCAAGGCGGAGGGAGGACAGGCTGATGTCGCCCGATAGGTTCTTCACCGCAGAGATGGAGGTTCAGGCGGGAACTTTGTCGATCCATGCGCAATTTGCGTTGTCGGAGCCTTGGACCGTGCTGTTTGGGCCCTCCGGCAGCGGAAAGACGACGGTCCTGCGTACGATTGCGGGATTTGTTCGGCCGGGTGCGGGACGGATTGTCCTCGGCGAAAAAATTCTCGTGGACTGTGCTTCGGGTGTGTTTGTTCCGCCGTATGAGAGACCGGTGCGCACTGCAGGCCAGATGGCGCGCTTGTTTCCGCATCAGACGGTTCGCTGGAACACGATGTATGGAAGCGGATGGCGCTCAAAACCCGCGGACGTAGCGGAGATATCGAGGAGACCATGAAGCTGTTTCGGCTAACAGGGCTGTCCGACAGAATGCCTCGCGATCTGAGCGGCGGGGAGAGACAGAGAGGCGCCGTGGCACGGGCGGTGGTGTCGGCGGTGACCTACGACGGTCCCGGCAAGCCGCTGCTGCTTTTGGATGAACCCTTCTCAGGTCTCGACTACGCCATGCGGGACGAACTGGTGGTCGAGTTGCAAGGCTGGTTGCGGCGCTGGAACATACCGGTGCTTTCAGTGACGCATTCTGTCGGGGAGGCCTTTCAACTTGGCGCAGAGGTGATCAAGATCGCCGAGGGCAGAGTCGTACAGCAGGGTCCGGTAGGCCAGGTGTTGTCGGAAGAGCGTAATCGGCTGATGGAACAGCTTGGGGTCGAACAGCTCAACCGTTCGAAGTGAAGCCGAGCATAACCGGCTCCTGTTCGAGGCGGATTGCGAACTTGCTCATCACGGCTGAGATGACTGCGTCGCGCAATGCAAGAAGTTCGACTGCCGTCGCGCCACCGAGATTCACGAGCGCGAGGGTGTGGCGCGAGGAGATTGCCACGCGTCCCATGGCAAACCCCTTGTGAAACCCGGCCTTCTCGATCAGCCAGGCGGCGGCAGCTTCACCAGTGCCAGCGCCCGCAGGGTAGCGCGGCACATCTTCGTCGCGGCAGCCAGCCCCGAAAGCGATCTCAGGTAGCCTCCCCGAGGCAACCACGGGATTCTTGAAGAAGGAGCCCGCGCTGCGGCCGTCCGCGCCTCCCTGCCCTGCCAGCATTCCCTTTTGCTCGCGGATGGAGCGTACGGCGTCGTACACCTGGCGGAGCGTGGGTCTCTCACCTCGATTGATCTGCGAGGCGAAGTATCGCTGGACATCGGCGTAGCGCAGGGCCGGTTCTCCTTTGGGACGGAGCTTGTAGGTGACCGCGGTGACGATGTATCGCCCGCGCGCGTCCGTGTTGAAGAGGCTGCGACGGTATCCGAAGCGGCAGGCCTGATGGTCGAGATCGACAAAGGCGCGGGTGTCGAGATCGTAGGCGCGGACCCCAACAATGGTCTCGGAGACCTCCTGGCCGTATGCGCCGACGTTCTGGACGGGAGTTCCTCCGACGTCGCCGGGAATCCCCGCGAGGCACTCCAGACCGGCGTAGCCTCGCTCGACCGCGTGAAGGACGAAACTATCCCAGTTTTCTCCGGCTCCTGCTTCGAGGACAACGCTGTTCCCTTCGCTGCGCTCCTGCTTTTTGGACCTGGTGGCTACCCGAATAACAACTCCGTCGAAGCCTGCATCGCTGACCAGCAGGTTGCTCCCTCCGCCGAGGACAAAGAGGGGAAGCTGGCGGTCGCGGGCAAACTGAGTGGCTTCAAGGACGTCGCCTTCGGTCTCTGCCTCGCAGAAGAAGCGGGCTGGCCCACCGATCCCGAGCGTCGTGTACGGGGCAAGCGGGACTGACTCTATCCAGGCAACAAGGGGAGATGGCACGGCTTGAGAGTACAACATCGCCCTGGGCAGAAGGGACAGCTGGCCTGCTGATCAAGGAGCTCCGATTGACACAACTGGTAGACTTTAAACAAGGACAAGGCTGGGCTCCGCAGATGGACTCGAGTGTTAAGACCAACGGAAGTCCAGACTTAAAGTATCTACTTTGAATACTTTGCATACTTTTGGCCGGGAGGCGGGGTAGCGGGGTTCACAGCAAGTCCGTAGAATCGGAACAGGCGCGGTTTGGACCGTAAGCCGAGGGGAGAACAGATGTATCCAGAGATTATGGTGATTCCGATGCGCGAAGAACTGACTCGCGCTGGTATTCAAGAGGCGCGCACCGCGGCCGATGTGGACAAGGCATTGGCGCAGCCGGGCACGACGATGGTCGTGGTGAACTCGATCTGCGGATGCGCAGCAGGCAAGATGCGCCCCGGCGTGCGGCTGGCGATGCAGCACGCAGCCAAGCCCGACCACTCGGTGACGGTGTTCGCAGGGCAGGACCGCGAGGCGACCGAGAAGGCGCGCAGCTACTTCGGCGGACATCCTCCCACGTCGCCGGCGATCGCGATTCTGCGCGATGGTCAACTGGTCTACCTGATGCAGCGCTCGGCGATCGAAACCTCGACCGCCCCGGCGATTGCCCAGGAGCTGACGCGGGCATTCGACACCTACTGCGCCCCCACAACCGCCTAAGCTCGCAAAATCTTTGAACCGAAGCCGCAGATTCGCTGCATCGCGAGTCTGCGGCTTTCCATTTTGGACTCATTCGGATGGCGTGATCTGCCGATGAACAGGGCAGCCATGCCAACTCCATATGCAGACCCTTCGCGTCATGGTGCCCGCGCATCTGAAACTGCTCTGAACCCGCCCGCCGAACGCGGCGAGCTGGAGCTTGTGGGACACAGTGCAGCGATAAAGAGGCTGCGAGTGCAGGTCCAGCGCATCGCGCCGCACTTCCGCTCAGTGCTGGTTCGCGGAGAGCGCGGATCTGGCAAGGAGCTTGTTGCTCGCATGCTTCACAGTGCGCGCGGTGTGGCGGACGAGCCTTTCCTCCTGCGCGACGCGGCGGCGGTGGAAGGTTGGTTCAGAGCCGAAGACCGGTTTGGCGGCTTTGCAGAAGGTACGCGGAAGGCAACGCTGTTTCTCGATGGCGTAGACCGACTCTCTCTGCCCGCGCAGGATTGGCTGTTGCGGATGCTGGGCTGGGAGGATTCAGCTCCGTGTTCGAGGAGGAATCTGCCAGGAATCGAGATGAGGGTGATTGCCTCGACGACGGACGATCTGCGAACTCTGGTTGCCGCGGGGCGGTTTCGACAGGAGCTTTGCCAGAGGCTCGCTACGGTCGAGATCGCCGTGCCGCCGCTACGGGAGAGGATGGAGGATCTTTCTGAACTTGCGGAATATTTTCTGCATCGGTTTGGGAGATTACAGGGGAGAAACGTGCCTGAGATTGCGGCAGAGGCGATGCTGTGGCTGCAGGAACATCACTGGCCAGGGAACATTCGCGAACTAAGCGGTGTGATTCGTGATGCGGTTCTGCGAAGCGATGGAGTGTTGCTGCGGGAAGAGGACTTGACTGTATTGAAACGACCAGAGGAAGAGGAGCGCGTGGTAATAAGCAGGGGCGCAAGCGTCCGGTTGCAGGATGTTGTGGAACGTCATGTGCTCGATGTACTGAAAAACTGTGGAGGGAATAAGCTGCGCGCGGCCGAACTGCTGGGGATTAGCCGATCGACGCTTTATCGGATGTTGGAGACAGGAAGTTCGGCAATCGCTCCGCGATAAGAGGCGCAGTGTGAATGCTCACGGGTGTCACGGTAGACTTGGCATGTACGTTGAGGATGAATATGTCGATGTTTTCGCCGCGCAGGTTGGCTAGTCTGGTGTTGGTGGGCTGTTTGGGTGTGGCAAGTGGAAGAGCGCAAGGTCTGGCGAGTAGTGGTGCACAGCCCAACGCTTCGGTTGCCGCACGGAGCAAGGCTTTGGCGACACTCTTTGATGAGATCTGGCAGGACCGGCTGAAGCACTCCCCGGAGTTTGCTTCGCTGATCGGCGATAAGCGGTATAACGACCAGCTTTCGGACTATTCGGCGAAAGAGGTCAACGCGGAGTTGCAGCGCGGGTTGGACTACATTCAGCGACTGGGCGCAATCGACACGACTGGGCTCAGCGATCAGGAGAAACTCTCTGCGGAACTGATGATGCGGACACTGATCGATGCTCAGCAGGGGGCAAAGTTCAAAGAGTGGGAGATGCCGGTCAGCCCGGTCTACGGGTTCCAGACCATGCTGCCGAACATGGTGGGCCAGCTCTCGTTCGATTCGGTGAAGGACTACGACGACTACATCGAGCGGCTGAAGAAGGTGCCCGCCGCGTTCTCCCAGGTGATGACAAACCTGCAGCTTGGCGTGGATGAGGGACGCATGCCGCCGAAAGATTCGCTCGAGGAAGCTCTGAAGCAGACGCAGAATATCGCGGCTCAAAAGCCAGAGGAGAGTGTCTTTGCCCAGCCGCTGAAGAAGTTTCCGAAGACAATTCCCGCAGCGGATCAGAAGCGCATCGCGACGGACCTGATGACGGTAATCCAGACGCAGGTGCTGCCGACGTATCAGAGGCTCGCGAAGTTTATGGCCGCGCAATATGTACCGAACGGGAGGAAAGATCCCGGCGTGTGGGCGATGCCCGGTGGCGATGCTTACTATGCGTTTCGAATCCACCAGATAACGACGCTCGATAAGACGGCAGCGGAGATTCACCAGATCGGGCTCGACGAGGTGAAGCGCGATGAGGCGGAGATGCTGGCGATTGTGCATCAGCTTGGGTTCGCGGACCTGAAGAGTTTTCGCGCGGCGCTGGTTGCAAACCCGAAAGAACATCCGCAGTCGAAGGAGGCGCTGCTCGATACCTACAAGGGCTATATCGCGCAGATGCAACCGCGATTGCCGGAGCTGTTCGGCCGGTTGCCGAAGGCAAAACTCGAAGTGGTCGTGATGCCGACGTTCGCGGAGAAGAGCTCTCCGATGGCCTACTACGATGCGGGCACAGCCGACGGAAGCCGACCGGGACGCGTGGATGTGAATCTGTACAACTTTGCGGATCGCTCGCTGGCTACGGTAGAGAGTGTGGCGTACCACGAGGGAATTCCCGGGCATCATCTGCAGATTTCCATCGCACAGGAGCTAACGGGTCTGCCGGAGTTTCGAAAATATCAGGACTACACTGCGTTCGTTGAAGGCTGGGCGCTCTACAGCGAGAGACTGGGCAAGGAAATTGGATTCTACAAGGACCCGTACAGCGACTTCGGCCGGCTGGACAACGACATGTGGCGGGCGATTCGGCTTGGTAGTCGATACGGGCGTGCACTCGCAGCACTGGACTCGGCAGCAGATGGTGGACTACTTCCATGAGCACTCGTCGCTGGATGAGACAAACATCCAGTCGGAGGTGGACCGCTACATCGCGTGGCCGGCACAGGCCCTGGGATACAAGATGGGGCAGTTGAAGATTCTTGAGCTGCGCGATAAGGCGAAGACGGCGCTGGGTGCAAAGTTCGACATCAAGGCGTTTCATGACGAGGTGCTGGACTCCGGCGCGTTACCGCTTGATGTGCTGGAGAAGCGTGTCGACACATGGATTGCGGCGCAGAAACAATAACCTCTGATAGCCTTTGGGAATGAGTGAGAGCTTTGAAATTCCTATTGCGGCAGCAGCGCCGGCGATGCCAGGGCTGCGCGTCGCCGTGCTGGGCGCAGGCAAGATGGGCGGCATCCTGCTGCAGGCGTTTTTGAAGAACAACCTCCTGGCACCTGAGCAGATATTCGCAACGGTCCAGCATGCGGAGCGCGCGAAGGCCCTGTCGGTACAGTCCGGCGTCGAGGTGACGACTGACAATCTCGCAGCGGCGCAACAGGCAGATGTGATTTTGCTGGGCGTGAAACCCGTTCAGGTGCCTGCGCTAATCGAAGAGATAAAGTCTGCGCTGACGCCGAAGAAGATGGTGCTGTCTTTCGCGGCTTCAGTGATGACGCGCAGTATTGAGGACGGGGCAGGTTGTGAGCTGGCGGTGATTCGCGCGATGCCGAATACTCCGGCGATGCTGGCAGCCGGCGTGACGGCGCTTTGCGCGGGGCGGTTTGTCTCCGCCGAGCAGATGGCTGTAGCGCAGAAGATCTTCCAGACCGTGGGCAAGACGGTTGTCGTCGACGAGAAACATATGGATGCGGTGACGGGACTCTCGGGCTCCGGACCGGCGTTTTTGTACATCATCATCGAGGCGTTGGCAGAAGCGGGCGTGAACGTCGGGTTGCCGCGTGATGTGGCTACGCTGCTGGCAGCGCAAACAACGCTGGGTTCGGCACGGATGGTTCTTGAGACCGGGTATCATCCGGCGCTGCTGAAGGACGCAGTCACGACGCCCGCGGGATGTACGGTTGACGGAATCCTGGAGCTGGAAGAGGGTGGGTTGCGAGTGACGCTTATCAAGGCTGTGAAGCGGGCGACTCAGCGAGCAAAGGAATTGGCGAAGGGATAGTTCCTATCGACTGCTGGGCCCCTGGCCGGACGTAGAATAAAGCCATGGCTACGTCAACAACGGTTCCGGAAAAGCAGACTTCCACGGCACTGGGAGGGTTTGCCTGGGGAGTCGTGGGGTACAACATCCTGGTAATTCTGTGGGGAGCGGTGGTGCGAGCCACGGGATCAGGCGCAGGATGCGGAGATCGCTGGCCACTCTGCAATGGAGATTTCTTTCCCCACCACCCACGGCTGGCTACGGTTATCGAATTCGCTCACAGGTCGATGACGGGCGTGTGCGTGTTCTGGTGGTGGCCCTTGTGGGATGGATGTTCTTTGCCACAAAGAAAGGGACATCGAGCGCGTAAAGCAGCGGTGGCTTCCGTGGTGTTGTTGGTGACCGAGGCGATTCTAGGTGCAGTGCTGGTTCTGGGTGGCTACGTAGAGCACAACCTATCGACGGCGCGGGTGGTCATGCAGTCCGTGCATTTTACTAACACGATGCTGCTGTTGGCGGCTTTGAGTTTGACCGCATGGTGGGTCGGTAATCCGAAATGGCTTGAGATCCCATCTTCCAGTAAAAAACCCTCAGTGTGGGCTGCCTGGACTGCACTCGGCGCAACGATCGTTGTGGGTGCGACGGGAGCGCTGGCTGCGTTAGCGGACACTCTCTTCCCTTCTCCTTCATTGCAGGCGGCTCTGGCCTCAGATTTCGCTGCGACTTCTCCGTTGCTGGTCCGAATGCGCTGGATGCATCCGGCAGCGGCAGTTTTGGGATTCTGCTGCGTAATTTGGCTTGTGCTCGGAGCGCGCTCGAGGCTGAGCCGGCTTGTGGCAGCGTTCTTGGGTTTACAGGTTGTGTTGGGAGTCGCGGATGTTTTGCTGCTAGCGCCTACTTGGATGCAGATTACCCACTTGCTTGGAGCGGACCTGTACTGGATCGTGCTCGTTGGGTTCGCGGCCGGGACAATCTGGCCGAACGACAGACCCGTTCGTTCGGCCTAGCCAGACAAATAACCGCTCTACTTCGGGCCGGACTTGCCAGTGACCTTATTGCCGACCCGCGCGGCGTATTGTTCCGGATTTTGTCCTGAACCCATTAAGAATTCGGTGTTGTATAGTGGCAACGTTCGGTCATCGGCTCTTTGGAGCAATTCTGGCCGCCCTGCCGAACGGTTCAACAGAGCTATTTTTTGAGTTCCGAAGTTAGGCCGGAGTGAGGTTTGACGGCACACTGAAGAAGTGGGTATGGGGACGTTCGGGAGAAGGATTGATGCAGGTTTTTGCGGCGCTTTTACTGATGAATCAGCAACTAACCAGATTGGCGCCGGTGGATATTTTCATCCTCGTGCTCTATTTCGTGCTCGTCGTCTTTATCGGGTTTTACGCGAAGAGCAAGGCCAACACCAGCGAGGATTTCTTCCTGGCTGGCCGGGAGATGACAGCGTGGATCGCCGGCCTTAGCTTTGTCTCCGCCAACCTGGGTTCGCTTGAGCTGATGGGATGGGCCGGCGCAGCGTATCAGTATGGGATTCTAGCCACGCATTGGTACTGGATCGGCGCAATTCCGGCGATGCTCTTCCTGGGCATCGTGATGATGCCGTTTTATTACATCTCGAAGACGCACTCGGTGCCGGGTTATCTGCAACTGCGGTTCGGGGAGGGCGCGCGAGCGCTATCGGCGATTTCGTTCGCGGTGATGACCATCCTGATGAGCGGCGTCAATATGTTCGCCATGGCGGTCGTCATGCAGACGGTTCTGGGTTGGAACATCACCTTCTCGATCTGGGTGGGTGCGGCAACGGTAGCGCTTTATGTGATGCTGGGCGGCCTCCGGTCCGCCATTATCAACGAGGTCCTGCAATTCGTGCTCATCTGGGCGGGTGCGGCGATGATTCCAATTCTGGGCCTCATCGAAGCAGGAAGCTGGACGAACCTGAAGGCACAGATTGCGGCCAACGTAGGCAGAAGCGACTACACGCATCTGTGGAGCACGCTCGGTCACTTCAAAGACAATCCGATGGGTGTGCACTGGACGGGAATCGTCTTTGGCCTGGGCTTCGTGATCAGCTTCGGATATTGGACGACGGACTTTCTCGTGGTTCAGCGTGTGCTGAGCGCGCACAATCTGCGGGCTGCCAAAATGGCTCCGGTAATTGGCTCTGCGTTCAAGATGGCCGTCCCGCTCATCGTGATACTGCCTGGCTTGCTGGCTCTGGCGGTCTTGAAGAATCCGGACGGCAGCATGATGCATCTTGTGCCGGAGGGCACGGCTTTGGCGGGGCAGCATACATACAATCAGGTACTGCCGCTCATGCTGATCCGCTATTGCGGACCCGGATTACTCGGCCTGGGGATCACCGCTCTCGTCGCCGGCTTCATGAGCGGCATGGCCGGCAATGTCAGCGCGTTTTCCACCGTATGGACGTACGATATCTACGGCGCGTTCATGAACAAGAAGGCCAGCGACAAACACTATGTCGCCATGGGCCGCTGGTCAACCATCATCGGAATGTTGGTATCCATTGGTGCGGCGTATCTAGTACAACACGCAGCCGGCATCATGGACTATGTGCAGGCGCTGTTTAGCTTTTTTATCGCGCCGTTGTTCGGTACAGTCGTCCTTGGAATGCTTTGGAAGCGAGCCACGCACTGGGGTGGTTTTTTGGGCCTGCTGGCCGGTACACTGGCATCAATCGGAATGTTCGTCTGGGTGTACAAGGTTCCGGACGCCTTGCGTTACATTGCGATGAGTTCTGACGCAAAGCCGATGGCGGAAAATCTGTATCGGGGGCTGTGGAGTTGGATTATTTGCGTCGTCGTTACGGTCATCGTTAGTCTAATGACAAAGCCGGTTCCGGAGGAACAACTCTCCGGTCTGGTATACGGCGTGACGCCGATTCCTGATGACGGGGCAAAGACAATCTGGCAGAAGCCAGCCTTCTGGGCCATTGTCGTAATCGTTGTCTTCTTTATTCTGAATCTGATCTTCTGGTAGGAGTGGAGTTTGATGGATCAACACGAACGCGAAGTAGAGTCAGCAGAACTATCGATTTGGTTTTTCTGCGGCATTCTGATGCTGGCCTATGGCATCGTGCTGGTGATTACAGGAATACGGGAGTTGCATAACCCGCCTCCGAATGAAATCTTGCTGCCGTGGCTCGAGTCACTGCATCCGACATTGTGGTGGGGCGTGGTGCTGACTCTTTTCGGCAGCTTCTACTCCATCCGGTTCCGGCCTGGCCGGTAACTGGCTCGCCCGCAACCGTGCGGCGACGCGGGAAAACATCATTAATCAGGCCCTGAGCGGCCAGGAATAGGAACGTTATGGCAAAGCAAATGACCATGGGAATAATCGTTGGCAACCGCGGATTCTTCCCGAGCCACCTGGCGACGAGTGGGCGGCTGGAGATGATTGCAGCGCTCGAGGCGGCAGGAATCAAACCGGTTGTGTTGACACCGGAAGAGACCGCGCATGGAGCCGTCGAGACCTACGAGGATGCAAAGAAGTGCGCGGCGCTGTTCAAAAAACATGCGAGCGAGATCGATGGCATCATCATCACGCTGCCGAACTTCGGGGAGGAACGCGGCCTGGCCGACACGCTGCGGCTGGCCAACCTGCAAGTGCCCGTGCTGATCCAGGCAACGCCAGACCACGCCGGCAAAATGACCATCGCGTTCCGGCGCGACAGTTTCTGCGGAAAGATGTCGATTTGTAACAACCTGAAGCAGTACGGAATTCCTTACTCACTGACACGGTTGCATACGGAGGCGCCTGATTCGACTGAGTTCAAGGCCGACCTCGAGTGGTTCTCCGCTGTCTGCCGCGTGGTGAAGGGGTTGAAGAATGTGCGCTTTGGAGCGATCGGCGCGCGCCCCACGGCGTTCAATACGGTTCGCTACTCCGAGAAACTTCTGGAGCGATCGGGGATTACGGTGGAGACGCTGGATCTGAGCGAGGTGATGGGCCGCATCGGGCGGATGAAAGACAACGACGATGCCGCGCAGTCGAAGCTGGCCGCGATTAAGAAATACATCCCAGTCGGCGATACGCCGGACGCCGCGTTGCTGAAGATGGCGAAGCTGGGGGCCGTCATCGATCACTGGATGAAGGCGAGCGAACTGACGGTGAGCGCGGTCCAGTGCTGGACGTCGATCGAGGAATACCTGGGAGTCGTTCCCTGCACAGTGATGAGCATGATGAGCGAAAACCTGATTCCGTCGGCATGCGAGGTCGACATCCTCGGCACACTGAGCATGTATGTGTTGACGCTCGCGAGCGAGACACCCAGTGCTCTGCTCGACTGGAACAACAACTACGGCGACAACCCCGATAAGGCTGTGTGCTTCCATTGCTCCAACCTGCCGAAGCACTTCTTCCGCGAGGGCGTGAAGATGGACTTCCAGCAGATCATCGCAGGCACGGTAGGCAAGGACAACACGCACGGCACGCTCGATGGCACCGTGAAGGCCGGTGCGATGAGCTTTGCCCGTTTTTCAACGGACGATTTTGCCGGACAAATTACTGGCTACGTCGGCGAAGGGGCATTCACCGACGATCCTCTCCATACCTTCGGCGGCGCCGGGGTGGTAGAGATTCCGAAGATGCAGGAACTATTGCGCTATATCTGCGAAAACGGTTTTGAGCATCACGTTGCTGCGAACTTCTCGACGACCGCGGCTCCCGTGCATGAAGCTGCGACGCGATATCTCGGCTGGAAGACGCACTGGCACCGATAATCAATTTTCCTTAGCCTTCCCTAAATCTGGTGGTACGATCTTTCGAAAGCCCTCAATCAAAGGAGCCACGCCACTATGCGAAAGGCAATCGCCTGTCTTACGCTGTTTGCAAGCACCGCCTACGCCTTCAACACTGATCAGCCTGTGCTCCGCGGCTATACTTCGGAGCACTCTGCCTCCGAGGTTCAGTGGGAGCAGAAGTTCCGCGCAATCCCTGATCCGGCAAGGGTTCGCGAGAACATGAAGCGGATGGCTGCGCGGCCGCACCACGTCGGCTCTCCGTACGACAAAGACAATGCGGAGTGGCTGGTCGCTCAGTTGAAGTCTTATGGCTTGGACGCGAAGATCGAGCAGTTCGAGGCTCTCTTCCCCACTCCGAAGTCGCGCAAGCTGGAGTTGCTGGGGCCGGAGAAGTTTGAAGCAAAACTCGATGAGCCTGTAATCAAGGTGGATCCTACGTCGGATCAGAAGAGCGAGCAGTTGCCGACCTACAACGCCTATTCGCGTGATGGCGATGTGACCGCACCGCTGGTTTATGTGAACTACGGCGCTCCGGCTGACTACGATCAGTTGGCCGCGATGGGCGTTTCGGTAAAGGGCGCCATCGTTATTGCGCGATATGGACAGACATGGCGTGGCATTAAACCCAAGGTTGCCGCTGAACACGGCGCTGTGGGCTGCATCATCTACTCGGACCCACGCGACGATGGCTATTTCCGCGGGGACACCTATCCTGACGGGCCGATGCGCCCGCCAGACGGAGCGCAGCGTGGCAGCGTAATGGACATGCCGGTATATCCGGGAGATCCGCAGACACCGGGAGTCGGCGCCGTGACCGGAACCAAGTTGATTCCTCTCGATCAGGTGCAGACGATTACGAAGATTCCCGTTTTGCCGATCTCTTATGCAGACGCAACTCCGTTTCTTAAGTCTCTGCGCGGCGAACTGGTACCGGAAAGCTGGCGCGGCGGACTTCCACTTGCTTACAAGGTGGGCCCCAGCGTTGTGAAGGCACATCTCGCTCTTAGCTTCAACTGGGATCGCAAGCCGCTCTATGATGTGGTTGCGACCATTCCTGGCTCGACGCTGCCGAACCAGTGGGTCATTCGCGGTAACCATCACGACGCGTGGGTGAACGGTGCAGGCGATCCTCTCTCTGGCGCGAGTGCTGAACTCGAAGAGGCGCGCGCGCTGGGCGAACTGTTGAAGCAGGGCTGGCGTCCACAGCGCACAATCCTATATTGCTTCTGGGACGGTGAGGAGCCGGCTCTTCTTGGCTCGACCGAATGGGTTGAAGCTCACGCACCGGAGCTAACCGCGCACGCGGTCGCGTACTTCAACTCCGATGGCAATGGTCGTGGATACTTCCGCGCTGAAGGGTCCAGCGAACTCGAGAACTTCGTCAACAGCGTAACCAAAGACATCACCGACCCGGAAACCAACATGCCTGTCTGGAAGCGTCAGCGCCTTGTCGGCATCTCCCGCTCAACCCCCGAGATGCGCGCGGAGCTTCGAAACCGGCCTGACATCCGTATGGAGGCGCTCGGTTCGGGCTCCGACTATACGGCGTTCATCCATCATCTGGGAATCGCGAGCATCAACCTGGGCTATGGCGGCGAAGACCAGGGTGGGGGGCAGTATCACTCCGTCTACGATGACTTTTACTGGTACACGCACTTCCAGGACACGGACTTTGTGTACGGAAAGGCGCTTGCGCAGACAGCAGGAACGATGATGATGCGCATGGCCGATGCTGATGTGATTCCCTTTCAGTTCGGGGACCTCGCGGACACGATTCGGACCTATGCAACTGGCGTGAAGCGACTGGCTGACACCATGCGGGCGGAGATCAAGGAGCGCAACACGGAGATCTCGGATGGCGTGTACAAGGCGCTGGAAGACCCAAAAAAGACGCAGGTTCCCCCGACGGTCGAGGCGCTTCCTCCATATTTGAACTTCGCTCCGCTGGATCAGGCGACCGACGATCTCACGACGGCTGCGGCTGACTTTGATAAAGCGTATACCGCAAACGGATTGAAGGCGCCCGCCGCTCTGAACGCCCAGCTTCTGAAGTCGGAGCGCGTCTTTCTCGATCCTGCAGGTCTCCCGAACCGTCCCTGGTTCCAGAACATGATGTACGCTCCTGGCTTCTATACAGGCTATGGCGTGAAGACGCTTCCAGCCGCGCGCGAGACTATCGAGCAGAAGCAGTGGAAGGACGCTGATGCCGAGATCGCTCGAACTGCAGCGGCAATAGAACGCGAAGCGGCCTTACTCAAAAGCGCAGCCCTGGCGGTCAATGGCAATTAGCAACTGAGACATTCCATTCAGAGCAGCCCGCGGAATTTCGCGGGCTGTTCATATTTGCAGTTCTTCAGAGTGCTGTAATCTTTAGACCTCTATGAGTGCGACGAAACAGATCTTCCGAAAGGGAGTCGGAGCGAAAAAAGCCGTTGCCACAGCAGTCGAGAATTTGTTCTTCAGCCGCGACGAATCATGGATGCGGTTCAACGAGCGTGTACTCGAAGAAGCCCAGGACGAGACGAACCCTCTCCTCGAAAGGGTCAAATTTCTGGCGATAACGGCGAGCAATCTGGATGAGTTTGTCGAAATCCGGGTCGCCGGCTTCCTGCAGCGGATTGAGGATGGTTACAATCTGGCGCAACCGCCGGACGAGGGTGGGCTGACTCCGCAGGAACGGTTGGACCGGCTGATGGTGATGATGCACGGCTTCGTGGAGGCACAGTATAAGTGCTGGAACGAGCAGTTGCTGCCGGCGTTGCATGCACAAAGGATCCGGGTTCTGACGTGGAGCGAGTTGAGCGACAAGGCGCGTGCCCGGGCGCTGGAGTTCTACGACACGGAGGTCGATCCTCTGCTGACGCCAGTGACGATCGATCCTTCGCATCCGTTCCCGCGGGTGCTGAACAAGGCGCTCTGCATCGGCTTGCTGCTGCGGCATAAGCGGCGGGCGGTGAAGGCTCCTGCTTCGCTGGGCGTGGTGACGGTGCCGCGAGCGCTTCCGCGGCTGATCCCGCTGGCCTCCAGCGAAGGTTGTCATGACTTCATCCTGCTGCATGAGCTGGTGGAGTCGCAGGTGGAGCGGATGTTCCGAGGCTATGAGGTGCTGTCGCGCTCGGCGTTCCGGGTCACGCGTAACAGCAACCTTTATATGCAGGAGGAAGAGTCGCGATCGGTCCTCGAAAGCGTGAGGGCGGAGTTGCACAACCGGCGCAAGGGCGATGTCGTGCGGATGGAGATCGAGAGTTCCGCTGCTGAGGAGATGGTTGAGAGGCTGAGAACCAACTTCGAGCTCGATCTTGTGCAGGTGTTTCGCACGGATGGTCCGGTGAACCTGTCGCGGCTGATGAATCTGTACTCGGAGGTGAGGGAGTCGCGACTGAAGTATCCGGCGTTTGTGGCGCGGGACTTCAAGCTGAGCCAGAAGTCGACCGATATCTTCGACGAGCTGCGTAAGCGCGATGTGATGCTGCATCATCCCTTCGACTCCTATAAGACGGTTGAGGAGTTTATCGAGGCGGGAACGCAGGATCCGTGCGTGATCTCGATGAAGCAGACGCTTTACCGGACGAGCAATGATTCGCCGATCTTCAAAGCGCTGACTGAAGCCGGCCCGAACAAGGAAGTGACAGTTGTCGTTGAGTTGATGGCGAGATTTGATGAGGACTCGAATATTCGATGGGCGCGCGAGCTTGAGGACGCTGGAGTCGGGGTTTATCACGGAATTTTTGGTTTGAAGACGCATTGCAAGCTCTCGCTGCTGGTGCGGCGCGATCCGGACGGCGTGGTGCGCCGGTATGCTCACCTGGGGACGGGGAATTACAACCCGGTGACGGCGCGGTTCTATACCGACATCAGCCTGCTGACCTCGAGTGCGAGGATTACCGAGGCGGTGCAGAAGGTTTTCAGCTACCTGACTGCGGAGACCGAGGCGGAGTCTTACGCTCCTTTGCTGGTAGCCCCGCTGACGCTGGCCGACGGATTAGTCGCGCTGATCGAGCGGGAGGCCGCCCATGCGAAGGAGGGACGGCCGGCTTCGATTATTGCCAAGATGAACGGCCTGCTTGACCGACGGACCGTGGAGGCGCTGTATGCGGCCTCGCAGGCGGGCGTCGAGATCGACCTGATCGTTCGCGGGATGTGTTCACTGCGGCCGAGAGTGAAGGGCCTGAGCGAGCGGATTCGCGTGCGCAGCGTTGTGGGACGGTTCCTCGAGCACAGCCGCATCTTCTGTTTTGCCAATGGAGGCAAGGAGGAGATGTACTGCGGAAGCGCGGACTGGATGCCTCGGAATCTGATCGAGCGTTGCGAGGTAGTCTTCCCGGTGACCCAGCCTGACTTGCATAAACGGCTGCGCGACGAGATCCTTTTGCCGTACCTGGCGGACAACACCAAGACGCGGTTCCTGCAGCCGGACGGAGAGTACATCCGGACGCCGAAGACCGCGTCGCCATTCAGTGTTCAGGACTACCTGATGCGGATGGCGGAGGGGAAAGCGGAGCCGGTTCCTCCTTTAGTACGTTAGAGTTTCCGCCGGGGGGTCCCCCTCCCTATTGCCCGCGCGTAAACCTCCTGGATTCATTGATTTACGAGTTATGTTGAACCGCAAAATACTCATACCAAATGGTTTGCGTACAAATTAGCCTGCATCAATAAGTTAGCCCCGGCGGGTGCCCGGGGCTTTCCTTTTTCTAATCTATAAGTTAATTATATGGGTTTGAGTCTAACTAAATTTCATTTCTATTTACTTTGTTTTGTTTGAGTTGTGGGATTTTCGGCTTGACAAGCGAGTTTTGGGCTGTTTTTGGAGAAAATAGTTGTAAGCGGTTGAGGAATAATGACTTCCGTCTCAGAAAAGCCCTGCGCTATAAAGCCCTCCTAGCGGATGCTTTTTCGCAGGACTAAAGCCCAGCGCTAATCCCAGGTCTGGAAAGGCAGGGTTTCTTCGCTTCGGAATGACGGGAGGACGGCAGGCAACGACAAAAGCAACGACAAATGCAGGTCCTTCGACTCGGCTACTCGCAAAGTGCGCGAGTACCCTCGCTCAGGATGACACCGTTAGGTGGCTGATCGGCTCGTTTGAAGACCAGAACAACAGCCAAGGCAAGGGCAAAAACAGGTTCGGAGGTGACAAAAGCGAGTTGGCTAGTGGATGGTCAGGTTGACGGTGGCGGTCTGGATCGTGGCGGCTCCTGTGGCGGTGACGGTTACGGCGTAGGAACCGGCCGAGAGAGTGCCGGGGTTGGGGTTGTTGGGGTCAAAGGCCCCGCTGCCGCAGCCGCTGAGGACTCCCAGGGTAGTCAGGGTCAGGAGCAGGGTGAGAAGTTTTGCGAGGGGGCGACGGCGCGGGGCAAACGGGACAAAGAAGAGGAGTCCGGCGAGAGCTATTCCGGAGGAGGCGCAAAGGGGTAGGAGCTGCCTGGCGGAAGAGGGGCCGCCCGATTCCCGGACGGCGCTGAGGAGTGAGCTTGCGGGGGAGATGGTCAGGGTGGTGGTGAGGGTATCGGAGCCGATAGGGGTAAAGCTGGATGGGGCGAAGAGGCACTTTGCGCCGGAAGGCAGGCCTCCGCTGCAGGAGAAGGTGATGAGGGAGTGGAAGCCTCCGGTGGGGTTGATGGTGAGGGTGACGGGATCGGAGGCTCTGCCTTCAATCGCGGTAGTAGAGGACTTGGAAGGCGTGAGGGTGAAGGTGCCAACAGTGTTGAGGATTGTGAGTGCGGCCGAAGTGGAGGTGCCGGCCTGGTGGCTGGAGTCGCCAGAGTAGGAGACCTGGAGGACGTGGGTGCCGGCCTGCAAGGTGGTGGTGGAGAGCGGAAGGCTAGTTGTGGTCCCGGTAACGGCGAGGCGTGCGCCGAAGAGATTGCCGTCGAGGAGTAGCTGGATTGTTCCTGTGGGAGCGGGGCTGTTGGGGGTGATTGAGGCGGCGACGGTAACTCCAGTTCCCTGCACTACGGTCGAGGGAGTGAGGGTAATGGTTGTGGTGCTGGATGTGGTGGCCGAGGTTACGGTAAAGGCCTGCTGGCTGGAGCTGGACTGGTAGAGGGCATCGCCCGAATAAACTGCGTTGATGAAATGCGGTCCGGGGGCGATGGAGATCTGGTTGTTGGTGACGCTGGCAACGCCTGAGAGGACCGGCGCGGTGGCTCCGGGGCGGCCGTCAACGTAGAAGGTGACGGCGCCGGTGGGTGTAGGAGTTCCGGGCGGGATGAGTGAGGCTACGGTGGCGGTGAAGGTATAGGGCGCGCCGGAGGTGACCTGAGCAGCCGACTCAGTGAGCGTGGTGAGAGTGGCGGACTGTGTGGCTCCGGTGACGGTGATGGCGACGGCGGGCGAGGTAGAGGCGTTGTAGTTGGTGTCGCCGGGGTAGGTGGCTGTGATGGAACTGTCGCCGATGGGAAGTTGGCTGGCGGGCAGTATGAAGGTGACCGAGCCAGAGTCACTGGACGTGGCGGGGTAGGCGTTCTGGGTGAGCGGCGCGGCGCCGAGGACGAGGCCTCCGGAGGTGAAAGTGACGAAGCCCGAGGGTGCGCTGGCTCCGTAGCCTCGTTGGCTGGCTGAGCCGTATCCGCTGGCGCTGACCTGCACGGTGAGGATGAGGTTGGAGGCAAGCGAGAGAACCGGCGTGCCGGCCTGAATCGAGGTTGAGGTCTGGCCCCTGGAGATGTTGATGCTGACGGGAGACGAGACGCTGGGGTTGAAGCTGGCGTCGCCGGAGTATGAGGCCGCGATGACGTGGTTGCCGGGAGACAGAGTGCGTGATTGGTCTTCGGTGTTGGAGGTGGAGTTGAGGCGGAAGGTGCCGCCGTCGAGCGGAGCGCCGGAGTCAGTGAGGGCGATGTTTCCGGTGGCGGTTCCCTGCCTGGAGACGCCTGCGACCTGTGCGCGGAGGGTGATGATGCCTCCGTAGGGGTAGGTGGCGTTATTGGAGAGCGCGGTGGAGTTGCCGGTGGATGGGTTGTAGAGAAGAGCCTGCAGGGTGGTGTTGCTGTTTTCGGGGTTGACGGTGAGGGTGAGGGCGTTGGAGTCGCTGGGAGCGAAGGTGCCGTCGCCCGCGTAGTGGGCCTGCACGGAGTAGGCCCCGCCGGGGAAGGTTCCGAGCGAGGCGCTGTAGCTGCCGTTCTGCAGGGTTCCGCTTTGGAGAGAGCCGTTCGCGGCGAGGGCGTTGATGGAGACGTTTCCGGTGGGTGTGCCGGAGATTGCCGTGACCTTGACCGAGGCCTGGACCTGGCTGCCGTGCGTGATGGTGGAGGGTGAGAGGGTCAACGTTGTGGCGCTGGCGACGAAGTTGGCGCTGGACCAGTCGCTGACGAGATTGGCGGCGTTGACGCTGCCGAGGCCTGAGGCGAGATCATAGGCTGGACTGGCGCTATAGCCGGAGAGGACGCCGAAGTAGTCGGCGGAGTTGGTGACGGTGCAGTTGGGCGTGCCCTTGACGCAGGGCATAGCGATGGACCCGGTGGTGATGTCGTTGAAGATGCAGCCTGCGGCCGGCGTTCCTGTGGCTGAGTTGCAGGCGGTGCCGTTGCGGTTTTGCCGGCTGGCGAGATTGTAGAGGACGTAGTTGGCGTTGCCCTGGCGGTTGCCAGTCTTCTGATTGACGAGCGCGAGGATGCCGGCGAAGGCGGGTGAGGAGACGGAGGTACCCCCGTAGCCGGCGAAGTCATACACGGGCGGGTTGAGGCTGCAGGGTTGGCCGTCGAAGTTGGTGCTCTGCTGACAGACGATGTAGAAGGCTTCGAAGAATCCTGAGCTGGCGAAGAGAGAGACGTCGGGGATGTCGCGGACGCTATCGGCGGGAACACCGGTACCGGTCTGCCATGAGGGCTTGGGATAACCCCCGCGGCAACTGGAGGGGGATGCTCCATTGGATTGCGTGCAGGAGCTGGGGCCGCCACCGCCGCCAAAGACTGAGAGAAGGCCTTGGGAGGATGCGTTGCCAGTGTTGCAGACCTGCTCGGGCGTTTGGCCGTAGAAGTTGTGCTGGGTGCCGAAGACGGGGTTGGCGCAGCTCTCGTTCCAGGGGACCTCGGGGATATAGCCTCGGGCGGAGGCTTGCGTGGCGGGATCGTTGGAAGCGTTCCAGTAGGCGGTGCCGCTATTGGGCATATAGAAGTCAGTTCCGCCGACCGAGACGTTATAGGGCGTGCTGCTGAGGCCGTTGATGGCGATGCCGCCGCTGGCTCCGGGAATGCCGGAGTTGTCGCAGCCCGCGGAACCTGAATCGCCGGAAGAGACGAGGACGGTGATGCCTTGCGCGGCGGCCTGCTGCCAGAGATTTTTGTAGAACGCGTTGCCGGAGGTGCCGAGGTAGAGCTCGCACTGACCGTAGCTGTAGCTCATGACGGGGGCGAGGTTGTTGTCGACGATGTAGATGGCGGAGAGGTCGGTGCCCTGCATGACTTCGGTGCTCTGGCTGACGACGTAGTCGATGGTGGCGCCCTTGGCGACGGCGGCGGACCACTGGGTGTCGATGTCGGCTTCGCCCTCGTCGGTGGAGAGGACGCCGGGGTTGGGGCCGTTGTAGATGATGTTGAGGTACTGCGTGCCGGTGGAGGTGGCGGTGTTGCCGAGGGGAAGATTGAAGAGCTTGCGGAAGTTGACGAAGTCGGCGGGGTTGATGTCGGTCTGGCCGACGATGGCGATAGTCTGGCCGGTCCCGTCGATGGGTGTGGAGGCGTTCCAGAGCGGAAGGACGTTGTAGATAGTGGCGAAGTCGTAGGGGGTGAGGCCGTAGGCGGGTTCGCCGCTGTCGGTGAAGGTGAAGGCTGGGGTTTGGGTGGCGGCGTTGGCTGCGTGGTGAAGGTTGAGGGCCTGGCGATGCGCGGCGCGGCGGGGGAAGTTGTTGAGCGAGGCGATGCCGGCGACGACCGGGGCGAGGGCGGCGGCGATTGCGGGATCGCTGGAGTTGGCGAAGTGCTCGCGGCCGTTGATGGTGTACCGATGCATCGCAGTGCGGAAGGCGGAGTGGACCTGGCCGGCGGTGCCGCTGAAGTCGATGCGAGTGCGGGCGGGGTTGATGTAGATGGCGGTAAAGCCGTGGGTTGAGAGCCAGGACCTGACGAGAGAGAGGTCGCGGTCGGAGGGACCGTAGGCAGAGCCGAAGGCTTCGGGGGAAAGCCACTGATGGAAGGCTGAGGAGGACTTGTCCTGCTGCTGGTCGAGGAACTGCTGGAGGGCGGTCTCCTGCTCGGGACCGCGCTGAAGGAGAAGGACGATGTGGTTGAGCCGGGTGCTGTCGGCGAGGGCGCCGTGGTCGAACTCGGGGCGGGCCAGGGGGTGGGTGTTGCCGGAGAGGGTGATGAGGCGGGAGTCGTCTACGGGTTGCAGGATGCGGGAGCGGGGCGCGGGTTGCGGTTGCGCGGGAAGAGTGACGAGAAGAAAAACGAGGGCCGACAAAACAGACTGCTGGGTAGAGAACCTAGGCATTCGAATCCATTCCTGCTGCCCCGGAGAAGGCAGATTGTTTCTTAGCAGGTAAAAAGTTGAGGCAAAGGAGCAGGCTCGATTCTTACTTGGGAGTGGGGAGTCGTCAAGAAAAGAAGCGGCAGGTGAATATCACGAATGGGGGATTGTTTCCCGAAAAAGGAAAGACCGCGCCTGGGAGCGCGGCCCTGGTTATTTTCGCGGGGCTTATCGGACGGTGACGGTGAGTTGTGTGCTGTGGACCGTGCTCCCGGAGATGGCGGTGATGGTGAATGTGTAGGTACCCGCCTGGGCATTGGTCTGGGGGTTGGACCCGCCGCCACCGCCGCCGGTGCTCGAGCTCGAGGATCCGCAGCCGACCGCGGTGAGAGCTGCTGCCGAGAGCATGAGAATGAGGAGGCTGCTCCAGCGGCGACGGCGCGGGAGGGTGAAGAGCAGGAGTCCCGCGAGGGTTGCGCCGGAGGCTGCGGCGTACCAGGGGGTTTTGCCCTGCGGCCGCATGGGGCTGATCGCGGGCCGGACGGACTGTCGCGGTTGTGGTGAAGGCTTTGATGACGAAGGAGGTGGTCAGAGCGCCGGAGGTAATGTTGACCGAGGGGGGCGTGAAGGCGCTGGTCGAGGTCATGCTGTCGTTGTTGATTGCGGTAAGGTTGACCGTGCCGGTGAAGCCGTTGACGGGTGTAATGGTGAAGGTGACTCCGGCGGAGGTTGCGCCGGGCGCGACGGTGACTGAGGGGTTGGTGTTCACGCAGGGCGTGATGGAGAAGTCGGCCTTGGTGCCTGAGACGAAGTCGACCGAGGCCAATGAGCCGTTGGGATAGTAGAGGGTGTTGCTTGCCGGGCCGAGCAGCGTGCCCTTGGAGCCGGCGTAGTTGCCGTCGCCCGAGTAAACGGCGCTGATGACGTGACCGCCTGAGGTGACGGACGAGAGGCTGAGTGTGATGGTCGCAGAGCCGCTGCTGAGCGCCTGGCTGGCGACGGGCACATTGTCGACAAGGATCTGGACGGTTCCGGTGGGCGTGGTGCCGGAAATGGAGCCGGTAACGGTGACGGTGAGCGGGAGCGTGGAGGAGGTGCTGATGCCGCAGAGATTTGTGGTGGTGGTGACTGATGTCGAGGTAATGGCGGCGCCGATCGTGCTGCCTGTGCCGGTCGGAGTGACCGACGCCCATCCGCTGACCAGCTTGCTGACGTCAATCGTGCCGATGCCTGAGGCCAGGTCGTAGTTTGTGCCTGCGCTGTAGCCGATGGAGCCGCCATTGGGGCAGTTCAGCGTTCCCTGGGAGCAGGGTACGGAGTTGTTGCCAGTGGTGATGTCATGGAAGACGCTCGAGTAGGTGGGGCCGGTAAGGAATCCGTAGAGAACCGGGCCAACGTTACCTAGACCGGTGGTGTTGCCAAGCTGCTGTTCCACCAGAGCGAGCACGCCGGCGAAGGAGGGCGCGACGAAGGAGGTGCCACCGAAGACATTCACGGTGTTGCTGGAGCTGACGAAGGTGTTATTGGCGCAGGTGGGCTCGTTAGCGGCACTCCCGGAGCTGCAGACGAGGTAGCCGTCGTGAAGGGCGGCGGCGTTGAAGGCGATGTCGGGTACGTCGCGTGAGGCGTCCGCGGGAACACCGGTGCCGGTCTGCCATGCGGGCTTGGAGAAGAAGGCGCTGGCTCCTCCGCCGCCTGCACCGCCGGCGGTCAGTGCTTGAGAGGCGGTGGTTTCGTTCCAGGGCTGCTCGGGGATGTACGAGATTGCGCGACCCGCTGCCGGTGCCGTTGGTGCTGTTCCAGTAGGTCGAGGGCGAGCTGACGTCGCCGGAGAACATGGTTCCACCAGCGGAGGTGACGTAGGGCGAGCTGCCGGGGAAGTCGACGTTGAGGCCCTCAGAGGCCAGCCCCATCACGTCGCAGTCGGTTGCACCGGCATCACCGGAGGAGCTGACGACGGTCTGGCCCTGCGCGTTGGCCTGCTTGAGGGTTTGCGTGTAGCTGCCAAGGGGGCCGGTGCCCCACGAACTCTCGCATAGCCCGTAGCTGACGGTGAGGATGTGGGCAACGTTGTTGTCGATGGCCTGCGTGAGCGAGTTATTCAGGACATCTTTGCCGTAGTAGTAGAGGATCGAGGCGCCGGGAGCGGCTGCGCTGGACCACTCGATGTCGAGGTGCGCCTCGTCGATGTCACCGGTCGAGATGCCGGGGTCGGCCGAGCCGGGAGCAAGTTTCAGCTCAGGCTGATGGGGGGCAGACCGGCGGCGTTGCGGAAGGCCGTGATGTTGGCGTCGGGCAGGACATTGCCGCTGGTGAGATCGGTCTGTCCCATAACTGCGATGGTGATTCCCTGCCCCGTGTTTGTGGCGCTGGAGACGCTGGCCGGGGTCCAGGGATAGTCATAAATTGTGTAGATGTCAGCGGGCGCAATGTAATGGCTGGTGGTTGTGCCGACGGTCTGGGTGAAGAGCGGCTGCGCCGGGTCAATCGGGGAAGCGGTGTGCGACCGCGAGTGCGGCTTCATACGGAAGTCATCAAGGCCTGTGATGGAGGTGACGACGGCGGCGACGGCGGTGGGCAGAACCGGGTCGGTGATGTTGGAGATGTGCTGCTCGCCGTTGTAGGACAAGGTGTGGATGGAGGTGCCGAAGGCCTGCTGGGCCTGAGCGACAGTGCCGGTGAAATTAATGAATGTCGAGCTGCGCGCGACGCCGGTGACAGTAAAGCCCTGGCTGGTGAGCCAGGAGGAGACCGTCGTGAGGTCGCTGGCGGAGAGGCCGAAGCGCGCGCCGAACTGCTCCGGCGTAAGCCACTGATGGTAGCTGGGGGAGGCGGGATTGAGCTGGGCCGCAAGCAACTGGTCGAGGTCGGCCTGCTGGGCAGTGGTCATGTTGAATCGCAGCGTGAGGGTCTCGAGCTTGAGGTCTGCGGGGGCGGCGCCGAGATCGGCGGCGTGCTTCACGTGACCGCTGATATTACCGGGCACTGCGACGCGGCTGTTCCCTTTGACGGCGCTGGCGATGCGGTTCTGAGGGTTCTGAGGGGCGGCCTGAGCGACTGGTGTAAAGGCGGTGAGAAGAAGGGCGGGAAGCAGGAGATTCAAGGATCGACGACTATGCATGGATACTCTTACCTTACTATCAGGACGGCTAAATGTTGAGTCGGTGGGTCTTCGGCACCAACACGCGGAGGAGTTTTCCGGCGAGACGTCGCCAGTGCTTCCCGGATATCACATGCTTAGACAGACGCTCAGGAAAAAGGTTGCGCCTACATAGCGTAATGAGATTGTTTGCGGTGGAGGGATGGACCCATTCCACGGAATCAAAAGCTTTATCGAGAAGGCCCGGTTTTCAGATCTTTGGCCGAAAAGTGCTCTCGTTCCTGAAGGGAAAAGGCCCGGTGCTAACGAAGGTGTTGAAACATCGGATCGTGGCTCCAGGCGAGAAGACCCGGGGCTAAAGCCCCTTTTTTGATGCATTGATTTTTTCGTAGGGCTAAAGCCCTACGCTAATCCCCAAAAACAAAACGCAATGGTTTTTCGACGATCCCTAAGCCATACGACCCCTAAGCCCCACGCTGCCACAAAGAACAACCGCACCGGGTTTTGGAGCAGCTTCTAAAGCGCTACGCTTATCCGAAAAACCAACAACTTGCCCACACCCTCTTACTGGATGGTGACCTGGTATTGATAGTTGTGGCGGACGCTGCTGTTGCCGTTGCTGCCGGCGCTGGTGATGGCGAACATCTGCGTTCCAAGCGGCGAGCCGGGGTCGGATGGCGTAGTCGATCTGAGTCGGATCGGCCGCGGTGGTGGGGGTGCAGCCCACACTCGCGGTGAGAGCTACCGCGCAGAACATAATGAGGAGCGTGGGCACCAGACGGCGGCGGCGAGGAGACAGGAAGAAGAAGAGTAACGCCAGCACAGTTCCTGAGGCGGCACCGCCCATGGTTCGCCGCAGATCGTCGACGGAGCCGCGGCGCGCGGAGCCGGTTACAGGTGCTGTGGTTGTGATCGTCATGGTGGTCGAGCCGCCGCCGTTCAGCGAGGTGGGGCTGAAGGAACAAGCGGTCTCCGTATTCGCCGGCGGCGTGCAGCCGAAGGTGACAGTGCCGTTGAATCCAGCAATCGCTCCCAGCAGAATGACGACCTGCCCGCTCTTGCCGCGATTGAGAGTAAGTGTCTGCGGCACCATCGTCAGGTTGTAGTCAGCGAATGTGAGCGTGATGGGAGACGTGGCAGCCGTGCCGAAGTTGACGTCTCCGTTGTAGACCGCATAGATGCTGTGTGTGCCCGCTGCGAGGCCGGTAGTGGAGAAGCTCGCGATCGATTGCGAGAGGCCGTTGGTAGTCAGACTGGCGGAACCAAGCTGAACGGCGTTGCTGTTGTAGTTGTCGAAGAAGGTGACGGTGCCGGTGGGGGCACTCGCGCTGGTGCCGGAGCCAGAGACGGTGACTGAGAGGACGACGTTGGTGCCTGCGAGCATTCCCGGGCTATTCGAGACGTTTGAGGCAAGAGAGGCTGTTGCGGGTAGCTTGCCGACGGTGAGCGTCGTGCTGGCGCTCGAACTGGCCGCGTAGTTCGCATCGCCGGAGTAGTTGGCGATGACGGTGTAACTGCCACCGCTGAGGTTGCTGGCTGTGACTGCCGCCGTGCCGTTGTTAAGGACCGCAGAGCCAATGGTACCCAGGTTTGAGGTGAAGGTGAGAGTGCCGGTGGGAGAGGTGTTGTTCACCGTGGTCGAGGGCGTAACGATAGAAGTGAGCGTGACGGATTGGCCGAAGCTGATGGCAGAGCTGCTGGTGGTGAGCGTCGTCGTCGTAGGTGTGGCGCCAATGGCGCGCGGGTAGACCTTCAGGAGTGTCGGCAGATCGACGAGGCCGAGGCCGGTTGCGGACTCCCATGTGCCGGGCTGGGTTGTCGCGTTCGCGTCGGGTTGCGTGTAGAGGCCAGGCGTCGGTCCAAGCGAGTAGAGCACTGCGTTGATATTGCCTTGGCGCGCGCCCGTCTGTTGAATGATAGTGCTGACGGTCTGGGCGAAGGCAGTGAGGGAGGTCGTGGTGAGGTCGGGCTCGTAGCGGAGCGAGTCGGCGGGCAGGCCGGGGGCGCTCTGCCATGCGGGGCGCGGCGCGATCGGCGCGAACGGGGCATTCGTTGGGCTGATAGTGAGGGCGGTGACTTCGTCGAGGCTCGCGGGAAAGCTGCCTGTGCCGCGGTCTCCGCAGCCGGTGGCGGCCAGCACGGTGATGCCTTGCGCGTTCGCCTGGCGGAAGAGGTCTCGGTAGGCGTCGTAGTCGGACTGCGCGAAGTCGGAGGAGCAATCGAGGTATCGAGGGTGAGGATGGGGGTTGTGTTGGCGTCGACCGCGGAGGCTGCGGTGAGGTAGGGGTCGGCGGTTTGAGTTGGGTTGGCAGAGCGCGTCTTCGCAGTTGCGGTTGTGAGCGTTTGCTGCTGCGGCGGCTGCAGCGGTGGGGAGGTTATTGAGTCCCGAGACACCAGCGACGAGCGCGGCGGCCTCGGACGGGAGCGAGGGCTGGGTGGCGTTGGCGACGTAGAGCGCGTTGGCCACCTGATAGCGGCGAAGCGTTACGGCGAAGGCGCTCTGGACCTGGGCTGCAGTACCGGAGACCGTCATGCGGGTTCTGGAGGTCGCGATGGCGTCGACATTGAGACCTTGCGATTGCAGCCACGCGGTGGTTGCGGCGAGCTGGTCGTCGGTGGCTCCGAACTGCGAGGCGAATTGCTGTGGGGTGAGCCATTGATGATAGGCAGACGAGTGCGGCGTGGTCTGGCTGGCGAGGAGCTCGTCGAGCGCGGCGCTGCGGTCGGCCGCGAGGGCGAGGCGAAGAGTGAGTTGCATCGGCTGCGAGGCGGGGACGGGTCCTGCGTCCATTGCCGTGCTGGCTGGGGTACGGACGGCGAGCGTGATCCGCTGCGCGTGAAGTGCGGAGTGAAGCGAGAGACCCAGGAGAGACAAAATTGCTAGAGCTCGTGAGAAACGGCTTCGGCGTTCGAAGTGCAGTATGGATAAGGTCGTCATAGTACCGGCCTCGATGGTTACAGAGCGATACCTTAAACGCAATGGGAAAGGACCCGCCAAATGGTTGATTTGACTGGTCCTTTTGTGGGATTCATGACCCTGAATGGGGGAGCGAAGTTTCTGTTACCTGGATGGTTACAAATTATATCTTCCGGCTTGAATCACGGCTTTTGCGACCTGGCGGCGGAGGGCGATGGTGTCCGCTGGGTCGTGCTTGGCGAGGCGGCGGAGGATGGTGAGTTGGGTGCGCTGCATGTCTCCTTCGGCGGCCGCGGAGATGACTTTGCGCGCGGAGAGTTCGATAGAGGACATCGCTTTGTCCGCGTAGATGCGCGCCATGGCGATGGGCAGAGCGGCTGCTTCGACTCCCTGGGCGGCGGCGATTTTTTCTGCGCGGAGGATTGCGGATTCCATGGCGAAGACCTCGATGATCATGTCGGCGATGGCGCCCATGACCTCCTGCTCGTCGGCGATCTGCTGCATGTAGCGCTGGGTGGCGGCGCCCGCGGCGAAGAGGGTTAGCTTCTTCGCGTTGGCGAGCATGTTCTGCTCGTCGGCGAGCGGGCCTTCGCGGTCGATCTTCTCGCTGGGGCCGGACATGACTTCGTCCATGAGATTTTTGATGGCGGGCATGAGGGCTAGTTTGCCGCTCATCGCGGACTTCATGAGCCAGCCGGTGATGATGAGGCGATTGATCTCGTTGGTGCCTTCGAAGATGCGATTGATGCGGGCGTCGCGATAGGCGCGCTCGGCGGGGAACTCTTCGACGTAGCCGTAGCCTGCGAAGATCTGGAGGACTTCGTCGACAACCATGTCGAGCATCTCGCTGGCCCAGACTTTTACGATGGAGCATTCGACGGCGTACTCTTCGATGCGCTTCTGGATCTCCTTGGTGTTGTGCTTGTCTTCGGGAGGCAACGCGGCGAGGGCTTTGTCGATGAGGCCTACGGTGCGGTAGCAGACGGCTCCGCCGACGAAGATGCCTGTAGCGCAGTTGGCGATCTTTTCCTGGATGAGGCCGAACTCGGAGATGGATTTGCCGAAGGCCTTGCGGTCGATGGCGTAGCGGACGCCGTTGTTCAGGGCCATGCGCGCACCACCGATGGCTGCGTTGCCAAGTTTGTAGCGGCCGACGTTGAGGATGTTGAAGGCTATGTGGTGGCCTTTGCCTACTTCGCCGAGGAGATTGCCTGCGGGGATGACGCAGTCGTTGAGGATGAGCGGGCAGGTGGAGCTGCCGCGGATACCGAGCTTGTGCTCTTCTTTGCCGACCGAGAAACCGGGAGTGTTGCGCTCGATGAGGAAGGCGGTGAGTTTTTCCTTGCCGGCGTCGGGGCCTTCGGGGATGGCGCATTTGGCGAAGACGGTGAAGAGGTCGGCGAAACCCGGCGTTCGAAATCCACATCTTCTCGCCGTTGAGTTTGTAGGTTTTGCCGTCGGCGGAGAGGACTGCTTTGGTTTTTGCGTTGACGGCGTCGGAGCCGCTGGTGGATTCGGAGAGCGCGTAGGCGGAGATGATCTTGCCGGAGGCGATTCCGGGCAGGTAACGGCGCTTCTGCTCATCAGTGCCGTACCAGACTAGCGGTAGCGTGCCGATGCCGACATGCGCGGAGAAGCTGACGGAGAAGCTGGCCTGCTTGGAGATGTTCTCGGCGACGATGGCTGAGGTGACCTTGTCCAACTCGAGGCCACCGTACTCCTCGGGGATGTCGATCGCGGTCAGACCCATCTCTGCCGCTTCCATAATGAGCATCTTGGTAACGTTGAAATCCTTCGCCTCGATCAGTTCCGAGCGGGGAACGATCTCGTTGAGGGCGAAGTTCGCCGTGGTCTCGGCGATCTGCTTCTGCTCGTCGGTGAAGTCTTCGGGGAAGAAGCAGTCGGCGGGGGTAGGGTCGGTGATGAGGAAACTTCCACCGGGGATGCGTTTCGTATCGGTGATGGGTGTGGTCATTGTGGCCATGGTGTTACTCCTTCGACTTCTTCAGTTCTTTTCTCGGTGCCAACTCAGTTAAACTTGCCAATTCATAGATTCCTGCGGCGCCCATGCCTCCGCCTACGCACATCGTTACCATGCCGTACTTCGCTTTGCGGCGGGACATCTCGCGGAGAATGGTCGCGGTTAGCTTGGCTCCAGTACAGCCGAGCGGATGGCCGAGGGCAATAGCACCTCCGTTTACGTTCAGCTTGGCGGGATCGATGCCGAGCACCTTGATGACGGCGAGCGACTGCGCGGCGAAGGCCTCGTTCAGTTCGATGACGTCGATCTGGTCGAGTGTGAGGCCGGCTAGTTTGAGCGCCTTGGGGATGGCGTGGATGGGGCCGATGCCCATCTCTTCGGGGTCGCAGCCTGCGTAGGCGAAGGCGATGAACTTTGCCATTGGCTCAATGCCTAGCTGAGCGGCGCGCTCGGCTGACATGACGACGGCTGCGGCGGCGCCGTCCGAGGTTTGCGAGGAGTTCCCTGCCGTTACCGTTCCTGTCGCATGGAAGACGGGCTTCAGTTTTGCGAGCGCTTCGAGCGAGGTGTCGGCGCGGGGGCCTTCGTCCATCTTGAAGGTGGATTCGACAGGCATGGTCTTGCCTTTTCCGTTTGGCGTGGGCGTACTTGTAACGGTTACGGGAACGATCTCGTCGTCGAATTTACCGGATTGGATTGCGGCCAGGGCCTTCTGGTGGCTTTCGAAGGAGAACTGGTCCATCTGTTCGCGGGAGATGCCGTAGTGTTTGGCTACGCGCTCGGCTGTGAGGCCCATCGACATGTAGGAGCCGGGGTAGTTGTCGACGAGCCACGGGTTGACCGAGATCTTGTTGCCGCCGAAGGGCACATAGGACATGCTCTCGGTGCCACCGGCGACGATGGCGTCGGCGCTGCCGCCACGGATGCGGTCGGCGGCTAGAGCGATGGACTGCAGGCCGGAGGCGCAGTAGCGGTTGATGGTCATGGCAGATGTGGTGACGGGAAGACCGGCGCGGAAGCTGGCGACGCGGGCTACGTTCATTCCCTGCTCGGCTTCGGGCATGGCGCAGCCGAGGATGACGTCTTCGATCTCGGAGCGGTCGAGCTGCGGGATGCGGTCGAGTGCTCCGTTGATGGCGAAGGCGGCGAGATCGTCGGGGCGCGTGGTGCGGAGGGTTCCGCGTGGGGCTTTGCCTACGGGGGTGCGGACTGCGGAGGCGATGATGACTTCTTTCATTCAGTTACCTCGGCACGCTGCTGGTTGAAGCGTACCTCAGGGGCTAAAGCCCTTTCACTTCCTTGAACTTCTGCGGCACGGCTGAAGCCGTGCCCTTAACAAAACTCAAAATTCTAATTCCTCAGCGGCTTGCCGGTTTTGAGCGTGAAGGCGATTCGTTCCTGGGTTTTCTTTTCGCCGCAGAGGGAGACGAAGGCTTCGCGCTCGAGGTCGAGCAGGTATTGTTCGCTGACGAGTGTGCCGGGGTTGACCTTACCTCCCGCAAGGATGTAGGCGGCCCAGTTGGCGACCTTCGCGTCGTGGTCGGAGATGTACTGGCCTTCGCGCATGGTCCACACGGCTAACTTGAGCGTGGCGAGGACAGATTCGCCGGGTGCGGGAATGGCTGTATTCGGTAGCGGAGGGTTGTAACCGGCGTCGGCGAGGGCGCGGGCGCGAAGTTTTGCGTCGGTGACGAGGCGGTCGCGGTTCGTGGTGATTTTGTCGGAGTCGCGCAGGAAGCCGAGGTTGCGGGCTTCGGCGGCGGAGGTGGAGACGGTGGCCTTGGCGATGGTCTCGAAGTTTTTCTTGATGGCTTCGAATATTTCGACGCTCTCGCCGCGGGCGTCGGGACGGATGCTGGAGCCGGCTTCGATGCTGCGCAGAACGAACTCCTTGCAGCCTCCACCGCCGGGGATGAGGCCGACGCCGGCTTCGACGAGTCCCATGTAGAGCTCGGCGTGCGGCTGTCGCGCTGCCGCGTGGAGAGATATCTCGACGCCTCCACCGAGACACATGCCATATGGCGCGACCACGACGGGACGCGGACAGAACTTGATGGCCTGCGTCATGTTCTGGAAATTTTTGACGGCCATCTCGACCTCGTCCCACTCCTGTTCCTGGACGGCGAGGAGGAGCTGCATGAGGTTGGCGCCGACGGAGAAGTTGGCGGAGTCGCCGGTGATGACGAAGGCCTCGAAGTTGTTGACGGTTTCGCTTGCGGGCTTCAGGGTCTGGGTGATGAGGCGGACGATGTCGTCTCCGAGCGCGTTCATCTTGGAGTGCAGTTCGATGGCCGCGACACCGTCGCCGAGATCGATGACGGAGGCGCCGGGGTTCTTCTTGACGACGCCGCGCGCCTTCTTGATGACGGCGAGTGAGGTGACCCCTTCGGGAGTGACGACGGGTTTGTAATCGCCGGCGACGGGGTCGAAGAAGAGACGACCGGAGGGGACCGATGCATCGTCCTTGTACCAGGTGGGATTAGCTTCGCCGTTCTTGTCGGCGTAGGCGAGAAGCTTTTCGACGTTGACGGCGATGGGTTCTCCGGCGGCGCGCATCTTTTCGGTGGTGGCGCGGACGCCGGCGGCGTCGAACATCTCGAAGGGACCGAGCTCCCAGTTGTAGCCGGTCTTCATGGCCTGGTCGATCTCGACGAGGTTGTCGGCTATTTCGGGAACGCGGTTGGCGCTGTAGGTGAAGAGCTCGGTGAGAAAGGGCCAGTAGAATGCCGCGGCTTTGTCCTTGGTGGGGTCGCCGTGGAGAAGCTGCGCGATGCGCGTGGGCGTGTGCTCGACGTTCTTTGCCATCTCGATGGCGGGGAACTTTGGCCGCATGCTGGGCTTGTAGTCGAGCGTCTGCCAGTCGAGGACGTGGCGAAGGTCGCGGCCTTCGGCGTCCTTGCCTTCTTTTTTGTAAAAGCCTTGTTTGGTCTTGTCGCCGAGCCATTTCGCTCGATCATCGTGCCGACGAAGGGGGCCATTTCTACATCCGCGCGCTCGTCGCCGATCTTTGCGGCTTGAGCGGCGAAGTTTTTTGCTACGTGGGCCATGACGTCGACGCCGACGAGGTCGCCGAGGCGGAAGGTGCCGGTCTTGGGCCAGCCGAGTGGTGTGCCGGTGAGGGTGTCGACCTCTTCGATGGTGAGGTTCTGCTTCTGCATGAGGCGGATGGCGTTGCCCATGGAGAAGGTGCCGATGCGGTTGGCGATGAAGTTCGGCGTGTCGTGCGCATCGACGATGGTCTTTCCGAGGCGGATGTCGCAGAGGTGCTCGATGGCGGCGATATCGGCGGGGTCGGAGTCGGGCGTGGGGATGACTTCGAGCAGGCGCATGTAGCGCGGGGGATTGAAGAAGTGCGTGCCGAACCAGTGGCGGCGCAGCTCCATGGGCATGCCTTCGACGATCTCATGGATGGGCAGGCCGCTGGTGTTGCTGGTGATGATGGAGTCGGCGCGGCGATGCTGCTGGACCTTGTTGAGGAGAGCGCGCTTGATCTCCATGTTCTCGGCGACCACTTCGATAATCCAATCGCAGGCGGCGATGAGGGCGAGGTCGTCGTCGAAGTTGCCGATGGTGATGAGGCGGGCGGAGTCGGGCGAGTAGAAGGCCGCGGGCTTCGATTTTTTGAGGCCGTCGAGCGCGGCGAGGACGATTTTGTTGCGCTCGGATTTGGGCGCGGAGGCGTCGGTTCCGGGAGGGACGATGTCGAGCATGACGACGGGAATCCCTGCGTTTGCGAGGTGCGCGGCGATGCGCGAGCCCATGGTGCCGGCTCCGAGGACGGCTACTTTGTTGATCTGCCGGGACGGTGCCGCGGAGGGTCTGGACGATACTTGCTGGGTTCTGGACAGTACTTCAGGGGTGGTGCTGGAGGACATGATTTCGAGGCTCCCCGGGCGATAAACCCGAACGATGCGAAGCATACTGAATGACCATTCATTTCGTCAAGTAAACATGTGGTCAATTCGGCAAATGCCTCATTCTTCGGCTGCAACGGATGAGATCTCCGCGTCGTGGGTATGATGGCGGAAGCGAAATTTCTGCGAACTTCGGAGTGTGCGGGACGATGGCGATGGCGACGCGGCGTGAGTTTCTGGGATTGGCGGCGGGTGCTGCCGGATTGTTTTCGGTGCAACGGCTATGGGCTCAGACCGCGTCACCGTACGAGTTGGTTGCGGCGACGGACCGCGTGCGCGTGCTCGCTGCGGCGAACCGGTATCTCGCGGAGCAGCCCGTCACGGTAACGGCCTCGCACAGCCCTCGCAGCCAGGGTGGCGTGCACGACTACTTCTCTGAAGGAGACTACTGGTGGCCCGACGAGAAGAATCCCGACGGGCCGTATATTCGGCGCGATGGCTTCAGCAATCCCGCGAACTTCGACGACCATCGCAAGGCAATGGTGCGGCTGAGCCTCATCGTTCCGGCGCTGGCGGCGGCGTGGGAGCTGACCGGCGAGAAGAAGTACGCTGACCACGCGAGCCGGCATCTGAACGCGTGGTTCGTCGATGCGAAGACGAAGATGAACCCGAACCTCGAGTACGCACAGGCTATCTTTCATGTGAACAAGGGACGCGGCACGGGCATTATCGATACGTTGCACCTTGTGGAGCCCGCAAGGGCGGCGACGGTGTTGGCCAATGGCGATGCGCTGAAGGATGCTGCAGACGTCGAGAGCTGGTTTGCGGAGTATCTGGAGTGGATGCGTAACTCAAAGAACGGCCAGGAAGAACGCGACGCGAAGAACAACCACGGCACCTGCTGGGTTCTGCAGGCTGCGGAGTTTGCGCGCTTCACTCGCAACAACGACGTGATGGCGTGGTGCCGGGAGCGCTTCAAGTCGACAATAGTCCCGGACCAGGTTGCGCCAGATGGCAGCCTGCCGCTTGAGCTGGCAAGGACCAAGCCTTACAGCTACTGTCTCTTCGATCTCGATGTGCTGAGTACGATTTGCCAGTCGCTCTCGACGCCTCAGGACAATCTCTGGACCTTTACCACTCCGGACGGGCGCGGAATGCGCAAGGTCGTCGCCTTCATGTATCCGTTCATCAAAGACAAGAGCAGGTGGCCATACAAGCACGACGTCGAGCACTGGGACGACTTCCCCAACCGCCAGCCGACGCTGATCTTCGCCGGCGTTGCTTACGGGAACGAGGACTACATCACCACATGGAAGGCACTTAATCCCGATCCTACTGTGCCGGAGGTCATCCGCAACTTCCCCATCCGACAGCCACTGCTGTGGATGGAGAAGCCGCAGACGCGGAAGAGGTCCTAGTGCTTGCCTTCAGCGAGGCGGTGCATCTCCGAGCCAGCCAAAAGGAAGCCGCCGACGCCATAGACATAGCTGGCTGAGGGCTGGAACTTGCCCGGCTGCCCGTCGATCGGCTGAATGGAACCGAGCCTTCCGTCGGCGTAAACGTGTTGCAGCATGCCCTTCCACGAGTTCTCCACAACCGGCAGATAAGTCTTGCTGTCGAGAATTTTTTCGTTGATCCCGTAGGCGATGCCGAAGGTAAAGAAGGCTGATCCTGAGACCTCCGGCAGATCATAAGCAGCGGGATCGAGAAGACCCGACCGCCATAGCCCGTCGGCGCTCTGAATCGACTTGATCTCGGCCGCCATCTCCTTGAACTGAGCGATGTACTTCGGTCGTGAGGGATAGTCCTTCGGCATAATTTGCAGTACATTGACCAGCGCTCCCATCACCCAGCCGTTGCCGCGCGACCAGAAGAGCGGCTTGCCGTTCGCCTGCTTCTTGGTGAAGTAGTTACCGTCGCGGAAATAGAGATGGTACTCGGGGTTGTAGAGGCTCGCTGAGGTCAGCCACCATTCGTGGTCCATGTAGTCGAGATACTTTTTGTCGTGCGTGATCTCGTACATCCGCAACAGCACCGGCGGCGACATGAACAGCGCGTCGCACCACCACCATAGAAGTTTGTCGGGATCGTCGGGACGAACGATCAGTCGTCCATGATGGCCTTGGTATCGGCCAGGCGAATGGGCTGCCGATTCTCCATGTAGAGATCGAGATACGCCTGTCCGAAGGCCTGGTCGTCCGCGTGAGGGAAGCGCTCGTTCAGCAGCGTCCATTTGGAGCGCTCCGCAAAGTGCAGCACGGCGTCGTGATACTTGGCATCGCCTGTTGTCTTCGAGGCAGCGAGCAGACCGTCATACAGCGCAGCGAAAGTCCACTGCTTGTTGAAGTTCGGTTCGGCGACGGCGACCTGCCAGTCGGCGACTTTCTTCATCGCAGCGTCGATAGCCTTTGTCTTCAACTCCGCGGAGAGGCCGGTCGCCAGCGGGCCCGGATTGTCGGGCGCATCGCCGACGTGTGCCCGCTCTACTGAGGCGGCAGATGGAGCCGCAGTCTGGGCCTCGGCTCCCATACAACCGGCTGCAAGAACGGCACCAAGAGTGACGCCGCGCAGCACCATTGGCGTCCAGCCAGACAATGCGGGCGAACCTTCGCTCGGAAATCGTAGAGAGAACAGAGAATTTTTCACGGTCATCCTTCTTATGGGTTAGATCAGGCTTCCATTCATCACCAACGCAACGGCGCTGCGAAGGCGGGCAGTATTGCCTTCAAAGGAAGGCCGCAGTCTTGGCTCCTTCGAAAGCGCGTTTTGTTTCAGTTCGGCCTCGACGATCGGTCCGAACATATGCCATGCATTCGTAATGTCGCCGACGATGACGATCTCGCTCGGAGCCAGCGCAGAGGCGATCATGCGCAGGCCGCGTCCAAGGAACGACGACATCTTCTCGAGCGCCTTGATCGCGTTAGCGTCATCCGCCTGCGCCATCTTGACCAGCGCAGCGAAGCTCGCCGGCGCGGACTTTCCACTGAACTCCTCATAGTAGCGAAGCCCTGCGCGATTCGAGGCGACGGTCTCCCAGCAGCCTTTGCCGCCGCAGCCGCACGCGGGCCCGGTGATCTCCATCTGGACGTGGCCGAACTCGCCCGCCATGCCATTGGCTCCGCGCAGCAATTGGCCGTTGGCAAAGATCCCGGTTCCAATGCCCTCCGACACGTTGACGACTACAAGGTCATGAAGCCCATCGCTGTCGCCAAACCAAACTTCGCTCAACGCGCACGCATTGGCGACGTTATCCATCTCTACATCGAGCCCTGTCGCTCGATGAATGCGCGACTTGATGCTCGACACCGGCCACTTCAGGTTTGGCGCAAAGATCAGCTTCTCGAGATGCCGATCGGCACGCCCCGGCAGGCTGATGCCGATGCCGTCGAATGATTTGTCGCTGTGCGCGTCCATCAGTTTGCGAATGGCGTTGATGATCGTCTGGATTGCTTTGTTCGGATCGGCTGGAAGCGGGACCACATTCTGCGCAACGATCTTGCCGCCGAGGTCTGTCACCGCCACGGTCGTCTGCGCGGGATGAATGTCGAGGGCGATCACCGCGCGCTGATGATTCAGTTCGAGGAACGTCGGCCTGCGTCCGCGAGGAGGCCTTCCCGTCGATCCTTCGAGAATCCACTTCTCCTTGATCAGGTCTTCGACGATCAAAGAAACCGTGCTACGCTGCAGGCCCGAGACCCGCGCCAGATCTGCGCGCGATAGCGGCTGGCGAGTCCTTACCAAATTGAAGACCAGGTTGCGGTTTATCTGCCGAGGCGTCTTGTTCGATGCGCTTTGCCGGCGCGTAAAAGTAAACCTGGAGGGTTGTGGATTCATCGTTAGCTTTCCCGTCTTATCAAAATCACTGCAGTGCGGCCTCACAATACGCGATGTTTCGATCGAGCGGGCAGTTCAGTATCGATTGAACAAAGTTATTTGCTTGGACAGCTTCTTGACATCTTTGTTGACGAGTCTTTATATCACTGGAGTCGGGTATTTTGTCTATACTCTGAATTATTGCCGCTGCACCAACCTCGGTGCCGCCGGATTTTTGCCAAACCTTCGGGCAAATGTCCAATAAAACAGGAGCGCTGTGACCACCACCTACTCCCGGCGAAGTTTCCTGAAGACCGGGGCCGTAACGGCCGCGGCTTCCCTGCTTCCCTCTTCCTCCCTGTACGCATCGATCGCGGGCCTCTCTCGCCGATCCAGTCGACCAACGAGCGCCCGCCGCCTCTCCACGGGCTGGGAGTACCTGCAGGCCACGCTCAGCGGCCCGTGGGAGGCGTGGCACAGCCAGGAGATCGCTGTCTGGCAGAAAGTTGCCATGCCGCACTGCTTCAACGCCTACGACGGCTGCGACCCCGACACCGCCTGCTACCGCGGCAACGGCTGGTATCGAACCTACGTCCCCATTGCGAACCCCTTCCCCAATGGCCGCACGCTGCTTCACTTCGAAGGCGCCGGCCAGACCACCACCGTCTACGTGGGAGAAAAGCTTGCAGGCAAACACGTAGGCGGCTACGACGAGTTCGTCTTCGACATTACCGATCTCCTGCCATCGACCACCACCGCGCCCCCCACCGGTGACGCCAGCGGAAACTCCAAATCCAAAACAAAAGAGCCTGACGGCGTCCCCATCGCGATCCTCTGCGACAACTCGCGCGATCTCGAGCGCATGCCCTCCGACTTCAGCGACTTCACGCTCTACGGAGGCCTGTACCGTCACGTCAATCTCGTCTATGTCCCGGCCGTCTCTTTCGAGACCGTACACATCCGCACCGATCTCCCGACGCCCGCCAGTCCCGCGAAGATCACCGTCGCAGCTACTCTCTACAACCCGACGAACGCAGCCGACTTGCTCAACATCTCAGTCGAATCACCGACGCGAAGGGCGCGTCCATTCACCATTCGCAGCACACGCTCAAGCCGTGGCAGGGCTCAACCGACATCACTTCCTTCACCATCGACAAACCCCATCTCTGGAGCCCCACCGACCCGCATCTCTACCAGTGCCGCGTTACGCTCCAGCCCGGAACCGCTGCCGAAACCGTCTCGCAGGAGAGCTTCGGCGTCCGTCACACCGAGTGGGTGCAGCACGGCCCGTTCAAGCTCAACGGCGAGCGCCTCCTTCTGCGCGGAACGCATCGCCACGAAGACCATGCCGGCTACGCCGCCGCCATGCCTGACGACCTTCTCGATCAGGAGATGCAGCTCATCAAGGAGGTTGGCGCAAACTTCATCCGCCTCGCGCACTACCAGCAATCGCGCCGCGTCCTCGAGCACTGCGACCGCCTCGGCATCCTCGTCTGGGAAGAGATTCCCTGGTGCCGCGCCGGAGTCGGCGACGATGTCTTTCAGGAGATGGGGCGCCGCACGCTGCGCAACATGATCGCCCAGCACTACAACCATCCCAGCATCCTCCTCTGGGGCCTCGGCAACGAGGACGACTGGCCCACCGAATATCCCTCGATCGATCAGCAGGCCATCCGCACCTATCTCGCCGAGCTCAACACGCTCTCGCACCAGCTCGACCCCTCGCGCCTCACGACCATTCGTCGCTGCGACTTTGCCCGCGACATTCCGGACGTCTACTCGCCGTCCATCTGGGCTGGCTGGTATAGCGGAACCTATCCCGAGTATCAGAAATCGCTCGAGACCCAGCGCGATCGCGTCAACCACATGTTCCACGCCGAGTGGGGAGCCGACAGCCACGCAGGGCGCCACTCCGAAAACCCCGACAAAGCGCTCGCGCAGATCACCACCGGCCAGGGCACTGATGAGCGCGGCCTCGCCTACCTCAACAGCGGCGGACCGGCGCGCGTCTCCCGCGACGGCGACTGGTCGGAGACCTACGCGTGCAACCTCTTCGACTGGCACCTCAAGGTGCAGGAGACGCTCCCATGGTTCACCGGCTCGGCCCAGTGGGTCTTCAAGGACTTCACCACGCCTTTGCGCGTCGAAAACCCTGTCCCGCGCGTCAACCAAAAGGGCCTCATCACTCGCGAGATGCAGAAGAAAGAGGCCTATTTCGTCTTCCAGTCCTATTGGACCGAAGCCCCCATGGCGCACATCTACGGCCACACCTGGCCCATCCGCTGGGGCGCTGAGGGCGAACAGAAGATGGTGAAGGTCTATTCCAACTGCGAGAGCGCCGAGCTTTTTCTGAACGGCAAAAGCCTCGGCGCGAAACACCGCAACAGTCAGGACTTTCCTGCCGCTGGACTCCGATGGATGACGCCATTCGCCGCAGGCAAAAACACGTTGCGCGTCGTCGCAACGAAAAACGGAAAGACCGTCACCGACGAAATCTCCTTCCTCTATCAGACCGAGACCTGGGGCACGCCCGCCGAGTTGAAGATCACGGAGAAATCCCGCACCACTATCGATGGCAAACCAACTGTCACCGTCGAAGCCAGGCTCTACGACGCGAAGGGCATCCTCTGCCTCGACGCCCGCAACCGCGTCCGATTCACCATCGCAGGCGAAGGCACGCTCATCGACAACCGCGGCACACCCACCGGCTCTCGCGTCGTCGAGCTCTACAACGGCCGCGCCGAAATCTCGCTGCTGAAAAACAACAACAGTTCCGTTGTCAGCGTCACCGCGGAAAAACTAAAGCCGGCCTTCGTCACCATTGCCTGATCGAACTGCCGTGCTAGCCTTGATCCACAGTGACTTATCTTGAGCAATCGCTGGAAAAACTAAAAGAGTTCGAAGGCTGCGTCCCCTGGATGTACCGCGACACCGTAGGCAAAGTCACTGTGGGTGTTGGCCTGATGCTTCCCGACGCCCAGGCGGCACAGACGCTTCCCTTCCTTCTGAATAATCGACCCGCAACCCCCGAAGAGATCGCCACCGAATACGCCCGCGTCGATGCGATGACGCTGGGCAAAGCCGCCGCCTTCTATAAAATCCCCGCGTCACTCGAACTCTCGCAACAAACCATCGACGCCAAGCTCCTCTCCGTGCTTCTAGGCTTTGAGGCCGACCTGCGCGGCGAGTTTCCGCGCTATGACGCCTTCCCCGACGCCATTAAACTGGCTCTGCTCGACATGATCTATAACCTCGGTCCCGCGGGGCTGTTTCACGGCTTCCCTCATCTGGTCGCCGCCGTCCAATCCGGCAACTGGTCCCTGGCTGCCGACCACTGCACCCGCCGTGGCCCCGCTCCGTCACGAAACGACTGGACGAAACAGCAGTTCCTCAGCGTGGTGAGCGCCATCAAGGCGGAGGCCGAAACCCGGCTGACACGAATCTGGTCCCGCATACGTCCTATATTCAGCAAACCATTTGGCCCACCCCAATAGGTCCCGGCTCGTCATTTCGATATAGTTGGTCTTTTGGCGCAAAACTCTCTGGAGGACACCTCTGGTGCAAGTAAGAAACAGAATCGCTGCGCTCGCATTGTGCGCAATCACCTTCCTCGGCGCTGCTAAAGCCCAGGATCTCGCCAGCTTCGAAAAACGGACCACGGTCAAAGTCCTTCCCAACGGCCTCACCCTCATCGTCCTCGAGCGCCCCGAAGCTCCCGTCTTCAGCTTCTACACCCTCGTCGACGCCGGCTCAGCCGACGACCCGCAGGGCGCCAGCGGCCTCGCCCACATGTTCGAGCACATGGCCTTCAAGGGCTCCACCGAGATCGGCACCACCAACTACCCCGCCGAAAAACTCGCTCTCGCCAAGGTCGAGGCCACCTACGCCGCCTACGATGCTGAGTACCGCAAGCGCGTCGGCCGCGACCCAGCCAAGCTCGAGCAGCTTCATAAGGCGTTCGAAGACGCCCAGGCCGAGGCGCAAAAATTCGTCATCCCCAACCAGTTCTCTCTCATCGCCGAAGCGAACGGGGCCGTCGGCGTCAACGCCTCCACCGAAGAAGACTCGACGCAATATTTCTGGTCCATGCCCTCCAACCGTCTCGAACTCTGGGCCTACCTCGAAAGCCAGCGCATCGGGCAGCCCGTTGAGCGAGAGTTCTACAAGGAGCGCAATGTCGTCCAGGAAGAGCGCCGCATGCGGGTCGACTCCTCGCCCACCGGCCGCATGGTCGAGCAGTTCCTCGCCTCAGCCTACGTCGCCCATCCCTACCGCCGCCCCGGTGTCGGCTGGGAGAGCGAAATCAGCCAGGTCTCCGCCACCGAGGCCACCGAATTTCACGAAAAGTACTACGTTCCTTCCAACATCGTTATCGCCGTCGTAGGCGACCTCAAAGCCTCCGAGGCGATGCCCATCCTCGAAAAGTATTTCTCGCCCATCCCCGCCGGCCCCAAGCCCGAACCCATGACCACCATCGAGCCCCCACAGGTCGCCGAGAAATTCGTCACCATCCGCGAAGCCACGCAGCCCTTTTACATCGAGGGCTACCACCGGCCCGACTACCGCGACCCAGACGACTCCGTTTACGACGCCATCAGCGACATCTTCTCCAACGGCCGCACCGCGCGGCTCTACCGCTCTCTCGTCCGCGACCAGCAGATCGCTGCCGAAGCCCAGGGCTTCAGCGGCTTCCCCGGTCAGAAGTACCCCGGCCTCTTCGCCGTCTACGCCGTCCCGCTGCCGGGTCACACGCCCGACGAGATGCGCACCTCCATCCACAAAGAACTCGACCGCCTCAGGAATGAAGACGTCTCCGACGACGAACTCCAGCGCTTCAAAACCCGAGCCCGCGCCGATCTGCTGCGCGGCCTCGGAAATAACGAAGGCCTCGCGCACCAACTCGCCGAATACCAAACCCGCTTCGGCGACTGGCGCGAGCTATTCCGCCAGCTCAACAAAATCGACGCCGTCTCCAAAGCTGACATCCGCCGCGTAGCCAACAAGATCTTCACCGACAACAACCGCACCAGCGCACGCATCGAGTTCGTCGCACCGAAACAAAAAGCCCCCGCAGCCGCCCCACCCCAACAGCCTGCCGCGTCGAACGACGGAGGTGCAAAATGAAAGGACCTTCGACGATGCGCCTCGCAGTTCTTGCCCTGGCAGCCTGCACCACCTCGAGCACCTTCGCGCAAACCGCAGCACCCACCGCACAGCCGTGGACCCAGATCCCCATCCCACCGCTCCACGCCTTCCAACCTCAGCAGCCCAAACGCATCGAGCTCGCCTAACGGCCTCGTCATCTTCCTTCAGGAAGACCACGAGCTCCCCTTCATCAACGGCACCATCCTGATCCGCGGAGGCAGCCGCGACGAGCCCGCCGCCAAAATCGGCATGGTCTCCCTCTACGGTGATACCTGGCGCACAAGCGGTACCGCCACCATCGACGGCGACAAGCTCGACGACGTCCTCGAAGACAAAGCCGCCTCCATCGAAAGCTCCGGCGGCGCCGCCACCACCTCCATCAGCTGGTCCAGCCTCAAAGGCGACTTCGACTCCGTCTTCGCCCAAACCATCGACCTGCTACTCCATCCCAACTTCAAAGCCGACAAGCTCCAGCTAGCCAAAGAGCAAGCCGAAACCGCCATCTCCCGCCGCAACGACGACGCCGCCGGCATCGCCAACCGCGAGGCCATCAAACTGGCATATGGAGCCCACAGCCCATACGCCCGCCATCCCGAATACGCAACCGTCGACTCCATCACCCTCGACGATCTCAACGCCTGGCACCGCAAAACCGTCGTCCCCAACAACATCCTCATCGCCGTCTCCGGAGACTTCGACTCCATTGCCATGGAGAAGAAACTCCGCGCCGCCTTCGAGTCCCTTCCTCGCGGAGAAAAATTCCAATCCGTCAAATCCACCTTCACGCCGCCAGCCAACAGCGTGAACTTCATCGAAAAATCCGACGTCAATCAGTCCAACGTCATCATCGTAGGCCTCGGAACCGAACGCTCCAACCCGGACTACTACGCCCTCAGCGTCATGAACGAGATCTTCTCCGGCGGCTTCGGTTCGCGCGTCATCCAGAACGTCCGCACCAAACTCGGCCTCGCCTACGCGGTCGGCGGCAGCTTCGGAGCGTCCTACGATCACCCCGGCGTCTTCTACGTTCAGGCCGCTACCAAGAGCCCTTCCACCGTCGCCGCCACTCAGGCCCTGTTAGCCGAAATCAACCGCCTCAAAACCGAACCACCCACGCCCGATGAGCTCGCCAAGGCAAAAGATCAAGTCCTCAACTCCTTCATCTTCCACTACGACTCGCCCGACAAGACCCTCAACGAGCAGGTCGTCCTCGCCTTCTATGGCTACCCGCCCGACTTCCTCGAAAAATACAAGTCCGGCATCGAGAAGGTCACCGCCGCCGATGTCTCCCGCGTCGCCAACAAATACATCGACACCTCTAAACTGGCCATCGTTGTCGTCGGCAACGAGTCCGAGATCAAACCCGCTCTCACCGGCCTCGGCAAAGTCACTCCCGTCGACATCACCATCCCACCGCCGCCCGGCAAACCCGCAAACTAGCGGCTCTATTGGCGCGCTGGCTCAGCGATCTCCTTGAGATACATTGCCGCCAGCGTGCCTTTACTCTTCGCAATCGGCTTCAGCGTCGGATAGAACTGAACGAAGGTCGTGTCGACCGCTCCATGATCCTGATGGCAGCTATAGCACCTAGCGCTTGTCGGAATCATCTTCGCAGTCTTGTCGTCACCGAAACCGAAAAACGCCCACCCGCCGGGAAACCGCGAATCCTTGACGTGCACTTCCCGCCCCATGACGTCTGAGCCTTGATAATTCCCACTTTGATTGATGGAGCCCTTTCCCTCGGCGCGGCGAGCTTCCAGCATGAACACCGTCTTGTCCGGCCACGTACCTGTCGCCACGAAGACCTTGTAGGCCTCGGGGTTCACAAAGACGTTGTCGAACATGTGGTGCCCCATATCCATCGCTGTGGGGCTGTAGCTCATATCGAACCCCGAAGACAGATACACCCACTCGCGATAGTGCTCCGGCACCTTCATCTGTCCATCGCCGGTATACTCCGGCACATTGCTCGGTGCTGTCGAGTTCTCATATTCGAAGACGAGAACCGGACGACCCAGAAACACCAGAGCCATCAGAGCGAAGATCATTTTGGCTATCATGATGGCAGTATCGCGCGGCACCCTTGCTTTGGCGATACCGCTCGCTGCATTTGTCTGTCTGTTCGCTGCATTCCTTGCCGCAACCCCTGCGCCGTAGAATACGATTCTCGTTATGAAGACAGCCCGTAAACCCGCCGAGTTACGCCAGTGGTTGTGGAGCGCAGCTATCTGGTCTGCTGTCGGCTTATTCGATGCAACCCAGACTGTCTTCGTCATGCGTTCGGAAGGTATGCACCATGCCTGGGGCCGTCTCTTCTTTACATCGCTGGTCGAATGGTTGCCGTGGGCGCTTGCGACGCCGTTCGTGCTCGAGTTGGGTCGCCGCTACCCTCCTGTCCGGTTAAAACCCATATCTACCTGGTTCCGGCATCTCGCCGCATGTCTTACCATCGACCTCGCCTTCGCCCTCTGGAGCACCGCACTCGAAAAGCTTCTGAACCCATTTGCCGAACGGCCGGCCACCGCGACGTTCCGGCACATCGCCACCGAGAAGTTCTACAGTGGACTTCTCGCATCCTTTATTCTCTACACCGCCCTTCTGTTGGTCAGATACCTGCTCGACTCCCGTGCCCGCATCGCCATGCAGCAAGCAGAGACCGCGCGCCTCAACGAGCAGCTCGTCAAGGCGCAGCTCAGCGCTCTTCGCCGCCAGATCGAACCTCACTTCCTCTTCAACACCCTCAACTCCGTTGTCGGGCTGGTTCGCGAAAAGAGAAACGACGCAGCCGTGAGCATGATCGTTGAGCTGAGCGATTTCATGCGCCGCCTCCTCGACGACTCCAACCGTCAGGAAGTGCCGCTGGCCGAAGAACTCGAGTTCACGCAAAAGTATCTGGACATTCAGAAGGTCCGGCTCGTCGAACGCCTGCAATGCAGCGTCAACGTCCCCAGCGAACTCCTGACGGCACAGGTTCCTTTGCTCATCCTGCAGCCTATGGTCGAAAACGCCATCAAACACGGCATCGCAAAGCGCGATCAGGGCGGGGCGGTCCGCATCCTCGCCTCCCGTTCGAATGGCATGCTCACCCTAAGCGTCTACAACGACGGCCCCAGCCTCTCTCCATCTGCTGAAAAGGTTCACTCCGGAATCGGAATTTCGAACATGCGAACCCGCCTCCAAAGCCTCTACGGAGACGCCTTCGAACTCAACATGCACAATCAGGATCGCGGCGTGGAAGTCTCGGTCTCCATGCCCTTCAGGGAGTAGATCACGTGTCTTCAGCCGAGCCGGGCAATATAAGCGCGATCATCGTGGACGACGAACCACTCGCGAGGAGCAATCTTTCCGTTCTTCTTCGTCGCGATCCAGCGATTGAGATCCTCGCCGAATGCGGTTCGGGAGTGGAAGCGCCTGAGCTCATCCGCCAGGCCAAACCAAAACTTCTCTTCCTCGACGTCCAGATGCCCGAATGCGACGGCTTCGACGTGCTTGAACTTCTCGGTCGCGACGTGCCACCTGCCGTCGTCTTCGTCACCGCATACGACCGATACGCCCTGCGTGCGTTCGAGGCCGGAGCGCTCGACTACCTTCTCAAGCCCTTCGACGACGCGAGATTCGATCTCGCCCTCAACCGCGCCCGAGAAAAAATTGCCCTGGCAAAGACCCGATCGGCAACACCCGAACGGCTGGTCATCAAAAACGCTGGACACGTTGCCTTCCTCAACGTTTCCGAGATCGATTGGATCGAGGCCGCCGACTATTACGCGTGTCTGCACGCAGGCCCGCGAACCCACATGTTGCGTCGCAGCATCTCCGAACTCGAGCAGGATCTCGACCCCTCCAGTTTTTGCCGCATTCACCGATCGACCATCGTCAACCTCGATCGCATCCGCGGCCTCAGGCTTAATCAAGACGGCGACTACGAGGTGCTCCTCGAAAACAAAACTAGGCTTCGCCTCAGTCGCAGCTACCGCAAGCAGTTGCAGAGCCGCATGGGCCTTGCTACTCCTCATGCATAAATCCAGCCAAGACAATCCAGGACAAGCCCAACTCAACTTCTATATGCACCTCAATCCCGCAATCGAATCCGAATACCCCGCAATCATCGACCTCATCAATCACGCGTTTCGCGGCACCGGCCCCGAAGCAAGCTGGAACACCGAAGTCGTCTTCATCGAAGGACAACGCCTGAACGAATCCCTCCTCCGCGAAGAACTCACCCACAAACCGAACTCCCACCTGCTCACCTATCGCGACGAGCCCGGTGGGCCGCTCCTTGGAACCGTTCTGCTGGACCCACAGGAAGACGGTGCCTGGTATCTCGGACTCCTCACCGTGCGTCCTAATCTGCAAAAAAGAAAGCTGGGCCGCACCCTCCTGGCCGACGCCGAAGAGTTCGCAAAACAACGCGGCGCTCGGCGAATCGAGATGACCGTCGTGAACGTCCGCGACACACTCACCGCCTGGTACCAGCGCCGAGGCTACGCCCTCACCTCCGAAACACGCCCGTTCCCCTACGGCGACGAGCGCTTCGGCCATCCACTCCGCGACGACCTCTACTTCGTCGTACTCCAGAAGGACCTCTGATCGCGGTTACCACTGCCGCGGCTCATACCTCATGTAGACTTTTCTCATAACCGGAGACCCATGCCTCGTCCTCTTTTTGCCACAGCTGTATTCGCTCTCTCGCTACCCCTCGCAGCCCAAACCACCCTCCCACCAGCGGTTACCGCCGCCCAATCCGCCGTCAGCGCCGGTTCCATCCGCGCCTATGACAAGTACCTCTCGGACGATCTTCTCGAAGGCCGCTATCCCGGCCAGCGCGGCGGCCAGCTTGCCGCAAAGTTCATCGCCACTCAATTCGAAAGCTACGGCCTCAAACCCGGCGGCGACCACGGCACTTACTTTCAGCAGGTCGACTTCACCAGCGTCAAAGCCGACCCCGTCAAGACCACCTTCACTCTGCTCCCCAGGTCCGGCGCGCCGATCAAGCTCAAATTCGCCGATGACTTCGTCGTCTTCAACGAGAAGCTCACGCCCTCCGTGGCGCTCAACGCCCCCATCGTCTGGGTCGGCTACGGCATCACCGCGCCTGAGTTCCACTGGGACGACTTCGCCAACATCGACGTCAAAGGCAAAGTCATCCTCTGCCTCGTCAACGACCCACCCTCTGACGACCCCGCCTTCTTCGGCGGCAAGTCCCTCACCTACTACGGCCGCTGGACCTACAAATTCGAGCAGGCCGCCCGCAAAGGAGCCATCGGCGCGCTCATCATCCACCGCACCGATCTCGCCGCCTACGGCTGGGACGTCGTCCGCAACTCGAACATCTCCGAAAAGACCTTCCTCGCCCACGATGAAAACCCAGCGCTCGAAGCAGCCGCATGGATTCAGCTCGACGTAGCGAAGCAGATCTTCACCGCCAGCGGCACCGACTTCGACACCGAGTTCGCCGCCGCCGGTAAACCCGGCTTCAAGTCCCGCGAGCTTCCCATCAAGCTCGACGCCACCGTAGTCAGCACCGTGCGCAGCTTCCAGTCCCCCAACGTCATCGGCATGATTCCCGGCACTGATAGCGGTAGCGATCAAGCGGTCATCTACACCGCCCACTACGATCACCTCGGCATCAAGACCGACGCCAAGCCCGGCGAAGACAGCATCTTCAACGGCGCAGGAGACAACGGCACCGGCACCTCGATGATCATGGAGATGGCTCGCGCTTTCACCTCCGCAAAAGTCCAGCCGCCGCACTCGATCATCTTCGCCGCCGTCACAGCCGAAGAGCAGGGCCTGCTCGGCTCTGCGTATCTCGCACAGCATCCTCCCGTTCCCATCGGCCAGCTCAACCTCGACCTCAACTTCGACGAGATCCTTCCCTTCGGCCAGGGCGATCAGTTCCACGCTGGCGGAGCGCATCGCACCACCTTCTTCCCCACCATCGAAGCCGTCGCCAAACAATTCGGCTACTCGATCCCCGCGCCCCGCCCTGATACCGCGGGAGGCTACTATCGCTCCGACCACTTCTCCTTCGCACACGCCGGCGTTCCAGCGTTCTCGCTCGGCCAGGGAGGCATCTACAAAGGACACGACGAAGCCTGGTCCCGCGCCCAGGGCGCCAACTACAACAAAAACGACTACCACAACGTCTCCGACAACTTCCACGAAGACTGGGACTTCACCGGCAACGCCACTCTCTGCCGCCTCGGTATCGAGCTAGGCTGGCTCTCCGTCACGCAGCCACGCATCGAATGGAACCCCGGCGACGAGTTCGAAGCCGCCAGAAAAGCGGCTCAATGAGATTGGACTTGGAGTAATCCACAGACCTAGCCTGTCCCTATCGCTTGCAGGACTCGCAGATAAAGACCGTTTCCACAGAAACCCGTTTATTTCCACAAAAATAGCCCGTTTAACACTCTTGCAATCTCCGCCAGCCGGAGTATCTTTCAACTCAACGGAGGAGAAATCCTCCAGCAGGAGAGAGTAGACAAGAGCCATCGGAGCGCCGGAAGCGGAACCCGCAAGGGGACTGAACAAGGAACTCCCGGAGTAGCGGCAAAGGAACTCGCAAGGGAACCGGAGTCGAGACTTTTGGAGAGGGACAGGAGAAGAAACCCGCAAGGGAATCGGACACGAGACCTCGAAGAGGAACGAAGAAGAGACTCGCAAGGGAATCGGACACGAGCCTCACGCAGCACTCAGGCGACTGGCTGCAGCGGGATGGAACAAGAAAGCTCTTGCAGCGAAGGAATGACGGGGTACGGGAAACGCGGGCTTGCCCGTAGGTCCCGAATAGCTCCGGAGTGACATAAGCTGTGACTTGGAAACCGAACCAGGTCTTCGAAAAATCGGAAAGCAGGGGCGGTTTCTCGCAAGAGAAATCGCCCCTTAGCTTTTATGTAGCCCCCCGGACATACCAGGCTATTCGCAATGTATGGTGAAGGGAATCCTCTGCGCCAATCGGTTCGGTGAGCCGACGTTGATCTCGACCCAGCCCGTATAGTTTCTGAACTGTGGCGTGTTCGCCCCAAGACGCCAATCGTCATAGACCGGCACGGAGCGGTTTGGCTGCGATAAGTCGACAGTCATCGACCTGGAAGAATGGCCGCCATCGCTCCGGGTAAATCCATAGGTCATGGCCGTGGGCGTCGAGGCAATCACGCCCCAGCCGAACTTGAGGTCCACGGGACATGGTCCGCTGTATTGAAAGCCCTCGGCAACTTGCCCGTTCGCACGTAGAGACGAGCCTCCGATGCGGACCCCGGCATAACTTGCCTGGCCCATTCCAGAGACAATTGAGACCGCAAGAACAGTTAAAAATGCGATTCTTTTCATCGATTTGTCTTCCTTGAAGAGTGATGTGACCAACTCGATCTCAGCAACAACGAAGAAAGAGACTGGACTTGATTCAGCGATCATCTGCGCCTGCCGTTCCTTTCATAGACTCCATCGCACGAGCGGACCATTCGGACGAAAGCGCACTGTCTTCCTGTGTTCCTGCCCCCTTCGTGCAATGAGTCCGGCACCGTCCCCGTGAGACCATATCCCTGTATGGACACTCCAGACTTCGCCATCGCCATCATGGCCGCCGGCAAAGGCACGCGGCTCAAAAGCAGACGCCCCAAGGTTCTCCACGAGATCGGTGGTCGCGCCCTTCTCCTTCACGTCATCGCCGCCGCCAAAACCGTCGTCCCCGCCGACCACATCTTCTGCATCATTGGCCACGAATCCGATCGCGTTCGCGCCGCTATAGCCCACACCGGAGTCCAGTTCGTCCTCCAGCCCGAGCAGCGCGGTACCGGCCACGCCATGCAGATGCTCAAAGCCGACTTCGAACTCTCCGGCGCCCCGCTCCCAAAACATCTCCTCGTCCTCTCCGGCGACGTGCCCCTCATCCGCCCCGAAACCATCACCGCCGTCCGCGATCTGCACCTTCGCGAGCACGCCGCCATGACCATCCTCACCGCCGTCCCACCCGACCCCACCGGCTACGGCCGGGTCTTACGAGCAACAGAAAACGGACCCGAAGTCACCGTCATCATCGAACAAAAATCCCTCAGCCCGGATCAACTCGCAACACCGGAGATCAACTCCGGCATCTACTGCTTCGAAACCCGCGACCTCTTCGCCAAACTAGACGCCCTCGACACCAACAACGGGCACGGCGAGTTCTACCTCACCGACGTCGCCGCCATGCTCGTCGCCGAAGGCAAGCGCGTCGTCGCCATCCAGGCCGACTCCGTCGACGAAGTCCTCGGCGCCAATACCATCGCCGAGATGATGCACCTCGACGCCGCCATGCGCCGAGCCACCGCCCGCCGCCTCATGGCCGCCGGCGTCACTATCTTCCTCCCCGACACCTGCATCATCGACGCCGAAGTCAACGTAGGCCCCGACACCGTCATCGAGCCCTACGTCCAGCTCCTCGGTAAGACGACCATCGGCACCGACTCCCGCATCCGCTCCTACTCTGTCATTCAAAATTCCACCATCGGCAACAACGTCCTCATCCGCAACGGCTGCATCCTCGACACCGCCGAAGTAGCCGACAACGCCATCCTCGGCCCCTACGCACATCTCCGCCCCGAGAGCCGCATCGGCGAAGGAGCCCACGTCGGCAACTTCGTCGAAACCAAAAAAACCACCATGGGCAAAGGCTCCAAGGCTAACCACCTCAACTATCTCGGCGACACCGTCATCGGAGCCAACGTCAACATCGGCGCCGGAGCCATCACCTGCAACTACGACGGCGTCCACAAGCACCTCACCACCATCGGCGACGGAGCCTTCGTCGGCTCCGACTCCACCCTCGTCGCTCCCGTCACCATCGGAGCAGGCTCTTACATCGCCGCCGGCAGCAGCATCACCGAAGATGTCCCCGAAGGCGCGCTGGCTCTCGGCCGCGCACGCCAGGTCACCAAACCCGGATGGGTCGCCGCAAAAAAATCCACGCAAAAAGAAGCCAACAAGAAAACCTGCTAAACCAGCCAGCATTTCGTTCCTAGTCTCGGCGCTCACATCCGCCGTCGAGCCAGGCGTTTCTCTGAGCTAACCGTTTTCAACACGCGCTTTTATATCCGAGTACGCCCTCTCGATCAGCCTGCTAAGCGCTGCGACGTCTATGGCTGTTCCCGGTCTCAGCTTCACATGACGCATGAACTTGCCGGTGCCTTGCAACAAGCGCGCCGGATCCGGCAGTGCGGCGCCGTGAAAGAACCCCACATTGACATGCGAAGTGAATACATTGACGTAGCCGAAGGGCGCATCACCCAGACATGCAACCGGACAACCGTCATGCAGGGTCTCCCTAACTTCGTCCCCGCATCTTCGCATTACCTCAAACCACTCATGCGCGATGGCTCCCAATTCGCCTCTATGCTCTTTCATCCACGCATCGATGGCTGGATCGCGTTCGACAGCACCGTTGAATCGCAGCAATTCCGGTCTCATCATCGTTCCATTTTCGCTTCGGATCTATATTATTTGGCACCCTGGCACGAGGAACGAACGGGATCAGTCCTCAGATCGCTTCTCGTCAGCGATCAGCTGGGGAGATTGGCCGGATCGGTGAAAGAGGCGTTTGTTGTCCGTCCCAGGCATAGATAAAATGCCTGACTTCGACAGGCCGGACAGCATAGTCAAGCACCTGATTCTCGATCTCACGATCGGCCACCGTGAAACGGTCATGCTGTCGTTCATGCTCAGCCCAGGAATCGACCTTGAAGGTTTCCAGGTAAGTATTTTTAGCTTCTGTATCAACATAAACTCCCCAACTCGTCGCACCATCGCGCCGACGAACCCGCTCGTATTTGTGGATTTGATGGAGAAACTCTGAAGCCTTCGCCGGATCGATCACATAAATCACGGTCACGAGAACCGGTCCCCCGCCGGGATCAGGTTCCTCAAATATCGGCAGTTTGCCCCAATGATTCCAGGTACTGAGATCAGCAGGAACATTTGGCAGTCGAAACAAACGCTGCAGCGATAAACACGCTCCGGTTCCGATAGCGGCAAATACCAGGGCTCGATGCACATTCGTGTGCAACGCGACATATCCCCACAGGGTACTGCCTGCGGCAACGCTTCCTTGAAATACGAAAAGATAGACGGCAAGCACTCTTGCTCGAACCCAATCGGGCGCAAGTTCCTGAACCATGATATTGAAAAGGGACATAACCGCGGTCCACGAGGCACCTCCAAAGAGCATCATGAAGCAGAGGATGACAGGCGCGCGTAGCAGCGCCACGCTCAAGATGACTCCGGCAAAGGTTGTCGTGGCAAGAGTCAACAAGGTCTCTGACGAAATCCTCGAGCGAGTTCGTTGGAGCACCATGGCACCCAGGACTGCTCCCAATCCGAAGAAACCAAGCATAAAACCGTACGTGATTGGATTCTTGCTTATCTCGGTCGCTGCCGTTGGCAAGAGCGCCCAAAAGGAGCTGGTAAAGAAAATGAGAACTGCAGACCGAAGCAGAAGCGTACGAATGCCTGGGGAGTACCGCACATAGCGGACGCCCGCCAACGTCGCCCCCCGGAAGGTCTCCAATGGCAACGTGCTCTTTCGGACAGGCCTCTTCCATTTCGCGACGACGGCAATCACGCCCAGAAACGCGAAGGCGTTGAAGGCGAACGCAGCCCCCACTCCCAGGGCGGCTACGATGAAACCACCTAGCCCCGGGCCTAGCGCCCGAGCCAGGTTGAACTCAATTCCATTCAGAGCCAACGCAGCAGGCAGATCCTCCTTGCTTACTAACTCAGGAAAGATTGCCCGCCATGAAGGAGATTCGACAGCATCCCCTATCGATAACCCGAGTGTAAGGAGTAGTAAGAGCCAAGGCGTCATTACTCCGAACACCGTTACCATGGTCAGCACAACCGCGACGACGAACATCCAGATTTCCGTGCCGAGGATCAGCTTCCGTCGATCGAAGATATCTCCGATTGAGCCTGCCGGCAGAGCCAACAAGAAAAAAGGCAGAGCGGTCGCGGTCTGAATCAGGGCGATGTACAGAGGACTCTTGGTGAGCGAGGTCATCAGCCACGCTGCACCGACACTCTGCATGAATGTGCCAATGTCCGAGACCAGATTGGACGCAAGCAGGTTTCGGAAGGTCGCGTTACGGAGAGGATGCCATGGACCCGGCGAAACCGCCGCACCTGATTGAGAGACTTGGGTCATCGTTTTGTGACTTTACATCATGGATTATGCGCCAACCAGCCCACTACGGACTGCCGCCAGTCCGGCGAATGGAGCAATGAAAAAGGGCACTAAGAAGCTATATTGGCCTGGTAACGAGAAACGCGCTTGTGATGAGAAATTGATGCATCAAGCGGGAAAACCCTGTCTTCTCCCTCCCATCCAGAACACAACCACCTTGGTACCATGGAAGCCGATGCCGGCGGCCAAGCGCAACAAGAAAAAATCCCCTCCAAAATCGCGCGCCTCTACCTCGCTCTACCTGGCGCTGGCCGCCTGCGGCCTCGTAGCTCTTACCTTCATCGCCTACTACAACAGCCTCGCCAACGGCTTCGTCTGGGACGATCACCAGCAGATCGTCATGAACCCCATCCTCCGGCCCACCGCGCCGCTCACCCAGATCTTCTCCTCCGACATCCGCTTCGCCCATCAGGACCCATCCGTCCAAAACCAGACCTATCGTCCCTTTCAGATGCTCACCTACCGCATCGTTGCCGGAACCTTCGGACTCAACCCAGTTCCCTTCCACCTCGCGAATCTCCTCCTCGCCGCCTCCTGCGTGCTCGCTGCCTTCGCTGTTTTCCGGTTCCTCACGCGAAGCACCTTCTCCGCATTCGCCGCGGCAGCGCTCTTCGCCGTCTATCCAATCCACACAGAAGCAGTCGACTGGATCGCCGCTCTACCCGATCTCGGCTGCACCTTCTTCCTCCTCATCGTCTTTGCTCTCTTTCTCGCCACCCGCAGAACCGAACAGCCACGTCAACCCGCATGGCTCTTCCCTTCTCTCTCTCTCTCGGCTTATGCCATCGCGCTTCTCTGGAAAGAGACCGCAGCAGTCTTCCCTGTTCTCGTCATCGTCTACTCTCTGATCGTACAAAGGACCGGTCTCCGCGTCGCTCTCAAAACAAGCGCAGCTTATTGGGCCGTTCTCGCCTTTTTCATCGCAATCCGAGCCACCGTGCTCGGCGGACTGGCACCAGGCACTCGCAACTGGGCCCTCAATCCACTCCAGTTTCTACTCACGACCTCGCACCTAATGCTCTCCTACTGGCTCAAGCTGGCATGGCCCTTCCAGCTAAATGCCTATTACGTCTTCTCCCCCATCCGCTCGCTCGCCGATCCGCGCGCCATCGCAGCTATCCTCTTCGTTCTGGCTGCCATCGCCGCGCTGGTCTATCTCGTACGCCGAGCACCACTCCCGGCCTTCGCCGCGCTCTGGGTCTCGATCACCTTGCTCCCTGCAATCGATATCTACGCTGTAGGCCGCAACGTCTTCGCCGAACGATACCTCTATCTGCCATCCATCGGCTTTTGTCTCCTCCTCGCCGTCGCCGCAGCACGGCTCATCGGTCTCGCGCCGCAAAAGCTTCGCAGACCCGCAGCCGTCTCCCTGCTCGTCATCGCTGTCTCCGCCTTTGCCGTCGCGACTATCCAGCGCAACCCCGACTGGAAAGACGACAAGACGCTCTTCACCGAAACTCTCGTCCACTCACCCAACTCGCCATTTGTTCGCGTCATGGTCGCGGGCACGCAAAGCGAGGAATCACCCGGCTCCGCAGAGGCCGAACAAAATTACCTGCAGGCGATCTCTCTCGCCAAGCAGGAGACTCCGCAGGACAGACTCGATCTCGTCGCTGCATACAAAGGCCTCGCCTCTCTCTACGCCGACCGATCCGATAATCAACGCGCCCTCCAAATGCTCGCCAGCGCCCGGGAGATCGCTCCCGCCGACCCTGAAGTCGACAGCGAAGAAGGCCTCATCCTCGTCCGCGCGGACCGCTGGGCCGAAGCCGAGCCGCTACTCAACAAAACCGTCGCAGCCCAACCGGAGAACGAGAACGCTCTCTCCACGCTCGGCCTGATCGCCTGGCAATACCGTCACGACCTGAACAAAGCCATCGAATTATTCTCGAAGGCTCTCGCCGCACACCCAGATATTGACGGCTTCAGCGCATCCGTGCACAACAACCTCGGCGGCGTCTATGGCGAACAAGGCGACTACCCCTCAGCCATCGCTCAGTACAAACTCGCCGTCGCCATCTCGCCGCAGGACCCTGAGTACCACACCAACCTCGCCAACGTACTCGGCGCAACAAAGCGCTACGACGAAGCCCGCTCCGAGGCCGAACTCGCATTGCGCATCGCCCCAAACTACCCCCAGGCCCAGGCCGTCCTCGAAAATCTCAACAACAAATAATCTGACTGGCACAAGCCGCCGATAGAGACTTAAGAGGACCCATCATGCCGCAGGAACGCATCCTCATCGTCGACGACGAAGAAACCGTGCGTACTGTCACCGCCGCGATGCTCGCACATGGCGGATACACCGCCACCACCACCGCCAGCGCCGAAGAGGCCCTCACCCGGCTTTCGCAGGACCCCGACTATGACCTCGTCCTCTCCGACATCATGATGCCCTCTACCGACGGCTTCACCCTGCTCGACCACATCATCACCGACCATCCCGGCCTGCCCGTCGTCTTGTTCTCCGCCATCAACGACGTCCACGTCGTCACCAACGCCTTCCGCCGCGGCGCCATCGATTACCTCCTCAAACCCTTCGAACGCGCAGAATTAGAGAGCATCGTCCTTCAAGCCATCGAACACGGACGCCTGCGCAAACAGAGCACCATCTACCGCCAGAACCTCGAGTCCATCGTCGCCTCTCGCACCGGACGCCTGCGCTCCACAATGCAGGATCTCGAGCGCAGCTATGACATCACCCTGGAAGCAATGGGCGACGCGCTCGACCTGCGCGATCAGGAGACCGAAGGCCATTCTCGCCGCGTCACTGCATATACTATTGCGCTCGCCCAGGCCATGGGTGTCGATGCCAACAACCTCCGCACCATCGCCCGCGGAGCCTTCCTCCACGACATCGGCAAAATTGCCACGCCCGACTCCATCCTGCTCAAGCCCGGCAGACTCACCGCCGAAGAGATGGCCATCATGAAACAACACTGCGGACGCGGATACGAGATGGTCAGCAAGATTCCCTTCCTCCGCGAAGCCGCCGAGATCATCTATGCCCACCAGGAACGCTTCGATGGTACCGGCTATCCGCGCGGCCTGCGCGGCGAAGAGATTCCCCTCGGCGCTCGCATCTTCGCCATTGCCGACTCGCTTGATGCCATGACCTCCGACCGCCCCTATCGCAGAGGAACCTCCTACGCCGCCGCCACCGAAGAGATCATCCGTTGTTCCGGCCAGCAGTTTGACCCCCGGATCGTTCAGGTCTTCCTCTCGCTGCCCGAACAAACCTGGATCGACTTGCGCGACGAAACCGAAAGACTCGGCCCCGCGGTTCGCTCCGTCGATCTCTGCCATCCCTCGGTTGCACTCGACAAGCGAGCCAGTTAGCATTCGAGCCGAGGTGTCCCAATGTCAGAAGCGTTGACCAAAGCCGAGCTCGACGAAGTGATCCACCGTCACCCAAACTGGAAGCTCGAGTCGGGAAAGCTCGTCCGTGAATGGACATTCACGGACTTTGTCGAAGCCATGACCTTCGTCAACCGAGTAGCCACGCTCGCCGAGTCTGTCGGCCACCATCCTGACATCGACATCCGTTACAACCGAGTCCGGCTTGGCCTCATCACGCACGATGCTGGAGGAATTACCCGCCGGGATGCGACTATGGCAATTCGTATCGAGTCTGAGCTGTCGTAGACCTAAGCTTGTGACATCTGAGTGTAAAAAATTTATCAAACCATTGAAAAATAATGGCTTACTGACTATATCCAGCTCACTCGACCCGATCCAAACGCTCCAAAATCGCCAATTTTCTATGATTGAACATATTTTCCATTTGCGATCATCCATATTGTGGTATATTTTGATTCAACGGTGAGCGTGAGTCCCTCCCGTGAAAGTTCTTCAGCCCGGCTAGCTCAAAGGCTGATACAAGTTGCGTCACTGGCCTCCCGGCACGAGCAATGCACCGTTCGTGCCGCCTTTTTTTTGCTCATTCGACGCAATTTCCACGAGCACATCCCAGCCGAGTCCAAGTGGTCAACCACCGCCCACCCACAGGGTTTAGGATATCTGCATGAAACGAATCCTCGGATGCCTCGCGTTGGGTCTTGTTACCCTGGCCGCCTCCGCCCAGTGGAGCAACCCCTCCGACGACATTCCCGCGTATAACGCCGCCCCTCCGGTCAAACCGCTGCCGGCGGTCCTTAGCGGCGACCAGCTCACCGGAATCTACTTCACTCATCAGTATCAGGTCGTTACTTACAAGATGGCCGCGGCTATTCCCGCCGTTTTGCACCAGCAGCCCTGCTACTGCCATTGCGACCGCGTCCTGCGGCACAACAGCCTGCATAGTTGCTTTGAGGGAACGCACGGCGCGACCTGCTCCACCTGCATGAAGGAGACGATCTACGCCTACCAGCAGACCAAATTGGGAAGGACACCTGCCCAGATCCGCGCGGGAATCGAGCATGGCGACTGGCAGGCGGTCGATCTCGAAAAGGCCGCTCTCTAACAATCGTTCGCAGTTACTTATTCCACGTAAGCCGCGACAGCCTTTCCTTTAGCAGAAAAATATCGCGCTACCGGATCATGCTGTAGCGCCTTCAACCCCGCCACCACGCACTCAGCATTCAACTCCGCGCCGGCACGGCTGGTGTGGGTATGAGGATCGCCAAAGAGTGGTTCCACCGCTGGCTCTCCCAGCGCGTCATATCGCCTAGCAATCATCTCGTTCAGATCGATGAAGCCCACGTGCTCCTCCTCTGCCACCTGGCGAGCCCATCCACCGTAGTTCGCGGCGTTGCGCACAATCTTGCCGTCCTTCCAGGTCTTCCGCGGAATCGGCGAGCAGATGATCGGGATCGCGCCTATCGCCTTCGTGTCCGCGACATACTTCCGCAGATACCAACCGTAGGTGTGAACTGTCTCCTGAATCTTCAGAATCGGGTTGTCGACCTCCTTCGTCTCGTCCCCAGCCCCGTGCAGCGTGCCCCGCGCTCGGGCCGGGTCGTCCAGCGGACCATCGTCATTGTGCCCCCACTGAAAGAGAATCACGTCACCAGGCTTCACGAAAGCCAACGTCTCCGCCCACTCATTCTCCATGATGTACGACCGGCTGCTTCTGCCGCCGATCGCGCGATTGTCCACATTGATCTTGCTCGTATCGAAGAACTCAACCAGCGGCTCGCCCCAGCCCCACTGCCCATTCGCTCCATCGGCGTGGCCATTCCGCACCGTGGAGTCGCCCACCAGAAACAACGTAGGGAGCTTAGGATTCGCGGGTGGCTTCAGCCCAATCTTCGCGTGGCTGGCCGGGTCGGTCGTCGCGCCCTCCATCGGAACGTTCTTCGGTGGCTCCTGACCTGCAACCGCTACGCTGACCAGTCCAATGAACAAAATCCAAAGTGGCAACCGAACGACACGATGAGAGGCAACCAAAAAACGGAGTAGTTTCGACATTGAAACTATTTACGCTTTGACCCGACCGCACGTCAAGTCAGAAACCACGCGTATCCTCAGAGCCATGACCTGGCTCTTCTGGGCGCTTCTCTCCGCACTCTTCGCCGCCGCCACCGCGTTGCTCGCCAAAGTCGGCGTCGCCGGCATCGACTCCAACCTCGCCACCGCGATCCGCACCACCGTCATCCTCGTCTTCACCTGGGCAATCGCCCTCGGCCTTGAAAAGCATCACGGCCTAGCCGAAATCTCCCGCCGAAGCTGGGTCTTCCTCGTACTCTCGGGCATCTGCACCGGCCTCTCCTGGCTCTGCTACTTCCGAGCCCTCCAGATCGGCCCCGCCTCCAGCGTCGCGCCCGTCGACAAACTCAGCGTCGTACTTGTCATCCTTGGAGCATGGCTCTTCCTCGGCGACCACCTCACCCCGGGCAAGATCGTCGGCGGATCCCTCATCACCGTCGGAGCCATCGTCATCGCCTTAACATAGAGCGATATAATAGAGATAGTTCTTTGAGTGCCCAACGCAAGGTTGGTGCCAGCTCCACATGGGGGCGTCACGGCTTCGACGGGATTGCTTGTGGCAGAGAGGCATGCCGGGGTGTGGACACCCGTAATCGCTCACAAAACTATAAGTGCCGAACCTCAATTCGCGCTTGCTGCTTAATTAATTAAGTAGCCGATCGCTCAGGCTTCGCCTACGGGCTTGTACCGATCGTCGCACAGTAGGCTGGTCAAAGCTGTTCCGTCTGGACGGCAATGACGAGATCGATCAGACTGGTCGTCGACGCATCTTTGTCCGTTCTAAGCGTCGATGACGAGACAAAAATGAACTGGAAAAAGCATGAAGGCTCTCTGTTGTAAGCTCTTTCGGACGCGGGTTCGACTCCCGCCGCCTCCACCAATTTTCTCGTACTTCTCGGCCACTTGCGGTTGAAGCGGAACACTCGTCTTCCCGCGAGGTCTGGTCGGAAGGACCATCTTGCCGGTGTTACGGTCATCTGCGGCGGCCAGGCCAAATGCCTGCTAGGCGGCCCGATACAACCTCGCCTTCGCGTTTGCAGTCTAAGGGTCATTACTCAGAGATTAGCCAGTCCATTACATCGGCCCATCGCTCATTAGACGAGCTTAGAAAAGATAGGCCGCGAGGTCCGTCGGTCTTCATCGAACCTAGGCAATTACTCTTCGGTAACCTGTCAGTATTGACAGTCCAAGGCACGATTTCTTCATCCCTAAATCCGGCAACTGTTGGTGCTTGTTCATTTGAGGTTCACAAGTGGTTATCGGATTGTCGGCAAAGGTTAATGTCGAACAGGCGACAAAAGAGCTACAATCTTCTTTCAACTTTTCGGGCCCATTGGCAACAATTGACGGAGCGAATGCGTACGTCTCCTTTAAATCCGCCGCGGCGGTGAATGGCGCGTGATCGAATGTTGACTGAACAAGCGACCGGACAATCGTGCAGAGGCAACTCCTCCCGTAGGCAGGTTCGTGCGTCAGAAGGTAATTGGAATCGCCTCGGGGTTTCGCCTCGTCTCTGCCTCGACAGGCTTTCTGCGTTTCGGTGGTTTGTCGTTGTTGGCATTCTTTTCTGCATACTGACCCCTCCGGCCTCCGCTGGGGAACCGCCGCCTCAGAAGAATGTGCTCATTCTGCATAACTGGGCCAACCTCCCCCAGTCCTGGGGCTTGATGGAATCCACCGTGCGGGCTCGCGTTCCGGGGCAAATCAACTTCTATACCGCATCCGTCGAAAACCCCCGATTCGACGAGGAGGGTTATCGGCAAAGCCTGGCAGAGACTCTCCGCCGCGGGTACGGTGGGGTAAAGCTCGACCTTATCGTTGCAGCGACCTATCCGGTACTTGAATTCGCGTTGCGATACCGCGACACGATGTTTCCGGGGGTGCCGATCGTCTTTACCGATGTTTCTCGCCAGGAAGCGCAGAACATGTGGCCTGACATCACCGGTGTGATCATTCCTAATGGGATGCGGGAAACGATCGATCTCGCGCTTCAACTTAATCCAGATACAAATGCGGTCGCAGTCATCTCCGGCGTATCGCAGTGGGACAACTACTGGTTGGCAGTTGCACACACCGAACTTCTTCGTCATCAGGATAAGGTGCGAGAGATCGACATCATCGGACCCGCAGGCATTCAAGTCCTTGAGAAAGTTGCTGAACTTCCTCCTCACACTGTGGTCTTGTTTCAACTCAGGCCGGATGACATGGCTCAGCCGGCCTTCGAACCAATTGATATCCTCGCTGCGGTCGCGCAGCGTGTGCCGACCTACTCCGCGTGGCCAGGGCTTGCTTTGAATCACGGTGGCGTTGGTGGCTCCTATCGTGACTTGCCGAAAGAAGCTGTGTTGAATGGCGAGATGGTGGCCCGAGTGCTTTCAGGGGAGCCGCTGAAGAACGTTCCCATTGTGCGCGACACCGGCCTTCAAGTCCACGTGGACTGGCGGGCGCTGCAGCACTGGCACATCCCGGAATCAGCTTTGCCCCCAGCCGCCGTAGTCGAGTACCGCCGCCTTAGCTTTTGGCAGCGCGACAGGAAGTACATCCTGATTGCCCTGATCCTGATCTCTGCTCAGGCCTTGTTGATAGCAGGATTGCTCTTGCAGCGAACCCGCAAACGGAAGGCCGAAGCGATCCTGCGCGAGAGCGAAGAGCGTTTCCGCGTCATGGCCGATACGGCCCCATCGCTTGTCTGGATGTGCGACGAACGAGGCCGGATTACCTACCTGAATGATCGTCGAATCGCGTTTACAGGCCCCGACCCGAACACAGGGTACGGTGACAATTGGATCACTTATGTCCATCCTGACGATGTAGAGCGTATGCTAAACACCCTCTACGAGGCGCTGAAGGCAAAACAGCCCTTTTCGCAGGAGTACCGTCTGCGTCGAAGCGATGGAGCTTATCGCTGGATGTTCGATGTTGCCTCTCCCCGGCTAAATGGAGATGAATCGTTTGGCGGATTTATCGGCTCGGCGATCGACACCACCGATCAGAAGCTGGCCCAACAGGCCCTTGCAAAAGTAAGTGGTCAATTGATCGAAGCCCAGGAGAAGGAACGCAGTCGAATCGCTAGGGATCTGCATGACGACATCTGCCAGCGGTTGGCGCTTCTGTCGATGGAGATTGAGCAGGCAAATCGCACTTCGAGTGGATCTATTGCTGCGACAAAACAAAATCTCACCGATATCCGGAAACATTGCTCTGAAATTGCCAGTGATGTTCAAACTCTGTCGCACCAGCTTCATTCCTCCACACTCGACTACCTGGGCGTTGTAGCCGCTATAAGAGCATTCTGCAATGAGTTCTCCAAACAACACCACGTTACCGTCGAGTTCACCGAGAGAAACGTCCCGAAGCATCTGCCGAAAGACATCTCGCTGTGCCTGTTCCGAATCGCCCAGGAAGCTCTGCACAACGCCGTGAAATATAGCGGAGCCGACCAGTTCTCAGTGACCCTATGGGCGATCGACAAAGAGGTTCAGCTCATCGTGCGGGATGAGGGCGTTGGCTTTGATGTGGAAGAAGCCAGAAAGAATCGAGGGTTAGGCCTCCTGAGTATGCAGGAGCGCGCTCATCTGGTCCGCGGACACTTCTCCGTCGACTCGAAGCCGGGCAAGGGAACAAGAATTTCTGCCGCCGTGCCTTTCGTTGCAGAGGAAAGCTCTCCAGACGACGAACCGGGCAAGAACGCCGACAGCGTGCGCCAGGTGGCATGACTCCAACAAGCCCCTGAATGGAAACGCCCCTTTGCGCTTCGTCTCCAGATCACGCGACTGAGTGCATCGCCCTGTTATCGCCAACTGAGCAAGCGAAGTCGCCGAAAACCCTACTTTTCAGGCATACAAATTCCAGAACCGTTGGACGTATACTGGAGACAGTCATGCGTCGTCTTGCCAGCATCGTCGCAATTCTTCTACTGCTCACCACAGCCGCGCCAGTTATGGCGTGTGTAACCAACGTGGTGATGAGTCATGAGGAAAGTGCTTGCTGCCGTGCCATGCACGGGCAGTGCGGCCACATGGAAAAGATGGGTTGCTGCCGGACTGAGGTTCGGACAGATGAGGCTCCGCAGATTGCGGGAACGTCTCCGGCAACCCATGTTCAATGGGTTTGCGTCGCACACATGCCGGCGCTTTCCACTCCGGTTCACTTCGTAGCTTCTGCCGTCTGGCTGATGCCAGTTGAGCACTCCCCGCCCGGTCTTCTGACTGCGAAAACAACTGTCCTAAGAATCTGATTCGCTCCGCGATCCAATGACCTGCGCACCTCTTCGTGTGCCTGCGCCTCATTTGGTTTGATAGGAGCTTTCATGAAATATCTAATGGTTTTGGCCTGTGCCGTCATTGTGACGAGCACAGCGTTTGCCGCTGACCACGGCCCCGTCTTCGGCTATGCGACTCCGGTAAATTCGGAGCGAGAGTTTAGCTTCGATACGGGTATCTTTGGCCGCTACGGTTCCCAGGGGACGCAACTCTCTACGGGTTCCGGGTTCGGCTATGGCGTCACCCCTCACATCACTGTCAACGCATTCCTCCCGGCTTCGTTTGGGAGCGGCAATCTACCGGAAAGCCGGATCATGAGCGGGACCGAATGGTCTGCTGGTGCATCGTGGCGATTCCTGCATTCCGTTACGAGTGTTGGAAAGCGGATCGAATCGACTGCCTCACTTGGTTTGGTGGTTCCCGGCCCTCAGCAGGACTCTGGGTGTGCTTGGCAGCTTGCACCGGGCACCGGGGATTGCTGGCACGCTCGCGACGGGTCTGGCCTCTCGCAGTCAGTACGTGTGGGTTGGGGCAGGCTATACCCGCTTTGCAGAGGCATCGAACGACAGGCGACCGGACACGCTCTCCTGGAGTGCTGTCTATGGTTATCGTCCGGCCCGTCTTCGCCGTGGATACGACCAATGGGACTATCGCGGCTTTGCCGAACTCACTGGGGAGCACACGGGCTCGGTTCTCTCAAGCGGCGTAATCCTACCTAATAGCAGTTCGACAACCGTTTGGTTAGGGCCGTCTGTGTTGGCGATTTTCAAGAACATCGCTATCGAGGGCGGAGTCCAGGGGCCGCTCTTCCGTGACGTATCCGAGTCGGTCTATGGCCGCGAACGTGTCCGCTTCGCAATCAATCTCAGCTATCTCAAATACTCCTCACATAGCTCCCACTGAAAGGGTTGACCATGAAAAAGATTCTTGCTGTAGGCTTCCTCGCACTCTCCACTTTTGCCGCTCATGCTGAATACGAGCAAGTCAATCTAACTGTCTTCGGGATGGACTGCGCACCGTGCGCTCATGCCATTCACGTTTCGATGAAAGGGATTCAGGGTGTGAACACTGTCGATGTTGACCTGAATACGGGTCTCGTCTCCATCAAGCTCACGCCCGGAAATAGCGCGGCCATGCGCCAGTTCAATGAGGCAGTCGAAAAGAACGGCTTCACTCACAAGGATGCAAACGTAGTAGTACGCGGGCAATTGTCAGGATCGGCGCAAGCTCCATTCTTGGATGTCACCGGAACAAAGGATCGGTATGCGTTGACGCCTCTAACAGCCGGGACGGACATCTCAGGGCTGTTAGGTAAGACGGTACTGATTGACGGGGTGCTCCCGCAGTCTGGCAAAGGGAAGGTTTCAGAGACTCTGCGCTACAAGTCCGTGACGGAGGCGAAATGACAATGACTGCTAACTCCCAGGCTCCTGTGCAACGTGCGAAACGGGCCGCGCTGCTCAACTACTTCTCTCTCTTCAGTTCGTTCAGCACTCTTATCTGCTGTGCGTTGCCTTCGGTGCTCGTCCTTCTGGGAATGGGCACCACAGTAGCCTCGCTTCTGTCCGCTGCTCCGTGGCTGGTCAATCTGTCGAGACACAAAATCTGGACGTTCAGCATTGCGGGGGTACTGATTGCGATGAGCTTCGTGATGACTTATCTAATCGCCCCTCGTCTACGGCAGGGAGAGGCTTGCGATGCGGACGACCCAACAACGTGCGGAGAAGTCAGCAAGGTTAGCCGGGTCATCCTTTGGGGATCGGCGGTCATTTGGTCATGCGGCTTCTTCGTCGCATACTTACTGGGCCCGATTCTTGAGCGAATGGACCGCTAGACAAAAAGGGTCGATGTCTATCGGGCATCGACCCTAGCTATGGCATGAAAAACGCGGATTTTCGGCAAAAAACGAAAGAATTTGTATTCGAAGCGTCGACGTTATACTCGGTCAGGAAGGCCGTGAGGACCTTGAAATCGCCTGCCTCCGAATAGCAAATCCGCGCATCTAATTTTTCGCACCTCCACGGACATCTCTCTTGCACCTGATAACCGCCATCCTCGTGTCCTCCTCACCGGTAAGCCTGATCGCTGTCCTCTCGCTCGGCTTCTTCCTGGGCATGCGCCACGCCACCGACGCCGACCACGTCGTCGCCGTCTCCACCATCGTGGCCCGCGAAAAGCGGCTCGGAGGCGCAGCCATCATCGGTGCGCTCTGGGGCATCGGCCACACCATCACGATCCTCGCCGTCGGCGCAGGAATCATCCTCTTCACTCTCGTCATCCCTCCCCGCCTCGGTCTGTCAATGGAGTTCTCCGTCGGCCTCATGCTCATTCTGCTCGGTGTCCTCAATCTGACTGGCTTCAACCGCCAGATCCAGCAGCAAACTGAGGCCACCGACCCGGAGCATTCCCTTCCCCCGCAGAACCAACCCCACACCCACGGCAGAGCCGACGCCGCCATGACCTTCGCCGACCGCAAATTCGGAAGATGGACCCTCTACCGATGGGCCCGGCCTCTCGTCGTCGGCCTCGTCCACGGCCTGGCAGGTTCCGCCGCCGTAGCTCTCCTGGTCCTCACCACCGTTCACGACTCCCACTGGGCCATCGCCTACCTCTTCCTCTTCGGTGTCGGCACCATCGCCGGCATGATGCTCATCACCCTCGGCATGGCCTCGGCCCTCCACTACGTCGGCCACCGCTGGCAATGGCTCAACCGCCGCCTGGCCGTAGCCACCGGAATCCTGAGCGTCGCCTTCGGGCTCCTCATCGTCTACCAGATGGGTTTCGTCCACGGCCTCCTCACCAGCCACCCCACCTGGACCCCCGAGTAGTCCTCCCTACCCTCTTTTCTCTTCGAAAAACTCACCGCGCAACGCACCACAAAAGACCACGCATTCACCACAAAAACATCACAAAAAACCATCCAAAAAGCACTACTATTCAGCGCCAGAATGCAAATGTGGTCAAACCACTATTCAGAGGAGATGCCCGTCGTGTATCCTTCTCGGCGGAGGATTTATGAAGAAATGAGTCGGCCTGTTGGTCTTTTTGACAGCAGGATTCGCGGGGAACCCGGTTACGACAATAAAACGAGTGCTGTAGCCAGCTTCTCAACAGATTCGAGATTTATACCGGAATGGACCGACCAATCGCAAAGAGATTCGCCTGGCGCATCTTCGAATACAGCTACTCAAGAAACAGCCAATACCACCCCCAAAACCTTCAGCACCGGCGCCGTCTTCCATCTGCGATAGTTGATTTTACGTGGAGATTCCATGAAGCACTTCTTCCATATCGTTGCGCTAATCACGTTCCCAACGGCGTTTCTCACTGCGCAGGACTTGCGGACGGTTGCTGAGCCGATCCTGCCTCCAGCGTGCACTTACCTCGATGCGCAACTCACCGTCGGCGGTAAAACACTCACTCAGGCGGACGAAGGGCCATTGGATACGGCGCGAATTCAACATGCCCTTGACTCGTGCGGCAAGGGACATGGAGTCGTCTTACGAGCTCACGGCCCAAACAACGCCTTTCTGAGTGGCCCCCTGGAGTTGCGGGAGGAGGTCACCCTTATCGTTGATAAGGGAGTGACTTTGTACGCCTCTCGCGATGCTGCGGTCTATGAAAAGACGCTTGGCAGCTGCGGGTTGGTGAACGAATCTGGCAGTGGCTGCAAACCGCTGATCGCCGCCCAACATATCTCTGGAGCAGGAGTGATGGGAGACGGCACGATCGACGGCCGCGGCGGAGAAAAAGATCCTGGGAAAGAACGTTTCGTGGTGGGATCTTGCGGAACAGGCTCGCAGCGGCGGGAGGCAGCAGGTCCCACGCCTCATCGTCACTGACACTGCGGACGACTTTACCATCTACCGGATCACGTTGAAGAATTCGCCGAATTTCCACGTTGTCTACAACCATGGCGACGGACTTACGGTCTGGGGACTGAAGATTGACACACCAAAGCGTGGCGCTCGCAACACGGATGGAGTCGATCCTGGCTCCGGTTCGAAGAACATTACCATTACTCGGAGCTATCTTCGCACCGGTGATGACAATGTCGCCATTAAAGGCGGGCCTGGCGGCGTAACCAATATGACGGTCAGTCACAATCATTTCTATTGGGGTCATGGCATGTCGATCGGTAGCGAGACCAACGGCGGAGTCAGTAAAATCCGAGTCTCTGACCTTTCCCTTGACGGCCCTGATAATGGAATTCGTATCAAATCAAACGGCTCGCGCGGCGGATTGGTGCACGACGTTGTCTACGACGACGTTTGCGTACGCGACTCTCCGAATCCAATCACACTTGACACCGGCTACACAGCCGCCGGCACCGTCGAGGGGAACTCGCCGCCCACCATGCGGGACATTACCCTTCACAATGTTCGCGTCTCAGGCGGCGGCAAGATCTCGTTCAATGGTTACGCAAAGGACTATCGCGTTGCGGCGAATCTGGATGATGTTCTGCTGACAGACACTGCTGCCTATAGCTATTCCCTTCACCACGCCGATATTACTCTTGGCCCAGGGCCTGCAAATCTCAGACTCTCTGGCGGGACCGATTCGACCTTACTTGGAATCCCGGGCAAAGGATCAGCGCTCTCTTGTACCGACAAGTTTGTGCCTTTCCCGAAGGAGTAATCGCAGTCCAAGCCGGCTCGATCGAGAGCCGAGCTGGAGAACATTCACTACCGCCCGGGCGACAGGAGCGCAACAATCAGTCTGGAATACGGGTCTACTCTGAGAGAGTTCATCCCTCTGTGAATATTCTTGATGGAGCTAAATGTCGAACCTGACGCACCATTACGTTCTCATCGCTATTTTGCTTCCGGCTCTTTCAATCCAGGCACAAGGCACTGCGGGTAAAACGGCCAATCCCTCCTCACAAAACGGAACGGGGCAGACGGAGACCCTCAAGGTCACGACTCGAATCGTTGTCCTCGACGTGGTGGTAACGGACAAGAAGGGCAACCTCGCACATCGGGACCTCACGCGAGACGACTTTACGGTCTTTGAAGATAAACAACCCCAAACCATCAGGAGTTTTGAACCGCCTAGTGAGCACGGGATGCCGCCGAGCGAATTGGCCATCGTCAATTCCGCCGCCGACCTGAAGAAGATCGGCGATGCCCCGGTCACTATCCTTGTCTTGGATGAACTCAACTCGCGCTTCGAAGATATGAGTTATTCGCGGCAGATGATGATCAAGTATCTTCAGTCACAACCGGCGATATTGAAGGAACCAACCGTCCTGATGATTGCGATGAACAGCACCTTTCAGCAGGTGCATGACTATACGCAAAATCGCGACGAGTTGATCGAGACTGTGAAGAAACATATGCCCGAGTATCCGTGGCGCATGATAAACAGCGGTAAGACAGGACCTGGCGCGGTCGAGCGCATGGCACAGGTGATGGCAGCGTTGCAGCAGATCGGGCAGGCTTCCACAGGGACTCCGGGCCGCAAGAATCTAATTTGGGTAGGCAACGGCTTTCCGTCGGCGAACTTGGTTGGACTGGAACAGCAGCAGGCGGACCTCATTGAAGCTGCCATGAAACGTTGCACCGCTCGATTGCTCGCGGCCAGGATCACTATGTACAGCATCAATCCGACCGCTAGTTCGACTTCCATGGTGGAAGCCGATACCCCTGACGACTTGAACAGTTCGTTCGACGAAAATGGGAGCGATCCTTTCGGCATGGGAACCGTCTCCTTCACGAATTTTGCGCCTTCGACAGGGGGCGTTGCTTTCACTGGTCGCAATGACATCAACAAAGTGATCGCGGAAGGCATCGCCAGGGGGCAGGAGTACTACACGCTCTCTTACTCCCCTACCAACACCACCGAAGACCCGTCGCGGTTTCGAAATATCAAAATCATCATGAAGGATCCGAGCCTTCATGCAACGACCCGCGACGGCTACTACCCCGAGACCGCCTCCGATCTCAATCCGGTCCTCGACAAAACGATGTCACCACAGCAGCTCGCCGCGAATCTTAAGCTCGATCTCTCGGGAGCTCTTACAACGACCATCTCGTATAACGGGCTCAATGTCGCGGCGACCAAGGCAAGCGGGGGGATCTACCAGATTCAGGTGGCAGAGAATGGAATTGGCTGGTCCGATCCTGGACCGGACGGCGCCCAACACACCGAAGCCACGATTGCGGCCGGTTGGTATGACAGCAAAAACAAGCTCCTTGGTCATGTCATCCGCGAAGAGACGTTCCCTCGAGGGAGCAGTAGCGCGGGAGCGAGCTTTAGGCTCTCGCTTGAGTTGCCCGCCAGCGTGGCCCGCTTGCGGATCGTCGTTCGGGACGCTTATAACGGCCATATAGGGACAGTCGATATCACGAAGTTCTAAGACCTTCCCGCGCAAGAGAAAGAGGCAGCCCCAAGGCTGCCTCTCGGCAAGGTGAGATCGCCGGCAACTTTATTCCTGGCCGACAGCACCCTGCGCAACGGTAAATTGAAGCGGCAATGTCTGCGTGGTGTTGTTGGGTCCGGAGACCTTCAGGCTTACGCTATAGACCCCCGTTGGTGTCAGAGTTGGCGCGGCTTTGGTACCGGTGCTGCATCCGCTCATCACCATCCCCCCCCCCATCAACAAACCACACAGGATAAGCACCGAAAGCAGTTTTGCCTTCTGCATCCTCTTACGGAATCCAAGCACTCCGACAAAACTGGCCAGGAGCACAGGCCATCCAAAAGACGTCGCTAACGCAGCGCTCGACTGCCCCGAAATACCAGCCGGAATTGCCGATGAGGCTGTAGCTGTAGGAATTACTCCGGGTCCGACGTCGGTCCAAAGAGTCACCCCAACAGTCTGTGCGGTGGCTACTCCCGGAACTGGTGTAAAGGTAAGCGAGGTGGGAGTTACTGTGCAGACTGAGTTCGCGGGCAAGCCCGAACATGCGAATGTCACGGCACCGTTCAGCGTGTTCGTAGGCACAACCGTGACCGTAGCAAGTGCGGTTGACCCCTGCGCCGTGCCCGCGCTCAAGGAACTCACCAGTGCGAGGTTAGTCGGCGAGATAAAGTAGGCGCTAAAGCCGGCCGTGACAGGCTGAATCGTAAGAGTAGCGGCTGCGGATGTCGACTTCGTATAATTGGCATCGCCGCTGTAGGCGATGGTGATGGCGTGATTCCCCGCGAACAAGCCAAAGCTATTCGGAGTGGGGACGGGACTGATCGGCTTACCATTGGCGTCCGTGAGTTGAGGATCGTTGATGCTGGCAGTTCCGGCAGAGTTCAATGTTCCTGCTCCAATCATGGCGCCATCGGCAAAGAAGGTAACTGTACCGGTGGGAATCCCTCCAGTCGCAGAGGAAACCTTCGCCGTAATCGTCAGAGGCTGGAACTGTGGCAGCGAAGCAGAGGAGAGAATAACTGCCGTAGTGGTGGTTCCGGTGGTCACAGTTACGCTCAGCGCAGGAGCTGTGCTTGCCGCGTAGTAAATGTCCCCGCTGTAGACAGCGGTTACGGTCAGAGTCCCGACGTTCTGGCCATTAATGTTTGTCGAAGCGGCGCCGGTGCCGTCCAAAGCGACCGGTACACCCACTGGAGCGGTACCTACAAAGAACTGAACCGTGCCCGTGGGGATACAGGAGGGAGCAGAGGTATTGCATTGAGCCGGTGTAACGGTCGTCGTCACGGTGAACGCTACGGAATACTGAGGATTCCCCGTGGCGGGAGACGTAATGACGGTCTTCGATGATGTCGGAGTCAGGACCGCTCCAGTGCCACTGAGTACGACAGACGGAGCCGCGGGCAGCGTCGGTGTGATGCCTGCATCCGTGAACGTTGCGCTAAAGTTTCCGATCGCAACCGGGTTGAACTGTGCGGCGAGATTGCAGGTGGCTCCTGGCGTCAAATTCTCGCCTGTCGAACACCCCTGAGAGCCCTGAGGTGTTAGCGTAAACACCGAAGTATCGCCCGTAATGTTATAGAGCGATGGCTGAGGCAGGGTCGCGGTGATCGATCCCGTGCTCGTCTCCTGAATCGTCTTTACTGGACTTGAGTCATTGACTGAGGCACGCCCGAGATTCTCTACCACGGACATTCGGTTGATGAAGAAGGCCCGGTTGTTACCCGAGTCGAGAACATAAAGGCCGCCGCTTGTCGTCGACGCGACGCCGCCGGGGAGATTCAACAACAATGCGTCGGCTGCGCCTGGTAGCGTACCGCTTCCGCTATGCCCCAGGGTTCCCGCAATCGTGTTAATCACGCCTGCAGCGTTCACCAGCCTAATCACATGGTTTCCTGTATCGGCAATGTAGATGTCGCCTGCCGCATCTAACGCAATCCCGGTCGGACTGCTCAACTCGGCTCCCGTCGCCGGACCGCCGTTGCCAGAAGAACCCTTCTGGCCGTTTCCAGCAACCGGCACCACCTTCCCAGTGCCCGCGATGATCTCACTGATCGTGCTGTGCCCTGTATCGGCGACGAAGACGTTGGAGTAGGCATCCAGCTGGAGCGCAGTAGGACCGCTGAAGACTGGACCGCCGACAGCGAAGATATAGCCGGAACCGGTCAGTTCGCGCACCGCATTGTTGCCTGTGTCGGAGATGTACACGTTTCCGTTAGAGTCTGAGGTGAGGCCGGCGGGCGCGGAGAGCTTGGCTTGCGTTCCGGGGCAGCCGTTTCCGAAAGCATCGAGAGCGGCAGCACAGGTTGTGCTCGCTCCTCCTGCTGCGATATTGATCACGCCTGTAACCGGATCGATCCGACGAACGACTCCGTTACCTGTATCGGCGATGTATACAGTTCCATCGGGCGTTACTGTCACCGCCGAAGGTGCTGAGAGAGTAGCCGCCGTCGCCGCGCCACCATTTCCGCTATTTCCGGCGGCTCCTGTGCCCGCGATAATCATCCCATTGCCCGAGTTGTTATATCGAATCACTACGTTGTCGCCGGTATCGGCGATATAGGTGTTGCCTGCAGCATCGACCGCTATGCCGACCGGCGAGTTATACCCAGTACCGATCGACGATGTCGTGCCGGGATCCAAGGCAACGGCGGCGGCGGCGCCAGTGCCGCTCAATGCAAAATTCGACGTCGCGCCTAAAGCAGACTTCACGGTGAGTGTCGCAAAGTCCACACCGGGCTTAGTTGGCGCAAAAGTGATCGTGATCGTGCAGTCCGTCGTATTGTCCGTGTTCGTCACGCAACTTGCCGGCGAATTGACGACAAAGTCCGCACTCCCAGTGACAGAAAAGGGCGAGGTCGCCGCCGGCGTGTCCCCAACCGCAAAGTGCACCACAAGTGTTTGAGTTTTCGAACTTCCGGAATTCACGGCCGAAAAACTCTGGTTGAGCGAAACTTTGCGAATGCGCGAATTCAACGAATCAGAGATGTAGACATTCCCCTGCCCGTCGACACCGACACCCATCGCATTATTCGGGTTCAAAGTTGCAAGTGTCGCACGGCAGTTGTCACCCAGCGCGTTTGCCTGCCCCGAACATCCTGCGGCTCCCGAGGTCTGGCCGAAGGTACCGGCGATAACACGCATATATCCAGTGGCCGCGTCTTCAAACCAGATCACGCTGTTGCCGTTGTCTGCCAGATAGATGTTCCCCCGCGCATCAAGGGCAATCTTTCGAGGAGCCGCTATCACCACACTGGTGCCAATGACAATGCTGCCCGGAGCATAGATAGCCGTTCCTCCTCCGAGGATCGTGTAAATATTTCCCGGAACGGCTACCGTTCCTCCGTTGGTCACCGCGATCAAGGCCGCGACCTGGACGCCTCCCGCATACACGACTCGCACCTTGCTGTTGCCCTGGTCTGCGATGAAGAGATTGCCATTACCATCAACCTCGACATCTTCTGGAGTCGAAAGCTGCGCGGCTGTCGCCGGTCCTCCATCTCCGAGGGCACCCGCTGTCGCGGGCGTATTGCTGCCGGGATACTTGCCAACAATTGTGGAGATGACGCCAGCCGTGTTAACCATCCGTACAACGTTGTTACTGCTATCCGCGATGTAAATATTTCCTGCGGCATCGGCAGTAACGCCGCGCGGCGCGTTCACTTCTGCTGAGGGGGCCGCCGGTCCGCCGTCGCCCGTGTAACCGCCCGTTGCAGTGTTCTTGGGACCTGGGGTGCCGGTCAGTGCTCCTGCGACCAAAGACATCAAGCCAGTAGCGGCACTGATCTTATGGACGAGTTTTCCGGTGTAGTCAGCCAGATAGACGTCACCGTTCTTCGAAACCGACAGTCCACGGGTCGTTGTGAGAGACGTAAACAATCCACCCGCATTCCCCGCGCCATCGTTGGCCGGGCAGTTATCACCATATTTATCCAGCGCCGCAGTACAGACCGTGGTCTTTGCGCTTCCGGCAAACAGCGTAACGATTCCGCTGCGACCATCGATTCTGCGAATCAATACCGGCGAGCCATTGTCAATGAAGTAGACATTCCCTTCGGGGTCTACCCCAACGTCATGCACGTCAATGCTGGTTACAATGGAGGACGAACTGGCAAGGCAGCCGTCTCCCACAATGTCTGTGGCCTTTGCGGTATTGCCTGTGGTTCCGATGGCCCCGGGACATGCGGCGCCTATTGCCGGCGCAGTGCCTCCTCCGGCAATTGTGTTGATGGTGTAAGGAAGCAGGTAGGGGGCCGGCGTCTGTGCATTTAGCGAGACGAAGCCCGCCGATAGAAAAACAATCCCCAAGGCCCAATTGCCAGTTTTGCTCATCGATCTTCCCAAGACCATCATTCCAAATACTCCATCCGATTCAACTTGGTGATTCACAATCAGATTGCTCGAATCGAGGGGCGTGGACACTCCACCTTAGCTCTTCTGTGATGTCGTGGTACGACCACACTGAAGAGAATCACGCAATATTAGTGAACCGCCCAGCAATGTAACCGTTGGCGTATACGGTTGTCAATATGGGGTTAGCAACCCAATCCTGGATCTGCAGGCTCTTTAGGGGGCGTTTTCGCGCTATAACACTTGACAGTCATATGTCAGGAAAAGCATACTTCAACGCGGCCTCATGGTCAGACCAGTATCGATCCGAATCCGATGGAGTAAGGCATGAAAAGCAACAAATTTCCTGGGCACCTGCGTAGTCGAGTTACGTCTCGCGGGTCTATTCCCCGTGCAGTATGGCTTTTTGGCGTCGCGCTATTCGCGGTAACGATGATGCTCACTGCGCGCCCTGCCCACGCGCAGAATACGGGAAGCATCTTTGGCACTGTCCAGGATTCTTCCGGCGCGGTGATCCCTGGCGTTAGCGTTACGGCGACAGACCATGCCCACGCCGTCACCCGCGCTGTAAAGAGCAATGGCTCCGGCGAATTTGCGGTGAACGGACTGCCGATCGGCACTTACACTCTGACAACGACAGCCCCTCAGTTTGAAAGCTCAGTCATCACCGGCATTCGCGTCGATGCCAATTCGGATATCAAAGAAATCGTCAAACTGGTGACCGGGTCGACGGCCCAGTCAGTGACCGTCATCGACAATAGCAGCTCCGCGATCGATTCCAAATCAGCAACACTCGGAACGATGATCGACGAGAAACTGGTCGAAGATCTCCCGATCGATGGACACAACGCCGTCGCATTGACGGCGCTCCTCCCCGGAGTCGTGGACGTCAATGCACCCGCAACCTTCACTGGAGACACCAAAGGCCCGACGTTCAGTGCGTCTGGCTCGAGAAACACGCAGAACCTGATGTTGTTTGACGGTTTGATGTGGAACAACCTTTTCTACAACACGGGTATCAACTACCCTCCGCCGAACTCACTGCAAGAAATCAGCGCCGTTCTGAATAACTACAAAGCCGAGTACGGGCGCAACGCAGGCTCAGTCGTGAACGTTGTCACCAGGAGCGGAACCAACGCCGTGCACGGCGCGGTCTGGGACTATATCCAGAATCAGTACTTCAACGCCGCCGATTATCTCTCCACAGCCAACCCCAAGGACAATATCAACCAGGTCGGCTTTACCATCGGCGGCCCAATTATCAAAGACAAACTCTTCCTCTTTGGAGCATTCCAGGATTTGATCGGGCGCCTGCAAACAACGGGATCGATCCCCGTCATTGGCTACGCAGAGCGCGGATTGAATCCTGACGGTGTTACCGCGCGGCCATGCAACACAGCCGGTCCTTTTCCCGGGATGACCTGTGCGAGCTTTCTCTCCGATGCGACGGGAGGAAAGATCCTCAACCCTGAGACCATTACAGGCTCGAGCGGAAACCAAGCGACTCCTGCTGATGCAGAGAATAACTTCAACTCTGCCTATCAACAGGCAGGTGGAACCGGTATATCACCCTGCATTGGCCTCCTCCAGCAAGCGGCGACCTATGCGGCCAACAACAACTTCGTAGGGACAACAACAAAGCAACCAACCTACCTTCCTTTTGGCGAGGCCCCTCTCGCATGTCTCAATCCAGTCATGCTGAAGATCGTCAACACCTTTGTTCCCGCAGTGGTCAATTCAACCGGAGGCCTTGCCGTTACGCGATCCAACAGCCCCACCGGCGACAAAAACCTTTTGGTGCGCTCCGACTATGTACTGAACGGCCAACATAACATCGACGCTCGCTACAACCTCATCAACTCGAACTCCTTTGGCCCTCTCGGCGTCAACAGTTCCTCAATCGGCGTTGCGACCTATGCCATCCTCGCTCAAAAGGCGGTTAGTAACTTCGGCAACGTCGGTTGGTCCTGGGTCATGACGCCCAACCTTCTGAATCGCATGCGTTTTGGATATAAACGATTTGAGAGCACCCAGCTTCCGACCGATAGCCGGACACTAAATAGCTTTGGTGGTAACTTCGTCGCACCGGGCATTCCTACTCTGCCCGCTTTCAATTTCTCCAATCAATTTGCGCTGGGAAGCACGAGCCAGGGATATCAGGATCACATCAACGAAAACATCGAGTTGAATGAGAACATAACCTGGACCAAGGCAAACCACACAATCCAAGGTGGCTTTGAGTTCCTTCGTCTTCAGTATTTGACTCGCCAGGACTACCCAGGGCAGATTGCCTTCAGTTCCACCTACACCGGAGTTAGTTTTGCCGACGGACTGATGGGCCTTGCCAACTCGGTCACGGCGCAGAACCGGCTTATTCAGGGCGGTATCCAGCACGCCGTCTTTGCATGGATTCAGGACGATTGGCGCATCACCTCGAGGTTGACTCTAAATCTGGGAGCCCGCTACGAGTTGCCATTCCAGTGGTTCGAGCCCCACGGGGAATCGGCTACATTTATCCCCGGCATTCAATCAACCGTCTTTCCCGGCGCGGTTGGCGGTCTCGGGTTCCCCGGGGACAAGGGGGTTCTGCCCTCGCTGGTGCCCACTGACTACAACGGCATCGCGCCGCGCTTTGGCTTTGCCTATGACGTAACTGGCCAAGGTAAATTTCTCGTACGTGGCGGTTACGGAATCTTCTTCGACGCCGTCAACGCCAACGTGGTCGGAGTCGGGGAACCGTATCATTACAACTTCTTCGACCAAATACCGTTGGGCGGCGCTTCAGTTCCTTTGCTGCAATCACTCGGAGGCCCAGTGACGGTCATTCCTGCGGGCTTCGATCCCAAGAACCCACAGTTCATTGCGCCCTATTCCATCTTCTTTCCGGACAAGAACTTTCGCACGCCTTACGCCGAAGCCCTCAACTTTGGCATTCAGTATCATGTTCCTCACGGCGGCACGCTCGAGACAAACTACGTTGGGAAGTTTGCCCGCAAGCTGGTGGTGCCGCTCGATCTGAATCCTGCAATCTACGACTGCAGCGGGGGATACTTCCAAGCGGACCCGGTGAAGTACTGCACCAATGCGAGCTCAACGACAGCCTCCACCCAGGCTCGTCTGCGTTACGCGCCGTTCAACTACGGCGGCCAGGGAATCGTCGATATCCTGAGCATCGGAACCTCGAGCTACAACGCACTGCAGATGCAGTACACCCAACGCGGAGGAAAATACCTCAATATGCTCGCCTCGTATACCTTCTCCCGGGCGATCGATGTCGACACCAACGGACAGACAACATCCAACGCGGTTCCCGATGTATTCAACATACGCTCTGACCGTGGGCTCTCCGATAACAACGCAACCCACATCTTCAGTTTAGGTTGGGTCACACGGTTCCCCAAGATCAACAGTGACTCCCGGGTGGTGCGCGGCATCTTCAACAACTGGGTCTACAGCGGAACCTACCAGGCCCACTCTGGCCGTCCATTCAGCGTTACCATCAACAACGACTCCGCGCTAGTTGGTGAACCAAACCAGAGAGCGGCCATCGTTCCGGGAGCTAACCCGCTTCTCCCGTCCAATCGGCACCGCCTCGCCAAAGTCCGGGAGTACTTCAACGTTGATGCGTTTACCTACCCGACCGTGGGAACTTTCAGCCCTGTCGGCAGAAACGCATTTATCGGACCCGGCTACATTATGACCAACATGACCATCGGCCGGGACTTCCCGATGTACCGGTGGCGTGAGGGAATGCGTTTGAATCTCCGCGTTGAAGGCTACAACGTCTTCAATACGCCGAATCTCGGGCAGCCACAGTCGCAATTCTCCTGCTCTACAACATCGACCAAAGGCGGATCTTGTACGGCCGCCGGAGGATCGTATCCCCTCATCGTCGGTTCGACGACATCTGCCGTAAACTTTGGCAGCATCCGCAACACCTATGGGAATAACGCCAACACCTCAACCAATGGCCGCAAGTTGCAGTTCGCTGCAACGGTCTTCTTCTAACCAAATCGAATCCCACAGGAAACTTCGAAGCCGGTAGGGTTCAATTCCCTGCCGGCTTCGGCTATTAAGTTCGCAACGAAGAATTTGGCAATATTCGGAGGTCGGACAGGAGCTAAGGAACGACCTCCGTCGCGGTGACAAAGCCGAGCTGGTGAATCGCCATCCAGGTCTGTGAATACGCGTTAAGGGCGTCAGAAGTCACAGACCGCGATTCTCGTAAAGCGTCGAGGTAGTCGATTAACGCAAGCCCACCATGTTCATAGCTGAACTTGGAAATATCGAGGATGTCTTTAGCTTCGTCAAGGTAGTGCCCGTTGTACCGACCCGAGAGCACCTTTGCATTGACATAGCCGATCCAGGCCTGATCGACATCCGAGACCACTTGGTTCCGTGTAGCCAACTCGGTGAAACGCGCTGCCTGGGCGGCGTATTTGGCAGTCTCCTTGTTGCCCTGGTTGCGGTCAAACAGACGGAGCGGAATGCTCAAGCTGAAGGCAGCTGAGTTGTCCGGGCCATTACGATCGTAGTCGGCCTCAAGCGTCGGATCGGCAGTCCCGTTCGCGTTCGCAAGCTTCACATTCGCGTCAGCAACAGCAATGCCAAGCTGCGCAGCATGGTAATCCGGTCGCGCTGACAATGCCTTCTGTTCCATGTCCTCCATCGTTCCAGCCACAGCAGGAGGCACAACGTCGCCCACCACGTCAAAGTCCATGCGAGGCTTGTTATATCCCAACAGAACCTGCAATTGGACACTCGCCTGTTGCTCATTGGTAATCGCATTCGATTCATCCGATTCGAACTGCGCCAGTTGCAGATCGAGACGCTCGAAGTCCAATTTAGCAATATCTCCAGCCTTGAAACGCTCGCGTCCTATATCGAGTTCGTGCCTGTAATCGTTCAGGTTGTCGTTCGCCAGTTTTCTCGCTGCTTTGGCGATGACGAAGTTGGTAAACGCCTGCCGGACAGAGAGAATGATCTGCTGTTCCTGAGCATGGTATTGCGCATCGGTTTGTGCCGTGGTCGAGCGGGCACTATCCAGCCGCCACCGACGCTTTTCGCCGCGTTCAAACAGGCGATTAACGCCAACGCTGTAGTAGTAAGGATTATTGGAATCTTCGCCGAGCGTAACGTTTGAACCCGTGACAACAAGATTCGGATTCTGTCTGACACCGGCTTGAAGCTCCTGTGCCTTTACCGAAAGCAGGTTCTGTTGCGCCGAAAGCAAGGTTGGATTCTTCGCTCGCGCAAGATCAACCGCCTGCTGCATCGTGATCGATACATAAGGCGCGGTAGATGGCGGGTTTTGCCCATAGCCCGCCGATGCTGACAGCGAAAGGCAGACCGTCGCCAGAACGCAACGACTCCACTTCGCCATGCAGTTCTTTGCCTGCATCGAATCCTCGAAGTTCTGCCATATGCACGAAAACTTCATCAATTCTCAAACTCCGTCTCAGGGGTTGGAAGCACATCATTCGGTCTGGCGATCCACACATACAATGTCGGCAAAAGAAAGACGCTGATCATCAAGGCCCCGATCAGGCCGCCAACAATCACCATGGCAAATGGCCGCTGCGAGTCCGACCCGATTCCATGAGAAGTCGCCGCCGGCAACAATCCCAGCGTAGCAACCAGCATCGTCATCATGATCGGACGCAAGCGAAGAACAGCTCCCTCGATTGCCGATTCTTCAATCGAATGGCCGCGAACGCGCATCTGGTTGATGTACTCGAGCATAATGACGCCAGTCTGCACTGAGACTCCGAAGAGCGCAAGAAACCCGACACCCGAAGAGACGCTGAAGTTGGTATGCGTGAACAAGAGCGCGAGCAACCCCCCAACCGGTGCCATAGAGACGTTTATAAGGATAAGGCCAGCCCATTTGCCCGAATGAAACATGGAATAGAGGATGATAAAGATAATCAGGATTGTAATCGGGAGCACCAGCATCAGTCTCCGCGATGACCGCTTTTGACTCTCGTACTCGCCGGCCCAGTCAATCTTGTAACCTGGGGGAAGCTTCACCTCTGTATCCACTTTGTGAATCGCCTCTTCCACCGTGCTGCCGAGGTCGCGATCGCGCACGCTGTATTTGATGGCGACAAACCGCTGGCCGCCCTCCCGTCCAATGGTCTCGGCACCATCTTCCATCTTCACGGTAGTGAGTTGTGCAAGCGAGACGCGCTCTCCGGAAGGTGAAAGCAGGCGAATGTTGTCGATTGCCGCCTGAGTATTGCGATATTGCGGAAGATAGCGAACGACAAGATCGTAGCGCGCCTCGTTCTGAAGGACCTGGCTTACCGCGCCGCCGCCAACAGCCGTCTGAATCGCGTCCTGAATATCGGCTACATTGATCCCGAAACGGGCGGCCGCCAGACGATCGACAGAATAGTTGAGGTTGGGTTGGCCAATCACGCGGAAGAGCCCGAGATCTTTCACACCTCTGATTCTGCTCATAATAGAGATAATCTGATCGCCCTTTGCTTCGAGCGTCCTTAGATCATCTCCATAGATCTTGACCGCGAGTTCGCCCTTAACGCCGCTAACAGCCTCTTCAACATTGTCTGAGATGGGCTGAGAGAAGTTCCAGACGATGCCGGGCATCTTTTCAAGCTCACGGTCCATCGCCCCGATCAGTTCGTCTTTATTTTTCTTGAAGACCGGACGCCATTCCTCTTTGGGTTTGAGGTCCAAAAAGTACTCCGTGTTGAAGAAGCCGGTAACATCGGTTCCATCGTCAGGGCGACCGGTTTGACTGACAACCTGCGTGACCTCAGGAAAGGCCGAGAGCACGAGGCGCGCCTGGTTCATTATTCGCACGCTTTCGGTAGGGCCAGCGCTGGGAGCGAGTGTTCCTCGCACCCAGATCGCACCTTCGTCGAGATGAGGAAGAAACTCGGAGCCAATCACACCGCTCGTGCCAAGAAATACCGTTAGAAGAAGCGCACAACCCGCTCCGCCAAAAGTGACCCAACGATGTTCGATCGCCCACCGCACGGCATGACGATAAAGATTGGTGAGCCACTCCACAAAGGGATTCCGCCACTCTGACGCCCCCTTCGGGAAGACGAGACTCCCCAGAACTGGAGCAATAATGATGGAGAAGATCAGAGCGCCCAGCAGGGCAAATGCCACAGTCCATGCCATGGGGCGGAACAGTCTGCCTTCGACGGCCTGAAGAGTAAAGATAGGAAGATACGCTGTGATGATGATACCGATTGCGTAGAAAACAGGGCGTTGCACCTCATGGGCAGCTTCGCGGATCTGTTCCGCCGGTGTTACCGATTCTTTGGGATGGCTGAGATGGCGAACGATGTTTTCGACCATCACGACTGCTCCATCGACCACCATGCCAAAGTCCAACGCGCCCAACGAGAGCAGGTTCGCAGGGATATGGCGAAGATCAAGGCAGATGGAAGCGAAAAGCAGCGAAAATGGGATCGTAAGCGATACGATGAGAGCACCTCGAACATTTCCGAGGAAGAGAAAGAGGACGATAACGACTAAGATGATCCCCTCGGTGAGATTGTGCAGCACCGTATGGGTTGTATAGTGCAAAAGATCGCTGCGATCCAGGAAAGGGATGATCTTTACACCTTTCGGCAAGACCCTATTATTCAGTTCGTCGACCTTTTTGTGAATGCCTTCCAGAGCAAACTGAGTGTCATCCCCTTTTTGCAGAAGCACGATGCCTTCCACGACATCTGGATCATCGATGATCCTGCCATTCTCGCGCTGGATGGCCTTCGTGGTTTCTTGCTTCCCCGTATGATGGATGCAAGGGTCGGTCGCACTCCAGGAGAATGGTGGTTCCCCCTCGGGCAGCCCCCCGAATCGGCATGCTTTGCCGATCTGGCCAAGGCGTATCTTCGGCCCCTGCGCGACGGTAGCAATGTCTTTGACATGAAGAGCGGTGCCGGATTGCGTTTTAAGGACTGTCTCCTCGATATCTTTGACGTTCCTGTAGAGACCGACCTCCCGAACATTAATTTGTTGCTGACCTTGCTCGATAAAGCTGCCGCCGGCGTTCGTATTGTTGTTGGCGAGTTGCTGCTCGACCTGGCCGATACTGAGCCCATAGGCAACCAGTTTGTCAGGATCAACACGAACCTGGTATTCGCGTGTGATTCCTCCAAAACTTGATACGTCCACCACGCCCGGGACGGACTTGAACTGCTTCTCGATTGTCCAGTCCTGGAGAGATTTCAGGTCCATGCTGTCGTACAGCGGATTGATACTGCGCAACGTGTACCAATAGATTTGACCAACGGGACTCCAGTCCGTCCCGATTTGGGGTTGCAGTCCGGCAGGAAGCGTAACTTGCGAGAGTCGCTCGAGTACCTTTTCACGGTTCCAGTCGTTGACCGAGTCATCGTCGAAGATCATCGTAATGCTGGACAGCCCGGCAAGCGATGTGGATCGAAGATGAGTCATATGCGGAATCCCGGCCATCTGAATTTCCAGCGGAATGGTGACCTGTTGCTCGATCTCTTCGGCGGCCCGGCCGGGCCATTGCGTGATGATCTGAACGTAGTTGTTGGCAACGTCGGGATACGCCTCAACCGGCAGGTTGTGGAAGGAGACAATGCCCCATGCAAAGAGCATGACCGCAAGACCGAGGACGAGCCAACGGTTGTTCAGTGCAAAATCGACGAGCTTACGAAGCATTACTGATCCGCCGTATTCTGAAGGGCCAGTGCATTCGAAACCACTTGCTGTCCCACATCTATGCCCGAGATGATCTCCTGCATATTGCCCGGTAAGATGACGCCGCTACGCACCGATACGCGACGAAACGTGCCGGCGCCTGCAGGGACATAGACCCAGTCGCGATCATGCAGATGCAGCACAGCAGTGGCCGGCACCTCTATGTGGGCCTGAAGGGTGTTGCCATGAATCGTCGCGGTGGCAAACATTCCCACCCGCATCAGAGTATCGGGATTATCGACCTGAATTCTTACTTTCGCGGTGCGAATCTGGGGATCCAAAACAGCGCCAATGTCACTGATCACGCCAGTCAGCACACGGTCTGGATAAGCTGTCAGGCGGATGTCCGCCTTCTGGCCCAGACGCACCTTAGGAAGATCGTTCTCGTAGACATCGCAAATGATCCAGACATGCGACAGGTCTGCGATCGTAAAGGCATTCGCCGACCCTGCATAGGTGACGCCAGCCGCAGCAGCATTCGTAACATTCTGCGCGATGATGTAACCCGACGCCGGTGCGTATATCTTTGTTGCGGCAGCGGGATGGTTTTTATCCACTCCCAGAACGCGCAACAGCTCCTCAGAAGCGGAGACAGTTGCCTTCGCATCATCTTCGGCATTCTGGGCAATCTCTACCTGGCTGCTAGCAATTGCGCCTTTTTCGTTCAGCAGTTTGGCGCGATCCAACTGAACTTGGGCTAGATGTTCGTCGGCGACGGCCTTCAGGTAGTTGGCAAAAGCGCCGGATACATCGGTGCTCTGCACCTCCATCAAAACCTGGCCTTTTTTGACGTAGTCGCCGAGACGGGCGTAAACATCAAGCACTCGGCCTGATGCGATGGAAATCACTGGAATCGTGCGAGAGACGTCGGGATTGACCGTTCCGGTGACCTGAATTGTCGAGGTCGCCGCGTAACCGGTTGCGGGAACCAATGTGAACTGGTCGGGGTGGTCCACGTGTACCTGATTCACATCCGTGTCGGTCTGGACAACTGCCGGCGGAGGAGTTTCGCTCTTGGTATCGGGCGGTTTACCGTTGCAGCCTGCCAACAGACACGTGGAAAAGCAAAGCAAAATCAAGGAATGACGCCTGAAACTGACTGGACTCATCGCGTAAACTCGTTATCCCTCATTGGAATCAGATTCATCTTTTTGTCTACGTACTGGAGCTTTTACGGCCTGTGCGCAACTGTGTGAAACAGGTTCCGCCAATAAAAAGCACATTTCGAGAGACATATGCATTTATGAAACAGCGAATTCAATCGCGCTTTCAGTCTACCGTCCGCGTGCTGTTTCCGCGCCTATCTTTCGGCTAGCCTTCCTTGTCTTTCAAAGAACCACCGAACCTTAACATAACGTTCAAAGATAAATAGACACCGATAAAATACGTGTAAGATTCCCTCCTGGCGTGGTTTGGACGACGCGAGACCAGGAGTGCTGCGTTGCCGTCCGATCTTGCTATCCGGGAAAAACCTCATGTCCGCTCTTCATTGCAGCCGAAGCCGCGCAGCCTATGATGCAGAGTAGGCCAACTTCACCTTTCCACCAAACTTTCAACCTGAGTTTCCAGCTCCTAAAACTCGACTTTGTGTATCAAAGTGTTATAAGTCTCGACTGATTTGTATGAGGAGTATCTATGTCCCAATTGCCTGACAACGGAATCGTTCATCTAAGCAGTCCACACACCGTCTTAGAGACATTAGCGCGGCTGGAAGCAGTCGTTCAGGCAAAAGGGATCGCCATCCTCGCCATGATCGACCACAGCGGCGACGCCGCCAAAGCAGATATTCAGATGGAGCCAACCAAACTCCTCATCTTCGGCAATGCGAAGGCCGGCACTCCCATCATGCTCGCGTCTCCCAGCGCCGCGATTGATCTTCCCCTCAAAGCGCTTGTCTGGCAGGACAAAAGCGGCAAGGTCTGGCTGTCTTATAACAGCCCTGCCTATCTTAAAAAACGCCACGACATTACCGACAACCTGTTACCGAACATCGCCGGTATCGAAGCGATTTGCGCCCAGGCCGTCCGCTGAAAGTGGCTCTTTCGGAATGACCGGCTCTTCTTCCTCGTGACGACACCAGAGGCATTGGCGTCCCTGGTTGTCATGGCTGATTCGGCTAAGAGCCTGTCTATAGCGATTCATGCCACCTTCTGTATGCGACAACTCGTCTCCCGTGGCACTTTTCAGTCGGTCGGCATTGAAGGAAATTGGTTGCTCAAAGGTACGGTGGAAAGGCCTCCCAACCGGGAAGCCCTTGTCGTGTAATGATGTGTGTGCAAGGAGGGTATACCCATGCCCAAAGAGGAATGGACACCAGACTCAGTCCCACGGGTTCTCATGAACCCCGCCTATGTTCTAACTGACCCATCGGTAGTGCCGGAGGAGAAGTGGGTCGAGGCCAACGCTAAGTTGATTCGTGAGATGGGGGAGTATACCTACCTATTAACGCTGCTGGATGTCCTGCGGCACAACCAAGCATGAGGACAATACCCCACCTCAACAGACGACCTCCAAATCCGTCGCATTTCACCTCCGTTCAGGATTCGGGAGGAGGCATCCGAATTCCAACAGCATCAACATTCTTGTCCCCGGAACAGGGCAACGGCGCAGCAAACCCCCACAGCCTAAATTCGGCAATATCCTGCAAACACGAGGAGCGCTAGGGCTTCGCTCGTTCATAGCGAAGTATTGAAATACTCTCAAATAACAGTCATCCTATTTGCTGGCTTCGTAGGCTTAGATTCTGACTGGATTGCGGCGCGGGTGCCCGCACCGACGTCTGCAGTGACCTGCGCAGCACAGTTCTGGCTCGCAATAAACGCGATTTCGCGGCCGCAACCGAAATCCCTGCGGCGTCGGCTATTTCCCTAACGGAACCGTCATGCAATTGCTGGATTTCAATGATTGTACGAAGAGTAGGTCGTAAACGGTGTATTGCTCGCCGCAAGTCCTTTTCTGCTTCCTTCTTCGAGTAGTGTTCTTCAATATTGGCTCGCTTGTCTCCCACTTCCCACTGTTGCCAGGTTTCGCCATCGACGCTCCAATCCATTGAGGTCTCTGGATGAGAGCGCTTCTTACGTAGGATCATGAGTGCTGAATTGATCGCGATGCGAGTAAGCCAAGTCGAGAATTTTGCTCGACCGTCGAAAGTCTTCAAATGCATATAAGCTTTCATCCACGCATCTTGGATCGCGTCTTCTGCATCGTGTCGGTTTCCCGTGACGCGATAGACCGTCTTGAATACAGTATTCGAGTACCGCGTCCATAACTCCCCAAATGCAGGGTTATTTCCTGACTTGGCCGCCGCAACTAGGGCTTCATCAGTTGCAGGGGTACCATCGAAAGTCGTGTTGATTTCGCCTTTAAGTTCGCACGATTGGATGAAAAGCCCTTCCGAAACAATATTCATTTCACATCCCCTTCCTTCGTTACAGATCAGCCGATTCGATTCGCATGGGCAAGTAAACGTGGACGACAACTAAAACCTGTGTCACGGCCCGCCATCACGTTGCTGCCGGTGTTCCTATTGCCCTGTCGTCAGAGGCCAAGGAAGACACCGCCTTTGCAATTTTGTTGGGATCGGCCCATGGTGGCCAAGACTAGGGTTTTTGCCGAACACACGAAACCCCAGATCGTGCCCAAAATTCCAAACACTTTCGAGGTATTGGGGGGGCACACCTAGGTGTAAATTGGCCTGCGTCAACAGTTCCAGCGAACCAAGGCAATTGGGAATCAACATACCCGGAATAGCGTTTCCTCACGCTGTCTGATGAATCCTGGAGTCAATAAGAATTGCTACAGTTAAAAGACCCGTTTAAAGACACGTTGTGGGATGCTTTGACTATGAGGCTTATGAGTTTTGTCATGGGAAGTCCGTACATCGGGCGGAGACGACCGGACATCTTCCTCGCTCTCGTCAGCGTTTTACTGGTTAGTTGCCATTCAAACAACTCGTCTCCGCGTAAGCCATCGATCGAAGTGACGCGAGTGCCCATGGCCGACGCTGGAGGTCCAGCGAAGCTGGATTATATTGAAGGACGAGTAAGTGACGCTAGACCCGACCAACAGATCGTTCTGTATGCCCGTAGCGGCGTTTGGTGGATACAACCCTTTTCGAATAGGCGATTTACTAAGATCCAAGCTGATTCGACATGGAAGAACTCGACGCATCTGGGCACCGAGTACGCAGCGTTGCTGGTAGAGCCCGGGTATCATGCAGAATCGAAGATCGCGACGCTTCCCAAAGAAGGCGATGGCGTGGTCGCCGTCGTGACAGTAACGGGTACGGCCGCCGTGCCGATCGTCTCGAAGGTGATCCATTTCAGTGGTTATGACTGGATTGTTCGGGCAGCAGCAAGTGATCGAGGCGGTGACACGAACCTCTACGATCCGGCCAATGCGTGGGTCGATCAAAAGGGATATCTGCACCTTCAAATGGTGATGCGCGACGGCCAGTGGTCATGTGCGAACGTGGGACTGACCCGCAGTCTTGGGTATGGCACTTACCGGTTCGTTGTGCAGGACAGCGCTCATCTCGAGCCGTCCGCCGTCCTGGGACTGTTCACCTGGGATGAGGGGCGATCGGATGAAACCAGAAGCGAGCTGAACATCGAACTTAGCCACTGGGGAAGACTCACCAACAAGAATGCTCAGTATGTGGTTCAGCCATACTATGTTCCCGAAAACGTCTACCAATTTAATGTGCCTGCGGGTGTACTTACCCACACGTTCCGTTGGGAACCCGGTGTCGCATCGTTCAAGACAGTCCGCGGCCAGGTGGCGGACACGGCGTCCAAAAGTATTAGCGAACACGTCTTTTCATCAGGCGTTCCCACCCCCACGGCTGAGACCGTCCACATCGAGCTTTATGAATTCCATCACCCCATGAACAATTCACAACGCTCTGCTGAGGTTGTGATTCAGAAGTTCGAATACCTTCCGTGATCGAATGATTCAAAGAAATTGGCTACGCGAGTGTCTTCTGACCGGGATCGCGGGCGTCTGTCTTGTGACCTCGGCCTCGGCTTTGGACCCCGCGAGGGCGGTGTCGCAATACGTCCATGATAAGTGGGGAGCAAACCGAGGGTTCCTCGGGGGAGCGGTCTATGCGATCTGCCAATCGGAGGATGGCTATCTCTGGATTGGAACCGAACGGGGCCTGGTCCGCTTCGATGGATTTACTTTCACTCTGATTCAAAGACCCCTGCCGGACTTGCCTGCAATTGGGGCTGTGCGCGGACTTGTGTCAGATTCTGAAGGAAACCTTTGGATCCGCCTTGAACGCCCACATCTGCTCCGCTATCGCGAAGGAAAATTCGAGGATGTAGTTGTTCGCTACGATCTGGACGAGGCCACATTCACGGCGATGTCCCTTGACAACGAAGGTCATTTGCTTCTCTGGGGACTCCGGAGAAAAACACTCCGTTATCGGGACGGAAAGTTCCAGAGTATTGTCCCCTCGGGAGAAATGGACGGCATTGCCATTTCGATTGCCGAAACGCGAGACCACAGAGTCTGGTTAGGCACACGGGATATAGGACTCTTTCGCGTCAATCAAGGGAGCTTAGCCAGTGTATCGAGACAGTTGGACGGCACAGGCATTAACGCACTTCTGGCGGCGAGCAATGGAGCTTTGTGGATCGGGACTGACGCCGGGGTAAAGTTGTGGGACCGAGATGGGCTTGTCGACAAGGTTTTGCCATCGTTCACCAATCAACCTCAGATTCTGGCTTTGGCAAAAGACCCTAAAGGGAACGTCTGGGTTGGAACCAATCATGGCCTCTTCAGGATCACTGCTGACGGTGCCGTTTCGTCGGACCCCGATTGGGATGGTGAGGTGGCAACTATCTACGAGGATCGCGATGGAGATATCTGGTTTGGAGGGTTGGGAGGGATTGAGAGACTGCGGGATGGAATGTTTACGACGTTTTCGACTACCCAGGGTCTCCCCGCGGAAAATAATGGCCCGGTCTATGTTGACTCCGAAGGGCGGACCTGGTTTGGGCCTCTCTCCGGAGGCCTTTATTGGCTGAAGGACGGGAAAGTAGGACACGCCGCAATTGCAGGTCTGGATAGCGATGTTGTCTATTCAATTAGCGGTGGTAACGGTGAAATCTGGATCGGCAGACAGCGCGGCGGCTTGACGTTGGTGACCAAAAACGGCGATTCCTTTGTCGGACGGACATACACTCAGGCAGACGGTTTGGCCCAGAACAGCGTCTATTCGGTTCATCGGAATCGTGATGGAACGGTTTGGGCGGGAACAGTCAGCGCAGGTGTCAGTAAACTAAAGGACGGCAAATTCACAAATTATTCGATGCTCAATGGGCTGACATCGAATTCAGTCAACTCGATTGTCGAGGGTCACGACGGAACGATGTGGTTCGCCACGCCCAGCGGCCTCTCATCGTTCGCCCGTGAACGCTGGTTGAATCGGTCCGTTCCAGATGGTCTACCGTCGTCAGACGTACGATTAATCTTTGAAGATTCGAGGCAGGTAATCTGGATCATGACCTCTGGCGGCCTCGCGTTCCTTAGGTCCGGCCGCATCGGACTGCCGCACAGCCTGCCAGAGTCGCTACACGAGGAGATCTTCGGAATTGCGGAAGACAAAAGAGGATTCCTGTGGTTCGCTACCTCGGACCACGTGCTCCAGGTGGATCGTGATCGACTCCTGACAGGAGTGCTCGACAACTCGGATGTTCAGAGCTACGGAACCGCAGATGGCCTTCAAGGAGCAGAGGGAGTGAGGCGCGATCGGTCGGCCGTGGCGGATTCGCTGGGCCGAGTCTGGATCTCGCTGAACCGTGGACTGGCCGTGGCCGATCCTGAGCTCATCCTCCAGGAGTCTGTACCGGTCACGGTTCGAATTGAATCAGTATCGGCAGGAGGAGCCCAAGCTAATTTGAAGGATTCACTAAAGTTCGCCGCCGGTACCCAGAACATCAATTTCAACTACGCAAGCGCCAGTCTTTCCATGCCGGAACTCGTCAAGTTTCGCTATAAGCTTGACGGCTACGACCGTGGATGGAGAGATATTGTCGCATCGCGGCAGGCTATCTACAGTCATCTGGGCCCAGGCTCCTACCGCTTTCGCATCGTCGCGTCCAGTCGCGAAGGTCTATGGAATGGTCCCGAGACAACTGTGCCCTTTGTTATCGAGCCGACCTTCTGGCAGACACGCTGGTTTCAAACTTTGTGTCTGGCAGGGTGCGCCCTTGCGATCGTGGCGCTCTATCGCCTACGCATGTACCAGTTAACGCGACGATTGAACATCCGTTTCCAGGAGCGGCTTGCGGAGCGAACGCGAATCGCGCAGGAACTGCACGACACCTTGTTACAGGGTTTTGTTAGCGCGTCCATGCAACTCGACGTTGCAGAGGATCAATTGCCTGACGATTCGCCCACCAAACCTGTGTTGAAACGTATATTGCAATTGATGGGACGGGTTACGGAGGAAGGCAGGAACGCACTCCGCGGTTTGCGAACCGCAGATGACGACAGCCGCGACCTCGAGCTGGCATTTTCGCGGGTGCGACAGGAGCTCGCCATCGACGAAAAGATCGACTATCGTGTCGTCGCTCACAGTACTACTCGCCCTTTGCACCCCGTGATCCGCGACGAGGTGTACCGCATCGGCCGTGAAGCTCTCACAAATGCGTTTTTGCATTCTCGCGCGAGCACCATCGAGGTAGAAGTGGAGTATGCAACCAGGTATCTTCGGATCATAGTGCGCGACGACGGTTGCGGAATAGATCCTCAGGTACTGGACGCTGGTCGCCAAGGGCACTGGGGACTACCAGGCATGAGAGAACGCTCTGAGGGCATTGGCGCTAGTCTCAGGCTCCTAAGTCGGGTCGGTGCCGGCACGGAGGTCGAGTTGACTGTTCCCAGCACGATTGCATTTGAAAACCAATCTCGTGGTCCGGTACCTCATTGGCTTACCTGGCTAAATCGAGAGAAGTTCGAGCCACAATCGGACACCATAAGAAAACGAGGGCATAAATGAGGGACTCCACACCAATTAGAATCCTCTGCATCGACGACCACCCATTGATGAGGGAAGGAATCGCAACCATCATCAGAAATGAACCGGACATGCTTCTGGTGGCCGAGGCATCCAGCGGACGCGAGGCCATACAAAGCTTCCGTGAACATCGTCCCGACGTTACGCTCATGGATCTGAGGCTGCCCGACATCAGTGGCATCGATGCGATGGTCGCCATTCGCACAGAGTTCGCAGACGCTCGCGTTATTATGCTTACTACCTTCGAAGGAGATGTTGAGATTCGTCGTGCACTCCAGGCAGGCGCTGCTGGGTACATGCTCAAAACCATGCCTCGGCGCCAACTTGTAGAGATGATCCGCAAAGCGCACGCGGGAAAGAAGCACATTCCCCCTGAAATCGCTGCCCATCTCGCGGAGCACATGGCCGACGAATCGTTAAGCAAACGAGAGGTGGACGTGCTGCAGAAGATAGCCGGAGGAAATCGAAATAGCGACATAGCGGCCCTCCTCTTCATCTCCGAAGAAACGGTAAAAGGACATGTCAAGCACATCATGGAAAAGCTCGGCGCCAACGACCGCACCGAAGCTGTCGCCATCGGGGTACGCCGGGGAATAATTCACCTCTAGCTTTCTCATCCATCCCTCAATATTAGGACAGCAAGTGGCAGGGAAAAAACACTCGATCTAGGGGTTCATTCCCAAGTAGAAAAACGCTAGCCTCTGGACTGGTACGCTTCCGTGCCCGAGGAGGCTCTGGCTGCAAAAGCTCTTCTCTACCTTTCCGGAAGGATGGCCTGGCGTCGGCCTCATCCTCATGCGTCTGACAGTGGCGCTCAGCGCGATCGTTCAGGGTGTCGCCACGCTGATTGGATCACATGCTCACATATTCGACTGTGCAATTGGATCGCTCGAAATCCTGGTTGGTACAGCGCTTATGGTCGGCTTTCTGACCCCAATCGCCGGCGCATGCGCGTCCCTCGGCAACCTGGCAAATGGTGTTTCTTGTTCTCTTACACCCGGTGGAAACTCGAATGCCATCCTTTCTCTCTATCTTCTCGTTATATGTATAGCAATTACTCTGCTCGGCCCAGGCGCATTTTCTCTTGATGCTCGTCTATTTGGGCGCCGGGAAATCATCATTCCTGGACGCTCTCGGCCACCGATTCAATGATTCGGCCCAGGAACCAATCGCAGATAAATGGTGGCGGGGCGGACGAGCGGATTTCCTCGTCGATGTCATCCCTTCGCTCTTCAGCATGTCTCTTGAATGGCCGGAGTTTCGCGCGAGGCGTAGCAGTCAGCGCACAGCAGTTCGAGGCTCGAAGCACTACGCATACACGCCTCCTCGAGATGTTGCGAACCGCCCTGAAGATGACAGAAAAAGCTGTAAATGAATTCGCCTACTATATTCAAAGAGGCACGACCCTGATCGTTTGTCAGTCCGCAGACGCGAAATACTCGCAGGACTGCTTCTTGTTCTCCTCCCGATCCAGCGCTCTCCTCTTCGACCGCAAAAGCGTTACAGGCAAGAGCCGCCCCACAGGAGCCACACGAAACAAAGTCCAGCTTATTGGACTGATTGTTGGGCGTGTCCACATCCTGCCGAGCCTGAGATTGAGCGAACAGTGTGAGGTCTTCCTCCTGCAGCACTCCTCGTCTGTACGTGTCTCGAGGACTGCCGATACTCAACAGATGGCTTAGATGGAGCAGCCTCTCATTCACATACTTGTACGGCACCTGATACGCAATTCCGATACTTCCATCCGGAGTCCTGCTGCCCTCGGACTTTCTTATGGTGTAGCCGCTGAGGGCGCGCCTTATCTGAAAGTGAGAATGAAGTTGCCGACTCCCGACTCCGTCTACTGTGCAGGCAGGAAATATGATCGAAAGATTGATAGGAAGGCTGCCGCACTTTGCATGAAATTCACTGTGTAAATTCAACGTAGTTGCTCCAAATCTCCAGGCTTTGCGGAGGAGTACCTACCTCCCATATCAACGCCTGTGAGATAAACACTTGGAGCGCAGAAATATTTCCGCACGGCCAGGCGAAATTCCATCTCAGTGCGCAGGACCGGGCACGGCTCTGTTGCAATAACCGAGGGGGCAGTGGGAATGTAAGGGGCTTGGAGAACTTGATAGGTGGATGACGGGCTAACTGGAAGTGAACGGCTACCATCGGATCAGGTTTTTAGGCAAGAGCTGCAGCCTCGCCGCTGCACGAGGAGGGGTGCAAGCGACGAGGCACGTCTGGCGTGGAGCTACGCGCTGACGGTGTCGCGAACGCACTCCTCGATGAGGCTGAGCAGTTCGGCTTCGACGTCGTGGATGGCGAACTCGAGCGAGAGTTGGTGGGCTCGCTCACGATAACCAGGCTGTGTGAAGATCTCGTCGACCGCGTGCTTAATGGCCTCAGGATTCGCCTGGTTGGCGCGCAGATCGATCCCTGCACCGGACCACTGGACGTGAGCGGATACTTCTTCCTTATCTTCGGTAAGTCCTGCAGAGATTATCGGAATGCCGTGCGAGAGTGCCATATTTACAGTGCCGTAGCCGCCGTTAGTGATGAGGAGGTCGATCTCCGGCATAATCTGTGCGTAGGGCAGGAACGACGCGATGCGAGCGTTGGAGGGGATGGCAACAGGGATGGACTCGACTGGCTGCCCGCCGGTAGTAACGATGATCGTCACGTCGTCCCTGCCACCGAGCGCGACGAGGGCGGGAGCAATGACTTGGCCGAAATCGCGGTTGGCAACGGTGCCCTGCGTTACCAGGATGAGGCGCTTGGTGCGGTCGAGGTGCTGCCACCAATCCGGCAGCTTGGGCTGGCCAGCCGGCGTGGGCAGAGCACCGATGTATCTTATCTTCGAGTTGGAGTCCGGATACTCGAAGCTCTCAATGCCGGGGTGCAGGTAGAGGTCGGGTAACTCGGTCATGGCTTCGAGGACTGGACATGGAAGCGCGGGATAACCAAGGCTGGCAAGGGTAGCGTTCACAGCCTGCTGCACGGGGTGAAGTATCAAGCGCTCACGGAGTTTCAGCTCTACTTTGTGTTGCTCCGGAGTCTCGTCGGGCCTCATGGGAATGTTCTTCCCGCTGCCGAGATTGACGACAGAGACGCCGAGGTGCGCGATGGCGGGGCGCTTGTCGCGGGGGCCGATGAGCATGGGGAGCGTGCCCCAGTAGAGAGAGTCACCGAGAATGAGATCGGCGGAGAAATCATATAGCGCCATCTTGAGGCTGGCGAACTGGGCGGCGATGTTGCGGGCCATGTAGTGGACGAGAGCGAAGCCGGTCATCTCCATACCTGGCGACTTCTGCATATGCTCGGGGTACGTCTCAAAGTAATAGCCTAGGGAGGTTTGAGAGTTGGGAATCTCTGAGAGGAAGCGGTGGCCGGCGGCTTCGACGGCGGGACGCAAGTCTTCGTTGACCTGCACGGCGACCTCGTGGCCGGAGTCCACCAATAGCGAGGCGGTGGACAGAAGTGGATTGAGGTGTCCGGACGTCGGTACAGAAGCGATAAGAATTTTCATAAAGCCTTTCGTTGGCTAGTGGAAGTGGAGTCACTAATGCAAGCGGCCCGGACCACGAGAGAGAAACAAAGACCAGCAACTGACATAGCCGATTTCTATTCGCATTGGGGAGTCATGCGTCATGGGAATAACCTTCGATCCATTACGCTCGCGAACAAATTCGCGGCGAAGAGGAAGCTTTTCGCGTCTCGATCCGCGCGCGGGTTGCCTCATTTTTAATGCGTCCTGGAGCGGGAGTCTTTGATGTCAGCCGTAGACACCACGTAGTAGTCTCCGCGAAGAGCGAAGAGAAGCCTCACTCGCTTCCTGTAAGGCTTAACACGGCGCCACTGTTTTTATTCCCGGCGCAGATAAAACCGCCGCCTATTTGAGGTTCTCATTCACCTTAGCCAGCTGCTATTCACCCTTATTTCGACGTGTTCAGGAATAAGTCACTAGGCCGAGTGTTCTTGCTTCCGAGATCTGAAAGACTCAGGATTCCCGCCAACATTCCGCAGTGGTGGGATTTCCAGCTCTTTGTCGACATCGTGTCGGTCAGAGGGGCGGTGTGAGAACAGCGGGTTCCAGAATTGCAAGGAGATTTTTCATGAAGGCATTACTGCGTTTCGTCATCGGTACGACGATGAGCTTCTCATTAGTTGGCGTGACATTTGGGCAACACTATACCCAAACCAATCTTGTCTCGAACACGTCAGGCGTCGCACCTGTGGTTGATGCGAACTTAGTGAATCCGTGGGGACTCTCCCGAACGTCCGGCGGAGCTTGGTGGGTAGCTGACAACCTCACCGGGGTCAGCACACTCTACAACGGCGCTGGAATCAAAAATCCGTTGATTGTTACAATCCCACCCGCAGATCCAGCAAATAAATCAACACCGATCGGCTCCCCGACCGGCATCATCTCCAACAGCAGCCCGACTGACTTCCTGTTGACTAGTGGAATGGCTGCAAACTTTCTCTTCTGCACAGTCGATGGGACGATTGCCGGCTGGAACCCGAATGTCGCCATAGCGCAAGGTGCTACGGCTCCTTCGACCCATGCGGTAACAGTGGTGAAGACTACAGACGGGTCTAGTTATACCGGTCTGACGAGCGCTTTTGTTGACGGCAAACCTTACCTCTATGCTGCCAATTTCACCAAAGGTCGTGTTGATGTGTACGACAGCGCATTTCACCTGGTGCACTTGACCGGAGATCGCGATGACTCCCATCGCCGCGATAACGATGAAGACCGCTCTTTTGCGGACGATCGTCTACCGCACGACTTTGTGCCTTTCAATGTGCAGGCGATCGCAAACAATATCGTTGTGACCTATGTGCTCCATCGGGAAGGGTCGCCTTTCGAAACCGACGGCCCTGGCCTTGGTTACGTCGACATTTACTCGTCGAAGGGAGAGCTACTGCGGCGATTGGAACACGGGGACTGGCTGAATGCACCCTGGGGCGTAGCTCTCGCTCCGCTCGATTTCGGACGCTTCAGCCACGATCTATTGATCGGACAATTTGCTGGCGCATCAACGTCAGAATCAAGTGGTTACATCGCTGCCTATGATCTCGCGACCGGCAAGTTCGACGGACTATTGCAGGATGCGAACGGTAAACCGATTTCCATTAATGGCATCTGGGCAATCAGCCCAGGGAACGTGAGCCCAGGCAACTATGACTCCTCGAAGTCGCCCGCGGCACAGCTGTACTTCAGTGCGATCCCCAATGGCGGCGGCCTGTTCGGGTATCTGACAGCAGTCCCCACAGACCTTACCGAAGGAAACGATCAGTAAGCTCCAGAAACGCTCTTCGCGATACGGCTCTCTTGAGTGGAGAGGTAAAGGCCTGGATCTCACCACGACATGTGGTCTCGGTGGTTATCTCGCTGCTTGAGGGAGCGTTTGCGATGGGTCATCTTCTGACAACACCACGAAAATCACTATCTCTCCGTATTTTCGCCTTCTCTTTGTCACATTGGACCAACAGTCGGGAGGCTCAAGGCGACCTCAACGCGCGCTAATCGTGAAGAGACAGGTCGCCAGAATGCGAAAGAGCATAGGGCCACGCGATACGCGATGCACGGCTAACGCGGCAGGATGCCAGCCACCGGCTCTCCACAGTAGAGATTTTCTCAATTTGACCGCCGCAGTCGCAGGCTCCTAAGCCGGAAGGTGCATTTTCCTGAGAAGCTCGGTGTATCTCGGGTCGTGGTGCAAATTTTTGAAGAGCGGATCGGTCTTGATCTCGGGCAGCCCAGGGTCTCGCTGTTTGTAGGCACGCTCCAGCCATTCAAACGATCTGTCTGCCTCTCCGCGATACGCATGCACCTGAGCGATCTGAAAGGCCCCGGCAGAGCCATATTTCTCGATGAGGCTTGCCAGAACAGCATTCGAATCCTGTTCGCGGCCGAGCACATGATAAGCCAGTGCCTGGCCCGTGAGTTTACCCCACTCGATTGGTTCCTTCTCAATTTCTGCAAGCGCCTGCTGCGGCTGTCCCTCCACGAGGAGAGCTTTGCCCATGGTGAGATGGACATAAGTAGCTTGCGGGTTCAGGTCCAGAGCCTTTTGCAGCGCGGCCTGAGCGTCCTCGTATCGTCCCCCCACGTACAGTAGGTATTCCAGGCCAGAATAAGAATTGGGACGAAGGGGGTCGAGTGCGACCACCTGGTCATAGAGGGTGATTGACTGATCGAGATTGCCCAATATTCTGGATAGATGTGACCGAAGACGGAAGACGTCGACGTTACCCGGCTCTAAGGCCGCGGCTTTCGTAAGGGAAATGTTGGCGGCGTCCCAATCCCAGTCGTAATCGATTTGCGTGTTCGCCAGCGCCAGATAGGCTGAGGCCAGCGCGGGGTCCAGCGCGATCGCCCGCTCTGCATCGGCGCGGGCCTTTCGGAAGCCTTCTGTAGCATCGGTCAGGCCGTACTCCGCCATTTCGTTCTGCACCGACGATCGCAAGGCCCAGGCTGGGGCATATTTATCATCCAGCCTGATAGCCGTATCGACATAGGCGAGTGCCTTGCCGAGTTCTTCGCTGCTCTGTCCCCGCCCACTGAAGTATTTCGCTTGGAGGTAGGCCTTATATGCCTCGGGATTCGTGTTGCGCAAATTTGAAGTAACCGGCTGCCCCAGCAGTTTCAGTTGGAGCGCCTCGGTCGCAGCCTGGGCAATCTCGTCCTCTACGCCAAAGATGTCCTTGATCTCCCGATCGTAGGTCTGTGACCAAAGCTGAAAACCATCGTTTGTCTTGATCAGTTCCGCGGTGATGCGAACATGGTTGCCGTCGCGCCTCACACTTCCTTCAAGAATATTAGCCACGCCAAGCTTGCGTCCCACTTCGCGCAGGTCTTCGTTCCTACCCTTGAACTGAAAGGCCGAGGACCGTCCAACCACCTTCAGGCCTGATACTTTTGCAAGGTCGTTAATCAGTTGTTCAGCGAGCCCATCGGAAAAATACTCCTGGTCTTTGGCCGCGCTCATATCCGAAAAGGGAAGCACGGCGATCGAAGTATTATTCCCTGAATTCGCTTCCGTCCGATCTCGTGCGGTCCGGAAGTGCTGCCTGGCTATAGCGACCGCCGCAAGCAGTACCAGAACTGGCAGCACCACAAACTTCCACAGCTTGTATTTGCCTGAAAAAAATCTCCCTTTTGAAGGGACCCTTGCCGGTCCCCAGCTCTCTTCTGCAGCCTCCCCCATCGCAGGCGAGGTCGCCGCAATTGATGGCTCAGCCGTGCTCTCTTCTACAACGGGAGCAACAAACCGGTACCCCCGCTTGGGAATCGTCTCAATGAACTCCGGGTTGTCAGGCCGGTCACCCAAAGCCTTCCGAACTTCAAGAATGTATTTTCTCAGGACCTCCGGATTGACATAGGTCTCTGACCACACTGCCTCAAGAATTTCGTCTTGCGTTACAAGCCGCCCAGGGTGCTTGACCAGGTAAGCCAGTACATCGAAAGCCTTGGGAGCCAGAGGGACACGATCTTCATTACGCCACAGAAGGTGGTTCGCCGTATCTAGACGAAACGTCTTGAATAACTTCATTGATCCGCTCTAGCCCGCACGCCCGGGACCTCATCTGATAAACCCTCTGTTATCTGTTGACAGGCATCGTCGCCACACATGTGACCGCGCTCGTCACAAAAACTCAACAGGAAGCCCACTCAGACTTCACACCTGAAGTCGCTCCCTTCACATCTAGTGGATAGCGACACATTTAACAAGCCGTGGCGTGGACCGCGGCACCTTCCACAAATGATTCTACCAAAGCCAAGGTCTTCGACCGAGGGGAGAACTATGTCTTTGAACCACGACGGGGCGGGTCAGACTCAGATGATGGGTATCGAATATCTCGACGGACTGTACAGCTACGCCATGGTCCTGACCCGCAACCACGCCGAAGCGGAAGATCTGGTGCAGGAAACCTACGCCCGTGCCATACCGGCTATGCACAGACTGCGATCGAACAGCAATACTAAGGGCTGGCTCTTTATCATCCTGAAAAATATTTGGTTCAACCAATTGAGAAAACGCCGCAATGGTCCTCAAATAATTGAGATCGATGTTGGGGACGGCGTTGCCAACAACATCAAAGAGCCATCGAAAAATTCACACGATCTTTATGTGAGCAAGGTGGAAGGCGAGCAAGTGCGAGCCGCGATTCACAAGCTACCAGTCGAGTTTCGCGAAGTCATTTTGCTGCGGGAATATGAAGATCTCTCCTATCGCGAGATTGCGAGCATCCTCCACTGTCCCCTCGGAACCGTGATGTCGCGGTTGGGCAGAGCACGCGCAAAGCTTCTCACGCTGCTTACAGCCGCAACAATATCGAAGGAATCCGTTTCGCACTGAAAGATAACGGTGAGCTATAAACTGTCCTTGTCGCAACGCTCATGAGTTACCCGGCAGCTTTAAAGGCTACGATTTACCAACAGCGATAGGCAGAGACTTTAGCGCTCGCAAGAAGTAGATAGGAGCATACTCGACAGATTCAGTTAGCAGACGCATGTCGGGAGTGCGGCGGAGCAGTCCTCTCAGTGCTGTGCTCGCCTCCATGCGTGCCATGGCCGCACCCAGGCAAGAATGTAATCCATACCCAAATGCAACGGGTGACGCTCCTGATCTCGAGAGAACTAGTTTCTCTGGGAGCACAAATCGCTTCGGATCGTGATTTGCGGCCCCGATGGAAACTCTAACCTCCTGGCCGGCTGAAAGTCGATGTCCTCCCAACTGGACATCGTTGCGCACTACGCGCGGGACCCAAAGTACGGGGCTAACGAATCTCAATAACTCCTCTACAGCGCCCGGAACAAGCAGAGGATTCAAGAGCAGTTGAGTCCACTGCTCACGTTCTTGAAGAAGATGAAGGATAGACCCGCTCAAAAGGTTCGCAGTCGTCTCGTGCCCCGCCATCAGCAGAAAAATGCACATCACGACGATATCGCCATCTGGAATTACATCCTCTCCCGCCTCCGGACGGGCAAGAGCGGAGATCAGATCTACCTTTGGGCTGACCCGGCGCTCCTCGAGAAGACGCAATATGACAGCCTCGGCACACAAGGCTTGCGTTGCAATTCTGTCGAGAAGTTCGACGTCTCGCCGGTAAACCGCTGCGGGGAACTGCCAGAACAGCTCGGCAGTATCACGGATTGTGGAGTGGTCCTCTTCAGGGATACCGAGGAGATCGAAGATTACCAGGGAAGGAAGCGGATAGGCGAAATCTGCGACGAAATCCGAAGACCCTTTGGCAATCAACACATCTATCAACCGGTCGACACGGTTTTCCAGCGATTGTTTGACGACCCCCGTTACAAGGGGCATAAAGCCTCGCATGACAGCTCGCCTGTGGAGCGTATGCACAGGAGCATCCGCCGTTTGAAGGTGGCGATGAAAAAATCGCTTGCCGATCTCGAAACTGGCTAGTGACCTCGCGGGCAATCCCTCGGCCCGTTTCGCGACCGCATCTTCAGTCGCTGAAGAGAAATGGTCAACATCCTGCAAGACGGACTTCACTTCGTCGTAGCCGGAAACCATCCAGAAAGAATATTGACCATTCCAATACACTGGTCCCTTATGTCGTAGACGCTCAAACATTGCGAAGGGGTCCCTGATGTTCTCTTGAGACATCGGATCGAGCGAAACCTGCTCACTTGTGTAGGCTTCTGCAACTGACATGTATCTTTACCTCCGGCGAAACTATTCACACCCACTCTGAAGATGGGAGTGTGGCCCCATGTTGAGCGTCTAGCAAAAGAACCCGCAGTGTGCCTCTTTATTCCTGACTATTTCCTGCTCATCGATTCTGGCTGCCCGGGATTACGTTCCATGCAATAAAGCCCCGATGTTCGATAGCGAGTGGTACGCCTATTCCCTGCCGTCCATGAAGGAAATAAATCTCACTCTTCAGTGTTGTGTCTGAGCAAACCTCAACATCTCCGTCCAAGGACACTATGCTCAGAACAATCTGGATGCTTTGCTTTGCTTCAACGATCGTGTTTACTGCGCCGGCCCAAACCAGCGTGAAACCCTTCAAGCCGCAGATCCCCAAAGTATGGGACGACAACGCTATGAAGGATATCGAACTTCCTCCGGCGGCTCATGTGCCCACCCATCACGTGAGCTCCGATTTTTATTACCAAATTCCCGAGCGACCTAACCTGAAGACTTATCCAATCTACGCCCCTGGGAAAGAGCCCAAAGGTTACTGGGAGTGGCTGCAAAAGCAGGAACCTAAGCCTGCATTCGACTATGCTGCGCTGCGCTCCAAGCAAGATTGGATCAATGCCGGAGAAATGATTTTCGAGGCGGCGAATGACTTTACTCCAGTCGATCTCCCCTTCAGCGACGTGCGGAATCCCGAGTGGTACAAGTACACCGGCATCAAGTCGGACAGACACGGTGTCCTACCCTACTACCGATATGTCATTCGCAAAAAAGGAGTCGTCGAGGTAACGTTCGATTCCTGTGCCGCGTGTCACACGCGCGTCATGCCAAACGGACTGGTAGTCAAAGGAGCTCAGGGCAACATTCCATTCGCCAGGCTATGGGCATACCAGCTCTCGAAAGTAAGCCCACAGGATGAAAAGGCCAAAACAGTTGTAGATCTTTTCTTTGGAACACCGTGGATTCATCCAGATCCACTGCAATCCATGTCGCAAAAGACGATGGCCGACTTTGAGGCTCATCTGGCAACCATTCCCGAAGGCGTGAATCCGAGGCAAGGCACAAGCCCCATTTTTCCCGCTCAGGTTCCTGACCTGATCGGGATCAAGGAGCGCCTTTACCTCGACCACACCGGCCTTCAACAACATCGCTCCATCATCGACTTAATGCGCTACGACGCAATTAACGATTTCGTCGAAGAGATCAGGAACTACGACGGTTTCGTGCCCGCAACACGAAGCTCGAAGTTGCCCGACATCAAGGATCTGGAGCGTGAGAGCGACAAGGATCTTTACGCCTTGGCGCTTTATATTTACTCTCTGCAGCCTCCTCCGAACCCCAATCATTTCGGACCGCTCGCTGCGCAGGGGAAAAAGATCTTCACACGTGAAGGCTGCATAGCATGCCATACACCCCCGCTTTATACCAACAACAAGCTCACTCCGGCCAAAGGGTTTCAAGTACCCGAAAAGGACAAGAAACTGTATCGCATCCTTGAGATGTCGGTCGGAACAGACCCGAATCTCGCTATGATGACTCGACGCGGCACCGGTTATTACAAGGTTCCTTCGCTCAAGGGAGTGTGGTATCGCGGACCCTTTGAACATAACGGTTCCGTTGCGACGCTGGAAGACTGGTTCGACAAGCGTCGTCTCGATCCCGACTATGTTCCGACGGGATATAAGGGATACGACACCCAGACCAGAGCGATCCAAGGTCACGAGTTCGGGCTCGATCTATCGCCAGACGACAAGAAAGCTCTCATTGCCTTTTTGAAAACCCTGTGAAGCTCTCGGCGCTTCGAAATCGCGGAATATACAACACTGCAACCTGTGTTCAGTAAGTATTCGTCGGCAAACTATCGATTGGCTCCGCAACGCTTCAATAAACAACTAAAAAAGCTTAGTTCTTGAGGTGTCTACAATCCCGCATCCAACCTCCCTCTGGGGCACCGTAAAGACATCTCCCATCCCCATGCCTTATCATCGCGATGCTTGCCCAATCTCACATTTAACATCGCAGCCTCGGCCATCGCGGGATCCTATGTGCTCGCCACGATCACGCTTTCCACCATCGCACGCAGACGAATCAAAACCTCCTCCCAATTCCTCCACGCTCGCCACGCACTACCGCTCCCCACCACATCTTTAAAAAGGGCAGCCGTTCGGGTAGATCGCCCCCTTCGAAATAGAAGGAGCCTGATGGACTCAGGCCATTAGAACGGGCTTTCAACAATCAGGATGCAACGATGAGTCAACATATTCGCCTGTTGAACTGTTGGCGGACCATGCGCCGGATACCAACACGCCGTTCGGCGCTTCGGACTCCTCGGCCAGCGCCAACGGAGTAATCGTCTGCTCCGTGCTCAACAACGGACGCCAACATGACGCGAGAATTACGGCTTTGTCATCGCGTTGCGAGGGCCGGCATCCGTAGCGTGACACGAGTTCCATAGCCGAGATGGCTGGTAATCTCCGCGTGGCCGCCGTGAAGCGCCAGGATGCTCTGCACGATAGCCAAGCCCAACCCCGTGCTACCCGATATCTTGGAGCGCGATGGATCAACGCGGAAGAATCGATCGAATACTCTGGGTATCGCTTCGGCAGGAATGCCGCCGCCAGTGTCGGAGACCTCGATGCGAATCGCGGCTTCCTCGTTCGTTGCTGCCAGCGTCACGGTTCCTCCTGAAGGCGTATGTGCAATGGCGTTCGAGACCAGGTTGCTCACCGCCCGCAACATCAGTGAGCGATCCAGTTCCGCGTTGAGTGGCTCGGCCCCTTCGTTCACGACAAGCGATATTCCTGCGTCGATCGCAGAAGCTTCGTAATAGTCGCGAACCGTGTTCAGTAACTCGCCGATGTTCACGTTGTCGCGATGCAACTCGGTTAGGGGGCTCTCCGCGCGGGCCAGAAACAGTAGATCGCCGATCAGCTCGGAAAGCCGGACTGCTTCTTCCAGTGAAGATCTCCAGCACCTCGCGGTACTCGTCGACCGTCCGTGCGCGGGCGAGAGCCACTTCAGCTTCTCCGCGGATATTGTTGACCGGCGTGCGCAAATCGTGCGCGATGTCGGCCGTGAACCTCGAGATGCGCTCGAAAGATTCCTCGAGCCGCTCCAGCATTTCATTGAATGTCCCGGCCAGCGACGCAAGTTCCGATGGATAGCCTTCCGACCCGATTCGTTCGCGCAGATTCGTCGATGTGATTCTCCGCGCGGTTGCGGCGATCTCTTCGACAGGCCGAATGCCGTGCCGCGCAATCTGGTATCCCACCAGCGGGAAAAGAACCGACGTCACCAGCAGAATGCCCCAGAACCACATCCGATAGCGGGTCAGCAGCTCGTCTTCCTGCGAGACGTCGATGGCGATTTGAACAGTGTCGCTGTGAGTCGGCGGCGTGCCGACCGCAACCGTAGCGCTAGTGACCCGGAATGGTTTCCCATGTCTACCCGTCATCGCGATCGAGCGCTCGGAGCGGCTGCGGGTTCGGCTCGCGAGCTCCGAAAGATCCAACTGTTCGGCCATGCCGGGCGTCGTCATGATCGGCACGCCATGTTCATCGAGGAGGCGAATGTAGAACTGCTGATACCGGCGGGCCTCAGACTCGAGTTCAATCTCCTCGCGCAGCGCATCCTCGTCGTCCGGCCGTTCCCGTAGCATGGTGCGCAGCACGTTCAGCTTGTCGGCAAGGAACAGCTCTGTGCTTCGGTCCAGTTCCGTCCGCAGGACGATGTAGAGACTCGCCGTGGCCAGAATTACCAGCATCAGGCCCGCCAACGAGTAGGCCGCCGACAGCCGGAAAGCCAAGGTCCTAGGCGGGTGCAGCCCAGGCGACGGGCTACGGCTTGGCTTCGAAGACATAGCCGGCACCGCGCACCGTGTGAATCAGCTTTTCGGGGAAGGGGTCGTCCACCTTGCTGCGCAACCTGCGCACATTCACATCCACGACGTTCGTATCACTGTCGAAGTTCATATCCCAGACCGATTCGGCGATCAGCGTGCGCGATAACACCTCGCCGGCGCGCCGCGCCAGCAGGGTCAGCAACAGGAACTCCTTCGAAGTGAGCTCGAGCCTCTGGCCGGCTCGCGTAGCGCGTTGGCGTAGCAGGTCGATCTCCAGATCGGCCATGCGCAGGCTCTCCTGCGGGCGCTGTGTTGTGCGGCGTAGCAGCGAGCGCACTCGGGCCAGGAGTTCGGAGAATGCGAACGGCTTTACCAGGTAGTCGTCGGCCCCCAACTCGAACCCACGCACGCGCTCGTGCACCGCGTCGCGCGCAGTAAGCATCAGGACCAGCGCCTTCTGCTCAGTCTCGTGAAGTTGCGCAAGCACCTGCCACCCATCCAGCACTGGAAGCATCACGTCGAGAATGACGAGGTCGAAATCGACTTCCTTAGCCAGGTGCAGGCCTTCCAGACCGTCGGCAGCTACGTCGATGACGTAGCCGGCTTCGCTGAGCCCTTTCTTGAGAAACTTGGCAGTCTTGACTTCGTCTTCGATAACCAGGATCTTCATTTGTCACGCGCCTTTACCAATCCGAATTTGCTATCGGAACTGCTCACTGGGAGCCGCCGAAAGAAAAGAGTCTGCTTTTCGCCATTCGAGCGCTCGCGGATTTTCTCGAGCGTTGCACCCAGCTCAATGACCAACCATGTCTCTTTCGATCGAAGAATGCGGCTGTCTTCATGTTCCTCGATCGAGAAGACGAGGCCGGAATCCTTCCATACGACCGACGTGTTGAACTCGTCCCCATCGGCTCCGGTCGACACGGAGACCCTCCCATCGGTTGTGTATTTCTGCACCGCGTGCCGCGAACTCGCAGAATTGCGTGAGATCGATGTTTCCACCGTGAGTTCCGGGTCGTGATGCTCGATCTGCAGCGTGACGTCGCCGTTGCTCTTCGGTTGGCAGCGATCGTTGTCCTGCTTCCACAGGCCCGAGAAATCTGGCGTTCCCTGCGACCACGCCACGGCCGCTGCCGTTGAAAGCAGGAGGATGCCCACGTAAATCTGCATAGAGCGAACCATCGATATCTTCCTCCTTCTCATTCGCAGCTTTCGATCGATCCGAAAGGCGGCCACGGTAACCGCACGCAGATCCGTTTGCATCAGAACTGTAATCGCAGAGCGAACTGGATCTCGCGCGGCGTTCCCGAGCCCACTGGAGTTATCGGCGATACGATGGCTGTGTTCAAGTTCACCGTATTGATGATGCTGCCAAACCCGGTTGGGCAGCCCGTAGGAGCTGAAGATGAAAGGCTACACATAGCCTGCGGCTGACCTAACTGCGGGTGATTGAAGATGTTGTAGAACTCCGAGCGGAATTCCAACTGCATGCGCTCTGCAAATGTGAATCGTTTTGGCGGCGCCCATATCGATCTGCCACGTCCCCGGCCCACGAAGGAGGTTACGCGGCGCATCGCCGAATTCTCCAGCCGCAGGGAGAGCAAACGCAGCGGGATTAATCCAATTTGCTACTGCTCTCTGCCCCCCGGCGGAGTGAGAGAGACGCCCGGAACCAAGTCTGGGACGCTGCGTGCCGGAGTTGTTCCCATCCGGCGCGGTGTAGCTGCTGGGTAAAAGCACATTGACCGGGAAGCCGGTGCGAGCCAGCGCCGTCGTGGTCAGTTGCCAATTGCCCGCGATGGCGCTGGCAATGCCGCGCTGGTTCAGCATCTGCTTGCCCCGGCCGAAGGGGAGCTCATAGACCGCGTTGCCATTGACCACATGAGTGGCGTCCCAGGCGCCGCTGGCCCACTCACAGGCCAGGCAGAGTGCGTTCTGCGGCGATATCTCGTCGCCGTCCCCGCTGCCGTTGGAGCCGTTGTCGATCTCGTGCGTATACGCGTAATTTGCCGCCACCAGGAGCCCGTTCGAGAACGGCCGCCGCACTGACACGGAGAGGCCATTGTACGAGCTCGCGCCGATGGAGCCGCGCCAGCCGATGGCGGGAGCAAAGGCCGGATATTGCAGCAATCCCGGTAGCTCGGATCGAGGTCAGGTTCACCACGTTGGTTTCCAGCAGATGCACGCCATGGCTTCCCAGGTAGGAGACCGTGCTCACGAAGTTCGCAGGCAACTGCTGCTGCACGGAGAGGACCCACTGCTCAACATACGAGTCCTTGCGGTCCCGTTGTTCGGCATTGGGCGAGATGGTTCCGGGTCCGGTAAAATACGGGTCGGGCGGATAGGTCACATTCCTCACCGAGTAGGAGGGGACTTCGTTCTTGGCGGGCAGATTCTGATCGTCCAGCTGGCCATCTTCGTGGTAGATTCCGAATCCGGCGCGAACGACCGTCTTTCCGCTCCTCCCAGGCGACCAGGCCAGGCCCACGCGCGGATCGAAGTCGCCATAGTTCTGATAGCCGAAGCTGGCGCCCACGCCGCAGAATCCCTGAGGCCCGCAGGTGTCGAAATCGAAGGGGTTGGCCTTCCCGTGCGCCTCGTGGAAGAGCTGGAAGACGGTGTACCGCGCGCCAAGGTTCAGGGTGAAATTGGGCCGCAGCTTGAACTCGTCCTGGACGTAGCCGACGATCCAGTTCTTGCGCAAATCGTTGATCGGCAGAGCACCGGTCAGACTTGCTTTCGCCACCTTATTTGCTGCCAGGTTCTGCAGCGTTGAAAACGTAACTGTTCCGTGTTCCCCGTAGTGCTGGTTCAATTGGATGTGGCGGACCTCCACTCCGGCTTTGATGGTTTGCCGGCCATGGACCCAGGTCAGGTTGTCGATATAAGAAAATGTGTTGCCCACGTAGATGGTGTTGTAATCGTAGTTCTGGGTGCCGAATCCCGGCCCAGGACCCGTGGAAATCGCAATCTGATAGATGGAGCCGGTTGAACTGGAGTTGTAGGTGTTGGAGGTGGAGCGGTTGTATCCAAACTTGAGCTCATTCACAAGGTTGGGACTGAAGATGTGCAGCAATTCGAGCACGCCATTGACCGGCGTGGTCACCCTCTGCTGCAAGTCCGTCGCGGCAGTTGAAATCGGCTGCGTATTGACCGACCGATCGTAATTGAAGCGCATGAAGCCGGTGGTCTTGGCTGAGAAATGCTGGTCGAGCCGCAGCATCGCCGAGTTCTCGTTGACCACCTGCGTGCATGAGCAGGTCAGCAGATCATAGTCCGCGTAGTTCGGGTCGCCCGGGTCGTTGCCGGCGTGTAGGGCGTCAGAAATGTTTTTGGACCTGCTCCCGGATAGGCGTTGACGATCCCATAGACCGGGGATGAGCTCGGAACTGTTGCCTTGAAAGCCGCGCTCGGCACGTCGCCGCTCACCGGATAGCCCCAGACTTGCCGGTAGGCTTCAGAAGCGAGGAAGAAGAAGGTCTTGTCGTGCACAATGGGTCCGCCCAGCGATCCGCCGAACTGATTCAAACGAAGCGGCTGCTGCGATTCGCCGTTGGAGGCCCAGGAGGGCTCGGGCGCGTCGAAAATGTTATTGCGCAAGTACTCAAAGAGGCGCCCGTGGAAGCGGTTTGTACCCGAAGGCGAAATAACGGCCAGTTGAGCGCCGCCCGTCGCGCCTTCACTCGGCGGTTGCCAATAGCGAATCGACGCGGAACTCCGCGATCGCGTCCAGCGGAATGGCAAGCCGCGCCCAGGCGCGCTGCGTCTGATTCGCGATGTTGGTCGCATCGACGCCGTCATAGGTGAAGTTGCTGTCGTCGAGGCCCCGGCCGGCGAACCGGACCGACCGCTGGTTGCTGCCACCGGTGTCGATGGCGCCGGGGACGAATGCCGTCAGCGACGCCCAGTTGCGGCCATTCAATGGCAGTTCGTCGGCCTGCGTTCTCTCGATCAGGCCCGTTACCGTGCTGGTGTTGCGGTCTATCAGTACCGAACTGGCCGAGACTTCCACGCGCTGCTCGCCGCCTGATACCCTGCAAGGTCGCATCCAGGGTGCGCGTCCTGCCGATGACCTGCTGAACTTCGACAAACTCTACCTTCTTGAAACCCTGGTGCTCGATGATTACGGTGTAAATTCCCGCCGGCAATTGGGGAACACTGTAGTTTCCGCTGGCATCCGAAATCGTCTCGCGCCGCAATCCGGTCGCGTTTTCAACAACCGTGATATGCGCCTGCGGCAGCAGGCGCCCAGAGGGATCCGTGACCGTGCCGCTCAATCCGCTGCGATCCACCTGCGCGGCACAGAGACTGCCGAGGAAAAACACCGCACTGAATCCGATCGAAATGCGAAGAAACCGAATCGTGGCAGAGCTTCTGGCGAATAGGCTTTGCTTCTTCTTGCGATGCATAGCTCCCCCAAGGGAAACAACAGATCCGGGATGTTTCGAATGCTGTGACAGTTGCAAACACGTATCCTCGTTCCCGACTGAAGGCGGAGAACCGCATCGGCATCTCCAGCAGCGGGCTTTCGAAAGTTGCTGCGTATGTTAGGTTCGATCGTGCTCAAGGACGTCCACTCGTCACCACGATCCGCGAAGGACGCCTCGGATGACAAGTTTGTAATCCGTGCTGTCATGCGCAGGTCACGCCCTGGTTAAAGTTCCATCAAATCGATCTCTGTGTTACCAGCTATGTCGAACGCGAGGGTTGTCCAGAACTGATGATGTTGCGGTTCGCAGGACAGGCAAAGCCCGGCCGTGGAACGCTTGTCACACTGCGCATTAACACCGCCGTAACGAGATGACAAAACTGTCATTCTCGCGTCATGCTGGCGTCCTTTTCGCGGTCCTAGACTTGGCCCGTTGGTTCTGCCAACCGTCCACGAATTTCCATTTCCTGAAGCGACCTCAAGCTGCATAGCCGATCCCGGGTCGCGTGATGGAAGAAACCCGATTGAAGAAAACCGAAAGTGGAGAGCATTCATGTCCCAGAAAACTTCTCACAATCATTGTCGGATCACCCCACTGCATCTGCTCGCCGGTCTGCTGGCGATAGGGCTGACCGCTCCGGCATTCGCGCAGTCTGTACAGTTCCCGACCTACTCCCCGGGCGAGAACCAGGGTGGGTCGCAGGGCCCGAACTACCCGTCGACCTTGCCCCACCCGTGGGTCGTTAGCGATGGCACAATCATCACCCCCGCCGGTACCCAGGTCTACCTCGGTATCACAACCCGCGCCAAGGCCATCGCGCTGAACCCCCTTGGTAATCACACTGCCGCCGTCCTTCAAATGGGCGCGCCGCAGGCCGTCACGATCTTCAACACCCAGACCGGCGCTGTCCTGCAGAACGTCAAGTACGGCACCTCTGCCACCGGCAGCGCCACCGGCATCGCCTATACGTCGGATGGCCTGCACCTGCTGTTCAGTCAGGACAACGGCTTCGTTGGCTACGTCAACGTCAATCCAACAACGGGCCTGGTCACAACAGACGTCGCTCGCATCGTTCTTCCGCTGGACGCCACCAGCGTCTCCCTCCCCGGATTTGGTAATGAGCCGGTGATAAACACCGCCAATTGCACTCAGACCGTCACCATGCCGGGAACCAACGTTAACATCTCCGGCCCTGTGGGAACCACGGGCAGCATTGCGGTCCCCTGCGGCGTTCCCATCTCCGGCAACAGTTCCTATCCATTGGGCCTCGCAGTCTCGCCGGATAACATGACCGCCTACGTCGTGCTGGATGCCAGCAATGAGTTGGGCAGGATCAACCTGAGCACGAATCGAGCTGGTTTCGCAGGTCCGGGTCGGCAATGTCCCGCACAGCGTCGTGGTCTCCGCGGACGGCAAAACCGCCTACGTCTCCAACGAGGCCGGCCGGGTTGCTAAGCCCAACGACTTCCAGCTGTACTCCGACGGCACCCCGGTCGTCGCCCGCTATCCGGAAGGTTCCACGTCGACCGGCACCGTTTCCGTGATCGACCTGTCCAAGTTTAAGGTCACCGACACCATCGAGACTGGCCTGCATCCGACCGGCATGGCCTTCTGGGGCAAGAAGCTGTTGGTCGCCAATGCCTATAGCGACAGCATCTCCGTGATCGACACAACCAGCAACAGCAACAAAGCAGAGCGCGAGATCGATCTTGGGTTGCCGATCGGCGTGCCCGGCGAACGCAAACCGGCCTTCGGCGCCGGTCCGAACTCGATCGCCGTCGATGCCGTGAACAACATCGCCTACGTCGCGCTTTACAACGCCAACGCGATCGCGGTGGTCGACCTCAATAACTGGGCCAACCCTGTCACGGGCATGATCCCGGTCGGCTACGCGCCGAGCTCGGTTGTGCTGGACACAGCGGACAACGCGCTGCTCGTCGCAAACGACAAGGGCATCGGCTCCACGGGCTTCCTGAACACTCCGCCCGAAAATTCAACCACAACCTCACACGGCTCGCCGGCCGGCCTGAATACCCACCAGGACCTCGGCATCGTCAGCATCGTCCCCGTGCCGAATCGCTCGACCCTGGACCTGATGACGAGGCAAGTCTTCCAGAACAACCACTGGGATCTGACGCAAAACATCTTGTCGGCCGCAGACGGCAACAAGCATACCAAGCCGGTTGCAATCCCGGCGAGGATCGGCGATCCCTCGACGATCAAGCACGTGTTCGTGATTATCCGTGAAAACCGTACCTACGATCAGATCCTGGGCGACGTGACTGCCGGGAATGGCGCGCCGTCCCTGGCGGTCTTCGGCTCGACCGGGATCAATGGCAACGTCACGCCCAACGCGCACGCGCTAATCGAGCGCTTCCCGCTCTTCGACAACTTCTACGACCCCAGCCGGCAGTCCGCCGACGGACACAACTGGATCGTGCAGGCCATGGCGCCCTACTCCGATGACATCCAGTCGCCGGACTGGGACCGCGACTATCCCTCCAACGGCGGCGATGCGCTTGCCTACCAGCCCAAGGGCAACCTGTACGATGTGGCTGCCAAGACTGGCATCTGGACGAAGAACTACGGCGAGTACATCGAGGAGAATACCTTCAACGTGGCGGGTTGCACCGCAACGGAATATACGGGAAGTTGCGAGCCGAGCTGGCAACAGTTCTACCGCGACTCCCAGTGCTTCGATGCGCAGACGTTCGGGTCAAACCCAGGCTATGCATTGCCACAGCCGAGTGATTGCCAATCACCCGGGGTCTCGGGCGAGAAGACTCTGTTCTATCAGAACGCAATCGGCTCGTACTCCCCGCTCCCGGACGTGATGAAGTTCACGGTCCAAAATTACCCGCAGTTTGATCTGGGCATCCCAGACCAGTACCGCTTCGATATCTGGTATCAGGATTTCCAGAATGACCTCAAGAGCGGTTCGGTGCCCCAGTTGGAATTCATGTGGATCAGCTCCGATCACACCGGCGGGCCGCCGACCGCACAAGCCATGCAGGCCGATAACGACCTGGCCCTTGGCCGCTTTGTCGACGCCATCAGCCACAGCAGCATCTGGTCCTCTTCGGCCATCTTCGTCGAGGAAGACGACGCGCAGGACGGCGTCGACCACGTCGACGGTCACCGCAGCCCTGGCTATGTCTTCAGCCCCTACGTCAAGCAACAGGTCAACCCCGATGGCACCGGCATTGGGGCAGTCGCAGACCACACCTTCTACACGCAAGTCAACTTTACCCGCACGATCGAGCAGATCCTCGGTATGAAGCCCATGAACCAGAATGACCTTGTGGCTTCGCCCATGTACGAGATCTTTACCAGCAATCCGCCCGCGGCGAACTTCCTGCCGTGGAACCACGTACAGAATGCCCTCCCGCTGGACGGCGGAACAACCGCCAAATTGCAGCTCCCGACCAGGGACCCCAAGGTCGTGGCTCTGCAGGCTGGTTGGCTCAAGAAGAAAGCGGAGATCTTCGCCGGCAAATATCACATTCCCGACTCCGAAGACCCGGACACCGTCAGGCACTACAACTGGTACGAGGCCACGGGGTTTGTGGTCCCCTTCCCCGGCGAGAAGACTGTTCGCCCCGCGAGCGAATTCAAAAAGCGAGCACCTGCAAAAGTCGACGTGGACGACTAAAAACGCGTTCCGTCTTCAATGACCCTCTCCCCGGTAAACCGGGGAGAGGGTTTTTGTTGATGCCTCAAACGCAAGTCCCCACTGGTCTGAGTCAGCACCGTCGCCTGCGTGAACGCTCTGTCGTCAACCGCCAAGCCACTCATCTTTAGCTTGAGTACGATCCGCTGGTCCATCGATACGGATCTTCCGGGCGCGAATCAATGGATGGTTTATCCTGGTGCCCGGAGGGGGACTTGAACCCCCACGACCTGATAAGGGTCTGCGGATTTTAAGTCCGCTGTGTCTGCCGATTTCACCATCCGGGCCTTGGCACTGCAGCCGAGCCACCAACTCCATGCTAACGCATTCCCCATGAACATCATTCGTTAAGGAACCTTCCCATTCGTTCTTGCGTAATCCACACAGACATCGGATTCTGATCCTGGGGTTAGCTCCGTTTATGCCTTTCCACGAGATCCTCAAACAAACGCTCTCCGCCCTTTGGGAGACGAAGCTGCGCAGCTTCTTAACAATGTTCGGGATCGTGTGGGGCATCACCTCGGTCATCCTCCTCGTTGGCCTTGGCATCGGCTTCAACGCAGACCAGAAACAGCGACTTCGCAGCATCGGCACCGACATCGCCATCTTCTTTGGCGGCAAGACCGGAGCCCAGGCCGGAGGTTACGCCGCCGGCCGCGACATCCGCCTCACCATCGACGATGCCATCGCCATCCAGCAGCAGGCCACACTCGTCAAAACCGTCAGCCCCGAGCTTCGCCGAACCGTCTCCGAGGTCAGCCAGTGGAACTCTGCCAGCCGCGCCGTCCGCGGCGTCTGGCCCCAGTATCAGCGCTTCCGCTCCCTCACTGTCGATCAGGGCCGTCTCATGAATGACCAGGACGAAGCTGAAGGCGCCCGCGTCATCCTCCTCGGCTACGAAGCCAACCGTCAACTCTTCCCGGGCAAAGAAGTCATCGGCCAACCCCTCATGGTCAACGGCTACCAGTACACCGTCATCGGCGTCCTCGAAAAGAAAAAGCAGAACGGCAGCTACGGCAGCGGTCCCGACAACACCCAGCTCTTTACTCCCTACTCCGCCATGGCCCGCGACTTCCCTCCCCCAGAGCGCCCTGGCATCGTGCGTGGCTTCGTCAATAACATCGTCATCGAGCCGGTCTCACCCGACCTCCACGAGAAAGCCGTAAACCAGGTCAAGCGCATCATTGCCGAGCGCCACCACTACGACCCCGAAGACACAGAGGCCCTTTGGATCTGGGACACCCTTCAGGGCTCCAAATTCACCGAGCGCATCTTCAGTGTCATGACCCTCTTCTTCGGAGCCGTCGCCCTCCTCACCCTCGCCCTCGGCGGCATCGGCGTCATGAACATCATGCTCGTCGCCGTCACCGAGCGCACCCGCGAGATCGGCGTGCGTAAGGCCCTCGGCGCAACCGCAATCGACATCAAGCGCCAATTCCTCGTCGAATCAGCAATCATCACACTCGTCAGCGGAACTGTAGGCCTCTCACTCGGTGTAGGCGTCTGTCTCCTCATGCGTCTCATCCCGCTACCCGACTTCATTCCCCATCCTGTCATCTCGCCCATCGCCATCGCAGCGTCGCTCACCACGCTCACCGCCATCACAATATTCGCCGGCATCTACCCCGCACTCCGCGCCGCCAACCTCAGCCCCATAGAATGCCTTAGAGCCGATTAGCAATGAACCTTTTCGAAATTGTTCGTCAAAGCATCGACTCCCTTCTCCGCAACAGGCTTCGCTCGGGACTCACCATGCTCGGGATCGTCTGGGGACTCGTCACCGTTGTCCTTCTCCTCAGCTACGGCAAAAGCCTCGGTCAGGGCGTCCTCAATGGTTTTCTAGGCCTCGGCGACAACGTCATTATGGTCTGGGGCGGCCAGACCAGCATGCAGGCTGGCGGCGAGCGTTCAGGCAGGCGCATCAAATTCCGCGACGGCGACACCGAAGCCGTGCGCGATGAAGTCCCCTTCCTCAAAGCCGTCAGCTCCGAAACCGACGACGGCTTCAGCTTCAAGTACGGCTCCAAAGTCGTCAACATCCAGAGCAAAGCCATCGACTTCCCCTACGGAGGCATGCGCCGCCTCGACATCGATCAAGGCCGCTACTTCGAGCCAGCCGACTTCACCGACCATCGCCAGGTCGTCATCTTCGGCCCGCACGCCGCACAAAAACTCTTCAACGGCTACCCGCCAGTCGGCGAAACCGTCGAGATCGAAGGGCACGTCTTCCAGGTCATCGGCGTTCTCAAAAACAAAATCCAGGACTCCTCCAACAACGGCCCTGACACCGAAAACGCCTTCGTCCCCTTCGACATGATGCGTCTGCTCCGCGATCGGCGTGATCCCGACAGTATCGTCTTCCAGCCCAGTGCGCCCGAGCTGCACCTCAAGGCCCTCCAGGCCGTCCGCACGGTCCTCGCCAACCGCCACCACTTCGATCCCGAAAGACGACAAGGCCGTCCCCAGCTGGGACACCGTCGCCGACTCCGCCGACATCATGCAGTTCAGCACCGCACTTGATGTCCTCCTTGGAATCATCGGGGCCATGACCCTCGGCGTCGGCGGCGTCGGCGTCATGAACATCATGCTCGTCTCGGTCACCGAGCGCACCCGCGAGATCGGCCTCCTGAAGGCCCTCGGTGCACGCCCGCGCGACATCCTCAAACAGTTCCTGCTCGAGAGCCTCACCCTCACCTTCCTCGCAGGCATCGTCGGAATGATCGTCGCCGTCCTCGTCTCCTATCTGATCCCGCCGATGCCCCTTTACTCCGAGATGTACAAGACCGCCAACCACGAGGGCGACATCCTCCTCCGCGCCTCACCCACCATCATGCTCGTCTCCTTCGCTATTCTCGCGGTCGTAGGCATCGTCTCTGGCCTTCTCCCCGCCGTCCGCGCCTCCCGCATGGACCCCGTCGAAGCCCTCCGCCACGAATAGCCGTCCTCGAGTTACTCGATGTTTAGTTTTTGCTCAAAAAGGCAACTCCCGAAGATCCGGCTCAACCCAACCGCGCCGGGCCTCGACCGAGAACAATCGCTCCCGAGTCCAATACTCCAGCAACCACTCCGGTTCCCCTAGCCGTGACCGCAACAGCGCATTGCATATCTCATAAAGAGTCTGCTCTCGCGCTTCCATCAAGAAAGCCCGCGCAGCCCGTATCGAAGCCTGCGTAATCGTCTCGTGGTACCCGCTCGTATCCGTATTCTCCCCACCAACCGACTCGTTATAGGCACGGATCATTCCCGGCATCACCGTCGAAAGATCGACCTCCGGCCGGCATCGCAGCCACCACAACGTCGCCGCAAAGTGTGCCGCATGGGTCCACCTCGCCTTCGGCAGCGTCCTGTCCGCAAGCCCCTTGCCGATCACTTCCAACTCATCGTCCGAATAAAAAGCAACATGCGTCCTCATCATCCTGTCCTTATCGTGGTCAACATTAAATAGCGCAATAAAAAACCGCCGGTTATCGGCGGTCTCCTCGGTCGTCATTCTGATCAACGAAAAGCTATCGTCTACTCCGCTTCATCCGCCGCCGAACTCGCACACCAAAGCCGCCATCAACAATCGGCGTTGCTGCTGCGTCACTCTTAAGCGAACCGGAGCCATGACTAATGTTAGCTACCATCAGTCTTATGGGCAAGCCAATACAGCATCCTCAAATACACAGCCCTCAACTGGCAGCCCGGTACCGAATCGTCTGCCCCTCAAGAAAATACTCCGCCGAGCAGTCCGACGACCCGCAGATCATCGCCTCCAGCCCCGCGCACTGCTGTCTCGTAATCAGACCCAGCGATCCACAGGATGGACACGCCAGCACGGCCCAGTAAGGATTCTCGGCCTTGCCCAGTTCCCCCGCCTGCTCCAGTAGAAAGATCGTACCCGGATGCATCTGTTCCGGGATCCACACTTCCAGAAGGTCCAACTCTGCCACCATGCTTGCCTCTTCATTCCCAACGGTTGTCTTCGTTCGTGACCCACGTTTCTTCGCCGACACTCACTTCAGGCTGCGGAAGAGACCTCCAGGAGCAGTTGGCACTCTCCATCGAATGCACTACTTCTGGTGCAGAGCATAATTCATTTTTCGTTCCTGTCAATCCTGCATTTCATAAAAAAGGATGCCAGATTGATTCCGGCTAAGGAGTCGAATAAAGTGCCCGGTAAATCTCCCGGTTACGCAGAATCGCCTGAACATACTCCCGAGTCTCTGTGTACGGAATCGACTCCACATACTCCGCAATATCCCGGTAGTTCCCCGCAGCCATCCATGCCCTCACTGGCACATCGCCCGCGTTATATGCCGCCAGGGCGTACTCCATCTGCCCCCCAAACCGATCCAGCACCAAACGAAGATTCTTCGTTCCCAGCTCCAGGTTGATGCTCGGGTTCAGCAGCGAATTCGTACTGAATCCCTTCAACCCCTCCTTCCGCGCCATCGACTTCCCCACCGAAGGCAGAAGTTGCATTAACCCCCAAGCGTTTGCATGGCTGATCGCCCCCGCATTGAACTCCGACTCTTGCCGGATCAACGAAGCCACAAGGTAAGGATCCAGCCCGTTCTTCTGCGAGTTCGCCACCAGATCGCTCCAGTAAGGCTGCGGAAACACCAGCTTCCAATACACCGTCGGCACCTGATCCAGCGGCAACGCAAAGAAGAAATCCCGCTATGCTTCATCGACTGCAGCGCCCGCGGCGTCTCGCCAAAGGACGAATAGATCTCCGCCTGCCCCAGCGCCCCCCACTGACTAGCCGTCGGACTCGCCTGAATCTCCGGTCCGATGTACTCATTCAGCGCCGCATTCGCCAGCAGCCTCGCCTTAATCAGATGAGGCTCGTTCTCCGGCAGCTCTCCCGTCAGCGGAGGATCACCGGCTTCTGCACCGCACTCAAGACCGCCGCCGGAGCCACAGCCCCCGCCTGCGCCTTCAGCACATTCAGCCTCTGTCGCGCCAGCAGCGCATAGTAGTAGTTGGTATAGGAAGACGTCAGCGCGCGATAGTAGTTCACCGCCTGCCCGAAATTGTGCTCATCCTCTTCGTAGATTCGGCCCCGCCAGTAAAGCGCACTCGGCACCTCAATCCCTGCCGGATACCCCTGAATCTGTTCGTCCATCAGACGAGCCGCTTCCGCAGAATTCCGCAGCCGGTAGTTCATCCATGCCGCGCGCCAGTGCGCCGAAGCCGCATACGTGCTGTTCGGAAACATCTTCACCAGCAGCGAGTAGTGATACGTCGCCTGCTTCGCGTCATGCTTGATCAGATACATGTTGCCGCCCGAGTACAACGCCTCCTCCAGCCAGCGGCTCGTCGGAAACCGCTCCACCATTTGCGCAATCAGCGCATCATGCGCCGCCTCATCGTGCTCGTTGCGCGACAACTCCGCCAGTAGATACATCTTCAGCGCGGCGCTGTCGTCCGTCGTTTGCGGCAGCTTCTCAACGTCTCTCCGGCTGAGGTGCTTCATCTTCATATCGCACGCCGCCGCATAGATCAGCAGTGCATCATGGTCCGCCTGGCTCAGCCCCGAGGCATCCCGCTCAATCGCGTGATACTCCGCGCCCGCCTCCGCATAGCGTTTCGCATTGAACAGTTGGTCGGCATGCGTCTTCCTCTCCGCAGCCGTCAAAGACATGTTCATCGCCTGCATCTGCGTCCGCGCCTCAGCCGCCTCCATGCTCAGCGGCAGACCAACATACAAACTCCGGTACACTGCCGCCGCATGCGTCGTATCGCCCGACATCTGATAAGCCCGTCCCAGCGCATAGCGGAAATCCGCATGCGAAGCCTGCGGCGAATCCGCCAGCGGCGTCAGCACCCGCAACGCCCCCTGCGGATCGTTCTGTTGCAGATGGGCATTCGCGAGCAGCACCGGAGCGTTCGCATTGAAGATGCTCTCCGGATGCCGCTCCGCAAACCGGTCCAGCATCCCATACGCATCGGCACCCTTCCCCGCCTGCACCGCAGCCTGCGCACCGAGATAATCCGCATAATCATCCAGCGCCGTCCCGCTTGTTCCCGCTCGCCGAAACGTCTCCGCCGCCTCCCCATACCGGTGGTCCAGCATGTAAGCATGACCCAGCGCCAGGTAAGCTGCAGCAGCACCCTCGCCCGGATGAGCCCGCGCATATCCCTCGACACCGCCGTAAGCCGCCGCCGACCGCGTAGCCGCCAGTTGCTGCGCCATCGGCCGCAACTGTTCCGAGGCCTTGAACGCACTCGTCAGCCGGATCGTCTGAGCCGTAGGCGCATGCGAAGCCGTCGTCGCGGCATGGCTCTTCGTCGTTGCTCCATGCTTGCTCGTCGCGCTCTTGCTGGAACCCCCACTCTTGCTCGAACTCTTCCCCGACGAACTACTTTTACTCTTCGCCACTGGCTTCTTCGTCGGCTCAGTTGGCGTGGTCTGCGTCCACCCTCCCACCCCGCCCCCGGCAAACGGCACAACCATCCCCGCACAAACGGCAACCGCCGCCACAAACCGCAAACAGCTCCGCATTCGCGTCAATTCTTCCTTTTTTTTCAAACCCACATATCCACTCTAAGCCGCATGGCCCAGCCTCCGCACCCGCAATCCTCCCCGAACCATTCCAGATACGCGCAGGATTCCTCACCGCACCGGCCTGATACCCGGCTACCCAAAAGGAAATGAAATGGCAACACCTTTCGCATAGTGTGCAATATTTTTCACATTTTTACCTCCTATCTCGCAAGAGATCCCAGATATGCAGGGAAATGCATGCAAATCTTTGGCGCTCCGATTGCATTATCCAAAGCAACAAGTTGTCAGGTCCACCACCCTAGGAGTTCCAGTCCAATGCGTCTCTCTATGCCTGTCGTTGCATCCATGCTCGCTGCGGGCCTTCTAGCCGCCGCACCTTCGCTGGCCGCTACCATTCCTTACCCGAACACCGGCCAGCTCGCCTTCGCCAACACCCTCACTGCCACCGCCGACGGAACCGTCACCGCCTACTTTGCCGGCTCCGATGCATCCGATAACGACACCATCGAGCTCTGGGACTACACCCAGGGCAACGTTAGCGGCTTCTTGCTGCCGAATCACGGCTCAACCATAGGCGCTCCCACCATCATGCTCAACAACGTCAAGGCGGGCGACCTTCTTATCTTCATCCTTGACAACACCAGCACGGGCCAACCGAACCAGTACGAGGACTCCCAGGACGACAGTGGAACCCCAAATAGCTGGAGCACCGACGGCTACAACCACGCCTACTCCACCCTCTACACCGGCGGCATTGCAGGCATCCCAACCAGCCTGGACAACGCAGCAATCTACGTTGGCATGGAGGACCTCGCCGTCACCGGTTTCAACCCGCTCACTGGCTCTGACCTCGACTACAACGACGACACCTTCGTCTTCACCGACGTCAGCATCAATCGGCAAAACATCGACCCCACTCCGGAACCCAGTAGTTTCGTTCTGTTCGGAACCGGTCTTCTCGGCGCCGCCGGCGTTCTCCGCCGCAAATTCGTCCGATAAGCCGTCGCCAGGCACGCCGGAGAACGTGGCCACCCATGCCCCACGTTCTCCGGTAATCCCGGCCCTCAAATCTCCTCTTCTTGCCACTTACCCCATCAATCAACAACGATCCCTCAGCCCCCACATCTTTGCTCTTCCCCTCCGCCCCATTTACACTGAAGAAACGCTGATTCGCCGCACCTTCCGCGTGTAGCCTCTCAGCACTTGTTTTTCGAACCTTTTGCTCATGCCGGCCATCCAATCCCCAGCGACGGAAGAGATTCACCCCGACGTAGCGCTTGTGGAGCGCGCGAAAAACGGGGACACCGCAGCATTCGAGCAGTTGGTCCGGCAGTACGAGCGCCAGATCTTCCGCGTAGCACAGCACATTACCCAAAACCGTGAAGACGCCGAAGACATCACGCAGGACGCATTCCTCAAGGCTTACGAGAAGCTGGGCCAGTTCCAGGGAAACTCCAAGTTCTCGACCTGGCTCGTCCGCATCGCCGTCAACGAAAGCCTCATGCGTCTCCGCAAGCGCAAAACCAGCAAAACCGTCTCCATGGACGAGGACGTCCACACCGAAGAAGGCTCCATCCCTCGTGACTTTGCCGAGTGGCGCCCCAATCCCGAGCAGCAATACAACCAGGCTGAGCTCGCCGAAATACTTCGCAAGACCATCCAGGGTCTACCGCCCGGCTTCCGCACCGTCTTCACCCTGCGTGACGTTGAAAATCTCTCTACCGAAGAGACTGCGGAGGCACTCGGCTTGAGCGTCCCCGCCGTCAAGTCCCGACTCCTGCGCGCGCGCCTTCAACTGCGCGAACGACTCAGCCGCTACTTCGGCAACAAGAAGCAGGAGGGTCAGCCCGCATGAACTGCACCGACCTCTTAAGCCATCTCTCTGACTACTTCGACGAAAAGCTCAGCCCCCGTCTCCTCGACGAGATCCGCACTCACACTGCCGGATGCCAACACTGCCGCGTCGTCCTCAACACCACCGAGCAGACCATCAAGGTCTACAAGGGCAAAGAGATCTACGAGGTCTCCGACGAACTCCGCGAGCGCCTCCACACCGCCATCATGACGAAGTGTTTCGCCGCAAAAAAATAAGATTCGTCTAAATCCGCCCCGCCGCCCGCAGCGCCCCAATCTCCTCATCCGTAAACACCCGCGACCGGATTAGAAACCGCACACCCTCGCCATTCTCCAGCGAAAACATCCCCCCACGCCCCGGCACCACATCCAGAATCAGCTGCGTATGCTTCCAGTACTCAAACTGGCTCTTACTCATATAGAACGGAGTCTCGCCCAGCGTAGCCATCAGCACATCGCTGTCGCCAACAAAAAACTCCCCGAGCGGATAACACATAGGAGAGCTGCCGTCGCAGCAGCCTCCCGACTGATGAAACATCAGCTCCCCATGCTTCTCCGCCAGCCTGCCCATCAACTCCCGGGCAGCCGGCGTCGTCACCACCTGTGGCGGAACATCAGGCATCGCAACCCCCCTAAAAGAATCCCAACGCACTGGGGCTGTAGCTCACCAGCTGATTCTTCGTCTGCTGATAATGCTCCAGCATCATCTTGTGATTCTCCCGCCCGACGCCCGACTGCTTATACCCGCCAAACGCCGCATGCGCCGGATACAGGTGATAGCAGTTCGTCCAGACCCGGCCCGCCTGTATCGCCCGCCCAAAGTGATAAGCGCGATTCAGATCCCGCGTCCAAATCCCCGCGCCCAATCCGTACAGCGTGTCGTTCGCCAGCTCCAGCGCCTCGTCCTCATCATGGAATGTCGTCACCGACACCACCGGCCCGAAGATCTCCTCCTGGAAGATCCGCATCTTGTTCTTGCCCTTGAAAACCGTGGGCTCAATATAGAAACCCTCCGCCAGATCGCCCGTCTGCATCGACCGCTTCCCGCCGATCAGCACCTCCGCGCCCTCCTGCTTGCCGATGTCGAAGTACGACAGAATCTTCTCCATCTGCTCGGTCGAAGCCTGCGCCCCAATCATCGTCGTCCTTATCCAGCGGATTGCCCTGCTTGATCGCCTTCACCCGCTTCAGCGCCTTCTCCATAAACTGGTCATATATCGTCTCCTGGATCAGCGCTCGCGAAGGACAAGTACAAACCTCGCCCTGATTCAGCGCGAACATCGTGAAGCCCTCAAGCGCCTTGTCGAAGAACGCATCATCTGCATTCGCCACATCCTGAAAGAAGATGTTCGGCGACTTCCCGCCCAGCTCCAGCGTCACCGGAATCAAATTCTGCGAGGCATACTGCATAATCAGCCGGCCCGTCGTCGTCTCGCCCGTAAACGCCACCTTATTCACCCGCGAACTCGAAGCCAGCGGCTTACCCGCCTCCAGCCCAAACCCATTCACAATATTCACCACGCCCGGCGGCAGCAAATCCTGAATCAGCTCCATCAGCACCAGAATCGACATCGGCGTCTGCTCCGCCGGCTTCAGCACAACGCAGTTCCCTGCAGCCAGCGCGGGCGCGAGCTTCCACGTCGCCATCAAAATCGGAAAGTTCCACGGAATGATCAACCCAATCACGCCCAGCGGCTCGTGATAGTGATACGCAATCGTGTTCGCATCGATCTCGGAGATCGAACCCTCCTGCGCACGAATCACGCCGGCAAAATAACGGAAGTGATCAATTGCAAGCGGCATATCGGCCGCCATCGTCTCGCGAATCGGCTTGCCGTTGTCCCACGTCTCCACCGTCGCCAGCATCTCCAGGTTGTCCTCGATCCGCTGCGCAATCTTCTCCAGAATCCGTCCACGCTCCGTCGTCGAAGTCTTCCCCCACATCTTCTTCGCCGCATGCGCCGCGTCCAGCGCCCGGTCCACATCCGCCGCGTTCGACCGCGCAATCTCGCAGATAACCTGCCCCGTCACCGGCGTTACGTTTTCAAAGTACTGTCCCGACAGCGGCGCCACCCACTCCCCGCCAATGTAGTTGTCATATCTCTTCCGCAGAGACACAGGAAACCCATACCGCCCCGGTTGCACCGCCGCCATCGTCGCCATAAATTCACTCCTCCAAAATCGATCCCTTCACAGCGCTCGAAATTGTAATCCTCCCGCGTGAATTTCGTCACAATCGCCGCTTCCCGTCAGATGGGAGCCGCCGGTTGCGCAAAGTGTCTACGGTTATTACCCTTTCCCTATGAGCCAGGAACTGTGGACAGCAGTGGATCAGTATGTGACCGAGGGTCTGGTTCCACGCGACCCGGTGTTGGACGAGGCGCTCAAATCCAACGCCGCCGCCGGCCTACCTTCAATCGACGTCTCCCCCAACCAGGGCAAACTGCTCCACCTTCTGGCGAGAATGCAAGGTGCGAGGAGAATCCTCGAGATCGGCACGCTCGGTGGCTACAGCACCATATGGCTGGCGCGGGCACTTCCCTCCAATGGAAGGCTTGTCACCCTGGAAGTTGAACCTAAGCACGCCGAGACAGCGAAAGCCAACGTAAAACGTGCTGGCCTCTCCTCCATCGTCGAACTCCGGCTCGGCCCGGCTTTGGAGTCACTCTCACAACTCCACAGCGAAGGCGCCCAGCCCTTCGATTTCATCTTCATAGATGCAGACAAGCAGAACATCCCGGCCTACCTTGAGTGGTCGCTCCGCCTCTCGCGTCTGGGAACCGTCATCATCACCGATAACGTCATCCGCGACGGCGCAGTGATTAATCCTGAAGACCCCGATCCACGGGTTCAGGGTGTTCGTCGCTTCTTCGAGATCATCGCCGCCGATCCTCGTCTCGATGCCACTGCGCTGCAGACCGTGGGCAGCAAAGGCCACGACGGTTTTGCGTTAGCTATTGTGAACGCACTCCCCTGAGAACCTCTCAGGGATCTACCCCAGATTTCCTCAATGTCACGAAATCGCTGTCGCGCCTAACGGCTCCTTCACGACCCGAAAGTCCTCCGGCTCATCCGCCGCTGGCACATCCCATCCGCAAGGCGGACGAAGCGCTCCCATCTGCACCTGCTCCGGCCCCCACGTGTGCGGCGCGTAAGGATACACCGGCGTCTGCGCCTTCAGCACCGGGTCCACGATCCGCCACGCCTCTTCCACGTAATCCTGCCGCGCAAACAGCGTCGCATCCCCGTGCATTGCATCCGTCAGCACCCGCTCATACGCCTCCACCTCGCCCGGCCGCGCATGCCGGCAGGCCACCAGTTCTACCTCCTGGCGCGTACCACCTTCGTTCTCTGCCGCCACTGAAACCGCCATCGCAATCGTCATCTCTGGCGAAATCCGAAACCGCAAATAATTCTGCGGAGTATTGGGCACTGTCATATTGGTCGTCGGCGGCCTCCGCATACGAGCCATCACCTCCGTGCAAGTCATCGGAAGGTTCTTTCCCGCGCGAATGTAGAACGGAACCCCATCCCACCGCCATGACTTGATCTCCAGCTGCAGCGCCACAAACGTCTCCGTTTTCGAGTCCTTCGCGACTCCCTTCTCATCCAGATACCCAATAAACTGCCCGCGCACGAGGTCCTTCGCCCCAATCGCCGGAATCTCCCGCAACACCTTCACTTTTTCGTCCCGCATTGACTCGCTGTCACGCCCCGCCGGGCACTCCATCGCCAAATTGCAAAGGATCTGGAAGATATGGTTCTGTACCACGTCGCGCAGCGCACCCGTCTGGTCATAAAACGCGCCCCTCCCCTGAATCCCGAAATCCTCCGCCATCGTAATCTGCACACTCTCGATGTAATCCCGGTTCCACAAGGGCTCAAGATACGAATTCGAAAACCGAAACGACACCATGTTGTGGACCGGAGCCTTTGCCAGGTAATGATCGATCCGAAATATCGATGACTCCGGAAACGCCGACAGTAGAATCCGGTTCAACTCCTGCGCCGAAGCCAGATCGTGGCCGAACGGCTTCTCCACAATCATCCGCGCACCCTGCGCCGACCCCGACTGCACCAACTGCTCCACCACCTTCTCAAACATGAACGGCGGAATCGCCAGGTAATGCGCAGGATTCTTCGCCGTCCCCAGCTCCTTCCGCACCGCAACGAATGTCGCCGGATCCGAGTAGTCTCCATCGACATACCGCAGCAGCGAACTCAGCTTCGCCCAGGCCGCCGCGTCCAGACCGCCATGTTGCTCCAGGCTGTCCTTCGCACGCGCCTTCAACTGGTCAAGGTTCCACCCGGCTTTCGCCACCCCGATCACAGGCACATCAAGATTGCCGCGCTTCACCATCGCCTGCAGCGCAGGAAAAATCTTCTTATACGCCAGATCGCCTGTCGCTCCAAAGAACACCAACGCATCCGAATGAGGTTGACCCACGAATTCTCTCCTTCAATCTGCAGCTCTATTTCGCCGCAGGCTTCTCTAGATGACCACCAAACTCATACCGCATCGCCGACAAAAGCTTATTGGAGAAATCATCATTTCCACGCGAGCTGAACCGCTCGTAAAGCGCCGTCGTCAACACCGGAGTCGGAACGCCCTCATCAATCCCCGCCTTAATCGTCCAGCGCCCTTCGCCCGAATCCGAAACCCTCCCGCCAAACTTCGACATCTCCGGATCCGTCAACAGAGCCGTAGCGGTCAGGTCCAGCAACCATGAGGCAATCACGCTCCCGCGCCGCCAAACCTCCGTCACATCCGGCAGATTGAAGTCATACTGATAATGCTCCGGATCGCGAAGCGGCGTCGTCTCCGCGTCGATCTCGGCCGTATGCTTGCCGATATTCGCTGCCTTCAACACCCCAAGCCCCTCCGCATAGGCCGCCATCATTCCGTACTCAATCCCGTTATGCACCATCTTCACGAAGTGCCCGCCGCCACTCTGCCCGCAGTGTAGATAACCCATCTCCGCTGTCCCCCCAAGCTTCTCCCGCCCAGGAGTCCGCGGAACATCTCCAATCCCCGGAGCAATCGTCTTGAAGATCGGATCCAGATACTCCACCGCGGCATCCGGCCCACCAATCATCATGCAGTACCCGCGCTCCAGTCCCCACACACCGCCGCTTGTCCCCACATCCACGTAACGAATCCCCTTCACTGCAAGCTCCTTCGCGCGCCGGATGTCATCGATGTAGTACGAGTTTCCGCCATCAATCAAAATATCGTTGCTCTCCAGAAGCGGTGCGATCGCCGCAATCGTCTGCTCCACCACTCCCGCAGGAATCATCATCCAAACGGCTCGAGGCTTGGCAAGCTTCTTCACAAAATCCTCAAGCGAAGAAGCCCCCGTAACGCCCTTCTCCTTAGCAAGCCCAGCAACGGCATCCGCCGACCGATCGAACACAACGCATTCGTGCTCGTGCGCCACCAGCCGCCGAACCATATTCGCGCCCATCCTGCCCAATCCCACCATCCCAAGTTGCATGCTCTCTCCCTCTCAAAAACTGGTTAGGTTAGCCACACATCCGCAGCGCACCTCATGGGATCGCAGTAGCAACTCCACGTCACTTGTTCTTTCGATATCTCCGAATCAAATTCGTCGTCGAAGTGTCATGCGTCATCGCCGGCTCCGTCGCGCTCTCCAACTCACCGATAATCTTCTGCGCCAGCACCTTCCCCAGCTCAACGCCCCATTGGTCGAACGAGTCGATACTCCAGATCAGTCCCTTGCGTAAACACAGAGTGCTCATACAGAGCGACCAGCTTGCCCAGCACCTTCGGCGTCAGCTGCTCCGCCAGAATCGTATTCGAAGGCCGATTCCCCTCAAACACCCGATGCGGCACCAGCCAATCCGGAGTCCCCTCCGCCTTCACCTGCTCCGCCGTCTTCCCAAACGCCAGCGCCTCTGCCTGCGCAAACACATTCGCCATCAGCATGTCATGATGCCGGCCCAGCGGATTCAGCGTCTTGTAGAACCCGATGAAATCGCAAGGAATCAGCCGCGTCCCCTGATGGATGAGCTGATAAAACGAGTGCTGCCCATTCGTCCCCGGCTCGCCCCAGTAGATCGGCCCCGTCTCCGTACTCCACCGTCGTCCCATCCAGCGTCACATGCTTGCCGTTCGACTCCATCGTCAACTGCTGCAGATACGCCGGAAACCGCTTCAGATACTGCTCATACGGCAGCACCGCCATCGTCTGCGCATCGAAGAAGTCCGTATACCAAACCGTCAGCAGCCCCAGCAGCACCGGCAGATTCTTCTCAAACGGAGCCGTCCGGAAGTGCTCATCCATCTCATGAAATCCGCTCAGCATCGCGCGAAAGTTCTCCGGCCCAATCGCCAGCATCGTCGACAACCCAATCGCCGAGTCCATCGAATACCGTCCACCCACCCAGTCCCAGAACCCAAACATATTCGCCGTATCGATCCCGAACTTCGCATACCTCCTTCGCGTTCGTCGAGATCGCCACAAAGTGCTTCGCCACCGCCTTCTCATCGCCACCCAGCGCCGCCAGCGTCCAATCCCGCGCCGAATGCGCATTCGTCATCGTCTCCAGCGTCGTAAACGTCTTCGACGCAACCAGAAACAGCGTCTCCTCCGCATTCATGATCCCGCACCGCCTCGGCAAAGTCCGTCCCATCCACATTCGACACAAACCGGAACGTAATATCCCGCTGGCTGTAATGCTTCAGCGCCTCATACGCCATCACCGGCCCCAGGTCCGACCCGCCGATCCCGATATTCATCACATTGCGAATCCGCTTGCCCGTATGCCCCTTCCACGCTCCACTGCGCACCCGATCGGCAAACGCCAGCCATCTTGTCCAGCACCGCATGCACCCCCGGAACAACATCCTCCCCATCCACCACTATCGACTTCACCCTTCGGCGCCCGCAGCGCCACATGCAGCACCGCGCGATTCTCCGTAATGTTGATCTTCTCCCCGCCGAACATCGCATCGATCCTCGCCCGCAGCCCCGACTCCTCCGCCAGCTGCACCAGCAGCTTCAGCGTCTCATCCGTAATCCGGTTCTTCGAGTAGTCCAGAAAAAGCCCCGCCGCCTCCAGCGTGAACCGGTCCCCACGCTCAGGATCGCTTGCAAACAACTGCTTCAGTTCCATCCCCTGAATCTTCTGATGGTGTGCTTCCAGAGCCTTCCACGCCGGGCGCTCGCTGAGAGGTGTCAATTTCATCGCCATCCACTTGCTCCTTATACCGAGTGCCGGACGGTTACAGCGTCACGGATCAACTCACTTATTCTTCTAGTTGCCCTGCCATGTTGCAATCGAACCCCCGAATGAATTCACGACGAATTCACGCTTTAGCCTTCGGTTCCTTGTCCGTATCATCCGTCTTTAGATGCCAAGCTCGGTCCGAATGGCTGCAGCAATCGTATTGGCATGATGTCGCATCAGCGGCTCCGATTCCGCTTCAATCATCACCCGCGCCAGCGCCTCCGTGCCCGAATACCGAATCACCACCCTGCCAGTATCGGCCAGTTCCGTTTCAGCCGCGCGAATCGCCGCCGCCACCGCAGGAATTCCATCCAGCGGCCTCTTCTCCCGCACCTTCACATTCACAATCACCTGCGGAAACACCTTCAGGTCCGCAACCAGCTCAGCCAGCGTCTTGCCGCTGCGATGCACAATATCCAGCAGCAGCAGCGCCGTCAGCAGCCCATCTCCCGTCGTGCTCCGCCCGGAAAAAATAATGTGCCCCGACTGCTCCCCGCCCAGCGCCGCGCCCGTGGCAATCATCTGCTCCAGAACATACTTGTCCCCGACAGCCGCCCGCAGCATCTGGATGCCGCTCCGTCTCAACGCCGCCTCCAGCCCCATATTCGACATCGTCGTCGCCACCACAGTCGAATTCGTCAGCAAGCCTCGCGCCTGCAGATCCCGCCCTGCCAGCAGCAGAATCGCATCACCATTCACCACGCATCCATTCTCATCGGCAAACAGCGCACGGTCCGCATCGCCGTCAAACGTAATCCCCATCGAAGCTTTACACTGCTTCACCTGGGCCGCAACAATCTCCGGATGCAGCGCTCCACAGTTCTTATTGATGTTTCGCCCATCGGGACTCGCGTGCGTAATGACGACTTCTCCGCCAAGCCCCGCAAAGAGCTGCGGCGCCACCGAAGAAGCAGCTCCATTCGCACAGTCGATCACAATCCGCCGGCCGGCAAGCGACAGTCCCGGCACAGCCGCCAGCAGAAAATGAACATACTCCGCGCGATCGGCCTCATTCACGTCAGGAGGCGACAGCCTTTCACCCGGAGTCTTCAAATCCGCAAGCTGACGAAAGATCTCATCTTCAATCGCAACCTCAACCGCGTCGGGAAGCTTGTATCCATCCGGCCCGAACAACTTAATCCCGTTGTCCTCCCACGGGTTGTGCGAAGCCGAAATCACAACTCCCGCGGCAAACCCATGTTTGTGCGTAAGAAACGCAACCGCCGGCGTAGTAATCACGCCCGCGCTCTCAACCGAAGCTCCACCCGCCGTCACACCCGCCGCCAGCGTCCCGGCAATCCACTCGCTCGACTCGCGTGTGTCCATGCCCAGCAGAACCCGCGGAGAAGACGCCTTCTTTGCAAGACTGTGAGCCAAAGCAAGCCCTATCGCATAGACAGTCGCTGAATCCAGAGGCGCCTTACCCGCAACGCCTCGAATGCCGTCCGTTCCAAACAGTTTCTTCATCGCTTGCGGTTCTCCGTTGCAGGTGTTTCGTTCCTATTCGTACTCTTGACTTCAGCGTCCACTGTGCCGCGCCCAAGCCGCGCACGAATCATCTGGCCCTCTGCAGTCTCCGCTGCAGACCGCAACAATTTGCCGTCTGCTCCATATACAAGAGCATAGCCGCGCGACAGCACCGCCACGGGCGAAAGCGTCTCGAGACGCGCCGAAGCCCCGCTCAAACGCGACCTTCGCACCGCAAGCATTCCCGTCGCCGACACTCGTAAAGATTGATCCAGATCTTGCAGCCGCCGTTGCATCCCCGCAATCCGTGCCGTTAACTCCCGCCGCCTCAGACGCTCCGCCAGCACCGCATGCCTCTGACCAGCCGTACGCACCCGCCGCACCGCAAGCCCCTCCAGCCGCAGCCGCAGCTCATCCAGCCTCTGGTCCCGGCGGCTCACCGCATCGCGCAGCCGGTTCAGCACCGACTCCGCCGACAGCCGCGCCAACCTCTGCCGGGCATGCATCAGATGAAAGTGTCCCGCCCGCTCCACTCGAGCCGCCAGCGCATCAATCCTCTCCTCAACCCGATGTTGTGCCGCGGTAATCAGCTCAGCCGCAGCTGAAGGCGTCGGCGCACGAAGATCCGCCGCAAAATCCGCAATCGTAAAGTCCGTCTCATGACCAATCGCCGAAACCACCGGCAGCTTCGAACTCGCAATCACCCGCGCCAGCGTCTCATCGTTAAATCCCGCCAGGTCCTCCGGCGACCCGCCCCCGCGCGCAATCACAATCACATCCACCAGCGACGGATTCGCATTGAACCACCGAATCCCCTCAGCAACCGAAGCCGGACTCGAGAGCCCCTGCATCGTCGCCGGATACACCAGCAAATTCAGTCGGGCATGCCGCCGCCGCACAATCGTCACCATATCGCGGATCACCGCACCCGCCGGCGACGTCACAATCCCAATGCACTTCGGAAACGCCGGCAGCGGGCGCTTCCGCGCAACATCGAACAACCCCTCCGCAAGCAACCGAGCCTTCAACTGCTCAAACGCCAGCTGCAGAGCCCCCGCACCACGCGGCTCCATCGTCTCTGCAATTAATTGCAGTTGCCCGCGGCTCTCATAAAGCGACACCCGCCCACGAACCAGCACTGCCAGACCATCCGCCGGCCGAAATCGCAGCAGCCCGGCCTGCCGTCGAAAAAGCACCACCGGCAGTTGTGCCTCATCATCCTTCAACGTGAAGTAGACATGGCCCGAAGGAGCCGTCCTGCAGCCCGAAATCTCACCCTCGACCCAGACATTCTCGTACTTGCCTTCCACCTGCCGCCGGATATCGAACACCAGCGCCTGCACGCTCCAAATGCGAAGCTCCGTCGCACTCGCAGAAGCCGTCTCTATTGGCGGCAAAACAGCCGGCGCCAGAGCAGGTTCGACTGGCGAAATCTCAACCGGAACCGGCCGCGAATCCTCCACCGGCTCTATCATCGTCAGCGAAGCAAAGAGATCCGTCTGCTCCTCAAAATCTTCATCAACTCCCCGCGAAGACAACGGCCTTCGGGCGCGAATATCCCCGCGCCGCGCTCGCAGGCTGGCCAGGGTCGGAGGCTGATCTTCACTTAGGGGCATACCGCCTGAGTCTAGCATCGCTCGTTGGAATCCAGCAGCTACCGCCGCATGCGTCCCACAATCCAGAACAGCAGGCTAAGCACCACACTCAAAAGGATCGAAGTCGCCAGCGGAAACGACACCGACCACCCGCGTCCCTGCCATTTGAAGTCACCCGGAAGTCGGCCAAGAGGAACCTGCAGCCTCGCAAGCACCAGGACCACAACACCCACAACAACTAGCATCCCACCAAGAGCAATTAAAGTGCGGCCAAGATCCTGCATCGCACCGTCTCGCTAAGCGGTTGCCAGCAGAGCGGCAGCCTCGCGCAGCAGTTCAGTGGGTTGGCAAGGCTTCGTCAGAATGCCCAAAGGCCGTGAAAGCTTCTGCGCATGCTCGCGAACGTTCTTCACGTTGGAGTAGAAACCCGTCAGCACAAGAATCTGGCAATTCGGAAGCTCCCGAGTCATGTCCGCCACCAGCGACAACCCGTCGCGGCCCGGCATCGTCACGTCGCAGAGCAGAAGATCAGGGTGAAACTCCCGCGCGCACTCAAGCGCTTCGTCCGCTGAATAGACCGCACGCGCACGAAAGCCGTTTCTCTCGAAGATGAGGGTCAGCGTATCGGCAACCAGACGATCGTCGTCAACTACGAGAACTCGTTGCATAATCCCTCCCTCTATCGATTTCTGACGACTTCAAACGATTACAGTCGCTTCGATAGAACTAAGCTTAGGCTCAAAAAACTTTGTTGTCGAATGAAAATTAAGTCGCGCCGATTCGACGCTCCAATTCGCCTTTCGTTTCAATCAGGTCGCAAAGAAATAATACGAAGCTTCTGCGAAACTATCGTGAATTTAACATCATCCAATTGGTCCAACCTTGTCTGTCAGTCAGACCCAGGCGCTGCCTCAAAAGTCACAAGCCTTGCCTCTGGTAAGGTTGACCCAGATTCCTCGCTTCAAACGGAGAAGATTCTTTCGTGCACGTTATCGCCTTCATCTTCGGCTTATTCTGCTGCATGGGGGTCGCCCTCGACGCCTTCCAGACCATCATCCTGCCTCGCCGCCCAACCGGACATTTCCAGATCACTCGCCTCTTCGTCATCGCCACTTGGGCTCCATGGGCAGCTCTCGCCGGCCGCGCCCGCAACGCCAAAATCCGCGAGCAGATCTACAGCATCTACGGTCCCCTCTCACTTCTTATGTTGTTGCTGATATGGGCGATTCTCCTCGTCTTTGGCTTTGCCATGTTCTATTTCTCCATGCGCTCGCCCTTTGGCGACGTCATGATGGGATCCCGCACCGGCCTCCTCGCACAGTTCGGCACAGACATCTATGTCAGCGGCACTACGCTCTTCACCCTTGGCCTCGGCGACGTCGTCCCGCACAGCGTCTTTGCCCGCGGCCTCATCATCTGCGAGTCAGGCGTCGGCCTTGGCTTCGTCGCCCTCGTCATCAGCTATGTCCCGGTCCTCTACCAGGCCTTCTCCCGCCGGGAAGTCAGCGTCGCCCTCCTCGACTCCCGCGCCGGCTCACCACCCAATGCCGCCGAACTCTTCCGCCGCCACGCCTTCAAAGGCAGCCAGGAGGCCATCACCACCCTCCTCGCCGAATGGGAGCGTTGGTCCGCAGAGATCCTCGAATCCCACATCTCCTACCCCATCCTCTGCTACTACCGTTCCCAGCACGATACCCAGAGCTGGCTCTCCGCCCTCGTCTCCATCCTCGACACCTGCTCCCTGCTTATCTCCGTCGTCGAAGGCGAATCCTCCCGGCAGGCCCAGCTCACCTTCGTCATGGCCCGCCACGCCCTCGTCGATATCGGCAGCGTCTTCAATGTTCAGCAGCGCAAGTCCTGGGCCCGGCAGGCCGAGATCAATCGCCTCTCCTCCAAAGACTTCTACCATCTCTGCGAAGCGCTGGGCGACAACCAGCTCCATCTCTGCGGCGACCCCGCCGCCGCCCGCCGCCTCAACACCATCCGCGCCCTCTACGAGCCCCACGCCCTCGCCCTCTCCGACTATCTCCGCATGCCGCTCCCCGTCTGGGTCGCTCCCCCAAAACTCAACGACCAATGGAGCGTACTCACCAAACTCCGCACCGACGCCGAAGCCGCCCTCAAGTTCCGCGACGACCACAACGTCGTCTATCCAGACGATATGGATTAATCACGCAACAGCCACTCGAAAAAGATTCGGGACGCCAAAAGAAGTCTGGCGTCCCGAACCCATCTCTCAAAATCCTGCCTGAAAAAACTCTGCTGTTATAGACCACCTGGCCCCGCAGGAGCCGGATTCAGCTTCGCCGCAGCCAGCGAACCAGCCGGTCCCTTCGGATCCTTATCCTTCAACTGCGCATAAATCTTCTTCGCCAGGTCCGGCTTGTTCTCCGACTCATAAAGCTCAGCCAGCTGCAGTTGCGCCAACCCGCTCGGCACCGTGCTCGCAGGCTTCGCCGTCAACTCGTTGTACAGATCGATCGCCTGCGAATCCCGGTTCGTCTGCCGGTAAATCTGCGCCAGCGACAGCTTCGCCAAAGCCGCAAGATCCCCATTCCATCCGCTCGCCACCTGCTTCAGCGTAGCCTCGGCCTGGTCGTTCTTCCCCTGCTCCATATATGTAAGGCCGGCGAAGTAGCGCGCGTTCTTCCCATCCGGAGTCATTCCATACTTGTCCGCCACGCCGACAAACAACGCATTGGCCGCCTTCGCCCGCTCCGTCACCGAAGGAAACGTCTTCACTCCAGGAGGAACAACCTGCCCCGGGTCCGCCAGCGGCGTCTGGTAAGCCTGAATCGCCTGTCCAAAGGCCGTAGAAGCTGCCTCCGAACGGCTGTTGTAAATCAGCGCACCCCCAACCACAAGCACAAGCGCTGCCAGCACAATGGCGCTCGTAAGCATCACTGAGCGGCGGTTTTCCTTGGCCCACTCAAGGCCGTGGGTGGTGGTGTCGACAAATTGGTCGTGCTTGAGAGCTTTCTTGGTCTGCTGGTCCACTGGTCTGTTGTTTCCTTTTCATGGCTCGCCGCGGTCTAGCCGCTTTGAGAGAGCTTGTTGCGCCTATCCACAGCGCAGAACTTTAAGTTTACCAGCGCAGCCACCCTCCCGCAGCCAATCCCTCCAAAAACCACCAAAAACGCCCCTCAACCCGAAAGCGGCAGCCCAGCCAAACCAGGCCGCCGCGGAGCTCCTACTGCACAATCGGTTCAATCATTACATCCACATCCAGATGCCGAGTACTCCCCGGAATATCCAACGACCCCAGCACTACCGGCTTGCCCGCCATTAGAAATGACGTCCCTTCCACCGAAGTCGACCGCACCACCGGGTCCTGAGGCCCCACTCCCGACCTCTCCTCCGCTATGCTCGACCTCTCCACCTTCGAGCGCAACGACGCCCCTCCACCATAGCTGGCCAGCGTCGAATCAAAAATCAGCCCTACATCCAGATACGTCACCTGCGACTCCGCCTGCGAACTCGAATTGTTATACGAGCCCGTCACCACCGGGACCTTACTCACCTGCTTCACCAGCGACCTCTGCCCTTCCGTAACGATTGTCGAAAAGTGCTGCACTCCAATCCTCTTACCTCCATCAATGTCTGTGATCGTATAAGTCAACCGGTAAGCCTTCTTCGGACGGTCAAGATCATTGATCACCTTTTGCGCCAACGCCAGCTCCTCCGGCATTGCGCGCACTGCGATGGCATTCTGGCTCGGAACCAGATAAATCTTCACTGTCGGATCAAGCAGATTACGAATCGCAACCACAATCTCATTCGCCTCATTCTGCTGCGAGGCATTGGTCAGATAAAACATCTGGAAAGGCCGCGTATCCATGCGCGAATTCGGAGCCGCAACCACAGGCGAACCAGTCGGACACTTCGTCCCCGGCCCGCTGCAATCCGTCAACTGCCCCCACGCACTCGCAGTCGCCAATCCCAAAACCGCAGCCACACCAAGAACTGCATTCCCGAACTTCATCGTTCTTCTCCTTTTTGCCTCATGGTTCATCGTTATTTTCTCTCTACCGTCGTCGACTGCTCCCGTTTAGGCTCCTCTGCCGGAGTCTCAACCGGCGAAGCCTTTTCATCCGAGGGCGCCGCCTTATCAGTCACCGGAACCGCATCTCCCTCCGGATCCTTCACCGCAGCTTTCGCAAAAAACCTCTGAAACTCCGCCTTCTCCTCCGCATCCCGCAGAGCCTCCACCTTCGGATCGAGCATCGCCAGTTCCACCGGATCGCCCTTTTGCACCACCCGCAACAGCAGCTTCTCCTCGTCAGTCAAAGGCATCGGCGGAGCAGGAAAACTCGCCGCCCGCATCTCGCTCATCGCCACCGAATCCTCCTCCCCCTGCACATCACCCACCAATACCTGCCTCTGCGACGACACCGAACCCACCCCGCCCCAAACCCGCTTCTTCTCCACAAAACCCCGCGTATTCTCCACCACGGCCTCACGACCCGCCACGACCTTCGCCTCAGCATCATTCCCCCTCACCAGAACAGGCCCACGCCGATGCACCGCTGGAATCGCCATCACAACCCCAATCACCGCCGCAACAACCCCACACCCCAAAGCCACGCTCAACCAGGGACGCCCAAGCCACATCGCCCTCCAACCCACTCCCGCCCGCACCTCCGCCGAACTCTCCAGTCGCTCCAGAATTCGCCGCTCCAACCCTATCGGAGCCTCCACATCCCGCAGCCCAGCCAGCACCCTGTCCATTGCCTCATCCGGTCTCATCATCGCCGACCCTCCTTCATCTCCAACCGCTCCCGCAGCCTCGTCCTCGCGCGAAACAGCAGAGCCCGCACCGCGGACTCACTTCGCCCCAGCACCTCCGCCATCTCCGCCGTCCCCAACTCATCCACTGCCGCGAGCAGCAGCACATGCCGCTCCGCCTTCGGCAGTTTCTCCATCTCCTCCAGCACAGCCCTCATCCGCCGAGCCTCATCCACCGCCCGATCCGCCGGCACACTTCTCGCCGCCAGACCCGCAACAAAAATCTCATCCATCTGCTCCGGCTTCACCCGGCGCCTGCGATCCACCGCAAGATTCCACGCAATCCGCACCAGCCAGACCCGCATATCCTGCACCGCGCCCAGCGAACGCCGATGCTCCAGCACCCGCACGAAAACATCCTGCACCACATCCTCGGCCTCAGTCTGACTCCGCAGCACCGAGTGCGCCACGCGAAACAACAAAGCAGAGTACGTCCCCACAAGCTCCCCGAGATCCACCTCGGCCCGCTCGCTCTCCATCGCAGACAACACCAGGCTCAATCCCTCAACCGAAGCCATAAATCCCTTCTACCCACACAGACGCACGGCCCCTACTTCCGCTCGAAAATAATTTCGCGTCATGCAGGAGTCAGTGGCGGGACGGCAGTGAGTAAGGACACAAGCCCCTCCGAGATGGTGGGGTGGGAGACGATCAGAGATCGGATGGCCGTGTAGGGCAGGTCGGCGGACATTGCCAGTTGGACGACCGGGAGAAGTTCTCCAACGCCTGTGCCGAAGGCAGTGAAGCCGAGGATGCGATCGTTTTCAGAGATCAGGGCCTTGATGAAGCCGCGCGTCTCCGATAAAGTCCGCGCGCGAAGATTCGAGAGCATAGGGACCTTACGCCAGCCGATAAGCCACCCCCTTCTGCTTCGCCTCGTTCTCCGTCAGCCCGACATGCGCCAACTCGGGGTCGATGAAGGTGCACGATGGGACCTGGCGGCCGGTGGTTGTGCGGTTGCCTCCGGCAAGGTTGTCGCGAACAACGCGAAAGTCGTCGAACGAGATGTGCGTGAAGTACGGCGATCCCGCGCAGTCGCCCATTGCCCAGGCGCCGGGAGCCGTGGTTTCGAGGCGGTCGTTCACCTGAATGTGCCCGGCGGGCGTTGTCTTGATTCCGACGACTTCGAGACCCATATTCTTTGTGTTGGGTGTTCGGCCTGTGGCCACCAGGAGGTGCGAACCCTGAATCGTCGTTTCGCCCGTGGGCAACGTCACGTGTAAAGTTACGGATTTGCCCGATGTCCCTTCAACGCGCGCCACCGCAGCGTTCGAGACAACCTCGATGCCTTCGTCAGCGAACAGCTGCTCGAGGCCTTCAATGACATCGGGATCTTCGCGATGCGCAATGCTGGGGTTGCGCTCGATGACCGTAACGCGGGCGCCGAAGCGGCGCATCGCCTGAGCGAATTCGAGGCCGACGTAGCCGCCGCCGAGGATGAGCAGATGTTCCGGCAGAACGGTGAGTTCAAGAGCTTCAATGTGTGTAAGCGGCTTCGATTCCGCAAGCCCGGGCATCGGATCGATCGTCGCGCGGGAACCAGTGGAGATAAAGATTCGGTCGGAACGCAGGGTCCGCGTGCCGCCGGCATTGAGAGCAACTTCGACAGTCTTCTCGCCAATAAATCGGCCGAAGCCCATGACAACCTCAACGTGGCTCTTGGCAAAGTTCGCCAGGTGCACCTGCAGGTTGCTATCGACCATCTTCTGGCGGCGCGCATTCACGCCCGCCATATCAACGTGCCAGTCGCCATAAACCATGCCGAACTCGGCGCCGCGTTGGAAGAACGAGGCGACCTTGGCGCTATGGACGACGTTCTTGCTCGGAAGACAGGCGACGTTGGGGCAGGCTCCGCCGATGCGCTTGTCCTCGATAGTGATCACACGCTTGCCCTGCGCGCCAAGGGTCCAGGCCATGTATTTGCCCGCTTCTCCGCTGCCGATAATGATTGCGTCGAACTGCTCTGGGGTGGCCATGATGATCTCCATACGGTTAAGTTCGAGCCCACTCCGAAGCGACCTTCCCGGCGGACGAGCCTGCGGCGCTCCGATATTGCGATTAGAATCGCACAGCTTCAAATCGGATGCGTGAATTCTCCGTCCGGGCTCTCGACGATTCGATCAGAGGCGATCGGTTGGATTGCCGTGCAGTGCTCGCTGAGGCGTCCTGTATCATTTCGAGCATATGCCCTTAGCGACCAACACGCGGTTGGGGCCATACGAGATCATCTCCCTGCTCGGAGCAGGAGGCATGGGCGAAGTCTACGAAGCCCGCGACACCCGGCTCGAACGCATCGTCGCCATCAAAGTCTGCAATATCCGATTCACAGAGCGCTTCGAGCGCGAAGCAAAGGCCATCTCCAGCCTCAATCACCCTCACATCTGCGCCCTCTACGACATCGGCCGCGAAGACTCCGTCGACTTCCTCGTCATGGAGCATCTCGAAGGGAGAGACCCTCGAAGCGCGCCTCCGCAAGGGACCGCTGCCCATCGAAGAAGCCCTCCGCATCGCCATCCAGATCGCCAGCGCTCTCGACGCCGCGCATCGCAAGGGCGTCATCCACCGAGACCTAAAGCCCGGCAACGTCATGCTCACCCGCAGCGGAGCCAAGCTCCTCGACTTCGGATTAGCCAAAATGGGCGGCCCCATCACATCCGTCCAAATCGAGACCATCGGCATAACCCAACCACCACCGCTCACCGTCGAAGGCACAATCCTCGGAACCTATCCCTACATGTCTCCCGAGCAACTCGAAGGCAAGGAGACCGACGCCCGCTCCGACATCTTCGCCTTCGGCGCAATGCTCTACGAGATGATCACCGGCCACAGAAGCTTTCAAGGGCTCCAGCACCGCGAGCCTCATCGCGGCCGTAATGTCCACCAATCCGCCGCCAGTCTCCACCATCCAGCCGATGGCCTCACCCGCGCTCGATCGTCTCGTCCGAAAATGCCTCGCCAAGTCCCCCGACGACCGCTGGCAGAGCGCCGGTGATCTGCTCAGTGAGTTGGAATGGATAACTGAAACGGGATCACAAGCCGGTATTCCCGCACAGGTTGCGGCCAAACCGAGCAATCGCGAGCGGCAGCTGGCGTGGATCGCAACGGGGCTGGCTGGGGTGCTGCTGCTCGTGTCGCTGGCTTGGTGGACCATGGTCCATAGGCGGAAGGAGCCTGCGGGGACGACGGAGGTCCGTTTCCAGATACCTGCACCAGAAAAACTGCATTTCGGCGCGTATCGACACGCTCGCGTTGTCGCCGGACGGCGAACGCATCGTCTTCACCGCGGGACTCTATGGGCGAGACGGTAACAGGCTTTTCATTCGCCCCCTGAATGCGGAAACCGCGACGGAGATCCCCATTCCCGATTCCGTCGCCCAGTATCCATTCTGGTCGCCGGATGGGCGGCAGATCGCATTCTCCTCAGGACAGACCCTAAAGAAAGTGGATCTTTCGGGAGGGCCGCCTGTCACCATCTGCAATATCCCGGGTGGTATTGGGGAAGTGTTCGGGACGTGGAATCGTGACGGAGTCATCATCATCTCAACACACTCTGGTTTGCTGTACCGCGTTGACGCGGCCAATAGCGAACCCGAGGCCGCTTCGGTCGCTGGCGGAAGGCGAAACTCTCCAGACATGGCCCCAATTTCTGCCGGATGGAAAACATTACCTTTATTTCTCCTCGGGTAATCAGACTGATCAGCAGGGTATCTACGCCGCTTCTCTGGACTCGACTGAGCGCAAGTTCATCGTAGCTGCGAATGGAAATGCCACCTATGTACAACCGGGGCAACTGCTGTTTATGAGCGGAGACGCGCTGATGGCTCAGCCGTTCGATCTCCGGAATCTAAAATTGCAGGGCGAACCGCGTCGAGTCGTGGAGCAGGTCGCGAGGATGCAGCTCAGGGACCTCAATCGCGACCGCCATCTTCTCCGCCTCGCCAAACGGCGTGCTGGCGTGGCGTCGCCGCGTCTCTTCTTCTGAAAAAATATTGCAATGGTTGGATCGCAACGGGAAGAGACTAGGCGTTGTGGGCGAGGCCGGGAATTACTCGAATCCGGCTCTCTCACCTGACGACAGAAAACTGGCGATCGCAATCCGCGATCCGCAGACAAAGACGCATGACATCTGGATCATTGACCTGGTACGTGGGACGAAGACACGGTCGACCTTCGACCCCGCGGACGATCTGGCTGCGGTCTGGTCGCCGGACGGAACGCGGATTGCGTTCACTTCCGATCGTCTGGGGCAAAGAGACATCTATCAGAAGCTGTCGGATGGGTCGGGACCGGAGGAGCTGTTGCTGGGAGGAAAGGGCGAAGATAAATTCGTCGACGACTGGTCAACAGACGGCAAGTATCTCGTGTATGACGCTCATGTCTCCTGTTGGACCCCGTCTCTTTGCGCTGCCTCTCGCCGGCGACCGGAAACCCGTGCCGTTGGTAAATACTGAATTCATCTCTCATCAGGGGCAACTCTCTCCGAATGGCCGATGGCTCGCGTATCGCTCCTTCGAATCCGGCATATCGGAGGTCTATGTGCAGGGCTTCCCGCCGGACTCGTCGAAATCCGGCGGCAAATGGCTCATCTCCACGAAGGGAGGGGAGCTACCGAGGTGGCGGCGTGATGGCAAGGAGTTGTTTTACCACTTCGGTAACACATTCTTCGCGGTGGATGTGAAGACCGAGGGCGCGTCCTTCGAGGCCGGTATCCCCAGGCCCATGTTCGACGCTGCTACGGTAACCAACAACGTCGTTGGCGGCAGCACCCCATTTGCGGTCACAAGGGACGGCCAGCGGTTCCTTGTCCTCTCACCGGTTGATAAAGAGGTAAGTGTGCCAATAGAAGTCCTGGTCAACTGGCGATAGCCACACCCCCCGATGGGTAAAGCATTCATGCGGCAATCGCATAAATGATGTTCCCCGAAATCCCGCTCCTGTATTATTCCCAGCTATATGCCCATGGCTGCAAGATCGCGTTTGGGGCCGTACGAAATCATCGCCCCGCTGGGCGCCGGAGGCATGGGCGAAGTCTACGAAGCCCGCGACACGCGCCTCGAACGCACCGTCGCCATCAAAATATGCCGGCGTCCGCTTCACCGAGCGCTTCGAGCGCGAAGCCCGAGCCATCTCCAGCCTCAATCACCCTCACATCTGCGCCCTCTACGACATCGGCCGCGAAGACTCCGTCGACTTCCTCGTCATGGAGCATCTCGAAGGAGAAACCCTCGAAGCACGCCTCCGCAAAGGACCGCTGCCCATCGAAGAAGCCCTCCGCATCGCCATCCAGATCGCCAGCGCTCTCGACGCCGCGCATCGCAAGGGAATCATCCACCGCGACCTCAAGCCCGGCAACGTCATGCTCACCCGCAGCGGAGCCAAGCTCCTCGACTTCGGATTGGCCAAAATGGGCAGCCCCATCTGCATCCGTCGCAATCGAGACCATCGGCCTGACCCAGCCGCCGCCGCTCACCGTCGAAGGCACCATCCTCGGAACCTATCCCTACATGTCGCCCGAGCAGCTCGAAGGCAAAGAGACCGACGCCCGCTCCGACATCTTCGCCTTCGGCGCAATGCTCTACGAGATGATCACCGGCCGCAGAAGTTTTGCAGGCTCCAGCTCAGCGAGCCTCATCGCCGCGGTGATGTCCACCAATCCGCCGCCGGTCTCCACCATCCAGCCGATGGCCACACCGGCACTCGACCGCCTCGTCCGAAAATGCCTCGCAAAATCCCCGGACGACCGCTGGCAGAGCGCCGGCGACCTTCTCAGCGAACTCGAATGGATAACCGAATCCGGCTCAAACGCCGGCATCCCCGCACCCGTCGCAGCCAAACGCCGCAATCGCGAACGCATGTGGCAGCTTGCGGCTGGCCTGGCTGCGGTGCTTCTCCTCGCATCCTCGTCTGGATCGCGACCCATCTGCCGAAACAACCCTCCCCGGCCGCACAGGTCCATTTCCAGATACCCGCACCGGATAAACTGAATTTCTTCTTCTACCAGATACCTGCGGTGTCGCCGGACGGCGAACGCATCGCCTTTACCGCAGCAGCCACCCTGCTCGACAACGACAGGCTCTTCGTTCGTCCCCTGAATGCAGCCAATGCGACGGAGATCCCACTCCCAGGTGTTGACCTTCGATTTCCCTTCTGGTCACCCGACGGGCGGCAGATCGCATTCACCTCCAGAGGAACCCTGCATGAGAGTGGATGTCTCCGGGGGACCGCCCGTCACCATCTGCACGACTGCAATGCCGATTATCGGCGGGACGTGGAATCGTGACGGAGTGATCCTCTCAACAAACAGAGCCCGTCTACTGTACCGTGTCTCTGCGGCCGGGGGTGACCCGAAACCGCTTCGGCCGCTGGCGGAGGGCGAAACCGGTCAGTTTTGGCCCCAGTTTCTTCCCGATGGAAAGCACTACCTCTATCTCTCCTTGAGTAATCGGCCCAATCAGCAGGGAATCTACGTCGCTTCGCTGGATTCGAATGACCGCAAGTTCATCGTGGGCACCAATGCCAACGCCGCATATGTCCAGTCGGGCCAACTCCTGTTCATGAGAGGAGATGTCCTCATGGCCCAGCCATTCGATCTCCGGAATCTGACCTTGGAGGGCGAACCGCGTCCGGTCGCAGACCACATCGAGACGGGAGCGGCAGCCGGGGCCCCGCTCCCGGCCGCCACCTTCTGCCGCCTCTCCCAACGGCGTGCTGGTGTGGCGCCGCGCCTTCCCAATCTTCCCAGTCTCTACTGCAGTGGTTCGATCGCAGCGGCAAGAGACTCGGTGCCGTTGGCGAGGCCGCAGACTACTCGAACCCCGCTCTCTCACCGGACGATACGAAACTGGCCGTCGGCATCCGCGATCCGCAGACCAAGACCCGCGACATCTGGATCTTCGATCTGCTGCGCGGCACGAGGACGCGGCTGACCTTCGATCCCGCCGATGATCTGGATTCCATCTGGTCGCCGGACGGAACACGGATAGCCTTCACCTCCGACCGCACGGGCCAAAGAAACATCTATTGGAAGGCCGCCGACGGTTCAGGCTCGGAGGAGTTGTTGCTGGGAGGAAAGAGAAGGGCAGGAAAACGTCGAGGACTGGTCACGCGACGGCAAGTATCTTATGTATAACTATCAGCCGCCTGGTGCGGCCCATCTCTATGTGCTGCCTCTCGATGGCGACCGGAAGCCCGTGCCGTTCCTGAACACGGAATTCTGGACCCAGCAGGGTCAATTCTCTCCGAATGGCCGGTGGGTCGCCTATCGCTCGACTGAATCCGGAAGGCCGGAAGTCTATGTCCAGGGGTTCACGCTGGACCCGTCGCAGCGCGCGGCAAATGGCAGGTCTCCGTAGCGGAGGCGAACTACCCAGATGGCGCCGCGACGGCAAAGAGTTGTTCTTCCACTTCGGCGACAGCTACTTTGCAGTGGACGTGAAGACCGACGGCGCGTCCTTCGAAGCCGGTATCCCCAGGCCCCTGTTCGAAGCTCCCACCGTATAGTTCCAGCCACGGGCGGCGGCAGCCCTTTGTGGTCACCAGGGACGGCCAGCGGTTCCTGGTCCTCGCAGCGGTCGATGAAGGCAGGCAATCAGCCCCTCGATGTCCTCGTCAACTGGCGATAGCCAAAAATAAATCGAAAAAAAGTGAAATAAATTAGCACCGCAAAAACACCACGCATCCCACCACGTCTTCACCACAAAATCACCACAACTTACCATCCAAAAACCACGCTTTTCCGACACAAAAATGCGAAACCCCCTCGAAAAACAAGGGGGAATCGCTCACAAAAAATCTCAAACTAAAGCCTGCAGATCAACAGCTCCCGCTCATAAATCATCTCCGGAGGCAGATGGTCATGCAGCAGAATAAACAGCTCCTCATGCCCCATAACCTCCTTCTTCCACTGCTCCCGGTCCACCGTCTGCAACTCATCGAACGTAGCCCGCGGGAAATCCAGCCCCTTCCAATTGATGTCCTCATAGTGCGGAGTCCATCCAATCGGCGTCTCCTTCCCCAGCGCCCGCCCGCGCACCCGATCGACTATCCACTTCAAAACACGCATGTTCTCGCCATATCCCGGCCACAAAAACTTCCCGTCCGCGCCCTTACGGAACCAGTTCACATGAAACACCCGCGGCGTAGCCGAAAGGTTCCGCTGCATCTTCAACCAATGCCGGAAATAATCGCCCATGTGATACCCGCAGAACGGCAGCATCGCCATCGGGTCCCGCCGAACCTTCCCCACCGGAGCCCCCGCCGCCGCCGTAGTCTCCGACCCCATCGTAGCCCCGACATAAACTCCCGCCGACCAGTTGAAAGCCTGATAAACCAGCGGCATCGTCGTAGGCCGCCGCCCGCCAAAAATAAACGCCGAGATCGGCACTCCCTCCGGATCCTCCCACGCCGGATCGATCGTAGGACACTGGCTCGCCGGAGCCGTAAACCGTCCATTCGGATGCGCCGCCGTAGCTCCCGTAGCCTTCCCCACCTCCGGAGTCCACGGATTCCCCCGCCAATCCGTCAAAAACGCCGGCGGCTTCTCCGTCATCCCCTCCCACCAAACCCCGCCCTCAGGAGTCAGCGCCACATTCGTGAAGATCGTATTCTTCGCCAGCGTAGCCATCGCATTCGGATTCGTCTTCGCGCTCGTTCCCGGAGCCACTCCAAAGAACCCAGCCTCCGGATTGATCGCCCGCAACTGCCCACTCGCGTCCGGCTTAATCCACGCGATGTCGTCGCCCACAGTCCAGACCTTCCACCCATCAAATCCCGCCGGCGGAATCATCATCGCAAAGTTCGTCTTCCCGCACGCCGACGGAAACGCCGCCGCAACATACGTCTTCTCCGTCGTCCCATCCGCCTTCTTCGGCGACTCCACCCCAACAATCAACATATGCTCCGCCATCCATCCCTCATCGCGAGCGATGTTCGAAGCAATCCTCAGCGCGAAACACTTCTTCCCCAGCAAAGCATTCCCGCCATACCCGCTCCCATAGCTCCAGATCTCGCGCGTCTCCGGAAAATGCACGATGTACTTCTCGTCATTACACGGCCACGGCACATCCTTCTCACCCGGAGCCAGCGGCGCACCCACCGTATGCATGCAAGGCACAACCCGCTTCTCGTCCTTATCGATCTCCGCAAACACCGGCGCACCAATCCGCGCCATAATCCGCATATTCACCACCGCATAAGCCGAGTCCGTCAGCTGCACGCCAATCTGCGACATCGGCCCGCCGATCGGCCCCATCGAGTACGGCAGCACATACATCGTTCGCCCGCGCATGCTCCCGCGGAACAGCTGCTTCAGCTTCTTCCGCATCACATACGGGTCTTCCCAGTTATTCGTCGGCCCCGCGCTGTCCTTCGACAGCGAGCAGATAAACGTCCTGTCCTCCACCCTCGCCACATCGTTCGGCGAAGACCGCGCCAGAAAACATCCCGGCCAAAGCTGCTCATTCAACTTCGTGAAGGTCCCTGCCTTCACCAGTTGGTCGCACAGAAAGTCGTACTCCTCCTGCGACCCATCCACCCAATGGATCCGCTCCGGCTGCGTCAGATCAGCCATCTTCTCCACCCAGCGAATCAGGTGTTTATTTGTAGTCGGTGGCGCTTCAATGGCCGTCTCAACAGTAACTGTCTTCATAGAAAGCAATTTTTCCTTCTCATACAAGTCTTCGCTTCCCCATTCCCTCTGTCAACCTTCAGGTGGTCCGTCCAGATGCGCTACCATTTCCGACCAGGAGTTTTTCCCCATGTCGCCTCGCGCGAAGACGCATCTCCTCGCACTCTCAGCCACACTCGGCGCAACCCTCGCCTTCGCCCAGGGAGATCCACCCCGCGCCTTCGATCCCGCAAGCGCAGCCACCCGCGCCCCCGGCACCACCATCCGCATCGACCTCATCGGCGACTCCACCCAGACCGACAACGCCGGCTACGGCCGCGGCTTCTGCGCCAACCTCACCGCCAAGGTCGATTGCGTCAACATGGCCAAAGGCGGAGCCAGCACCAAGACCTTCCGCGAGCAGGGCCTCTGGGAACGAAGCCTCCAGACCAAACCCGACTACATGCTCATTCAATTCGGCCACAACGACCTTGAGAGCAAGGACCATCTCCCGCGCCAGACCACCATGGCCGAGTACGAAGCCAACCTCCGCCGCTACGTCGAAGAAGCCCGCGCCGCCAACATCAAACCCATCCTCGTCACCCCTCTCACCCGCCGCTACTTCGAAGCCGACGGCAAAATCCACTCCGACCTCCTCGCACACTCCGACACCATGAAGCGCGTGGCAACAGAAATGAAAGTTCCGCTCATCGACCTCCAGCGCGACAGCATCGCCTACCTCGACAAGATCGGCGAAAACGAAGGCAACACCCTCGCCATCACCAAAAAAGACGACGACGGCAAGACCATCTACGACAAGACTCACCTCGACTGGAAGGGCTCCTACGTCTTCGGCCGCATCGTCGCCGTCGACATGGGCAAAGCCGCTCCCGAACTCGCAAAATACGTCAATCCCGAAGCCGCAACCCTCCCGCCCGAAGGCGTCAAGGCCATGAAGATTATCGAAGGCGGCCCCGTCAAAATCGTCCTCGTCGGCGACTCCACCGTCAACGCCGAAGGCGGATGGGGCAAAGGCTTCTGCGCCATCATGACTCCCAACGTAACCTGCATCAATCGACGCCCTCAACGGCCGCAGTTCCAAAAGCTTCATCGACGAAGGCGCCTGGGCCAAAGCCCTCGCCGACAAAGGCGACTACTACCTCATTCAGTTCGGCCACAACGACATGAAGGGCAAAGGTCCCGAGCGCGAGACCGACCCCGAGACCACCTACGCCGCCAATATCCGCCGCTACATCCGCGACACCCGCGCCATCGGAGCCATCCCCGTCGTCGTCACCTCGCTCTCGCGCAGAAACTACCGTGACGGCAAGCTCGTCGAGGATCTCAACGCCTACTCCGCCGCAGCCAAAAGAGTCGGCATGGAAGAAAATGTAACCGTCATCGACCTTAATGCCATGTCCACCAAACTCCTCGAAGGCATGACGCAGGAGCAGGCCGACCAGTTCGACGCCACCGGCCACGCCGACCAGCGCGCCGAAAACCAGAAGACTCCCATCGACCGCACCCACCTCAACGAAAAGGGCCAGATGCTCTTCGGCCGCATGGTCGCCGACGCCCTCGTTCGTACACAGGTCGAACTGGGCCCGGACGTTATGGGCGAGCCTCTGAAGGCCAAAAGTACGGCGGCCCAATAGCTCCGTCATCCTGGACTGAGGGGGTGAGACTTAAGCGGGAAAGGTGGTTAGAAATCCCCCTTGACTCCAATCGATTTTGAAGTTACCTTAAACGAGTGGCAAGACTCCCTTCGGGTTGAGTCAGTCATAACGAAGTCCACCCACTTCGTTGCTTTAACGGAATACCCACGCAACAGCCCCCACCGCGCTGCGTGGGTTTCCTCTTTAAGCAGCATTTGACGTATTGCCCTGCCCGTTGACGCGGCAGGAAGACAAGCCATATCAGATCGATGCCACAGAGACAGGGCGAGATGGGACATTAATTTTGCAATGTTGAAAAAAAGTTCACTCCACAAACTGCAAAATATTGCACACGCGGTCCAACCAATCCCCTGTCAAAAGAAACACCGTGGTCAGGATCGAGAAAACAGGGACTTACGCTGCTCAGGGCGAGCGGAAAGAGTGGCCACTGAAGTGCTCTATTCATTGCGCACGTAGAAGCCAAATCTTATTCCCCCAAGGACCCCGGTTATGAAATTGTCTTTTGCTTCAATTCCCTGCTTGGCACTTTTGCTCGCAGCGGCGCCTGGCCTGCATGCTGACACTGTGAATGTCAGCATTTGGGAGGTTCCCGCATTCCAGACCGTGCCAGTTCCTGGCAGCTCGGTCTACGGCACCAGCCCCACCTACTCCGGAACGATCTCAAATGCGTCCGGCTCGGTCTTTAACATGAACAGCACCGGCCCCCGGCAACTACCAGATCAGCAACTTTCTCACCTCTGGCGGAGATACGATCTCTGCAGGACTTCAGGGAATTACCACTGAACTGAACACTCCGAACGGATGCCATCAGTCTGGCCCCACCTGCACCACGGACAGCCTCTTCCTGTTCAGCGGAACCCTCGAGCTGAGCAGCGATCTGTTGGTCAATATCACCCACGACGACGGATTTATTCTCGTCCTCAATGGAAGTACGTTCGTCAGCTTCCCGGACGCAACCTCGCCCGAGGTCAACTCCTTCACCATCCCGGCAGGCAACTACACAGCCGATGTTTATTACGCTGAGGTTGATGGAGCTCCGGCAGTCCTAACGACCAACCTACCGGTCTCGAACCTTTTACTGCCCCCGCCGCCGGTTCCAGAGCCCAGCAGCATCGCTCTGTTTGGCACCGGTTTACTCGCAGCCGCCGGCATGGTTCGCCGTCGCCTCACTGCATAAATCAATTCGTCCTCGCCGGGGTCGAGCGCCATTACAGGGCCGACCCGGGCGAGGCCGTCGTTTTCTTGAATGATACCGGTCCTCGAGAGCTTATAAGGGCCTTCGGCGGATTTGATAATTTCCCTTTTCGTGGACGAAATATTCTCCCTTGTAGTGCAAGGTCTTGCAGTCTCCGATTCGCCGCCCGGATAATTCCCACCCGCAATCCCCTAATAAGCAATCTGAATCCAGATAGTTACGTTTCCCGGAAAATGACGCGGAAATGGCTATGGACGTGCTCCTAGTACGGTTGCACGGGTAGCCAAATCTTTACCTCTGAGGAAACGATTATGAAACTGTCTCGGATAGTAGTTCCCTGCATGGCACTTTTGCTTGCAGCCGCACCTAACTTACGGGCAGACACGGTGTTCGTGCAGGTATGGAATGTTCCGGTCGCGCTATTGTACCTGGCGGAAATGTGCCAGCTCCTGGAAGCTCGTTCTATTCTAACCCCATACCTACCGCAACCTACTCTCACCAATGCTCTGGCATCAGTTTTCAACATTGCACAGCAACGTCAGCGGCAACCAGTCCGCCATTACACCATCGACAGCTTTCTGAAATCGGGTCGGCGATACGTTGCGACCGTCTCCTACGGGCAGCGGCACAGCTGACCTCAACGACCCTGTCACCTGCTTTTATGAATTGCACCACGAGCACGATCTTCAGGTTCACGGGGACTTTACAACGGAGGAGCTCAACTCAACGAGTGTCACCATCAATAGCGATGATGGTGTCATTCTTTTTGACGTCACTACGCAACTCGACCCTTTGCTCAAATGCTGCCCCACAGTCGATAGGTGCCACGTCATGCATGATTCCGGGTGGCCCCCAAATTCTCAATGCTTTATTATGGCGAGGTTGAAGGGCCACCGGCAAATTTAACGTCCCTCTCTCTCAGCCTCCAATCTGTTCCCACGACGCCGACGCCGGAACCGAGCAGTATCGCTCTGTTTGGCACGGGTCTGCTGGCAGCGGCCGGACTTGTTCGCCGTCGTCTGTTTTCGTAATCAACTCTTGCGGCAGTAAGTGCCGTTGATCGGCTCACCAGGTGCAAAAGCTCGAACAGGAGGTTAACTCCTGTTCGGGCTTTTTATTGTTGGGGATGAGCTTCCGAAGGGACGATGAAACGAGGCAAGCAAACATCGAAGTTGCCTTGAGCAGTGGCCAGGACTCCTTCGCCGTCGTCTGTTTTCCTAGACCAACCAAACCAACCCTCGCGGCGTCCTATCGCCGTGCTAGGCTCACCCAGTGCAAAAGCTCGAACAGGAATTTACTCCTGTTCGGGCTTTTTATTGTTGAGGATGAGCTTTTCGAAGGGACAACGGGAGCCAGCTGGCAGGCATCTAACTGCGTAGTTGCAAGTAGTTGCAAGTGGCCCAAAATCTTCTCCCTGAGGACACACTATGAAACTATCTCGAATCGCAGTATCCTGCTTGGCCGTCCTGCTTGCAGGCGTGCCAGGCATCGCGAGTGCCGATATCATCGACGGCACTGCTTATCTCAACATCGCCACTCAAACGAGCATTCCTCCCGGTGACCCACGAGGCGGAGGGTTCGCAACGAATGGCGTCACGCTTGCTACACTCAACGCCGCCATTGCAAGCTCCAGTGGTTCGGTAAGCTTCATCTCCAACTCGCTCAACTACAACGCCGGATACGGTAACAGCTTCACCACCCTTCAGCAATTTCTTACATCTGATCCCGGCAACACCATCATTACCAGTTCGCTCTCTCCAACCCAGAGCGCGATCGGTACATTATTGGTTTTGACGGGTGACGTTTTCCTTCAAAACGGCACAACCTACACAATCCTCCACGATGACGGTGCGAACCTCTACATCAGTGCCACACCCGGAGGAGGTCTTCCCATCAACAACATATTTTCTCAGGCCGGACAAACCGTAATCGATCCAAGCACGCAATTCTTCACCTTCACTGGGACAACCGGTATCTACAACGCCGAATTGCTTTATGTCTCTAACTATCTGGCACCCTCGGAGTTGTCGACCTTAAACGCAGGTCTATTTGTGGCTCCGCCCTCCGTACCGGAACCGAGCAGCATCGCTCTGCTAGGTACGGGCTTGCTGGCAGCGGCCGCACTTCTTCGCCGTCGTCTGATCTCGCAGATCAACTAGGTCAACCCTCGCGGCACACATTGCCTTGGTACGCACACAAAGTGCAGAAGCTCGAACAGGGAAGTGAGTGACTCCCTGTTCGAGCTTTTTCTTCGCGCCCGCAGCGCCATATGTCTTTCTTTTTCATTCACTTGCAAAATAATTGTTCAAGAACAGCCCGGAAATCGTCTGTCAAGTCCAAAATCCCGCAACTCCAACAAAATAAAAGAAATAGAAATGAAATTTAGTTAGAATCAAACCCATATAATTAACTTAAGGGCAAAAAAAGGAAAGCCCCGGCACACCGCCGGGGCTAACTTGTTTGTTTGCTCGATTTTGGAAGCAACCCGTTTGTTATGACTATTTTGCAGGCGAGCCCAACCCGTAACTCCATCAATCCAGGAGACTTACGCGCAGGCAATAGGGAGGGGGGTACCCCCGGAAATCATCCATAAAACTACCCATCCGCTTACCCGAGGGCCAGATTGATGAGGGTCTTCTCTTCGATCTCGTGGGCCTTGGCTGAACCGGTGGCAGGGGATGCGCTGGCGTGGCGCTTAACGCTTCGGAGTGCGCGATTGCCGGCCATTCGGCGCAGCTTAGGCATGACGTAGGTGAAGGGCCCCATGTTGGCGGGCTCCTCCTGAACCCAGACGATCTCCTCGGCTGAGGGATGCTGATCGAGAGCGGCCTGGAGCTCCTGCTCGGGCCACGGATAGAGCTGCTCGAGGAAGATGATGCCCACCGACATGTCTTTGCGCTTGGCGCGTTCGACGCGAAGGTTGTGGCCGATCTTGCCGCTGCAGACGATGAGGCGGCGCGGACTCTGAACGTCGTTATCAGGGAGTACGTTCTCGAAGGCAGGCTTGCCGAACTCGGCGACCGGAGAGCTGGCGTCGGGATGGCGCAGCATCGACTTCGGCGTAAAGACGACGAGAGGCTTGCGCCAGGAACGCATCGCCTGACGGCGCAGAAGATGGAAGTACTGGGCGGCGTTGGATGGCTGGGCGATGACCATATTGTCCATCGCGGCGAGCTGGAGGAAGCGCTCCATGCGCGCGCTGGAGTGTTCCGGGCCCTGGCCATCGTACCCGTGCGGGAGGAGCATGACGACGCCCGATAGGAGTCCCCACTTGGCTTCCCCCGCGGCGATGAACTGGTCGATGATGCTTTGAGCGCCGTTGACGAAGTCCCCGAACTGGGCCTCCCAGAGGACGAGCGCTTCAGGGTAGTCGCGGGCGTAGCCGTACTCGTAGCCGAGGGCCGCGGCTTCGGAGAGGAACGAGTTGTGGACCTCGAAGCGCGCCTGGTCCGACGTCATGTGATCAAGCGGGATGAAGCGGGTCTCCGTTTCGGTGTCGACAAGGACGGAGTGGCGCTGGTTGAAGGTGCCGCGCTGCGAGTCCTGACCGGCAAGACGGACGGGCGTGCCTTGCGTGAGGAGTGAGGCGTAGGCAAGGAGCTCGGCGGCGCCGTAGTCGAAGAGGCGCTTGCCTTCGGCCATCTCGATGCGCTGCTCGTATAGCTTCTGGACCTTCGGATGGATGTGGAAGCCGGCGGGATAGTTGTTGGAGAGGCGCGAAAGATCGAGCACGCGGTCGGCAGAGACGCCGGTGGTGAGCTTCAAGTCGGCTTCAGTGAGTTCTCCGCCGTGGTAGGGCTTCCAGTAGTCCGGAAGGGTGGAGAGCTTGGGCCGCTTGGCTTTGGTCGCCGCAGTCTGATCGTCGAGGAATTTCTCCTGGATGGCTTTGGCTTCGGGCGCGGGATCGACGCCGATGGCTTTGGCGTAGGTCTGGTAGAGGAATGGACGCTCTTTGATGGCCGCATAGCGACGGGGTTGAGTGACAGTGGCGTCATCGGTCTCGTTGTGGCCGTAGCGACGGTAGCCGATGAGGTCGACGACGACATCGGAGTGGAAGCGCTGGCGGTACTCGGCGGCGATGGCGGCGATGCGCATGGCGGTGTCGGGGTCTTCGCCATTGACGTGGAAGATGGGGATGGGCAGGCGCTTGGCGAGGTCGGTGGCGAAGCGGGTGGAGTTGGACTCTTCGGGGTTGGCGGTGAAGCCGAGAAGATTGTTGGTGATGATGTGAAGAGTTCCGCCGATGGAGTAGCCGGCGAGCGAGGCCATGTTGAGGGATTCGGCGGTGATGCCCTGCCCCGCGAAGGCGGCGTCACCGTGGAGGATGATGGGAAGAACCTGCTGCTTGCCCTGCTCGCCAATCCGGATCTGCCAGGCGCGTGCGCGGCCCATGGCTACAGGGTTGACGGCTTCGAGATGGCTGGGGTTGGAGGCGAGATGGAGGGAGATAGTCTTGCCGTTGGGGGCGATGTATTCGCCGGTGGCTCCCATGTGATACTTGACGTCACCACCGCCGAGTACGCTGCGCGGGTCGACGTCTTCAAACTTGGCGAAGATCTCGGCGGGAGAGCGGCCGATAGTGTTGGTCATGACGTTGAGGCGGCCGCGATGCGCCATGGCGATGATCGAGCGGGTGACTCCGGCGGCAGAAGCGGTAGGCGAGTACCTGATCGAGAAACGGAATGAGGACGGTGAGGCCTTCGAGGGAGAAGCGCTTGGTGCCGAGGTAACGCTGCTGGATGACCTGCTCGAAGAGATCGGCTCGGATGAGTTCGGTGAGGATGTGTGCCTGGTCGGGTTTGGGCGCGGGGCGCTCAATTTGGTCCTGAATCCACTGGCGCTGCTCGAGGTTGGGAATGTGCATGAACTCGACGGCGAAGTTTCCGCAGTAGTAGCGGCGGGCCTCGGCGGCGAAGTCGCCTTCGGGGGTAGTGGCAATGGGAAAGGGCTCGGGCGGGAGGTATTGCCCTAGAGGATCGAGGTTGGCTTGCAGGTATCCCCAGCGACGGAAGATGTCGAAGATTTGTTCGCGATCGTGTTGTTCCACGGCTGGAGTGGATGCAGTCAGTGTCCCTGCGTTGCTGGCCATTGTCTCCTCGTTTCAGGTCTTGGTATCTGCGAAAATGCGATTTTCGCGTCTACTACCATGCTAGACCTTTCTGCGGGAAGGCGCACGTCTGCGCGGGGGACTGACGGATAGAGTTCCTACAACGTTGCGCCGAGAAGCCAGGGTTGGAATTCTTCTTCGCCGAAGCCGTGAACTTCGCTGCGGGTAAGTTTTCCGGAGGCAGTGACGAGGATCTCCTCGAAGATTCTGCGGCCAACCTCTTCTATGCTTTCTTCGCCGTCGATGATGGTGCCGCTATTGATGTCCATATCGTCGGACATGCGGTTGTAGAGGCTTGTGCTGGACGCGATTTTTAGCGACGGCGTGGGCTTGCAGCCGTAAACGGAGCCGCGTCCTGTGGTGAAGCAGATGAAGTTCGCTCCGCTGGCTACCTGACCGGTGGCGGAGACGGGATCGAAGCCCGGTGAGTCCATGAAGACGAGGCCGGGGTTGGTGACGGGCTCGGCGTAAAGATAGACCTCGTTGAGATTCGTGGTACCGGCCTTGGAGACGGCGCCGAGGGACTTTTCGAGGATGGTGGTGAGGCCTCCGGTCTTGTTGCCGGGCTGGGGGTTGTTGTCGATGGAGCCCTTGTGACGGGCGGTGTATTCCTCCCACCAGTGAATGCGATCGATGAGACGCCGTGCGACGTCGGGCGACGAGGATCGGCGCGTGAGGAGGTGTTCCGCGCCGTAGATCTCAGGGGTTTCGGAGAGGATGGCAGTGCCCCCGTTGCGGACGAGAAGGTCGACGGCGGCGCCGAGGGCGGGATTGGCGCTAATGCCCGAATAAGCGTCGGAGCCGCCGCACTGCAGGCCGAGGATGAGTTTGGATGCGGGGACGGTGGTGCGCCTAGCCTGATTGGCTTGCTCAAGTAGCTCGTAAACGGTGGCGACGCCTTTTTGGATGGAAGCCGCGGTGCCACCCTCCTCTTGAATGATGCTGGTGCGCATGGTGTTGCCGTGCTCTGCAAGCGTAACCAGTGGGTCGATTTGATTCGTCTCGCACCCGAGGCCGAGGAGGAGGACGGCGGCGAAGTTGGGGTGGGTGGAGTAGCCGACGAAGACGCGGCGCAGCAGGTCGGCCGGCTCGCCGTGTTCAGCCATGCCGCAGCCGGTGCCGTGGGTGATGGCGACGACTCCGTCGACGTTGGGATAGGCGCTGAGGACTTCGGGGGTGAAGTGAGCGGCGATGCGGCGGGCCACGGTTGCAGAACAATTGACGGTGGTGAGGATTCCGACGTAGTTGCGGGTGCCGACGCGGCCATTGGGGCGGACGATGCCCTGGAAGGTGGCCGGTGGACGAATCGGCTCGACTGGGTGGGACTCGGTGCCGATGGCGTAGTCGCGCTCGAAGTCTCCAGTTACGAGGTTATGGGTGTGGACGAGCTCGCCTACGGCTATGGGCTGCGTAGCGAAGCCGATAATCTGGTTGAACTTACGGACGGGCTGGCCGGGGGTGATGGCGTGGATGGCTAACTTGTGGCCAGCAGGGATGTCGGTGGACGCGATGAGTTGCAGGCCATTGAGGGATTGTCCGGCCGTCACTGGCTTGATGGCGACCACAACGTCGTCCGCGGCTCCGAGTTTGAGAGTGTAAGTGCTCAACCTGTTCCGATCTGGTTATGTTTCTGCTTCATTGAGGGCCGACTTCCGAAATATTGGTACGACCACACTCTACTCCAACGCAAGGACAAAAGGATAGTCCCTCCCCCTAACTGCCTGAATTGCGGCAAAGTATTCTTTCTAAGGAAGATAGGTCTATACCAGCATTGCAAAGTATTCATTATAAGGGATTTGCCTTTTGGGAGATATGGAATTGGTATGAGCTCGCGGTCCGGATATTTTGGACGGGCTCGCTGTCAAGCGCGACATCTGCGAAGAGAGGTGGTCTGACAGGAAAAATGTTAGATATCTCCGCTGGCAATGTGGTTGACAGGGCGATTTGCTATTGGCTGGCGGGAACTATAGTTGAGGGTATGGCGTGGGTTGGCGGTCGGAAGTGGGTATTGTTGTTGGTTGCGGGATTGCTGGCATGTGAAGTTGCGCCGGGCCAGGAGACTCCCGTCCCGGCGACGGTGGCACAAGAGGCTTCGACAAAAACCGATGAAGTAGAGCGGCCGCTGCCGGATGTTCCGGCACTCATGCGATCTGTTGAGGCAAATCAGAAGGCTGCTGAGGCGATTGAGAAGGATTATCTCTACCGGTCGGTGCAGACCGAGGTGGAGTCGGACGGGCACGGCGGCGCGAAGAAGACAGAGACAAAGGAGTACGAAATCTTCTGGGTCGAGAGAGTGCCGGTTCATCGACTGGTGAGGAAGAACGGGAAGGAACTGAGCGCGGAAGAGCAGAAAAAGAACAATGAGCAGATCGATAAAGAGGTGGCCAAGGCGAAGGAGAAACGCGCAAAGGCCGATGCGAAGGGCGCGGAGACCGATCCGCGGGGCAATGAGCTAATTACCGTGTCGCGGCTGCTCGAGTTGGGGAGTTTCAGGAATGCTCGAAGAGCTCGAGCTCAATGGAAGAGATACGATTGCGGTGGATTTCGCCGGGGATCCGAAGGCGAAGACCCGGAATCGCGGGGAAGAGGTGATCCGCGATCTTGTGGGGACGGCCTGGGTGGACGAGCAGGACAAGGTGCTGGTCAAGGCGCAGGGACATTTTCTGAACAACTTCAAAGTGGGAGCGGGAATGGTAGTAAATGTTCAGAAGGGCACGAGCTTTTCGATGGAGCAGCGGAAGGTGAACGATGAGGTATGGCTGCCATCGGTTGTTGAAGGTCAGGGCGCGGCGCGCGTGTTGCTCGTGTTCAACTTCAACGGGAGCATTCGTGCTGTGCAGTCGGACTACAGGAAGTTCAAAGCTACTTCGACGATTTTGCCGGGGATGAGTACGGTTGAACCGGAGCCCGAGCCGAAGTAAGGATTCGGCAATTGAGAGAATTTCGAATTTCGTTTAATTCCAGGGCATGGGTGGGCCGGGGATTTTTTTGCAGACCGCATTTCCTCCCCATAAGATGGAGACGACTCTGCCGTCCGGGTCTCGCTGAAAGGCGACCGCGGTATACATCTGGCGGGAAAAATAGGTGTCGCGGCCCATGGGTTCGAGCGGGAGATAGTTGCCGCCAGGCCCGCGTAGGAAGAGATGGTCTCCGGCGACGGTGACGTCCATGATGGAGTTAGGCGCGATCTGATAGCGCCCTTCGAACTGCCTGAGTGAGGCTCCAGATTCCTGCCGGATGGGCCGCAGCGGAGGCGTGGGGGGTTCGGCTCCGAAGGCGATGGACTCGAGTCCTTCAGCGATGAGGGCGTCGGCGCCGACTTCTACATTGCTGACCACGATGACGACGACGTTGTAGTCGAGAAAGGCCGCCATGCGGGCGACGTAACCGGGATCGCGGCCGCTCTGCTCGTAGAACTTTTTGCCTTGAAATTCGCGCACTCCCCAGCCGTAGGGGTACTCGAAGGACTCGATGTCGATGAGTCGCTTGCTTTGGATGCCCTGGTAGAAGAGGTAGAGATCGTCCATGGTGGAGTAGAGGGAGCCGGAGCCGGTGATGATGGTCTTGTCGTAGTAGGGGGCGATTCTGAGACGAATTCTGTTGATTGGGCTCTCGGGTTGACCGCTGGGTTGATCGGCGATCCATGGCTGGTAACCGGTGGCGCGCTCGGGAATCAAATCGGTATCGGAGAAGGTGCCTGAATGTTTCATGCCGAAGGGAACGAAGATCTCCTGGTTGACGAACTGCTCGTAAGGTTCTCCTGAGACCTTCTCGATGATGTAGGCGAGGAAGACATAGCCAGTGTCGCTGTAGCTGCTTTTTGTGCCGGGCTCGAATTCGAGGGGCTGTTTGCGCATGATAGCGATGAGCTCGTCGATAGTGGATGGGCTTGAACTTGATGGAGTCGTACTCGGGGATGGCGTAGTAGCTTGGGATTCCGGAGGTGTGGTCGAGCAGATTGTGAATCGTGATCTTGTCGCCGTTGGGAAAGTTTGGGATGTAGCGACTAAGAGGATCGCTGAGATGAAGCTTTCCCTGTTGGGCGAGAATGAGGATTGCTGCAGCGGTGAAGGATTTGGTGAGTGAGGCGATGTGGAACCGCGTAGTGGGGGTGTTGACCACCCTTAGCTCGTAGTTGGCGCCTCCGTAGCATCTTCGGGCGAGCACTTTGGCGTACTTCGCGACGAGGACGCAGCCGCTGAAGTCACCCATCTGCAAGTAGGGTTGAATGAACTTGTCGACGAGGTCGGCGGGAGGATGTGGCGACGGAGCAGTCGGCTTATCCGGATTTGGGTTTTGAAGGTACTCGTAGGGAGACTGCTGGGGAGGAGCGGCAGCGGGCTCCTGTGGTGGGTTTTGCTGGGACGGGTCGGCGGGTTGCTGGGCACTAAGGGCAGAAGAAAGCACCAGCGAAAGAATTACCAAAGGAACACAGGCGTTGCATGTCTCCTCCACGAACACACACTAGCTGCGCATGCAGCTCTGCAAAGCAAGCTGTGTCGTTCGGGAATCAGACGTTTAACGAGGCCGCAATAGTGTTAAGTGCGCCGAGGGACAGCCTAAGCCGTCCCCCGCGCCAAACCTGGTTGTCGCTGTCCTCGAGTTGGAAGATTACAGAGGCTGAACGTCCGAAGCCTGCCAGCCCTTGGGGCCCTTAACTACGTTGAACTGAACTGCCTGGCCCTCTTGGAGGCTCTTGAAACCGTTCGAATTGATCGCCGAGTAGTGAACGAACACGTCCTCGCCGTTCTGACGGCTGATGAAGCCAAACCCCTTGGCGTCGTTAAACCACTTTACTGTTCCCTGTTCCATGTCCGTTATTTCCTTATTCTTACTGAATTTGCCGTAGATCCAAATCGGGGTTCGTACATTTTCAAGCTTTGCAGAAATCCAATCTGTTTCAAACGATAGTTGAAGGTTAGCACAGTTGAGAACTTTTTTTTATTTAAATGGGTAAATAGTTGGGAATGCACTATTTATAGTGCAATAAATGTGGAAAAACGCCGTTGGATGAGGATTTTACGGAGTCTCGCTCATTCGACAAACGTGGGCTGAAGATGTTACATATCACGCAGGTTTATGCCGGAAGGTGGGAGCGGACGATCTCTTCGGCGCGGGCCAGGACCTGATCGAGAGTCATTGAGGTTGAGTCGAGGATGACAGCGTCTGCGGCTGGCTGGAGGGGGGATTCGGCGCGGTGACGGTCGCGGTAGTCGCGCTCTTTGAGTTCACGCAGGATAGCCTCTTCGGCCTCCCGTTGCTGTTCTGGGGTGAGCGGGTCGGGGATGAGGCGTTCTGAGTTCTGTTCCACGAGAGAGTTGGCGACTGCGATGGACTCCGGGGTGGCCTGACGGTAACGGCGGTTGCCGCGGACCTCGGGGGCGGCATCGAGGAAGATCTTTACCTCGGCGTCGGGGAAGACGGCAGTGCCGATGTCGCGGCCTTCCATGACGACTCCACCGGCTTCGCCCAGGGCACGCTGTTGCTGGACCATCCAGGCGCGAAGGTGGGGGTGGATAGAGATTTTAGAGGCTGCTGAGGTGACGTCGGCCTCGCGAATGCGGCGAGAGACGTCGATGGTGTCGAGCAGGACGCGGTTGCCTTCGGGGTTCGGCTGGAGGGTGATGCGGGTGCGGGTGGCAAGCTCTATCAGAGGAGCTTCCTCTTCGAAGGAGTAGTCGTTCTCGATGGCCTTGAGGGCGAGAGCGCGGTACATGGCTCCGGTCTCGAGGTTGAGGAAGCCGAAGCGGCGGGCAAGATGCGCAGCCAGTGTGCTCTTGCCAGCTCCGGCCGGGCCGTCGATGGCGATGACGGGGCGCTGGCGTTTTGTTGGCGCGGAGGTGCTAACGGCTTGGGAGTTTTCCTGCGTCTCGGCCATCGGGGCTTACTTGTCCTCTTCAGGTTTGAACTTGCGTGCGGGGGGACGTTTGCCGAAGGGCTTCTTGTTTCCCTTGAACTTGTCGAAGGTGCTGGCGGGTTTGCCCGTTCCACGGGGAGCGGATTTCGTGAAGGGTTTTTTGCCACCGAAGCTGCCAGATTTTTTTCCAAATCCGGCGCCGGTCTTTCCTGCGAAGCCTTTGGCAGATTTCGAAAAGCCTCCGGAGGACTTGCCGAAGGGTTTCTTTGCGCCGAATGACTTGGCCGGCTTGCGGGAGTCGTCGCCTGCACTTCCGGCGCGGGCAGGGCGTTCGGGACGGTCTTCGAAGGTGCGTCTGGGTGTTCGCGGAGCATCGAATTTGCGGAACGGCGGGCGATCGGGGCGGCCTTCGCCGCGTTGGGGACGGTCGCTATAGCCACCGCTGCGGGCGCCGTAGCTGCGGCGCCGGGGCGGTCGTCGCGGTCGCGAGAGAAGGCAGGCTTGCTGCGCGGACCATCGAAGGATTTGCGTGGCTTGTCGCCGAAGTCGCGGCGCGGGCGGGCGGGACTCGCGGTCGCCTTCGCGCTGAAACCGGGTTTGCTGGCGAAGCCTTCGCGCTTGCGGCCGAAGGTGCCGGGTTTGGAGAAGGTCTTGCGCGGGCGGTCGGTGGAGTCGCCGGTGGCTGATTCGCGGTAGGGGCGCGGGGTGAACCGCTGCGCTGGTCGAACTCGCGGGGCTTGTTGAACTCGCGGCGCGGGGGACGGGATTCGCCGGAGTCTTCGGAGCGGCGGAAGGGTGGGCGGCTGCTCTTGAAGGCGGGACGGTCCTCGCCGAAGCGGGGCTTACTGCCAAAGGATGGCTTCGCGCCAAAGCCGGGCTTCTTGCCGAATGAAGGTTTCGCGCCGAAAGCGGGCTTTCTGGTGAAGGGGCGCTTCCCTTCTCCGTCCGATGCTGGTCTGGTTGTGGGTTTGCGGGTGGCTCGTTCTTCGTCCCAGGGTTTGGTGTATGTGGGCCGGCCCGGTTTCGGCGGCAGGGCGTTCGAAGGAACGGCTGGAGTCGCGGGTGAACGGGCGGCGCTCGCGTGGGGTGGGCCGATCTTCGGCATTGCGACCTGGTTTGGTTACAAATCCAGTGCCCGTCTTACGGGGTTTGGGGATGAATTTTGTGATGCGGGTCGGGGCTTCACCGGTTGGGGCTTCGTCTGACTCCGCTGTCACGGGTGTGATTTCGCCTTCGGTGGTGACGACGAGGAAGTCGATGTCGTCGGTTGGAGGAGCAGCGTGAAAGACGGGTGGCTCACCGGCGATGTGAAGGACAGTGCGGCCTTCGATGGCGAGGGTTTCAAGCTGGCGGGCGGAAAGGAGCGCGTGGATGACATCGCGAATGCGAGAACGGGAGGCGATGGGCGAAAGGAAGGTCTCGATTTCGTCTTCGGAGGCGACGATGGCTTGACGGAGATAGAGAGAGATGAGTGCCGAGAGAGCGGTAGGCTGGCCGGCGTTGGCTCCGGCTTTAATATGTTTGGTGAAGCGAGTGGTGGTGAGTTCCCAGAGGGTTGGGGCACCGTCGGGTTGAGGGACGGGAAGGACTCGGAGGCGCTGCCAGAGTTCAGTGAGGGCGCGAAGGACGGCGGCCTCGGTGACCTCTTTGCCGAGTTGGGTAGCGAGGTCGTAGGCAGAGATCCCGGCGGGGTGATCTTTTGCGCGCTCTGCGAGGAGGGTATAGGTGTTGAGCGCAAGCGGAGTCACCTTGGTCGCCCCAGTGGTGACTGGGGGCTGCTTCCAGGCCTTGTCGCCGCGGAGGGTGAAGATGTAGGAGAAGGCGAGCGGGGATACAAGGAAGTCGGGGGTTTCGGTGCCTGCGCCGGTGGGCGAGCCGAGGAGATTCAGAGGAATGGCACCACTGTCGAGGATGAGGCGGGAGAGGAGGGTGCGCGGCTGCTCGGTTTCGGCGAGAGTGGGCGCGGGGGTGGGGGCGCCGAGGATGACCTCGACAAAGGTTGGCGCTGGAGCAGGGATCTGCGTGGCGCGAGGGGTGAAAAGAACGAGACCACAGGAGTTGAGCCAGTCGCGGAGCATGTTGACGGTGAGGATTGGCTCGGCGTTATGGCGCCAGTGGCTGAAGCGTGCAGCGGCGAGTTGATCGGCCGTAGGAGCGATTGAGGTGCTCAAGTAGTTGCCTTCCTGCCGGGCGAGACAACCGCACACAGCAATCTTCAGCCTGGGCTGAAGGGGTGAACGTACAGTGTTTTGTGGGAGCTGCGGCGCGGCTGGATTCGCGCCTGGGACCGCTGCATGTCCTTATTAGGATACCGCAAAATGCGCCTTGGGGCGGCGGCCGGCGGCGGCGCGAAGAAAAGGGCAGCCGACGCCAGGAGCGGGATGATACTTTTGTCGTGTTGTCGTAGACAAGTTTCGAAGAGACGGAGGAAGACTATGCGATATCTCTCGCTAGTTTGTTTGGTGATCCTTTCTGTTGCCCTGCGGGGACAGCCGATTGCGGCAAAGGGACCGGACAGGAGTTTCCGTTAATGCGGAACTAACGAAGGGGATTGATGCGAAAAAGGCCAAGGCGGGAGACTTGGTGAACGCCAGGACCACGAGTGCTGTCACTCTGGCGGACGGAACCGAACTTCCGAAGGGGACGAAGCTGATTGGAAAGGTAACGGAGGCCAGGACAAAGTCGAACTCTGACAAGACGTCACATGTGGCTTTCAGTCTGGAGCAGGCGGTGACGAAGGATGGACATGAGATTCCTCTGCAGGTGATGGTAACTTCGCTTACAGTTCCGGAGGATCATACTGATGTCGGGGGGGCTACGGCTGGACTTCAGCATGGAGCGGGTGCAAGTCCTTCTACGCTCGGCGCCGGCAAGCGATCCTAACCAGACGTATGTGAAGCAGAGCGTGATGAAATCGCAAACACAGCAGCCGCAAGAGACTGACGGCATGGTTGGTCATGCGCCGAATCAGCACCTGACGGTTGGAAATCTCCCCGGGGCGATCCTGACGAGTGCGGATGGGACGAGCCGTTCAGCGAGCGTGGATCTTCCGAATGAGGATGTGTGGCTTGGGCAGGGGACGAAGATGATACTTTTCGTTGCCGTTAAGAAATAGAGGCAAGCGGCGCCACGCTGCAATGTTGTGGCGATTTGATCTAAATTCGCTGGAAGGCTTTGGCGATGTCTTTGTGCGAGTAGCGCAAGGCGATGGGGCGTCCGTGGGGGCACGCGGTAGGGTGTTCGGTTTTGCTGAGTTCTGTGAGGAGCCAGTCGATCTTGGAGGGCTCAAGCGTCTGGTTGATCTTGATGGCGGCATGGCAGGCGATGCTGGCGGCGATGCGGCGGCGGCGGGCTTCGGCGTTTTCGGTTTGCTGGTTGCGGTCGGGGACGGCGAGGACCTCTTCGAGCATCTGCTCGAGTTCGACGCCCTCAAGGCCCACAGGAGCAGCCTTGATGGCGAGAGTCCGTGGGCCGAAGGGTTCGGCTTCAAAACCGTTGCGGTCGAGCTCTTCGGCGATCTCGGCGAAGGTGATCATCTGGGCGGGGAGTAGATCGATGAGGAGGGGCATGAGCAGGCGCTGGCGCTGGACTCGCTCCGTGTTGCGCTCGCGGAGAATCTTTTCGAAGAGGATGCGCTCGTGAGCCACGTGCTGGTCGATGATCCAGAGGCCCTCTTCGTTGGTGGCGAGGATGAAGGAGTCGCGTAGCTGGCCGAGGGGTTTGAGTGTGGAAAGGGCGGACAGGGTATCGGCCTGCTGTGGTCTGCCGGTCTCGTGACTGAAGGATTCAGATTGACCGGTTGTGGCGTCATAACCAACGGGGATGGAGTGGCCGGAGAAGGCAAAGCGTCCGGGCGAAGGTGGGACGATGGGAGCAGCGAGATCGAAGTTGGGAGATTTGATGGTTGGAGCTGGGAAGGTTTCGGTGTCGTCGGCTGTGGGGTAAGGTTCGGATTGCGGCTGGCGATTGGGTTCGAAGATGGGCTGGGGGATCGCATCGTCGCCGCCGGGAAGTGGACTCACGTCGAGCAGGAGCGAACTGGAGGCGCCGTGTGGGCCGTGCTGCAGTGCGGTCGCGAAGCTGGCGGCGGGCCGGGCCTGTATCAGCGCTGTGCGGATGGTGTCGCGGATGAAGTCGTGAACGAAGGCGGGTTGGCGGAAGCGGACCTCGGTCTTGGCGGGATGGACGTTGACATCGACCTCCTGCGGCGGCATCTCGAGGAAGAGAAGGACTACGGGAAATGAGGTTGGTGGAAGGATGTTGCGGTAGGCCTCGTTGAGCGCGTGGAGAACAAGCTTGTCGCGAATAAGGCGCTGGTTGACGAAGACGTAAATGGAGTTTCGGTTGAGTTTTTGCAACTCGGGTTTGGAGACGAAGCCGGTGATGCGGAGGAAACCGGGTTCTGGCGGAGTGTAGTCGGCGTCGCGCTTCCACGGTGGTGGTTCCGGTAGACCGGCGCGGGTGAAGTCGAGTTCCGCGGTGATGGGGAGCATGTAGCTGCTGGTGTCTTTACCGAAGATCTGGAAGAGCCGGTCGGCGGAGTTGGCGACAGCGGGGGCGATGAGAAGCGCCTGGGTTGCAGAGTGCAGTTCGAAGTGTTTCGTGGGGTGGACGAGGGCGTAGTGGGTGACGAGGGCGGCGATGTGGGAGAGCTCGGTCTGCTCGGACTTGAGGAATTTGCGTCGGGCTGGGGTATTGAAGAAGAGGTCGCGGAGGGTGATGGTAGTTCCGGTGGGCAGGCCAGCGTCTTCGACGCGGAGGATGTTGCCGCCGGCGATCTCGACGAGGGTGCCGGAGTCGTCTTCAATGGCGCGGGTTTCGAGGGTGAGGCGCGAGACGCTGGCTATGGAGGGCAGGGCTTCACCGCGAAAGCCAAGGGTTGCGATGGAGAGTAGGTCGTCGGAGGTGCGGAGTTTGCTGGTGGCGTGGCGCTCGAAGGCGAGCAGGGCGTCGTCCTTGACCATGCCGTGGCCGTTGTCGGCGATGCGGATGAGTTTGCGGCCGCCGGCTTCGACCTCGATGCGGATGCGGGTAGCTCCGGCGTCGAGCGAGTTTTCGAGGAGTTCCTTGACGACGGAGGCTGGGCGCTCGACGACTTCGCCGGCGGCGATCTGGTTCGCCACGACGTCAGAGAGGATGCGGATACGGCCCATAGTGTTGATTGTATGGCGGGAACGGATGCGGAAAACGGGGACGGAATTGAGGGCATCTTACGGGAAAGAAGGAGACCCCAATGATTCGCAAACTGAAGACCGGGGAGTTCCGGATTTATTCCCGGCATGCCGATCCGAAGACAGGCAAGCGGAAGAACCTGGGCACCTTCGCCACGCGTGAGAAGGCCGAGCAGCATGAGAAGGCGATCCAGTACTTCAAACACCGCTAAGAAGCAGAGCCGCTCCTTGTGCGAGCGGCTCTGCGAGACAAACATTTGTTGAGGTCTATTTTTTCTTCTTCCGTATGGGCTCGGTGGGGGTTTCCGCGTCGCGGTCGCCGACCATGTGGAGGCGCATGAAGTTGGTGGCGCCGGATTTGGTGCGGGTTCCGGCGACGATGCCAACGATTTGACGCTGCTGAACGTGACCGTGGGCCTCGAGGATGTCTTCGGCCATTTCAACGAGTTTGTCGGTGTCGTGGAAGCGATCGCAGATGATGGGGTAGGTACCCCAAAGAAGCATGCAACGGTTGATGACCTTCTCGAAAGGCGAGAGCGCGAAGATGGGCGGTTCGGGATGGTACTTGGAGAGCAGGCGGACAGTGCCACCGGACTCGGTGAAGATGGCGATGGCGGCGACGTCGAGGTCATCGGCGGCGTGGGACATGCACTCGCAGATGGTTTCGGCGATGGAGAGGCGGACGCTGGGGTGATGGCCGAGCGCGGGGGGCGGATCGATGCGAATCTGGTGCTCGGTCTCGGTGATGATTTTGGCCATCATGGCGACGGCTTCAACGGGATATTTTCCAGCGGCGGACTCGGCGGAGAGCATGACGGAGTCTGTACCGTCGTAGATAGCGTTGGCGACGTCGGAGGCTTCGGCGCGTGTGGGGCGCGGGTTGTCGATCATTGACTCGAGCATCTGCGTGGCCGTGATGACAGGCTTGCGATACTCGGCGGCGCGGCGAATGATGTGCTTTTGAAGGGCGGGGACTTTTTCGGGGGGGACTTCGACGCCGAGATCGCCGCGGGCGACCATGATGGCGTCGGTGACTTCCAGGATGGAGTCGAGGTGCTCGATAGCCTGCGGTTTCTCGAGTTTAGCGACAACCCAGGCGTCGGACTTGAGGGCGGCTAGGCGGCTCTTGACGTGCCGGATGTCGGCTGCTGTTCGGACGAAGGAGACGGCGACGACATCGACGCCCTGGCTGACGGCGAAGACCAGGTCTTCTTCGTCTTTTTCGGTGAGCGAGGGAACTTTGACAGGGATGCCCGGGAGGTTGATGCCTTTGTTTTCGCCGAGCATGCCTCCGTTGACGATCTCGCAGGTGACGTCGCCGCCTTTGACGGAATGAACGCGCAACTCGATGAGGCCGTCGGAGAGAAGGATGCGGGCGCCGGGTTCGAGGTTCTCGGCGAGAGTCTTGAAGGTGGTGCCGACGAGGCTATCGTTGCCCTGGATCTCGCGGGGGGTGATGGTGAGGCGCTTGCCTGCGACGAGTTGGACAGGCTTGCCGCCCTTGAGCTTGCCGGTGCGAATCTTGGGACCCTGAAGGTCAGCGAGGATGCAGATGGGCTTGCGCTCCTCCTTCGCGATGGTACGCACCATGCGGATGAGGTCGGCCTTCTGGGCATGGGTGCCGTGAGAGAAGTTGAGCCGGGCAACGTCGAGGCCGGCGCGGACAAGCTTGCGGAAGATATCAGGGGTGCTGGAGGCGGGACCGAGTGTGGCAACGATCTTGGCGCGGCGAGTGCGCTCCGTCGCGGCGAAGGGGACTATGTTCGTAGTTTGATTTAAAGAAGTCTTCATGCGCGCTTTGGGGGAACTTTCTCACCACCGCGATTTAGGGTGGTATTGCCTGTGATTTTTTACTGCCGAAGCAATTCTAACCGGGTGGAAGGTGGTTTGGGGGAGGCGAAGCGGAATGAACACGGTGGGATTGGAAAAAACGGGCTCGGATCTCGGCATTGACTTCCGCGCCAGTCAGGACACAGAGCGAGATGATATTGAGCCAGAAGAGAAGAGCAATGCCGACCCCGAGAGAACCGTAGACCTGGGAGTAATTGGCAAAACGGGTCACATACCAGCCAAAGGCGACAGTGGCGATAAACCACATCATTGTTGAGATGACGGCTCCGGGGAGAGTACGTTTCCACGGTTGGTGCATGGGGCTTCCCAGGTGATAGATGAGAGCAGTGATGCCGACGCTGGCGGTAAGGGCTATGACCCACCGGATCAACACTGCGAGGAAAAGGACCGACGGCCGCACAGAGGGGGTCATGTGGAACGCGAGCCACCGCGTTGCGACCTGGCCAAAGACAAGGATGAGGCTGGCTAGCCCGAAGGGGACGAGAGACAAGGGAACGAGAAGGAGAGCGCGGCGGCGGCGCTGCCAGAAGGACCAGCAATCGATGGGAAGATCGTTGGCGCGGCGAACGCCTTCCATCAGCGTGGCGAGAACGCTGGTGGCGCCAGTGAGGCTCACCAGGAAGGAGACGATGAGGCCGCGAGTGGAGTGCGTGCCGTGAGGCGATTCAACGAAGTAGGTTTGGAGAAACGGACTTACGTCGGGAGGGAGGATCCGATCGAAAAATGCGGAGAGCTGAGAGCGGAGCGGAGCTGTGTCGGGAAGAAAGCCGATGACGGCGGCGGCTACGATTAGCGCGGGAAAGAGAGCCACCATTGCGGCATAGGCGGCCGACTGCGCCAGGTTGAGGCAGTCGTGACGCGCAGCGCGCAGTATAGCGCCGTGCAGGATTCGGGGAAGACGCAGGAGGCTTCTCATGAGGTCTCCCGTGGATTGTACGGGATGAGGCTAGGCCTTCCACTTCGTCAGGAAATCGGTGACGGAGGCAGGGTACATATAGCGCATGTCTCCGAATTCGGCGGCTTGCTGGGAGTAGATGACACTGCCATTGGAGTCGAGCACGGCGAGCGCCGGAACTCCCTTCTTGAGCGGGATACCGTACTTGTCAGTGATATCGAGGTTCTTGTCGAAGTGGCCGATGTCGACATGAACGAGAATGAAGTTGTTGTTTAGCAGTTCGAGGTTCGACGGCTGATGGAAGTAGATGTCGAGAACCTGGCAGTCGCCGCACCAGTCGCCACCGAAGTCGAGGATGACGCGTTTGTGTTCGGCGTCGGCTTTTTGAAGAGCAGCAGCAATTTCAAGCTTGGGGTCGGCTTCGGCGGAGTAGAGATGCTTCTTGACAGCCGGCGGGGAAGTGACCGGCGTGCGTTTTACGGTCTCTTCATGGCGCTTGCAGCCGGAGAGAGAGCCTGCGGTCACAATTGCGAACAAAGCGAGGGTTGAGAGAACTGTTGAACGGCTTTTATGCATAGTGCGGGCCATCATCATGCGGTGGGACCTTTCGAGCGATCTGATGAAGTAGGCTTCCATCGCTTTAGAAATGCGGTAACGGTTTCGGGGGTTGCGTGCTCGAACTCCTTCTCGCGTTCGGCGTAGAGAAGTTTGCCGTGGGCGTCGAGAACCGCGAGCGCGGGTACACCCTTCGTGATAGGGACGTTGTACTTCTTCGCGATGTCGACGTTTTTATCCATGTGGCCGATGTTGACGTGGACAAGAATGAAGTTTTTGTCGAGGAGCTCCGCGTTGGGACTCTGGTGATAGTAGATATCGAGGACCTGGCAGTCTCCGCACCAGTTGCCCCCAAAGTCGAGCAGGACCCGCTTGTGTTCGGCGCGGGCGCGGACGAGCGCTGCGGAGATGTCGGCGGCGGGATCTGCTGTCTCGGAGTAGAGGTTCTTATTGGGGAGAATCTGCGCGGTTGCGTTAGGTACTGCCACAAGGATGGGCCCCAGGATGGCAAGCGCAAGAGCCGGGCGTAGAGCTTTGAGGAAATTCTGCGTCATAGAAGAAGAAACCTTTGTTCAACCGGCCTAGACCGTAGGGCGACCTTTACTGCAGGGCAGCACCATAGGAGATGATGCCTGAAGGGGGTAGTGCGACGCAAAATACTGCTGCCCAGCGGGCTACTTCCCTGTGTAGTAACCGTCGCGGGTTTGAACAAAGAGACCTTTCTGTTGAACAGCCAGGTCGATCTGGTGATAACCGTCCGATGCGGCGTCTTGTGCAGGTGTGTAGCCCAGCCGGTACTGGGCGCGAAGCTCTTCCGCAATTTGGTTGTAGATCTGGGCGACGTCCTGGTTCTTCTTGACCTCGAAGAGGCGCCCCCCGGTCTCCTGGGCCATACGCTCGAGGATTTTCTTCCCGTCAACATGGCTCTGGCTGGGATAGTTGCCGCCGTTGTTACCTCCGCCACCACCCGGATAGCCGCCACCGCCGGGATAGCCGCCACCGCGCCCACCGGGATAACCACCGCCCGGGTAACCACCTCCGGGATAGCCTCCGCCGCCACGGCCACCGTGCTGCGGATAATTCTGCTGCGACTCTTCTCCTTTGAAATAGATGGCGTAGACGATGGTATCGGCGCGCTGGCTGGCTTCGATGGACTTGACGAGATTTTCCTTGCTGTTGCGGTCGACTCCGTCGGAGAGAATGATCAGGGCTTTGCGCCCGGTTTGTTTGGTCATGAGTTCGTTGGAGGCGAGAAAGAGGGCGTCGTAGAGCGTGGTACCGCCTCCGCGACGGTTGCCGCCGGAATCGTTTGAGGAGTCGGGACTAGGGGTGTCGATCTCTTTCAGTGCTGCCTGGAGGAGCGGGCGCGAAGAGGTAAGGTCCTGCAGGAGTTCGGTCTGGCCTGCAAACTGCATGATGAACGCCTTGTCCTTCGGGGAGGTCATCATTTGGTCGAGGAAGGTGCTGCTGGCGGTGCGCTCTTCGTCGATGACGTTGCGCTGGGAGCGGCTGGTATCGACCAGCAGGCCAAGCGTAAGGGGAAGATCCTTGTCCTTGTCGAAGTAGCGGATGGCCTGAGATTTGCCGTCGACCTTCAGAATGAATTCGTCCTTGGTGAGGTTTTGGACGAGGGCGCCTTTTTTGTCACGGACGACTACCGGGAGGTTGACGAGACGGGCGTCAACCGAGAGAGTGGGGGCCGTTGAGGCCGGGGTTGTTTCGGGCTTGGAGGCCGGCTCTTGCGCGGGCAATCGACCGGGGGATAACAGTAAAACGATGGTGAGGGCCCAAAACGCGCGAAAGACAATCATGTGTGTTTAGACGACGTTGGATGGGCGGGGTTTCAGCCTGGGCGGCCCGCGGTGGACGTATTTGAACGGCCAGCTCGGGAGGCGTTTCGGTTCGGAGCGAGATTGCATCGCTAAGACCCATTTTTTGCTGGTTGTGTTGCCTGAAGACGCGTATTCTGGCGAAACGATGAGACAACTCCTCCTGTTGGTTGCCGGGTGCCTTGTCGCGTGCTGTGGCACGGGATGCGCACCTGTTGCTGCTACTGCGGCAACCTCCGCCACGGCCGCGAAACCGGCACAGGCGACGACGACGAATCCGCCGGCAGGGTACACGAAAGAGATCGTCCTTTGGCCTAATGGGGCGCCCGGCGCAGTAGGAACGTCCGACGGGGATGTGCCGAAGATGTTCTTTTATCCTGCCACCGGCGCGGGGCCTCACACAGCTGTCATTGTCCTGCCCGGCGGTGGTTATACGCATTTGGCAATCGAGAAAGAAGGCGGAGCCGAAGCACGTTGGCTGAATGAGCACGGGGTGGCGGCCTTTGTGCTGGAGTACCGTCTCGGGCCGCGATACCACTTCCCTTCTCCAATGCTGGATGGGGCACGGGCGATTCGCTATGTGCGCAGCCACGCGAGTGAGTTTGGCGTGGCCAAGGACCGGATTGGGTTGTGGGGATTTTCTGCGGGTGGGCATCTGGCTGGCTACCTGGCAACGGTGCATGATGCGGGAGCAGCCGGCGCGCCCGATGCGATTGACCGCGCAAGCGACCGGCCTGACTTTGTTGTCGTGTCCTATGGGCGCTTCAGCATGGACGAGTCGATTCCCCGAGCCACCAACATGGAGGGCCTGCTGGGAGATCACCCACCGCAGACCATGCTGGATGCTGTCTCGGTAGTGAAGCTTGTGACCAGGGAAACGCCGCCATTTTTCATTTACTCGACCACTGGCGATCAGACGGTGAATTCCATGAATGCCACAGCGCTCTACGATGCATTGAAGCGAGCAGGAGTGTCAGCGGAGTTGCACATCTTCGAGCGCGGCCCCCACGGAACGGGGATGGCACAGGGGCTGAAGGACCTCCCGGAACTGGCCATCTATCCGACGCTGCTGGCCAGCTGGATGGAGATGCATGGATGGATGACACCAGAGGTTGCCTCTACAAACGGACGAGAATTCTTAGGGAGAGTGACTTCGCACTAGAGATCGAATGGATGGTTTAGGGAATCGAAATACGGGGCGAATGCTCCAATTGAAGATGAAACACCGTGCACTACTGAATGAGCCCAGGCAGTTGTCCGATTGCGCTGATGAAAAGGAGTCGATCGTGACGTTGGCGTTATCGGTCCCCAAAATTCGAGGTATTGCTTGAAAACCTCTACATTTAACCTTCCGAGACCATGGGTCTGGAAGACAGCGCTTGGTGCGTTACCGGTTTGGCTGGCGTTTGTGCAGCTCTGGCGGATGAATCATGGGGCCCATCTGGGTGGGGCGGCAGCAATCTTCCTGGCATTGACAGGGACGTGTGCCGCGATTTGGGCGCTTTGGCACGAATACGGACGCGCAGTCAAGCTAAAAGGCGCGGAGGAAGCGCACTCGAAGTTTCTCGCAGCAGCAGAGACGAGCCTGGATGCATTTGGGCTGCTCGAGTCGGTCCGAAACGGCGCCGGGGAGATCGTTGACTTCCGGATTCTCTACCTCAACGCGAATGCCGAACGGATGCTGGGGCGGTCACGTTCGGAGCTGCTGGATAAAACGATCTGTTCGGTGACCCCTGCCCGTCCAACGGGCCCGATGTTCCAACGGTTCTGCAAAGTAGTCGAATCCGGAGAGCCGCTAAACGAAGAGTTCGCCAACCGGCACCCGGAAATCCAAGCATCCTGGTTGCGGAGTCAGGTAGTCAAGCTCGGCGATGGGCTTGCGATTACGTTCGGTGATATCAGCGAGGCCAAAGCCACTCAGCAGCGCTATGCTCACCTGGCGGAGTTTACCGACTCAGTGTTTCAGAACGCCCCGTTCAGCATCGTGGCAACTGACACAACCGGCATGATTACTGCGATGAACGTAGCGGCTGAGAAGCTGACGGGCTACAAGCGCGAGGAGCTGGTGAACAAGTCTCCGCTGACGATATTGCACGACGAGCGGGAGTTGCTGGGCAAGGTGCTGAGTCTTGATCCCGCAGCCACTCTGGAGCGGTTCGGATTTCAGGTTCTGACGGCAGGCGCTGCCCTGGGCGAGATGGAAGAGCAGGAGTGGACCCTGATCCGCAAGGACGGAGCGCGCACACCGATCAATCTGGCAATGCGAGCCGTAACCACAGACACGGGTGAAGTAACCGGATTCGTCAGCATTGCGTTCGACATCACGGAACGCCGGCAGATGCTCGACTATGTCACTCACCTGGCAACGCACGACCAACTGACGGGTCTTGCGGGGCGAGCTCTGCTCCAGGACAAGACGATACAGGCGGTTGAAGTTGCACGACGTTACGGAACCAAGGTCGCAGTCTTCGTCATCGACCTGGACCACTTCAAGAGAATCAACGATTCCCTCGGGCACTCCTCGGGAGATCAGCTTCTGGTGGAAGCAGCCAGAAGACTGACACGCTCAGTTCGCAGCACCGATATCGTAGCGCGGGTGGGGGGAGACGAGTTTGTCGTGGTGATGCCCGACATTACATCGGTCGAAGACGTCGACCAGTGCGCGGCCAACCTGGTGGCAAAGCTGGCGCCCGAGATTTCGATTGACGAACATCAGGTTCAATTGACGGCGAGTGTAGGCGTCTGCATCTTTCCGGATTTCGCGGCCGATGCCAAACATCTGCTGAAGCGTGCGGATTCGGCGATGTATGTTGCGAAGGACAATGGCAGGAATCAGTACCAGATCTTCAGCGAAAGCATGCTGCAGGAGACAGCAGAACGGCTCACGATGGAGCACGCGCTGCGCCATGCTTTGACCAATCACGAGATGACCATGCACTACCAGCCGCAGATTTCGTTGAGCACCGGCGCGATTACGGGAATGGAGGCGTTGTTGCGCTGGACCCATCCAAGGCTGGGACAGGTATCGCCTGGCCAGTTCATTCCGCTCGCCGAGGAGACAGGCCTGATCGTGCCAATTGGGGAATGGGCGTTTATGACGGCATGCTGCGATGGACGGGGCTTGCGGGAGGAGTTGGGGCTTGACCTTACCGTGTCTGTCAATCTATCGCCGAGGCAGTTTCAGCAGAAGAACCTTGTCCAGGTAGTCGAAAACTCTCTCGCAAAGAGCGGATTGCGTGCCGACCGGCTCCAGATTGAGATTACGGAAAGCATGCTGATGTCCAACTCCGAAGATGTTCTGAATAGACTGCAGAAGATTCGGGACTTGGGTGTGCGCATCTCGATCGACGACTTTGGGACGGGGTTCTGCAGCTTCTCGTACCTTCTGCAGTATCACGTCGATCAACTGAAGATCGATCAGAGCTTCGTGAAGAGAGCGGGGACGGATGCGAACGCAGCTGCCGTAGTGCGGACAATTATCGCGATGTCTCACGGACTGAACATCAAGGTCGTGGCCGAGGGCGTAGAAACAGAGGAGCAGCTGCGGTTTCTGCTTCGAAGAAAATGCGATGAGGCACAGGGCCACTTTATCGGCCACCCTGTACCGCCGGAGGAGTTCTGTAAGGTTGCCCGCTTCGCCAAAGACCAGATCGCTCTTCGAACGATCGAACCGACTAGCGGCCTGGTGAGATAAGACCGTAAACACCACGGAGTTTCCTCTCCACGCCCACAACTTCGCGGCGTTTTCGAGTCCCTGTTACGCTCTCGTCAGACGGTGCTCTGACCACGCTTAATCAAGTGGTAGATGCCCAGAAGAATTAGGGCTCCCACGAGCGACATGATGAAACCGGCGGACTGATCTGGATCGTAGTGGCCAACGGCGCGGCCAATCCAGGTTCCGAGAAAGGAACCGGCGATGCCGATCAGCATCGTAATCCAGATACCACCTGGATCTTTACCGGGGATGATAAATTTCGCGATGGCGCCGACGACGAGACCGATGAGAGCCGTCCAAAGCAGATGAAGCATAGCTGTTCCTCCCTATTGGTTCCCGGGGCCGCCGGGGATGTCTCAGTTGGTTGGGGAAAAGCATACTCCTCCGATCGCCTCCTGCAATAGTCGCGCGTGCCCGACGCTGATGTTCGCCTAGTCCCGGACAGAGTGATTTGCAGGAACAATGGTCGCGCGAATTAGTCTGTCGAGCTTAGGAAATTCACGATCCAGGTAGTCGTTACCCCCTTTGAACAACTGTTCCTGATGTCCGGCCCGCATGCCGCCGCCTGAGTTTTCTCCGTACCCGCTGTAAAGCTTCTCGACGACGTCCATGCCTTCGACGATCTGACCAAAGGGAGCGAAGCCCGCTTCGATGTCGTTGCGGGCAGAGTTGTCGCCGAGATTGATAAAGACCTGAGTCGACCGGGTGTTGGGTCCGGTGTTGGAGAAGGCAACAAAGCCACTGGTGTTGTGCTGCTTGAGAGTGTCGTCAGGGATGGTTTGTTGGCGCTGCCGCTGGGCGATCGTGGGGTCTCCGCTAATTCCGAACTGCGCCCAGCGGCCAGCGACGACACGGAAGAAACGAGAGTTGTCGTAGTACCTGGCGCGAACCAGTTCATAGAAGCGATCGGCTCCGCGGGGAGCCCAATCGCGATGAGCTTCAATGACGAAGTTGCCAGCGGTGGTCTCAAACTTGACGCGAAAGACTTCAGGTGCCGTGTGTCGCGCGAACGGCAGCGCCAGTAAAAGCAACAGCAGGTAGTTCATGAGATTCAGACTACTTCACCTTGCTGCACCGTTTGTATTTCGGGCGTCCCTTGTGAAAATTCAAGATCCCGCGGATCATCGTTGCAATTTAAATAATTGAAAATAAACCGCATATTGGTTTATGCAATATTTTTGTTGACAATCGTATTGACGACGGATTATTGTGGTGATGGGCACTCTTGCCCTGGAGAACAGATATTATGCGTAGAGTAATTGTGGCCACCCTCGCCCTGACCCCGATGCTGCTTCACGCCCAGGCAAATCCGCCTGCCCAACCGCAGACCTCTGCTCCGACAACTCTTCAATCGAAGCTTGACGCGAAAGAGTTCCGCGCCTCCGAAGCCGGTACCGGCACCGCCAGTACGACAGCCCCGGTTCGCATTTCGACCGGAGTTACGGCCCCGAAATTGATCCATACTGTTGACATCGAATCGGCCACCGACCTCGCCTCTCAGAGCCTTGCCAGAGATAAGACGGTAGTCGTCGCGATGACTGTTGACGCAACCGGTAAGCCTTCCGATTTGAAGATCGTTCAATCACAAAGCCCTGCGATGGATAAGAATGTGCTCAGGGCGGTAAGCCAGTACCGCTTCAAGCCCGGCACTCTGGACGGCGCTCCGACGACGGTTCCTGTAAACCTCGAAGTCACCCTGCACACTCCGAACCGGTAGTCGCTGTATGGAGGTGGAATCGTGCGTGGTCCCGCTTCCCGTAAGGTGGAGCGATTGATCTAAAGCGCGGCCCCCAATCTGAGGGCCGCCTTTTTATTTCTGCAGGTGGCGCCCAGAACAAACTTTCGGCGGCGGATTGCGTTGGCGGTGTGATCCGGGTAAACAAGCAGAAGAGGAAACGAACATCGCCGCGAATATCCGATGATGATTCTAGAAGCATGGGAGCAGACCGCGACCCGGGTATGATGCAGGAAAGCCCTGTATTCGAAAGGAAACCTCTTGGTCAGACTCCGTGCGTTTGCTGCCGTCGCTCTCCTTGGTTCCGCTCTACTCCCGGTCGTGGCTCAGAAGCCCCGCACCAAGCCCGTCACCGACGCAGAGGTCGCGAACATCACGCGTGATGCGATCCTGATCGATACGCATGACGACGTTACCTCGAAGACCGTCGACGGCTATAACATCGGCACGCCGAACAAAGGTGGCCAGACCGATCTGGCGCGGATGAAGGGTTTTCTTGGAGCTGAGTTCTTCGCGGTTTACGTGGGGGCGGAGTATGTCGACGGCAATCACTCGGCGAACCGCGCGCTGCAGATGATCGACACGACGCGCACCGACATCATCGCGGCTCATCCCAACGACTTCGCCTTCGCGACGACGGCCGATGAGATCGTCGCGGCACATAACAACCACAAGATCGCGGCGCTGATGGGGATCGAAGGTGGTCACGCTATCGAAAACTCACTGCGCCTGCTGCGTGATTATTATGCGCTCGGCGTTCGCTACATGACGCTCACCCACTTCAATACGAATGACTGGGCGGACTCGCAGGGGGACTTCGAAGACACGAAAGTGAAGCACCATAATGGCCTGACGCCTTTCGGCAGGGATGTGGTGCGCGAGATGAACCGGCTAGGCATGATGGTTGATATCTCGCACACGGCAGATAAGACTTTTTATGACGCGCTCGAAGTCTCGACCGCGCCGATTATTGCGTCGCACTCAAGCTGCCGCGCAGTCTCCAACCATACGCGCAACATGACCGATGACATGATTCGTGCGCTGGCCGCAAAGGGAGGGACGATGCAAATCAACTTCGACTGCGCCTACCTCTCGCAGCGCTATTTGGACGCCTCGAAGCCGATTATGGCGGAGTTGCGTCCGCGTTTTCAGGAGGCGATGAAGATCGAAGATCCGGTAGCTCGCGCTGCTGCGATCGACAAGCTCGAGGAGGAATCTACGGCGAAGCTGCCGCCTGCCACGCTGGCCGATGTTGTCGAGCAGATTGATCATGCCGTGAAGATTGGCGGAATCGATCATGTCGGGATCGGCACGGACTTCGACGGCGTGGGCTGCGTGCCGAAAGAGCTTAGCTCCTACGACAAGTTCCCTACCCTGACACGGGCGCTGCTGGAGAAGGGATACTCGGCCGATGACATCAAGAAGATCTACGGCGGCAATCTTCTTCGCGTCATGCGCGCCGTAGAACAGCGAGCTCGCGAGCTTAAATCGGAGCCGCCGATTGAGACAAAGTTCAAGAAGTCAGAATGACTCGGATTTATGTCCTACTGATTAGCGCTAGCGACGTTTTTCCAGCGCAAGAACCGCGTATCCGGTTGCGGCATCGCTCATAAAGAGAACGGCGTTGTTCTCCGGATCCCTTTGCTTGTTTGGCGAAGCGGCCTGCCACTTGCCGTCTTTCTGTTGGTGCTGCTCAAGCCACTGCAGCCCACGCTGCAACGTCTTTTCGTGGCTGCCGTTTCCTGACTCCTCCATCGCCAGTACGGCGAGACTAGTAGCTAGCCCGTCGCTGTCGGTTGGCTCGGCCGAATTGTCGATGCGCTTCCATTTATCGAGCGAAGCGAGCCGCCATCCGCCGTCGGGTTGTTGGAGGTTTTGCCAGCGAATCGAGCAAGGCCATGCGCTCCGCGCGGGTCATCAGCCCGGGCACGTGAGGCGACGCCCAAAGAACATAGAGCTGGCTCATCAGAGGCTGACGTTGCATACTGGCGACGTAGATATTGACGAAGCCGTTCTACATGTCGGCTAACCTCAGGCTCACGCGCATAGCGGCCCGGGGCCTTCCCAACCTCCAACATCAGCAGCGCCGCTCCCTGGTAGCCGGACTCAATCGACTCCCACGGAGCGAGGTGAAAGTCTTGCCACTTCCAGGCACCGGCTTTTTCGCCGGTCTCTTCCTGCAATGCCCATGCCTCATCGAAGGCGGTTCGTGTGATCGGACGCAGATGCCCCTGCCGGGCATCGTAGCTGGCGAGGATGACCGCATTCAGAACGGCTTCGGTTGCGTGAGCCTCCGCCGTCTTTCCTGGGCCGTTGGCGGCGTCCGAGTAGAACGGCACCATCTCGGACCAATGGCTGACACGCTTTTCCACGCTCTCCAGCATGGTCTTTTCCGGAGCGGGCATCTCCGTTTCGCTCAGCTGAGCCCGCAGTGCAGGGCGTGCCATGGCGTACGGCACGACGGTGTGGCAGGAGATGCAAATCGTCCCATGATCTTTCTGTGCGCGTGGCCAATCCTGCCACCATACTTCACGGCTATCGAGGTATTCGGCGGCGGCCTTCTGGTTCCAGCCAGTAGCAGCGCCGACGTCAGAGTGCGCGGAAGCCCCGTGAACAGCGGTGATTCTCGATGAGTAAATCCCTATGACAGCTACGGCGAGCAACAGAACCGCTACACACAACGCTCTGTGCCTCATTGGTCGCTCCAGTGTCCTTATTGATTTAGCTCATCGGGTTGTTGCTATAGTAGCCCAATTCCCTTGCAATTTGCTGGCAGGAGGGCAGAAAAAAAGGGGGACTCTGCCGGTCGGGTTTGTGAGCGGAATCTGGGAGATTTTTTTAGCGTGGTGGGAGGGCGTTTTTGCAGGGGGTTTTGCGAAAAGCGGGCCGAAATAACGTGGTTTTTGCTGGTGAAGTTGTGGTGAGTTGCTGGTAGACGCTGGTGCGAAGATGGTCTGATTTTCGCGGCTAAAATCTTTCACCTTTTTGAAAATATTTCTGTGGATTTCCGATTTTGGGAATCGGCGGGATTGTTTTCGGGTCGCAGGTCTCCGAGGTGGCGATGGATCAGCTTTTATGGACGACCTCGAACGAATACCCGTCAGGGTCGAATACATCAGCGGCGTAGTATCCCGGATAGTATTCCAGTCGTGCGCGAGGTGAAATATTGTCTCTGGCGCCGGCGGAGATTGCGGCCTTGTAGAATTCATCGACCTTGTCATTATCTTCGGCCATAAAACCCCAGTGAATGGCCGCTGGATCAGGTCTCCCTTGCTTTATCCAGAAGAACGCTCTTTTGCCATCACCAAATCCCCACAGATCGGGATGACCGCCTTCGCCCTTGTACGGCATGAAGAATTTGATGTTAAGTGGCTTCAGCGCTGCCTCATAGAAGGCTAGCGAACGTTCGACATCGCTGACAGTCAGGATAATGTGGTCGAGCATAGTTCTCCCTCTCAAATTATGAGTGCTTCAGCCAATCATTTTGCACTGATTCTTGAAATCACTGAGCCTAAGGATGGGCCACCCGCCAATCAAAGAGCGGGTTCCGCATTCCTTGGATGGGGGCTATTATCTGCACCGGCGTGCCCCCAAGCATTGAGCGAAAGCGGTTTCTGATTCGGGCAGGTTACATCCCACCCTTCGCAAAATACGCGAAGGATGGGGCACCCGATCATTTGTGGGGAGTGAATGGATTAAGAGGCTAAGGGGGGCCGCCCGCCATGATTGGGCACCGCCGGTTGTGTCAATTCGATTTCTATTGCCTGGGCGATACCCTCCACCAGCCAAAGTAATCCACGGCGTAAAGTGCAATCAGGACTCCGTTGACTAGGCTAAGTGGGATCGAAGTGGAACTAATGACGACTGAATCCGTCACCCAATTGTTTATTTGTTGCCCATTGGAGTCGAATGTCGCGAATTGGCCCTGAAAGTTATTGTTGATGCGATTGATCACCATGCGCCCATTTGGCAGCGCTGCGATACTTGGCCGGGCAAGGGTGTAGGCGCCCAGATCTCGCCAGGGGTTCCAGCCCTGAGCTCCGAGTTGTTGATTCGTCAACCAGACGTTACCGTTCGTGCCTCGGACCGCGACAAAGAGTCGATTATTCGCAGGGTTCAAAGTAATGCTGGGCACCGTGAGCCCCACGCCATTTTGTATCCACTCGGCCGACGACCAGGTTCCTTGACCAGGAGCGTCGTCCTCGCCTGGGTCATACCATGTGCCCCAGATGCGATTGTCGTCGAGCGAAGATCGATACACCACATACACCTCGTACTCGCCCTCACCCATCTGAACGGCGGCCACGGATTCGTTAGTGGTCTGATACGGGATGCGCCTCCAAGAAGAGTCTCTGGTGCCATCGGTATAGACGATGGCGTAATAGATGCCACCGTCTTGTCCAACGTGGAAAACCATAAAACCAATTGTCCCCCAGGGAACCACGGTGGGGCTCCCATAAGTCACCGTGGAGCCAATCGTAAACGGCGTCCCGTTGTCGAGCGCCATCCACACTTGATTGTTCGTGGCACCTCTCCATACCCCCAGGAGGGACGAACCGTTCCGGGCTTCACTGTAAGATCCCTGCAATTGGAGCTGTTGGTTGTTGTCGACTACTTCTCGATTGAACCCGGGACCCGGAACAGGCTGGGCGAATCCCTTTGGAACCATCGCCAGAAACGCCAAAAGTTGTCCGACCGCAAAAGCAAATAAAAACGGTGTCGAAAATCTCCGCTGGGAAAGTTCTTTAGGCATCACAAGTATCTCCTCTCGAAAAAGCAGAAATTTATGGTCAATAGCTGGGCGGGACTGCATCACGCGGCCTCGATCACTTGAGCGAAAAAAGCGATGTATCTGTTTTCGACGTTTTCCGCCAATGCGCTTCTTCTGGCGAGTTCGGTGTCTTTAAAACACTTCGTCGGCGAGATTATTCCAAGAATGATTGAAGACCGGCACAATGGAGCTCGGAGAGGGCGATGTCCGGTAAACGCTATGCCGCGTGCATGAGCGAGAAAGTGTCTCAGCCGGCTGACGGCCTTCATTACGTAGTTCTCGATGCGACTGTAGGAGTGCCTTAAGCAAGACCCTTCGGTACAAAAGTGAGGGCGGACTCTTTCGAGTCCGTCCTTTTCAATTAGGAATGCTTATTTTGGCGGCACGGCTGAAGCCGTGCCCTTAACACGACGATTACTCGGCGGCAGTTCTTCTTGTTCGCCTTCCATGCGCATGGCTTCGAGGCTAAGGGTGGGCCACCCGCCCGGGTATTTTTTGTATGGACACCGCCCGGTAGACACAACCCACCGAAATACCCAGGTGACTCGTAGAGAGAGTAGTATTACCGCCACATCTTAATACGCATCTCCCTCCGGCCGCCTGGTTTGTCATCTTGCGCATTCGGGTGCAACTTTTGTCAGTCGAAGGAGTGCGCATGAATCCGATCAAGCTGGGTTACACCAATCGAACAGGAGCGTTGACCAAGTCTGAGATTTCCAAGATGGAAGTCCGGGAGCTACGGGAGACGACGTCTGCCTTGCAAACTTTCCGTTCTTCGACGACCTTGGTCCGTCGGACTGTCGTTGCGCTCCTCGTAAGCTTTGGGACCTGTTCGCTGCTCGGGAGCAACCGAGCGGATGCTGCATTGGTTGCGGAGACGACTTTGGCCGGGGCCGAGTTGCCGGGAAGTATCGCGTGGCAGAGCTGCGGAACCAATCTTGATTGTGCGCAAGTGCAAGTGCCGTTGGATTGGCACCGTCCGAATGGGCCGACGATCTCGTTGTCGGTGATTCGCCATCGCGCCAGCAAGCCGGGCGAGCGGATCGGTTCTCTGTTCCTTGACTTTGGGGGTCCGGGTGTGGCGGGGGTCCCCCTCGTGAAAGAAGGTGGAGAAGGCCTGGACCAGTTGAGCGGAGGACGGTTCGACGTGGTTGGTTGGGACCCGCGCGGTACAGGCGGGAGCACGCATGTACGTTGCTTTGAAAACGAAAAAAAATTAGTGCAGTTCTGGGGTGAGGATTGGACGATCCCGTCGACGCCGGCAGGCTCCTGGTCCTATGTGCCCAAGACCATCGAATACGCGTTCCGGTGCGCTGCCGTGAGCGGCTCGTTGTTGGAACACATCTCCACTGCGGACACGGTCCGCGATCTCGATTACCTGCGCCAGCTGGTCGGTGATTCTCAGCTGAACTATCTCGGCTACTCGTACGGCACCTTCCTCGGTCAGACCTATATCAACATGTTCCCGAACCATGTGGGAAGGATGATCCTGGATGCCAATATTGATCCGGTCTCGTTCACGACGTCGGTTGAGGCGAATTTGTTCGACACGGGATCCGATAGTGACCTGGTGTTCGAGAAGTTCCTGTCGCTGTGTGAGCAGGCGGGACCGAAATGCAAACTTACGGGTCATGGCGACGTGACCGCTCGCGTACAAACGCTGCTGGCGCGCCTCCGTCAGGGGTCGATCCCGGCACCGCGAGCGCCTGCGCCGCACGAGTTGCGCTACGGCGACGCGCAGACGGTGATCTGGTCGTTGCTTGCTAAGACGGTCAGCTGGCCCCAACTTGCGGACATGCTGAACCAAGCTGCCGACAGCGACGGGTCCGATCTCGAGATAAGCTTTCTGGAAATGCGAGACCCCTTGCTGACGGCTTTGGTGTCGGCGACGGCCCTGCAGTGCGCCGATAAGCCCCTCCTACCGGTCGGCACGGTGCTGACCTGGCCCAAGGTCATGCAGCATCTCACTACCACCAATTTCCTCGGGTCCACGGAAGGTTGGTGGCTCTGGGCCCCGTGTGCTTCCTGGCAGGCGCGCAGCTCGGAGCGGTTCACCGGTCCTTGGACTGCCACTACCGCGAACCCGATCCTGGTCATCGGCAACAGATATGATCCCAGGACGAAGTTCGCAAATTCCGTACTTGCGTCACTCAGACTGGGCAACGCGGTCTTACTTACGCTCGACGGATACGGGCACACTAGCAACGCCGACCCCAGTGTCTGCATCGACGACGCTGTCACAAACTTTCTGGTGACGAAGACTACTCCGCCAGTGGGGACCATCTGCCAGCCAGACCATGCTCCGTTCGACCCTGACTTCGGCAATCCTCTTGTTGCGGAGCCGCCAATTTTTTAGGGACGGCGCATCGGTCTTTGCGAATTGAAAAGTAGCCGCGCTGGCGCTCCGCGTGCACTAGAAAGCATAAAAGGGACGAACTCTTTCGAGTCCGCCCCTCTTTTTTGCTTAGATGTGGGCTAAATAGGAGGTTTAGCTTCTACAGCGCCTGGCGGGATTGAGAATTTAAAGAAATCAGGTGAAAAGGTGGCATTATTTTCATAACTGGTGAAGGTGGTGGTCGTAACTGAGTGCAAACCATTCTTCGTGATATCTGTAAAATCGCGCAGGATTAGACCCGACGTGGGCTCTATGCACATTGTTCTTACTCCGTCCTTCCACTGGGCACGCAATACATCACAAGTGTGGCTACCATCCGTAAGCGCAACCTGATCATGCCCAACGAACGATATGGAAACAAGGCCTTCTCGCAATTGGTATGACGACCGCAACGGAAATTCACAATCCTGATTCACATCCGCGGAATTGCGGTAGTAACTGTGGCCATCACCGGAGTAAAAGCTATCAGATCCATCGCAGACCAATACGGTCTGATCGTCTCCACCATTCGCGCGCCTCATTTTCAACGGAGCTTGTACGGCGATCTTTGTGCGGATCTGAGATTGCATGTCCATTCCATTCCCCGACAGCTGCGAGGTTTCGACAGTCTCCGCTTGCCAGCTCTTTAGGCTGCGTGCCTGAATCTCGGCTTTTCGAAGGAATGCCTTCTCCTCATTGTTGTCCTGAGCACCACTGCCTGCCGCGAGAAGAAGAATCAGGTAAACCAGGGCGTACATATCTCAAACGTATCATGGTCACAAAATCAAACAACGGCAGAGCCGAAGCCCTGCCGTTGTTTGTTTTTACGCGAAGCGTCGAGGACGGTACGAAGTACCTACTCGGCGGCTAGTTCTTCTTGTTCGCCTTCCATGCGCATGGCTTCGAGTTCGCGCTCTTCGGCGTCGTGGGCTTCCTGGACCTCGGCCTGGACCTGGGCTGCCGCTGCTTCCAGTTCTGGGGAGAGCTGGACGTTGCGGTAGTACTCCATGCCGGTGCCGGCGGGGATGAGGCGGCCTACGATGACGTTTTCCTTGAGGCCACGGAGCGTGTCGATAGAGCCATTGATCGAAGCCTCTGTCAGTACGCGGGTGGTCTCCTGGAAGCTGGCGGCCGAGATGAAGCTGTCGGTCGAGAGCGACGCCTTGGTGATGCCGAGCAGGAGCGAACGGCCGATGGCAGGCTTGCCGCCGTTCATCAACACGCGCTGGTTCTCGGCGTTGAAGCGGAAGCGGTCGGTCTGCTGATCGACGAGGAAGCTGGTGTCGCCGACTTCTTCGATCTTGACCCAGCGAAGCATCTGACGAACGATGGTTTCGATGTGCTTGTCGGAGATGGCTACGCCCTGCAGGCGGTAGACTTCCTGGATTTCGTTGACGAGGTACTGCTGGAGAGCACGCTCGCCGAGGACTTCCAGAATGTCGTGCGGGTTGCGAGGACCGTCGATGAGCGCGTCACCGGCACGGAGGCGTTCGCCTTCCTGCACGTTGACGTACGTACCGCGGGGAACGCTGTACTCCTCTTCCTGACCGTTGTCGGCAGTGATGTAGACCTTGCGCTGGCCCTTGGAGACTTCGCCGAAGCGAACGACACCATCGATGCGGCTGATGATTGCCGGGTCGCGGGGCTTGCGGGCCTCGAAGAGTTCGACGACGCGCGGGAGACCGCCGGTGATGTCCTTGGTGCGCGTGGTTTCGCGCGGGATCTTGGCAAGGATGTCGCCGGGGAATACCTCGTCTCCGTCGGCCACCATGAGGTGAGCGCGCGAAGGCATGAGGTACCGCTTGTTGCCGGAGGCCGACTTGATGAGGATGGCGGGCTGACGCTTCTCATCGGGCGAGTCCGCAACGACCAAGCGGGAAAGCCCGGTGACTTCGTCGACTTCTTCGTTGAGGGTGACGCCTTCCTGGAGGTCCTTGAACTGGACGGTTCCGGAGATCTCGGTGAGGAGCGAGAAGGTGTAGGGGTCCCACTCGCCGAGGCGATCGCCCTGCGAGACCTTGGTGCCGTCTTCGACCTTGAGCTTGGCGCCGTAGACGATGGCGTAACGCTCCTTCTCGCGGCCCTTCTCGTCGACGATGGCGATGGAGCCGTTGCGGTTCATCGCAACCAGGTCGCCCGACTTGGCGCGGACGGTGACGAGGTTGATGAAGCGCACCGTGCCGCTGTTCTTGGCCTCGATGTGCGAGGCGTCGGAGACGCGGCTGGCGGTTCCGCCGATGTGGAAGGTACGCATGGTGAGCTGAGTGCCGGGCTCGCCGATGGACTGCGCCGCGATGACGCCGACGGCTTCGCCCATCTCGACCATCTTGCCGGAGCCGAGGTTACGGCCATAGCAGAGGATGCAGACGCCGCGCTTGGACTCGCAGGTGAGCACCGAGCGAATCTTGACGCGCTCGATACCCGCGGCCTGAACGGCGTTGGCGAGGTCTTCGTCGATCTCCTGGTTGACGTCGACGATGGTCTTGCCCTCGAAGTCCTTGAGCTTCTCGAGCGAGACGCGGCCGATGATGCGGTCGCGAAGGGGCTCGATGGTCTCGCCGGCTTCGATGATCGGAGTGACGTAGATGCCTTCGACGGTGCCGCAGTCGTTCTGCGAGATGATGACATCCTGCGCGACGTCGACGAGGCGGCGGGTGAGGTAGCCCGAGTCCGCGGTCTTGAGTGCGGTGTCGGCCAGGCCTTTACGTGCGCCGTGGGTCGAGATGAAGTACTGCAGCACGGTGAGGCCTTCGCGGAAGTTCGCCGTGATGGGGGTCTCGATGATTTCGCCGGAGGGCTTGGCCATCAGACCACGCATGCCGGAGAGCTGGCGGATCTGCTGCTTGGAGCCTCGAGCGCCGGAGTCGGCCATGATGTAGATCGGGTTCATGGCTCCTTCCTTGTCGGCACGCTTCATGTTGTTGAACATCTCGTCGGCGACGCGCTCGGTGACGCCGGACCACATCTGGATGACCTTGTTGGAACGCTCACCGTTGGTGATGGCTCCGTCGAGGTACTGCTGCTGCATCGCGAGAACGGTCTTCTCGGCGTCGCCGACCAGGTTGTACTTGGAGTCGGGGATGACCATGTCGTCGAGCCCGACCGAGAGGCCGGAGCGCGTGGCATAGATGAAGCCGAGGTCCTTGACGCGGTCGAGAGCCTTGACGGTGGTCTCGAGGCCGAGGTTCAGGTAGCAGTAGTTGATGAGCTGGCCGATGCCCTTCTTCTTGAGCAGGCCGTTGACGTAGGGCATGCCCTCGGGGAGCGCATCGTTGAGGATGGCGCGGCCGACGGTCGTGTTGATGTACTGATTGTTGAACTCGACCGGCTCGGTGTGGGTGAGGTCCTGATCGTCGTACGCGGTGGTCATGTCGAGGACAGGGCCGGTGTAGCGCAGACGGATCGGGGTGAGGGTCTCGACCTGCCGGGCTTCGAGCGCCATGAGGACTTCTTCGATGTTCGCGAAGACGCGGCCCTCGCCCTTGGCGTTGACCTTGGACTTGGTGAGGTAGTAGATGCCGAGCACCATGTCCTGCGTGGGCACGGTGATGGGCTGGCCGCTGGCGGGCGAGAGGATGTTGTGCGAAGCGAGCATGAGAACGCTGGCTTCGATCTGAGCCTCAGGCGAGAGCGGGATGTGAACGGCCATCTGGTCGCCGTCGAAGTCCGCGTTGAAGGCGGTGCAGACGAGCGGGTGGATCTTGATGGCTTTACCTTCGACGAGCACGGGCTCAAACGCCTGGATGCCGAGGCGGTGGAGCGTCGGGGCGCGGTTCAGAAGGACCGGGTGATCCTTGATGACCTCTTCGAGGATGTCCCAGACGATGGATTCCTGCATCTCGACCATCTCTTTGGCCTGCTTGATGGTGGTGCAGTGGCCGGTCTGCTCGAGACGGTGATAGATGAAGGGCTTGAAGAGCTCGAGCGCCATCTTCTTGGGAAGACCGCACTGGTGCAGCTTCAGCTCGGGGCCGACGACGATGACCGAACGGCCGGAGTAGTCGACGCGCTTGCCGAGGAGGTTCTGACGGAAGCGGCCCTGCTTGCCCTTGAGGGTGTCGGAGAGCGACTTCAGCGGACGGTTGTTCGCACCGCGAAGGACGCGGCCACGGCGGCCGTTGTCGAACAGAGCGTCGACGGCCTCCTGGAGCATGCGCTTCTCGTTGCGGACGATGACCTCAGGCGCGTGGAGGTCCATCAGCTTCTTCAACCGGTTGTTGCGGTTGATGACGCGGCGATAGAGGTCGTTGAGGTCGGAGGTGGCGAAGCGGCCGCCGTCCAATGGCACGAGGGGGCGAAG
>CAVZGJ010000019.1:0-131100 GCA_963774735.1 uncultured Acidobacteriaceae bacterium | reverse complement strand
TTTGCACATGCTTGATGCGGCCTTCGATCCCAATCTGTGCCGCCATCGTGTGAATCCCCGGCGCATCGAAAGTGGCGGCGAGACCGATCGGCTCCGGATACTCGGTTACACCGTCGTTGATGACACCGTGAAGGGCCTCACTCCACCATTGATAAGCGGGAATCTTCAGCCGGGGCACTGCGGCGGAATTATTCTGCATCTCCGAAGCCTTCTCAGCAAGCGTCATACGGCGCACCAGGTCGGTCGCGCGCTGCTCGGGTGAAAGCTGGGGATTCATGTAGGGCAGATTCGCGGAGTCCTGCGCAACTGCAATTTGTAGGGCTGAGCCAAACAAGAGCACTCCCGCACAAGCAAAGATACACTCGACAATTCGCGTCACGCCGTTTTTCATACCTTCTCCAGATTGATTTTCAACGTCGACTTCATTAGAACTTTGGTGCGTATGCTGTTGTGAATTGCGATAGCGTTGTAGCAGCAATCTTACTTGACGGGTGTTTGAACTTCCTTGCCATAGTAATCAATCTCTGCATTCGGAACACTGGTCACATCCACGCCTGAACCATGGCCGCCGTCCACCAGCACGACGCGGAATTTGCGGTGTTCGATCATTCCCGGATACGAGCCTTGGCGCGGGCCGATGTTGAGAACCGAGCTGCGGTCGTCCCAGCGGAGAGGTGTCACCGAATGCTGGCCCCGCTGGTATTCGTAGCCATCCCCGGCATCTTCATAAAGATCGAATTTGCCGTCGGCGCCGCGATAGATGCGGAGCTCGATCGGCCCTGCGGCGTCCTGTGTGGCGTACTCGATCTGCGGGCCGATGGGAAGGATGGCACCCCCGCGCACGAAGAGCGGCATGCGATCGAGGGGCGCATTGGCTTCGATCTCTTGGCCGCCAGTAAACGATTTGCCCGTCCAAAAGTCGTACCATGCTGCAGCTGGAGGTAAGTAGACGTTGCGTTTGGTCGCGTCGGCCTTGAGCACCGGGTTGACCAGGATGGCAGGGCCAAACATAAACTCGTCGCCAAGGTTCCAGGTCTTCGGGTCCGTGCGCCAGTCCATCACGAGTGGGCGCTGAATGGTGTAGTCCTCGCTCGTTACCTTCCAGGCCAACGAATAGATATACGGCATCAGCCGGTAACGAAGCTTGTCGTAATTCACCAGGATTGGCTCGACTTTGTCGAAGCTCCACAACTCGTTGTGAGGCCGGTGACCGTGGGTGCGGAAGATGGGGCAGAACGTGCCGTACTCGAACCAACGTGCGTAGAGTTCCTGGAACGCGGGATCCGCGATTGGGTCTTCGTGCGGAGGCCAATAGCCGCCGATGTCAGTGGTCCAATATGGAGCCCCAGACAGCGCGAAATTGAGACCGGCTGGAACCTGGTGGCTCAAGCCCCAGTAGGTGCCGTAGACATCTCCCGACCAGACGGTGGCACCGACGCGTTGCTGGCCGAGGAAGGCTGAGCGCGTGAGCAGAAAGACGCGCTTGCTCGGGTTCTGTGCCTTCCAATGATCCTGCACACCGAGGGTGTGCGCAAGCGGAAAGACGTTGGTGAATTCAGCTCCGTTGCCGATGGCGAGTTGGCGGCTGCTGAGGATTGCGTCGCCCATGTGCGGCCAGTATTCCTCGGGCTCGGCGCTATCCAGCCAGAATGCATCCCATCCCTGCGCCAGCAGCTTGCGGGGCAGGTGCTCCCAGTAGAGGTCGCTCGCCTCTGGGTTGGTGGCGTCGTAGACGTGCGCGTCGGTCACAAGTTCATGCTTTGCATCGAGAATCTTATAGGTTTCGGAGTTGGGATCGAGCAGGCCCCAGACAGAGATCATCGCGTGCACGTTGGCTTTGTGCAGCGCGTCGAGATCTTGCGGTACATCGTGATAGTTGGAGTTGAAGACCGGATCGCCCTCGGTCTTCCACCAGAACCAATCCTGAACCATAGCGTCGAGCGGAATATGTTCCCGGCGATAGCGCTCTGCGATCCCGCGAATCTCGTCGAGTGATACGTAGCGGTCCTTCGATTGAAAAAAGCCATAGGCCCACTTCGGCAGCATGGGCGTGTGGCCGGTCATGGTGCGGTACTCGTGAAGAACGGCGTCGATCTCCGGGCCGTAGAGGAAGTAGTAATCGATCGACTTGCCCGCGATTGACGTCAGCTTCATATCAAGCGGGAATCGATTGTCAAAATAAGTGAGCGCCGCCGTGTTCCACATCAGCCCGTACCCCTTGTTCGAAATCAGCAGGGGTATCGCAACATCGGTGTTGTTTTGACCCAACTCAACGGTGGCGCCGCGATAGTTAAACATGCCGTTCTGGTGCTGACCGAGCCCATAGACCGCTTCCGTGATCGATGGAGAAAAGCGGTCCGTGACGCGGTAGGTGTGTTCTCCATTGAGCTCGACCGGCTCGTAGGTGCGCGGGATGCTGTTGCCCTCGTTCAGGAGTGATTCTCCACTGATAGCGCGAAATGAGAGATTGCCGCGTTCGATGTTGACGATTACTTCAAGTTGAGCAGTCTTCAAACTGGCCGCTTTCGCGTCCTGCGCAAACGTGAACGGCGCTCCGGGACAAGCTTGCTGGGCATCGAGCATCCACGGACGCGGCGAGGCTGGTGCAGAAAGTGCAGGAGTAGCAACGACGTGAATCACTGAGTCAGTACACACGGTGACCTCGAGGACTTCACTGCCCGCGGTGGAGCGGATGCCGTGGCTTGTCTGCTCGATTCGCGCGGGCGGAGGACCCGGCGCCTTTTGTCCGGGCATTTGTGCGTTTGCCATCGACGAGGTAGCAAAGAAGATAAACAGGATGGGCATGACCTCCCAACCATCACGACAGTTGCGGAGAATTCCTGCTTTCCAAAGCATCTTTGATCTCGACTTTCTGTTCGCAGACGTTCTGCTCATTAACGGCAATCGGCTGTGAAGCAGAGGTTCTTGCTGAAGAACGGCAGGACATGGTTCTGGAATCGATCGGCGACTGCGCTGGTGTGCGTGCCGGAGTAGATCTCAAAGCTGTTTGCGATTCCATAGTTATCGAGGATATTGTGCAGCCTGGTGGCATCAAAGCGTAGATTGTCCTGGTCGCCGACGTCCATAGAGATGGCGCGGTACTGCTTGAGATTGCCGGTGTACTGATCGACAAAGGCCAGCGGTGAGTTTGCGGCGAATTTCGCTACGATCTCCGGCTGCGGAACGCCGTCCTTGGTTGGCAGATCGAAGTACAGCGGAGGGTTCTTTGGATCGGGAGCCCACGCCGCTGCTGTTGCATACTGGGCGGCAGCGAAGCCGGGAGACTGTGCCGCCAGATCGGCTGGGGACTTGGCCGCCGCAACCTTCTTCTCGCTGGCAATCGCCCGCTCCTTTATCTGATCGGCGGGACCCGGGCCGCCGCCGGCCATCGGAGACATGCAGCAGGGACTCATGATGTAGAGAGCGCCGAAAACATCCGGATGCTTCATACCGATGCGAGACGCACCATAGCCGCCCATGGAGTGGCCGACGAGCCCACGGCTGGTGCGATTGGGGATGGTGCGATAATGCGCGTCGATGTAGGCCACCACGTCGTGCGCGACGAACTTCTCGAAGTCGCCGGTAGTGACGGAGCTTGAGTACATCGAGCCGTTATAGATGGTTTTCGAGTCGGGCAATACGACAATCATCTCCTGTGCGCCCTTTGCAAACGCACCTTCAATCGTTTGCGGGACGCTGGATTTCGTGCGACCACTGCTCGGCGCCAATCGAGTAACCGTGCAGCGCGTAGACAACGGGTATCGGCGCTTCTTATCTTTCGCGTAGCTCGGGGGGAGGAAGACGATGACGTCGCGGTCAACAGCATCGCCTTCAAGATTGCCTTCGAGCGCCGTGCCGTGGATCTTGATGTGCTCCACCGTCGCCGGCTTTGCGCCGGGGACGACGTCGGGAACGTTGGTTTGCACCTGGGCCAAAGCCTGGCTGGCCGGTACGGTCGCGATCGTGATTGCGCACGCAAAGAACAGTTTCATTACTTTCATCTGGACCTCTCTCGAAAGATCTGGGCTACTGCACTGAGTAGGAATAAATGTTCACGCTGAAGGGACGCACGGTGATAGTGTCAGGCAGTGGCCCGAGCGTCTGTTCTTCGACGTAAACTTCGGGCTTCTTGTCCACCTGCACCGTCGCGTCGATGGAATCGGGAGCCATATGCCACAATTTGCCTGCGCTGGCGAGCTTCGCTCCCTTGATTGCGACCTTGATGCTTTGCTCGGAGTCGGATGGATTGAGCACGGCAATGGCGAGGGTCTTGCGGTCTTCGCTCAGCGCGGCGCTAACATCGAGTGGGTAAGTATCGCTGCCGGGATTAGCCGCGGGCTGGTCACCGCCGGCCGGAAACGTCGGCTTCGGCTGCGGCGAGTCTCCGGTCACCTCGACGGGGATGGTGCCGAAGTGATCGCGATACATTTTGAAGAGCATTCCAGTCGGGTTGAGTATGGCTTCGGTGCGGTTAGAGCTCATCATCGCGGTTGCGAAGGTAAATGCGCCCATTTGGAAGACGTCCGAGTGGCGGAACATTTCGTGGAAGGCCCATGCGTAAGCAGGGACGACTTTGTAGGAGTCTCGATTGCCACCGAAGTAAGCCCACTCGTCGATGGCAATAGGAACGGGCTTTGCGCGGAGCGCGGGAATGCGCTTGAGGTACTCCTGGTAGTGTTCATATTTCGCGCGGACCTGGACGGCCGGAGCGCGTTCCCACTCGATGAGCGATAGAGGAGGGTCGATGGGCACCTTCTTCTGCAGCTTCATGTCGGTGTGCTGAGTGCCGGATGCGTAGTAGTGCTCGCTAACCATGTCGATGTTATCGAGACAATTCAGCAGCATCTGGCCGGTCCAGTCGGCCGCCGAAAGATAATCCGGAACATACTGACCGTTGATGCGCCTGGCTTGGTCGGCCCCTTCCATCACGTCGGGCATGGCTCCGCCGGCGATGAGTTTGATAGACGGGTCCACCTTCTTCATCTCTTTCGCGAAGAGATTGTGCTTCAACTCGAATTGCGGCAGCGACATGGCGCCCATCTGGTAATCGCCCCAGGGTTCGTTGCCCACGCCCCAGAACTTTACGTGATAAGGCTCCGGGTGGCCGTTCTGGGCACGCCATTTGCCCATCGGCGTGGTGGCAGCGCCGTTGGTGTATTCGACCAGCTCTCGCGCGGACCACGCATCTCCGAAGCCGGCGTTGACGGTGATGTAAGGATCGACACCGAGGAGACGGCAAAGAGTGAGGAACTCATCAGTGCCGACATCGTTGGGCTGCACGGCGTGCCAGACGGGATCGAAGATGGGCGGGCGTTTATCGATGTCGCCGACACTGTAACGCCACTCATATGCGGAGACGAAGTTGCCGCCCGGGAAGCGGAGGACGCCGAAGCGCAACTGCTTGAGCGCGTCAATCACTTCTGGACGGAAGCCTTCGATATTATCCGCGGGCATGAGCGAAACCGCTCCGACGTGGAATGAGCCGCTGCCTATGCCGGTGATCTCCAGCGTTGCGTCGTCAGTATCGGCGACGGCGGTGTAGCGCAGTGGGAACTTGCGGTATGCCGGGCCGAGCGCGCGAATGACGATGGTCTGACTGTCAGCAGCATTCTTGCCCCAAATGAGCCTGACCTTGACTACAGCGCCTGCAGAGCCGGCGAGCACAATTCGTCCGGTGTAGGCCTTGCCTTTGCCAACGATGATTCCGGACTGGCTGAAGCCATGCGGATCTTTGGCATCGAGTTTGATGACCGGTGATTGATCGCCGGTGTAGGGCGACTTGGTGTCCATCCTGACGACATCGGCGCCACCGATCGGAGTCCACCATCGAGTGGGCGTGCGCCGAAACCGCGGGTTGCCGCCGGCATTGGCGACAACGGGTGGCGGTATTGGGGCGGTGCTGGCGACTGGATAGAAGAACTTGCGATCGACGAGCATCTCAGACCAAATGCCAGTGTTGACGATGTCGCCGCCGTGCTCGAGGAATTGGCCGTAGATGTTTTTCGAGATGGGGGCGCCGGTATTCGAGGTATCGATGGTGGCATTGATCGCGCGTGCCTGGGATAGAACGGAAGCTGGCGAGGCGAGCAGAGGAACAATAAGCAGTCCGAGAATTAATGAAGATACCTTCGGAATTGCGGCTTTTTTGACTAAGTGCATGGTTCGTCTTCTCCGGATAGCGCATGGATATAGTGCGAGAGTGCGATAAGCGTAGCCAGCGATTTGAGTGTTCAGTTCGTAGAGACGGCGCACGATCTTCACCGCCCTCAAGCGAATGCACTCGCGGTTACTGCTCGATTGAAACAACAGTGACTGATCTCGGTTCTACAGTTATGGAGAGCTTGCCGTTCTGCAACTTCACCGCTGCCGGCTTCGGCGCAACCGAAGTCGGTGAATCAAAGGTGTTGATACTGTCGACTGCGGTTCCCGTTAACGTCTCCGCCTTGGCCGACTTCGCCGTGATGCCCGTCAGGTCTGCATCGATGGATGCGGGGTTTACCGCGTCGAGGTTGGTGATCTCAAGCAACAGCTTCCCGTCCGCTCCTTTTGCAGCGATGGCGTCGACGCGTGGCAGGGATACGCTGCCGTGCGTGTAGGCGCCCGCGTCAAAGGCGACGGGAATGAACGTGGCGTCCTGAAACGGAACGTACATTTTGAAGACGTAATAGGTGGGCGTCAGGACCATCTTCTCCTTGTCGGTGAGGATCATCGCCTGGAGTACGTTGATCATCTGGGCGATGTTGGCCATGCGGACGCGATCGGCGTGGCGGGCGAAGATATTCAGATTGAGCGAGGCGAGAATAGCATCGCGAATGCTGTTCTGTTGGACGAGGAACGCCGGATTAGACCCGGGCAGTGGCGCATGCCAGGCTCCCCACTCATCCACCGCTAAGGTCACCTTCTTTTCTGGATCGTATTTGTCCATCACGGCTTCCTGCTTGCGCAGGAACTCATCCATGAATAGCGTGGATTTAAGAGCTTTGACGTAGTCGTCCTGTCCGAACTTCTCCGAGGCGGTCGAAGGTGGCCACCCGTTGGGAACCGTATACCAGTGCAGCGAAACGCCATTGATGTCCCACGCCCAGGTGTGTTTCTTCCACGCTCTCATGACGGCTTCAGTCCACTCAGTGTCCGGCGTGCCAGGACCCACGGCGATCTTGAGCATCTGGTTCTGGTTCCGCTGGGACGGATTCATGTTGAGCACGAAGCGGCTGTATACCTTCATCAGGCTCACGTAGTAGTCGGGCGTCATTGCGCCGCCGCAGTCCCAGCTTTCGTTGCCGACGCCGAGGAATCCTACTTTGTATGGCTCGGGGTGACCGTTGGCGGCACGCTCTTTGGCAAGAGCTGTGGGCGCTGCGGCGGTCATGTACTCCAGCCACTCGGCGGCCTCCTGCGGCGTACCTGAGCCGAGGTTGATGGAGACGTACGGCGTGCTGCCAATCTGCTGGATGAAGTCCATGAACTCGTCGGTGCCGAAGGCGTTCGTGTCGATGACGTCGCCCCATGCCGAATTCACGGTGGCTGGGCGCTTGTCGCGCGGGCCGATCCCCTTGCGCCAGTGATACTGATCGGCGAAGCAGCCGCCTGGCCAGCGGACGTTGGCCACCTTGAGCTCCTTCAACGCGGCGACGACATCGTTCCGGATCCCGCGGGTGTTCGGGATGGATGAGTCGGGGCCAACCCAAATGCCTTCATAAAGACCGTGGCCGAGATTCTCGGCGAACTGGCCGAAGATGTTGCGATCGATCTTCGGACCGGATTTGGACGCGTCGATGGAAAGATGAATGTTGTCGGCAGCTAGAGCCGGCAGAGAAAGAATCGCGGCGAGGCCGAAAATAGCAGCTTTACGACGCACCGAATTACCTCCTTTAAGAACAACTGCGGCGGAGCGCGAAAGCGCTGTACAAGCCGGGCAATTCCAACGCCAACGATCGGGCTTCCAGTTCGGCTCCTCCAATTTCGAGTCATCGCTCAGAACCATCGAATATATAGATCGGAAGCAATGAATGACAGACAACTCGAATAAATCGTTTAATGCGTATCGATTTACTCGATGAGTAACGTGTAAAACGAGGGCGCTCGGGCACTCCGTCTAATTCGATCAGATCTCTTCGAGGCCCCGGTTAAACCCGAGCAGGTCGGTCAGGATATTCACTTCGCGACTGAGAGAGCTGTGGTCCTTGCACACCAGGTTGAGCCGGACTTCGCGCGATCCGCCTGCGGGCAGACGAAGCGGAAGTAATTCGCTGCTGGCCAGCTCAGATTCGATGCGGTAGGCCGGAAGCCAGCCGAAGCAAAGTCCACTGCGAACGGCGTCGATTGCGGCCTCGATGGACGTGACCTGCAGAACGCGCTGAGCAGGCACGCGGGGCTGGTGTTTGAGTGTCCCCGATGCGGCGCCCTCAATGATGACCAGGGTGTGCTGCATAAGATCGGACCGGTTGAGCTTGCGCTTGACAGCGTGAAGCGGGTGATCGCGCCGCGCGACACCGGTCATGCGGATGGCGAGGATGGGTTTGGTGAAGAATTCTCGCGAGATCAGGCCGGTAATGCAAAGTTGCGCGTTATGGACGGAAAGCTCAGTGTCCGCGGACAGAAATGTGCTCTGCCGGAGCTTGGGCTGAACGTAGGGGAAAAGCCGAGCGAACTCGGCGAGCGCGGCAAAGAGGCGCCCACCCGGAAAGATGCTGTCGACTGAGAGTCGCACTTCGGATTCGCCACCGGATGCGAGGGAGCGGACACGTTGCTCGATTTGTTCAAACCCGGCCAAATGCGGTTCGACGTCCGCGAGCAGTATGCGACCCAGTTCGGTGAGGTGCGCTCGGCGGCCCTTGATCTCGAACAGTCGGATGCCGAGATGATCCTGGAGGCGGGCGATGGCGTAACTGATGGTCGACTGGGAGCGGTTGAGCTGTTTGGCCGCAGGCGCGAAACCGCCCGATTGGACGACGGTCTGCAGGATCTCCCATTCATCGAGTGTGGTTCGCATGTTGACAAATATATCTATCAAATCGATATGGTAGGCCCAAAATGCGACTATTCTGTATAACCCATCAGGTGACACGGCAAAAAACTCATCGAGAGCGCGATGAGAACTGCAGTTTCAACAAATCATTGGTCGCAAAGCTGGTCAATGCACCAATCTGAGCAAATTCAGCATGCTGAAAAACGACCTTGCTGCCAAAAGTCACATTGAGCGTGTGTTTCTTCGCAAGGGGATGAATTGTTTCGAGCATTCACCGCGGTAGTCCCCTGGGGTCGCAGTCGCAAACTGTTGTTCTTGCTCTTCAAGAGATCAGGGCGGGCGTTGCGGCTAAGATCGCACCAAAAATGCAAGAGTCACTGGTCTTTCCAATTGTTGCCAAGAACTCCGGCGGCGCTCCTTTCGCTTTCTTTGCGATCATGATGGTGATCCAGTTCTTCCCTGGAAGTAAAGTGACGCCCGCAGGACTCTGCTTCCTGGTCCTTATCCCGCATCGCGGCATAACTTCTTATTTGCTCAAGTGGGATCAGATGTTTAGATTGAATCAACATGCCGCTCCGTAAATCTGGTGGAACATTCCGACGCAATGAGCAGATTGGCCTGCACGCAGTTGCTAAACGCGCCAAGGTCTCAGTGGCGACTGCATCTCGGACGGTGAACCACGTTCCAACGGTCGATCCTGCCTACGCCAAACGGGTCTGGGATGCCGTCAAAGACTTAGGATATGTGCCGAACACCCAGGCTCGAGCTCTGGTCTCCGGTCGTAGCCGCCTTATCGGAGTCATCATCTCGGACATCACAAATCCCTTCTTCCCAGAGCTCATCCAAAGCTTTGAAGAAGAGGCGATCGATGCAAATTATGAGATTCTCATCGGATCCACCGCCTATGACATCCGTCGAATGGAGATCTGCATTGACCGCATGCTTCAAAGAAAGGTCGATGGCGTAGCCGTAATGACATTCGGCATCGAGGAGCCTCTCCTGGATCGCCTCTCCCTGCAAAACATTCCTCTGGTCTTCATCGATGTCGCTCCTAAAGGAAAAGCCACCAGCGCCATCAAAGTTGATTATGGAACGGGCATTGAGGAGGCGGTAGAACATTTAGTCTCGCTCGGACATCGCAAAATAGCATTCATCTGCGGTCCCCCCGACCTCCATTCCGCCGAGAGCCGAAAGACCGCGTTCCTGAAGGCAACCGACAAACTCGAACTGAAGATCCCCAAAGCCGACATATACTCTGGCGATCACACCATGGAAGGAGGCATGGCCGGAATGCGCTTCTTTCTTGGCCGCCGCAGTCTTCCCACAGCCATCATGTGCTCCAACGACATGACCGCTATCGGCGTAATGCATGCGGCCGCGGAGGCGAGATTACGAATTCCTGAAGACATCTCCGTCATAGGATTCGACGACATTCACATCGCGCGTTTCACCATTCCGCCTCTCACCACTATCAGGATGTCCTGTCAGGAGCTCGCCCACTCGGCTTTCAAAGTGTTGCGAGGCTACCTGGAGAAGAGCGCAACCTTTCGGTCTGAGGAATTGAACCTTCGCACCAAGTTACAAATTCGTTACTCGACCGGTATTCCTAGAAAGGGAAAAGGCGTCTGATCCTGACTGCCAGACCGTAGACGCCTCCTTGGTGAACTCCCCACCGTGCACCATTCTGCTCCCGAACGATTGCATAAGTACATAAGAAACCTATCGCCAAGAAGATCGTGAATTGTATGACCCTTCTGCGTTTCAGGAGCGCTGTAAAGCGCTCAAAGATTAGGAGTTGGCCATGCCAGCCCTTTAAAACCCATTAAATTCAGTTTAAAGATAATCAATCTTTAGGTTGAGAAACTCTTGACAAATTTAGCAAGTCTCGAATACGGTTGGGGCACTTCATAGAAGTGCAACGAAGTGCAAATTCTTTTGGGGAAATGATTTCATTTTCTGTCCAAGAAACAGCCTTTGGTTCTGAAATCCGTTCGGATTCGAATCTATATTGCACGAGATGATCGCCTGTCCCCTTCAGTCTCTTGGTGCCACGAGTAAACGTTTTCAGGGTTATATTGTTCTCCGATCGAAACGAGATCTGACTCGCACTTTTCGTTGGGAGGGCAAAGACCTATAAGGCTTTCCTCAGTAGGTAATGAAATTTGGAGGCTGCATCATGCGTAGTTATCGATTTGCATTCACAGTTATGTTAAGCATGGCTTTGTTGCTCACTCCATGCGCGTGGGCTCAGGAAAACGCAACCATCGCCGGAACGGTGATGGATTCTACCAACGCAGTGGTTCCGAACGCCGAAATCACCCTGACCAACACTGCGACCAGTCAGGAAAGAAAGGCAACGTCGAACAACGAAGGGATCTATCTCTTCGTCAACGTGGGCGTCGGCAAATTCACTCTGAGCACGACAGCAAAGGGGTTTCAGAAATACACCAAGACCGACATCGTGGTGAACACCGCTCAGACCCTGAAGGAGGACATCATCCTCACGGTCGGGAGCGAAGCACAGACGATCACCGTCGAGGCTGATGCTCTGCGTGCTCCAGTCGGAGACCAACGAGGTAAGCAACCTGATCAGCGGTGCCCAGGTGACCCAACTGGCGACCAATGGCCGCAATGTGGTCTCAGCTTGCGGCCTTGGGCATGGGCGTGTCCAACAACTTGCCGGCTTTTGGTGGCGTCAATGCTCTGACTTCCGCCAACGGCATCAGCTTTAACGGGACCCGCGTGACCCACAACATTTACCTGTTGGATGGAGGCGAACTGAACGATCGCGGCTGCGGCGGCTGTTTCAGCTCACTGCCCTCGGTCGATGCGCTCGCACAATTCCAGACTCTCGACAGCAACTACGGACCTGATTACGGCATCGGTTCAGGCGGAACTATCCTCATGGTCCTCAAATCCGGCACCCATGACTTTCATGGAGGACTGTGGGAGTTCAACAGGACCGCAGCCTACAACGCCAACAATTATTTCAACAACCTCGCGGGACGGCCGCGTTCGAAGTTTAACCTGAACGTCTTCGGCGGCAACATTGGCGGCCCACTGTGGATCCCTCACGTATACAACGACTCGCGCACGAGAACGTTCTTCTTTGTGAACGAAGAGTGGCGGAAACTGATTCAAGGAAGTGCGCCTGCGATTAAGAAATACGATCGCACCCAGTAACTTTCCGGTAGCTGGGCAAGATCTGGCATATGCCGTTCCATCCAACGGGGTAGTTCCAATTGTTCCAGTCACCACTGACCCAGCAAAACTGGCAATCTATGGCCACACGCGGCTTGACCCCGGGACAACCCTTCCCGCATAATCGATTCGACATCGTCCGATTCCTCACGAACTCATTGACCCGAATGCGGTCCTCGAACTGAATGCGGGCACCTTCCCCATCCGAACTTTGGCACCAGCCAATACATTTCGTCCATCCCTCAGCCAACCGATGTCCGTGAAGACGTCGTGCGCATCGATCACGCCATCAACAACAAATTACAGTTGATGGGCCACTACCTCCATGATGGAGTCACTCAGTCGTATTACCCGCCGTTGTGGGGCAACAGCACGTATCCTACCGTAGGAACGGCCATGCAGAATCCGTCCTGGTCGGCGACGATCAAACTCACCCAGATGCTTTCGCCCAAGCTTGCTCAACGAAACCGCCTTCCTTTACAGCGGCAACACGATCCACTTGAGCTCCCATAGGTATTTCGGCGCAGCCGTCCGGGTGGACATGCTACGACCTTCTTCCCAGCTGGCAACAACTTTGGCAGCCGCATGCCGGAAGTCCAACTGGGCGCTCCCTACAGTACGACCTGGAGTTCGAGCTACTTCCCCTGGAAGAACTCCTTTGAAGGCTATGAGACCCGGGATGATCTGTCATGGAACAAGGGAGTGCACCAGTTCAAATTCGGCTTTAGCTGGCTGCACGCTCCCAAGAACCAGCAACTGCAGGCCAACACTCAGGGCACCGCGGTTTTCAACAATAGCTCGTTTCCGAAGGATTCGTATATCAATTTCTTCTTGGCGACACCGCGTCCTTTACCCAACTGCAGTATCTCAATGGCAAACATTGGGTGCAAAACAACTATGGCTTCTATGTCCTTGACAACTATCACGTCATTCCCCGGTTGACTCTCAACCTCGGTCTTCGTTTCGACGGGTTGCCGCACACCTTTGAACGATTCAACCAGTTTGCGAACTTCGTTCCGTCAAGCTACAACACATCGCTGGCTTATCCTCTCAATCCAGACGGTACCCTCAACCCCGCTTCGCTTACGCAGTTCAATGGCTCGCCGTTCTATCTCAATGGCATCAAGGAGGCTGGTGTCAATGGCTTCCCTCGGGGAGTGGTCCAGAACTACTACTACACCTGGCAACCGAGAGTTGGCTTCGCTTACAACCTCCCCGGAAAGGGAGCTACCGTACTCAGGGGTGGCTTTGGAATGTTCTATGAACGTGTCCAGGGCAACGACGTTTACAACGCGGCCTTGAATCCACCCTTTGCGTACCAGCCTTCCGCCAACAACGTTTATTTCTCCAACCCCAACACCAGCGCCTTGACTGGACTTACAACGACCCAGGCCTTTCCCTCCACACTGACTAACATTCAATACAAGTACAGACCTCCCGGGACCGCGCAGTTCAGCCTGGGGATCCAACGGCAGCTTGCCCCCTCGGTTATTGGCGTTATCCAGTACGTTGGCTCTTTAGGTTGGACGCAGAATAATGATCGGGGAATCAATACTTTACCCTTGACTCATATCGATCCCAACCCTGCGATAGGTTACGCAAAACGACAGGCGTGTTGCCACGAATACGGCAAGCGTTGTCGCTGGTACTGCCATTCGTTCCGAATGCGAACCTGTATCGACACTTCCCTGGCTTTAGCAGTATTCACGCAGGAGGAGAACGAAACCAATTTCAGCTATAACGCTCTCCAGATTGGTATACGCATGGAGAACAAGCATGGACTTACCTTCCAGGTGGCCTACACCTACTCCCATGAGATCGATCAGGTGGCCAATGATCTCAATGCGGTCTCAAACCCATTCAATCTGGCATATGACCGTGCGTCGGGATTGTTCGACCGACGTCAGATCTTCAACGTCAATTACATCTACGCAGTTCCCATTGTTTGCTAAGAGCGGTAACGCGTTCGAGCGAGATGGTCCTGGGAGGTTGGGAACTCTCCGGGGTAACGGTTGTGCAATCGGGAGTCCCGCAACCCATTAACTACAATGGCGCCGACACTCTCGGTCTGGGCGGTGGCACTTCCAACCGTCCGAACATTGTGGCTCCCATTTCATACCCCAAGACACAAAATGCATGGTTTAACAAGGCTTCTTTTGCAGCACCAGTCGGCCCTTGGAATCGGCGGTCCGAATAAGGCTGGGGCAATGCGGCAAGAGACGCAAGTCATCCTGCCGGGACTCTTCAACTGGAACACGTCACTTTTCAAGAATTTCTCATTCACAGAAACAGGTCAAATTCCAATTTCGGCTCGAGACCTTCAACACCTTCAACCACACGGAATTTAACGCGTATCGATAATGGCTTCAATGATGGGAACTTCGGCCAGGTGACCGTCTGCCTACGATCCTCGCGTGCTGCAGCTTGGCGGGAAACTTACGTTCTGACCTGAATGTCTGTACTCCAAAGGCGCCCGGTTTCAATGCCGTGGCGCCTTTCATTTTGAGCTATTCGACGGTCCGCGTTTCGATGGACTCTTCACGCCTTGTAGCGGGGACTTGGCGATGCCCTGGCCCTCCCTGATGGTCACTAACTGATTGCTTTCGACACCGGAAAATCGCTCGACCAGGCCGTTAGTCCAATGAATCTCAAGATCGGCATGGGTGTTCCGCCCCAGTCCGAAGTGGAGCCTCCGATCATTCACCGAGTAAAAACTCGACTGGCCCATCACAGCCTGGGCTTGTACCTTGCCGCCATATTTGGCAACGACCCTTGATCCGATGGCGCTTCGGTTAGATTTCGTTCCAACGAGAAGTACCTTAAGCCAGTTCAGATCGCTCTTGAGATCGTTTCGGAGCAGGGAAGGGGATTCGTTCAAGTTGATGACCACCATGTCGACATCGCCATCGTTGTCGAAATCACCGAAGGCACAGCCTCGACTGCAATGTGCTGCTGCAATTCCTGGACCTGCCTCCTCGATCAATTCTTCGAACTTCCCATTGCCGAGATTTCGGAAGATGAACCGCGGCGTCTTCAACGGATATTCCGGAAACTCCGCTTCGACCTCCGGATAGACGGATCCAGTAACTACCGCTAGATCTGGCCAACCATTATTGTCGAAATCCGCGAATCCGGTTCCCCAGCATATGTAGCGAGTTTCAACTCCGAAGCCTGCTGGGATCGTTACATCTGTGAAGTTAGCGGCTCCGTCGTTGCGATAGAGCACGTTAGTGTCGTCTGAAAAGTGAGTTTTGAAAATATCGAGATTGCCGTCTAAGTTGTAGTCACCGACCGCGACACCCATACCAGCTTGCTCAGCGCCATCCTCGCTAAAGGCCACGCCCCGTTCGGCGCCTTCTTCCGCAAAAGTGGAGTTATGCTTGTTACGCAATAGGAGGCTAGGGGTTGAGTCCGATGCAACATAGAGGTCTGTCCAGCCGCTGTTGCTAAAGTCAGCGGCCACAGTCGTCATCGAGTAAGTGCGCGCTGCCTTTGCGATACCCGTCTCCTGAGAGACGTCACGGAACGTTCCATCGCCTTGGTTCCGGTAGAGGTAGTTTCGTGGCATCGGCAACCCTCTGGGCCCACAGTTGACTGCCACACCTTTGAAGTTGCAGAACGGATTTGCACCGGGCTTTGGCAAGCGATCGAGATGCAGGTCGACATAGTTGGCAACGTAGAGATCCAGGTACCCATCGCGATCATAGTCAAGAAAGGTACATCCTGATCCCCAGCGAGTATTGCCTTCATAGATCAGCCCTGCCTGCTGGGTGACATCGGTAAATGTGCCATTTCCATTGTTGCGGTAAAGGACATTCTGACCGTAATAAGTGACGAAGATGTCCTCAAAACCGTCGTTGTTATAGTCTCCGACGGTCACTCCGCTGGCCCATCCGGAACGAATCAGTCCGGCTTTCTCCGTAACATCGGTGAACGTTCCGTCCCGATTATTTTTGTAGAGGCGATTGCTTGAATCTGGAACTGGCTCGTCCATGCGCGTGCCGCACAATACGAAGATATCCAGCCATCCGTCGTTGTCATAGTCCAGGAAGGCGACACCGCAACCCACCGTCTCAACGATGTAGTTTTTATGCTTGAGTCCGCCATAGACGACGGGGAAGGTCAGTCCGGCCTGGGCAGCAACATCGGTGAAATGGGCAAGGAACGGGATGCCGGATGGCTTACCTCTGGGCAAGGGCTTTAGATTTCGAGTTGACACTCCCTGGGCCAGGGCCATTGTCGAAGCAGTAGTCATCCATAGAAAATCCCGGCGCGAGATGGGTGTCTTGGCTTGGCTCATGTTGTAGTTAGGCGCCTGTCGTCTCTTTTCAGTCATTGTTCTCTACTTCGGCACAGCGCCATCACCAGACACTTTCTCAATCAGCGAGTCTTCTGTTTTGTTATGCAGTTCCTTTGTTTTTGCGAACTCCTGCGCGGCCTTTTCCTTTTGTCCAAGCAGTGCATACAGCCGCGCGAGGCGGTAATGCGCGTCGGGCTGGGTCGGGTCCAACTTCACGGCATGTTCGAGGGCAGCAACAGCTTCCTGGTTCTTGTTTTGGTCGGCATAAACGCAACCGAGATCGAAGTAGGCCAACCGGTTTTCACTTTGCAGTTGAAGCGCCTTCTGTAGCAGCGGCTCCGCCACTTTATCCTCATTTGTGTGTAGCGCAATGTCGCCCAGATAGAGGTATGCCTGGGCGTAGCCCGGATTGTTCTTGATCTCCAGTTGCAGTTCGGGCTTCGCGTTATCGTAATCGCGCTGCTTATAGTAAAGGTAGCCTAGCTCGAAGTGGAGGATAGGTTCATTCGGCGAGATCCGTGCCGCCTCCTCAAGCTCCTTGATAGCGTCCTCTGTCTTTCCCATGCCGTCAAGCGCCTGTGCCACAAGCATATGTGCCTGGATCGCATCCGGGTTCACAGCAAGAATGCTCTTGTACTCCGTCAGAGCACACTCGTACTGGTGGCTCCACAAACAACTCTGGGCCAGGACATTATGCAGCTCCAGATTGGACGGATCGTCCTGGAGCGCTCTCTGCAAATACTGGCTCGCCTTGGCATATTGGCGAAGTCCGAAATAGCTCATCCCTAAGAGGACCGTGCTGCGAGTGTCTTCTGGCTTTTCCTTCGCCACCACCTCAAATGCCGGGATCGCAGTTGAAAAATGTCCTTGCTTGAATTCTGCTACGCCCAGGTTAAATAAAACGTCCGGCTGGTTGAGGTTTTATGGCCAGCGACTTGTGATATTCGGCCGCAGCCGGCTCAAGTTTTCCCTGTTGCGCGAGTACGACCCCCAAGTTGCCATGGATCGCGGCGTTCTTGGGATCCTGCTGCTCCAATTGTCGCCACACCAGTTCAGCATCGTGGAACTTGCCCGCTCGCATTAGTTCTGTAGCCTTCGCAGCGAGATCATTCTGCGCATGTAAAGGGGGGGCGGACCATGCCGAGAGCAGAAAAATCAACGCGAACCAGCAGTTGAACCACCGGTCTGAGATTAGTCCGTGGCTCTCAGCGCGGCGCTTCTGTAACCTCCGAAAAGCGGGGCGCATCGTCGACCAGCGTGGGGACATCTCGGACGGGAAAATCATATCAGGTGGATTATCCGCTAAACCGCAGTGTGATTGGAAGGACATTGGAGTCTTCCCGATCTGCTCGAAGGTTCGGAACCAACAATGCCTTGATTTCTATGGGCGATTAGCCCGTATTCAGCCTCGCTCTCACCGCATATAATTGGCCCGTCCGAAACCCTCTCTTCACCATTGCAGGAGATTGCTATGCGAATGTCGTACCTCCGCTTCCGAGCTCTCCCAAGCCTCTTCGTCGCTTTCACCATACTGCCGCTGCATGGGCAGGCTCAGCAGCAATCCGACGGTCAGCCTTTCCAATTCACGAACACCGCGCTCCCGATCGAACAACGGGTCAATGACCTCATCGGCCGCATGACGCTTGAGGAAAAGGTATCGCAGATGCGCGATCACGCCGCCGCGATCCAGCGCCTGGGCGTTCCCAAATACGATTGGTGGAACGAAGGTCTTCACGGCGTCGCGTTTGCGGGCTACGCTACCAACTTTCCGCAGGTCATCGGCATGGCCGCGACCTGGGACACCAGTCTCGTGCACCATATGGGCGAGACCATCTCCACCGAAGCGCGTGCCAAGTACAACCAGGCCATGCGCGAAGACCATCATGAGATGTTCTTCGGTCTTACATTCTGGGCTCCTAATATCAATATCTTTCGCGACCCACGCTGGGGCAGAGGCCAGGAAACCTATGGTGAAGATCCTTTCCTTACAGGGCGTATGGGCGTAGCGTTTGTCGCCGGTTTACAGGGCGACGATCCCAAATACCTAAAATTAATCTCCACCCCGAAGCACTATGCCGTACACAGCGGTCCTGAGCCTTCGCGTCATCAGGACAATGTCGATGTGTCGCCGCACGATCTTGAGGACACCTACCTGCCGGCCTTCCGCGCCACCGTCACCGAGGCCCATGCTCAATCCGTGATGTGCGCCTACAACGCAATCGACGGAGCGCCCGCCTGCGCTAACACCATGCTCCTGCGCGATCACCTGCGCGACGCCTGGCACTTTGACGGCTACGTCGTCAGTGACTGTGCAGCCGTGGCCGACGTCTATACTGGTCACCACTTCGCCCCTGATATGGCCCACGCAGCTGCCGCTGCGGTAAAAGCCGGCACCGACCTGGAGTGCGGCTTTGGCAAAGGGCAAGCCTATCCAGCTCTCGTCGACGCGGTACACCAGAACCTCATCACTGAAGCGGAAATCGACACCGCACTCCGCCGCCTCTTCACTGCACGCTTCCGGCTCGGCATGTTTGATCCCCCTTCCAGCTACGCCTATGGTCGCATTCCGGTCGGCGAGAACAACTCGTCGCAACATCGCCAGCTCTCTCTTCAGGCCGCCCGAGAATCCATCGTGCTCCTCAAGAACCAGGACAAGGTGCTTCCCCTCAAATCCGGTATGGCCGACATCGCAGTCGTCGGCCCCACCGCCGAGCTCGTCCAATCCTTGCAAGGCAACTACAATGGCCCACCACCGTCACCCGTTTATCCGCTCAACGGAATTGAAAAACGCTTCTCGTCCTCCAAAATCTCCTATGCACAAGGCTCCAGCCTCGTCGAAGGGCTGGCGATGCCGATCGAACACACTGCTCTGCACCCTGCAAGCGGGCCCGGCGACGGTCTCACTGGCGAATACTTCAGCTCAAGGGACATGAGCGGCCAGCCCGTACTCAAGCGCACCGACCGCAACATCAATTTCAACTGGGACAAGGTTGTCCCCATCGCTGGCCTGCAGCGGGACAACTACGCGGTGCGCTGGACCGGCACCTTCACACCGCCCGGTCCCGGCGACTATAAGCTCGGCGTACGCGTGAATTACTGCTACGCCTGCGAGAACTCTGAGGGATATCGCCTCTATCTTGACGGAAAAGTGTTGGTCGAAAGTGGTGCCATAGGTACCGGCGAACGCGGTGCCGTCATCCAGGCCCCTGTGCACTTCGATGCCGCCAAGCCCCACCCCATTCGCCTCGAATACCTGCACGGCACCGGCAGCGCCGGCATCGATCTCACCTGGGACCCGCCGGCGGCCGTCCTGCGTGACGAGGCTGTAAAGGCGGCAAAGCAGTCTGATGTCATCATTGCCTTTGTAGGACTCTCCCCCTCGCTTGAAGGAGAGGAGATGCCCATCAAACTTGACGGTTTCAGCGGTGGTGACCGCACCACCATCGATCTGCCCGCCGTTCAGGAGGAGCTCCTAAAGGCCGTAGCCGCGATCGGCAAGCCGCTGGTGGTCGTCTTGCAGAACGGAAGCGCCCTGGCTGTCAATTGGGCCCAGGAGCACGCCAATGCGATTCTTGAGGCCTGGTATCCGGGAGAGGAGGGCGGGACCGCTATAGCCGAAACGCTGGCCGGCGATAACAACCCGGCCGGACGCCTTCCGTTGACCTTCTATTCTTCGCTTAGCCAGGTGCCGTCCTTTAAAGACTATTCCATGAAAGGCCGCACCTACCGGTACTTCTCCGACAAACCTCTCTACCCCTTCGGCTTCGGCCTCAGCTACACCAGCTTCGCCTATAGCAGCCTCAAGCTCTCCACCTCAAGCATTAAAGCCGGCGACCCGGTCACCATTGAAGCCGACGTGCAGAACACCGGCTCCGCGGCCGGCGACGAGGTCGTCGAGCTCTACCTCACGCAACCAAAGGCTTCCGACACTCCTATCCGCGTGCTCGCCGGATTCAAACGTGTATACCTCGCCCCCGGCAAGTCCACCCACGTCAGTCTCACAATCGACCCGCGCTCGATCGGGCAGGTCGACTCGCGGGGAACCCGCGTGATACTGCCCGGCGACTACACTGTCTCACTCGGTGGCACCCAGCCCGGCGGAACCACGCCGGTTCAAACCGCAATCTTCACCATCACTGGCAACGCGGAGCTGCCCAAATAGTTATCTCGCCCTGGAGCCTCGACTCAATGATCGGGGCCTATTACTTTGCCGTCGTGATGGCGTAGTAGGGCAGGTTGCTGAAGGTCGGGATCTTCAGCGTTTCATCTGAATCATCGTTTGCCTCGCAAGGCTGCGGCTGGGACGGTTACCGACCCCATGCGGCCTGAGTTCTCATCAACCACCACGATCCGCACCGATCCCGCGTCCTGCTTGCTGTGAACAATCTGATTGAATTGGATATCCTCCTGCAGCAACCTCTCGTAGGTGGCGGATTTCAGCATCAAACTCAGAGTTTGCCCTGTAATCCTCGCATCGAGGGTCTCGTCGTCTCGTTGGACCAGGAAGATATCCAGCTTATCCACCCAGCGGTCGCCTTGCTGCTTCAGCGCCAGGTCGCTGGTCGAAATGCTGAGCTTGAGCGTGGCTCCCCCCGATACTGTCAGCGGGTTTGCGGTGACCGCGATCTCGCTCGCTTCGTGCTGCTGCCATATCGCCTGGCGGAAGCGGTCCTTGACCGTAGCTGGTTCCTTTGAATAAAGATAGCCGGTGCGGCAGCGCAGGGTGACGCCGCGCCGTCCGGCGAGTTTCACAACCAACTGGTGGTATTGATCGTCGGCGGGTGCGTCTGGCGTAAAGCCGAGCAGATAGGTGGCCTGTCCGTCCACGACCACTCCGTTGAGTTCCGCTGCAATGTCACTGGAGCGTGGAAAGGTACGGCCGCCGGTCGCTTCCGCCATTTCCTGTAATGCGATTTGGATCGGGCGAACATCCTGCTGCATATCGGCCGTAAGGCGGCCGCCCTCTGGCGCCCCTCCGTGGGGCTGCGGCGGTACGATAACACTTGGGGCCAACTCAACGTTGCGGTTTCTGAGACTGGCATCGATGGCCTGGGTCTCCAACTGCGAGGCGTCGAGCGGATAGATGCTGACATGGGCGTCGTTCAGGGCCTCCTGCACGCGCATGACGAAGCCGCCAATGTGCTGGCTGCCCTTGTCGCTGCTTACTGCCTTGTCGGTCCAGTCCGCCAGCACGCTGTCGCTGGTGACCCACACCAGATTCTTATGACCCGGGATTGCCGCTAGATGCCGGGCCACGCCTGCCAGAATCGGTACCGCATCGCGTCCGGGGTTGCTGCCGTTGTCGCGCAGTTTGGGATCAACCGGATTGCCCGCCTCGGGTGCGCTGATGCTGCTTCCATTCACGTATTGCAGATCTGTCGGGTTAAGCACCTCATCGAACTGCTGCCGGTTGTGCTGTTCCAACTCATGGGAGCGAGCCAGGTCCTGTGCGCCGGGCATCCATTGACGCAACTTCGACGCGAGTAAGGCGTAATCGACTGTCCCTTCCTCCAGAACTTGAAAACCTCGGGTCGTCATTACATAGAGTCCCACGCGCTGGTTGAGCGGGAGTGCCTGCAGAAACCTCAGCATCTCCGCGCGGGTGTTGGTGAGATCCGACCAGGTAAGGTTGCCCGCGTCGATCAACAGGACCGTAACATTGCCTTCCGCTGCTTCGGTTCCGGGTTTGGCGCCTCCCACTGCCGCGCCACGGTTGGAAAAGATCGGTTGGCCAGGCGCTTTGGCCGAGTCCTCCGCCGACGCGCCAGTTGCCGTACCGAAGAACCGAATCTCCTGCCTCCGCCCGTTGTCGTATATCTCGAACTCCTCCGGCTTCAGGTCCATGACGGGATGGCCCTTTTTGTCATAGGCCACCACGTCAACGTCCACCAAACGTGTCGTCACGCGCAGGGTAAAGCCCTTCCCCGGCGCGGCGCTTGGAGTTACGGTAGACTCGGGCGGCCCGGTTGCTTCCGCCACGCTGATTTCCGGAGTCGCCGGCTCCGGTGGTGGAGTTGGCGTAGGTGTAGGTACCGTGGCGGGTATTTCTCCTGCAACGGTAGCCGGGCCTTCCACAGGGGCCGTCTCAACCCGTTCACCAACCATCGCAGGCGAACTCGGCTTCCCCAGTTCACCAGCGCCAGAAGCAGGTGGAATCCCGTTCGTTCCTCGATTGTCCGCGGCGAGTATTCGCGCTTCTGCGAGAAACAAATGATAGTGCGTAAAGACGACGTCGTTAAGGAAGATCTGCAGGTGTTCCCGAGAAGTCTGCTGTCCCACTAGCATGTTGCGGTAAAGCTGAATCTCGAATGCGTTGAGAGGCAGCGCCGGTGCAATCGAGATGGAGACGCTCTTCACCGGACAGATATAGGTTTTGCCCCCGATCTCCACCGGGCTGTACTCGACCAGAATGTCGGACCTGACAAGCGGATCTGACGGCTTAAGGTCTGCCTCCAGTGTCACACGGAGGATCGCGCCGTTGTTCGGATCGATAGCGATCAGACCGTGGTAGCCGGAGAATTGCTGAAAAACACGTCCGCCATTGTCTGAGAAGACGCAGCAATACTCCACTTGGTAATGTGACTTTTCCCTCGGGACCGTATAACGGAAGACCGCCCGCGGCCCGCCGTCACCCGACTCCCAGTGGCTCCAGACGAGCTTGCCGCCCTGGGCCGCATCCACCAGCACCCTGCCCAGAATGGGCCCGAACACTCCCGTGGTGGTCAACCCTTGTGCCGCCGGCTCCGATTTCTCCCCCTTCTCCGCGCTCGAATCCACCACTTCTCTGCCGTCGCGATAAAGCATCGTGTCGCTGGATCTACCTACTGCGTGCAACGGCCGATGGGGTATAGCGGACATATCTGCTCGATAGCTCTGCGGGGTATCCTCGAAGCGAATCGTATCCCGGGTTGCGAAGAAATTTGGCAATCCGGAGATTGTCTTGCCTGTGAACTTCATGGTCAGCGCCATCATCTGGCGCTGCGCGGCGTCGTCCGGCGGAGCAGTGGCAGGGATCTCCGCCGCAGGAAGATCGAGAAACGCAGAAACGTCGGCCAGCACTACCAGCGACCGACGGGACTCAGTTCCTGGCAACGTCACCTCCAACCGGGAAAACCTGGCCCCGCTGAGTCGTTCCGTCAGCTCCAGCTCTGACAGTTGCTGGGCCAACTTCGCGTCCTGCTTACCATGGCTCGCGGCGAGTACCTGCTCCAGTTCCTCCACCGTGACTCGCTTGGCCGCAAACGCCGATAGTGCAGTTCCCGCCAGCAACAACGCGAGCAAAAACTTCAGGATCATGCGGTCTCCTCTTCCGGAGAACTGCAATTCTACGCTCTGAAATAATCGTTGGAAATGGAGCTGCCAAGAAGTAAAACGTGGTCCTGAAAGGCTTCCGCAAGTGACTAATTTAGCTCAATATCGAGCACCTGAATCGAATACTCGGGAAGACTATGAGTGAAAGTAGTTCCACCGTTCATTATGTAGCTGACGATCGGAACGATCTTAGTGGGCTCGCTGATTGAGTTCGTCTCCTGCGTAGTCTTGCCGCTGAGAGTTGTGACCGTCACCTTGCTGTTAACGTAGCCCGATCCATTCAGCTTGATGTCGACCGATTGTGGCATTGACGAGGCGTTCACTAGCTTGAGGTGGAGGCGGTGTGTCCTTGAATCGTAAGTTACACACTCGAAGAGACGCGGATTCGCTGTTTCCAGTTTGGAAGCGAGTATCTGATCACCGAGATGCGTGCTGAACATCACCTGCGCCCAGTAGCTGGGCGATCCATAGCTGCTCAGGGCATCATAGCCGATAAGATCACTCGGCCACTGCATTCCACCCGGATTTACATTGACGAAAAGAGGGGCGTAGGACGCCATCACAACGATGTCGCTATTGCGCTCAAGACCCGTCATCCATGCTGCGTCCCCCAGGGCCGCGCCCAGGTTAGTGGTAGGCGAACCTTCACGCGTCGCCCATTCGCCTACAAGAATCTTGGTCCCATTGCGATCGTAGCTGTCATATCGGTGTGTATCTACAAAGAACTGCTGCGCCGTACGGTAGAAGTGGGTGTGAAGGACATGGTCGTTATCATCGAGAATGTCCGGATGGACCAGCGTGACTGGCGCCGCCGCAACCAGTTTTAGGTCTGGGTACTTCTGTTTGATCGCCTTATAGAACTGGGCGAAACGCGCGTCGTACGTACCGGATTCGTCGTGATACTCCTCATTGCCGATCTCCATGAAGTGCAGCTGGAAAGGCGCCGGATGGCCGTCCTTCGCGCGTTCCGCACCCCAATGCGTGGACGTGTCGCCGGTGATGTACTCGATCTCGTCAAGTGCGTCCTGGACATAGGGCTCGAGGTCTTTGCCCGCGGGAACGTGTTCCTGACGAAGAGAGTATCCGGAGAAGACGGCGAGCAGCGGCTCCATATGAAGGCCTTCACACCATGTTAGGAATTCGAGGAGGCCCATGCCATCGGAGGAGCGGTAGGTCCACGGCGTAGGATGGGTCGGACGATCGACGGGAGGGCCGATGGTTTTCTTCCACTCGTAGTGCTCGTCTAGATGGTCACCTTCCAGGTAGTTGCCTCCGGGAAACCGGAGGAATGCTGGATGCATGGCGGCGAGCTTCTCCATCAGATCAATTCGCTTCCCGTTGGGCTCGTTTTTGTATGTTGGCGGAAAGAGCGATACAAGGGAGAACCATGCGGTCCCCGGGTGTCGCACTAGAAATTCCAAATGATTGTCGGGAGAGGAGACGAGCGTGCCGGTCTTGAGAGTGAAGTTGTATTTCTGCCAGGAGCTTCCGAGCGAGGGAAGCGTGGTCGAGGCGGCGACCGCTCCGGTGGCGTTGTTGACGAGTCGAATGGTCAGATCGCCAATTGCTGGGCCATCCGCCTTGGCGTAACAGGAGCCCTGATAGGAGGTCGAGGGATGAAGGGCCATGCCCCAGAAGCCCGTGTTGTAAAAGCCTGCTTCGGCCTGCGGATCGGCGGATTCGACGGTGAGCTTGAGGCTATGCGGAATGGCGGCGCTTGGGCCCGTGGTTTTATCCAACTCAATGACGGCCCGCGAGTTGCCATTCTGGACAAGCGTCCAGTTCTCGAGGTTGGGGCCGCGGTTTGTCTGGAAGGTACGGTTGCTCACGAGTTCGGCGTACAGGCCACCATCATAGGAATAGTTGATCTCTTCGGTCATGATCCCGTAGAGTGTCGGGCTGACCTTCGCCACGGGTTTAGCTGTGTCGATGGTCAGGGTGGCAGTGTTCTGGGCGACGGCAGCGATGGGCGTTGCAGCGACAAGGAAGAGCTTGAGAAGGAAGAGGCGCATGCGCTGCAGTCCTTGGTTCAAAGGTTGCGATAACGTTTACTGAGCGTGCGTTGCCCACAGTAGTTGAACGCTCGTTCGTCGTCAAGCACCAAGGAAGAACATCTGCTGCATCCCTAGAACGAAGCTAGGCCGTCCCCCTTCGGCCATGACCACACCAACACGTTGGAACAGTGAGCCGACGGATTCAAGCTCCCTCTTGCTTGCCACAGCGATTGGGGTGCTTGCATTTGCGTACGGGTTTAGGGATCCCATTTAACAGTAACTGATCGGAAACATAAAGTTTACGTAGCGAGACATGCTGAAGCCAGATGTTTCCAGTCAGCAGTCTAAGAAAACTGCAAAAGCTGCTTAAATATTATTTCTGTTACGTAGAGTAATCGTTTTCTTCGCTGGTTTCATGGTGACTATACTGAACCGTGCTGGAAAACATCCCGACACGTGTGCGAAATGTTTGGCGGCCGATTGCCGAATGTGTGATCTGTTCGCGGATCATGTCAGCCTCGCCACGAAAAGGAACAGGCCAGAGATGATTCTTTGCCTTGCAGGGTTCGAATAATTTCATACGCAGGAACGGCTACTCCGGGAAAGGTAGGATAGGCATGAAAACGAGAATCAATCTTGTACCTATGCTTGCACTGGCGCTCACGCTGATTGGCACCATGTCGACGATGGCGCAACAGTTCAGCAAAGGACCCAACGTTCCTCCGCTCAGGCCGAAAGGCCCATGTGACATCTACGCCGTCGCGGGCAACCCCTGCGTAGCCGCACATAGCACCACGCGCGCGCTGTACGCCTCCTACAACGGCCCGCTCTACCAGGTGCTGCGCCAGTCCGACAGCAAGACGCTGGACATTGGCGTTGTCCAGTCTACTGCCATGTCAGCTCCGGACCCCGGCGGATACGCGGACGCAGCCGCACAGGATAAGTTCTGCAGCGGTACCTATTGCTTTATCAGCATCATCTATGACCAGTCTCCCAAACACAACGACTTGATTCAGGCTCCCCGTGGCGGATTCAGTGGCCCGGCATTAGGAGGTTTCAACACCCTTCCGATTGCGGACATGGCCCCGATCACGATCATGGGGCACAAGGTCTACGGCGTGTTCATCGAACCGGGCATGGGGCTTCGCCAGAACGATGTGAAAGGCACCGCGGTCGACGACCAGGCCCAGGGGCAATACTGGGTCGTCAACGGGAAGCATTTCAACGCCGGTTGCTGTTTCGACTACGGCAATGCTGAGATTGACAGTCGCGATGATGATAACGGCACCATGGAGACCCTCTACTTCGGTAACGCCACGCCGTGGTACAGCGGGGCTGGTGACGGGCCGTGGATTATGACCGATCAGGAAAATAATCTTGTCGGGTGCGTCAACGACGATGGGACCAAAGGCTGTCCCAATTTACCCAGCATCCCCTGGCGCTTTGTAACCGCCATCGGCAAAGGAGAACCACACCATTGGACATCGATGGGTGGCGACGCGCAAAAGGGCGCTCTGTCGGTCATGTTCGATGGACACCGTGTGAATCCGACCTATGACCCGATGCGGAAGCAGGGGGCGATTCTTCTGGGCAACGGTGGTGACAATAGTATCGGCTCGCAAGGAACGTTCTATGAAGGAGCGATGACGGCAGCCGGTACGTTCCCATCGAACGCCACCGACCAGCTTGTCCAGGCGAATGTTGTCGCAGCACGATACGATGTGGCCCCGCTTAGTTTGGTTCCGGCTGCGACGACTGGAATACATGGGGGCCCGCAGACGTTCACTCCAGGATCTTCGCGGGACTTCACCGTAACATTCACGAATACAACTGCGGCGCCTGCAGCGGACGTTACGTTGAGCATTGCCGTACCCAACAAGCAGTGGACCGCTGTCGTTTCAGGCACGACTGAGACGTCGAAGACATTCGCTCAACAGGTCGTACCGGGTGCGAGCGTGAGCGCGACCTTCAAAGTCACCTCTGCACCTGCATCCTTCAACGGCGATCTCGTCGGTCATGCATCGTGGACAAACGCCAGCAGCAGCAGAAAGCAAATTGAGACGGCGGTAAAAAAGATTCGTAACGCCAGACCAGTCAAAATCAACGAGTTTCGAGTCACTTCAGGCCGCTCCCGCCAACCCGACGGATTCATTTATCGAGCTCTACAACGCAGGTTCTCAAAGCGTCGATCTCTCCAACTGGACATTAACCGAGCACCCAGCCCACCAGGCCATCTTTTCGACGGTAAAGATCCCGGCTGGAACGAAGCTTGCAGCTGGCGGCTTTTACCTGCTCGGCCTCTCCAACTCGGGGCTGGCGATCCCCGCACGCGCAGGCGACAGCATCATCCATGTCAGAAACACCGAGGGAATGTCGGTCGGCGACACGATCAACATCGGCACTGGCTCCAGTATGGAAGCGCGCAAGATCGCAAGCCTCGGTACGGCTGCCAGCAACCATACAACGTGTGGCAATCGCTTCCCGAGGAACTGGTGATCACAGTTCCTGCCGGCTCGAATAATGTGCCGGTTGAGGATGCATCTGGCTTTGTTGTTGGACAGAAAATTGCGCTTGGCTATGGCTCGACCTATCCGATCGTTGCAAATACCGTTGAACAATATGAGATCGCGACAGTGACCTCGGTCGGCAAGCATGGCACACAAGCGTATCTGGCCATGGAAGCGCCAGCGGGAGCCACCAACATCCAGGTGACATCTCTCTCCGACATCTCCGTAGGTGACAAGGTCAGGTTGGATATCGATAGCGTTGGTCATGGAATCGAAACCGTAACTGTGACGCATGTCGGCACGGCGGCAAGCCAGACCAACCTCTCAGCTCCTGCGAGCGCCGGAGCGACCCGGATCAGCGTGCGCCGTGGGGAGGGTTTCGCTGCAGGCAACAAGATCACGGTCGGCACGCCTGCAAGCCAGCAGGTCGTCACCGTCACCGCCGTCGGCACCCCAGGGCCGGATGGTACCCCCATCGACTTCACACCCGCCCTTAACAAAGCTCATGTGGTCAGTGAATGGGTGGTCTCTCCGGGAACAGGCCTGAATCTGGCAGCTCCCTTACGATTCAATCATGCGGCCAACCTGCCGTTCAGCGATCGCGGAACAGGAGTCAGCTTCCAGCCAGCGACTGTTTTTGCCCATTCGAGCAATGAGCCAGTCCAGGCGCTTGGGACAGGCATAACACTCGATAGACCGCTGACCAACAACCAAGCGATCCACGCGGCAGTACGCGATGCCGCAGTCAAGACAGCGGGATACCAGGGCGCGCCCGCTCCCAACCAGTGGTTTGGCGGCCCGGAATTAACCACAAAATCCCCGCAGTTCGGTCGTACCCTCAACGTCGAAGAAGGTAGCATCGTGCTGCGCGACGCTTCGGGAGTGGTTGCCGACAGCCTTAACTATGGAGGCCTTGTCGATCCATGGGCCGCCGAAGGGGATCAGGCAGTCTCAGGGACTCAGATAAGCGGCTGCTACGCCCCAGCGCCCGGTTCAGTGTTCAACCCCTGGTCGACAGTCGTGGCGCCTGTTGCCATCAATACTAGCGCAGGACGGTTCCCTGACGGCGCCGATACCGACAGCAACTGTACCGACTTTTCAACGCAGGCCGCTGCCTCTTTGTCGGCTACGTCGGCAGCGGGTGCAACGAACATCAAGGTCGCCAGTACGGAAGGCTTTCGCCCTGGTCAGACAGTCCATATTGATTCTGGTGCAAATACTGAAACCGCCGTCATCGCCGCGGTTGGAACAGCGGGCGCCACGACGGTACGCACTTCTACTGATGCTGGGGCAACTCTTCTCCCTGCCGTAAGCGTGACGGGCTTTGGTAAAGGCCAAACAATCACGATCGACGAAGGAGCAAATTCTGAGACGGCTGTTGTTTCTTCAATTAGAGCCCGTGGCGCCGCCACCATCACGGTCGTCGCACCCCTCGCTCGTGGTCACGCAGCTGGCGCGCAGATCTCGGGTAGCGGCATCAGCCTCACCACTCCACTGACCCGGACTCATACCGATGGAGCGCAGGTCTCCGACAGCGTTCCAACTCCTGGCGCGCCGAACCAATATAACGGTAGAAATGATTGAGCGGCAGGAACTGGGACCCGTTAAGAACGGCTCATTCACCCAGTCGGATCGACTATGCCTCCGGCAAGTTGCCGTAAAACCGGCTATGTGAACCTCAGTATGTCCTAAGTCCAAATTAGAGGGGGGTTCTTATGGAGGAAAACCCCTGCGTTGCTTCTTTGTCATCTCGAATTGTAGTTGAGAATTAAATCCAGACTTTAGATTCCACCATCATCATGCGGTTGCGTGCCGGAGGGTTGGCAGGTGCAGCAGCTGTCGCTGGCTGAGCAGCGGTCGCGGTTGTTGCCCCGGCGGCCGTCGCACCTAGTGCATAGTTCACGTTGGTATCGCCCAGATACTCCATGGGAGGACCCACGCGATTCATGCGTGCGTAGTTCGGAATCGCCGTCATCTGTGAGCCGTCCTGCCATTTACCGGTAATGACCATCACACCGCCGAGCAGATCCGGTCTCCACTCCGCTTTGAGCGGAGCGTCGCTGAGTGACTGCTCGATATTTTGTTGATCCGCGGTTTCCACGTTGTAGATGAGCGGGCCGTACTTCAGTGCAACGGTGCCGAGATCCGCCTTGATACGGTTATCTGCAATGACGCGCTGAGGTTCCATTGGGAGATCGAGCTCGATGCGATCGCCAGCCTTCCACTCGCGAGTGACTACGGCGTAGCCTTTCTCAATATGCGGCGTAACTTCCTTGCCGTTGATGGCAAAACGCTTTACTCCGCTGAGGGCCGGCGACTCCGTGTAAAGCTTGCTGGTATTGCGGTTTGGAATACGGACGTACACCGAGAAGGTCTTTGCCTCCTCCGGATTGACTGTGATTGCAATCGCACCCTTCCAGGGATAGTCGGTCTTCTGAACCATTTCGACGTTGGTGCCTGCAACCTTCCCGACGTGAATGCGACTCCCTACGAACAAGTTCACGTAGAGGCCGTTCTTGTCCTTCACGTAGGCCCAAGTCGGCATCATCAGCAGCGTTCGCGGGATGTTACCGACACAGCATGGGCACACATGCCAAAGCGTACGCTGCGTGTTGACCAGCGGATTGGTGTAGCAGAAGCTCGTGCCTTGCAAGGCTACGCCGCCCAAGAGCGCGTTGTACATGGTCTGCTCGTAGAGATCAGCGTACTTTGCGTTGTGATAAGCGATGTTGAGCTTGTATTGGAAGAAGACAAGACCGCAACTCGAGCATGATTCGCAGTATGCATTATTGCGGAGTGAATAGTTCGGGCCGAAGCCTTCGGAGGTTTCACCACTGCCGATTCCACCGGTCAGGTAGTACTTCTTGTTCACCATGTTGTCCCAAAGCGAAATGACAGCGCTCTGGTAGTCACGGTCCTGGGTTTCGGCGGCGATGTCCGCCATGCCCGAGTAGAAGTAGGTTGCACGCACGGCGTGGCCAACGGCCTCGTACTGTTGACCTGGCGGTAGGTGACTTTGATCGTACTCTGATCCGCCGACGCGGGAGTCGAGGAGGAATTTTGCGAGAGCGATGTAGCTGTCGCCACGGTGATTGCCTTCCTGGTCGTTAACAAAACGACCGAAGCGCACCAGCGCCTGTTCCATCTCCTGGTGTCCGTCAAACCAGGCTTTCTTACCGGAACCAAGGTTAGCAACCCAGCAGTCGGCCAACTTCTTGGCCGCGTTGTACAGGCGAAGATCCTTGCCGTCAGTCAAGGTGTAATGGTTGATCGCGGACTCGATGAAATAGCCGGAGACGTAGCCTTCGTGATTGCCTCGATGTTCGGGCGACCAACGCTCGGGCCAACGGCTGCGATCCTCCAGAATGTAGGCGGTTTGGAGGTAGCCGTCTGGCATCTGCGCAGCGAGGATGATGGGAATCCACTTCTCCAGAGTGACGCTCATCTGCTTCTGCGCATTGATGATGTCCTGGTCGCCCTGCGGATCAACCATTAAAGCAATACACATGGATTCCACTGTCTGGTGGATCCATGCGTTAGAGAAGACGTACCCTTTATGGCGCCCATGCGGTTCCCCACGGTTCGCTTTGCCGGCTTCGATGAAGTTGTCGATTCCACCGTCTCCGCGATTGGCAGCGATGTCGGTGCGCTCGCAATAATTGATGCAATGAGGAATCCAGTCGACGATGAGAGTCTTCGCGCGCGCGTTCCATAAGGTGCTGTCGATGGCGTACTTCTTCGTGTAGACCACATCTAGGCGATCCTTCGGAGGAGCTGCCTCTGCGTGGACGTTGATCGTCGAGGTCATTTGTTCTCCACTGCCCGCGCCAGTCAATTTCAAAACATAGTCTCCCGGTGCTGAGAACGTCGCCGTCGTCACTGGTAAAGAGGCATTTACGAAGGCAATGGTTCCCGGGCCAGACTCCTTGGTCCAGCGCGCGGTGTTGCCCGGCAGGTCCTGTAGCCAGACCGCGGTACCTGCAAGATACGTTTTGCCGCCGATCACGACCGAACGGTCAAGCCCAGCATTGACCACCGGCGCGAGGGTCGGGACAGCGCCGGAGCTGTATACCTTCCACTCGATGATTCCCGCTGCGTGCGTTCCATCGGGAACCACTTCCAGACGCAGCTTGTCTGTCTTCACTTCATCGAAGCTGGTGGTGTTGAAGGTGTCCCCAGCCACACCGAGGCCTTGAGGGTTGGAGACCGGGACAAAGTCGCTTCCATTCCAGTAGAGAATCCGGTAGGAGGCAGGCGCGGCCGCTCGACCAAACCCGCTGCCCGGAGGACCGTTTGGCCGAGGAGGATCGATCGCCCAGTAGACGTCGATCTTGTTGGTCGCGACTGGCTTGGTCCAGTCATACTGCACCCATTGGGTACGGGTGTCCCCCTCAAATCCCCGGCGGATCGAGTAGGAACCGTTCTTACGGTCGCGGGAACTTGTCGGGGTAAAGCCGTCATTCAACGAGCCGATCTTATTTTCACTGAGCATCGTGAGGCTGGAAGGGATGGCGACCCTGGCCAGGTTCACTGGGCTGCCCGTATCAGGGGCTAGAGCGAAAGCTGCGGAACGATTCAAACCGGCAACCACAGTGGTTCCCGCAACGCCAGCTAAAAAGCCTCTTCGGTTCAAAGAAGTATGACGAGACGACCGCTGTTTCATGCTAGAGCTCCCTATAAACTCGCGACGGTTTGCATGAACATTATTGCTCGCGATCTGTTCTTCAAGGCCAGTTTCTCACTAACCCACCAATGAGCGGCGATTTAGGAATCGAATGGAAGCAGCACGATATGTTTAAATTCGATGGGTTCGGCCGATCTGTCCACTTGAGCTTGCCCACAGCCATGCGACAGCATGGTTCTCGGGATTCAGAAGTATGGCCAAAGTATGCCTTAAGTATGCCCAACGGAGCCCTGTTTTGCCCGATAATGGCAACGATCCGGGGGTTTCCGGGTTCTTTCCGGATCCCTTTAGATCGTCCGTAAGTTATTTATATTGTGATGCTTGAATGGTGGACGCGGTAGGGATCGAACCTACGACCAGTCGATTAAGAGTCGAATGCTCTACCAGCTGAGCTACGCGTCCTTGGGTTTTGCTCCTGAGGGAGGAGATCGGTGAGAGTCGCTGCGTGAGTTTTACGCGCAGCACTGCAATCAGTCGACTTATTAAAGATAACACAGCTTGACGTCTAAAACTGCGACGGCAAGCTGTGTTTGTGTATGAGAAAAACGAGCGGGATTAGCCGACGAAATCGACCTTGGCGCGGTGCGGGATGATGCCGCGGTCGTAGCCCATCTCGAGGAGTTTCTGAATGGCTTCGCGCCCGTCCGGGCCGTAGTTGAGGGTGCGTTCGTTGACGTACATGCCGACGAATCGGTTGGCGAGCGTGGGGTCGAGGTCGCGGGCGAATTGCATGGCGTACTCGAGGGCTTCTTCGCGGTGGTCGAGGGCGTGCTGGATGCTGTCGCGCAGGGCGTTGGTGGTGGTGAGGAGGGTTTCGGCGCCAAGGGAGCGGCGGATGGCGTTGCCACCGAGAGGGAGGGGGAGGTTTGTTTGTTCGCGCCACCACTGGCCGAGGTCGAGGAGCTTGACGAGGCCGTTGTTCGCATAGGTGAGCTGGCCCTCGTGGATGATGAGGCCGGCTTGGTACTCGCCGGAGACGACGGCGGGGATGATCTTGTCGAAGGGAACGACGGCGGTTTCGATCTCGGGGGCGAAGAGCTTGAGGGTGAGGTAGGCGGTGGTGAGGGTGCCGGGGACGGCGATGCGGGTCTTTTTGACCTGAGGCAGCGTGAGCTTGCGGGAGGAGACGATCATGGGGCCGTAGCCTTCTCCGACGCTACCGCCACAGGCCATCAGGGTGTAGTTGTCCTGCAGGTAGGGGTAGGCGTGGAAGCTGATGGCGGTGACGTCGTAGAAGGCCTCGTTGATGGCGCGGTGATTGAGAGTCTCGATGTCGGTGAGGGTATGGGTGAACTTGTAGCCGGGGACCCGGACCTTGTTGGTGGCGAGGCCGTAGAACATGAAGGCGTCGTCGGAGTCGGGGCTATGGGCGATGCTGATCTCTCGGATGGCAGTACTTGTTGCAGTCATGATGCGCTTGATCCTTGATGGTGGTGAAAGAAAGTTAGATGCGCGGGCTGACAGGTTGCTCGGCGTGGAGAGGAGAAATCTGCGTTTCGGGGAGGGTTACGACCTCCGCCAGCGTTGGAAGCTGCTGTAGATGCCGGCTGCGGCGGTGATTTTGAGTATCTCGCCGGGAATGAAGGGAGCAACTGCCAAGGCCCAGGTTGCGGAGGGGTTGAGATGGGCGAAACGCGCCAGCCAGACTGCTCCTAGTAGAAAGATTGGCAGCGTGGCCGCAGTGGAGGCGATGAGGGCACTGCGGAAGCGCGAGGTGACGGGATCGAGGCGGCGTACCAGCCACCCGGCTGTGGCCGCAGCGAACGGGTAGGCGAAGAGATACCCGCCAGTGGGGCCGAAGAGGTGTGCGATCCCGCCGAGGGCGTTGGGAGCGAAGACCGGAAGACCGACGGCTCCCTCTGCGAGATAAAGGGCCAGGGCGGAGAAGGCTGCTGCGGGTCCGAGAGCGAGACCAACCAGCAGGACGGCGAAGTCCGAGAGGATGAGCGGCACAGGCGTGAAGGGAAGCGGCAGGGAGATGTGGGCGCAGGCGGCGACGAAGGCGGAAGCTCCGATGACGAGGAGCGCTTTGCCGGCGAGGGAGTCCTGAAGTGATCCGATGCGTTGATTGAGGCCGAGCTGGGATGAGATGGCGGATTGCATGGAGCAGGTCCTTTCTGACTAGTAACCCTTAGAGAAGCGGGATGAGTTTCGAGCATTGGCCTGAAGACGCGGATGAGATCGGTGAAATTGCCGGGCTTCTCGTTGAAGCGCCAGAAAGGAGAGAAGCGAGATGGCAAAGAGGAGATACATGCGACATAAGCAGGATATCAAGCTGAATGGCTTCGTGCAGCATATTCGCATGTCGCCTGTGGATGGATAGACGGCGAGTATGAACTTGGTTCCTGGCGGCGGATAAAGGGGTTTTCCACTTGACCCTGGCGGTGTGGAGTTTTGTACTGGGTTGGAGATGACTCGTTCCACCACAACGCGGACCGAGAAGCGGCCGGGCAGCTTCGCTCATTTGTATGAGCGGGGCCAGTCGGGGTGGAGAAAGGTCGCGACCGGAGCCGCGACGCTGCTTGCGATTGGGTTGGGATACCACGTCATCTTCGGACAGAACGGGCTTACGGCCTATCAGCAGAAACGGCAGGATGCGCAGAGCCTGGATCGTCAGTTGCACAGCTTGCAGCGGGAGAACGAGCTGTTGAAGGGGCATGTAGAGCGGTTGCAGAACGATCCGAATGCGATTGAACATCAGGCCCGCGAGGAGTTGCACTACACGCGGCCGGGCGAGGTCATCTACACGCTGCCCGCGGAGCCTTCTTCGGAAGGCGCTGGAGTGCAGGGTGGGAGACGGCAAGCACTAACGCTGCGCGGAGCTTCTTCTCCAGGCTTCGATTTCGCAGATTCTTCAGAAGTCCATCCGAGACGCCATGCGGCGCGCAGCCAGCTCATGTTTTGCGATAGGCTGCATAGGGAAGGTGCGCCAAATGAATTTTGATATGGAAAAGACACCGCCTCGGCAGATCTACAACCTGTTGATCGGGTTGGTGGCTCCGAGGCCGATTGCGTTGGTGACGAGTATGAACGAGCACGGAGTCTTGAACGCGGCTCCGTTCAGTTCTTACAACTATCTGTGCACTGATCCGCCGATTATCGGCATGGGCGTCATGGACCGGCCCGCAGAGAAGTTCGTGCCGAAGGATACGGCGAGGAATATCCGCCGGACAGGCGAGTTTGTAGTGAATGTGGTGACCGAAGACCTGGCACAGAAGATGAATATCACGGCGACGGATTTTCCCGCTGAGGTAAACGAGTTGGAGATGGCGGAACTGGCGACGACGCCGTCACAGATCGTCAAGGTGCCGCGAATCGCCGAGGCGCATGCGGCGCTTGAATGCAAGGAGTACATGACGCTGGAGATTGGCCGCTCGCGAATTGTGCTGGGGAGGGTGGTTGCGATGTATATCGAGGACCAGTTTGTCGATCCGGCTGGGCCCGTATGTGCGAGCGGAGGATCTGCACGCGATAGGCAGGATGAACGGTATGGGATCCTATGTGAAGACGCGGGATGCGTTTCTGACGATGCCGCGTATCTCCTACGAGGAGTGGAAGCAGGGGAAGCGCTAGCGTCCTAAGAGAGGTATTCCCTCAGCCAGGGATCGGTGGAGTGGACGAGTTCCTGGGTGGTGCCGTCGAAGACGACCTGACCCTCGTTGAGGACGAGAAATTTTGTGCTGTCTGTCGATGCCGTTGTTGGGGATGGGCTCGACCTTGCCGGTTTGCTGGTTGAAGCGGTGGCTGGCGAGCAGGAAGGCATCCTGCAGGCGGTGGGTGATGACGAGCGATGTGGTGTGGGTCACGTCGCGCTGCTTGATGACCAGTTCGATGATGGTGGTTGAGGTGATTGGGTCAAGGCCGCCGGTGGGCGAGTCGTAGAGGATGAGGTCGGGATTGGAGATAATGGCGCGGGCGATGGAGACGCGGCGGCGCATGCCTCCGGAGAGCTCCGGCGGGAACTTCGCGATGGTATTTTCGAGTTCGACGAATCGAAGGGCTTCGATGACGCGCTGGTGAGCCTCCTCCTCGGGGACGTGCTCTTCGTGGAGACGGAAGGCTACGTTGTCTTCGACGGAGAGGGAGTCGAAGAGGGCGGATTCCTGGAAGACCATGCCGATGCGTCCGCGGAGTTTGAAGAGATCGGTCTCGCGCATGTGGGTGATGTCTTCGCCGAAGACGTGGATGGAGCCGCTGTCTGGCCGGATAAGGCCATCGACCAGCTTCATGAGGACTGACTTTCCTCCGCCAGCGGGGCCGAGGATGATTCGGGTTTCGCCGGGCTGGACAGCGAAGGAGACGTCCTTGAGGACGGGCTTGATGTCGAATGTGATGGTGACGTCTTTGAAGACGACTACGGGCTCCGACGAGCCGGGGGGCTGCTCGCTCAGCGACGGGTTGGCGATGGCGAGGTCGTTGGGCATGGGTGGCTACCTGCCGAAGATGCCGATCATCGCCCGGGTGACGAGCAGGTCGACGATGATGATGAAGACGGAGGAGACGACGACGGCCTGTGTGGTGGATTTGCCGACGCCCTGGGTGCCGCCCTTGGTGTTCATGCCGAAGTAGCAGCCTACGGTGGCGATGATAAATGCGGAGAAGAGTGGCTTGGTGAGGCCCTGGACGACGTCGGCGTACTGGAGAGCGCGGTAGGAGTTGTGAAAGTAGGAAGAGGCGTTGAGGCCCATCAGTGTGATGCTGACGAGGGCGCCGCCGGCGATGCCAAAGGCGTCCGACAGGATGGTGAGGAAGAAGAGCATGAAGATAGTGGCGTAGAGGCGCGGAGTGACCAGCTTGCGGACCGGATCGGTGCCGAGGGCGCGCATCGCGTCGATCTGCTCCGTGACCTTCATGGAGCCGAGCTCGGAGGCCATGCCGGATGCATTTCGGCCGGAGACCATGAGGCCGGTGAGCACAGGGCCGAGCTCCTTGACCATCGACAAGGCGACCAGATTGCCGGTGAGGTTGACGGAGCCGAACTGCTGGAGGGAGGTCGCCGACTGCAGGGCAAGAACGCAGCCAGTGAAAAAACCGGTGAGGACGACGATGGGCATGGATCCGACGCCGATGGAGTCCATCTGGGTGTAGATGTCGGCCCAGTACCTCGGCCGGGAAAACAGATTGGCCACAGCGCGCCACGACAGGATGGAGTAATCCTGGATGGAGGCGATGGTTTGTTTGGCGAAACTCTCTGGAGAGACGAAGGGCATTTTGTTCGTTGGCTCAGGTTATCAGATGCAGGATGCAGCATCTCTGAGATTGCTGATTTTTTTGCGGGGTCATGGTGAGGGAGGGGAGGTGCATCGGACTGGTGCTGAATGAGAAGATAGATGGAGATGATAGCTGAGATGAAGGCGGCGGTACTGTACGGCAAGGAAGACCTTCGGCTGGAGCGCGTGGCCGTGCCCCAGGCGGGTCCGGGAGAGCTGATCGTCCGCGTAGGGGCGGCGCTGACCTGCGGGACGGACCTTAAGGTCTATCGCCGGGGTTACCACGCCATGATGCTGAAGCCGCCCATCCCATTTGGGCACGAAGTTGCCGGCGTGGTCGCTGAAGTTGGGGCGGGGGTGACCAAGTTTCGGGAAGGAGACCGGGTGGTGGCGTTGAACTCGGCTCCCTGCGATGTTTGTTTCTTCTGCAGGCACGGACAGCAGAATCTTTGCGAGGACCTTCTGTTCAACAATGGGGCTTATGCGGAGTTCCTTCGCATTCCGGCGCGGATTGTGGAGAAGAATACGCTGATGGTGCCCGAGGGAGTCCCGCTGGAGCATGCTGCGCTCACCGAACCACTGGCGTGCGTGGTTCGCGGGCTGGAGGAGAGCGGCGCAAGAGCCGGCGACACGATGGTCGTCATCGGCGCCGGAGCCATCGGCCTGATGTTCATGCATGTGGCCGAACTGGCCGGAGTCAAAGTGATTGCCGTGGTCAAGCGCGAAGACCAGATTGAGGCGGCACGGGTTTTCGGCGCCAGCGAGGTCGTGCAGATAAGCGCCGTGGAGGACGTCGTCGACGCAACCCGCGCGCTGACAGCGGATGGCCGGGGTGCCGACGTTGTGATTGAGGCTGTCGCTACGCCGGCGACGTGGGAGTGGGCCGTCGATATGGTGCGCAAGGGCGGCGTCGTGAACTTCTTTGGCGGACCGCCCAGCGGGACGAAGGTGGAGTTGGACACCAACCGCCTTCACTATGGCGATATCACCCTGAAGGCAAGCTTTCACCACACTCCGGCGACGTGCCGCACGGCGTTTGGCCTCGTAACCAGCGGCCGGTTCAAATGTGCCGACTACATCACTGGTCGTGCCACTCTTGAAGATGTCCCGGAGCTGTTTGCGAAGATGATGAGCCGCAACGGCGGTTCGCGTGAGATCAAGACGGCAGTCTTTCCGGGTGGGGTTCCACGGTGAGCGACGGGATCGTGACACAGCATGCACTACTTGGGGCTCCGCCGGAGTATCTGACCCCGCTGGAGCGGCCATCGCTCGCGGAGGCGCAGGCATGGTGCCGCAATCTTGCCTCGAGCTCACTACGAGAACTTCCATGTCGCGACGTTTTTTCTGCCGCGCCGGGTGAGACCTCATTTCGAGAGCATTTACGCCTACTGCAGAGTGGCGGATGACCTTGGGGACGAGGTTTCTGACCCTGTGGTTGCGACTCGGCTGCTCGATACGTGGGGTGCGATGCTCGAGGAGTGCTATGACTCGCCTGAGCGGTCGGTGCATCCAGTTTTTGTTGCGCTGCAGTGAGACGATTCGCGAGTGTGACCCTCCGCGGCAGCTCTTTCTCGATCTGCTGCATGCTTTTCGCATGGACCAGATCAAGACGAAGTATGAGAGCTGGGATGAGTTGCTCGAATACTCGCATTACTCGGCGAACCCGGTCGGACGGCTGGTGCTTTGGGTTTGCGGGTACCGGGAGGAATCGCTGGGATTGCTCTCGGACAAGGTCTGCACGGCTCTGCAACTCGCGAACTTCTGGCAGGATGTGGTTGAAGATGCGGAGCGAGGCCGGCGCTATCTGCCGGGTGACTGGCTACGCGAGTTCGGCGTTGAAGAAGGCCAGATTGAAGGCAGGGTCTTCACCCCGGAGTTTCGCGCGATGGTAGAGGACCTGGTGACGCGGACGCGCGCGATGCTGCTCGAGGGAGGAGCGATCAGCTCGCAGGTTGACAAAGAACTGGCCGTGACGCTCGACCTCTTTCGCAAAGGCGGCGAGGCAATCCTCAACGGCATTGCTGCGGAGAACTACGACGTATTGCGCGGCCGGCCGGTGGTAACGAAGACCAGGAAGCTGGGCCTGCTGATGGAGGCGCTGGTCGGGAAGCTGCGCGCGGGGATGTCCGCGTGACCATTGGCGAGGCTTATGCAGTCTGCAGGACGATCGCACAGCGGGAGGCGAAGAACTTTTACTACGCCTTTCGCGTGCTGCCGGAGCACAAGCGAAATGCGATGTGCGCGGTGTATGCGTTTATGCGGCGTGCCGACGATATCTCCGACGACGAGTCGCTGCCGATCGCAGAGCGTCGCGAAGTCATGGCCAAATGGCTGGAGGCATGGCGCGAGGCGAGGCATACCGGCGTCTCCGAGCGACCCCGTATTTCTTCGCTCTGAACGACACGCAGGCCAGGTTCCGGATTCCCGACGCGCTGCTCGAAGATCTGGTCCGCGGAACCACGATGGACCTGGAGCCACGTCCGGAGACAGCACGCGAATTGCAGACCTTCGCCACCTTCGACGATCTGTATCGCTATTGCTATCTCGTCGCATCGGTCGTTGGGCTGGTTTGCATCAGGATTTTTGGCTACACCGATCCGCAAGCCGAAAAACTCGCGGAAGAGACGGGAGTTGCCTTCCAGTTGACGAACATCCTGCGCGATGTGAAGGAAGATGCGGAGCGTGGGCGCATCTACCTTCCGCTCGATCTGCTCGCGGAGTTTGGCGTGAGTGTCGACCGCGTGAAGATGCTGGCGAGCGGTGCGGCGATGCTGCCTAATGAGCGGGCCATGTTGCAGTCCCTCGGTTCGCAGGCGGAACGATACTATCGCTCCGCGGATCGGTTGTTGCCGCTGATTGATGCGGACAGCCGCGCGGCGCTCTGGGTGCTGGTCACCATCTATCACGGGCTGCTTCACAAAATCCTCCGGGCGCACGGCGATGTCTTTACCAGGCGGATCAGCGTGTCGACGCCCGCGAAGCTGACGATTCTTGCGCAGGGCGCAGCGATGACGCTGCGGAATCGGGTGGTGCCGTGAGCCGCGAGGTCTCGGACGTTATTGTCGTGGGGGCGGGTGCGGCGGGTTTGGCTACCGCCGCGGCGGCTTTGACGGGAGCAGGGAAGCGTGTGACCGTGCTGGAGCGGAAGCCCTATGTCGGCGGGCGGGCATACTCGTATGAGCATCCGGCGTTGGGCGAGGTCGTCGATTCGCAGCATGTCTTGCTTGGTTGCTGCACGAACCTCATCGAGCTGTGCGAGCAGGCAGGCAGCGCGGACAATATTCGCTGGTATGACAAGCAGACGTTCCTCGAGCCGAATGGAAACGTAAGCACCATTGAGACGAGCGACCTGCCTGCTCCGCTGCACTTTGCGCCGAGCTTCGCAGCGTTGTCGACCATGGGGTGGAAGGATAAGGCCGGGATGGCGCGCGGGCTGATGGAGTTCTTTCGCGGCTATCCGGCCGAGGACAACGAGAGCGTGGAGCAGTGGCTGAAGCGGACGCGGCAGACGGAGCGGTCGATCCGGCACTTCTGGAACCCGATCCTGATGGCTACGCTGAACGACAATGCGGCGCATTGTTCGACTCGTTATGCGGGGAAGGTATTTCATGAGCTCTTCATCAAGTCATCGACGGGCGGACGGCTGGGGATTCCGACGGTTCCGCTGAGTGAGTTTTATGCGGCGATGGCGACGCTTGATTGAGGCGCGAGGTGGAACGTTTGCAGCTTCGGGCGAGTGTTGAGGCTATTACTCAGGAGCAGGATGGCCGATGGCGCGTGAGTATCGCGGATCGAGACTATGTTGCCGAAGCGATCGTGCTTGCGCTGCCATTTGAGCAGACGCAGAGACTGTTGCCTGCGGTCAGGCTGAATGACCGTTATGCAAATCCGGCTCTGAGTACGCGGGATCTGTTGGAGTTGAAGCTGGCGAGGCAGATTCATTCGCCATTTACTTCGGTGTCTGCTCTGGTTTGATCGCGAAATTACGGATCTTGATCACGCGTGGCTGCTGGATACGACGATTGAGTGGTTCTTTCACAAGTCGCGGATTCGGCGATATCCGAAGGAGAAGGGAAGCTATGTCGAGTTGGTGATTGCGGGATCGCGGGCGCAGTTGAGCATGACGCGCGAGGAGATTCTTTCGTCCGCGGTTCGCGAACTGGCGATGTTTTTTCCTGAAGTTTCGCGCGCGAAGGTGCTGAAGAGCGGGGTGCTGAAAGAGGCGCGGGCAACGTTTTCGGTGGTGCCGGGGCTGGATCGTTTTCGGCCGGGAAACCAGACGGATTGGCCGGGGTTTTATCTGGCGGGGGATTGGACAGCTACGGAGTGGCCTTCGACGATGGAGGGTGCGGTGCGTAGCGGGAGGTTAGCGGCAGGAGCGCTGATGGGGGACAGGGGCAGTTTATGGCGCAGGAGATTCCTGCTAGTGGGTTGATGCGGTTGTTTATGTGATTTCCGGGAGGGGTCCCCCCCTCTATTGCCTGCGCGTAAGTCAATTTTATTCAGTATCTTACGATTTGAGGTTGCCTGCAAAATATTCATAATAGATGGCTTGCGTCCAAATTAGCCAAAATCAATGACTTAGCGCCGAAAGCCGAAGTGAATTCCTCGGCGAGTGTTTGTTTTGGGGGTTGTCTTTGTCAAGTGCGGCAGACTATTTGGCGAGCAGGACGACACCTATCGGCGACGAAGAGGACGGCGAGCCAGCGGCGGCGGTCTACGTTTTCCTTGAGGAAGACTTTGGCGGCGGCGGCGTTGCCGATGTAGGTGAGAGAGGCGGTGGCGGGGGCGGCGAGGGAGAGGTCGACGATGCTGAGGGGTGAAGAGCAGGGCGAAGAAGTTGAGCGCCATGCAGAGCGCTCCCGTGAGGAAGATGGGGCTTGAGAGCACGGCTCGGATGGGGCCGAGGTAGCCGCGGAGGCCGGGTCCGGTGCGGAGGTGGTCGAGGTCGCCGAGGCTGCGCATGGCGGCGGCTATGAGGCATTCGCCGGAGATGGCGAGGGCGGCGACGCCGAGGATGCAGGTCCATTGTTTAACGACGGGGGTGCGGACGAGTATTGCTGCGGTGGGAAGCAGCGGTCATCAGCGGCCGGCTCCGGAGTCCATGAGGTCGAGCTGGTGATGTTCGGAGGGGTGGGCAGGATCAGCGTGTTCGGTGCGGGAGGGGCCGCTGGCGACGAATCCTACGGCACAGACGATGAGCAGGATGCCGGACCAGCGGGAGAGGCTGAGGTGCTCATGCAGCCAGAAGCGGCTGAGGAGCGCGACGACCACGTAGCCGAAGGCGGTAGCGGGCATGACGAAGGTGAGATCGGCCCAGGAGAGCGCAGTCATGTAGCTGGCGAAGAAGCCGATGAGGAGCGCGATTCCGGAGATGATGTAGGGATTGGCCAGCGCGTGGATGAGCAGTGGGAGGTGGTGGAGATCGACGGGGCCGACCTGAGCCATGCCGCGAGAGAGCAAGGTATCGCCTACGGAGGCGGTGAGCATAACGGCGATGAGGATGGCGTATTGGGAGGGTTTGAGGACGTGCTTCATGAAGAATCAGGACGGGTGGAATGCCTGGAGTAAGGATATCAAGTCCAGAGATGTTTTGGGACGCGGGGGCAGTGTGGCGGTTCGCATGAACTAACACATGAACCCGACAAGTTGAACGAGATGGATAATAAATTACGTGGCTAACCCAAAGAGTCTGAATGGGACAGCTTGGCTTTCTGTGCCCGCCAATAGAGGAATCCGTAGACGACCAAATAAGCGAAAGTCCAACTCCCAAATGTCACCGCGACAGTGCGCCAATCTGAAAAACGGTTATGGGCGATCCATTTTGCGACGATCTGTAGGATGGCAGCCAAGAAGATTGTCGGAGCACCTGCCTGCAGCCACAAAGGCCGCTTTATGGTGTCTTTTTGGTCCATGCGCAGATACTACTATCACTTGGAGTTGGTTAGCTAAGTAATCTATTGCCACTAAATGCGCCGCAGCATCGTCCGGACGCCCCGGTGGCCAGGGTTTTCGAGGGTTACTTCCGCGCAAAATAGTTAGCTTGTACCGATTTGAGCCTCAGTGACTATTTGATTCGATCGTCAGGAGACCCAATTGGGCTCCGTCAGATTCGATCGCAAAGAATCTCTTTCCGTCAATTGGGAAGTAGGTGTACTGCCTGGAAGAAGTGGGTGAGAGGCTGTCGAGGCCTACGATACTCATTGTTGAAGGTTGTACAGAACTGTTCTCAGTGCCTGTGAGGGGTACGGCTGAGGTTGTAGCCGAGCTGGTGTAATCCGTGGCGCCAGTAATGTTATCGGAAGCGACAGAGATTGGACCGGCTGCTCCCCACGCTAGAGTCTGGCTGGAATTGGCGATGAGGCCTCTGCCGGAGAGAGCGTAGGTGCCTTCGAAATCAGAGGAGGTGGCGGTCACAAGGGAAGCCTGTCCTGCAGTGAATTGTTGCGTGTCTAGGCCGATGACTGTGGCGTTGCCGTTGCCATCGAGATAGAACTGGAAGGTGAAATCAGTGTTTGGAAAGGCCGAGGTAACCAGGCCTGAAACCGTTACCCTGCCAGTGATATCCACTGTGTAGGTTCCGCTGCTAATTGGGGATACGGCCGAATTGGTTCCATCCTGTATGGCGAGCGTTCCTGTGACGCCACCCGTTGAGCTAAAGATGAGGTTTCCGCCATACGTTGCCGAAAAGACCACATCTTCCCCGTATGTCGCGAAGGCGTATGTGGTGCCGGAGAGGGAAGCCGAGCTGAACTGACTTGTATTGGACCCCTGGCCAATCGCAGAGCCACCAACATCTCCGCCAAGCGCATCGGACTGGCTCTCAACCAGTTGAATCTGGGTTGGACTAACGATGTAGCCGGTGAAGATGAAACCTGAACTTCCGGTGTTTGACGGGACAAGATTTATGGAAACCCTGCCGAATGCGTCCGCCGCGCTGATCGACGAGCTTGAGGTTAAGAGCTGAGCCTGCCCGATTGTTCCGTTTTGATTGAAATCGAAGACGCTGTTGCCTACGTTGATCGTGGATCCGCTGAAGTTGAGGACACCTCCGATGGCTAGCGCAAGAGATCCGGAGCTGTTATAGATATCCCAGCCCACGACCTCGAAAGCGTATCCGCCCGAAGGAGGCGTGACTGGAGTTGTCTGGGCGTCGATAGAGCCTGCAGCAGTGGCGAATGAGTCGAACTCCGAGATGAGAATGCGGGATTTGGAGACGGCAGTGCCTCGAAGTGTTTGAGCCCCGTTTACGCCGAAGGCGGTGGTGGATGTCGCGAGAACAACCTGAATGTTGTTGCCGGCGACTGAAAGGCTGCAGTTGGCCGGCACAAGTGCGAGAGCCGGATAGCCGACCGATGCGTTGGAGTAGTCCAGCTCACCTCCTGTGATGACGCTACCGGCAACGGTGAAGGCGCCGGCTATGAATGCCGGACCGGTGCTGTCATATCCGGCGAGGTGGTAGACGTAGGTGCCGTCGGCGAGGACGGGAGTGATCGTGATGGTCGCAGATACAGACTTAGTGGTGTCGGTGACGGATGTTGCGGTGATGGTGACTGTGTTTGGATTTGGAATTGTTGTGGGCGCGGTGTAGACAGTGGCGGTGCCGCTGGCGGTTGAGGCGGAGCTGAAGGAACCGCATGCTCCGGAGGTGCCGCAAGTGACTGTCCAGGTGACGCCGCCGTTCTTGGAGTCGTTGCTGACGACCGCGGTAAGGCTGGCAGTCGCGGTGGCGACGAGCGACGTTGGTGGAGTGGGATTGAAGCGCCAGGGTAATCGCTGCCGGAGGCGTGACCGTGATGGTGGCGGAGGCGGACTTGGTGGTGTCGGTGACTGAGGTTGCGGTGACGGTGACTGTCGCGGGGGCCGGAACGGCAGCGGGCGCGGTGTAGACGGTGGCTGTTCCGCTGGCGGTTGAGGCAGAACTGAAGGAACCGCATCCTCCGGAGGTGCCGCAGGTGACTGTCCAGGTGACGCCGCCGTTGGCGGAGTCGTTGCTGACGACTGCGGTGAGGTTGGCGGTTGTGGCCACGGCGAGCGACGTTGGTGCGCGTGGGATTGAGCGCCACAGTGATGGATGTTGCGCAGCCGTGATGGTGATGGTGGCGGAGGCGGCTCTGGTCGTATCGGTGCTGAGGTCTGCGGTGACGGTGACGTCCCGGGGTGGGACGGCCGAGGGCGCGGTGTAGACGGTGGCTGTTCCGCTGGCGGTCGTGGCGGAACTGAAGGAACCGCATGGCGGACGTGGCGCAAGTGACTGTCCAGGTGACGCCGCCTTCTTGCAGTCGTTGCTGACGGTGGCGGTGATGGACGCAGTTGCGCCCGTGGCGAGAGAGGCGGGTTGTCCGCTCAAGGTGACCGAGATGGTGCGGGCGCGGGAGCGCGTGGGATGGAGCTGACTTCCGGTCGCAGCCAGAGACTGTGAGGGCGGATGCGGCGAACTGACGCGAGGTGAGGAGGCTTTGCTGCGGAGTGGTGCATTGCACACCTCGATGGCGACCCGCTGCGGGTTTTGGTCGAAGCTGAATGGTTCCGGCAGGCGGGTGTGGATGTAAGGTCCACGTTCGCCGGCGTTTCGGACGTCGATTGTCTGGTTGCCGACGGCGAGCTGGCGGGCGAGGAGTAGTTCTTGCGCGTTGAAGGAGTGGACGATGCGCCACGACCTGGATTGCCTGGCCGGAGCTGAGGGATTGTCTTACATCGCTGTGGAGGTTCGGCGCCGAGGTTGACGTACGAAGTCGGACGCTGGTACCGGTCATCAGGAGGTTGCGGCCGGATGGGGCGCCCGCAGGGCTCTGTGATACGGCTTCGCCGATGGCTCCGCCGAAGGTGATCTCGTCAGCGGCCTGCCATTTCGGTGATGTCGAGAAGGAGCGAGGTGACGGTGAATCCTGAGCAGCAACCGGGCGTTCTGTTGCCACGCAGAAGAGCATCATGCAAAATATTGCAGCGATGACCCTGTTGGTTGCCACTTTATTTGCCTCCCGACCCGGCTGGGTCGTTGAATCGAGGGGGCCCGAGGCTGATTCAAAGCAATTACCTTGCCAATCGTAGGAGCAGCCAAACACTCTACGCCTCGATGGCCGGAGCAGGCTACTCCGCAACCGCTAAAAGGGCCCGACGACGGAGGGAGTCCGAGGTGTTTCCTTAGACGAGATAAGACGACCGCACGACTACATCTTTGAGAACAGGCGTACCGGCTGCAAAGTTGCGCAAATTTCTGATGGCAACAAAGAAAAGGCGGCCGGTATCTTTCGATACCGGCCGCCATGAGCTTTTCTGTAGATTCTGGTTAGGCGTTCATGCTGACGGATTCCTGCGCTTTGAGGGCGTTCTCTTCCTTCTTGAGGCGAGAGGCCTTGTTGCGCTGGGAGCGGAGCTTCATGAAGGCCTTGGCTTCGACGTAGAGACGGGGGACATCGCGGTTGACGATGGCCTTCCAGACGACGCGGAAGGCAGCCTTGGGGCGGAAGTAGTATTCGTCGTAGAACTTGTGGACCATCTCCATGACGTACTCGGTGGGCAGGCCGGGGTACTCGATGTGGGCCATCTGGTGGCCGCCGCCGTCTTCCATCTTTTCGTTGGTGATGAAGTTGTTGCGCTCTGGCGAAGTCGTAGAACTCGGTGCCGGGGTAGGCGTGGGCGACGGAGACCTGGATGGTCTCGCAGTCGAGGGTCTTGGCGAAGTTGATGGTGTTGCGGATGGATTCTTTGGTCTCGCCGGGGAGGCCGAGGATGAAGTCGGCGTGGATGATGAGGCCGAGGTCGTGGCAGTCCTTGACGAAGTCGCGGGCGCGCTCGACGGTGGCGCCCTTTTTGATGTTCTTGAGGATCTGCGGGTCGCCGGATTCGAAGCCGACGATGAGGAGGCGGCAGCCGGCTTCCTTCATGGCCTTGAGGGTGTCGCGGTCGGTGGTGACGCGCGAGGTGCAGGACCAGGTGATGCCGAGGGGCTTGAGTTTTTCGCAGAGTTCGATGGTGCGGACCTTCTGGATGTTGAAGGTGTCGTCGTCGAAGAAGAACTCTTTGACGTGGGGGAAGTTTTCTTTGGCCCACTTCATCTCGGCGGCCACGTCATCTGTAGACGCGCTTGCGCCAGGCGTGGCCGGAGAGGGTCTGGGGCCAGAGGCAGAAGGTGCACTGCGCCGGGCATCCGCGGGTGGAGTAGAGCGCGATGTAGGGGTGGAGCAGGAACGGCACGTTGTAGCGGGTGACGTCCATGTCGCGCTTGTAGATCTTGGTGGCCCAGGGCATGGCGTCGAGGTCCTCGACCTGTGGGCGGTCGGGATTGTGCTGGATGACGCCGCTGGAGTCCTTGTAGGAGATGCCGAGGATTTCGTTGAGGGGCTTGCCGTTGGCGAACTCGACGATGGAGAAGTCGAACTCGCGGCGGCAGACGAAGTCGATGACTTCGCACTCGTTGAGGGCGCGGTCGGGGTCGGTGGTGACCGGGGGGCCGACGAAGGCGATCTTGATGGAGGGGTTGGCGTTCTTGATGGCCCGGGCGAGGGCGTGGTCGCCGCTCCAGCCTACGGTGGAGGTGAAGAGGACGAGGAACTCGTAGCCCTTGGCGATTTCGATGGTCTCATCCGCGGAGACGTGGTGGGGCGGGGCGTCCAGAAGTTTTGAGCCCTCGAGCATGCCGGCGGGATAGGCGAGCCAGACGGGGTACCAGTAGGACTCGATCTCGCGGGTTGCGGGCCAACGGGAGCTTGCGCCGCCGTCAAAATTTTCGAAGGAAGGCGGATTCAGGAAGAGAGTCTTGAGGGGCATAATTACCTCTGATTTTACCATTCAGTAACGGGCTTAAGGGGATTTTCTAGAGTTGTTCGCATGGTTCAGTCCGAAAGGATTCGTTTCATGCAATCTGCTGATTTGGCGGAGGATATTCGGTCCGGTTCTGGCTAGGGTTTGACCGGGGTTACGGGCTGGGCGTTGAGGGAGGTGGCAAGCCAGGATTCGAGCTTGCCGGTGGTGCGAAGCAGGTTGATCTGGGCCTGTGCGGCCTCGAAATTGGCGTTCAGGACGGCGATAAATTTCTCCCGTTCGGCGATGCGGGCGTTCTGCTCGTCTTTGGGGGTCATCTGCGGGACCGGAGAGGTTGCCGCTGCCGGTCTTCAACTGGACCATGAGGACGTCGAGATTTTGCTTTGCCAGTTGCTGGTCGAGGCTGGCGACTTCGACGCGCGCGTTGAGTTCGGCGGCCGTGTGGTCGGCGCGGAGGCGGGTGTCGAGGAACTGATCGCGAATCATGTCGGCTTCGTGAAGGGCGTGGGAGGCTTCCGCCATCGACTCCCGCTGCTTGGCACGATGGACCATATCGTAGACGGGAATGGTGATCTGGACGCCGGCGGCGGCGTTGTTCTGCTGGAAGCGGAAGTAGTAGTCCTGGATGTTGGTGTACTTGGCGAAGCGGCTGTACTGTCCCTCGAAGTAGATCTGGGGTCTCCAGAGATAGCGAGCATCGCCGAAGGCGGTTTCGCGTTTGGAGCGCGCGATGGCGTAGGCGGAGTCGACTGCAGGACTGGTGATGAGGGCGCTGCCATTGAGATCGGAGGCGACAGGGAAGGGAGGAACGCTCTCGTTCGCCGTGGTGATGCCCTGCATGGGCAGACCGATGAGCCTTGCGAGGTGAGCCTTGTCGAAAGCAGTATCGTCTTCGGCGCGCAGGCGGGCGAGTTTGATCTGCGCCGCTGCGAGGCGGGCGGTAGTGAGTTCGATCGGAGTGTCCTGGCCGGCGTCAAGACGCTGCTCGAACGATGGCAACAAGACGATCGGCGTAGCCTTGCTGATCGCGGAGAGCGGCTTCGCGCTGGAGATCGCGGTTGAGGGACGAGATACGTGATCGGCGGTGTCCTCGGCCACAGCTTCGCGGGCATCTTTGAGATTGAGCTTGGCCGCATCGAGCGCGGCCGAGGCGGCGCGCATATAGTCACGCTGAGAGTAGCTAAAGACCAGAGACTGCGAGGTGATATTGAAGATCGACGGCTGGCCGAGAGGGAAGCCGTAGGAGGGTGGACCGATGCCGGAGCCGCCGACGATGTTCGGAATATATGCGTCACGGAACTGCTGCATGGTGGCGAGGGCTTTGTCGACGTCGGCCTGGGCCATGAGGACCTTGGGGCTGCTCTTTACCGCGAGGTCAACAGCTGTAATCAACGATATCTGCGCCGAGGCGGCGGCAGCCGCACAAACCAGCGCAAAGCACGTGATGCCGGGACGAAGGATGCGAATCATACGGCGCGGAAGAATCCTCGAGAAGGGCTTGTAGTCATGGTATCGCTTTTCCTTCAAGAGCCCTGCATTGCTTTGCGGGCAGGTGCATAGTTCGATGCGAGGGCAAGAGCGGCGGCGTATTCGCGATGCGCACCGGCGGAGTCGCCCCGATGAGCAAGAATCCCGCCGAGTTGGACGTGAACTTTGAAGGCCGGGGCTTCGTCGGTCTTTGCGCTGGAGGCGAGGTAGGTGCGGAGGAGTTCTACTGCGCGCTCGGGGGAGGTATTCGCTTCGGTGAGGATACTGGCGGCATCGACCAGAGGCGGTCCTTTGCGGTGGTCGGCGTCGACGGCCGACTGAAGAGCGTCGATCATCCGGGCAGACTGATGGTGGCGCTCATAGAAGTAGCCGAGGTCGATCCAGGCCTCAGGTGTTTTTCCGGCTGCAACTGCGTTGCGGAACTCGATCTCGGCGAGAGCTTCGTCGTTTCTCTTTTCTGCGATGAGAGCGAGCAGACGATGGGACTGCGCGGGAAAATGGGGCTGCATGCGGGTGGCGAGTGCCTCAGCCTTGTCGAGACCGCCCCCGATGAGAGACGGCGCCGCGACGTAGAACTGGCCGAGGTCGCTCATGGCATGAACATTTTCTGAGTCGAGCTGCACGGCCTTTTCAAAGGCGGTGCGAACTTTGATGGCAAGACTGAGGGCACTTATCGGGATTGGCGTGCTCGGCCTTGTAGCCGTAGGCACGCGCAAGCCACATCTGGTTGTCGCTGTTGGAGGGTGCATGGGCAACGGCCAGTTCACACTCGTGGATGGCGCTTTCGGCTATCTGTTGGGCGTAGTAGGTGCGGCAGAGAAGCTGATGCGCGAGAGCGTCGTCGGGCTGCGCGGCGAGAATCTCATGGAGACTGGCCGCAGCTTCATCGACGCGTCCCTGCAGAAGCAAGGCATTGGCCTGCGCGGTGTCTGCCAGTGCGTTTCGGGCGGCGAGCAGCAACAGCAGTGCTAAGAGGGCGCGAAATGTGGCCTTGGGCGGTGGAGAAGAACATAGCTAGTCGACGATTTTGACAGGCAGGCCGTTGGTGAGTTCACGGTTATTGATAGCGTTGCGCGCGACGATGTCCTTCTCGGAGAGCCCGCCAGTGATCTCGACGCGAATGAGATTGAGGAGGCCGACCTGAACCGGAGTGCGAACGAGCTTGTTGTTGACGATCCTGTAGACGAAATCGCCGCCTTCGGAGTGGAGGGCCTCGCGAGGGATGGTGAGCGTGTTGAAGCGCTGCGCCACTGTGACGGTGACGATGACGTTGGTATTGGGCAGAAGGTCTCCGCGGGCGTCGTCGACGGTGATGAGGCACTCGCCGACGTTGCGGGTTCCGTAGGTGACGACGGTTGTGGGTGCGACGGTGATGTGGCCGTGCCAGGTCTGGGTTGGCTTGGCGTCCCAGGTGATCTTGACCGCCTGACCGACGGCTAGTTTGCCGATCTCGGGTTCGTCGAAGTAGGCGTGGACCTGAATCTTGTTGAGGTCGGCGACGTCAATGAGATTTTCGCCGGCGGGCACGAAGTCGTAGGTGGAGACGGGGATGGAGTAGACGGTGCCGGACTGAGGGGTGCGAATGTTGTAGGAGTTGTAGGTGCTCTGGGCGGCTTCGAGGGAGGCGCGGGCGTCGGCGACCTGTGCCTGGATGCGGGCCTTGTCGGCGGGGCTGTAACGCTGGGTGGTGCGGTTCTGGATGCTCTGGAGGGAGGCGTTGGCATTGTCCAGGCGCTCCTGCGCGGCGACGACCTCGCTGGCGGAGGCAGCGCCGGACTGCTGAAGCCGCTGGAGAGCGACGAGGTCCTTCTGGGCCTGCTGCTGCTGGATTTGAGCGTGGCTGAGATCGCCGCTGAGGGTGATGCGCTCCTCCTGCGAACCGCCCTGCTCCATGTCGTGAAGAGTGGCCTCGGCGGTGCGGAGCGCTGCGTTGGCAGAAGCGAGCTTCGCTACGGCGTCGGAGTCGTCCATTTTGATGAGGAGATCGCCGGCTTTGACCTTCTGCAAGACCTCGACGTAGACCTTGGCGATGACTCCGGGAGCAGGCGCGTAGGCCTGAAACTCGCCGATGGGCTCAACCTTGCCGTTGGTGGAGATCGAACTGACCATGTTCTGGTGGTCGACTGTGGAGGCTCGAACCTCGACGAGATCGCGCGTGGTGGACCGGAAGATGATGTAAGCCAGAACGGCAACGGTAAGAAGAATGGCCCACAACGTGAGCGGAGTGATTCGTCTTGTCTCGGTTGTCGGCATCAGTCAGAAAGTTCAGTATATAAGACGCCGGAGCACCAGAAACGGAGCAGAAACTTTGGGTGCGGCGAGGTGGTTAACTCCGTCGTGAACGAGATGATGGGTGAGCTGGTCACGCTGAGCGAATGTCGACCAGCTCCAGTTCAAGTCCGGGAAATTGCGGATTGGTCTTGGCTTTGAGGCGATAGGCAACGTCGATGAGCGAGCCTTTATCGAGTGCCATTTGTGCGCAGCGGGCGGGCCAGTCGATGGTGCGGCTCCAGCCGAGTGCACTAAAACGGCGCGGATTCGCCGGCCTGTTCGAGTTCCAGACAGATGTGCTTCTCCTTGATGAGGCGCACGGGCGCGGCGAGGGTCAATTTGCAAGTGACGAAGATGGGTTCACGGTTTCCGACTCCGAATGGCTCGCAGCGGGTCAGCCAATCGAAGAACTCCGGAGTGAGATCGCTGAGGCGAAGTTCGCCCTCGCATTGCAGAGGCGGCGTCAGCATTGTTTCGGTAAACCGCGTGGCGTCGTAGAGACGCATTCGCTCGCGAAGAAGCTCGAGGCGAGAGGAGGGAAGCGAAAATCCTACGGCGTGGGCGTGGCCTCCGAAGCGGGTGAAGAGAGCTGTCGGGGGTGTCGGTCTCTCCGTGGACAGCGGTGAGGGCGTCGAGAAGATGGAAGCCTTCGATGGAGCGGCCGGAGCCATGGGCTTGGCCCTCCTCGTGTGTGAGGACGAGGGCGGGAAGGCCGGTGCGATCGACGACGCGGGAGGCGAGAATGCCGAGGACACCTCGGTGCCAGGCGGGGTCGTCGAGGATGAGACAGCCGGGGAGGGAATCTGTTGCGTCTTCGAGCTGGGCTTCGATGGCCTGGAGCGCGGTGGCTTCGGTGGCGCGGCGTTCGTCATTCAGACGGTTGAGTTTTTCTGCGAGCTCGGTGGCTCGGGCGGTGTCTTTTGTGAGGAAGAGTTCGACGACGTCGCCGGCGATATCCATACGGCCGGCGGCGTTGATGCGTGGGGCGATGCGGAAGCCAACTTCGGTGGCGGTGGGGGGGCGGTTTGTGGGGACTCTGCGCGACCTGCATGAGGGCGCGGAGGCCGGGTTGGACGGGGTTGCGCAGTTCGCGCAGGCCGAGCGCGGCGATGATGCGGTTCTCTCCGTGGAGAGGCACCGAATCGGCGATGGTAGCGATGGCGACGAGCTTGAGGAAGGAGGGGATGAGGCCGCGATTGAGCTTCCGTTGCTGTGCTTCGGGATCGGAGGCTGCTTCGGCTGCCGCGAGCAGGAGGGCGTGAGCGAGTTTGAAGGCGACGGCGGCTCCGCAGAGGTGCTTGAAGGGGTAGGGGCAGCCTGGCTGTGCGGGATTGATGACGGCGAGCGCTTCAGGGATGCCCTGCGCGTCGTCGGGGAGGTGGTGGTCGGTGACGATGAGGTCGAGGCCGAGGGTCTTTGCTTCGGCTGCGGCGGCGAAAGCGCGGATGCCGGTGTCTACGCTGATGACGAGGCGGACTCCGGCTGCTGCGCGTTCTGCGAGCACGCTGGTCTGCATGCCGTAGCCTTCGCGGATGCGGTGTGGGACGTGGTAGGTGACGATGGCCGGAGTTTCGGCGGGGGCGATGCGTTCGATGGCGGTCTTGAGGAGGACGGTGGCGGTGGTGCCGTCGACGTCGTAGTCGCCGTAGATGAGGATGGGCTCGCTCGCGCGGACGGCTTGCTGGATGCGGGCTACGGCGACGTCCATGCCGAGCATCAGGCGCGGGTCGAGGAGGCCTTCGATGGAGGGATTGAGAAATGTGTCGGCGGAGGCGGGATCGCCCATGCCGCGGGCGAGGAGCAGGTGGGCGATGGCGGGCGGGCAGTTGAGATGTTCGGTGAGGGATTCTATGGCTGCGGGGTCAGCGGGGATAGAGGGTCCATTGCCGCGGCCCGGCTGGGGCGGATGACATAGGGTCCTACTCGTCGATGTCGCGGTTGTCGACTACGATGCCGCCGAGGTCGGAGACGGTCTCGAGGAGGCTCTGGAAGCTGTCGTACCAGTCGGTGGCGATCTCGAAGATGAACATGACTCCCTGGTAGGGGAAGCCGAGCTGGAGGTAGCCGATCTTGCCGACGTGATTGACGAGGTATTCGGCGTCGTCGATCTCTTCGGAGGTGTCGCCGGGGAAGGTGTCGTCGCGAAGCTGGTCGAGCAGGAGGGCTACGTCAGCCTTTTCCAGGACGACTTCACTCATGGTGACGAAGGGAGAGCCGGCGGCTTTGGCGTGTTCGACGAAGTCCTTCCAGCCGTCGGGATTGTCCTCTTCGAAGAAGACAGTGGGGACCTCTTCGCCGATGTAGGCGTTGAGACGGCGCATGCCGTGGCCGGCGATGAACGCCACCATGTCGTCTTTGAGGGAGATGAGATTATCGGGTTGCATGGATGGGGTTATTGTCGCAGAAACGGGTCTGCGCCGCACAGGAATCAGATGCAGCGAAATGTGGACAAGTAGCAAACCGGGAGGGCTGGCTTTCTGTGAGATACCGGACCGGAAGCGCCTTGTTTGCATGGTATAGTCGAAGGAAAGTCAAATGATTTTCTCTAAAGATTATGTTGGGTACCTGGCGCGCCAGACGGTGAAGCATCTGACGGCCGAGAAGATGATCCACACCGACAAAGCGGCGCTGGTGAATGAGCGGGTGGCGGCGGCCATGGTGGAGGAGTTGTCGCTCGAAGACCGGATCAACGACGAGGTTCGGGTGATTCTGGAGGCCTTCCAGGACGATATGCGCAAGACGGGGGCGAGCTATCCGGAGATGTTCAAGAAGGTAAAGAACGAGCTGGCCCGCAAGTACAAGGCGGTGCTGTGAGGATATCGCGCGACAAGCTGAACAAGCTGGCCCACACGGTGGCCGATACCCTGGCCGAGATCAATGAAGTGGACTTTCTGGAGGACCGCAACACGATCCGGCAGGAGGCTCGCAAGGCTCTGGAGAAGCTGCTGACCGAGGAGACGAAGATCGACGCAGCGGCCCGGCAGAAGATTGCTTCGCAGCGGAAGATCATTGTGGAAGGGTCGCAGGAGTGGGACATCCTCTACCGGAAGTATTACAACGATGAGGTCAAGAAGCTGGGGCTTTGATGGTCTTGGCCTGGGTACCCCCCCCTCCCCGTCAAAATGTGCAAAGTATTCGAAAGAGATACTTTAAGTCTGGACCAGAGTTGAACTAAGGTCTGGACCTGGGTTCTGCGACGAGATGTTTTGTATCCGGGACGTGCCGGCATTTCCGTCTTTTTGGGGATCATTTTGTCAAGAGTGACCGGGTGATGTGAGGGAGCAGAGGAACGTTTTTTCCGTCCCCTTTTTCTCTCCGCGATGCAAGGGCCTACAGCCTGGCGACCGGCTGGTAATAACAGTGGACGGTGGTCGATCCATCGCGTTCAACGACTGTGGAACAGCCTGTGAGTGCTGTGCCACTGATGGGGTGAGTGGATGGACAGCCCAATGCAGTGCAGGATTCGGAGCCGCCGGGTCCGGACCCACGGGAGAGCAGAGGCTCTGCTGCTTGTTTGCCCGGTTTGAAATGGGTCTTGAGGAATTTTTCCCATTCGTCTTTCGGGACGGAACCGTGGATAGTGTGTTCCAGATGTTTTTTCTCGTCGGCCATTCTGATTCTCCGTTTTCATCGTTCAGATTTGGCTACGCGGCCCGGCGGGAAGTATACGCGCCACTCTCGGAGGCTGGTGGGAGGGTTACTTTTCGGCTGGGGGAGAGGTGTATTCGATCGAGATTGGCTAACACCTGGGCGAGAGAGTTCGAGCGAGGAATGTGGCTCCATCTGCTTTGAGTTGGGGCCTCCAGACTGCTATACTGTTGGAGTGCGCTGGAGAGAACAGCCTCCTGCGAACGCGTCATTCTGGCGTTATGGTGTAACTGGTTAACACGTCGCCCTCTCAAGGCGAAGAGTCCGGGTTCGAGCCCCGGTAACGCTACCAAATCCTTTCAATAAGATAGTTCGCTTTCGATCCATACTAAGAAAATCGCGGTCACTCTACGGTAACGATTGATTCTCCGGGTCGATTTTGATGGCCTCCGAGGTTATTCCGAGTATTCCGGCCTCCGCCTCGCCCAGGACGCAACCCACTCCGCCTGAACGGCATTGCAAGCTGACCCCCCGTCCCGCCGTCCCACTGGTTATTCTCCCAGTGCCCTTTCGCCCTGCTCCGGTTGTATCGTCTCTCCAACTCCCTCGGGAGAGTTTCGCCCTCTTTGCGGCGAGCTTCGCGCAGCATTCGAAGATGCAGAGTCGATACAGGAGCGGTACCCCATGAAGATTCATACCTCAATCCTTCTCTTCACGCTACTTCTCACGCTTCCCCTCTTCGCAAGAGACAAATCGGACATACTGGTGATGAACAACGGAGACCGCCTGACCGGCGAGATCAAGGGGCTCTCCGCCGGCACCCTCTACGTCAGCTTTGACTACATACTTAGCACCAGCTCGGTCAACTGGTCCAAAGTAAATCACGTGGAAAGCACACAGTTGTTTATTGTCAAAACCGAGAACGGGATGGTGTACACCGGCACGCTTAAGACAACGGAACGTGCCGGAGAAAGACCCATGCAGATTGAGATCGCGAGTGCGACAGAGCCCGCCGTCGTAGTTGAGCAACCTCAGATCGTCGAAGTTAGCGAAACCGCTGAGCGGTTCCTGCAGCGACTCAACGGTGATATCAACTTAGGCTTCAACTACACAAAGGGCAATCAGACGGCACAGTACAACTTCAGCTCCTCCGTCGAATACCCGCGCCCGCGCTGGGGCGCAGGGGTGGCCTATCAGTCCACTCTCTCCTCCAGCAGCGGATCAAACGTGACGACACGAAACGCCCTCAGCTTCGACGGTGAACATCTCTTGCGTTGGAACAACTGGTTCTACGCAGGTAACGCAACCTTTCGGCAAAGTTCGGAACAAAACATCGATCTGCAGACCAACATCGGGGGCGGCATCGGACGTTTCTTGAAGAACACGAACCGCGCCAAGATCTCACTCCTGGGCGGCCTCGCCTGGCAGAATACGAAATACTCCCCGTCCAGCACCGCCCAAATCGGGCAGCAACAAGTTCTGGCTGCATTGATTAGTGGGAAAATGAGCATGTTCCGGTTCAACAAAACCAACCTCGACGTCACCGCCTCGATTCTCCCCGCACTCAATCAGCCTGGACGCTTCTACTACGACACCAACATCACCTATTACGTTAAGCTCTTCGGAGATCTCAACTGGAACACCTCGTTCTATGGCAACTGGGATACTCGCCCTCCGGCAGGCTACTCCGGCAGCGACTATGGCGCCAGCTCAGGGCTTGGTTGGACGTTCGGAAACAAATAAACAGGTCAAATAAATCAGCGCCTCTGCTCATCGCACCATGCTTCGGGTTGAGAACCGCAGGCCGACCTGATACGAACACTTGACCCCGCCGCTTCGGGACGCTGCCGAGACGCTGGAGCATGAACTTCGAGCGATTTTCCTCATGTGAGCATAGATTGCGGCGGACTCTCGGACGACCAACCCCCGAGCACCCAGATCTGAGGTCGCTCCACCAAACCGATTCGCTCCTGGTTATTTTGGGCAGCTCGGAGGGCGTATACTGGTGTTCCATTTTGACACGGGAAAACGACGTGTGTTGAATTCGGTTCCGGGCCAGGGAGACCAATTTTCAAGGCGAGGAACCTTATGAAGGTATTGCTTTCCGCTGTCTTACTAATCGCCGGAACAGGTTTGGCGAAAGCTGACACTTTAGAGACGATCACCTTCAATCTGGGTATTTTGCATCCTGGATCAACGCTGTCAGCCACTTTCGACGTGCCCACAACGATCGGAACCGGGGTGACGCTGAACGTCACCTATTCTTTCAGCGATCCTTTGGACTACGCCGAGGGAAGTCTGACGGGGCCTAGGGGAGGAACGTTGGCAGGAACGGTCTCGATTGAGACCAACACGGGGATCAGCAACTTTGTAGTGGATTTCTCCGTCCCGGTATTCTTCAATCCCTCCGGTAGCCCGATGTTTGATCAGGAAAACGTTCTTTCGGAGCGTGGCCTTGCGCAATGTGCATCTTTTCCGTGCACAGCCACCGGAGGATTCGAAGATAGTCAGGCCTTTAACGGCGTGTACACTGTCGCTCCTGCAGCCACGACTCCTGAGCCACCTTCCTTCTTCCTGTTGGCCACCGGTCTCGCGGGAGCGAGTCTTCTTTACGCGAGTCGCAAACGTTTCGCCTAGACCCATTTCACTAACCACACTCTGAGAGCAAATCGAGGGTTCCGCCACATTCGCGAACCCTTGAACCTGCGGGCGAATCCCTCCAAAATCGCTTCGCGCCCAAATCTCAGTATGAAGAGTCCGGGTTCGAACCTCCGTAACGCTACTATGTCTAATCAATAACTTATAGAGTATTTCGACGGCTTAATTTCGTCCTCTTTCTTGTGTTCGGGACGCTGGCATTCTAGCGTCTTTCGCGGCGACTCTGTCCTGCCAGGCAACCGGTCCTTGCTTAAGATCAACGACGTAAAATGCGAGCCGCAATATCCTAAGAATACGAACTCTATTGGAAGTTTAGGTCCCTTCTGTTATCTTTCCCTGCCTTGGTTCTCCAAAACTACAACTAAGAACATTTTGCATATCGTGCATTGCCGTCACCCTGATCTCACTGACAGGGTGCGGCCAGTTCACGGAGGCTCCTGCTCCTCCGAACCTGGGCGCAGGAAGCACGCAGAGCACAGCGGGAGGAAGCAACTCGCCCACGGCGACAGATCCAATCACTATCGCACCTGCCGCCTCTACTTTCTTTGGCCTGACTGTCCTCAACTATCAGAATGTAACGCCTCAGCTGACCTTCGGGACAGCCAGGACATGGGACGCGTGGCCAGCTCTGGACTGGGCCGAGGCGAATCCCGCCGCAGGACAGTACAACTTCGCCCCGCTGAATGCCTATATCGCTACGAACCATGAGCCGGAATACGCAGATTGTCTATACCTTCGGTCGGACGCCTCAATGGGCATCCACAAGCCCTCAGGCAACGGGTCCGTACGGACCTGGTCAATGTGCCCCGCCAATTCTCTCCGCATGGGATCAATACGTTACTGCCGTCGTTACAAATGCTGCAGGACGCATAAAGTACTGGGAGCTTTGGAATGAGCCTGATCAAACAGCAACGTTCTGCGGCGATATGCCATCCATGGTCATCATGGCTCAGCATGCCTATGCCATCATCAAGAACATTGATCCCTCGGCCACGGTTCTTTCTCCCGCACCCAGCGGAGCGGCCGGGGCAACCTGGTTTAACTCCTTCCTCACCGCCGGAGGCCTCAATACCTTCGACGTCGTAGCGTTTCATGGATATGGAGGAGCGCAAGCAGAGCAGATTAACGCGATTGTCGACGACTATCGACTGGTCATGATCCATCACAATCTGGGCGCCCTGCCGCTATGGGATACCGAGTGCAGTTGGGGCGAAAGCAATATCGGCGACGATGCTCATCGTGCTGCCTTTCTTTCCAAATATTTTTTTCTGCAGTGGTCCAGGGGAGTAGACCGGGTGATTTGGTACGCCTACGATGGCGCCCCTCAGTGGGGTCGCCTGATTGACGCGACAGGGAGTCTTCTACCCAGCGGAATAGCTTATGGCGAAAGCTATAAATGGATTGTCGGCGCAACCCTGACCCAACCCTGCACTCAGGACCAGAGTGGCACGTGGACCTGCTCGATGACACGCCCCGGGGGTTACCAGGCGGAGATACTCTGGAACTCAACCGTCAGCGCAACTACCAATGTGAAGGCTCCATCACAAATGCAAGACTATCGAGATCTCGGCGGCTACGTGAATCCGATTGTCAACGGTATGGTTCCAGTTCAGAATCTGCCCATACTGCTCGAAACTGGCCCGACCCCGCCCCAGTAGATCAACCAAATGGTCGTGGTTCAACAAATCAGCCAGCGCCATTCGTTTACTCCGGCAATCTAAACTTTCTCAATCGGCCTGTGGGCAGGTGACAGTCCGTGAGCGCTCGGAATTAATTGTCACGAATCTTTCTGGCGCATGCAACGGGATTTATTCGAACTCCAGAGCGGCTTGTTGGTAGAGCGGTTCTTTAGCTTCCGAGAAGTTCTCCCGTCAGGTTGACGTAGTTGCCGCCTCTGCCCAACGCTCGCGCACCGTACGCGAAATCATGTTTAACATGGTGGTCGTCTCCCTCTGCAAGCCTCGCGGTTTCAGAGTGGCAGCAGTTCATCTTCTATATTGGTATGCAAGACAAGATTCAGAGAACCCGTTTCAATTTTCAGCTGACATGTCCTGGAGATGATATTGTACTGATTCACGCCGTCTTAATAATTCGGCGTCCGCCATGATGAGGCTGTAGCCCCTATTCGACTGGGCACACCTTTTCACCGATGAATTCCAGGACGATCTCGTCAACTAAACCGACACAGTTCGGCGAAACCAATTCAAAACTTTCAAGAGGCTAGGCATATGAGCAGAATGGGACTTCGTTTACGCATCTCGATGTGGGTAATGACGCTCACATTGTTATCCGTTGGGGCACGGGCGCAGGACGTAACAGGTAGCATCAGCGGAACCATCATCGATTCCAGCGGCGCGAGCGTGAAGGGCGCTTCAGTGACGCTGACGAATACAGATCGTGGGCAGGATATACGCAAGCTATTTACAAACTCCGCTGGCTTCTACACGGCAACCTCTTTGCCGCTAGGCACATACAGCGTGAAGGTGACTTCCAGTGGATTCAAGAGCGAGCTAGTGACCGGACTCGTGCTGCACGTGAACGATGCGCTGACCGTGAATCGCACGCTAGTTGTGGGCAACGCTGAAGACACTATCTCGGTCACGGCAGACCAGGTTCAGTTGAATCTGCAAGATGCTACTTCGGCCGGCCTGATCAACAGCACGCAGATCGACCAACTCGCGCTGATTACGCGCAACTATGAGAGCCTGATTAACCTGCAACCGGGCGTTGCTTTCGGAGGCGCCAGCGACCAGTTGAACCGCGGCCCAAGCAGTCCGACCGGCGGCTCCAGCACGGTTGCCTTTTCCATCAATGGTGGCCGCACGACTTCGAACAACTGGACGATCGACGGCGCCGACAATGTGGACCGCGGCGCGAACCTGACGCTCTATACCTACCCCAGCCCGGACGCGATCGCCGAGTTCAAGACGTTGCGCGGCCAGTACAGCGCAGAGTTCGGCCGCAATGCTTCCGGCCAGATCAATGTCATTACGAAGTCCGGTACGAACTCGATCCACGGCAGCGCGTACGAGTTTCTTCGTAACGATTTTTTCGATGCCAACGGCTACTTGAATAACACCCTTAAACGTCCGATCACGAAGTATCGTTACAACGACTTCGGCTTCTCTTTCGGCGGCCCGGTCTACATTCCCAAGATTTATGACGGCCGCAACAAGACATTTTTCTTCGTCTCTGAAGAGTGGCTTCGCGAGGTAACGTACACCACCGGCACAGCTTGGGTGCCAACCGAGGCTGAGCGTACCGGCGACTTCACCAACTCCGGGTTCAAGAATGGATCTACGTGGACGACGCAGGGCATTGAATGTCTGTACCGCGTATACGTACAGCCCCGCGAATCAGGTGAACACCTGCACCGCCCAGGGAACGAAGGTAACGAACATCTCTCCCACGGCACAGGCTTATCTGAAGGATGTCTACAAGGTCATACCCGCCCCACAGAGCGCTTTTGATTTAGCTAACAATTTAGATCCCCACACTCTCGCATCGACCATTCCTAACACCTTCAACAACGACAACACAGTAGTCCGTATCGATCAGCAGTTTGGCCAGAAACTGAGCATGTTCTATCGCTATATGCATGACACCTTCCCATCGTTCTCCGGTTCAGGTGTCTTCGTGGCGTTACCGATTCCTGGTCTTTCAGCCACTGTCTCCACGGCGCCAGGGACGGAACAACTGGGCCATGTGACCTACGTCTTCAATCCGACCCTGCTGGCCAACATCGGCTATGCCTATTCGAATGGCTCGATCCTGACGACTCCGCAGGGAGCTCTCCTCACTTCGCAATCGCCTGATATCAACATCCCGCTGCCGTATTCCAGCACCAGCCTGGTGTCATACCGACCTTATCTTTCGGCGGGACAACAACCGGCGGGTTGACAACCCTCGGCGGTGGGGTGGTCTACGTCGACCATGGCATCAATCATCAGGCCTTCGGCGACGTTACGAAGACGCTCCATACTCAAACGCTCATCGCCGGTTTCTCTTACAACCACTACCAGAAACAAGAAAACAGCGCGAGCGGCGGTAACCAGGGTTCGTTCACATTTACCAACGACTCTTCCCAAGCTGTCGTCGTCCAGCCTCAAGATTCAGGCGGCGGTGTCACTGAAGCTCAGGCTTTCGCCAACTTCCTTACGGGCAATGTGAATAACGGTTTTAGCCAGGCATCAAAGAACGTCCAGGTAAACATTCAGGATGCTATGTATGAGGGCTTTCTTCAAGATAACTGGAAGGTCAGTCCGCGCCTGACGCTGAACGTCGGCGTTCGTTATAGCTACTACGGCCAGCCATATGATGCCAACGGCAACTTGAGCAACTTCGATCCAGCGACTTATTCCGCTTCGAAGGCCCCGACCATCGCCAGCACCGGTCTGATCTGCTTCGCCGCGCCGTGCAGTCAGGCCGGCAGCAATGCAGGCCTGTCTACATTACCGAACCCGAGCGCGACTTACGTTGGTCCCAATTACATCAACGGTATGATCTTCGGAACTCCAAGCTCTGCCAATAACAACCAGGCGTCGCCATACGGCAACAAGGTTGGATCGGCGGCGAAGAACAATTTTGCTCCGCGCTTTGGCTTCGCCTACGACCTTTTCGGCGACGGCAAGACTGCATTCCGTGGCGGATATGGATGGGCCTTCGACGACGCTGAGGTCAGCTACTACGAGACCACGATCTTCGATAACCCTCCGGCCGTTACTTCCTACTCACAAACCAATGCGGTACTGGATGACCCGTCGGGCGGAGCAACGTCGTTGACGCCGTCCAAGACCCCGGGCCGCCTGCAAGCGCTACCGCTCAACTTTAAAACCCCATACATCCAGCAGTACTCGCTGGACATTCAGCAAGAGATTACACCGACGTTGATGTTGGATGTGGGGTATTTCGGTGATCATGGAACCCACTTGCTGGGTATCCTCGAAATCAATCAGCCAGCGCCTGGGGCGTGGGTTGGCAAGGTCCAGCCGTCAAACTCCGGCAGTGCATGTCTCTATCCCGGCAGCACAACCCAACAGGCGTTCCTGAACTCGACATGCGATCAGGTGTTGAACCAGATCAAGCCATATCTCGGATACTTCGCGATCGATGCCATGCAGTCGGTCTTCAGCTCCAACTACAACTCGCTGCAGGTGAAGGTGACCAAGAGATTCTCGGGCCACACTTACATCGACGCGAACTATACATGGTCAAAGGACCTCACCAACGCCCAAGCGGACTACTCCGGAGTTATCCAGAACATTTACAACATCAACGGCGATTATGGCCGTGCCGCCGTGGACCGTACGAACATTCTGAACCTCGATGGCGTCTTTGAACTGCCATGGTACCGCCAACAAAAGGATCTAAAGGGCCGGCTGATCGGGGGATGGGAAGTTTCTGGCGATCTATGCCATCAATTCGGGTCTGCCGCTCACAGTATCCGGCAGCGGCGGCTCGCAGATCACTTACAACGGAACCACGAGTATTTTCAACAACGCGACGAACGGCGGATATGAGACGGATAACGCCGGTCTGAGCGTTCTCGGAAACACGAACGCCGGCCTGCGCCCCAACCAGATTGGTGATCCTAACCAAGGCTATGGTGTCCCGCTTAAGAAGAGCAGGGCTTATCAGTCATCGTCGGCGTTGTGGTTCTATCCGGGTGCTTTTGCCGCTCCTTCGCCGACCAGCACCATTCCTGGCACTGCGAAGCGCGGGACTATCCAAGGCCCTGGCTTCAGTCGCCTCGACCTTGGTGTCTTCCGCAACTTCCGAATCGTCGAGCGGCTGAACTTCCAGTTCCGTGCGGAGGCCTTCAACGCGGCGAACCACACCAATGTGCAAACGATCGGCACCACCTCAACATCGGGTACGTTCGGTGAAATCACCGGTTACCGCGATGCTCGTATCCTGCAATTCGCTGGTAAGTTTACCTTCTAGGGCGACTATTGCATCTTCAACCAGACAGCGTCCTCCCCACCCTGGGTGGACGCTGCTTTTGTTTGTGTCATTTCTACTCAGCAGGAATTACCAATGATATGGACTAAAATTTTGGCTATGCCATTCATTCGCCCACTATTTGCTCTGGGCTTTTTAGCGGTTGTACTTTGTCCGTCCGGTGCCCGTGCACAGGATACATCGCCGGCGCTTGCGGCCCAGATCCAGACAATTGCGACGGCACATCATGGGGATGTTGCGCTGTTTGCCGAGAATCTGAAGACTCATGAGACGGTCGCTATCTCGCCGGATACGCCGGTGCAGACCGCATCGGTAATCAAGCTGGCGATCTTGTATGAAGCGCTCGAGCAGGTGCGCAGCGGTAAAGCCCACTTCGACGACAAGATTACGCTGACCAAAGCAGACCAGGTACCCGGATCCGGCGTGATGCTGTTTTTTGACACACCGCTTCCGCTGACGCTGAAAGATGTGCTGACAATGATGATCGTGATGAGCGATAACAGCGCAAGCAATTTGGCGATGGATCATTTAGGAATTGGGAATGTCGACGCGCGCATTGCAAAACTCGGCCTCAAGGACACATACCTCTACAAAAAGATCTTTACGCCTGCCCCTCCCGGTGTGGTGATGCCCCCTGACCAGAAGAAGTTCGGCCTGGGCAAGACGACTGCGCACGAGATGGCGTCATTGATGACGAAGATTGTGCGTTGTGAACTCGCCGAGCCGGGAACTCCGGCACAGGAAGGTGATCAAGCCCTGTGCAACGTGGCGTTGAAGTGCTGCATGTACAGTTTTACCGCAACGCCATACCGCGGTATCTCGATGGCATGCCAGGGGCGACCGGTGACTCGATCGCGAACAAAACAGGATCGCTCGATGCAGTGCGGAACGATGTTGCGGCGATCTCGACGAAGAATGGAATGGTGATTATTTCGGCCTTCACCTTCAACAATAAGGACCACTCGTGGGGGACGGATCAAGAGGGCGAGTTGACCATTGCGAAGTTAGCCCGGGCGATTATTCAGAGTTGGTCACCGGATGGTCTGGCGGCGTGGCCCAGTACCTCCGGCAAAGAGATGCCAGCCGGAAAGTGACAACTTGAGGAAACGAGCCCGTTATCAGGTTGAGAGTTCGGGTTCGAGCCCGGTAACGCAATCAAATTCCGTTCTTTTTGCCCTTTATTCCCCCTATAACCTGCCAGGTGTCTGCTCCTGTCGGGTAAAAATTACCGGTGGGAGCCCATTTGCGTTGTAAACTCCCGCAGTAGGCAGGTAAGGGGAGATCTGTGACGAAGATTGTGGCACGCGTCCTGTTGTTGGCTTTGGGGCTGTCTTTTTTTGCCTCGACGGCGCTTGCCAGCGCGAGTCCGGCGCAAGGTTCGCCACAGACCAAGCAGACGAAAAACACCTATTTGAAGAAGCAGGAGAAGCAACAAAAGAAGAAGCAACAGAAATGGAAAAAGCAGGAAAAGAAAGCGCAGAAGAACTTAAAAAAGCAGCATCCGCAGGTGGCTAAGCGCCGCGAGACTACGGGTTTTGCGTAATGGGCGCGATCCATCTAAAATGGTGTAAGTATCTCTTTGGGTGAAGAGTCCGGATTGGATTCCGTTTTCTGCGATGCAGGCGGCTTCTGGTTGAATCGAGTGGTGGGACGTTGTTGTGTGTTTGGCGCCATGGTGTAACTGGTTAACACGCGGCCCTTTCAAGGCTGAGAGTCCGGGTTCGAGCCCCGGTGGCGCTACCAAATCCAGAAATTCCCATACGAATTTCCCTGTCAGGTATAGGCACCCGTTTGCGCTTCGACGCGCTGACAAGCGCGAAAGATTCCGATCTGAAGAGCAGCTGCGTCGTCCTTACGTCTAGGAACCAGGTTGAAACCTGGACGGACGACGAAGGGTGGAAAAGGCGAAGCAAAGCGGTCGATGTTGTGTTTGAGGGTGTCCTGATTCCGAAGGGCACTCGTTCGGCGCGTCTGGCTTCGAAAGGCGATTAACACTATCGATGAGATGGGCGATTTTCTGACGGCGGTTTTCACCGACACGCTGAACGGGAAGATCGTTCTGCCGCCGAAGACGGCTCCCCGGGTGCGGGTCAAAGTGCCGGCAGAGGCTGAGCATAAGCTGAAGCGAGGGTTGCCGGTGAGCATGCAGGGGAAGGATCTCGCGGATTAAGAGGCCTCGTCGAGCCAGGTTGGGGTGACAACTGCCGTTGCGGTGGGCGATATACTAGCAGGGTGACGAAGACTTTTTACATTGAGACCTTTGGCTGCCAGATGAATGCCCATGACTCCGAAAAAGTCATCGGGACGCTGGAGCAGCAGGGGTATGCGCGGGTTGAGGACGAGGGTGAGGCGGGGTTGATCCTGTACAACACCTGCTCGATCCGCGATAAGGCTGAGCAGAAGGTGTTTCACCGGCTGAACGAGTATAAGCGGCTGCAGGGTGAGGGCAAGAAGTTTGCCGTGCTGGGGTGCGTGGCGCAGCAGGAGGGCGAGCGGATCTTCGAGAAGGCTCCTTATGTGTCGCTGGTGGCGGGTTCGGCCTGCTACAGGAACCTGCCGGAGATGCTGGCGCGGCTGGAGGCCGGGGAGCAGAGGATAACCGGGTTGGATGACCGGCAGACGGACCTGACGTTTGAGACAGAGTTTACGGCGCGGTCGAATCCGCATCGCGGGTACATCACGATTATTGAAGGGTGCGACAAGTTCTGCGCTTACTGCGTGGTTCCGTATACGCGTGGCAAGGAGCGGAGCCGGACTTCGGCTTCGGTGCTGGTGGAGGCGCGGAAGATGGTGGACCTGGGGTACACGGAGATTCAGTTTCTGGGGCAGAACGTGAACTCTTACCGGGATCCTTCGGGAAGGATGTCGTTTGCGGAGCTGCTGGTGGCGGTGGGCGAGATGCCGGGCATGAAGCGAGTGAGGTTTACGACGTCGCATCCGCGGGACTTCACGCGGGATATAGTCGAGGCAATCGATTCGACGCCGACGCTCTGCGACCATATTCATCTGCCGGTGCAGTCGGGATCGACGGCGGTGCTGAAGGCGATGTCGCGGGAGTACACGCGGGAGTGGTATCTGGAGCGGATGAGCTGGATCAAGGCGGCGACGCGGGATATCAGCATTACGAGCGATATGATTGTGGGATTTCCGGGCGAGACGGATGCGGACTTTGAAGAGACGATTACGCTGGTGGACGAGGTAAAGTACGACGCGGTGTTTGCTTTTAAGTTTTCGCCACGTCCAAATACTCCGGCGGTGACGATGATCGACAGCATTCCGGAAGAAGTGAAGACCGAGCGGCTGCGGATTTTGATGGACCGGCAGCGCGAGATTCAGCGCGAACACTATGGGCGACATCTGGGGCAGGTGCAGGAGTGCATGGTGGAGGGGTACAATCCGGCGCGGGAGCAGGTGACAGGGCGCAGTTCGCAGAATAAGACGGTGAACTTCACGATGGGCGAGATGGAACAGCCGCCGATAGGGAGTTATGTGCCGGTGCGGATTACGAAGACGCTGCCGAACTGCCTGGTGGGTGAAGCGGCGGGGGATTTTGAAGGTGCTGCGCTAATGCCGGCGGCACGAGTTCCGGATTTTGTGGTTCTGAACTGATATGGCGACTCCTCAGGTGCAATCCGCGGTGAAGGCCACTGACGAGGTGGAGATGCAGATTCGCGGCCTGATGATGGACCCGGTGACGAACACGCCGATCATCGTGCTGAAGGATGTGGGGAGTGACCAGGTGCTGCCCATCTGGGTGGGGATCTTTGAGGCGAATGCGATTGCGCTGGAGCTGGAAAAGACGACGCTGCCGAGGCCGATGACGCATGACCTGATGCAGAATATGGCGCGCGGGTTGAACGCCGAGATACGCAAGGTGGTGGTGTCGGAGCTGCGGGACGATACGTTCTACGCGACGATCTGGATGGACCATGCGGGCGAGACGGTGACGATGGATGCACGGCCTTCGGATGCCATTGCGCTGGCACTGCGGTGGGACTGCCCGATCTACGTGAATCGCGAGGTGCTGGAGAGCTCGAAGCAGGCGGCGAGCGGGAACCAGACGGTGAACTCCGATGAGATGCGGCGGTGGCTGGAGGGCCTGAACGACGACGATATGGGCCGCTACAAGATGTAACTAGCGCGGGTCGGGTGGCTTGCCGGTGAGTTGGTGGAGGAGACGGTCCCAGGCTTCGCCGTACTGGTCCCATCCGCCGAGACTTTTGACGCGGAGCAGGGCGGCTTCGCTGAGCCGCTGCTGCAGTGCGGGGTCGTCGGCGATCTGCTGCATTCTTTCGGTCAATGCGTCGACGTCGCGGTCGGGAACGATGAAGCCTTCGTGGCCGTCGGTGAAGAGGTCTTCTGCGCCGGTGGCGGTGGTGGCGAGGACGGGGCAGCCGCAGGCCATGGCTTGGCCTTGAACGAGCGCGAGCCCTTCTTCGACACTGGGGAGAACCAGGAGGTGGCTGGCGCTCATCTTTTTTGCGAGCTCGGCCTGCGGGAGCGATCCCGTGAAGACTACGTTTTCTGTGGGGAGTGTGGCGAGCAGAGTGCGGATGTCGTCCTGAATTGTGCCCACGATGGTGAGATGTTTTTTGGGGTGCTTCAGGCGCGCGAAGGCCTGGAGAAGATAGGGGATGCCTTTGCGGACGCTTACCTGGCCGGCGAAGAGAACCTCGAAGGAGTCGCGCGGCGGTGGCTGGGTGCGGGTGAAGCGGTCGAGACGGACCCCGTAGGGAATGACGTGGACTTTTTCCGGGGGAATGCCCATCTTGAGGAACGAGCGGCGCGCGACGGTGGAGGGAACGGTGATGGCGTTGGCCGTCGCGTAGATCTCTTCTTCTCGCAGCGTTATGTGCGGCTGAGCGAGGGGCAGGGGGAGCTTCCAGCGGCGGTACTCGTCGTCGAGGAGCTGCTCCTGAAATCGCTGATGAGTCGAGCCGCGATCACAGATGAAGATGCCACCGGTTGCCTGGATCTTGCGTCCTGTGAGCAGACCTGCGCCGGAGATGGCGACGAAGGCGTCGCAGCGCGCGATGTGGGCCGCGGTCCAGCGATCGAAGCTTAGAGTGCTCCAGCGGTTCATCTTTGAAGAGAGTGCCGGGGGATACAGGCTGGCGCGGCTGAGAGCGCGGTTGAGGAGATAGTCCGATGTGTGGAGAAGAGGGAAGGTGCTGACGAGGGAACGTGGAAGGCCCTCGCGTTTGAGCCGGGCCCACGGCCAGGTGGAGTAGATCTTTTGAAGATGGCCTCTCTGGTGAAGCTGGTGCCCCAGTTCAAAGTGGTGATAGACACCAAAGACGGCCAGGGTGATTCGCATCGAAACGTTGTCCTCAGCTTGCTTAACTCTTTCAGAGTTTACAGGGTCAGTGAGCGCGTGCCGCGATGGTATATCTAGAGGGGACCGTGGGTAGTCGGTTTGGCGGGGCGATTGCGAAAGGAAGCCGAGTTGAGTTTCAAGCAGTTCATCAAAGGGACGGGATTTTCTGCGGTTGCGGCGGTTGAACGCGGGCTTGGGCTGGGACCTTCCGATGGGATGCCGTTGTCGGGCTATAAGAACTTCGTTTTGCTCGAACATGCGACCGCGTTGGGCACTGTGGTTCATGGACGCCCTTGATTCCTGCACTGCGAGAGGCGGTGCCTGATTGCAAGATTGCGGTTGCGGCGAGTGGATTTGCAGTGGAGGTGTTTCGCAATAACGCCGGAGTGGACTGGCTGATTGAGACGCCGAGTCCGCTGCGGGACTGGAGAGCAGCCGGTCGGGTTTTGCGAAAGGCGATTCCGTTTCGCAAAGGGGAGTTCGTCATTATTACGCCAGTGGGGAATGACCGTACGAAGATTGCTTTGCAAGACGCTTTTCGCCGGGGCGGCGGCGCGTGTGGGCTTTACGCAGCTTCCTGCGTTGTATCGGGCGGCATTTGAATTCGACTATGCGGAGAGCCAGATCGAGAACAATCTTTCCATTGTGCGGTGCGCTGGGGCACCCCGTTCGTCACTTTGAGCCGCAGATGTTCTTCACGGCAGTCGAGGTAGACTGGGCGCGGCAGATACTTGCGGAGGGTGGCGTTCGAGAGATGGGCAGATGGTGGCGGTCTTCGTGACGCAGACGAGCGTGACGCAGCGGAAGAGCTGGCGGAAGGAGCGCTTTCAGGCCGCCGCGGAGTTCCTTATCGCCCGCTACGGCGCGCATATTGTTTTTGTGGGGACTGCTTCTGAGGCTGCGGCAATTGACGATCTGCGTGGTGGTATTTCGCGGCTTACGACCAGCGTTGCCGGGAAGACGAGTCTTTCGCAGATGGCGGCTCTGCTGAGTCCTCTGCGATGTGGGGTTGACGCTGGATACGGGTACGCTGCATGTGGGGCGGACGGTAGGTCTGCCGATGGTAGTGATTGCTCCGGCGTGGTCGCCGCCGCTGGAGTGGCTGCCATTGAACAATCCTCGATACCGCATTCTGAAGAACGCGGAGATGAAGGTCTGTCCGCCGGAGTATATCATCGACGAGGTTTCGGTGGATGAGGTGATGGCAGCGTTGCAGGGGTTGCTGGCAGAGTTTCCTGCGGGGCAACGCCGCGCGGGTTGATCGAGATCGGTTGGTGCTAACGCTGACTGAGGGTGTCGAGGTAAGTGAAGAACTCAGGGAAGCTGATTGCTGCGGCGTCGGCTCCGTGGATCTCGGTGTCGCCTTCTGCGCGAAGGGCGGCGATGGCGAAGGCCATGGCGATGCGGTGGTCGGAGCCGGAGTCGATGCGGGCGCCGTGGAGGCGTTGGTTGCCGGGGATTTCGAGGCCGTCTTCGTGTTCGGTGAAGTTGGCCCCCATGGCGCGGAGGTTTTTTGCGACGAGGGCGATGCGGTCGGACTCTTTGACGCGGAGTTCTTTTGCGTCGCGGATGGTGATGCCTTCGGTGGTGTAAGGCGCGATGGCGGCGATGACGGGAAGCTCGTCGATGATCTGGGCCGAGAGGGCTCCGCCGATGTGCATGCCGCGCGGGCCGGCGGCAGGGCGTTGACCTGGATGGTGCCGATGAGTTCGCCGTTGTGCTCTTCGACGTTGAGGACCTTGATACGGCCGCCGAGCGCGGTGATGACGTCGAGCAGCGAGGCGCGGGTGGGGTTCATGCCGACGGAGTCGAGGATGAGGTTGGAGTCGGGGAAGAGCAGGGCCGCGGAGAGGAAGAATGCCGCGGAAGAGAGGTCGCCGGGGATGGTGGCATCGATGGCTTGAAGGGTCTGCCCACCGGGGATGCTGAGTTTGGTCGCTTCACCGTTGGAGTGCTGCTGCGATGGAGAGTGGCCCCAAAGGCGCGGAGGGCGTGCTCGGAATGGTCGCGGGTGCGGACGGATTCGGTGAGGCTGGTGGTGCCTTCGGCCTGGAGTCCGGCGAAGAGGACGGCGGTTTTGACCTGCGCGCTGGGGATGGGGGTGTCGAAGTCGATGGCGTGGAGCGGGCCGCCGTAGATGGTGATGGGGGCGTGGCCGTCGACGAGGTCGATCTTTGCGCCCATCTGACCGAGGGGTTTGCGGATGCGCTCCATGGGGCGGAGGGTGAGCGAGTGGTCGCCGACCAAGGTAAAGATGTGCTGGTGCGGAGCGATGAGCCCGGCGAGCATGCGCATGGTCGAGCCGGAGTTGCCGCAGTCGAGCGGGCCGGAGGGTTGTTGAAAGTTGCCCGCGGCGCCGGTGATGGAGATGGTCCTGTCGTCGTTATGAACGACCTTTGCGCCGAGGGCCTGCATGCAGGCGAGCGAGGAGTGAGGATCGGCTCCGGTGGAGAAGTTGGAGAGGCGGGAGGTGCCGGAGGCGATGCCCGCGAGCATGGCGTAGCGGTGGGAGATGGACTTGTCGCCGGGAAGGGTAAGGGAGCCTTGCAGATTGCGGGCGGGACGGACGATCTGGGTATTTGACGTGGAGAACATTCTTTTTAGCTTAAATGGTTTTTGGCGTATTGCGTTGCATGGAATTGCGATGGCACTCGTCGTGAGATGTAAAAATTTAGTCAAGAAAAAACGCGACGGGAAGAGTCCCGCCGCATTTTGTTTGGGTGGCTCTCGACTTCGGAATCGCGATGCTACCAATTGTCGCCGTGATGATCGTGGTCGTGATCGCCGTCGTCGCCACCTTTACCGGAGGGAGCGAAGGCGACTCCGCGAAGAACTTCGGCGAAGCCGGCCTTGCGGACGATGCTGAACTTCTCTTTCGCAGCTACTGTGGGGTCGGTGTTGGAGAGGGTGTCGGTGACGGCGACGAGGCGGTTGGGGTCTGCGCCCTGATCGCCGTTGCCGCTGACGGTGGAGGTGATGCCCTAGATGGTGACTTTGCCGTCCCAGTCGACGGTGCCGGTGATGTTGCGGATGCCGTCGGTTGCGGGCGCCCAGGGAAGGTTGGTGGCGGAGTTATTTCCGGTGGGGTAGTGCGTCGACGGTGTAGGGGACGCCGAGTTCGAGGCCGGTCTGGAGGGTGTAGGCGGGCTCCAGGTCTTGGTGGAGGAGTTGAAGATCCACTTCTGAATGCCGGCGGTGGTCTGGGCGGCGGCGTGGGTGTAGAGGGTGGTGTCGCCGGCGAAGCCGTCGCCTTCGTCGGCTACGTAGAGGGTGTCAGCGTTGGCGAACCAGAGGCCGAAGGGAGCGGCGGGTGTGGCGAGGCTCTTGGCGAGCGCGGTGGGGAAGCCGGCGAGGATGCACATGTTGTTGGGCAGGCCGTTCTGCGGGTTGACGCCGGACGAGGTTGAGAGGTGCGATGGGCAGGGTTGCTCCAGCGGCCGGGATGCCTACGCCCTTGGGGCAGGCAGTTCCGGTGGTGTCGATGAAGTAGACGGTGTTGACGCCGTTGCTGCCGCTGCCTTTGGTGAGGTAGACGACGTTGTTGAAGATGGTCAGGCCGCGGAAGTTGTCGTCCTTGCCGACCTTGTCAGCCTTGTCGCCGAGGAGGGTGACGGAGAAGCTGCCGGCCGGGGTGGGGGTGGCGGGGGTCTGGAAGCTCTCGGGCGCGGTGGAGGGATCGATGAATTGTGTGCCCGCGCCGAGGATGACTGCCGTTGGGCTGGGGGTTGGCGCCGTTGCCTGCGTTGCCGGCGGTGTAGAAGAAGTTCGCGCCGTTGGTGTTGTTGAGGATGGCGGCGCGACCGTTGTTGCCGCTGTAGGCGTTGGTTTCGGTGAAGGTGAAGTTGCCGTTGCGGTCGACGGTAGCGACGGCGCGGTAGAAGTTGACGCCGACGGGATTGGTGGAGTCGATTGCGACCGGGCGTGTTGGAGTTCGAGACGTCGATGGTGTCGATGGGAGCGACGTAGCCCATGAAGGTGAGGAGCTTGCCATCGGTGGAGAGATTGAGCGCGAGTTCGGACTTGGAGCTGAAGCTGGTGACGAGCTGGTTGCTGCTGGTGTGGACGTTATGGAGGGAGCTGTTGGGGACTTCGAGGTGTTGATGAGGAAGCCGAAGGGAGTGATCTGGTCGAGGAAGATCTTGGAGGTGATGCCGAAGCTGGCGTCGATGGTGTCGTTATTGAAGACGAAGGGATAGGTGCCGTTGTTGATAGCGGCGGAGCGCAGGGGCCTGACGGTGCTGGCGCAGTTGGGAGGGAGGATTGTGCCGACTTCGACGTTGTTGGCGTTGTTGTCGTAGACGCTGCGGCTGACGACGAGATTGCCGGGGAAGAAACGGATGTGGTCTTTGTCGTGGTCTTCGGCAGTGGCTGGGATGCTGGAGGCGAGAAGGATGAATGAGGCGGCGGCGGCTGCGCTCGCGAACATACGGCGGCTGAGGCAGAAAAGCGGTTGCATGGCGACTCCTGGGGACGACTTTTAGCTACAGCAAGGAGCGTAGGAGATGCTTGTTATGCCTTCGTGAATCGCATGGAATTTGGGAGTGAATAGGTTGGGAAGGCCTGCAGCGGAAGGAACTGCGGGAGGTTCCTGCTGCGTACGGTGACCTCTGGAGCAGATTGACGCCGAAGTTCAAGCGAGAGACGATTGGCGACTTTGGAGCTTGAATCGCGTCTATAGAGCGCTGAGTATTTGCATCTGATTCATGTAGAACGCGAAGAATAATGTTGCAGGCAATAGAAAGGAAAGAGAGATGACTCCTCAGGAACAGGACATGATCGGCGGTCTGATTGACCGCGTGCAGAAGACACAGTTGGCCGAGAAGGATATGGATGCGGAGGAGATGCTGCAGGAGGGGTTGGGGAAGAATCCTGATGCGCTGTACATTCTGGCGCAAACGGTGCTGGTGCAGAAGTATGCGCTGGAGCAGGCTCAGGCTCAGTTGACGGCGCTGAAGGCGCAGATTGAGCAGATGCAGCAGCATCCGGAGCCGAAGCATGCTACGAGTTTTCTGGGAAATCTGCTGGGGAGGAACGATGCTCCGGCTCCGCCGCCACCTCCTCCGCCGCAGCAGCAGGGGTGGACGCAGGTTCCGGGCTATAAGAAGGGCGCGCCTGTCGGGTACCCGCAGTATGGAGCTCCGATGGGGCGGGCGGCGGTGGATTTCTGCAAGGTGCGCTGCAGACGGCTGCCGGTGTTGCGGCTGGTGCGCTGGCGTTTGAGGGCGTGGAGTCGCTGATGCATGGCTTTGGTCACGCGGCGGGTTATGGGCAGGGATTTGGCGGGTTTGGTGGTAGCGATCGGCCGGCCGAGGTGATCAACAACTATTACGGAGATGATCGCGGCGAGCGCGGCGGCGAGCATGCTGTCTCCAGCGAAGAGCGGGAGATGGGCGATCAGGTAGATCGGGATTTTGGAAAAGGATCTGATTCCAGTAACGATCGGGATTCGCTGTATGGTTCGGGTGATGATCGCGGATCGAACCAGAGCGATGATTCCGGATTCGATGACGGCGGGTCGAATTCGACGATTCGTCTTTCGGCGATGGCGGTGGGGATTTTGGAGACGACGGTTCGGTGGCGGGGACGATAGCAGCTTTTGAGTTAGTGTGACGGGTCGGGCGGTTCCAGCACGCGGAGGACGACGATGGTCTCGTCGTCGAAGTGGGCGGTGCCGGCCTGAAAGTCGGTGACAGCCTGAAGGATGGCGTCGACGGTGGATCGCGCTGTGGGTTGTCTTTGCGATTCGAGGAGTTCCTTGAGTCGGTCGTCGCCGAACATCTCGCTGTCGGCGTTGATGGCGTCGACGATGCCGTCGGAGAAGAAGACGATGAGGTCGCCGGGCTGGGTGGAGAGGGTGAACTCTTCGTATTCGGCGTTTGGGAAGAGGCCGAGCGGGAAGCCTTCGGCGTTGATGGTGCGGACGGTTGGGCGTTGTTCATTCGCTGGGTTAGCGGCGACGAAGAGCGGCTGGACGGAGCCGGCATTGGCGATCTGGAGGGTCTGGTTGCTGTCGTCCCATACGGCCATCAGCATGGTGACGTACTGGGAGTCGAGTTTGCGCTCCTGGAGTTGATCGTTGAGGGCGGCGAGCATCTCGGCGGGAGAGAGATGCTGTGGGGCGAGCGAGCGGAGGATGCCGCTGATGAGTGCGGCGTAGAGGGCGGCGGGTGCAGCCTTGCCGCTGACGTCTCCGAGGGCGACGCCTACTCGGCCTGGACCGTAGTCGAGGTAGTCGTAGACGTCTCCGCCAATGGAGCGCGCGGCGACGAACTGCGCGGCGATCTCGGCGCGCTCGAGTTTGGGCGGCCGCGAGGGCATGAGGCGGAGCTGGACCTGGCGAGCCATCTCGAGATCGCGCTCCATGCGCTGCTCTTCCTCGTGGATGCGCTGGTAGAGGCGGGCGTTGGCGATGCTGATGGCGATCTGCGAGCCAAGAGTGGAGAGCGTGCGCTGGTGGTCCTCGTTGTAGTAGTTGACGCGGGTGTGTTCGAGGTCGAGTACGCCGATGACTTCGCCTTTGTAGACCAAAGGGACGGCGAGTTCGGAGCGGACCTCGGGGTTGGCTTCGATGTAGCGGGAGTCTTTGCGGACGTCGGGGGCGAGGACGGGCTCGCGAAGCTGGGCGGAGGTGCCGATGAGGCCTTCGCCAAGAGCGATGATGCGCTCGCGGATGACGCGTTCGCCGAAGCGGGAGGAGAAGCTGTGCTCGAAGTGTTGTGTGCGGTGGTTCCAGAGGAGAATGCTGAACATCTGGAAGTCGATGACGCGTTTGAGCAGATGTGCGATGCGCTCGAGGAGATCGTTGGGGTCGAGGATGCTGGTGATCTCGCGGGAGATGTCGTTGAGGACCCCGAGCGTCTGGGCCTGGCGGGAGACGCGGGTGTAGAGGCGTGCATTCTCGACCGCGATGGCCATGCGGGAGGCGACCAGCTCGAGCAGACGCTGGTGTTCGAGCGTGAAGTAGCCGACCTGCTCGGATTGGATGTCGATGACGCCGATGACCTTGTTTTTGATGATGAGCGGGACGGCGAGCTCGGAGCGGACGTTGGGGTTAGCGTCGATGTAGTTTTCGGATTGGGCGACGTCTTCGACGAGGATGGATTTGCGCTGGAGAGCGGCCTGGCCGGAGACCCCGCGGCCCAGTTTGATGCGCATGCGCTCGACTTCGGTGGAGTGGCCGATCTGGAAGCGCATGCGGAGGTCTTCGGCGCGCTCGTTGATCAGGAGGATGGCGAAGATCTTATAGTCGATGACGGCGCGGACGAGGTCGGCGACGCGATGCATGAGGGTGTTGAGGTCGAGCGTGGTGTTGAGGGCGTCGGCGAGTTTGTGGAGGAAGTCTACCTGGAGGGGCTCGACGCGAATTTTAGGGTCGGCGGCGTGGGGGTGGAAGAGCACAGGCGCAGTAGGGCGATAGTCGCCCTCGAAGGGGTGGTCGGGCGGAGACGGTTCGGGAGAGGCAGGCTGGGCCGGCTGCGGTTTGTTGGGCGGAGACATTCTGCTTTGGGTTCGATCTTACCGGGTGGGTTTGGGTTTGGGGAGTGTTTCGTAGGGAAAGAGCGCAAGACGAGCCCTGTGTCGAGTGAATTACTTACTCGCACTTGTGGCGACAGGGGATTGGATTGTGAGCGACTAGTGAGGCACGGATGAGGGGTTGGCGGTGGCGTGGCCGGCGAGTTCGGCGACGATCTTGACGCTGGCGCTGGCTCCGATGCGGGAGGCCCCGGCCTCCAGCATCGCAATGGCGTCGGCGAGAGAACGGATACCTCCGGAAGCCTTCACGCCTGCGCGGGTTCCGGCTACGCCGCGGAGAAGAGTGATGTCGTCGGTGGTGGCTCCTCCGGTCGAGAAGCCGGTTGAGGTCTTGAGGAAGTCGGCTCCGGCGGAGAGGGCGATCTCGGCTGCGCGGAGTTTTTCTTCGAAGGAGAGCAGGCAGGTTTCGAGGATGACTTTTACGATGGCTCCCTGGGCATGGGCCAGTTCGACGACGCCGCGAATGTCCTGGCGTACGGCTTCGTAGTCTGAGGTCTGGCCGGACTTGAGCAGGCCGATGTTGAGAACCATGTCGATGTCGTGCGCACCGTGCTTGAGGACGCGCGTGGTTTCGTCGCGCTTGGAGCTGGAGAGGGTGGCGCCCAGGGGGAAGCCTACGAGCGCGCCGACGGGGATTCCGGTGCCCTTGAGATCGGCTGCGGCGATCGAGACCCAGGTGGGGTTGACCATGGCGCAGGCGAAGCGGTGCTCCGCCGCCTCGTGGCAGAGCTGGAGGACCTGGTTGCGGGTGGCGTCGGGCTTGATGAGGGTATGGTCGATGACGGCGGCGAGGTTTTGGGGCGAAGAAAGAGTGTGAGCGGCGAAGGCTTTGGCGTCGAAGTGTTCGGGTCTGTTGGGGAGGGGATTGGTGATGGACAACGTATTCAAAAGCCTGCTCCTGCGGCGAGGGGAGAGAGTCGCCGCGTTACTTTCTATCATACCGGGATAAGGGCTGGTTGAAGGCCCTGCCCCCACCCCGACGATGTTGCGCAAAGTATTCATTCCTTGCGGGTTGAGGTTGGACTTTCTGTGGACGGTGGCTTGACAGTGAGAGATTTTCGGTGAGGGTGCTGGAGGTGGAGATTAATCGCTGCGGTCCTCTGTGAAGGCAGTTCGTCAAGTTCCACTCGGCTGGTCTCCATCGGAATAGACGGTCCGGATTTGGTTCGGATTCAGGCTAGAGCACATCCAATGCCTATGAGGAACGATAAGTTGAAGGGTGGATTGAAGTTATCGGTGCTGGATCAGTCGCCGGTGCCGGCGGGAAGTACTCCGGGCCAGGCTTTGCAGAACTCGATTGAGCTGGCGCGGCTGGTGGATGGGCTGGGATATACGCGTTTCTGGATGTCGGAACATCATGCGATGGATACGCTGGCGTGTACGGCTCCTGAGGTGATGCTGGCGCGGATTGGCGCGGAGACGAAGCGGATACGGATTGGGTCGGGCGGGATCATGCTGCCGCATTACACTCCGCTGAAGGTGGCGGAGTGCTTTCGGATGCTGCATGCGCTGTATCCCGGGCGAGTGGACCTGGGGATTGGGCGGGCGCCGGGTGGCGGACCAGTCGAAGCGCTGGCATTGAAGCGGGAACGGAAGACAAGAATGCCGGATGATTTTCCCGAGCAGGTGAGCGAGTTGCTGGCTTTTCTGGGGCATTCGTTTCCGGCAGGGCATCCGTTTGCGGGGATCCGGGTTTCGCCGGAGATGCCGGGTGGGCCGGATGTGTGGATGCTGGGTTCGAGTATGTGGAGCGCCGCGGCAGCGGTGGAGTTTGGGCTGCCCTATTCGTTCGCGCATTTTTTTTCTCCTGTGCACACGCGGGCGGCGATTGAGACTTACCTGCGCAGGTTTTCTCCGAGCCAATACCGGAGTGAGGCGGAGGCAACTGTGGCGGTGGGAGTGATTTGTGCGGAGACCGAGGAGGAGGCGGAGTATCTCGCTTCGAGTGTTCGGTTGCTGCAGCGGCGGATTCGCCAAGGGGACCGCAGGCCGGTGGCGTCGCCGGAGGATGCGACGCGGGAGTTGCGGTTGATGGGCGAGATGCCGATGGAGGAAGGGGAGTGGCCGCGGTATTTTGTTGGGACTCCGGCGCGCGTGAGGGAGCAGTTGGAGGAGATGGCTGCAGAGTTGGGGATTGGAGAGATGATTGTGAATACGATTGTCTGGGAGCAGGCGAAGCGGCTGCGGAGTTATGAGTTGCTGGCGGGTATCTTTGGGCTCAGTGTTCAAAATCCTGAAGGAGAGAGTTCATGAGCGAGTCTGTGCCGTTGACCACGATTCATCGCATCGAAGCAGACGGAGTGAATGTCTTTTATCGCGAAGCTGGGCCTGCGGATGCGCCGGTGGTTTTGTTGTTGCATGGATTTCCGACCTCGTCGTTTCAGTACCGCGACCTGATTCCTCGTCTCGCGGACAGGTATCACGTCATCGCGCCAGACCTTCCGGGGTTTGGGTTTACGGAGGTCCCGGAGAAGCGGAAGTACAAGTACACCTTCGATGCGCTGGCCGAGACGATGCTGGCGTTTACGGATGCGCTGGGGCTAACGCGCTACGCGCTCTATGTGTTCGACTATGGCGCGCCGACTGGCTTTCGCATGGCGATGGCGCGGCCGGAGCGCGTTACCGCGATTGTTTCGCAGAACGGCAATGCTTATGAGGAAGGGTTGGGCGATGCGTGGGCTCCGATCCGGAAGTACTGGACTGAACCGACGGCGAAGAATCGCTTGACTCTGCGGAGGGCGCTGGGTCCGGAGGGATTGAAGTCGCAGTACACCGAGGGCGTGACGCATCCGGAGACGATCGCGCCGGAAGGTTATACACTCGATGCGGCGATGATCGAGCGGCCGGGGAATATGGATATCCAACTCGATCTGTTTCTTGACTATGCGAATAACGTGAAGCTCTATCCGAAGTTTCAAGAGTATTTTCGATCTCGAAGCCGCCGCTGCTGGCGATCTGGGGCAAGTACGATCCGTTCTTCATCCCTCCGGGGGTCGAGGCTTTCACACGGGACAATCCGAATGCCACGGTGCAATTCTTAGAGACCGGGCACTTTGCGCTGGAGACGCATGTAGAGGAGATTGCGGCAGCGATGCGGGAGTTTTTGGGGAAGAACGTGGGCTAGACTTTAAGGGCTATATAGACACCGGGGACCGGGCCAACTTTCACTTCTCTTCACGAAGACGGAGGTTCCTGAGATGAGACGAGCTGTCCTGCTACTGTTTTTTGCGAGCCTGTCAGGTTACACGCAAACCCACCATTACCAAGTTATTGACCTTGGAGTCCTGCCGGGACAACCCGATTCGCTTGCTCTCAGCATCAATGCGTCGGGAACGGTGGTCGGCCGTTCGGGCAGCCGACCATTCATCTACAAGAATTGTCAGATGGCCGATCTGGGCGTGCTTCCTGGAGGATCCTCTGCTATTGCAACGGCTATCAACAACGACGGGGTAGTGGCGGGTCAGGCCGTTGGTTCCGATCAAGGCACGCATGCGGTTTCATGGCATGACGGAAGCATTCATCTGCTCGAACCGGGAAATACCTATCAGTCAGAGGCGCTGGCGGTCAGCAGCCCGGGCAAGGTGATTGGATACGAATTCGACGGTAAGGTTGCGTATGCTACGGCCTATGTAAACGATCTGCCGGTCATCGTTCCCTCGGACAATGACCCAACCTATGGATGGGCTGCCGTCGAAGTAGCTACCGGTGGAAACGGATCTGGTCAGTTGATAGGTTACCGGCCGATTATGAACTCATTGAATCAGTTCATTACGATGCTGGGGCTGATAACGCCGCCTGGTTCGACTTCATGGGTTCGAATTACACCGCCCTCGGGATACAGCCAGTTACTCTATCCATGGGCGATCAACGAAGACGGGGCAGTGGCCGGGTGGGCGGAAAACAGTGCGAGCGTTGACCGGGCTTTTCTCGCTGCTAAGCCGGGCAGTGCAGCAAGTAATTTGGGCACCCTTGGCGGTCAGGGCAGCCAGGCCTTCGCTTTGAACAATGCGCGATGGGTCGTCGGCATATCTGACACGCCGACAAGCGCCGCAGCATTCCTCTACGACGGGACAAAGATGATCGACCTGAATACTACCTTGGTCAACGGTGCAGGCTGGCAGTTGACGCGTGCCCTCTCCATCAATGATTACGACCAGATTGTGGGTGCTGGAATCCACAACGGCCAATCTCACGGGTTCCTGCTCAATCCCGTGATCAGAATTGGATTGCCGATTGTGCCTTGCCTTTTACCGCCAATTAGCACAACTGAGGGCTCGGAGGCCACGTCACATCGTTAATGCCCGGCGACTTCTGACGGGAAGATGCGGATGTCGTCGACGCCGCGGTAGCGCTCGGCGTAGTCCATGCCGTAGCCGATGACGAACTGGTTGGGAATTTTGAAGGCTACGTAGTCGGCTTCGATGGGGACGAGGCGGCGCTCGGGCTTGTCGAGGCAGGTGGCGATCTTGAGCGAGGCGGGTTTGTGCTGGAGCATGAGGCCGCGGAGGTAGCTGAGGGTGAGGCCGGTATCCAGAATGTCTTCGACGATGATGACGTGTTTGCCCTCGATGGGGTTGTCGATGTCCTTGATGAGCTTGACGGCGCCGGAGGAGACGCGGGCACGGCCGTAGCTGGAGACGGCGACGAAGTCGAAGGTGTTGTCGACCTGGATGGCGCGGGCGAGGTCGGCGAGGAAGATGGCCGCGCCTTTGAGGACGCCGATGAGGACGATGGACTTGGCCTCGTAGTCTTTCGTGATCTGGGCGCCGATCTCGCGGGTGCGGTCGGCTATTTGTTGCTTGGAGATGAGGATCTCCATTCCTGCTGCGGGAGGAAAGACGGGAGTGCTTGTGGACATATAACGATAGGGTATCGCGAGTAGGGGAGCGAGGGAAAGGCCGCTATACTTTAAAAAGCGAGGATTATGTTTCCCTATATCGATATTGGCCCGGTGCACCTGGGTACGTTTGGGCTGTTGTTATGGTTGGCGGCTGTGGTCGCGACGGTGGTTTTGCACAAGAATTTTGTACGCAATGGCGTGGATGCCGACGCGCTGAGCGTGGTGGCGTTTGTGGTGATCGCCGGAGTGATCGGCGCGAAGACGTGGCATGAGCTGCAGAACGTTGCGGACCTGCGGCATGCTTTGAAGACAATCACGGCGCCTGGCTGGAACCATCCGTTCGACATCGTGATGGAGTTTCTGCACTGGTTTCAGGCGGGGTTTGCGTGGTATGGCGGCCTGCTGGCCGGCATCGCGATGCTGATGTGGCAGGGAAGGATTGCGCGATAGCCGTCGAAGGAACTACGGGGCAGGCGGGCGCGGTGCGGATGCTGGACCTTGCGGCTCCGGCGGCGGCGATTGGGTATGGCGTGGGGCGGATCGGGTGCCTGACTTCGGGTGATGGCGACTACGGGATCAACACGACGCTGCCGTGGGGCGTGCATATGGCGAAGAATGCGCTGGTGCCACCGACTCCTCCGGATGCGCTGGTGCAGCCTACGCCGGTGTATGAGTTTTTGTTTGCGCTGGTGCTCGGGTGGTGGCTGTGGCGTCGCGGTAAGGAGAATCTTCCAATCGGCGCACTTACGGGCGAGTATCTGGTGCTCAGTGGGATTGGCCGTTTCCTGGTGGAGTTTGTGCGGATCAATCCGCGGCTCTACTGGGGAATGAGCAACGCACAGGTGGCTGCGATGGGTTCGATTGTCGTGGGTGCTTTTGATAGCTGCTGCGCGGGTCAGGAATGTGCAGTGGGCGCCGGAGTTGAAGCGATACGAGAGCGTAAGTCTGACGAACTCGGTTGGATGTAATGGTTTGTGAGCGAACCAGTCTATCTGGACATCTCTTCGCGGAGTGGCTCTTGTGGCGCGGCGAAGAATGCGGTGGAGATGAGGCCGCCGATGATGGCGCCGAGAATTGGCGCTACCCAGAAGAGCCAGAGTTGCTGCAGCGCCCAGCCTCCGACGAAGATCGCCGGGCCGGTCGAGCGGGCCGGATTGACCGAGGTGTTGGTGACCGGAATGCTGATGAGGTGGATCAGTGTCAGGCAGAGGCCGATGGCGATGGGGGCGAAGCCTTTGGGAGCGCGTTCGTCGGTCGCGCCGAGGATGACGAGCAGGAAGAAAGCGGTGAGGACCACTTCGATGAGGAAGCAGGCGACGAGCGAGTAGTGTTCGGGCGAGTGGTCGCCGTAGCCGTTCGAGGCGAAACCGCCGGCGAGAGAAAAGGTGGAGTTGCCGCTGGCGATGACGTAAAGAACCCCCGAAGCGCAGATGGCTCCGAGGAGCTGGGCGCCGATGTAGGCGGGAAGTTCGGAGGCAGGGAAGCGTTTGGCGGTGACGAGGCCGATGGAGACGGCGGGGTTCAGATGGCAGCCGGAGACGTGGCCGATGGCGAATGCCATGGTGAGGACCGTCAGCCGAACGCAAACGCTACGCCAACATAGCCGATGCCGAGATGAACGCCGGCTGCGAGTACCGCGCTGCCGCAACCGCCGAAGACGAGCCAGAACGTACCGAAGAACTCGGCTGCTGCACGTTTGGAGAGATGCATGGTTCACCTGCCCTTTCTCATGGGTGAGTTTGTATGGATTCGAGAATTTTTGTTATGGGCCCGTGAAATCAGCGAAGCTTTCTGCGATCTGCAAACGAGTTGGACACGCGCGAAGGCGAGGCGCTTTCGGCGTAGAGGAATCCTAGCATGGGAGAGGAGTTCGGTGAAATGCTAGAAATTCAGTTGTGGAGGCGGCGGAAGTACTAGAGGCGCTTGAGGTAAGCTTTGGCTTCTTCGAGTTGGGGGAAGAGGCGCTCTTCGGCCTGGAACTCGCGCGAGTGAACGCAGCGGCGGCCGGCTTTGACGCGGACGGGGTGTTTGAGGTGGAGCATCTCGTGATACAGCAGATATTCGATGGCACATCGAGGGGTGTCGGGGCGATCGAAGACGCGGCTGACGACGATGGTGTTGTGGGCGGCGTCGTAGTGGCCGAACATGCGGCGGGCGTGGTGGGCGCTCCAGGTCAAAGTTGGCCGGCCGAGGAGTCCGTGGAAGAAGCGCGTGTTGAGCGACTCGAAGATCTCGTTGAGATCGTAGTGATGGCCGGAGTGGGTGGAGAGACGCTTGCGGCCGCGGGTCTGGCGAACGTGCTCGGCCTGTTTCGAGACGGCTTCGGAGGAGACGTGGCGGCGATAGTGGTCGGCGTGGATGCGGGCGATGGGTTTCTTGTAGAGCTTGGCGAGCAGGATGTGCGCGATGGCGTGATGGATAGACTCAGGTGCGTGCTCGAGGATGTCGGAGAGGCGCACGTGAAGGCGGCCCTCGCGCAGCCGGATGGTCGTGTTGAGCGACGTGAAGCGGCGGAAACGAATGTCGAGCGCAGGGATGGGTGCGCGGGGACGGAGCTCGCGGTATTCGTGCTCGAAGATGGCGACGAGAGAGGCCGGCGTTGCGATCTTTTTTGCGCGAGGCTTTTTGGCCGGTTTAGCGGTTTCACGCTTGAGGGATTGAAGTGCGGCGGCGGGAATCTCTTCGAAGAGAGCGGGAGGTGGCGGCGGGCGCGGACGCTGAAAAGAGCTGCAGGAACTGGCTCAGAGGGGAGGGGCCGGGATGCTTGGGTGTGCTCAGAGTCGTGTCCTTATCGCAGCGTCGCTGTCTTTTATTAGACCAGACTCTCTTCTTCAGTTGTTATCAACAGCTTTTTTCACCGCGTGGGGTTTCATTGTTGGTTCGCTCTTGAAGAGAATGGCATCAAGCTCAACCTGCGGGATCAGCCGGAGTATAGGCGGCGATGAGCTTTGCCAGTTGGGCGCGCGTCTGCTGGTGCTCCGGCTTGTCGGCGAGGTTGGTGAGTTCCATGGGATCGGCGTGGACGTCGAAGAGCATCGCGCCGTTGGATGCGTTCGCGCCGAACTCCGCATAACGCCATTGCTCGGTTCGGACGGCGGTGCCGTGAGTCGTCTTGCCGTCCTCGCTCCAGATGCTGAAGGCGGGCTGGTCCCATGCGGCGCGAGGGTTGTTGAGCAGAGGCACGAGACTGGTGCCTTCGATCCCTGCGGGCACCTCGAGATGGCAGAGCTCCGCCAGAGTGCGGTAGATGTCGAGCGATTGAACGATGCGCGTGCAGGGACGGCCGTTGCCGTACGCTCCGGGCATGTGATGATGAGCGGAACGCGGGTGCCATTTTCGAAGAGCGAGCCTGCCTTGGACCACTTTCCTTTTTCGCCGAGCTGGTAGCCGTGATCGGCCACGAAGACGATGATTGTGTTTTCGCGCAGGCCGAGCCGCTCAAGTTCGACGAGTACTCGACCGAGGTTCCAGTCGACCCAGGAGATCGAAGCGAGATAGGCGCGGATGACTTGTTTGGCTTCGGACTCAGATGCGCCGCGGCCAATGAAGAGATCGGCGTTGCGCATGCGAATGGCGGCCTTTGGAAAACCTGCAGGGACGGTTGGCCACGCGGCGAAGTCTGGTGAAAGCTGGATCTTCGCGGGGTCGTACATATCGAAGAAGCGCTGCGGCGCTGTGGGTGGGCTGTGGGGCTTGGAGAAACCGCAGCCGATGAAGAAGGGCTTGTCCCTGGATTCAATAAGGAACTGAATGGCGCGGTCGGCGACCATGTAATCGCCCGCGCCTTCGCCGTTGCCGTCCAAGATGATGATCTGATCGGAGTGTGCGGCCCGTTCATTGTCGGCGGGGAGCACGGGGAGCACGCCGTCCGGCATGGGGATGGGCTCGCGTGGGAGGTTCATGGGCTTGCCGTTCTGCGTCGGGTACATGGACTCGACGTCGCCGTCGAAATCGGTCCACGCCTTGTGGTCGTCCAGACCAGCGTGGAAGAGCTTTCCGCTGCGCAGAGTGGTGTATCCGTGTTCGCGAAAGAGCTGTGGAAGCGTGACCCAGTCGGGATGCAGATCGCGCACACTGGTCGTGTTGCCGAGAACCTTGGTGGTGCGGGGTGGATGGCCGGTGAAGAGAGATGCACGCGATGGATTGCAGAGAGGGAATTGGCAGTAGTTGCGGTCGAAGCGAACTCCCTTTGCCGCAAGACCATCGATATTAGGGCTGTGCGCATTGAAACGGCTGTTGTAGCTGGCGAGTTCCGGCCGCATGTCGTCGGACATGAAGAAGAGGACGTTGATGCAGCGTCTGTGAGATTGGGTTGCGTTGGATTTCGGCTGTGGAGCTGTTTGACCGGCTGCGGGAAGTGCGGTCGCGAAGGCTGCGCCCGTTGCCTTGGCAAGAAAGTCTCGACGTGAGGTTGTGTTACCAGAGGCCTGAATACGGTCGTTCGGGTCGCTCATTCGGGAGTTCCTTCACACACACAAAGCATGCAGCAAATTCTTCGACTAAGCAATGAGCTTTTCTGGACGCAATTGAGTGGAGCTGTGCCCAGGCGAGTTCGCAGGAGCGCGCGCGTTAGCGGGGTACGCTGGCCGGCGAATTGGAGTTATCTTTGGGGGGAGGATGCGCGGCGAACCAGGTCTTCTGGTCGTCGACGAGCTGCGTCGCCTCTTCGCGGATGTCGCGAATCGACTCGAGGGCGAGTTTACGCGAGAGATTGTAGGCGGGATCTTCGGGGGGCTGCTTGATGTTGGAGGCCCAGCGTTCGGTCGCGTCGATAAGCTTGGGGAGGGCTTTGCGGATGTCGCGATGGTGGGGGCCGTAGTCGTCGAGGTTGTCGTTCAGCTCGTCGGCGATGGAGGTGAACTGCTCGAGCAGATCGTGAGTGTCCTGTTCGCGGCCGGGTTTGCGTGGATGGGCGAAGAGATCCTGGATGGCCTTGTTGCGGGTGTCGAGCAGTTTGATGAAGACGAGGATGCGGTCGTTGGCGACGTAGGCGGAGTCGCGAAGTTGCTCGATCTCGCCCTCAGAGAGCGCGGAATCGTCATGCTGGGCGTGGGCGGGCAGAGCAAGAGAGAGGAGCAAGAGGACGAGGGGTAGCCTGCGGATCATATTCCTATGATTCTGTGGGGAGATTTCCTTAGTTGGTTCTTCAGTTTGACCTGGGCGAGCAGCTCCTATGGACCTGGTTGAGCTGTTTGAGAGTGGCTTTGAGCGTGTCGCGATCCTCTGAGGAGGCTTTGTGGAAGTACTCGCCCAGCCGGTAGGTCGTGTGCTGCATCAACATCTCGGCATTCTTCACCCGCTTGGCATTGTCGGCGAGGCTTATGTGGATGAGTTGGCGTAGTAGTTGACCTTCTTCAGGGTGGCGGCCGCCTGATCGATGTCGCCGTTGAGCATCTGGCGTGCCCGCGATCTCGGTCATGGTGTGGACGAGCTCGGTGTAAAGGAAGCACTGGTCGCGCGGGCCAGCCTGCTGGGCGCGCAGCTCGAGCTGCGCCAAGGCCTGGGCATCCGGAAGATTTTCGTCGACAGAGGAGGAGCGAGCGGGGAGAGAGAAGGAAGAGCAGAACCAGTAGAGAGGAACGAAGGAGAAATTTCATAACGCACCTCGTAGGGAGCGCCTGCTATTTCATGTGTTCGAGGGTGATGAGGCGGTGGCGGGCCTCCCACTCCTCGTCCGGAAATTTGCCGTTTGCCACGGAGAGGAACTGCTTGTACAGGTCGGTCGCCTGTTTGATGTGGTGGAGCTTATCGTGTGCCGTTGCCTCCAGGAACAGCGTGCTTGGCGAATTGGCAAATACTGTAGCACGAAGCGTTAGCGCTTGCAAGGTGGTCTCAGGGATCGTTATTAGCCGAGGCGGCAAAAGCGAGGTGGCCGGCGGCATTTCCGAGGTCCTCTTTGGTGGGGAAGGCGGAGGGATTGGCGGTGGCGCGCTTGAGGAGGGTTTCGGCCTCGGCGGAGCGTTTGAGGCGGATCAGAACGCTGGCGTAGTCGTCGAGGAGGACGGGGTCCTGGGGAGTGCGGCGACGAGTTTGGCGTAGAGGGGAGCGGCCTGGTCGTATTGCTGGTTGTTGGCGTAAAGACGGGCGAGGAGGCGGGTGATGGCCGGGTCGTCCGGGTGGGTGGTGTGGAGCTTCTCCGCGATGGGAAGGGCCTGGGCGGGCTTGTCCTGCTGCTCGTAGAGGGCGCGAGTTGGGCGTTGAGGGTGGGGTTGTCGGGATCTTTGGCCAGCGCGGCGGTCAGGAGGGATTCGGCCTGATCGGGCTTTTGTTGATGCAGAAGGAGATGGGTGAGGGCGGCGGTGGCGTCGTGGTTCTGCGGGTCGACTTTGAGCAGGCGGCGGTAGGCGGCTTCGGCGGCGGCATTGTCGCCTGAGGCCTCGGCGAGCTCGCCTGTGAAAAGGATGTCGTCGGGGGTCTCGGGGGAGAGTTTGAGGGCCTGGAGAAGCTCGTCGCTGGCGGCGGCGGGTTTGGAGGTCTGGTCGAGCCGGGCGAGGGCTCGATAGGCGCGGGCTTTCAGCGGCGGATTGTCGGTGGTTGAGGGTTGTGGCTTTGAGGAGTTCGGCGTGGGCCTCGGTGCGATTGCCGTTGCGGGCGAGCAGAAGCCCGAGGGCGAGGTGCGGATCGAAGTAATTGGGGTCAGCGGCGATGGCGCGGCGGTAGGTGGCTTCGGCGGCGGGTTGGTCGAGCGCGTCCTGAGTGAAGGCGAGGTTGTAAAGGATCGGGGGGCTGTTGGGGTTCTTTTCCGCTAGTGGTGTGAGAGCTTTGAGGGCGGCAGGATAGTCCTGCTTGTCGAGGGCTTCGTTGGCCTGGGTGAGGAGCGGGTCGATTTTTTGAGCCGGCGGCTGACTGGCGTCGGAGGTGCCCGGGGGGAGTTGCGCACGCATTGTCGCTGCTGCGAGGATGAAAAATAATAGTGCTGAGAGCGAGAGACACGATGGCCTTAAAGAATTTCGGGCGATTCTGCGGTGTGTCGTCTTCGGCGTCATGGGACTCCCTCTCTTTATCTTAATGGGCGCACAGTCTGCCCATCTGCCTGCTTCCTTTCTTTTCGCGCAAACTGTCTATAGGCTCATATTGCTTCGAGATCACGAAATGGCACTTTCCAGAAATGGAGCCTTGGAAAATCGGCCGTCGCGGTCCCTAATCTCGATTAGACGATTACAAATCTCGGAAATGGAAGAGGATGCATGGCTGCACCCGGACAAGATCTTCGCTTTGCATTTCGGCAGCTCTGGAAGGCTCCCGGTTTCACCGTGACCGTGGTTCTCACGCTGGCTCTCGGCATCGGTGCCACAACTGCCATCTTTTCGTTGGTCGAAGGCATTCTGCTGAGCCCGCTTCCATTCAAAGATCCAGATCGTCTCGTGCTCCTTGGCGATCATCTGGGGGCCAGCCTCAACACCCCTGTCACCGCGCGAGAGATCGTTACTTACTCGACTGCAACAAGCGCCTTCTCTTCACTCGGCGGCTACGCCACGGGACAGTATGAGCTCTCCGGGGTTGCCATCCCGGAGGAGATCAGCGCAGCTCGCCTTACGGCCAATGTCTTTCCGACCCTTGGCGTTCAACCCGTCCTTGGCCGCGTCTTCACGCGGGAGGAAGAGGATGCGCATCGCCAACTCGCTGTGATCAGCCACACCCTGTGGGTGAATCGCTACGATCGGGATCCTCAGGTACTCGGTCGCTCTATCGATCTCGACAGCAAGAGCTATACCATCATCGGTGTAATGCCCGACGACTTCGAGTTTCCCTTGCTTGGCGGCGGACATATTAGCCAAACCCAGCTCTGGATCCCGATGAGCCTCACGCCGGTGGAGCTTTCGGATGGTCGCGCCGGAATGTGGGGATTCCGCATGGTGGGGCGTCTCAAGGACGGCGTCACGGTCCAGCAGGCCGCGCAGGATGTCGACCGCGTCGCCAGGCAGATCATGCAGAGCTTTCCTCCGTCGATGTCCTCAATTCACATTCGCGGCGATGCGATTCTGCTGCGGGAAGACGCTGTTGCCAACGCGCGACCGTTGTTGCGCACCCTCTTTGCCGCAGTCATGGTTGTCCTGTTGATCGCCTGCGCTAACGTCGCTGGCCTCCTGCTGGTACGAGCGATTCGACGGCGACGCGAATACGCCGTTCGTCTGGCGATTGGTGCGCGGCCTATCGTCATCCTCCGGCAATCCCTTCTGGAGGGCCTGTTACTTAGCGCAGCTGGTGGACTGGTTGGTCTTGTGCTTGCAGCAGTTTTGGTTCGGACCGCGATGCACCTGCTGCCTGGGTCTATGCCGCGCGTCGACTCCATCTCGATCAACACCAGCGTGGCCGCCTTTGCGCTTCTCGTCAGCGTGGCGACGGGGGCGCTTTGCAGCCTTGCGCCTGCCTTCGCGGCCATGCGAACGAACCTGATCGCGAACCTGAAGGAATCTCCCCAGGCCGGCACCGCCGGCGCAAGCCATGGCCGGCTGCGCTCTGCGCTGGTGGTCGCCGAGATCGCCATCGCGCTCGTGCTGCTCACCACATCGGTCGCTTTGCTGCGAAGCTTCCAGAAGATGCGTGCCGTGGATCCCGGCTTTCGGCCAGATCATGTCCTGGTGGCCGACTATCAGTTGCCCCGGCAGCGCTACTCCACTCGCGACGCTGCCGAGGCCTTCGACCGCGCTGTAGTCGACAGGCTTAAAGTCAAACCGGGAATCGCTGCGGTCGGCATCACGCAATCCCTGCCGGCGACGGGATTTTCCGGCATGGCGGCCTACACCATCGAGGGTGAGCCCGTCGAAAGATGGAAGCTCAGCTTCTCCCAGTTCGACACCACCTATGGCGACTACTTCCACGCGATGGGCATCCCGCTGCTCGATGGCCGCTACTTCACCATGGACGACGGCGCCAACTCGCCTCTTGTTGTGATTGTGAATCAGTCGATGGCTCGCCACTCCTGGCCAGGACAGCGAGCGGTCGGCAAACGGATGCACGCCGGAAACCCCCACAAAGATATGCCCTGGGCGACAGTCGTCGGAGTGGTTGCCGATACGAAGCTAGGCTCTCGCGACGAACCCAGCGGCGACCAGTGGTATTCGCCAATGCGGCAACCCGCCACGCTCTACGGCACTCGCTGGTCAGGCGAACTTACGGATGCCGCCGGAGGATTCATCACCCTCCGTTCGGCCCTGCCGCCTGAGCAGATGAGGGAGACGCTCCGTTCAACGGTCGCGGGGGTCGATCCGCTCCTGGCGCTTCAGCATATCCAAACCATGGACGATGTCATCTCAAAGTCCGAAGCACCGCGCCGCTTCAACACAGATCTGATTGCAGTCTTTTCGCTGATGGCGCTGCTGCTCGCGATCATCGGCATCTATGGGGTAGTTGCCTTCTCCGTCTCGCAGCGCACGCAGGAGATTGCGATTCGCATGGCGGTGGGTGCTCCGCGGAGCAACATTGCAGCCCTCGTCCTGAAATGGGGCGCGAGGCTGGCGCTCATCGGATGCACCGTTGGTGTGCTTGGCTCTCTCGCTGCGTCGCGCCTCGTCAGTTCGTTCCTCTTCGAGGTCAGCGCTACTGATCCACTCATCTACGTAATGAGTTTTCTAATCATGATGCTGATGGCTCTTGCGGCATCGGCCCTTCCCGCAACCCGCGCCGCATCTGCTGACCCGGTCAAGGCACTCCGCTCCAACTAGCTCAGTTCAGCAGATTGAAGGTATTCGTAGCGTCGTCGACGAAATAGACTCCTTTGGGTGTCGTAATCAGTCCAAAGAGTGCACCTGCTCCCGGCGGTGGACCACCGGAGTCGTCGACGAGCTTGACCGCGACCTGTCTGAACAGTAATGGATCGATCTCAACAAGGTTACCGTCATCGCCGTTTGCGACGATCAGGTGATGATTCGGAGCGAAAGCGAGACCCAGCGGGTCGTTGAGTGCTCCGCCCTGGGACACGGTAAAGCCCGTGCCCACCGAAAAGTTCAGGAAGAGCGCGCCGGGAATCGCGGTGATCCGGTTATTCAGGCTGTCCGCGACATAGAGATTTCCTGTCAACTCATCGAACGCGACGCCTGTCGGGCCGATGACGAGCGCGTTGGGGTCGGTACGCTCAGGAAATCCGGAGGCGATCACAGTGCTGTTGACGAGTTGAGGCGTTCCGCCGCCGAAGGTGTTGAGCACCAGACGGACAACGGTTCCTCCATGGACGACGTTCCCGTTTGCCGCGACTGTGCCGTTGAGTACGTTGGTGACAAACAGGGTGGCGAAGGGGCCATCCTCGACTGCGGTCATGTCCCACGGACCATTGATGTGATGGCCGGAGATTGTCTCGACGACGTTGCCATTGCTGTCGAGAACGATGAGACAGCCGGCCTCTGCCGTGGTTGGGTCGCCACCAACGGTGGGCAGGCTGCCGACGATCACGAAGCCGCTGCGCAATGCCACCAGAGCTGTCGTAAGCCCAACGCCGCCGGGACACGAGACAGTGTCAGGATCAATCTGAGCGAAGAGGCTAAACGTGCCATCGGGCGCAATCTGCACGATGGTGGTTCCGGTTCCTTGCTGGTTCATCGAGTTGTTGAAGTTGCTGATCAGGAAACGGCCCTCCACGAGATTCCCTTTGGTTTCGGGGACGAGGGCGACTCCATAGGGGTTGACGTCACCGTTTGTCGGCACTGTGGAGTTGAGAACGGCGATGTTATTGCGAGGACCGATGAAGGAGGGTTCGGAGGCGCGAGCGAAGACATCCGCGGTCGCCACGGTCAGCGCCAATAGACCGAGCACACGGAGACGAATGGCTAGAGACTGGTCTAGTTCCATGTCGATACTCCTGGGAGGGCCGTTCGTACACTGCAGCACAGAAAAGCTACGCTCTTCGCGAGCAGCTATTGTCACGGAGTTGTCTGCGGATTGTTATTTTTTTGAAAGATCCCCGTCGAAACTCGGATTATGAGGTGCTCAGGATGAAATTCGACGCCAATGATCGAAATTAGAGCCACAATGCGCAAGAACTTAGTGGGTCATCGCGTAGACCACGTAGTTCACGCCGATGCGGATTCCTAGGTCAGAGAATCTCTGGGGATAGCGCGGACTGTCGAACCACTCCCACGAGTCACCAATGTCCGAATTCAGCGAGATCGCAACCATGATGCGGCCCTTGTCGTCATAGATGCCGCGCCAATGGGCGACTCGACCATCTTTCTTGTATCCGGTGCCCAGGTGTTCGGCCCCGGGAATCTGGAAGCGATCGTCGAGATCGAAGATGGTGTGAAAGATCTGGTCGTCATCGGGAATATCCACGATGGGCCGCTCCGGAAAGACCATCTTCATCGTCTTTTCGAAGTAGGCCTGCTCTTCCGATGCCGTGAAAATCGTCCGCCATGAAGAAGCCGCCGCGCAGCAGATAGTCGCGAAGCTTCTTCGCCTCGCGTCGCGTCAGACCCCACTCGCCAACCTGCACGGCATAGAGCCACGGCCAGTTGTAGATCTCATCGCCATCGTCGAGGTTCACTGACTGCTCCACCGACCGAGCATCGACGCGCGTCAACCGTCTGACCGCCGCCGCAATGGTACGGTCGGCGAGAGGATAGTCCTGGGTCCAAAGCGAAAGGCCCTCCCGCCAGTCGCCTTGGAATCGAGGGTAGTAGCCGTCGAGCGGTCCCGGAGGATACATGAGCCGGGCAAAGGTCCACTCCGCGGGGCGCTTCCAGTCAGGCGGCAGAGGCATCTGGTCGTATCCCTCGACCGAAGGATAGAGACGGTAAGGACGCTGTGCGTGCAAAACCCCAAACAGAATTCCGGCCAGGACGAACGTGCAGCCTGACTGCCAGAGAAATTTCATGGCACTCACTCTCCACTTTCTGCCTGAGCGTAGCACGATCGGGCGGAAGACCCGGCTCCCTAGCTGACCGCGACTTGCAACTCCTGCTCAAGATTGACGGCACCCGGCTTCAGAACAGGCGCGAGCCAGTGACCAGTGTGGCTCGCCGCATTCGCCGCGATCTCTTCAGGCGTGCCCGTGGCGACAATTTGCCCGCCGCCGTTGCCGCCCTCCGGCCCCATGTCCACAACCCAGTCGGCGGATTTGATCACGTCCAGGTTGTGCTCGATGACAAGCAACGAACCCCCACCCTCAATTAGCTTGCGGAACGCGGCCAGCAGCTTCGCTACATCGTCAAAGTGAAGTCCGGTTGTGGGTTCGTCGAGGATGTAGAGCGTCCGGCTGCGAGCCTTCGCTGCCGCTTCGTTACCCGACGCCCGGCCGGTGATCGATCGCGCCGTAGCCAGATGCGACGCCAGCTTGACCCGCTGGGCCTCTCCGCCCGAGAGCGTCGTCGCCGATTGACCGAGACGCACGTACCCTAACCCGACCTCGTCAAGGACGTACAGCTTGTCGACGATCCTGGGATGCCCGGCAAAGTAAACCAGGGCCTCTTTGACCGTCATGTTGAGGACGTCAAAGATGTTCTTGCCCTTGTACTTAATATCGAGGATGGCGGCTTTGTAACGCGTACCGTTACATTCTTCGCACGGCAGCTCAACGTCGGCCAGGAACTGCATCTCGACCGTAACCGTGCCATCGCCCTCGCAGACGTCGCAGCGCCCGCCGGGAACGTTGAACGAAAAGTGTCCTGCGGTCAGGCCCTTTCGCCTTGCGTCCGGTTGCGCAGCGAAGAGTGCCCGAATGTCATCGAAGGCTTTGATGTAGGTGACGGGATTCGAACGCGGAGTGCGGCCAATCGGCGACTGATCGACGAGGATGACGTCGTTGAGGTGATGCGTGCCGGTAAGCTCGCGAAAGAGTGGCACCGTCGATCCCTCGATCTGAACCGGCTCCTGTCCCAGCGCCTGCATCAGCGCCCGATAGAGAACCTGATGAATCAATGTGGACTTGCCCGAGCCGCTTACGCCAGTGACGCAGACCAGAAGACCCAGCGGAATCTCCACGTCCACGCCGCGAAGGTTGTGGATGCGCGCACCGGTTAGCTTCAGGCGTTCACGCCCCGGCTCGCGGCGGTACTTTGGCACCGGAATCGTCGCGCGTCCTGAGAGATATCTGCCCGTGATGGAGTTTGGATTCGCTGTGACTTCAGCAACCGTCCCGGCGGCGAGAAGCTGCCCGCCCAACTCGCCTGCCCCGGGGCCGAGATCGAGCAGATGATCAGCCGAGCGGATCACATCGGGATCATGTTCGACGACCAGAATCGTGTTGCCGAGATCGCGCAGGTCCTTCATGATGCGGATAAGCTTCGCCGTGTCACGCGTATGCAGCCCGATGCTGGGCTCATCCAGCACGTACAACGCTCCCACCAGACGCGAGCCCAGCGACGTCGCAAGCTGAATGCGCTGCGACTCCCCGCCCGACAATGTGGAACTGAGCCGGTCGAGCGTCAGATAATCCAGACCAACCTGGTGGAGGAAGTGGATGCGCTGCCTGACCTCTTCGAGAATCTTGCCTGCGATCTCCAATTGCGCCGGCGACAGTTGCAAATTATCGAAGAAGGTCTGTGCATCGGCGATCGTCAGCGCGCTGGTCTCGCAGATGTTCTGGTTGTTGATCAGCACGGCACGAGCCTCGGCCCTAAGCCGCTGACCTCTACAGTCGGGGCAGAGCGCGTAGCCGCGGTATTTGGAGAGGAAGACGCGGACATGCAGCTTATATTTCTTCCGTTCGAGCGCCCGGAAAAAGCCCTGAATGCCCGGATAACTGTCGTCGCCCTCTTCGATGAAGCGTTGCTGCCAGGGCGTCAGTTCGTACCACGGCACATTGGTCGGAATATTGGCGGCCTTCGCCGCGCGAATCATCTCGCCATGGTGCGGGCGATATTTCGTGGTGGTCCACGGCGCGATGGCGCCTTCAGCCAGTGACTTCGTCTTATCGGCAATGATCAGATTAGGGTCGAAATCGATGGTGTTGCCGAAGCCCTGGCAACGCGGGCACGCGCCGTAAGGATTGTTGAAGGAGAAGAGGCGCGGCTCAGGCTCGCGATAGGCGCGGTGGCATGAGGTGCACTCAAACGCCGCGGAGAAGCGCAGCTTCGTCGCCGCCTCGTTCTCCTGGCGAGGCACGGTGTGGAACTGCACCTCGCCCGATTCGCGATAGCCGGTCTCAATCGCATCGACGATTCTCGCGCGCGAGTCGGGCGAGATGGCAAGGCGGTCGATGAGGACAAAGATAGGCTGCGCGAAGTCCAGTTCGAGCAGCGACTCAGGTGTCGAGAACTCAACGATTTTGCCGGCCTGATAGAGGCGGTTGTAGCCGCGGCGACGCAGCTCACTGAGCCGCTCCTTCAACGCCTCAGTCAGATTGAACGAGGAGGCGGCGGCCGCAGATTTTTCGGTCTTCGCCGATTTCTTAGTTGTTTTTTTTGCCGGCTTTGGGGCATCAGCCTGCTCCTCGACCGTCGGCAGCCGCATGGGCTCGATCTTCACCTCGGTCCGCTGGATGGGGAACAAAATATAGGTGCGCGTGCCTTCAGGGAGTGCGAAGAGGGTGGTCACGATCTCGTCGACCGTATCGTGTTTGACGACGCCGCCGCAGTGCAGGCAAGTCACTGTGCCGCAGCGCGCGTAGAGCAGCCGCAGATAGTCGTAGATTTCAGTCGCCGTCGCGACGGTCGAGCGCGGATTCCGCGTCTGGTTCTTCTGTTTGATCGCAATCGCCGGCGCAAGACCGTCCATGTGGTCGACATCCGGCTTCTCGATGCGTTCCAGAAACTGGCGCGCGTAGGCCGAGAGCGATTCTACGTAGCGGCGCTGCCCCTCGGCGTAGACCGTGTCGAAGGCAAGCGAAGATTTCCCTGAGCCCGAAACTCCACTGACGACCGTAAGTGCGTTGTGCGGAATGTCGACGTCGATACTCTTCAGGTTGTGTGTACGTGCGCCGCGGATTGTGATCTGGTCATTCATGGGGAGATTTCAGTACTCAGTTGTTCTGCGCCTGCGGCCGGAAGATCTCGATCAGCAGCAGACATGCTCCAATCACGATGCAGCTATCTGCAACATTGAAGTCCGGCCAGTGGTAGTGAACGATGTGGACCTCGAGGAAATCGATGACATAGTGATAACGGATGCGGTCGTAGAGGTTGCCGAACGCCCCGCCAAGGATGAGCGCGAGGGCAACTGAAGTGACCGAGAGATATCGGCCCGTGCGCATCAGCATCGCGAACAGAACGAGCACTGCGACGACAGAAAAGCGATGAGAATGTCGCGGACTGTCTCCGGCGAGGCGTTTTCAGCAAACATGCTGAATGCCGCGCCAGTGTTGTGGACGTCAGTGATGCGGAAGACGCCCGGAATGACGGTGTGGGCCTGCCCGAAGGGGAGGTAATTGCGCGACGAGGTGTTTGGTGATGCGGTCAATAGCACAACGAGGGCCGCGATTACGAAGGCGATCATGCGCTGGTCCTTTGGTTTCGCGGCGATTCCGGGGATGTGTGTCGTAAGCGGCGGACATTAGGCTTTCGGCTCCGTTGTTGATTCGGTGATGCCGCGTAGGCAGGGAAGTGGATAGCATCGAGCGCGTCGGCGCAGCGAAGGCAGACCGTGGGATACCTTGCGTCGTCGCCCACATCTTCGGTGAAGCGCCAGCAGCGCTCGCACTTGGAGCCCTTGGCGGGTTTGGCCTGGACGTAGAAAGCTCCCTTTTCTACATTACCTTCGGTGACGACAGCGTCGGCGATCTCGACCTGGGCCACGCCGAGAAGCTCCGGCAGGATGCTCTGGTAGCGCTCGAAGACGGATGTTCGGCCGGCCGGCAAGGGAGTTCAACCAGCCGATGACGACCTGTACCTCAGACGGCCGGTTGCTGACCTCCTTCGCAGTGCGTGCCTCTTCGAGAACCTTGAGAACTTCGTCGCGCAGTGTCAGAACTGCTCCCAATCCTCTTCAATCTGCTGCACGTTGCCGGGAACGATGTCGGCGATGTTCGGGAAGAGCGCAAGGTGAACGCTCGACTCGCGGCCTTCTACCTTCGGCAGCAACTGCCACACCTCGTCGGCGGTAAAGCTGAGGATCGGAGCGATCAGTCGCGTGAGTGCTTCGGCGATGCGCCAAAGCGCAGTCTGCGCGCTGCGCCGGCCAGGATGGTTTGGCGCGAAGGTGTAGAGACGGTCCTTGAGAATGTCGAGGTAGAGCGCCGAGAGGTCGGTGTTCACGAACTCGTTCAGCGCGTGGTAGGCGCGGTGAAACTCGAAGTCCTCGTAGGCCTCGCGGATCTTTGCGTCGAGCTCTGCGGTCTGGGTCAGAATGTACTGGTCTAAAGGCTCCATCGCTGAAAACCCGACCGCGTTCCACGCAGGATCGAAGTCGTAGAGGTTGCTCAGGAGGAAGCGGAGGGTGTTCCGCAGCTTGCGGTAGTTGTCGCTGACGCGCTGCATCAGGTTTTCGCTGGCGGCGACATCTTCGCGGAAGTCAACCGAGGCGACCCAGAGCCGGATAATCTCGCCACCGAGACGCTTGGCGATGTCGACCGGATCGACGCCATTGCCGAGCGACTTCGAGAACGCGCGTCCCTGTTCGTCGAGCGTCCAGCCCGAGGTCGCGACCATTCTGTAAGGAGCCTCGTTCCGAGACGCCAACTGAAAGCAGCAGGGAAGAGTGGAACCAGCCGCGATGCTGGTCGCCGCCCTCGGTGTAGAGGTCGGCGGGAGTGTGCAGCTCTGGCTCGAGGTCGAGCACCGCGTGCCAGCTTGCGCCCGACTCAAACCATACGTCGAGGATGTCCATCTCCTTACGGAACTCTTTGTGCCCGCAGCCCGCGCAGGCAGTACCGGCAGGAAAGAGTGCAGCGGCAGTGTGCGCGTACCATGCGTCGGCGCCTTCTTTTTGAAAGAGCTCGACAACGCTCTTGTTGATGGCTTTGTCGTTGAGCGGTTCGCCGCACTTATCGCACAGGAAGACCGCGATGGGCACGCCCCAGATTCGCTGGCGCGAGATGCACCAGTCGGGGCGCGTTGCGATCATGTTCGAGATGCGCTCCTCGCCCCAGGCCGGGTCCCAAACGACTTGTTTGATCTCGTCGAGCGCTCGCTGGCGAAAGGTCGTTTCAGTGCCTTCGTCGGTGATCATCGGGGTTTCCATGCCGATGAACCACTGCTCGGTCGCGCGAACGATGATGGGATTGTGGCAGCGCCAGCAGTGCGGGTACGAGTGCTCAAAGGTAGTCGCGCTCAGAAGCGCGCCGCGCTCGCCGAGAAGCTCGATGATGGGCGCATTGGACTTGAAGACGGTGAGGTCTTCGTAGGGCTGAGCCACCCCACCCCCGCCGAAGGCTCCGGTGTTGCGTTGGCGGCCGGCGTTGTCGACATACTGAATCTCAGGCAGGTTGTAGCGCTTGCCGGTGGCGAAGTCGTCGACGCCATGCGCGGGCGAGGTGTGAACCGCCCCGGTCCCCTGATCGGCCGTCACATAGTCCGCGGTGACGCCGAGGATGCTGCGGTCGAGAAACGGATGCTGGAAGGTGGTGTGTTCGAGCGCACTGCCGGGGAACAGCGCAATCACATCGGCCTGCGAGGCCGGCTCGCCATTATTTTTCCCACTCATCAACCGGGCATTGACGATCACGGACGACAAGAGCGCCTCCGCCACGATGTACGTAGCATCAGCGCACTGCAGAGCGACATACTCCAGGTGCGGATTGAAGGCCACGGCCTCGGATGCGGGCAGCGTCCACGGAGTCGTCGTCCAGATGATTGTGTAAACGTCCTTGCCAGCCAAAGCTGCATGGATCGCCCCTGGATCGCTTGTCAGCTTGTACCGAACGTAGACCGAAGGAGAAGTATGCTGCTCGTACTCTACTTCGGCCTCTGCAAGCGCAGTCTTGTCGTGGATGCACCAGTAAACCGGTTTCAGGCCCTTGTAAATGAAGCCATTTTCAAAAAAATTGTAAAAAGTTTCGACAATCGACGCCTCATACCCGTTCGACATGGTCAGATACGGATTATCCCAGCGCCCGAAGACTCCAATCCGCTCAAACTGGCTCCGTTGCAGGTCGACGTACTTCTGCGCGTACTCCCGGCATGCCCGGCGAACGGCGATGGGGTCCATCTCCAGCTTCTTGCGCCCCAGTTTCTCGTCCACCTTGATCTCGATCGGCAGCCCGTGGCAGTCCCAACCCGGAACGTAGGGGGCGTCGAACCCCGCCATAGTCTTGGTCTTGACCACGAAGTCCTTGATGCACTTATTCAGCGCGTGGCCCAGGTGGATCGCTCCGTTGGCGTAGGGAGGGCCGTCGTGCAGGATATATTTCGCCGCCCCGGCGCGGGCCTCGCGAATTTGGGCATACAAGTGCTGTTGCTGCCACGCGGCCAGCCGCTTCGGCTCATTCTCCGGCAGGTTCGCCTTCATCGGGAAGGCCGTCTGGGGCAGATTCAGTGTCGATTTCAGCGCTTTCGCTTCGGATTTTTGTTCTTCGGGCTTTCCCTGGAGTGCGTCCGGCATTCGTTCCTCGTATGGATGGTGGCAGAATTGCATTTACGCCAAACTCTTATTGTAGCCGTCCCGGCAACGGAACATTCCAAAAGGAAAAGCGACATTCGTGAGGGGGTCTACGTCCAAGATTATGAGCAGCGGCTTGTGAAAGTTTGTAGAATGTTACCGGGAGCCAGAAAGCGCTAGCCGCGTTAGTAGAAAAACCGGCGGAAGACCGGTAGCGTATTGAGAAGCGCAGGCAGCGCACGATTCTTGAAAGTGGGTGGTTGGTGGCTTCCAGCTACTGCTACCGAGACCAAGCAGCTTATGGCTAATTCATTTTTGACACCACCGCCCGAGACCGATCTCGAAAAGAAGCCCGCGACGTTGCACCCGGCGGCCGATGCTCCGCACCTGAATGAAGAGACCGATGGGTCCATGTGGACGTCGCTGATCGCGAACCTTCGCGACGCCTTCAGCAGGAAGTACGAAGAGCCGCTCGTACTGCAGTCGAGGCCGGCGTCCAACGACCTGATTATCAAAGAGGAGGGAGTCTTCTCTTCTCTCTGGACCAGCGTCCGGGATGTCTTCTTCCCCGTAAAGCTGCCGCCACTGGTGCTCGAGTCGAAGCCGATCCCGGTCGTCGACCGCATGAAGACCAAGCAGAATCCCTTGGCAACGGGCTCTGCCATTGCGATCTACGCGCTCATCATTCTCTTCATCTTCTGGCTAGTCCAAAAGCACGTTCAGTTCGCCGCGCCGGTTAAGGCGATGCAGGTGACGGAACTCAACATTCCGCCACAGGCTCCGCCCAAGGCCGACAGGATGGGTGGTGGAGGCGGACAGCGTGGTCCCACTCCCGTAACCAAGGGCACTCCGCCGAAGTTTGCCGACACGCAGATTGTGCCGCCAAACAAGCCTCCGCTGATTCCACCGAAGATCAATATTCAACCCACCATCGAGGTCCAGCAGGACGTCAAGATGGCCAGCAGCATCCCGCAGATCGGCATTGCCAGCTCGCCGCTGGTGGGCATGTCGATGGGCAACGGCTCAGGCACTGGCCTCGGCTCGGGTAACGGCTCCGGACTTGGGCCCGGTTCGGGAGGCAATACCGGCGGCGGACCGAGGCGGATCGGCGGCGGAGTCTCGGCGCCAGAGGTGATCTATCAGGTCGAACCCGAGTTCTCCGAAGAAGCCCGCAAGGCTAAGTTTGCCGGCAATGTTCTCGTAGCCCTGTGGGTCGGGACCGACGGACTTCCAAGCCATGTGAGGGTAATTCGCCCGGTCGGAATGGGCCTGGACGAGAAGGCTCTGGAAGCCGTGCGGCAGTACAGGTTCAAGCCCGCGATGGAGAACGGCAAACCCGTTCTCGTCGAATTGAACATCGAGGTCAACTTCCAGATCTTCTAGAAATTGCCTACGAAACATAAAAAGAGCCCGCAGGTTCGCGGGCTTTTTTTATTTGTCCGCAAGGTTCAGGCGGGCTGCAGCGTGGCGTGGGAGGGTGTTGCGTGGCGGCGAAGCAATCAGTCTGGCGTCCGGCGCCGACTTCAGGCTGAAGCGGTCGACCTGCTGCTCGAGCGTCACCGCCGTCGTCCTCAGCGACTCGATCCCTGCCGCAGTAGTCGCCATCTCGGTCAGATTCTCATGGCTCAGCGAGTGGATGGAATCGAGGCTGGCGCTGGACTGGTCCGCTGCAGCAGCCTGCTGTGAGGCGGCAATCGCGATTTGGGCGATCATCCGGTCCACCCGCTCCGCCATCCCGATGATGCGCTCGAGCGCCTCACCCGCCTGATTCGTCGTGACCACACCCTGCTCGACTGTACCCGTGCCGCTCTGCATGCTGGCGATCGCGGTGCGCGTACGGTCCTGAATCCCCTGAATCATGGTGGCAATCTCGCCGGTCGCCTGCGCGGTCGACTCAGCCAGTCGCCGTACCTCGCCGGCGACGACCGCAAATCCACGCCCCTGATCGCCCGCTCGCGCAGCCTCGATAGCGGCGTTCAGGGCAAGCAGATTGGTCTTGCGTGCAATCTCATCGATGACCGTGACGATCTGCGAGATGCGGCGCGAATCGTCGCCGAGCAGGCTGACCGTAGCCGAGGTGTCGCTCACAGCCGTGGCGATCGAGTGCATGCTGCCCAGCACCTGCTTGACGATTGTGCCGCCTTCGCGGGCTGTCTCCGCCGCTGAGCGCGCCGTCTCCGCAGCCGACTGCGTATGCCGCGAAACCTCGGCAATCGAGGCCGACATCTCCTGCATGGCGGTCGCGGCCTGCTGGGTCTGCTGGCTCTGCTGGTCCATGCGCCGATGAATCTGATCGCCTGCTGTCTGCATGGAGGCCGCGCTACCCGTCAGCGAACTCGCCGTATGAACAACCGTGCCGATGATGCCCGACAGATTCGCCTGCATCTTCTCCATGGCAGTGGCCAGCGCGCCGGTCTGGTCGTTGGTGTGCAGATCCAGCGGCTGACCGCTCAGATCGCCCGAAGCAATCGCATCGGCACGCTGCATCACCAGCCCCAGCGCATAACTTATCCGTCGGCCGAGGTACACCGAAACCGACACGCCGATCAGAGCAGGCAAAAATTGTCCCAAGCCAGAGAACGACCAGAGTGTGATGATTTGCGGCGCGAAGTTCTTCCTGTTCCTGGTTCGCCAGCTGCGTCTGCGACTGGGCGATGTCGGCCGTCGTGTCAATCAGCGTCTTTGGCGAGCGGCAGAATCTGGTTCTGCAGCGTGTCGTAGGCCTGCGCGCTGCCCTGCGAGGTCTTCGACTCATTCAGCGTCTCTACCTTCTCCTCGAGCATCTTCAGCTTCGCCAGATCGACTTCAAGCGAGTTCAGTCTCGCGGCATCCGGCCCGAGGTCGAAGCGCATGCTGTCCTGACGGAGCTTTGCCACGGACGCCTCGGCCTGCTCGAACTGCGTATGGCGTGCCGCCCGGAAGGCCACCGACGTATTCGGATCGATGCCGAACAGCATGTACGACTCGAGCGAACGGATCGTATCAGTGAAGTGAGAGTGAGCGTCACGGCTCGCCAGGATCACCGGAATGCGGTTCTCCGTGACCGTGTTCGAGAGATTGTTCGCCTCTCCGATATAGCGGTGGGCGATGCTTGCGCTGAGCACGAGCGTGGCGACGATGGCGCCGGTCTGCAGGAACATCTTCGTTTGCAGTTGCATTAGGACCTCGAAGAAAAAAGTTAGGAAAATAGTGAGGGCGGGATCGCGAAACTACTGGCCGATGTTGAAGTCGACCTCGATTTCAGACTCTGAGGCCTCGGGATTCGGGGTAAAACGCCAGTGAGTGACCGCCTCCTGCGCTGCCAGAACCAGCAGCGCATGACCCGATTCCACCTTCGTGGACGAGACGGATCCATCAGGCTGAATCGTGACCAGCAGAACGACCTTGCCGCCAACATGCATGCGCTTGCGCCAACTCCGGGTAGGCCGGCGCGACACGCGAGACGACGGCCCGGTGAATGTTACTGGCCGCAGACGCCGTGCTGACACAGAGAGCAACGCTTCCGGCAAGAAGAAAAAGACGGGAAGAGCGACGTGGAATTGCCAAGGGAAACCTCCGGATACAGAGGCTCTATCGGCACAGCGGCAGCCGCCCTTAGTTGTCGGAGTAAGTCCTGGCAGTTGTCTTTGCCTGTTCTATTTCAACCCACCCAAAATCTTCGGGCGCCATCCTTCGGGCGCTCTCATCGCGAAGGGTGGGAATGTAAACCTTCCCTGGCCATTTTCTTTTTGAGGGAGTCCTACTGCGGAGCCAGAATCGGCGCCCCGATCTCCGCAAACGTAAGATTCTCCGCCGAACTCCCGTCCGCTGCTTCCAGTCCAGAAACAGCTTCCCATAGCTGTCCGTCAGGCAAACCCCGTGGCGACGCCCAGCAGCGCGAGTGTGCGGTCGATCCAGTCCGTCGGCCCTTCCAGCTCCGCATAGTTCCCAATAGGCGTCTCATCGATGACCAGATGCGCGGTCGCCCCATCCTCCAGCGAGAAAGACCACTCCGTGCGGTACTTCTCGTAGACGAAGACCGCATCGTAGCCCATCTGATGAAAGATCTCAGCCAGCGCCGCGCCTTCGGCGACGATCGTCTCCGTCTCGATGCGGATCTTGTAGCGTGTCGTGTCTACAGGTTCCCCGTTGGACAGGCGCTTGTGAGTGACAGTGCAGAGGTGGCCATACTGCCGGATGCGAAGAATCTCGCGGCGCAGGCGCAATTCGCGCGCAGGCGTGTCGTACAGGGTGTTTTGCTCAAAAGTGCGTGCCGTCAGCAGCTGGAAGCCAAGTTGCGGAAGGCGATTCTGTAATGCGTTCAGATCCGTAATGGGGAACTTGAGTTCGATTTCAGCAGCCTGCATGGGTGGAAGTATACGGCGTCAAACGCGACCCGGAACGATAGGATGGAAAGATATGTTCGGTGGAAAAACGGAACAATTATCCGGCGAAGCCGGCCTCCTGCGCGCCGCAGAGCTGCTGCGAAAAGGTGGCACCGTCGCCTTCCCCACCGAGACCGTCTACGGCCTTGGCGCCAATGCACTTGATCCCGCAGCAGTTGCGAAGATCTTCGGCGCAAAAGAGCGCCCATCCTGGGACCCAGTGATCGTGCACATCTGCGACCGCAACATGCTGGACCGGGTCGCCGACATCTCGCCAGCCCTCTCCGAAAGAACCGAAGCCCTCATCGCAGCCTTCTGGCCCGGCCCCCTGACCCTCCTGCTACCCCGAACCGCCGCCGTTCCCGACTCCGTCACCGCAGGACGCCCGTTGGTAGGAGTCCGCATGCCCGCCCATCCCCTCGCGCTCGAGCTCATCCGCCGCTCCGGCGTCCCTATCGCCGCCCCCAGCGCCAACCGCTTCGGCAGAACAAGCCCAACGACCAAGCTCATGTTTTGAGTGATTTGGAAGGAAGAATCGATGCAGTGCTTGATGGTGGCGCCACATCAGTCGGCGTGGAATCCACCGTCCTCGACGTCACATCCATGACCATCTTCCGTCCCGGCGCCGTCACCGCCGAAATGATCGCCGCCGTCGCAGGCGAAGTCCGGATCTTTCAGGACACCGCCTCACAGTCCAGCGCCGCAACCCCTCCCGAAAGCCTGCCATCCCCCGGAGTCGGCCTTCGTCACTACGCTCCCCGCGCCCGCCTGATCCTCATCGACGTCCCCCCGGGCATCGACCCTCGAGAGACCCTCCGGAACGCCGTCGGCTCTTTGAATCTCCCCACCGACAACCTCGGCCTCATGCTCCCCGAGGGCTGGTACGCCCCTGACGCTGCCCACACTTACTCCTGGGGCCCATGGGACGACAAAGACGCCCTCGCCCGCCGCCTCTTCGCCGGAATGCGAGCCCTCGACGAAGCAGGAGTCGACGTCATCCTCTGCCCCTTGCCTCCCGAAGACGGAGTAGGCCTCGCCCTGAGCGATCGCCTCCGTAAAGCCGCCCGCGCAAAATAAATCCTTCCCTCGTTTATTACCGCCCCGAAGTCGCCAACTGCCCTGCGAACGCATCCAGCGAAAGCGAACGCAGCAGATTCCGCCGCATCCCGCTCTGCACCTGGTCCAGCCCCCGCGAAGCCCCCTCAATCCATTCAAAACTCAAGACCGAACCCAGGCGCTCCAACTCCGCACGAAGGTCCGTATTCCGAACCAGCTCCGGCGTGCCCGCCCCAAGCAGCAACAGATCCTCCAGCAGCAGCGCCAGACTCCGCAGCAGCACTGAAGTCTTCTGCTGGCCTTCGGCTCCGGCGCGGTATGTCTCCGTCATCTTGAACAGCGCCGTATGGTCAGGCTCCTCCGCCGCATTCCGAATCATCAACAGAGCATCCGCCCGCGCCGCAGTATAAGCCGCCAAATCAAAGCCCAGCGCCTTACCCGCCGCTCCCTGCGCCAGCCGCGCAATCAGCGTGCGCTGCGCCGGGGGAACGTCAGGCCGCCGATCCGCAAGCAGCATCTCGATCTCTTCCACCGGCAGCGCACCCAGCCGAACCATCGCACACCGCGACCGAATCGTCGGCAGCAACTCGCCCGGATTCTCCGCCAGCAAAATCAAATGCACCGTCGCCGGAGGCTCTTCCAGCACCTTCAGCAGCGAGTTCGCCGCTTCTTTCATAAAACTCGCAGCCGTCAGGATGAAGATCTTCTTCGGCGCCTCCGCCGGCAGATAGTGCGAGCTATGAATCACCGTCCGCACCTGCCCCAGCTTGATCAGCAACTGCGGAGGGTCCGGCGGAACGATCAGTACATCAGGATGCGGCTGAATCAGAACGCGCGTGTCTTTCTTATCCACCTCGCGCAGCTCCTCACGCGCAGCGACAGCCTTATCCACCTCTTCGTCTAGATTCGCCGCCGAAGCAATCCGCGTGCAGTTGCGGCACACCCCGCAGAAGCTCGCCAGCGACTGCCCATTCGACCACAAATCCCGCGGCTGCCGCTCACACTCCACTGCCATCGCAAGCATCAGCGCCAGAGTGTACTTTCCCGCGCCACTCGGCCCCGCAAGAATCAGCGAATGCGGCAGCCGCCCAGCTGCAATCGCCGTGCGGAGATGCTCGATCGGGGCGCCGTTGCCGATAAAGTCGTTAAAGGTTCAGGAAGCGTAGACACACTTTCCATGATACGGGTTCAGCAGCCAGCCGGCTCACTGCCCATAGGTCGCATTCGATCCATGCTTGCGATGGTAGTGCCGGTTGAGCAGCGCCTGCGAAACTCCGCCGCACTCAGCATTCAACGTCAGTGTCCGGTAGGCCATTCGGGCCACGGCCTCCAGCACGACCGCATTGTGCGCGGCGTGGTATGGGTCGCTACCCCAGCAGAAGGGAGCGTGCCCGTTCACCAGGCAGGCCGGCACCGCAACCGGATCGATTCCGTGCTCTTTGAAGTGGCGCACAATGGCAAGCCCAGTCTCGTATACGTAGCGCCCCTCGATGGCCTCATCGGTCAGCGGCGCAGTCACAGGAACCGGCCCATGAAAGTAGTCCGCGTGAGTTGTCCCCAGCGGCGGAATCGCCAGCCCCGCCTGCGCGAAGCTCGTCGCAAACTCCGAGTGCGTATGCACCACCGCGCCAATCGAGGGGAAACTCGCGATAGAGCAGCGTATGGGTATCGAGATCGGACGACGGCTTGAGCTTCCCGTCGACTTCCCTGCCGTGAAGGTCGGTGACGACCATCAATTCTGGCGTCAGCTCGTCATAGTCGACGCCAGACGGCTTGATCACAACCAGCCCCTGCTCGCGATCCATGCCGCTCGCATTGCCGAAGGTGTAGAGAACGAGCCCGCGCTTGACGAGCTCAAGGTTGGCTTCGAGGACTGCTATGCGTAGTTCTTTGAGCAGCATGACGTATCTCCGTGCGGGAGCCGAAGCTCCTTAGTCGCGCCGCTTGAGTTTAGAACGAAACCGGTATGGTTTGCCGTTCCTTTGTGCTCTCGCGAGCCATCTCCAGCAGCCTGATGGTTCGGTAACCGTCCTCCGGAGTCACCGCAAGCTTCGCCGTGCCATTGATCGCGTCGCGAACATTGGCGTAGTAAAGCCGATAGTCGCCAAACTCCGTCGGAACCTTCGTCCGCTTCACGTTCATCGGTTCGGCCGGAACGGGCGCAACCGTGAAAGTACCCCATTGCGATTCCGGTTCGGCAAGCCACTCTCCCTCGCCCATGCGCGGCACCTTGGCTCCGCCCACCAAAGTCGGCTCCTGCGGATCGAGCCCGTATTTTTTATAGCTTCCGCGCGTTCCGTGCAGCAAAAATCGCGGCGCCGCATCCGCAGCCAGCATGCTCGAGCGGCAGTGCGCCCGCAGCCGCGGGTATTCGAGCGTGATGTCGAACGCATCTTCAATCTCCGTGGTATCTCGGTCGCGGCGAACGCTCGCGGTAATCCCCTCGGGCGGCCCGAACAGCGCCAGCGCCTGGTCCACGAGGTGCGGACCAAGGTCCATCAGCAGGCCGTTGGCGGCATTCGCACCCTCTTTCCACGTATTCTCGCGCGGCAGCGGCCGGAAGCGGTCGAAGTGCGACTCATAGGTCACAAGCCTTCCAACAGCCTCTTCGGCGATCAGCCGCTCGACGGTGCGAAAGTCGCCATCCCATCGCCGATTGTGAAACGGCGCGAGCACGACGCCCTGTCTCTCCGCGAGCTCCTTCAACTCAAGCGCCTCTTCGCTCGTCGCTGCAAACGGCTTGTCGATGACGACATGTTTGCCCGCCTGAAGAGCCATCTTCGCCAGCGCAAAATGCGTCTCGTTCGGCGTGCCGACGACAACCATCTGAATCGCCGGGTCTCTCAACGCCTCATCGACCGTCCGCAGAATCCGCGCAGAGGGATAAGCCTTCGCGGCCTGGTCGCCTTTACGCTGAACGATCGCCTCCAGCCGCAGCCCAGGCACCGCGCTGACAAATGGCGCATGAAAGACCTGCCCGGCAAGCCCGAATCCGATGACTGCAACCCCAATCTCCCGACTCATCAACCCCTCGCAATCTCACGTAGCGCCGGGTAGATCCGGCGATATTTTTTATACCCTTCGTTCATCACGTCCGCGTGCTTTGGCGTGATCGTCTCGGCCACCCGCACGGTTGCCGCACAGGCCGCTTCCACTGTAGGCCACACTCCGATTCCGGTTCCCGCCAGCAGAGCCGCGCCGAACGCCCCGCCCTCTTCGGCCTCGAGCAATTCCACCGGATGCCCATAAACGTCGGCCTGAATCTGCCGCCAGAGCGGACCGCGCGCGCCTCCCCCGCCCAGTCGGATCGCCTTGATCGGCACGCCAAGCTCCTCGAATAACGTGAAGGTATCTCGCAGACTATAGGCCACTCCCTCAAGTATCGCGCGAACAAAATGCCCTTGTACGTGCGAAGCCGTGATGCCAACGAACGCTGCGCGAGCCTCCGGATCAAGATGCGGGGTTCGCTCGCCGAAAAGATAAGGCGCCCACATCAGTCCGTCAGAACCAGCAGGAACCTCGGCGGCCCGCGCAGTCAACTGCTCGTAGCTTGTGCCCGGCGCAAAGGTATCGCGGAAGTAGCGAAGGCTGAGCCCCGCTCCATTCGTCACGCCCATCACATGCCAAACTCCGGGAGCCGCGTGGCAGAAGGTGTGCAGACGGCCTAACCGATCTTTCGTAGGAGCGTCCGTCGCCGCAAAGACGACTCCACTGGTCCCGATGGTCGCCGACACCGAACCCGGAGCGAGTATGCCCATGCCAACTGCTCCCGCACCCTGGTCGCCTGCGCCTGCAGCTACGGGAGTTCCTTGCGCGAGCCCCGTGGCCCCCGCTCCGGCCGCGCTGATGTGGGCGCAGATCTCCGGCCCTTCAAAGAGCCGCGGCAGCCAGCTCATCGGAATCCCCGCCGCCTCAGAGACCTCCGCAGACCAGCGCCGGTGTGTGACGTCGAGAAGCAGCGTGCCGCTTGCCTCCTGCATATCCATCGCAAACTCGCCGGTCATACGGTAGCGGACGTAATCCTTGGGACAGAGAACATGCGCGATCTTCGCGAAGATCTCCGGCTCGTGGTCGCGAACCCACAGCAGCTTGGTCAGCGTAAAGTTCGGCAGCGCGGGGTTGCATGTAAGCTCGATCAGCCGCTCGAAGCCAATCTTTTCCGTCAACCAGTCGCACTGGGGCTGCGTCCGCTGATCGCACCAGATCAGTGCCGGACGGAGGACCTTCCCATCGGCGTCCAGCATCACGCAGCCATGCATCTGCCCGGTCAGGCCCACGGCTTCAATCTCGGCGCCGGTCAGCTCGGTCGCGGCCATTGCTCCTGCGATTGCCTCGCGTGCCGCGCGCCACCAATCCTCAGGGTCCTGCTCGGCCCACCCGATGTGCTCGGAGTGGATGGGCGCATGTTCGCTGGCGAATGAAGCCAGCACCTTACCTGCACGGTCGATCAGTACCGCCCGCGTCCCTCCGGTCCCGACATCGATCCCTAACAGCATTTCTGCTCCTCATATTCACCAAATTTCCGACCTTCCGCGTGACTTTGAGTGTAACCAACGCAACTTTTGAAGATTTTCGACAATCCGGGGCATCCATTTTCGTGACAAGGCATTTATGGCACAGCGGATACGCCTCCTGTTTGTACCGCACTTTGCATAAACTAGTCGAAGTTCTCCTTACAATGCAGGTTAAGGTTAAGACTATGAGTCAAAAGAAAACAGCGCATCGTGTCCGAACGATGCTTGGGGCCGCGGGCTTTTGCCTGTTCCTGGCAGCGGGGCAAGCCCGGGGATACGGACAGGCGGCCGGCCCGACCCAGCAGAAGGAGCCCAGCGGACCGGCAACAGCCCCCTACAGCTCTCCGGTTGCGAATGCGCAGCAACAGCTCTATAACGCCTCCGGGCAGAACGGCGCGAAACCTACTCAGGATTCCTTCCACGGCTCCGTCGTCACCGGCAAGGCGACCGACGGCGTCATGGACCTCTCGCTCGACGACGCCATCCAGCGTGGGTTGCGCCAGAACCTCGGCCTGATCCTTCAGACCTCCTCTGTGAAGAACGCCAACGGACAACGCCTCGAAGAGCTGCAGTCGCTTCTACCCACCGTCACTGCGGACGCCAGCATCGAGGTCCAGCAGATCAACCTCGCGGCTTATGGCTTGAAGTTTCCTGGCTTAATCCCATCGTGGGGCCGTTTCAGGTCGTCGACTTCCGCGCCTACCTGACGCAGAACCTGGTCAATGTCTCGGCGCTCAAAAACTACATCGCCGCTAAACACAACTTCGAGGGCGCGAAGCTCACCGCCGAAGACGCCCGCGACCTCGTGGTGCTCACCGTAGGCAACGCCTATCTGCTCTGCATCGCGGACGCCGCGCGCATCGAAGCCGTCACCTCCGAATTGGCCACATCCAAGATCTCCCTCGATCAGGCCATCGCCGGTCACGATGCCGGCACCAGCCCCAGACTTGATGTTCTCCGGGCCCAGGTGGACTACCAGAACGAGCAACAGAGCCTGATCTCCGCAAAGAACAGCCTCGAGAAAGACAAGCTCGCGCTGGCTCGCACCATCGGCCTTCCGCTCGATCAAGCCTTCCGTCTGACCGATCTCGCACCCTTCAAAGCGCTCGACAACATCGATCCCAACGTCGCCTTCCAGCAGGCCCTGAAGGCTCGCAAAGACCTCGCCGCCTACGCCGAGCAGGTCCAGAACGCCGAAGCAGAAAAGTCCTCCGCGAAGGCCTACCGGTATCCCGTGGTCAGCGCAGCAGGCGACTACGGCGACATCGGCACAACCCCCGGCCACTCCCACGGAACCTTCTCCGCGACGGGCCAGATCAGCGTGCCCGTCCTGCAGGTAGCTAAGACCAAAGGCCAGATTGAAGTCGCCGACGCGCAACTGGAGCAGTCCAAAGCGAAGCTCTCTGACCAGATCCAGCAGGTCAACCAGGACATCCACGACAGCCTGCTCGATATCCAGTCTGCTGCCAAACTGGTCGAATCCACCCACTCGAATGTCGATCTCGCGAATGAGGCCCTTAGCGAGGCGCAGCAGCGCTTCCACGCCGGCGTCTCCGACAACCTTCCCGTCTCCCAGGCGCAAACGCAGACGGAACAGGCCAACGATCAGTACATCAGCGCGCTCTATCAGCACAACGTCGCCAAGCTCGCGCTTGCCCGTGCGATGGGCGTCGCCCAGACCAACTACAAAGACTATCTCGGAGGAAAGTAACCTTGGCAGAGCAATTGGAACACACAGACACGCCGACCACAGCGACCACGACTGCGGTACAGGAAGAGGCACCGCAGAAGTCGGGCAGCAAGTTTATCGTCATCGCCGTCATCCTTCTGCTCGTCATCGGCGCAGGACTCTTCTACTGGCGCTCCACCTTCACCGAGAGCACAGACGACGCCCAGGTCGACGGCGACCTCTATCAGGTCAGCTCGCGCGTCACCGGCCAGGTCATCAAGGTCTACGTTGAGGACAACCAGCAGATCAAAGCCGGCGACCCGATCGCCGAGATCGATCCCAAAGACTACCAGGTCGCCGTCGAGCAGGCCCAGGCCAACCTCGCCAGCGCCCAGGCGTCGGCCATCCAGCAGACGGTGAACGTGCCAATTACCAACGTCAACGTCACACCAGCGTTGACACCACCGGCTCCGACGTCCAATCCGCCGCCGCCGGCGTCGACCAGTCCCGCAAGCAGGAGCAGGCCGCCGAAGCCCGCGTCGCCGCCGCCAAGGCTAACGCTCTCAAGTCCCATCTCGACGTCGAGCGCTACACCCCGCTCGTCCAGAAGGACGTCATCTCCAAACAGCAGTACGACGCCGCAGTCGCAGCCGACGCCTCCAACCAGGCCGCCGTCCTCGAAGCCGATGCCAACGTCATCGCCAGCCAGGCGCAGGTCACCGAGGCTCTCCAGAAGCTCTCGCAGTCGCGCTATCAGTCGGCCCAGTCCATCAAAAATGGCCCCGACCAGGTCCGTGCCCAGGAGGCCAAAGCCAACGCCGCCATGGCTGACGTCAAGCAGGCCCAGGCCAAAGTCGATCAGGCCCTGCTCAACCTCAGCTACACCCACATCACCGCCCCAACCACCGGCATCGTGAACAAGAAGAACGTCCAGGTCGGCGCGAACCTGAGCATCGGCCAGGATCTCCTGACCATCATCCCGCTCACCAACCTCTGGGTGACCGCCAACTTCAAGGAGACTCAGCTCTCCGAAATGCGTCCCGGCCAGGACGTCATCATGAAGGTCGACGCTCTGGGCGGACGCAAGTTCCACGGCAAGGTCACTCAGATTGGCGGAGCCACCGGCTCGCGTCTCTCCCTCTTCCCGCCCGAGAACGCAACCGGCAACTACGTCAAAGTCGTCCAGCGCATTCCCGTCCGCATCGACTTCACTCACTGAGAGCCTGCAACAGGACAACAAGGACTACGCCCTGCGTCCCGGCATGTCCGTTACCCCGGATGTCGAGGTCAAATAAAAAAATAAGAGAATACTGGTTATTACGCCGAAGAAATCGTCAAGATGATTGAGTCGAAGAAATCGGCCACCGATTACCCAAAGAAACCGGCCTTCCTCTCACTGCATCTCAACTTTGAACAGCAAAGGAGAGTGGAAGAGATGGCAGTCGCAATCAAGAAAGCAAGCAACAACGCAAATGTGGCGCCGCACTGGCACGCGCACGCGAAGGAGATTCAGAAGTACGGCTCCGTCATTGAAGACATGCCGCACCCGCTCGATGCCAAAGTACGCGCCGACATGGTCGCCAAGCTGAATCAGCTTCTCGCAGACTCCATCACTCTGCGCGACATGTACAAGAAGCACCACTGGCAGGTCTCGGGGCCGACCTTTTACCAGCTCCACCTCCTCTTCGATAAGCACTTTGATGAGCAGCTCGAGATGGTCGACACCATAGGCGAACGCGTCCAGCTACTTGGCGGAGTCACCATCGCAATGGGCATCGATGCAGGGGAGACGACCCGCATTCGCCGTCCGCCCCGCGGCAGGGAAGAGGTCCCCGTCCAGATCTCTCGCCTCCTTGAAGCCCACAAGCTCATCATCAAGAGCTGCCTCGAGATCGCCGATTTGGCCTCGAAGGCCGGCGACCAGGGCACCAACGATCTCGTCGTCAGCGACATCCTCCGGCCCAACGAACTCCAGTCCTGGTTCCTCAGCCAGCACCTCGTCGAAATGCCGCTGGTCCTCGAAGACGCAAATAAGCGAGAGCAAAGAGTTATCTCGAACCGATCCATCCGCGCCCGGGCACGAGGGTTCGGGTCTGTGTATCTTTAAGGGTGAGCCGCATCCAACCGCGAGTCCCCGGTCATCTATAACACTGGTTAGTTAACTCCCATGCCAATCGCGATCGTCTTCTTCATCCATTACGCGTACCTGCTCATCTTCCTCTGGGTTCTGGTGGAGCAGATCGGCATCCCCATTCCCAGCATTCCGGTCCTTCTCACTGCGGGCACCCTCGGCGCAACACACCGCGTCAATCTCTTCTACGTCACGGCTCGCCATGCTCGCCGCTTGTCTGATCTCGGACTCCATCTGGTACGCCCTCGGCCGTCGCTACGGCAACAGCGTCCTCAAACTCCTCTGCCGCCTCTCGTTCGAAGCCTCCACCTGCGTCTCCAAGACCGAGGGCTACTTCAGCCGCCGCGGCTCCGTCACACTGCTCTTCGCGAAGTTCGTCCCCGGACTCAGCACCGTCGCGGCACCCATCGCCGGCCAGACCGGCATGTCCTACCCGCGCTTCCTCGCCTGGGATCTCGGCCGGCTCGCTCATCTGGGGCGAGTCCTTCATCCTCGCCGGCTATTTCTTCGGAGACCTCGCCAAAAAAAGCGCGCCCTTCTTCGCCTGGCTCGGACACTTCGCCATCTTCATCTTCGTCGCGATGGTGCTTGGATTCGTCGCGCATCGCGTCTGGAAGCAGCGCAAGTTCCTCCAGCAGGTTCGCGAGATGCGCCTCGAGCCCTCCGAACTCAAGGAGATGCTCGACACCGCCGAGCAGAACGGCACCACCCCGCCCTTCATTGTCGACCTGCGCCACCCGCTCGACTATCTTCCCGACCCGCGCGTCCTCCCCGGCGCGCTCCGCGTCGGCCCCAACGAGATCAAGCAACACAGCGAGATCATCCCGCGCGACCGCGACGTCATCCTCTACTGCACCTGCCCCAGCGAAGAGACCAGCGCCAAACTTGCCCTCCAACTCCACAAGATGGGCATCTACCGGGTGCGTCCTCTTCGCGGAGGCTTCGACGGCTGGAAGCAGGCCGGCTACCCGCTGGTCGACTACGTAACCGACACCCCCAGCACAGAAGTCGTTCAGCAGATCCTTCCCGGCAGGCCCCGGCACAGCCATCCCCCTGGTCTAAGAACAGGTTCGCAGTGATCCGTTTTCAGTTGTCATCATTGCCACTGAGAACGGATCTACTGATGCCTCTGCTCTGCTTTTGAAACTCGACATCTAACAACTAACCTCATCCTCCAATCCGAAAATTCACAGTAATCGTCGTCTGCACCTCTATCGCCTCACCATTCAGCCGGTAAGGCCGATACCGCGCCTCGCGAATCGCCTCCAACGCGGCGTTCTGCAGCATCATTGGCCCGCTCACAACATGCAGGCTCTCAATCGCTCCGGTCTTCGAGATCACCGCCTCGACTACCACCGATCCCTGCACTCCCGCCGCCCGCGCTATCGGCGGATACACCGGACGAATCGGCGCCAGCAGCATCCCTTCCGACAAGCCCGACGAAATTCTCAGCGGCCCGGCTTGAGGTTTCGCCGTCACTACCGACACCGCCGGCCCATGCCCTTCGCTGATCCCCAGCCCCGCAGGCATTCCCGTCGGCCCACTCATCCCGACGCCAATTGGAGCGAGTGGCGGCGCATCGTTTGTGGCCGTCTCTGTTCCCACCGTCTGTATGAATATCAGCCGTCGGCTCTCGCTCGGCGACGCAAAATTCGATGTAGAACCCGAAGGCGCCCGCTCTGCCTCAACCACCGGCACCGGCGGCTTCGGCATGAGTGGTAACAAAACCTTCGGCGCGTCCACATGAATCGGCAGCGCCTCCGGATGCAGCAACGGAAGCGCAACCACCACCGCAGCCAGAGCCGCCTGCAATGCAGCAGAAGCCACCGCCGTCCACCGCTTCTCCGCCGAAACCACCGCAACCCGCGACTCAACCAGACTATCCTCAAACATAGAAGCACCCTCCGAAATCGAATCTCGAGGTGCGCATCCAGCGAGGAACGCGTCCATCTACTCCGTTAGACACCGAAGCCGCAGCGATGTTCCCCGCTACTGAAATCAATCCATGCCAGTCATCATCCGCACTGCCGAGCCCTCCGACATCCCCGCGATGGCCTCCATCCGCGCCCGCGCAATGGGAAACCGAGGCAGTACTGGCACAACCGCATCATCCGCTACCTCGCAGGAGAGCTCTCCCCGCAACATGCTCTCGCCCCACGCATCGCATTCGTCGCTGTCGATGGCGAAGAAATCGTTGGATTCATCGCAGGCCATCTAACCCGCCGCTTCCAATGCGATGGCGAGTTCGAGTGGATCGACACCATCGAACAACGCCGCCGGCAGGGAATCGCAGGCTTCTGCTGCGACCTCTCGCCGGATGGTTCGAGCAGCAAGACGCCTTGAAGGTCTGCGTCGACCCGGGCAATGCCATCGCGCGCGTATTCTACGCCCGCTATGGTGCGCAGCCGCTAAACCAGCACTGGATGGTCTGGCCCGACATCCGCGAAATAACTGCTCGCTCCGCCAGAATTTGAGCGAAGATAATCGCAATGCAAAGCACCCTCGCATCTCCGGCGGCTGTCCCCGCAAGCACACCCGCCGCCTCCCCAAATCGCGTCCTCTCCATCGATGTCCTCCGCGGCCTCACCATCGCCCTCATGATTCTCGTCAACGATCCCGGCGACTGGGCCCACACCTACGCCCAACTCGACCATGCCACATGGAACGGCTTCACCCTCACCGATCTCGTCTTCCCCAACTTTCTGTTCATCGTCGGCGCCTCAATAATCCTCTCGCTCCACTCCCGCATCCGCCGCAGCGCCAGCGGAGACTGGACCAGCCAGCCGTCGTCGCTTGCCCTCCACATCCTCCGTCGCAGCGCCATCATCTTCGCTCTCGATCTCTTCTTCGGCCTCTATCCGCACTTCCACTACACCCATCTCCGCATCTTCGGAGTCCTCACCCGCATCGCGGTCTGCTACCTCGTCGCCGGCCTCATCTGCCTCGCGACCCAACGCGCCCGCACCCTCCTCGCCATCGCAGCCACCCTGCTCATCGGTTACTGGGCGCTCCTGCGCTTCGTCCCCGTTCCCGGATTCGGCATCCCCACCCACGACATGCCCTTCCTCGACCCCGACCGCAACCTCGCCGCCTGGCTCGACCGCCACGTCGTCGACCTCCTCCAGCGAACCCTCCACACTGGCCGCCTCTACAACCGACACCCGCGACCCCGAGGGTGTCCTCAGCACCATCCCCGCTATCGCAACGACCCTTCTCGGCGCAGTCACCGCCCTCTGGCTCCGCCGCGTCGCAAACCCTGCCGCTCAGCGCGATATCGACACCCCCAAATGGACAACAAAGAAGCGTCATCCCGACCGGAGGCGGCGCTTTTGCCGCCGCAGTGGAGGGACCCCCGCATTTCGCTCGCACCACCGCTGCAATCTCCCCCAGCCGATGCCTAACGGGCCTTTTCCTCGCAGGAATTCTCAGCCTCGCCGCCGGCCTGCTCTGGAACATCTGGTTCCCCATCAACAAAAATCTCTGGACCAGCTCCTACGTCCTCTTCGCGGCCGGCCTGGCTCTCCTCGCCCTCGCAGCCCTTTACTGGCTAATCGACATCCGCCACTTCAACGAGACCAAAGCAGGGAAGTGGCTCACCTTCCCCTGGCTCGTCTTCGGCTCTAACGCCATCGTCGCCTTCTGCGTCTCCGAGTTCCTCGTCATCAACCTTATCTGGATCAAGATCCCCCACTCCCTCGGACCCAACGGCCAACCCGTCTCCGCCTGGTTCTGGATCTACCACAATCTCTTCGCCTTCAACGGCAGTACCAACGTCACCTCACTCGCCTTTGCCGTAGCTTTTGTAGCCGTCTGCTTTATCCCCAACTGGCTTCTCTACCGCAAACGCATCTTCGTCAAAATCTGATCTGGCTCATGTCCGCTCTCTGGTTGTCATCCTTCGCCGAAGGCGGAGGACCTGCTGTGGTTCCTCGTTCCCCCGCGGTTGCCGTTGGGTGTCTTTCTCCACCCATATAACTAAAGCCTCATCCTGACCCTGAGCGTAGTCGAAAGGGAGTTCGCGCATTTTGCGAACCGCGAAATCGAAGAGCCTGTCCTGAGCCTGCCGAAGAAACCTGCGGTTGCCTTTGTAGTCCCCTCATATTTGACAAATAAACCCCACCCACAAAGGGTCTAAACTAAAGGAGCCACAGCACCGGTCCGAAACCGAAGTCCGGACCTAAAGTATCTAATTCGAATACTTTGCACACTTTTGACGGGGAGGGGGCACCTACCCCAAGGAGAGGGAATTGGCCTACACCGACCTGCGCGACTGGATCAAGACACTAGAAAAAGCCGGCGAGCTCAAGCGCATCACCGTCGAAGTCTCTCCCGACCTCGAGATGGCCGAGATAGCCGACCGTACCGCAAAACTCCACCGTGGCACTGCCAAAGCCGGAGGCCCCGCCCTCCTCTTCGAAAACGTCAAAGGCCACCCCGGCGCACGCGTCCTGATGAACCAGTTCGGCAGCCTCCGCCGCATGCAACTCGCCCTCGAAACCGAATCCCTCGACGACATAGCCGACCGCATCCGCACTCTCCTGAAACCCGAAACCCCAACCAGCTTCATGGACAAGATAAAGCTCCTTCCGACACTGGCCGAGGTAGGCAGCTTCTTCCCCAAAGTCGTCTCCGCCAAAGACGCGCCTTGCAAGCAGGTCATCCATCGCGGCGCAGACGTCAATCTCCTCAACCTCCCCGTCCTCAAAACCTGGCCCCAGGACGGTGGTCCCTTCGTCACCCTCCCCTGCGTCATCACGCGCGACCCCAAATCAGGCAAGCGCAACGTAGGCATGTACCGCATGCAGGTCTATGACGCCAAAACCACCGGCATGCACTGGCAACGCCAGAAGGTAGCCGCCGAGCATATGCGCGAGCGCCTCCGCGCCACCACGCCCGACCCCACCGGCAGCGTAGATCTCATGGCCATCACCGCCGGAGGCACAACCGCCGCGCAATCCCTGAACACCCTGAACCAGACCACCATCACCCGCATCCGCGAAGACCGCATGGAGGTAGCCGTAGCCATCGGCACTGACCCCGCCACCACGTTCAGCGCCATAGTCCCCGCCCCCCCCGACGTCGAAGAATATTTGATCTCCGGCTTCCTCCGCCAGAAGCCCCTCGAACTAGTCAAAGCCGAAACATTAGACCTCGAAGTTCCCGCCAACGCCGAATACATCCTCGAGGGCTACGTCCAACTCGGCGAACTCCGCACCGAGGGCCCCTTCGGCGACCACACCGGCTTCTACACCATGCAGGAGGACTATCCCGTCTTCCACGTCACCTGCATCACCCATCGCAAAGACCCCATCTACGCCGCCACGATAGTGGGCAAGCCCCCCATGGAAGACGCATGGATGGGCAAAGCCGTCGAGCGCATCTTCCTGCCGCTCATGCAACTCACCCTCCCTGAGATCGTCGACGTCAACCTACCCCCCGAGGGCGTCTTCCACAACCTCATGATCGTCGCCATCAAAAAGTCCTACGCCGGCCACGCCCGCAAAGTCATGAACGGCATCTGGGCGATGGGTCAGGCCATGTTCACCAAGTGCATCATCGTCGTCGACGAAGACTGCGATGTGCAGGACCTGGCCGAAGTCACCCTCCGCGCCACCAACAACATCGACCCCGAGCGCGACATCCAGTTCACCCTCGGCCCCATCGACTCCCTCGACCACGCCAGCCGTCTGCCCAACTACGGCAGCAAGATGGGCATCGACGCAACACGCAAGTGGGCCGCCGAAGGCTTCACCCGCCCCTGGCCCGCGATGCTCACAATGGACAAAGAAGTCAAAACGAAAATCGATGCGCTCTGGAAAAAACTGGGCATCGACTGACTTCTGAAACGCCATATCCTGTGACGCCGTCGCGCACTATGCGATTTGCCGATGCTATGGCGTCGACAGCGGACTCTTCAAGTTCACCTATACCTTCAGCCAATAACTGTCAGCACTACTCCGCGCTCTTCACCGTAATCGCACTCAGATTCCGCACCCACCGCTGCGGCTTCTTGTCCCCACTATCAATCAGCTTCAACTGCCCATCCTCGCCCAGCGGCTTGCCACCCATGCTGGTCGCGACGATCACTGTCCCGCTGTGTTCAGAGCCTTCAATCTCCGTCACCGAATACAGCACCCAATATTTGTCCGTCCCCTCAGCGGTCAGATAACTGCGCAGCATCTTCCGCTGGGTCTCCTGGCTAACCGGCAATCCATACTTCGCCAGCAAATCCCCCAGCAACACCCCCGAGTAAGTCTCATCCACCTTCGTATGTTCGTTGTGAACCGTGATCGTCGTCTGCGGCATCGCCTGCAACTCCGCGACAGTCAGAGTCGTCGCCTTACCATCCACCGTCAGCGTCAAGCTGGTCGAAGGAGCCGCGTGGGCATGGTCCATGCCGGCCATGGGCGCCGTTTGTGCACGTCCATGGAGGGGCGCAAATCCAGCGATCGACAAGCCGATCAGGCACAAGAGGGAAGCAAAGGGGGTTCTCATGGCTTTCAGCCTACCGCGCCCCCGTCGTATACTCAAGCTATGTCTATCGTCCGCGACGCAGCCGCCATAGCCAAGGGAATGAGCATCACCCTGAAGGAAGTCTTCCAGCCCACCGAGGTCGAAAACTACCCCGACGGCAAAGGTCCCATGCGCGGCGCCAAATTCCAGGAGCGCTTCCGCGGCAAGCACCAGCTCCAGCGCGACGAAAACGGCCTCGAAAAGTGCGTCGCCTGCTTCCTCTGCGCCGCCGCCTGCCCCTCGAACTGCATCTACATCGAGGCCGCCGAGAACACCGAAGAAAAGCGCATCTCCTCCGCCGAGCGCTACGCCAAGGTCTACAACATCGACTACAACCGCTGCATCTTCTGCGGCTACTGTGTCGAAGCCTGCCCCACCGACGCCATCACCCACGGCCACGGCTTCGAGCTCGCCAGCCTCAACGCCACCAACCTCGTCATGCGCAAGGAAGACCTGCTCGTGCCGATGCCCCAGCTCCCCGACGGCATCCTCTCGGACAAGGACAGGCCGAAATCCTCGCCTGAACATTCAGGGTAAGAGTGGAAATCACCGGCGAGCCTCGATGGCTCGCCGTACTACGATGGACGCTACAACGCACCGCGCAAGCGGGAAGGACATCGAATAGAAATGAAGACAGCCCAGCAACATCCTCTGGAAAAGATCCTCGAAACCCGCATCGCCATCATCGACGGAGCGATGGGCACGACCATCCGCACCTACGGCATGAAGGAAGCCGACATCCGCGGCGAGCGCTTCAAAGACTCCACCAAGGACCTGCTGAACAACGGTGACCTCTTCTCCCTCACCCAGCCGGACATGATCTGCGACATCCATCGCCGCTTCCTCGAAGCCGGCGCCGACATCATCGAGACCAACACCTTCGGCGCCACCAGCATCACCCAGAGCGAGTTCTTCGTCGACGACCCGCGCGAGCACGGCGGCCGCAAAGACCCCGACTTCTACCAGAAGATCATCGAAGACCCGTTGCTCAACGACCTCGCCTGGGAGATCAACGAAAAATCCGCGCAGCAGTGCCGCGAATGGGCCGATCGCGTCGCCAACGACACCGGCCGCCAGCGCTTCGTAGCCGGAGCCATCGGCCCCCTGACCGTCTCGCTCTCGAACTCGCCCGATGCCGACGACGCCGGCTTCCGCGTAGTCACCTTCGATCAGGTCAAGACCGCCTACGCCCAGCAAGTCCGCGCCCTCATCGCCGGCGGCTCCGACCTGCTCCTCGTCGAAACCATCTTCGACTCCCTCAACGCCAAGGCCGCCCTCGTCGCCATCCGCGAAGTCTTCGACGAGGACAAGAAGCAACTCCCGGTCATGATCTCCGCAGCCGTAGGCCGCGGCGGCGAGACCCTGATCTCCGCCCAGACCACCGAAGCCTTCTGGAACGCCGTCAAGCACGTCAAGCCGCTCTCCGTCGGCCTCAACTGCTCCCTCGGCCCCGACCTCATGTACCCGTTCCTCGAAGAGCTCTCCGAGAAAGCCGACGTAGCCATCTCCTGCTACCCCAACGCCGGCCTGCCCAACCCTCTCTCCGAGACCGGCTTCGACCTCGGCCCGAGCGACATGGCCCGCTTCCTCGGCGACTTCGCAAAGGACGGCCTCATCAACATCGCCGGCGGCTGCTGCGGCAACACGCCCGAGCACATCGCCGCCATCGCCAAAGCGCTCGAAGGCACAGGCTCCGCGCAAACTCGAACCGGATCGAGGTCGCAGCGTGAGCGGAACCCGAACCACGGCCACGGAGACGAAGCCGCTCCGCCTATCCGGATCGCAACCCTTCACCCAGCAGCCCGGCGTCTACATCATGATCGGCGAGCGCACCAACGTCGCCGGCTCGCCCAAATTCGCCAAGCTCGTCAAGGAAGGCAAATACGAAGAAGCCGTCAGCGTAGCCCGCCAGCAGGTCGAGAACGGCGCCAACGTCATCGACATCTGCATGGACGAGGGCATGATCGACGGCGTCGCCGCCATGTCCCGCTACCTGCAGCTCCTCGCCAGCGAGCCCGAAGTCGCCAAGGTCCCCTTCATGGTCGACTCCTCCAAGTGGGAGGTCATCGAGGCCGGCCTGAAATGCCTGCAGGGCAAGGGCATCGTCAACTCCATCTCGCTCAAAGAAGGCGAAGAAAAATTCCGCCAGAACGCCGCCACCGTGCTCAAGTACGGCGCAGCCGTAGTCGTCATGGCCTTCGACGAACAAGGCCAGGCCGCCACCTACGAAGAGAAGATCCGCATCTGCGAGCGCGCCTATCGCATCCTCGTCGACGAGGTCGGCTTCCCGCCCGAAGACATCATCTTCGACCCCAACATCCTCACCGTCGCCACCGGCATGGAGGAGCACAACAACTACGCCGTCGACTTCATCAACGCCACGCGCTGGATCAAGGCCAACCTGCCCCACGCCAAGGTCTCCGGCGGCGTCTCCAACATCTCCTTCAGCTTCCGCGGCAACAACAAGGTCCGCGAGGCCATGCACTCGGCCTTCCTCTATCACGCCATCGCCGCCGGCATGGACATGGGCATCGTCAACGCCGGCATGCTCGAAGTCTACGAAGAGATCGAGCCCGAACTGAAAGTGATGGTCGAAGACGTGCTGCTCAACCGCCGTCCCGACGCGACCGAGCGCCTCGTCGACTACGGCGAAACGCTCAAGCACGCTGGCGCGGTCAGTCGAGCGAAAAGAAGGCCGAAGAGTGGCGCAACGGCACCGTCGAAGAGCGTCTCTCCCACGCGCTCGTGAAGGGCATCGACACCTACATCGAGATCGACGCCGAAGAAGCCCGCGTCAAGCTCGGCCGCCCTCTCCTCGTCATCGAAGGCCCGCTCATGGACGGCATGAGCGTAGTCGGCGACCTCTTCGGAGCCGGCAAGATGTTCCTCCCGCAGGTCGTCAAATCCGCCCGCGTCATGAAGAAGGCCGTAGCCCACCTCACGCCCTTCATGGAAGCCGAAAAGGCCGCGATGGCAGCCGCCGGCGAAGTCGTCAAGGCCCAGGGCAAGATCCTCCTCGCCACCGTCAAAGGCGACGTCCACGACATCGGCAAGAACATCGTCGGCGTCGTCCTCGCCTGCAACAACTACGAGGTCATCGACCTCGGCGTCATGGTCTCCTGCGAAAAAATCCTCGAGCGCGCCAAGGCCGAGAAGGCCGACATGATCGGCCTCAGCGGCCTCATCACCCCCTCGCTCGACGAGATGGTCCACGTCGCCAACGAGATGGAGCGCCAGGGCTTCAAGCTGCCGCTGCTCATCGGCGGAGCCACCACCAGCCGCGCCCACACCGCCGTCAAGATCGCGCCGCACTACAGCGAGCCCGTCGTCCACGTGCTCGACGCCAGCCGCGCCGTGCCCGTCACCACCAGCCTCCTCAGCGACGACGGCAAGGCAGACTTCGTCGCCCAGCATCGCGCCGACTACGAAGCCCTCCGCAAAGCCCACGCCGCGCCCCGCCAGACAGGTCGTCCCCCTCGAGACCGCCCGCGCCCGCCGCACCCCCATCGAGTGGCGCGCCGAAGACATCCCCACGCCCGCCTTCACCGGCGTCCGCGTCCTCGACAACTTTCCCCTCGCCACCCTGCGCGAGTACATCGACTGGTCGCCCTTCTTCCACACCTGGGGCCTCAAAGGCATCTACCCCCGCATCTTCGACCACCCAGAGCAGGGAGCGCAGGCACGCCAGATCTTCACCGAAGCCAACGCGCTCCTCGACCGCATCATCGAGAAAAACCTGATCACCGCCCGCGGCGTCTACGGTTTCTTCCCCGCCAACGCCATCGGCGACGATGTAGCGCTCTACACCGACGACACACGCACAAAAGACTCGACGCGCTTCCACTTCCTCCGCCAGCAGGCAAACCGCGAAGGCAGCGAGCCCTGCCGTTCGCTCGCCGACTTCATCGCCCGAAAGAAACCGGCCTGCCCGACCACATCGGAGCCTTCGCCGTCACCAGCGGCATCGGCCTAAGGAGCTCTGCGACCGCTTCCGCGCCGAAAACGACGACTACAACGCCATCATGGCCGAAGCCATCGCCGACCGCCTCGCCGAAGCCTTCGCCGAATGCCTGCACAAACGCGTCCGCGACGAATGGGGTTACGGCTGCGCAGAAAACCTCACCCCCGAAGATCTCATCCACGAAAAGTATCGCGGCATCCGTCCCGCCCCCGGCTACCCGGCCTGCCCCGATCACACCGAGAAGGGACCCCTCTGGAGCCTGCTCGATGTGCGAGGCCAACACCGGCATGCTGATCACCGAGTCCTTCGCCATGTGGCCCGGCTCAAGCGTCAGCGGCCTCTACTTCGCCCATCCGGAGTCGCGCTACTTCACGCTCGGCAAGATCGACCGCGACCAGGTCGCCGACTATCACAACGCAAAGGAATGACCGTCGCCGAGGTCGAGCGCTGGCTAGGCCAAAACCTCAACTACGAACCCTCTGACCAAGAGCTAAACCACCTGGAATCAGCTGACGATTCACAGGCAACCGCAACCAATAGCGCAACAGTCCAAGCAACATGCTAAAAAGGCACACCCGTCTCGCCGTTCCGAACTTTTTTCTAGGGAGCGGCGCTGGATACGCTCTTCAGGCGAAAGTTGGACACAAAAATGGAGACGCCACAAGTGAAAGGCAACAAGCGCGCCATCCTTCACATCTGCACCCGCGAAACGATCCGGCCCCTGCGCGACCGCATCCTCACCCTCTCAAGGCTTTGAGGTCGACTCCACCCTAAGCTACAACGAAGGCCTCTCCATGTTCTGGGGCCGCCAGTACGACCTCGTCCTCGTTGACGTCGAAGGCGAAACCGGCATCCACGATGCCGAGCACCTCTGCTCCGCGATCAAAACCGCCCAGCCCGAGCAAACTCGTCGCCTTCGTCTGCAACTGGCGCGTCGCCCTCATGACCGACTGCCCCGACGAGATCCTCCGCACCGAGTTCGACCCCGCAGCCTTCGCCCAGGGTGTCCGAGACATCGTCCTCCCTAACGCCTGATCCTTGCCTCATCTACGCGAGTGCCCGCGACTTGTCTGCCACGGCAGTCGCATCTGCAGAAGACGCCTTCGTTTTTGCCCCACTCCGAGCAGAGGGCATCGACCCGGCCATCAGGAACGCACCGATCCAGAAGCTCGCCGCAAACTTCAGATAGTTCTTCATCGAACCCTCCCGTCGCCCGTTCAGTACACCCGCAGCGGCGCAGCCCGGTCGATACAACTTCAGCGTTACGGTCTGTTCCCGGCCACTAAGCCCAGCCGAAGTACACCGCTGCCACCGCAATCGTGTCGGCGAAACCATGCGCGAGAATGGGTCCCCAGAGGTTCCCTGTCACAAGATAGACCGTCCCGAGCAGGACCCCGGAGGCGGTGCTCTCCACAATCCCCGCAGGCCCCTTGTAGAAGTGGCCGAAGCCAAAGAGCAGACTGACCATTACCAGGCTCACCGTCTTTCCTATCCGCCCGCCTCCGGCCATCTCGCCGAAACGAGTCATCAGATAGCCCCGGTAGCCGATCTCCTCGCCAAACGCAGCAAACGTCCAGACAATTCCCAGCGCAATCAAGCTCTTTCGCAGGTCGTGAGGGTGCTGCAGAATCGTAGATACATGTCGGGGCTCGTGCGTAAAGAGACGGCTGATCGGGTCCGTCACCACGTCTTCCACCTGTTCAGAATTGCCGTGACGATTGCCGCAAACACCGTCCAGACCATGATCTCGGACGCCGCAAGCCAGCGCCGGCAACTCCGCCGTTTCGCAGCCAGAGCGACACCAGGCCCAATCCAAACAGAAGAAAGACCTCATTCGGCAACACCCGCCAGAGTTATGCCCGAGCACCAAGAAAACACCCACAACGCACTCGGCCAGTGAAATCAGCCGCTGTTTGCCCCCAAGCCGCCGCCCGCAATCCAACTCTTCAACCATGGCTCTCATTTGCACTCAATGTTCCGTATGGTACAACTGTCATATTCCAGTCTGCTTCGGCAGATTTGAATTTCATGCAGAGTGGTTGAGGGACGAGCCCTTTGACGCCACGACAACCGGACAGAACAAAGGCGTACCGGTGTCAACTCTCTCCTGCGAGACCCGCAGGGAACATGAGATTCGGAGCATCCAGCCCAAAAGGCCGCCCCGTATTTCAGATTCCCGGACGGCCAACCAAGAGAAAAGTCAAAAAGCTCATCGCTCTTCCTACTCGGAAAGAGCATCATGAATTATTCCTGTAGCCGCTATGAGCTGAAGTGCAATGAGTGCGGCAAGACTTACGGCAACCAGCCCCTCTCCGCCTGCCCCGACTGCCTCTATCCCCTCGAACTCGGCTACGACCTCGACGCCGTCCGCGGCATCTTCACCAAAGAAAACATCGCTGCCGGCCCGGCGAACATCTGGCGCTATGCCGCTCTCCTTCCTATCCCTGAAGGCTTCCAGCCCGACCTCCCCGTAGGCTTCACTCCGCTCGTTCGCGCAACCAATCTCGGCAAGCGCATCGGCGCAACGAATCTCTACGTCAAAAACGACGCCGTCTGCTTCCCAACCCTCAGCTTCAAAGATCGCGTCGTCTCCGTCGCCCTCGCCAACGCGCGCAAGTTCGGCTTCGACACCGTCGGCTGCTCCTCCACCGGCAACCTCGCCAACTCCGTCGCCGCCCAGGCCGCCCGCCTCGGCCTCAAGGCCACCATCCTCGTCCCCGCCGACCTCGAGCCCGCAAAGATCCTCAACACCCAGGTCTACGGCGCGCGCCTCGTCCGCATCGACGGCAACTACGATCACGTCAACCGCCTCTGCACCCAGATCGCCGACGAATACAACTGGGGCTTCGTCAACGTGAACCTCCGCCCCTACTACGCCGAAGGCTCCAAGACCGTAGGCTACGAGATCGCCGAGCAACTAGGCTGGCGCCTGCCCGACAACGTCGTCGTCCCCATGGCCGGCGGCTCGCTCATCCGCAAAATTCGCAAGGCCTTCAACGAGCTCATCTACCTCGGCCTCGTCGAAGACAAGCCCGTCCGCTTCTTCGGAGCCCAGGCCACCGGCTGCTCGCCCATCTCCACCGCAGTCAAGCAGGGAACTGACGAAGTCATCCCGCAGCGCCCCAACACCATCGCCCGCTCGCTCGCCATCGGCAACCCCGCCGACGGCCCCGCCGCCTCGCGCATGATCCGCGACTCCGGCGGATGGGCCGAAGACGTCTCCGACGTCGAAATCGTCTCCGGCATCCAGGAGCTCGCCGAGACCGAAGGCATCTTCACCGAGACCGCAGGCGGCGTCACCACCGCCGTCACCGCGCGCCTCTACGCCGATGGTCGCATCAGCCACGACCAGATCACCGTCACCTGCATCACCGGCAACGGCCTCAAGACCACCGACGCCCTCACCGACCAGCTACCAGCACTGGACGCCGCGCCGTCCGTCCGCGCCTCGCCGACTTCGCCGCCTACCTCCGCGAACTCGACGGCACCGCACGAACCCGAACTCGCCACCGCAGGAGCCAACTAATGTCCGTCAAAGTGACCCTACCCACCGCCTTCACTCGCCACACCGATGGCCGCAAACAATTCGACTCCGCCGCCGCCAATCTCCCCGGCCTGCTCGCCGACATCGACCAGACCTTCCCCGCGCTCTCCACGCAGATCAAAGGCGAAGACGGCAAGCTCCGCCGCTTCATCAACATCTACGTCAACGACGAAGACATCCGCTTCCTCGGCGGCGAAGCCTACGCCTTCCAGGACGGCGACGAGATCATGCTCATCCCCTCCATCGCCGGCGGCGTTCGATAACAACCTCTGACATCGAATCAAAACTCAGGAGCCGCGCGACTAGCTGAATCTGCAGCTTCAAGGCCCAGGCTCAGAACCGCTGGAGGATATTCTTCTTCGAATATCAACTCGTCAGTAGTCTGAGCAGACACCGTCGTACACCATCGAGCCCACGTGGCGATGCCAGCGAGCAAGGTAATCATGCAAACGTAGCGTGATAACGAATTCAGCATTAGTTGCTCTACTCGGGCGGCTGGAAGGGGCAGAAGCACGAGGAGGCAACTCCAGAACAGCACAGGAGCCTTCGACTTCCCGGGAAGATACGAGCAGGTAAATGGAAGTTTGCGGAAACCCAATAAGCTCAGCTCGATCACAATCATCCCCACAAAGCCGAGCACGATGAGATGTCCAGCTACCTGTACCGTCGGCCACCGGATCAGAAGCAGAACGGCCAGCAAAAACCACGCCGGTGCCAGAGCGATCACAAGCCACGAGCGCCTCACAGCAGATAAACTTTCCGCCGGTTTTCGCGTCGATGTAGTGCGAAATATCCAGTTCGCCCGCAAGGTGTGTGGCATCGAAGACACGATCCGAACCGCAAGAATAGCAAAGCAGATCATCCAGATGCTCGCCGTCAGAAACGCAACATCCACCGCATCGCCGCGCGATCCATGCGATAGTGATGTTTGTTCGAAAGGGGTCTTTATATAGGCGAGAAGGATTGCGAATCCCGTCCCCAGATAAAACGAGAGCATCCCTCTGTGTTGAGGACTTCGTAACAGGGTGTGGGCGCTGAACAACGTCACACAGGTTTGCGACGGCGATCCGCAGGATATTGCCTGCTCGAAGTGGCAGTCGCCAGGAACGATATCCGGCTCCTCCACAATCTTTGGCATCGTTCGAAAGTACGCTAGAAAGGCAGACACAGCCCCAATGCAGATTGCGATCGCAAGAGCCTCCCAGGCGCGCCTCGCCAGGGGCGCGAACTCCGGAAGCATCGACCCGTTGAGTTGTTGAAACAAGCCGAGAAACCAGTACGAAGGCAGAGCGGCAAGTAGCCGGTGGTTCTCCGGAGCCGCTAAAGCTCTTCGAGTCTCCAGGGAAGGTTCGAGTACGAACGCGCCAAAAAAGAGGAAGAACGCTCCTGTCTGCAACAGAGCCGACAAACGCAAAAAAAGCTGTCTCGGCAGGAATAGAGCGGCCACGCCATAGACCCCCAGGGCACAGCAGAGGATGAAAAGTCCCGCAAGGAGCATCGTGATCCAGTAAGCTGCCAGGGATCTTCCCACGCCTGCGAAGCCGCCGCCGTTCGTCGAAGAAAATAGAAAAGGCCAGAGAAGCCCGGAAAAGATATTTACGGCAAGAACGGAGAGGCCCAAAGCCGTAATCAATGAAGACAACTTGGCGCGGAAGAGTGTACTCGTGCGGACCGGGAGCGGCGCAAGGATCAGCACATCGTGCTTGTTCGGGAAGATAGAATCCCAGTTCAAAACCGAGAAAAGGCCGACGACCACCATCGTTGTCGCCGTGAGAAGATGCTCCATGGTCCAGAGAAACTCTTTCGAAAATCGTGCTGGTGTAAAAACCACCCAGAACGTAAACAAATAGCTCACTCCGGCGAGCAGTGCAGCGAGTTGCCCGAGGAGCCTGATCGGGTCTGCGCCTGCTGACAACAACTCCAGGTCCACAACGCGGAATAAAAATGACCGATAGAGCGCCAGAAACTGTTTCTTTTCAATCGTGTAGAGCTCGCGGATGGATGAGATCTGCAATTTGTCCTGAGATCGTTTCATTTGGCGTGCTTGACCCTCAGTTACCCTACCTATGTAGTTTACTAGTTATGGAGTGTCAAGTAGCCTATTTGCGAATCCACTGGATTACCATCAAGGCTGTGTTTTTCGCGAAAATTGAACAAAAAGGAATCAGCGTTAAAGAAGGCGCCCTCAATCGATGAAGTGAAGCTGCAATTTTAGGAGAGATTTGTGCAGGCATACATCGTTGACGAGCCCGGCGGAGTTTTTCGCAAGATCGACCTTCCGATCCCGACTCTCAAACCGAACCACGTGCTCGTCAGGATCCTCGCCAGCGGCATCAATCCACTGGATACAA
>CAVZGJ010000018.1:0-34992 GCA_963774735.1 uncultured Acidobacteriaceae bacterium | reverse complement strand
TTCGCGCAGACGTCGACGCTTCAACTCAAGTCCCAGTTCCAGGTAAAAGAGCTCCTCAAAGATCAGCCGTCGGTGCGCAGGAGTTCCCGAGGACATCAATTCCGTCATCGGTGTTCCAGCCTCCGGAAAATGCACTGCCTTCAGCGCTGCAAGCCGTGTCGGAAACATCAAGCGCTCGCGAAGCGCTCGCGGAAGCGTCTCCTCAACCGCATCTACCTCTCGCTGACTTGCCGAGTCGCTGACTTGCTGTTTTTCTAACTCCTCAAACACAGACCAGATCAACCGGCGCAGCCACTTCGAACCCAGCTTCGCGCCCCAGGCAGTCGTGCCGCCCAGCGTCTCGTAAACCGGTACGATTCTTCCCACTTCGAGCATCGCAAACTCCGCATCCGCGCCGCCATGAGCAGGGAGAATCTCGAACTGAGGTTGTATCATCTTGAACTTTCCGGCGCTCGACCGCGAGGGCTCCAGCTTCCCGTAGAGCGCGACCATCTGTCCCACCTGGAACCGGTCGCGCAGATAGCTGCCGTGAAACCACATTGCCTTCACGGTATCGAGTCCCTGCCCCACGGTCATCTCAAACAGAGGCATGTGACGGGTCCGCAAAAGCACTGTCCCACGCACGTCGCCAATCACGGAAGCCATCGCGCCTGCCTGCAGCGCGCGGATCTGCACCGGATTCAACCGGTCTTCATAACGAAACGGCAGATGGTACAGCAGGTCTTCGACCGTCTCGACGCCGCGCTTCGTCAATTCAGCAGCAACGCGCTCGCCCACCCGCTTTACAAACTTCATCGGTGTAGAGAGTTCCAGCACATACCGATGCTACCAACATCTAATCCACCGGCTAAGCCCTGCTAAACTAGTTGCTAACAGCTCATCCATACGAGAATTCATGTCCATCGTAGTGCTTCAAAATGTCCGCAAGGTCTACGACACCAAAGTCGCTGTCGCAGATCTCAGCTTTCAAATTGAGCCCGGCAGTATGTTCGGCCTGCTTGGCCCCAACGGCTCCGGCAAGACGTCGACCATTCGCATGATGATCGGCATGACGGTACCTGACTCCGGCACCGTCAACCTCTTTGGCCAGCCGTTCCAGCGCGACCTTCTGACCCGCGTCGGTTATCTCCCCGAAGAGCGCGGCCTCTACAAAAAGATGAAGGTCATCGATCAGCTCATCTTTCTTGGCGAGCTTCACGGCCTTGACGCTGCCACCGCCAGCAAGCGAGCCTACGCCTGGTGCGAGCGCATGGAGATCACCGAAGCTATCGAGAAAAAGACCGAAGAGCTCTCCAAAGGCATGCAGCAGAAGATCCAGTTCATCGCCGCGCTGCTGCACGAGCCCGACCTCATCATCATGGACGAGCCGTTTAGCGGCCTCGACCCCGTCAACGCCACGCTCCTGCAGGACACGCTCGTCGACCTCCGCAATCAGGGTCGAACAATCCTCTTCTCCACCCACCGCATGGATCAGGTCGAGAAACTCTGCGACGCCATCGCGCTTATCAACCGCGGCAACCTCGTCCTCGCCGGAGGCGTGCGCGAGATCAAGAGCCGCTACCCCCGCAACCGCGTCGACATCATCTTCGACGGCGACGCCGGTTTCCTCGACCATCCCACCATCGAGTCGGCCAAAAACTACTCCGGCCACGCCGAGATCAAACTCAACGACGGCGCCTCCGCCCAGCATCTTCTCGCCGCAGCCATCGAAAACGGCACCCACATCAACCACTTTGAAGTGATGGAACCCACCCTCGAAGAGATCTTCATCGAAGTCGTAGGAGGCAAAGCTGATGCGTAACGTCTGGCTCATCGCAAGGCGCGAGTACCTGGAGCGCATCCACGCCAAGAGTTTCCTCATCATGACGATCCTCATTCCGATCCTCATGGGAGGCCTTCTCTTCGGCGGCGCGGTGATCAACAGCCGCATCGGCTCCAACCACATCGCTGTCGTCACCGATAACCCGCAGTTCGCCGAGGACCTCAAGACCGAGCTCTCCGGCAAAAACCGCCAAGCCATCGTCGACGTCTACTCCCCCACTGAGCCCGGCGTTCGCGACCTGCTCGACCAGCGGATGCAGAAGCGCAGCATCGGCCTCGGCGGCTATCTCTGGGTCACGCCTCCTGCTCCCGGGCGAGTCGCGCGGCACCTACGAGTGGGACCCGAAAGCGAAGGCCGACATCGTCACCAAATCCCGCGTAGCCGACGCCGTCCGCGGAGTCCTCGCGCGCGAAACCCTCGCCCAGAAGGGCATGAGCGCCACCGAGGTCAACGACCTCCTCAAGCCGGTCGAGCTCAAACCGCCCCCTAAGGACCGCAAGAACTCCGATGCCGCTTTCATCAGCGCCTACGGGCTCTTCTTCCTCATGTACTTCGTCATCCTCTTCTATGGGATGAATGTCGCGCGGTCCATCATTGAAGAAAAGACCTCGCGCGTCTTTGAAGTCATGCTGTCCAAAGTCCGCCCGGCCGAGATGATGGCCGGCAAGGTGATCGGCGTTGGCTCTGTCGGTCTTACCCAAGTCGGCATCTGGATCGCCGTTGCCCTCGTGGCCTTCAAAATCCAGGGACTCGCCACCGAATCTCGACGCCCTCCCCACGCCCGGCCAACTAGTCTGCTTCGTCATCTTTTTCATCCTTGGCTACATCCTCTACTCCAGCATCGCCGCGGCTCTGGGAGCGATGACGAACTCCGAGCAGGAGTTGCAGCAGATGAACATGTTCCTCATGCTGCCGCTCATCGCCTGTTCTGTCGTCATCTTCAGAGTCGTCACCGATCCCGACGGTCCCATCTCGGTGTTCATGTCCTTCGTGCCCTTTTGCACGCCGCTCATTATGTACACGCGGATCATCGTGCATCAGCCGCCGGTTTGGCAGATTGTGCTGAGCATCGTTCTGCTCATCGCGACGATCTACGTCATCCTTTGGATCGCCAGCCGCATCTATCGCGTGGGCGTCCTGATGTACGGCAAGAAGCCCAACCTGCCGGAGATCCTCCGCTGGCTCAGATACAGCTAAGCGCCGTGCTCTCTCGCGCTCGTCGGTCCTCGGTCATCGCTTATCGGCTCGAGAGCACGAACTTATTTGCATCGGCATCCGCAAAGATGGCCGACGTTCCCCAGCTTTCCTTTTTTGGTGGCTTGACGAACTTCACCCCGCGCGACTCCAGCGCCTTTGCGGTGGCCACGACGTCATCGCACCAGAAGCTGATTGACTGAAACGTCCCGATCCTGTCCTCATGTCCCTCCGGAGTGAACAGCGCCAGTCCCGTCTCTGCGCCGGGAACCGACAGTTCGATCCATCGCTGCCCCGGCCCCATCTCCTGGTCGGTGGCAACCTTCAATCCCACCTTCTCCGTCCAGAACTTCAACGCCGCATCCTGGTCCTTTACCGGGATTCCAACAAACTTCACGCCTCGAATCATGGTCTCTCCTCCTCTGCCGAGCAGACTAGAACCCGCGAGCGGCCCAGCGCAATTGCCTATTCATCGCTATAGTAATAATCGATATAGTCGCATCGAAAAAATGCCAAAACTCGATCCCTACGTAACCCACACCCTGATGCGCGATCTCACGGGACACGACCGCCGGCCAGCGAGCTTTCTTGTCTACCTCTGGCTCGCGGCCGAAGCCGAGCAGCGTGGCGCCGACGTGCAGATCAGCTACCAGGAACTCGCCGAAAACGTCGGCCTCAGCAAGAGCGCCGCGCAGGACGCAGTCCGCTGGCTCATCAAACGCCGCCTGCTCGCCGCGAAAAAGAAGAACGCCACCGCCATCCCAATCTATAAGACACTCGCTCCGTGGAAAAATCGCTGAATTGCCGCGCCGCTACCACGCCCCCTGCTTCGCCCCGTACCACCACACCATCCCGATGCCGAACGTTGGCTGACTCGTCGCCAACACGCCCGGCTTGTTCGTCAGGAAGAACGGCACATTGCTGTGGTCGCGCCGGAACTCCACGCGCGCCAGAAATCCATCGCCGAACTTGTACTCATAGGTCCCGGTAAACTCGTTCAGCACCTGCGACGTCCCGGTGTACAGGCCCCCCTTGTCGCTGAGATACTCTCCTCGTCCCGCCAGCGCCATCCGCGGCGTGAACTGATAGCGGGCGTATCCCGCACCGCCGTAGACCTCCGAAGGTGCGGACGACTCGCCCGGCCCAGCATTCGCCCACAGGCGTTGAATGACATAATCGCCCTCGAGTGCCAGCGTAAGCTTCGGCGTCGTATTCCACGTCGCGTAGCTGTCGAAGATGTGGGCCTTTCCATTCGGCGCCGGAATAATCGGAGCGAGGCAGAGTCCCGGCTGCACCGGCGCGGTGCAGTTGGTTGCAGGCATTACATCCGGATGATCCTGCCCGACGTAGTAGTTGAAGTTCCACGAAACACTCTTCGCCGGCTGCGCGGTAAATCCAAACAGCTCGTCTTTGTAGCTGTTCGTCGGCTCCGACTGATTCGTCCCATTCACCAGCCAGTAGTTCAGCGTGAGTTTGTCGTTCAACTTGTAGTTCACGCGGACTCCCTCGTGGTAAAACGGCAGATAGTCGAAGTAGAACGAGCGCGAATAGTTCATCTGGTCCTTGGTGTAGTTCCCCTCGATCCCCAGGGAACTCGCCCATTTCCCCACGTCGACGTTCAGTCCCTTGCCCAGCGGAACCACATACGTCCCATACGCCTGAAAGATATTTCTGTAGATCTCTGGCCGCGGCTCATTCGCAGGATTGCCCTGCAACGTCTCGGTCGCCTGTCCGAACTGGAAGTCCAGCCGCATCCCATAACGCCTGCCGCTCGGCGACGTCCGGCTGCCAGTCGAAGACAAGATCGGCCTGGTTGATGCTGAAGACGTTGCTCAACACATCGTACGGACGCAGATACTGCACTCTGCCGATCGGGTGATTGAAGTCATACTCGTAGTAGCCGTCGAGCGTGTAGTTCAACGTAGCGCCTCCGGGAAGCGCTGTCGGGAGCGCCGGAATCGCAGGCGTGCTCTGCGCTGTGGCGGCCTGCTAGTCGCGGCAGCCACGCCGCTGCTCGAAATGCTCTCCACGCTGCTGCGAATATTCGCGGCGGGCAACGCCAGGACGGCCGGCTTTAACGAGGCAGTATCCACCACCGCGCCGATCTCTGCTTATTCAACTCCTCTTCCAGTGCGCTCACCCTGGTCGGCCAACTCGCGCACCGTCTGCCGCAACTCCTCCACCTCTTCGTGCGAGGCGGGCTGTCGTCTCGCAATCGGCAGCGTTGCCGGCAGACACGGCTACGAAAAAAAGAGAAATACACGAAGTCGCAGGAAGAATCGCATGACGGAACCTCTCGATGAGCCCATTAAGCAGACCACATATGGCATCAAGAAATCGTAAATGTGGGCCGCAAAGTGCCCAGCGCTTGCCTACCCAAACAGCCGCTCGCTCGTATATATCTACAGAACAGGAATCCGAGGACCCACCATTGGCAGCAGGAACAACAGCAACGGGGCCTGTCAGCGCAAACCAAACAAACACAAGGCGGCGCGATCTGCTGGAACTCGCCGTAGGATATTGCCTCATCATGGCGACCATCTGGACCGCCAATCCCACGCAAAGAGCTCTCTACTGGCTCGCCTTCGCGTGGATCGGCGGAACCTCCTGGGCGCGGCGCGACCAGTGGACCGCGCTGGGCATGGGCCGCAAAGGTCTGTGGTGCTTCGCTCTGGATCCTCGCTGTTGCGATACTTGCTCTCCGGCCTCGCCGTCTTCCTCGCCTGGCGCACCGGAAGGCTACATCCGCTCCACGGCAACTCTCCGCTCGCCTGTGCACGCGAGCAATTACATCGTATGGGCGCTCATGCAGCAATTTATCCTGCAGAGCTATTTTCTGTTGCGGCTGTTGCGCCTGTTGCCCGGCAAAGCCCTGGCGGTCACGATTGCTACCGATGATCTTCTCGATTGCCCACTTGCCCAATCCCGTTCTCACTCCCATGACGCTCCTCTGGGGAGCGATCTCGTGCATGCTCTTCCTGCGCTACCGCAACATCTACTCGCTCGGGCTGGCTCACGGCATCATGGGTCTTTGCGTCGCCATAACGGTGCCTAATGGCGCTGCATCGTCACATGCGGGTCGGCCTCGGGTTACCTTCAGTACTACCGCCATCACCGGCCGGACCGCCCCGTCGGCCATCCACTCTCAACGCAGCCAGAGCGACCAGAGCGTATCGACCGTGCATGGGTCATGCGAGGAGCTCCCACGCGCCGCTCCTGACGCCACGCCCGCCCATAGAAGATCCCTGCGATCGCGGCGAGCAGGACATACTGCCAGTTGAAGTGCGCAGCGCGCTTGTTGAAGTGTGAAAGGCCGAACAGAATCGCTGTCACCATCAATGCCCATCGCGCCCCACGCGCCGCTCCAGCAGGTTCTGCATCCACCCGCGGAAGAAGACCTCCTCCGGCACCGCGATAAAGAAAAACGTAAATACCCAGGCCAGCACCGCGCGAGGCAACGAGGGAAGCTCCGCATGGAAATGCAGAAACCCCATCGCAAGTCCCAGCGCAATCGCGATCGGAGCATACATGGCGAACTCCCGCAGGCCAATCCGGAGATCGCCAACACGAAGCCGCAGATCGAAGCCCACACCCTGCAGTTGGCGAATCGCAAGAAAGCCATAGAGGCCGGCATCCAGCAGCAGCATCTTGTTGAAGACCGCCAGACGAGGCGGCCATGCCGGCTCAAACCACCGCAGGTCCACCGCCAGACCAATGACCACGAGAACAAGAAAGTCGCGCCAGTCTCCGCGCTGCTCCGGGTCCGCAAGACTGGCCAGATAAAGCAGCCAACTGATCACTACAGGCAGCAGCAGGTAAAGGGCAAACCACGTCCATCGGAACTGCCCGTACGATGTCGCAACCAGCACATACGGGACGCACAGCACCGCCGGTCGAATGATGCGAACGGCAGCGTGAGAGCGCGGTTCCGCCTGAACGACGCGCGGCCAGAACGCTGCCACCAGAAACGGAAAGAGCGTCAGCACCGCCGCGATGACGACCGAAGGATGAAGCGGAAAGGTCTGCATCAGCTTCGAGAATAGACCCCCTCGACAACGGAACCGCAAGGGTAAACTCAAACAGTGGCTTCCGCCTACAACCTGAAGCAGCGCATCACCCTCGCCATCGTGCCGCGCCTGGCGAGCCTGATCATCCGCTGTCTCGGCATGACGCTGCGATACGAGGACGTCTGCGAGCCCGGCGCGACTCCCGGCTACGACTCGCCGCCCCCGGCGGTCTACGCCTTCTGGCACCGCTGCCTGCTCGCCGGAGCATGGCGCTTCCGCAAATACGGCCTCACCATCCTGATCAGCCGAAGCTTCGACGGCGAACTCATCGCACGCACGGTCGAGCGGCTCGGTTATGTTGCCATCCGCGGCTCGAGCTCACGCGACGGAGCCCCGGGCCTGCGCAATATGCAGCGCGCCTATCTCTCCGGGCCACTACTGTGCCTTCACCGCCGACGGCCCCCGCGGCCCTGCCATGGTCGCAAAACCCGGCGCGGCCCAGCTCGCACAACTCGTCAACACTACCGTCCGCACCTGTTACATCCATCCCCACCGGGCATGGCAGCTGCGCTCCTGGGACCGCTTCCTCATCCCCAAACCTTTTTCGCGGGTGACCATCGCCTGGACACTTCCTGCTCCTGCCGACCTGCCCTCGGTCCAGGCTGCCCTCGACCGCTCTGTCGAACTGGCCCAATCGGTGAAAAAATAGTTGAGAAAAGTGAAAGATTTCAGGCGGCGAAGAATCACCACGCAAAACACCACAAAGTCACCACGATTTACCATCCAAAACACCACAAATTACCACGCATTTTTGACCTGATTTGCGCGTATCCGACTTCAATTTCGACCTGCCCGAAGAGCTGATCGCCCAGTCCCCACCGGCGATTCGCGGCTCCAGCCGCATGCTGGTCGTCGACCGCAGCCACCGGCGCCTACCAGGACGATTTTTTTCGCAATCTCCCCCATTTTCTGCAACCTGGCGACCTCCTCATCCTCAACGACAGCCGCGTCATCCCCGCCCGCCTCTACGCCACCCGCGCCGGTCTCCACACGCAGCACAACTCTCCCGAGCCGTCAGGGCGAATCGAAGTCCTTCTAACCCAACAGATTAGCGAGAACGATTGGACCGCACTGGTTCGCCCCAGTAAGAAAGTCCAACCCGGCGAACACCTCCACTTCCGCGCCGAAGATGAACCTAAACCATTGCTGGAGGCGGAGATAATCGCTGCGGGAGAGTTTGGCGAACGCACTCTGCGCTTCCAACCCGTCGCCGACTTCCACGCCATCCTCAACAAAATAGGCCACATGCCGCTCCCCCCGTATATCCACCGCGACGACACGATCGAAGATCGCGACCGCTATCAAACCGTCTTCTCCCACGAACCCGGCAGCGCTGCCGCGCCCACTGCGGGCCTCCACTTTACTCCCGAGATCCTCAAGGAAATCAGAGATATAGGAGTCCGAGTTGAGACGATTACTCTTCATGTCGGCCTAGGTACCTTCCAGCCAGTTCGTGCGGAAAATGTTGAGGACATCCATCTCCACGCCGAACACTACACCCTCCCCGCAGCTACCGCCGAAGCGATAAACTCCGCGCTGGACGCTGGGAATCGCATCATCGCCGCAGGCACGACCACGACGCGGACGCTGGAGCACTGCGCGAGATCGCTCAGGGAAAGCCTCTGGAGGCGCACTCCGGCGCAGACCAGTATTTTTCTCTCTCCCGGATATAAATTTCAGATTGTGAGCGGTCTTCTGACCAACTTCCATCTTCCGAAATCCACGCTGCTGATGCTTGTCAGCGCCTTTGCGGGACAGGGAAGCGGTGCTTGCCGCCTATGCCCATGCCGTTCGCGAACGTTATCGGTTCTTCAGCTACGGCGACTGCATGCTGCTGTTATAGGTTCTCATCCAGTTACAACGCGCTACCATCAGAAGGTGATGGCTAAAGTACCTTTTCAACCCTCTGCGTCCGAAACAAAACCGCCGATCTATCTGCTCGACAGCATGGCCTTTATCTTTCGCGCTTATCACGCGATGCAGCGGCAGCGGCCCATGTCTACGCGGACGGGAATTCCTACGGCGGCGACGTATGTGTTTGTGAACATGATCAACAAGCTGCGCAAGGACTTTGCACCACAGTATCTGGCGGCGGTCTATGACGTGGGCGCGCCGGTGCATCGGAACGAGTTGGCGACGCAGTTGAAGGATGTGCAGAAGTTCAATATCAAGACGCAGCAGTTTGAGACGGTGGAGTATGGCGGATATAAGGCGAACCGGACGGAGACTCCTCCTGACCTGATTCAGCAGCAGCCCTATATCCGGCGGGCGCTGGAGGCTTTTCGAATTCCGATTCTCTACTACGAGGGCTTTGAGGCGGATGACGTGATTGGGACGCTGTCGCACAAGCTGGCCGCGCTTGGGCATCATGTTTATGTTGTGTCGTCGGACAAGGACATGATGCAGCTGGTCAACAAGGATGTTTCTATTCTGAATCCGACGAAGGACAATCTGGTTCTCGATCCGGCTGGTGTGGAGGCGGTGCTGGGTGTGCCACCTGAGCGCGTGGTGGATGTGATGGCGCTGCGGGGGGACTCGGTCGATAACATTCCGGGTGCTCCGGGGATTGGCGACAAGGGATCGGTTGAGCTGATTCAGCAGTTCGGCACTGTGGAGGCTGCGCTTGATGCGGCACGAGTACTCCTGAGCAGGTGAAGCGCAAGACGTATCGGGAGTCGCTGCAGAATAACCGCGAGAACATTCTGCTATCGAAGGAGTTGGTGACGATTCACACGAGCGTGCCGATTGAGTATTCGCTCGAGGCCATGCGGACGCAACCGGTGGACAATGCTGCCTGCCGTCAGCTCTTCGCGGAGCTGGAGTTTACGACTTTGCTGAAGGAGCTTGCTCCTGCGGTGGATAACACGGTCATCGATTACAACCTCAAGCCGACGCCCGGCGAGATCGGCAAGCTTCTGAGTGAGGCTCGCGCGGTTGATCCTGGAGACGAATCGCGCGCGCGGGCTAGCTATTGCGATCTTTGAGGATGCGCGGGCGATTGCGGAGGAGACTGCCGCTGAGCCTTCGGAGGAGAGTGGTTGAGCCTGAGCCGCCGCCGTCGGAGAATATGTCTCTCTTTGGAGGGGCCGAGTCTGCGGCGCCGAGTTCCGCGGCCATTGTGTCGAATGCGACGGCACAAGATCCGGCGAGGCGGCTTGGGTCTTGCCGTCTCCGACAGCTTTGCGATTGAGGTGTCGCTGGATTCGCCCGGAGTGAGAGAGGCGCTGGCAGATCCAAAACTTCCCAAAGGACGTGCATGATTTGAAAGCGATTCTGCGGGCTCTGGCGCCGCACTAGGCTGCCGTTGGAGGGTGTTCGCGATGATGTGATGCTGCTGAGCTATCTAGTCAATCCGACGCATGGTTCGCACACGCTGCCTGATATTGCTGCTCGCACGACGAGCCGCGCACTGGTGCATCAGCTTACGAAGGATAACCCTGCCGACCCGAAGCGTTTGCCGGAGGCGGCGGCGGCCATCGTTCGGCTTGCGGCGGCGATTGGTAAGCAGATTGCTGAGTCTGGGCCGATTGAACATCGCATTCCTGCTGATGATCCTTCGCTTGGCGGTGCGGTGACGCCGGAGATGCTGTTTGCCGCTTCTGCGACCGCGCCGAGCGCTACACGCGGGCGAATCTGCGCTGCTAAATGTTTACGAGACGATCGATAAACCGCTAGTTTCTGTGCTGTTGCGGATGGAGCAAGTTGGGGTGCGGATTGACCCGGAGTTTTTGCGTGGGATGTCGACGCGGCTGGCGGTCGAGATCGACGATCTGGCGGAGAGGATTTACAAGGACTCCGGGCATCGCTTCAACATTAATTCGCCGAAGCAACTTGGGGATGTGTTGTTCAACAAGATGTTGCTGCCTAAGCCGATGAAGTATGGCAAGGGGAAGGTGGTTTCGACTGCGCAGGATGTGTTGGAGGAACTTGCAGAGCAGCATTCGTGTGCCGCGCTTGTTCTGGAATACCGCCAGCTTGCGAAGCTCAAATCCACTTATCTGGACTCGCTTCCGCAATTAACCGATGCGCAGGGGCGGGTGCATACGACGTTCAACCAAGTGGGAACCGCGACGGGGCGACTTTCGAGCACGAATCCGAATCTGCAGAATATTCCGGTGCGGACGGCTGTGGGCCGGGAGATTCGTGCGGCCTTCATTGCGGCGCCGGGAAATGTGCTGATGTCGGCGGACTACTCGCAGATTGAGCTGCGATTGATGGCTCACTTCTCGCAGGATCCGTTGCTGCTCGATGCTTATCGGACGGGCAAGGACATTCATACGTTGACTGCGAGCGAGGTCTTTGGAGTGGATGCGGCGACGATGGATAAGGAGACGCGTAATCGCGCGAAGGCAGTGAACTTCGGGATTGTTTATGGCATCAGTCCGTTTGGACTGGCTGCGCAGCTCAACATCGACCAGAAGACGGCGCGTGAATACATTGAACGTTACTTCGAGAGATACAAGGGCGTGCAGCGATTTATCGAGGAGACGCTAGAAACTGTGCGTCGCGAGCAATCCGTCAAAACCTACTTTGGCCGCGTTCGGCCGATACCGGATATTCAGTCGCGCAATCCCGAACATGCGTGGTTTTGCAGAGCGAACGGCGATCAACACGCCGCTGCAGGGAACGGCGGCAGACCTGATTAAATTGGCGATGCTGAGGATCGATCAGCTTATTCGCGAGCGCAAACTCAAGTCACAGATGACGCTTCAGGTTCACGACGAATTGCTCTTCGATGTTGTTCCCGAGGAGGCGGAGGAACTTCAGAAGCTGGTGAAGCATGAGATGGAACACGTCGCGGAGTTTTCTATTCCTATCGTCGCCGAGGCCGGAGTTGGGCGGAATTGGCGCGACATCAAGTGACGGGATCTTTCTTCGCCGGATTTGCTCTAGGATGATTTATGCGAATTTCGGCAATTCTCCTTGCTGTTCTGCTTGTCTCGTCCGCATCGGCTCAACAGCAGACTCTTCTGCTTTGGCCGAATGGCAACCCCGAGCCTTCGAAGGTCACAGGGCCTGAGATCGACCCTACTACCGATGCCAACCGCATCGTCTCGGGCAAGGTTACGGTTCGGGTTACGAACGTCAGCAAGCCCAGCCTGGCGGTCTATTCGCCTGATCCGGCGAAGAATACCGGCGCTGCGGCGCTGGTCTTTCCTGGTGGGGCGTACATCCGGCTTGCCTACAATATCGAGGGAACTGAGGTGTGTGATTGGCTCAACTCGCTTCGGATGACTTGCGTTTGGTGAAGTATCGTGTTCCGGAGGAGGGACGCTATCCCGAGAACGTTGAGGACCTGGAGGATGCGCAGCAGGCGATGCGTTTGACTCGCGCTCACGCGGCTGAGTGGCACATCGATTCGAAGCGCATTGGGGTGATTGGCTTTTCGGCGGGCGCGCATCTGGCTGCGGTTCTTAGTACGCATTCTGATTTCCAGGGAAAGAACGTTCCGGCTTCGACGATCGATGCCCGGCCTGACTTTCAGATGATCATTTATCCAGGATGGACGAGTGGCCCTGATGGCAAGGTGAATCCTGCAGTCGCGCCAACGCCAGAGATTCCGCCGACTTTTCTGTTGCAGGCGGAGAATGATTACGCGGCGCATGTGGAGAGCTCGCTTGTTTATTTTCAGGCGCTGAAAGATGCGAAGATTCCGGCGGAGCTTCATGTGTTTACGCCAGGGCGGCCATGGGTTTGGGATGCGTCCGACGGAGTTGCCTGTCTCTCATTGGCCTGCGCTGGCGGAGACGTGGCTGCATACGCATCCATATTCTTGGGCCGCCGGGGCCGGTGGGCCGTCCCTGAGACTGGTCAGGTTGCGGTGGTGCGGTTGTGCCAGATGTCGAGGAGGGTGTCGGCGAGGGTGAAGAGGACGGGGCCGAGGACGATGCCGAGGGGGCCGAAGAGGGCGATGCCTCCGAGGATGGAGAGCAGGATGGTGGCGGTGTGGGCTCGGAGGTGCGAGCCGACGAGGATGGGGTAGAGGATGTTGTCGATGGTGCTGACGATGAGGCCTCCCCAGATGACGAGGAGGGCGGCTTTGCCCCAGTGGCCGGTGAGGCCGAGGTAGACGGCGACGGGTCCCCAGACGAGGAAGGAGCCGAAGGCGGGGATCATGGCGCAGGCGGTGAGGGTGAAGGACCAGAGGATGACGTTGGGGACGCCGAGGACCCAGAAGGCGAGGCCGGCGAGAAGGCCTTGAACTGCGGCGATGGTGAGGCGTCCGAGGGCGGTGGCGAGGATGGTGTCGCCGACGCGGTGGAGGAGTTCGTCGGTCTCGTCGTCGCGGAGGGGGAGTAGCGCGCGCAGGGAGGAGAGGGCGAGCGCGCGGTCGCGGAGGAGGAAGAAGAGCAGGAAGAGCATGACGACGAGCTGGGTGATGACGCGGACGGATTTGCCGACGAAGCCGGCGAGGTTGCCTCCGACATAGGCTGCGGTGCTGCGGGCGGCGTTGTTGAGGTCGATGGAGTTGATGAAGGCCTCGATGCGTTCGGCGAGCGCGGGACGGTTGGCGATGAAGTTGCTGATTTTGTCCTGATGAGCTCCGTTGCGGAAGGCGTTGATGGTGGCGAGCGCCTGTTCGCCCAGTTTTCGCGCGAGGAAGACGGTAGGAATGATGAGCGCGAGGATGATGACGATGAGCGCGATGGTGGCGCAGAGGGATGGGTTTTTGATTTTGGTGCCGAGCCAGTTATAGGGGCGTTGGGTGATGACGGCGAGGACGATGGCTCCGACGATGGCGGCGAAGAAGGGTTGGAGGACGAAAGCGCAGAGGATGAGGACGCCGAGGGTGAGGAGGAAGAGAGTGATCTGCTTCCAGTTTGTTTCTGCGCGGCTGTCGGGCATCAGGCGATCGCTCCGTTGTTTGGTGATGGAAGCTTTGGCCGAGGGATATGGTCCTTCTCACTCTACAGCGACTGTTCCCTTGAGAGCACGCATCGTAGACTGCTTTCATTCAGTCCACAGGAAAAACCGATGTAGCTGAAGAGGCCTTAGGCATTGGTTTAGACAGATCGTTCGAGGGATCGATGATGACAAATTTTGATCTTTGGCTTGCGCTGGGCGTCGTGGTGTCCACGGCTGCGACGGATGCGGTTTATGTGATGTTCAATGCGGCGGTTTCGTCGAAGAGGCGAGTGCCGGCGGCTACGTGGAGCAGCGTGTGGTATCTGCTGTCGGCATTTGCGGTGATTAGCTATACGAAGAACTGGGTTTATGTGTGCTTCGCGGCGGCGGGTTCCTGGATTGGCGCTTACCTGTCGATGACTCTGCTGCATCGAGCGAAAGATGCCGAAGGGCCAGAGATTCTTTGATGCACATTTTCCTTAGCGTTTTTTGAGGGCTTCGAGCTCGTCGAGGGTGCGGGGCCAGTCGGAGCCGAGCAGGCGGGAGAGGCTGCGGTCGGCTAGGATTTTTCCGTTGGTCTGGCATTGGGGGCAGTAGTTGGTCTCGTTGTCGGCGTAGCGGATGCGCTGGATGGGGGTGCCGCAGGTGGGGCAGGGCTGGTTGAAGCGGCCGTGGACGGCCATGTCTTTGCGGAAGGCGGTGACTTTTTCGGGAAAGGCGTGTGCGGCTTCGGCGTTGAGCCGGTCTATCCAGAGATTGAGAGTTTCGCGGGTGGCTTTGTAGAGGCGCTGCCACTGGTCTTCGGTGAGTTTGTGGGTTTGGAGGATGGGTGAGAGCTGGGCGGCGTGGAGGATCTCGTCGGAGTAGGCGTTGCCGATGCCGGAGAGGATGCGTGGGTCGGTGAGGGCTCGCTTGAGAGTGCGGTTTTCAGCGGTGAGGGCGGTGCGGAAGTCTTCGAGTGTGGCGGAGAAGACGTCGATGCCGCCGGGGTCGATTTCTTTGGCGGCGGTTTCGTTGGCGAAGAGGTGGAGGGAGGCACGGCGTTTGGAGCCGGCTTCGGTGAGGACGAGGGAGCCGTGGGGGAAGTCGAAGGCGGCGAGATTGTTGCGGCCTCCGAGTTTCGCCCCGAGCGGGCGCCAGTGGAGGCGGCCGGCGATCATGAGGTGCAGGACGAGCCAGAGGCCGTTGTCGAACTCGATGGCGATGCGTTTGCCGATGCGGTGGAGGGAACGGACGGTGTGGCCTTCGACCTCTTCGATGCGAGGCTGGACGGTGCGGAGGAGGAATGGGCTGGCTATGCGGATTTGGGTGAGGGGCTGGCCTACGATGCGCGGCTCGAGGGCGGAGAGGTAGGCGGAGATGTCGGGGAGTTCTGGCATTGAGAGCAGTTTGCGGGAATCATAACTGATGCCGGAATGGAGGAGCGGTCTGATGACCACTTCTCAGGATCGATGTGTTGGTAACCGTCTGGTAGTGTGGTCTTGCAATGTCCACCCCCTCCCCTGTACTTAAAGTCCTAAAGTATTCGAAGAAAATGGCTTAAGTCTGGACTTCGGTATGGACAGCCCGGTTGAAGATGCGCGGCGTGAGGGGATTTTCCTTCTATGCTCCCAGGTTTTAGGGGCGTCGGGTTTGTCAAGCGGGCTCGACCCATTATCAGAATCGAGAGGGCATGCAGATGTAGGATTCTTCCATCAAGGAGAAACTTATGGTGCGTCGATTATTCCTGTCGCGATTTGCGCGATTGGCGGCGTTGCCTTTCGCTTCGGCTGGTGGTTCTCTTGGGGGACAAGCTGCACATAAGCCGCTCAAGATCATGATGAAGAGCGCGTGGGGCTCGGATGATCCAACCAAAGCGGCGTTTCCGTTTCTGCATGGGCTCGCACTCACGGAGGCGGGACACGAGGTGCAGATTTTTCTGCTGGGGGAGGCGGTTGGGCTGATGCGAAAGACGCTCGCCAATGCGGTTACGCCGGTGGGATGGCCGCCTGTCGGGGAGACGCTGGATAAGGTCGCGGCGAAGCATATTCAGATCTATGCTTGTGGGGCGTGCTCTCGTGCCAGAGGTGTGACTGAGGCGGATCTGAACAACTATGGGGCGAAGTTTGGTAACCCGACGATATTTGTGTGGTTGGTGGAGTGGGCGGATCGGGTGATCACGGAGTAGTTTCGTCGAAGTTGAAGAGTGCGGTCGTCCTTCGGGACGATGCCCACATCTCAGAATCGACGTGTGGGGCATGCCCAAGATTCCTGCGCGAGGTTTAGATACCGGAGAACCTGCGTCTGAGTCCCGCTAATGCGAGTGCGATGAGGCCAGTCGCGGTTCCGACGATGGTTGATGGCTCTGGCGTATTGGCTGTGATCTCGCCGAAGAGACCGTCTTCCTGATTGTTGATGCCGGCGGTGAAATAGACCGCGTTGGGGTCGAAACCGCTGCCAGGGGCGCGGGTTTCAAGCGCCCAGAGGAAGTCGTTGACGAGTGGCTGGCCGTTAGAGCCGTCGAGGGTGCCGAGGAAGGTGTCGGTTGTTGGATCGTAGACGTCGATTTCGCCGTTGCCGAAGTTGCCGATGAGCAGATCGTTGCTGTACGCACCGAAACCGGATGGGGCGAAGACGATTCCCCAGGGAGCATGAGGGGGCCGTTGGTAGCGATTCTTGTGATGAAGTTGCCGTTGGTATCGAACTCATCGACGATGCCCCCTGAGGCGCCCTTATAAGTGACGTAGAGGTTGCCGTTGAGGTTTTGGATGTTGAAGGGGACGAATCCGGCGGGGAGGTTTGGGTCGGTGAAGCTGCCGGCCAGAGTTTCTTGCGTCAATCCATGTGGAACTGAAGACATTGATACCGCCGCCCGGGGCGGAGTTTGCGGCGTACAGGGTCGGGCCTGTGGCGCTGGTGCCCAAGGCGAGACCTGTGTAGACGGCTCCGGCGGTTGTGGCCTGGACTACTGCTGTGGTGCCGCCGTTCCATCCGCTGATGACCCCGTTGAGGCCGTCGAAGATGAAGCTCGCCTTTTGACCGTTGCCGTTAGTAAGGAGGAATCCGGAGGTGGAGTTGAAGACCTGGCCGGTAGGACCCTGGGGCCCCGTCATGGTGCCCGGAACGGTGACTATCAAAGCTACCGGGGCGCCGGTGGCGCCGTAGAGAGTGGCGACTCCGGTTGCTTGATCGGATACCCAGAATGGCGAGGTTGCGGAGAAGGAGACGCCCCAGGGATTCTTGAGGTTGGGGTCGGTGTTGGCGGCGAGGCCGCTGACGTCGGATACGAGATCGGTTTGGGTGAAGGTGTCGGCGTGAAGGCATGCGGGAGCGATGGCCAGTGCGAGAGCGGACGCGACTGCGGCGCGGCGGGAGAAGCGGTGAATTTTCGGCATAGTAAGGCCTCCTGGGCTGGCGGATTCGAAGGGAAGCTTGCGCATAAGGCCCGAGGCAGGAAAGGCGAGCAGAAAAGGGTGCAAAGGGTTCTTGGGAGCCCGGTTGGTTGGTGGGATGCGGGCACGGGTATGGCGTTGCCCTGGCGACAAGGTTTTGCAGAAATCTTTACACCCTTGGAGACAATTCGGACGCTAAGCGCATGGAATTAACGTATGGGTACCGGCACTTAGCTACTTTTGATAGACAAGCACTTGGTTTTGCTGCGGATGGAGCTTGTCGAGGTAGTCCATTGCGCGCTTTCCTCGCGTGTCGACGGGGCCACCACTTGCAAGCAGAGTTTGAGTCTCGAATTCCTTGCCCGTTTTGTACTCGTCACGTCCGAGCCGCGTAAGCTGATCCTGATCCAGATCGTCCCGTCCCAGGTTTGCCAGAACGTAGGCGTCGACAAAGGTGTCTTCGGGAACAGGGTACCCTTTGGCTGTTTTGGGCTGCGGTGACGTTGTGATAGGGCTATCAGACCTGATTCACGGATGCGACCTGAGATGCACCACTTCCTGATGTGCGTTGTCGCGTTCGACTTGCCCAATGATGAATGGTGTGAGGCCAACCTGGGCCATGGGAAGCCGCACGGATAGCTGTAGCAGATCGGGAACTTTGCCAATAAGTATCGCCACTCCGCTGATCGGGTCCGCGTTGCTCTGCAACGATGAATTCGTCCCCAAACCTTCTGTGTTGGCTGGGGTCTGGTATTCGACGATCTCGTTACTCCTGTATGTCAGCTTATCGTTGGGGTAAGGACGGAATGGGAATGAGCTTGCCGGCTCGGTGCCATCGTCAATCACTGTCCTGGCGAATGCCCTGCGGGCAGGGAAGGCCCGTGCAATGGTTTTAGCGACGTCGGACCTCCCAGAAGTATCTCCGTGCTCATGAGAGAGTTGAATTGCCGGTCCAGTGAAACCCGTCCATGTTGCAGGGAGCAAATTTGCAGCATTGATGGGTTGAGGACTTACATACAAGGTGTCTCCATTGGAACCATGTGTGCCAAAGCAATTCCATCCGCGGGGAGCAAGAACTCCGAAATCTTTTTGGGATGCATAGTATGCAAGCTGTTGGGCTGCTTTGGCGTCCACCAGCACAACCTTGCTTTCTCCTTCCGGTGCTGCCACCGGTCCGGTTTGACCATCAGATTTGCATCCTACAAACGGAACTCTGGAGGAGCGAGTTGAAACTGGCTCACTTGCTTTCGTTGGTGCGGGAGGCCTCTGAAAAGTTGTGTCGGTTTGGTGGGAGAACTTCATCGTCACGGCGATGACGAGAATGAGAACTAACAACATCGCGCCTATGAAACCGAACGTTCGCATACGGTTCTCCTGGACCGGCAATCGATGCAGCGGCACACGAAACACAAAATGAACAGTTCGTTAGTTGTATACAGCCTATGTGCTGGTTTCTGCCAGCTAAAGTTCCATGGCGAACTGGTGGGAGGGTTCGAAGGGGGTGGGTTTGGGTTCGGTAGAGAGGTCGAGGATGAGGCGCTCGAGGACGAGGAGTTTGTTGGCGGGGGAGCTGCGGAGTTCGAGGTCGGCACGGGCTACGAGGCGGATGGCGCGGGTGAGTTCGCGGCGGGATTTGTAACGGCGGGCTTGCTTGATGAGGTCTTCAGCGGCAAAGGGGGGCATGCGGAAGCCCTGCCAGAGGACCTGCCAGATGGCTCGGGGGTCGCGGACATTTTTCTCCGAGATGATGAGCATCTGACGGAACGTGCGGGCGAGCATGTAGAGATGGCCGATGCTGAGTCTTCGCCGCCGTCGGAGGCGTTGAGGAGGCCGTGGAGGAGCGCGAGGGCCCGTGGGCGGTCTTTGGCGCTGATGGCGTCCGTGAGTTCGTAGAGGCTGCGCTGCTTTGCGGCGAGGACCATGGTTTCTACGTCGCCGAGAGTGACTCGGTTTTTGGTGAGGGCTGGGGTTGGTGACAGAGGCAAATGCGGGTCCTTCGACTCCGCGCTACGCGCTTCGCTCAGGATGACACTTTCTTTTTTGGGGAATTCTCTTGAAGGTGTTGGCGCTGCGGACGAAATGCGGGGGTCCCTCCACTGCGCGCTGCGCGCTTCGGTCGGGATGACGCCTTCTATTGGCTGTACGGTGGGGGCGGAGACGTATAGGAGGAGTTTTTCGAACTCGCTGGCGATGAGCATCATGTCGGCGCCTAGTGCGTCGACCAGCTCGCGGGCGGCGTCGGGGTCGAACTTTACGTTGCGGGATTCGGCGGTGGCGAGGACCCATTTGATGGCGTCATTTTCGTCGACGCGGGCGAGTTCGACTGTGCCGCACCAGTCGCCGAGGGTCTCGCGGATCTTTTCGTAGCGCTCTTTGTCCTGATAATCCATCTTCCGCAGGTCGGTGGGGATGCGGAGATGGTCGGCTACGAAGAGGATGAGAGCTGAGGGATTGGGGGAACGGAAGTAGGCTGTCAATTGCGTCGAATTCGGCCTTTTTGCTGCCGCGAGCTGTAGAGGCTCTTCAAATTGCGGACGAAGATGACCTGGAATGGCGCCATGAGGGACGGGGTCTGGGCGCGATCGAGGACTTCGAAGATGCTGGTTTCGGAGAGATCGAGATCGTGGAGGGAGAAGTCGCGGGTCTCGAGCGGGGCGAGTGTGGCGAGAACGGCTTTGCGGCACCGGTCGTAGAGGAAGACCTCGTCGCCGATGAGGACGTAGCCGGGCCTGATCGCGGGCGTCGCGATTTCGGCGATGAAGCGGTCGGTTGAGGCGAAGGATTTGAGTGCAGGCATTAGAAGGACTCCAGCATATTGCTAACGATGGCCCGGGCGAAGTCTCGGGCTATGCGCCGGACGGCGTAACCGTCCTCCTGGATGAAGCCGCTAAGGTCTTCTGTGGATTGGTATTGCTCGCGGTAGAGGATGGAGTCGTTGCGGTAGAGGACGCGGCCGTCGTGAGCTGTGAGGAGGACTTTGGCGGTGATGGAGACGAGGTAGCTGGAGGTTTGGCCGGTGGTGGAGTCGTAGGTGAGGGGGGCGACGGTCTGGGTGAGGATGGTGCCGTGAAGGATGGCGTCGGCGTCGGGGCTGTCGTTGTTGATAATGCGGTACTTGGTGCGGGTGTTGAGCTCGCGGATGGTGGCCTGGGTGAAGGCCATCTCGGTGTTGAAGGCCTGGGCGTTGGTGGCGAAGATGGGGACCGCGAGGGTTTGGACGTTGGCGGGGATGTGGGTGGCAGAGCCGGCCTGATGGTAGCCGCATCCGGTGAGAGTGAGGGCGAGGAGCAAGGTGAGGGGGCGGATCCGCATTCGGCTGTTTTCTATTGTCGCACCGGCGGTTTTTGTTCGGGATTTATTTTGGGAGGAGAATCGTAGATTTTACGGGGGGTTTTTGAGATTTCGCGCGATTGCGTGGTGGTTTCTTGTGGTGAATTTGTGGTGAGTGTGTGGCTTTTTGTGGTGGTTTGGATGGTGGTTTTTCGCGCTCGAAAGAATGTCACTTTTTGAAAATATTTCTGTGGATTTCCTGTGGGGGAATCGAGTGGCGTTGCTGTGGTGGGGATGTGCTGGAGGTGGGTGTCTTTGAAGAAGGTGGGGTACTTGAGACCGTAGCCGAGGAGGCGATCGGCGGCTATGTGGGCTGTCCAGATGAGGCTGATGTTGAGGGCTAGGGGATGATGGGTCGCGTAGCTCACTAGCAGGAGTGTGAGTGGGAGGGTCAGGGTGTGGGCCAGGTTGTAGAGGGCTGCGCCGGCGCGGGGGTTGAAGAGATAGCCGAGCATGGAGAGGTCGGGCGTGAGGAAGAGGAGGGCGAAGAGGAGCCAGCTTGCATGGAGGTGTTGGTAGGCGTAGAGGCTGAGGGTGAGGATGGTGGCTTCTTCTATGCGGAGGAGGTGGGCGGGCGGGTGAGCATGGATTGTTTATACGGGGTTTGGGGGAGATGGTTCGGGCATCGAGCAAAGGCGAAATGCGGGGGTCTCTCCACTCCCCCTTCGACTCGCTCTGCTCGCTTAGGGTCCGGTCGAGATGACGCAGAGTTTTTGGCATGGCAAGGAGCAAATCAGATGCCTTCGCTAAGCTTCGGAACGACAAGCAACAAGGCAAAGACAACTGCAAGTCCTTCGACTCGGCTTCGCCTTCGCTCAGGATGACACTTCTTTATGCGCTGGCACTTCTTGCTGGCATGAGGGCACTTCTTTTGAGGGCACTTCTTTTGAGGGCACTTCTTAACACGACACTTCGCATAAGGTTTTTCGGGACGCAAAAAGAGAGGCAGCCACGGGGGCTGCCTCTGCTTCGATGCTGGGTTGAGATGTTTATGCGGGGGAGGGTTGGCCTTCGTTGAAGCCGGGTTTGCGGCCTCCCTCGGGTTTGAGGATCTTCTGGCCTTCTCCGCTGCCGGGATCTACGGCGGCGAGGGCTGACTTCATCGGGGGCAGTTCCTTGCCTTCGATGATGAGCTTGATCTCAGCGGCGTCGAGGGTCTCGCGCTCGAGCAGGGCAGCAGCCATGCGGTGCATGATGTCCTGGTTGGCCTCGAGGATGGCGTAGGCCGACTTGTAGGCTGCGTCGACGAAGCTGCGAACCTCGGCGTCAATCTGCTTGGCGGTGTCGTCGGAGAAGTCGCGGTGCTGTGCGATCTCGCGGCCGAGGAAGATCTGCTCTTCCTTCTTGCCGAAGGTCATGGGTCCGAGGCTGGACATGCCGAACTCGCAGACCATCTTGCGGGCGAGGTCGGTGATGCGCTCGATGTCGTTGCCGGCTCCGGTGGTCATCTGCTTGAGGAAGATCTCCTCGGCGCAGCGGCCGCCCATGAGGGTGGCGAGACGGGTTTCGAGGTACTCCTTGGTGACGGTGTGCTGGTCTTCCTCGGGGAGGTAGACGGTGACGCCGAGCGCCATGCCGCGGGGGATGATGGTGACCTTGTGGAGCGGGTCGGAGTGCTCGCGCAGCGCGGAGACGAGGGTGTGACCGGCCTCGTGATAGGCGGTGACGTGCTTCTCTTCGTCGGTGAGGAGCATGGACTTGCGCTCGGCGCCCATCATGACCTTGTCCTTGGCGACTTCGAAGTCATACATGTGGACTGACTTGCGATTGAAGCGGGCGGCGGTGAGGGCGGCCTCGTTGACCATGTTGGCCAGGTCGGCTCCGCTGAAGCCCGGGGTTCCACGAGCGAGGACGTTGAGGTTCACGTCTTCGGCCATGGGGACCTTCTTGGAGTGGACCTTGAGGACTTCCTCGCGGCCACGGATGTCGGGACGGTCGACGATGACGCGGCGATCGAAGCGGCCGGGGCGGAGAAGAGCGGGGTCGAGAACGTCGGGGCGGTTGGTCGCGGCGACGAGGATGACACCGTCGTTGGACTCGAAGCCGTCCATCTCGACGAGGAGCTGGTTGAGGGTCTGCTCGCGCTCGTCGTGTCCGCCGCCGAGGCCTGCGCCACGGTGACGACCGACTGCGTCGATTTCGTCGATGAAGATGATGCAGGGGGCGTTCTTCTTGCCCTGTTCGAAGAGGTCGCGGACGCGGGATGCGCCGACGCCGACGAACATCTCGACGAAGTCAGAGCCGGAGATGGAGAAGAACGGAACGTTGGCTTCGCCGGCTACTGCGCGGGCGAGGAGGGTCTTGCCGGTTCCCGGAGGTCCGACGAGCAGGACGCCCTTGGGGATGCGGCCGCCGAGGCGCTGGAACTTCTGCGCTTCGCGGAGGAACTCGATGATCTCCTTGAGCTCTTCCTTGGCTTCGTCAACGCCGGCGACGTCCTTGAAGGTGATCTTCTTCTGCTGCATGGAGAGCAGGCGGGCGCGCGATTTGCCGAAGCTCATGGCCTTGTTGCCGCCGGACTGCATCTGGCGGAGGAGGAAGAACCAGAGGCCGAGCAGGAGGGCGAAGGGCGCGATGGAGATCAGCAGATTGAGCCACTGGTTCGGGCTCTGATCCTTGATGGTGATGTTGACGCCGTGGTCGCGGAGGGTCTTGTACATGTCGGGGTAGTTGCCCGGCACGGTGGTCTTGAAGAGATTTTTCGCGTCATCGCGGTAGTGGCCGGAGACCTCGGGACCATTGACGGTGACGTCGGCGATCTTGCCCTGGTCAGCGTCGTTGAGGAGCTGGGTGAGGCTGATGGTCTTTTCCTGGGTGCCACCGGTTGTTTTGACGACGACCTGCCAGAGAAAGATCAGGCAGGTAATCATGAAGACCCAGATCAGAATTTGTTTGACGGTCGAGTTCAAAGCGTGTTTCCTCATTTTCCGGTCTGCAGTTGCTCGAAAAACCCCACTGGCTTCTGCGACCCGGCCCCGGCGCATTATGCGCGCGAAAGCGTACTACTGTTAGACGAAATTAATGCCGAACGGTTCCGTGCCGGAGTGCCGGCAGACGGACCTTTACTACAGATATTTAGATTCTACTCTTTGGGTTGTGGATTCGGGGGATGAAAAACGGATGGACATGTGACTTTAGGGTGATGGCGAGGAGGGAGATGGTTAGGGCAACTGCAAAACCAAAATGCAGGTCCTTCGACTCCACCACTCGCAAAGTGCGCGAGCGGCGTCGCTCAGGATGACACTTTCGGTGAGGTGCCGTGTTCTGGCGGTAGAGGCGGAGTTCGCGGGGGGTGCGGTCGGCTCGGAGGTTGTTGGAAAGATGGAGGGTGGCGCCGGTTCGGGCGGCTACGGTGGGAGGGCCGACCAGGGGGTAGGGTTGGAGGCCGGCGAGGGCCAGGAGGCGGGCGGTCTCGTCGAAGCTGAGGCGGGCTCCGAGGCGGCGAGCGGCGGCGCGGAGGACTCGGCGGCGGAGGGCGGGGTCGAGGGAGCGGAGGCGGTCCAGTTCGATGGAGATGGAGGTGTCGCCGGGGGTGGTGCTGACGGCGCGGCCACCCCCGCGGACGGGTTTGCCGGGGAGGAGGAGCTGGGGGAGGATGCGGGTGAGTTCGGTCTGCCAGCGGGATTCTTCTTCGCGGGCGAGTTCGGCGAGGTTGGCGAGGGTTTGGTCGATGGAGGGGTTGAAGGTGCGGAGCTGGGGGAGGAGCTCGTGGCGGATGCGGTTGCGGGTGAAGGCGGTGTCGGCGTTGGTGGAGTCTTCCCGCCAGGGTTGATTGATGGATTTGAGGAAGGACTCGATTTCGGCGCGGCGGGTTTGGAGGAAGGGGCGGAGGATTTTGCCCTTGGGCTGGGTTAGGACGGGGTGGATGGCGGAGAGACCTTCGGTCCAGGCTCCGCGGAGCAGTTTCATGAGGACGGTTTCGGCTTGGTCGTCGAGGGTGTGGGCGGTGAGGATGGCGTCGGCGTGGCCGGAGTTGAGGAGGGTGGAGAAGAATTCGTAGCGAGCGTTGCGGGCGGCTTCTTCGATGCCTTCGCTTGTGGTGGCGATGCGTTCGGGAATGTTGGCCTGGTGGAGATGGAGGGGGATGTCGAGTCCGATGCAGAGGTCTTCGACGAACTGCTGGTCGGCGTTGGATTCTTCGCCTCGGAGGTGGTGATTGATGTGGACTGCGGAGAGGCCTGCGCCGAGGGAGTCGTGTTTGGCGGAGTTGGCGGCGTGGAGGGTGAGGAGAAGGGCTACGGAGTCGGCTCCGCCGGAGATGGCGATGCAGAGGCGGTCACCGGGTTTGATTTGGGTGCGGTCGAAAGGAAGCGCGAGGAGCATCGCACCTATGTTAGTTGGTTGGGAAGGCGTAACAGTGATTAGAGAGATAAAGGCTGATAAGAGTCGATCGCGACGTTGGCCGAGTGCCCCGGACTATATGGTTTTCTTCGTTTTCTAGTTGTCTTCGTCTTCGCTTGTCCCCGCGGCGAGGGCAATTTCAGTTCCGTGTGCCTGGACTCCAACTCTCAGGTATCGGAAGAAGGGGGACGCTGAGGGAGCAAGGGGACGGGCGATCGATGGCGCGCCCGGGAGAGTCGAATCGATGAGTGAGGCAATCTGATCCCAGACACGGAAGTCGTTTTCGATCTCGTGATGAGGCTTGTTGAGGGTTCGGGAGTACCAACTGTAGTTATCACAGTTGATTGGGAGGTCTTCGTAGGTCATGTGGATGTTGCCGAGGATTTTTGTTCTTTTGGGATCGGTCGCGACGATCTCGGGTTGTCCATGAAGCGGGCCGCCGGACTGGTAGAAGTTGATTGCGCGGGCTACGTTGGGGGGGATTTCTGAGTGCTTGTGGCCGGGTTTGCCGATGGTGTCGACCTGGACGGTGAGGGCGACGGGAATGCCACGGCGGTTTAATTCGCGGGCGAATTCGGCGGTCTCGGTAGCTCCCCAACTGTGGCCGTAGAGGATGACGGTGGCCTGCTCTTTTTCGAGAGAGGAGAGGACGCCGTCGTGGTCGGTGTCGAGGAAGCTGACGAGCTGATGGAGGGCTTTTCTGCCGTGGTGATTGCCAAAGACTTCAACGTGGGCGGTCGGGTAGCGGTCGTGAAGGTATGCGGCGAACTCGACTTCAGGGTGTTTCGTGTCGTTGGTGCTCACGAAGCCTCCGACAAAGCCTATGATGACGGCGTTGTGGATTGGCGCGGCCGCTGAGAGAGGGGTTTCGCGGAGAGATGGCTGCTGGCCGTTGGCGTTGTCCTGTGCTGCGAAGAGTGATGCGATTACGACCACAAAGAGCCGTGCGAGTTTTTTATACTGACGATCCGTCATGCGAATTCCCCGGTCCAAGAGCGTGCTCCCTCGACGCGACGACTCACAATGACTCTTATGATGTATCCGGGGCGAAAAAGTTTTCGTTTTTTATCTTAATTGATTTCTCTCCCGCCTGCGGCCGAATCGGTGCGCCGGGATTCCTGGGCCGGGCTGGCTGAGTTAGGGGCGATATCTTGTATACTTCGCAGGTTATGCGAGTATTTGTGATTCTTCCGGCAGCTGGGATTGGGACGCGGATGGCGACGGTTGGCGCGCCGAAACAGTTTTTGGAGATTGGCGGCGTGCCGGTGCTGGTGCGGTCGGTGAAGGCGTTTCTGGCGGTGCCGCGTGTGGATGCGGTGTGCGTGGCGGTGCGGGCGCAGGAGCGGGAGCGGGTGGAGGCTCAGATGGCCGAGCATAAGCTGGGGCCTCGGGTGCATATGGTGGAGGGCGGGGAACATCGGCAACAGTCGGTGGGGAATGCGCTTGCGGCGTTGGAGTGCGATGAGGGCGATGTGGTGCTGGTCCATGATGCGGTGCGTCCGCTGATCGATACGGCGACGATTGAGCGGACGATCGATGCGGTGGCGAAGCATGGCGCGGCGATTGTCGGGATGCCGGCAGTGGATACGATCAAACAGGTGGAGCGGACGGCGGACGGAGCAATTGTGACGGCGACGATTCCGCGGGAGAGGATTGTGCTGGCGCAGACTCCCCAGGGGGCGCTGTTTGGGTTGCTGCGGCGGGCATTTATGGAGGCGGAGACGGACGGGTTCGAGGGGACCGACGAGGCTAGTCTGCTGGAGCGGGCGGGGATTGATGTGGCGGTGGTGGCGGGGTCGCCCAGGAACTTCAAGATTACGCAGCCGGGGGATATTGAGCTGGCGGAGTTTTATCTTGGTAAGGCTTAACACCGATGAACACCGATAACACCGATCAAGTACAGGTGCGTGGTAAGCATGATGACCTCACTCAGCGCGTAATAGGGGTTTTCTATGAGGTTTATAACGAGTTGGGGTATGGGTTTTTAGAGTCGGTATATCGGGAGGCTATGCGACTTGCTTTGACGCAAGCGGGCCTGCGGGTGGAGACCGAGGTCCCTGTTCCAGTTAGCTTTCGCGGAGTGGTGGTTGGGATATTTCGGGCGGATTTGATTGTCAATGACTGCTTGCTGGTTGAACTGAAGGCCGTTGAGCAGATGGTTCGACAACATGCGTCGCAGATGATGCATTATCTGCGGGCGACGTCGATTGAAGTTGCTTTGGTGATGAACTTTGGGCCGTCGCCGCATTTTCAGCGATTTGTGATGGACAATAATTTGAAGAAGCCGAAACACGGATCGGTGGAATCGGTGACAATCGGTGTTAGGCCTACTGAGCTCTTGAGATGATTTCATGATGAGAATTGGGTATGGGTTTGATTCGCATGCGTTCAAGGCCGGCGTTCCGCTGGTGATTGGCGGGCTTGCGATTGAGCATCCGGAGGGGCTGGCGGGGCACTCGGATGGCGATGTGTTGCTGCATGCGATTACGGATGCGCTGCTGGGGGCGGTGAGCGCGGGGGATATCGGGACGTTCTTTCCGCCGAGCGATCCGCGGTGGAAGGGTGCGGCTTCGAGTGTGTTCCTGAAGACGGCGCTGGAAGAGGTCGCGACGGCGGGATACAAGATCGTGAATGTGGATACGGTGCTGGTGATGGCGAGGCCGAAGATTGTGCCGATCGCCGGGGAGTTGCGCGAGAGTGTGGCGAAGCTGCTGGGAGTGAAGCCGGGCGAGGTGGGGATCAAGGCGAAGACGCCGGAGGGTTTGAATCAGGATGGAGTGGCGGTGGCGCATGCCACGGTGCTGCTGGAGAGTTTGGGAATTCCGGAGTCGGTTGGGGTGATGACGGCGGCGGCAGATGTGGACGATGAGATCGACGTGGTGGTGAAGACGCTGGTGGAGGAGAGGCGGAGTGTGTCCGCGCTGGGGCGGAAGGTGAATCCGTTCGATACGGATGACCTGACGTAAGTGCCAGCAAAGGCTTAACACGGATTGGCACGGATGACGCGGATTTGAATCGTTCAGGGGATGAGTGCGGGTCGGTTAGACTTCGAGCATTCCGTTTTCTTTTTTTCTCTTTTGAGGATTCGATGAAGATTCGGTTTTGGTTTGTGGCGGCGTGTTTGTTGGTGGGGGTGTGTGGTGCGGCGGCGCAGGCTCCTGTTCCGAGCCAAGAGGAGTTCATCAAGACGCATTACGCGAAGTATGAGTACCGGATTCCGATGCGGGATGGCGCGAAGCTGTTTGTGTCGGTGTACACGCCGCAGGTGGGAGCGTTCAAGGACCCGGGGCCCTATCCGTTTTTGATGACGCGGACCCCGTATAGCTGCGCGCCTTATGGCGAGAACAAGATTCCGGCGCGATTGGGGCCGAGCCAGGAGTTGTTGGAGAGCGGATACATCTTTGTTTGCGGGGATGCGCGTGGGCGGTATCAGAGCGAAGGCGTGTTTCAGGAGATGAACCCGCATATCGACAACAAAAAATCGTGCGAAAAGGGAAAGACGTGCGACGTTGATGAGTCGAGCGATATGTATGACACGGTCGAGTTCCTGTTGAAGCATGTGCCGAACAACAACGGCAAGGTGGGGATTGTGGGGATCAGCTATCCGGGGTTTTATACGTCGGCAAGCATTATCGATTCGCACCCTGCTATCAAGGCAGCGAGCCCGCAGGCCCCGATGACGAACTTATTTTTTAACGATGATGGGTACCACGGCGGCGCGTTTATGCTGTCGGCAAACTATGGGTTCTACGTGTTTTTCTATCCGCAGAAAAATCCGACGCTGCCGGAGAAGCGGGTGCCGTATGACTTTGGTACGCCTGACGGTTACAAATACTACCTGCAGGCCGGGCCCACGGAGAACCTGGACAAAGCGTTCCATGGATCGAACTACCTGTTTCATGACCAACTGGTGCACACGACCTACGACGACTATTGGAAGAAGCGCGACCTGTCGTTGCATATGAAGAACATTCATGCGGCGGTGATGACGGTGGGCGGATGGTTCGATGCGGAGGACCTGTCGGGGCCGTTCAAGACGTTTCATGCGATCGACCAGTACAATCCCGGAACTGTGAATACGCTGGTGGTGGGACCGTGGACCCATGGTGGATGGGCGCGAACGGATGGCGACCATCTGGGCGATGTGACGTTCAACGCCAAGACATCGTTGTTTTACCGCCGCAGATCGAGTATCCGTTCTTTGAGTTTTATCTGAAAGGCAACGACAGATCGAACAGCAAGAGCGGGGCAGCCCGCTGCCTAAGGCTTATGTCTTCGAGACTGGCAGCAATGTCTGGAAGACGTATGACGCGTGGCCTCCGAAGTCGGCCCAGGCGAAGACGCTTTATTTCCATGCGGGCGGGAGATTGAGTTTCGATGCGCCGGCGGAGAAGGCGGGGGTGGATGAGTATGTGAGCGATCCGGCACACCCGGTCCCGTTTGTGGGATACACGACGGACACGATTCCTCAGCGATATATGGCAGACGACCAGCGGTTCGCGGCGGCGCGGCCGGACGTTCTGGTGTATGAGACCGAGCCGCTGACCGAAGATGTGACGGTTGCGGGGCCGGTGCGGCCGAGGTTGAAGGTGGCTTCGAGCGGGACGGACTCGGATTTTGTGGTGAAGCTGATTGATGTGTATCCGAACGACTATCCGAATGCGCCGGGGGATGGAGGCGGGAGAGAATCGGATTTTGGGCGCGGCTCCGATATTGATGGGCGGGTATCGAGCAGTTGGTGCGAGGCGAACCGATGCGGGCGAAGTTCCGCGATAGCTGGGAGAAGCCGACAGCGCTGACGCCCGGGAAGATGGTGGAGTTGAACAGCGAGATGCCGGACATCAACCACACGTTTCGCGCGGGACACAGGATTATGGTGCAGGTGCAGAGTTCGTGGTTCCCGCTGGCGGACCTGAATCCGCAGACGTTTGTGGATATTCCTTTTGCCAAGCCGGAGCAGTTTGTGAAGGCGACGGAGAGCGTTTACCGGAGTTCGGATGCGGCGAGCGGAGTTGAGGTTTTGGTGGTGCCTCAGCACTAATTTTTGCTTCTTGGTGAAGCTCGGGCTTAGTGGGCTTTGGTGCCTGCGACGATGAACATCTTGGGCCCCAGGAGGAGGACGTTGGGATCGTCTACCTGTTGCTGCATTTCGACCAGGGTACGAGCCACGTCCTCAGCAGAGATCAGGCCTGCGCTGACGAAACTATCAGCGGCCTCTTCGACGCTCCACTTCATCAGGTTGCGGTTGACGCCGGTGGTGATTGCGGGTTGGTGGATTTCGATGGTGATGTTCTTGCAGCCTGCGGCTTTGAAGAGAGCGTAGAGATTTTTCGCCATCGAATAATCGAGGCCTCGCGTGGGACCGAGGCGTCCGAAGAGATCAGCGAAGGCGTTGGTCGCTCCCGGCGGATGACTTGTGGCGGAGGTGAGGTCTCCGTCTTCGATCACGAGGATTCCTCCGGGTTTGAGGATGTCGAGCATCTCGTGGAGGCAGGCTGCGGGGTTGGGAAGATGTAGGAGAAGAAATCTGCAGTAGGCGAGGTCGAAGGACTTTCTGGAGAGGCCGGATTCGCAGGCGCCGGCCTCGTGGAAGGTGACGTTTTGAAAGCCTTTGGCGGCGCAGATGTTGCGGGCTTCGTTGAGTTGGGCAGAGCTGATGTCGATGCCGGTGACAGTGCCGGATGGACCGACCAACTCGGCGAGCATGCGGGTCGTCATACCGACGCCGCAACCGAAGTCGGCGGCTGTCATTCCCTGCTTTAGCCCGGATTGAAGCAGGACCCGGCGACCGGCGGGAGAGTAGACGTCGTGCAGTGCAGTGAGACGGCGAACGGCAGCGGACCCGGTTGCAAGCGAATAGGGCGCCTCGAGGGAAGGCGGAGCTTCATTCATGTCGGGACCTCTTTGGATATATCGCGAAGTCTACCCGAGTTCCGGCCTGCACGGCAGGAAAAAGCTGAGTTTTTGTGACTGGTATCGAGTAAGTCGATAGCTTGGCGAGTGCGCTACCAGATGCGGACGCGGTCTTTGGGGGCGAGGTAGAGCTTGTCGGTGGTTTGAATGTCGAATGCCTTGTACCAGCCGTCTTCGTTGCGGACGGTCAGGGCTCGGTACTCGCCGGGGGCGTGGGGATCGGTGAGGACCTCCTGGCGCAGGGCGGCGTCGCGGGTGACTGAGCCCCAGTTTTGTCCGAAGGCGATGAAGAACTGCTGGTCTGGACTGAAACCGCTGATGGTTGGCGCTGATTGGCCTTTGAGCGAGGTGTGGAAGGCGTCGAAGGCAGCGGCGAGACCGGCTACGTCGGCGATGTTTTCTCCCAGGGTTTGCTTGCCTTTGATGTGAACTCCGGGAAAGGGTTCGTAGGTGTCGTACTGGGCGGCGAGCGCGGCGGTGACGGTGTTGAAGTGGGCGAGGTCTGCCGGGGTCCACCAGTTGCGGACGCGGCCCCTGGAGTCGAAGGCGGCACCCTCGGAGTCGAAGGTGTGGCTGATCTCGTGGCCGATGACGGTCCCGATGGCTCCATAGTTGTGGGCGGCGGGGCCGGAGGGATCGAAGAAGGGCGGCTGCAGAATGGCGGCGGGGAAGTTGAGGCCGTTGTCGAGGGGAAGATTGACGGCATTGACGGTCTGCGGGGTCATGCACCACTCTTTGCGGTCGGTGGGCTGTGCCGATGCGGCTGAGAGAGTAGTGGTATTCGAAGAGGCCGGCGTTCCAAAGGTTCGCGAAGAGATTGTCGGGGGCGATGTTCAGGGCGGCGTAGCTGCGCCAGTGGTCGGGGTAGCCGACACTGACCTTAAGCGTGCTGAGTTTGGCGATGGCTTCTTTCCTGGTCGCGGGGGCCATCCAGGTGAGGTTTTCGAGGCGGGTGCGGAAGGCGACGAGTAGGTTGGCGACGATGGCTTCGGCCTGGGCTTTGGCCTCGGGGGAGAAGTAGCGCTGCGTGTAGATCTGGCCGACGGCGTCGCCGAGCGTGGTGGAGACGAGGACGTCGGCGCGGAAGTCGCGTGGGCGCATTCTGGGTGTGCCGGAGAGCGTGGTGCCGAAGAAGGCGAAGCGTTCGTCAGCGAGGGCCTTGGAGGTGGCGTAGGCGTACTGCTCGATGAGGTGATAGGCGAGGAGATCTTTCCAGGCGTCGATGGGCTGCGAGGCTACGAGCGCGGCTTCGCCGGTGAAGGCTGAGGGCTGCCAGACGATGAAGGTCTGCTGCTTGTCGAGTCCGGCGGCGCGGAAGAACTCGGGCCAGTCGAGGCCGGGAGCTTTGGCGTTGAAGTCGGCGGGGTGCCAGGGGTTGTTGGCTTTGTGGATGTCTTCGCTGTCGGCGAGAGAGATTTGCTGCTGGGCGATTGCGGATTCGAGCGCGACGACGCGGGTGGCGCGGGCTTCGGGGTCGGAGAGGCCGGCGAGACGGAACATCGTGGAGACGTGAAGGAGATATTTGGTGCGAATTTCTTTCATGCTGTCGCTGTTGGAGAGGTAGTAATCGCGATCGGGCAGTTCGATGCCGCCCTGGAGAAGGTAGGGTGCGTAGTGGTCGGGGTCGTTGAAGCTGGGAGCGACCCAGAGGCCGAAGATATTTGCGGTGTGGAAGTTGGTGGCGTTGAGGGCGTCGACGTCGGCGCGGAGAGAGAGGCCGAGGGCGTTGGCGAGCTCGTGCTGGGTGTGGATGGTCTCGATGGAGGCGAGATGCGGTTTAACGAGTCGAGGCCGTGGGATTCGATGGCGGCCTCGTCCATGTAGGAGCGGTAGAGGTCGGCGATCTTGCGCTCGTTGGAGCCGGCGGCGGCGTTGGATTTGGTTGCGTCAGCGATGATGGCTGCGACTTGTTCGAAGCTGCGGTCGGAGAGGACGCTGAAGACGCTAAGGCCGGCGCGGTCGGCAGGAAGTTGCGTGCGGGCGATGTAGCCTCCGTTGGCGTAGAGATAGAAATTGTCGCCGGGGCGGACGGCGGGGTCCATGTTGGGGATGGAGATGCCGGTGTCTTGTGTCGGCGAGGGAGTTTGCGCGGCGGCGGTTAGGGTGAAGGCGCAGAGGAGGGCGGGGAAGATGCGGCGGGTGAGACTAATCATATTTCCAGGAGCTCCGAGGGCAGTTGCTTACGAGAAAGTCGTAGCTGCCCCTGATCATTATCGCCTACGCGGTTGCGAAGGGGTGTTCGAGCGAGGGGCTTTGAGGGGTGAACATTTTGCCGCCCTCTTCGGTGAGGTGCCAGTCGTCTTCGAGGCGGACGCCGAATTCGCCGGTGATGTAGATGCCGGGCTCGTCGGAGAAGCACATGCCGACCGCGAGTGGGGTGGTGTTGCCGCGGACGAGATAGGGCCATTCGTGGCCGTCCATGCCGATGCCGTGGCCGACGCGGTGGGTGAAGTGTTTGTAGTCGGGGCCGTAGCCGGCGGCGGTGATGAGGTTGCGCGCGGCGGCGTCGATGGCCTGGCATTGCACGCCGGGATGGGCTGCGGCGAGTGCGGCGGACTGGGCCTGGTGGACGATGTCGAATACCTTGCGGGCCTTGTCGAGTTTGGGTGAGGTGGCGTTGCCGAGGACGAAGGTGCGGGAGATGTCGGACTGGTAGCCTTCGACGGTGCAGCCGTCGTCGATGAGGATGATCTCTCCTTCGCGGATGGTTTGCGGTTGCAGTGAGCCGTGAGGGAGCGCGGAGTATTCGCCGACCTGGCAGCTTGCGTCGCCGGAGACACCGCAGCGGGAGTAGGCGAGTTCGACGAGTTCGGAGAAGCGGCGGTTGGTCATGCCGGGTTGGGCGGCTTCGTAGCAGGCTTTATAGACGGAGAGGGTGATGTTGTTGGCTAGCTGCATCAGGGCCAGTTCGGCGGGGGATTTAATGCTGCGGCATCCGTAGGTGATGGGCGTGGCGCTGGTGGTGGCGAGCGCAGGGCTCGCGTGGGCGATACCGTCGGCGAAGACGAACTGCGTGCGCTCCTCGACTCCAATTTTGCCGGTGGCGATGCCGGCTTCTTTGAGGGCTTTGGCGAGGAGTTTGTAGGGGTCTTCGTCTTCGTTCCACGTGTAGACGCGTGTGGTGGAGGCTGATGGGAGCGTTGCGGGCTGGGCTTCCATGCGTTCGCGCACGCGGCCTTCTTCGAAGACGGGGCAGACGATGAAGGGCGCTCCGGTGGCAGGAAGGGCCCAGCAGAAGAAGCGCTCGGACTGACCCCAGCGCAGGCCGGTGAAGTAGTTGAGCGAGGTGCCGGTGGTGATGACGATGGCGTCGATCTTGTTCTGGTGCATGAGGGCGCGGGCGCGGTCGAGGCGCTGCTCGCGTTCGGCGAGGGTGATGGGGACTGCTTCGTTGCGGCGGCTGGTGAGGGCGGCGATGGAGGGTGGGAGTTTCGTTTCAGAAGACGGCGTGGGTGCTGAGCGCTGGGCTTCGAGCGTGAGAGATGGGGCCGCGGCTGCTGCGGTGGCGGCGAGGAGGAAGCGTCGACGTGAGGGCATGTGCGGATTGTAGCTTGTGAGTTTGCGTGACGGGTGGTGGGTGCGGAGGCGATACTTGGAAGGAAGTGTTAAGTGAGAGGCGGAGCGGTATTGCGATGAAGGAGTTTTCGGGGGTGGTGACGGATATTCGGGAGGAGTCGCGCGTGGCGGGGAAGCAGCGCTGGCAGATGGCGCTGGACCGTACGGAGTTTGTCGCGGGCGATGTTGGCGCGCTCGAGGCGGTGGCGCGGAGTGGCGTGAAATTGGCGGTTCCGGTGCTTGGTGTTGTGGTGGATCGCGCGGGCGAGGTGTGGCATGTGGTGGAGAAGCCCTTGGCGGCAGGGACTGCGGTTCGGGGGCGTGTGAATCGCCTCGGCGAATGAGATGGGGCGGGCAGATTCCGGCTGTGAAGTTTGTGTAGGGGGTTTGAGCCGGAGGGGGGCTTGCTGGTACACTCGAAGAGGTTGTTCGACGGCGTTGTGCCTGCGAAAAGCGGTGTGCGGCGCGTCTGGTGGGGGGCTGTAGCTCAGCTGGGAGAGCGCCTCGTTCGCAACGAGGAGGTCAGCGGTTCGATCCCGCTCAGCTCCACCAA
>CAVZGJ010000017.1:0-252012 GCA_963774735.1 uncultured Acidobacteriaceae bacterium | reverse complement strand
GCCTCCCCAAACCCACCGCATCCTCGGTATCGACTTCTTCGATAGCACGGCGAAAGCCGCCATCGAAATCATGCGCCCCGGAGGACTCCTCGTCGTCCCGGCCGCGCCCGCTCTCAAAGATCTCGACCGCAACCCCGGCTACCGCGAGTCACTCCTCAATGCAGACCTCGCCCTCACCGACTCCGCATTCATGGTCCTCATCTGGAACCGCCTACAATCCACCCCGATAAAGCGCCTCTCCGGTCTCGAATACCTCCGCGAACTCCTGCTGCAGCCCGATGTCCGTGAACCCGGCAAGACCCTATGGATCATGGCCAGCCCCGTAAGCGCCCAACGCAATCTGGCGTGGCTCAAAGAGCAGGGAATCACCATCCCCGAAGACCACGTCTACATGGCTCCGATGTACGGCAGCGGCCCTATCTCCGACCCCGAACTTTCGAACTCCTCGATCGCCTTCGTCCCCAGCACATCATCGTCACCGTAGGAGGAGGAACCCAGGAACGCCTCGGCCTCTACCTCAAACGCAACCTGACTTACCGCCCCGCTATTCATTGCATCGGCGCCGCCATTGCATTCCTCTCCGGCGACCAAATCCACATCCCCGTCTGGGCCGACCGCTTCTACCTCGGCTGGCTCTTCCGCTCCCTCTCCGAACCCAAACGCTACGTCCCCCGCTACCTCGACGCCTTCCAACTCTTCCCGCTCATGCGCCGCTACCGCGACCTCCTCCCCGACCTCAGAACCTGATTCCCAAAACGGGAAAGGCTAAAAATAAAGCTTCAAGAAAGTGAAAGATTTTCAGCGCCCTAAAATCACCATCCAAACACCACGATTACCATCCAAAAACCACAAACTCACCACGTTTTTTCCATCACAAAACAACCAAAAATCGCAAGACCCCCAGCAAAAACCATGTTTCCCCACCGGATATTTTTTTCCAAAAAGAGCAACTCATCCCCACATAATCGTGTCTAACAAAGGCAGAATGGCGAGGCGCATTGGCCCGAAAGTTGTATTACCCACCGGACACCCCAAACCTAGAATCGCTGATATGAAGCCCTCCCCAACTCCCCGCTTCAAGCCCATGATTTCATTGGGGAAAACGTTCGCCCTCTTACCGATTCTCCTGCTCGTGCCGCATCTCCGCGCCCTCACAGTTGCCGAACAATACCTCGTCGCCGCCGCCAACCAGGCTCGTGCCAGCGAGGGACTTCCACCCCTCCGTCTCGATCCAATGCTCTCTCAGGCCTCCGCGCAGCATGCTCGCGAGATGGCTGAACATGCCGCTATCTCCCACCAATTCAATGGCGAAGCCGATCTCGCCGAACGCGGAGCCAAGCTGGAGTGCAGTTCAGTGTCATCTCGGAGAACGTGGCAGAAGCACCAAGCTCCGTCACCATCCACGATCTTTGGATGAACTCGCCGCATCACCGCGCTAACCTGTTGGATCCCAAGGTAGATTCCATCGGGGTGCGATTGTCCGCCGTGGCAATCAGCTCTACGCGGTGGAGGACTTCGCCCGCACGGTTCAGACGTTATCGCTGACCCAGCAGGAACGAACAGTTGCGAGTGTGCTGTCGCAAACGGGATTGCACGTCGCTGCAACGACAGAGGACGCTCGTCAGACCTGCGCGATGAGCACAGGTTATGCAGGCTCGCGACAGCCGTGGTTTGTGATGCGTTATACAGCGTCGAGTCTCGACCAGATCCCGAGCCAGCTCAAGAGCCGACTGAGCACCGGGAAATATCATCAGGCGGTTGTTGGGGCGTGCGAAGCTCCACATGGCGCTCCGTTTACTGCATATAACATCGCGGTTCTGCTTTATCCGTAGCGCTGTCGCGGGTTCTATGAACGGCCGCGGGCTGAGCGCTGACGCCGAGTCTTTGACCCACAATTCTCGTATTTGTTATAACTAAGAGAGCGCAGCGCGATCATTTCTCTCGCGTTTCAGCACACTCCTGAGTAGCTCAATGGCAGAGCATTCGGCTGTTAACCGAAGGGTTGTAGGTTCGAGTCCTACCTCAGGAGCCATAAAATCAAGTACTTACAAGCTCCCCCAAAAACTACCCCACTAAGCGCGACCTGCATTTTCGGTAATCGCGGCTTCTGCGCGCTTTGGGCGGGACTATCGTCACAGAGTTCTGACGCGTCGGATTTCTGGGCGAAAGAGGGTTGACCTGGTCATTGTCAGTTCAATTCCTCGCCCCCGTGCGGGAGTGCAGGTATTCCCCATCAGTTTTCAAATCCCGCTTCAGGCGCAGGGAGCACGTCCTCAGGCCGGGCGATCCACACGTAGAGGGTTGGCAACAGGAAGACGCTTATGACGAGCGCACCGATGAGGCCGCCGACGATGACAATGGCGAAGGGACGCTGCGAGTCGGAGCCGATGTCGTGCGAGGTAGCGGCGGGAAGCAAACCAAGAGTAGCCACTAGCATCGTCATCATGATGGGGCGGAGCCGCAGAACAGCCCCTTCGATGGCCGACTCCTCAATGGAGTGACCGCGGGCGCGCATCTGGTTGATGTACTCGAGCATAATGACGCCGGTCTCCACGGAGACGCCGAAGAGCGCGAGGAAGCCAACGCCGGAGGAGACGCTGAAATTTGTATGGGAGAGGAGCAGCGCGACGAGGCCGCCCACGGGAGCCATGGACACGGTGACGAGAATAAGCAAGGCCCACTTGCCGGAATGGAACATCATGTACAGGATGACGAAGATGAGGATGAGAGTGATGGGCAGCACCAGCATGAGGCGGTGGGAAGAACGCTTTTGGCTTTCATACTCTCCGGCCCAGTCGATCTTGTATCCCGGGGGCAGCTTGACCTCATCGTTGACCTTGCGGATGGCCTCTTCGACGGTCGAGCCGAGGTCGCGATCGCGCACACTGTACTTGATGGCGACGTAGCGCTGGCCGGCTTCGCGGTAGACCTCCTCGGCGCCGTCCTCGGTCCTGACGGTGGTCAACTGGGAGAGAGAGACGCGTTCGCCGCTGGGGGCGAGAAGGCGGATGTTGTTGATGGCTTCCTGGGTGTTGCGGAACTGTGGAAGATAGCGGATGACGACGTCGTAGTGAGCCTCGCCCTGCAGTACCTGGGTGACGGCGTTGCCTCCCACGGCGGTCTGGACGGCGTCCTGAACGTCGGCGACGTTGATGCCGTAGCGGGCGGCGGCTTCGCGGTTGACGGTGTAGTTGAGGTTCGGCTGGCCGATGACCCGGAAGAGGCCGAGGTCCTGTACGCCCTGAATCTTGCTCATGATGGAGACGATTTCGTTGCCCTTCTCTTCGAGGGTCTTGAGGTCGTCGCCATAGATCTTGATGGCGAGTTCTCCCTTGACGCCGCTGACGGCCTCTTCGACGTTGTCGGAGATGGGCTGGGAGAAGCTCCAAAGGACACCGGGTGTCTTATCCAGCTCGCGCTCCATGGCCGCAATGAGCTCGTCCTTATTCTTCTTGAAGACGTGGCGCCACTCATCTTTAGGCTTGAGATCGACGAAGTACTCGGTGTTGAAGAAGCCGGTGGTGTCGGTGCCGTCGTCCGGGCGTCCAGTCTGACTGACAACCTTGGTGACCTCGGGGAATGCGTTGAGCCTGATGCGCGCCTCGTTCATGACGCGGAGGCTTTGGGTGGGGCCGGTGCTGGGCGCGAGGGTGCCACGGACCCAGATGGAGCCTTCGTCGAGATGGGGTAGGAATTCGGAGCCGATGATGCCGCTGAAACCGAGGAAACCGGCGAAGAGGAGCGCCAGTCCGGCAAGACCGAGGGTGACGTAGCGATGTTCGATAGCCCACTTGGCGGCAGTGCGGTAGTGTTTGGTGAGCCAGCTCATCACCGGGTTTTCCCACTCGCTGGTTCCCTTCGGGAAGAAGAGACTGGCGAGCACGGGCGCGATCAGGATGGAGAAAACAAGCCCGCCGATCAGAGCGAAGCTCACCATCCACGCCATCGGCTTGAAGAGGCGCCCTTCCACTGCCTGCAGCGTAAAGATAGGCAAGTACGCGGTGATGATTATGCCGCGTGCGTAGAAGACGGGGCGCTGGACCTCGTGCGCAGCCTCGCGGATCTGCTGCGTCGGAGTAACGCCCTCGCTTCGTCCCTGGCTGAGATGCCGGACGATATTCTCTACCATCACCACTGAGCCGTCCACCACCATGCCGAAATCCAGCGCACCGAGCGAAAGCAAATTTGCGGGAGTTCCGCGCAGATTCAGGCAGATTGCGGCGAATAGCAGCGCAAACGGCATGGTGAGGGCGACGATGAATGCGCCACGCACGTTGCCAAGGAAGAGGAAGAGGATGATGACGACGAGGATGATGCCTTCGGTGAGGTTATGGAGCACCGTATGGGTGGTGTAATGCAGCAGGTCGCTGCGATCGAGGAAGGGAACGATCTTAACGCCGGCGGGAAGGATGTGGTCGTTCAGCTCGGCGACTTTCTTGTGGATGCCTTCGAGGACAGCATCGGAGTTGTCGCCCTTATGGAGCAGGACGATGCCTTCGACAGCGTCGTCGCTGTCGATGAGCTTGCCGTCCTCCCGCTGGATGACGGTCGGCTTGCCCTGCTTGTCCACCCGCTCGACGCAGGGGTCGGGGCGGGCCGTGGGGTCTGATTCGGTGACCGGCGTGGCGCCGAAGCGACAGGTTTTGCCGATCTGGCCGAGGCGGATCTTGGGGCCCTGTGCGACGGTGGCGATGTCTTTGACGCGCAGCGCGGTGCCCGTCTGGGTCTTAAGGACAGTCTCTTCGATGTCGTGGACGCTGCTAAAGAGGCCAACTTCGCGGACGTTGACCTGCTGCTGACCCTGTTCGATGAAGCTACCGCCGGCATTGGTGTTGTTGTTGGCAAGCTGTTGCTCGACCTGACCAATGCTGAGTCCATAGGCAACGAGCTTGTCGGGGTCAACGCGAACTTGGTACTCACGGGTGATACCGCCGAAGCTGGAGACGTCGACGACGCCGGGGACGGATTTGAACTGCTTCTCCAGAGTCCAGTCTTCGAGTGATTTCAGCTCCATGTTGTCGTAGAGGGGATTGGTGGAGCGCAGGGTGTACCAGTAGATCTGGCCGACGGGACTCCAGTCGGTGCCCATCTGTGGCTGGAGGCCGGCTGGGAGGGTGACTTGGCCGAGGCGCTGGAAGACCTCCTGCCGATTGTCCTTGTTGATGGAGTCGTCGTCGAAGATGAGCGTGATGCTGGAGAGGCCTGCGAGTGAGGTGGAACGCAGATGTTCCATGTGCGGAATGCCCGCCATTTGGATCTCGATGGGAATGGTGACCTGCTGCTCGACTTCTTCGGTGGCGCGGCCGGGCCATTGCGTGATGATCTGCACGTAATTGTTGGCGACGTCGGGATAGGCTTCAACAGGCAGGTTATGGAACGAGATAATGCCCCAGACGAAGAGGAGGACGGAGGCTCCGAGGACGAGCCATCGGTTATTGAGGGCAAAATCGACGAGGCCGCGAATCATTACTGATCCGCCGTATTCTGTAGCGTGAGGGCTTGGGAGACGACCTGCTGGCTGATAATGTCGGCACCTGTCTAAGAACTTGACTTGATTTCGTCTGAGATGTTCTTCAAAGATTGTGCGAAATGGCAGGGCATGCGGTTGTGCAAGCCGAACAAATCCTCGAGGAGAGACTCCATGAATACACCTCAACGGATGGTGTGGCGGCCGGGCAGAGCCAATATATCTCAATTCTCAGATTTAGAGCCCGCCAATAGTTATTTGATCCCTCAGATAGGGCCGAGAGTCGCGTGCCTGTTCTTCGGCTATGCCATGAGCTATGGAGTCTCCAAGGTGTTATTTGCACTGTGGGGATCGGTAGTCGTGTTCTTTGGTGCATAAGAATTACGATTTGTAGTCGATCTCGATCCTTGTGACGCCTAGGGATTTCACTAGTTGTATTCATCCGTTCTTCCCGGTAAAAGTTTTTATGAACATCGATCTTCGCCCATCTGATAGACGCGATTGTCCCTCGGAACGACTAAAGATTCAGGCTCTTCGTAACAGATGAGCGTGTTCGAACAAGGAGGCATATGCGAGCGCCCCTTTTAGCAATGCTAAAGGTTTCCGCCGTAGTTGTTTTTGCTTTGTCCAGCGTGAGCAATTCGCTGTGGGCTCAGCAGACAACGTCATCGACTACAGGCCAGACGCGGACAGAAAAGGACCTTCTGGGAGAAAAACAAGTTCCAGCCAATGCCTACTATGGCGTGCAAACCGCAAGAGCACTCGAGAATTTTCAGCTCTCAGGCGTGGCAATCAATCACTACCCCGGCTTCGTGGAAGCGTGGGCTATGGTGAAGCTGGCGGCGGCGCAGGCTAACTATGACGTGGGGGCGATGAAGAAGGAAAGGCTGGATGCGATCGAGAAGGCATGCAATGCCGTGCTCGCCGGCAAGTATCATGACCAATTTCAGGTGGATTGGTACCAGGGAGGCGCCGGCACCTCGACGAATATGAATGCGAATGAGGTGCTCGCCAACATTGGGCTCGAGCTCTCAGGCCACAAAAAAGGCGAGTATCAGTTTCTTGAGCCGCATGATGACCTGAATATGTCCCAGTCGACCAATGATTCCTACCCCACAGCAATCAAGGTGGCGTTCATTCTGCGAAACGGCAAGCTGATTGAAGAGTTGCAGAAACTTTCGGCGTCATTTCGCGCGAAGGGAAATGAATACCTCGAAATCGTCAAGATGGGACGCACTGAACTGCAGGATGCCGTGCCCATGACGGTCGGGCAGGAGTTTTATGCCTACGCATCATCACTCGACAATGAGATTCAGTTGCTGCGGGATTCCGAGAAGGCTTTGTACACAGAGAATATGGGGGCGACTGCGATCGGCACGGGCCTCAATGCCCCGAAAGGCTATTCGGAAAAGTTTGCGGAGCATCTGTCGAAGCTTCTCAATAAACCAATCGTGGCCGCGCCGGACATGATAGCCGCTACCTGGGACCAGCAGGGGTTCGTCGTCTATTCCTCTGCGCTGAAGAGCCTTGCTATCAAACTTTCGAAGATTTCGAGTGACCTGATCCTGCTGACATCGGGACCGCGCGCAGGATTGAACGAGATCGACTTGCCCGCATTGCAGCCAGGTTCTTCCATCATGCCGGGAAAGGTGAACCCAGTCGTTCCCGAGGTCGTGAACCTGGTTACGTTCCGCGTGATGGCCAACGATTTTGCCGTTACGTTAGCCGCTCACAGCGGACAACTACAGCTAAACGCGTACGAACCGATCGAAGGTCTTGCGGTCATTGAATCGCAAAGCCTGCTCTTCAATACTTCGATCCTTTTCCGAACGAAGTGCGTTGACGGCATCAAGGTGGACGAGAAACAGTTGGAGCACTACATGGAGACGACGGTCGGCATCGTTACCGCGCTCAATCCAATTCTGGGTTACGACAAGGCAACTGAACTGGCAAATGAGGCCTACTCGAGCGGCAAGGGCATTCTCGAGATCATTCGGGAGAAGCACATTCTCACCGAACAACAAATCCAGGAACTGCTCGATCCCGCCAAGCTCACCGGGCTGGACAAGTCGAAATACCAGGCAAAGTAGTGGTTGGTTAATGATCGCCGCGCCCAACGCGCAGATCTCGAAAGGAGTTCGTTTATGAAGCAAGCTTACAAAATCTGGACTCTGTCTGTTGTCTTCCTGGTCGTTGGGAGCTGCCAGAATGGCTTTGCCGACGGCAAGAAACCCAACATCGTGATTCTGGCCACAGGAGGCACGATTGCAGGCGCCGCAGCCACTGGCACCCAATCCGCCTACACCTCTGGCGCGGTTACGATCGATGCCATGGTGAACGCCGTTCCCGGAATCAAGGACCTGGCCAACATCAAGGGCGAGCAGGTGGCAAACGTCGGGTCGCAGGACATGTCCTTCGCCATCATGCTGACCGTCGCCAAGCGCATCAATGAACTGCTGCCGACATCAGCTGTCGACGGCATCGTCGTCACGCACGGCACCGACACCATGGAAGAGACCGCATATTTCCTCAACTTGACGGTGAAGAGTAACAAACCGGTGGTCCTGGTGGGATCCATGCGACCGTCTACCGCCGTCAGCGCCGATGGCCCGCTGAACCTCTACAATGCCGTGGCGGTGGCTGGCAATCCCAATTCCAAGGGCCGTGGAGTATTGGTCGTCATGAACGACCAGATACACGGGGCCCATTCTCTGACCAAGACCAGCACCACAGACGTTCAGACCTTCATGTCGCCGATACGCGGGTTGGTTGGTGTTGTGGCATACGGAAAGCCTGATTTCTACAACGTTCCTCCGTGGAAGAACACGACGTCGAGCGAATTCGACATCTCAAATGTCACCACGTTGCCGCGCGTGGATATTGTCTTTGCTGACGCTGACATGTCCCCTGACCTGATTGACGCCAGCGTAAACGCCGGCGCCAAGGGCATCGTCATCGCTGGCGTTGGCAACGGCAACATGAACAAAGCCTCGGTGGATGCGGCCGCGAGAGCGGCAAAGAAAGGAGTCGTCGTCGTTCGCGCCAGCCGAGTGATGTCAGGACTCGTTGGGCGCAACGTAGAGGTGAATGACGATGAGCTCGGTTTTGTGGCTTCCGATGAGCTGAATCCCCAAAAATCGCGCATCCTGCTCATGCTGGCGCTCTTGAAACCTCGTCCGGTATCGCAGATTCAACAACTCTTCGACACCTACTGATCGAACCATGACACATAGAGGGATCAAGGATCATGAAGGCGCTGCCGTTGCTATTGATGACGTTCGCGTTGGCAGTCACGCCGGTGGGCTCGCTTGCACAGGAGTCAACTGAAGCGCCTTCCAATCCCACCTTCCGAAGAAGCTCAGAACACGACCACAGCGCCTCCTCCCGCTACTCCGGCGCAGACCCCGGCTCCAGCAACTCCACTCCAGCGCAAACCCAGGGTCCCCCACCCAATATCGAGAACACCGTCGAGGCAGCCGAGCCTCTACCGCGGCGGGACCTTGTGCATTGGAATGAGTATCAGGGGCCGCACTTCACCATCCGGGTCGGCGCCGGTTTTTTATATGATTTCGCGGCGTTTGCTCAGGACAAAGAAAGCAAAGAACAAATAGCCATGTTGCCCGGCGAGAAGCTCCGTGATTTTCGTTTCATCATGGGAGGAAGATTCCCCAGTATCCCGCTGCCCACAACCTGGTGCGCAGGGGTCATGTACGACGGCCCCACTAACTCTTGGTTTCTGCGGCAAACCGGGATCATGTTCCAGGTCCCGAAGATCTTGAGCTACTTCTTCATTGGGCGCCAGAAAGAGGGCTTCTCTCTCAACAAGGTCATGGTCGGCTACGACGGCTGGACCATGGAGAGATTCACCATGAGCGACGCGACCATTCCGCTGCTGGCGGACGGTTTCAAGTGGATTGGCTATTCGAAGAAGCATGGCTTTCTCTGGAACCTCGGCTACTACAACGATGTGGCGTCCAAGGGCCAGTCGTTCTCCTCGTATTCCAGCCAGGAGGTCGCACGGCTTGCATGGCTCCCGGTGCATTCAGAGGAGAACGGCACGCTGATTCACCTCGGCTTTAACTTCCGCTATGGCAAGCCCGTAGACGGGCAACTCCAGCTCAAGTCACGGCCCGAAGCATTTCATTGCGCCATTTTTCCTCGATACGGGAAAATTCGCCGCCAGCAGCTCAAACAGCGAGGGGTATGAGGTCTACTTCCGTAGAAGGTCCTTGCTCTTCGGCAGCGAGTACTACTTCCAGAATGTCAACTCCCCGTCAACGGGCAATCCCACGTTTCATGGAGGCGACGTGGTTGCGACGTGGTTGATCACCGGGGAGACGCGCCCCTACAACACCGTCGGTGGTTATTTCAAGGACATAGCGCCGAAGAGGACCGTGTTCAGCGGAGGACCGGGAGCATGGGAAGCAGTGTTGCGATACTCCTATACCGATCTCGACAGCAAAGGTGTGCATGGAGGCACGTTCGGGAGAATCACGCCGATGGTCAACTGGTACCTCTCCGAAAATGTGCGGCTGGAGATGGCCTATGGCTATGGACACCTGGACCGATTCAATCTCAAAGGCAATACGCAGTTCTTCCAGACCCGTATTCAATTGCAGTTCTGATCGGAGTCGGTGCCATACGGTCGAAATAGGAGGAGTGATGGAGCGATATATTCGCATTTTCGTCTTCGTCCTGCTGTCATTGCTCACGCCGGCAATATCAGCACAACGGCCTAGCAACACGATCGACGCCTACGCCGAGTTCAGCGAGATGTACGCGAACGCGCCAGTCGGCGGCTGCGGCTGCTTCTGGATGGCAGGTGGTATCGGAGGAGTCTCAGTGCCCGTATGGCGTAACTTCTCCGCCGTCGTCGAGGCAGGAGGCCACACCACCGATCACATCCCGGGCTTCAACACGGGTCTTAGCCTCTTCTATGGAATGGGAGGCATTAGAATGCGCCTTCCCAACCACACTCGCTTCCAACCTTTCGGACAGGCTCTCTTCGGGGGCGTGCATGGCTTTGACGGCTACTTTCCGGCTCCGGTCGGCAATTCTCCCACGAGTTACGACACATCTTATGCTGCGACCGTCGGCGGAGGCCTCGACATCGCCGTTTCCAGGCACATCTGGATACGCGCGGTTCAAGCCGACTATTTCTATTCCGAACTCAGAAACGTGCAAGGTGACCAGCAAAACCAACTTCGCATCGGCGCAGGAGTGCTTTTCCGCGGATCCGACTTCCACCGGAAACACTGACGCCGCCCATCACCGCAACCCCTTGTTCCGGATATGCACCGGCGATCGCTGCGGTTAGCGTCTCATTGGACTTTCTCTATTTTGAGCAGAACTAGCGCATTCGGGCTTAGGTCCAGAGTGAAAATTCCGTCATGCAACACCAGGCGCTCAGGAGGAGCCAGGGCAGATTCGCGATTTAGCTGTTGCGCCTGAGAACGCGTCGGAAATACGGGGCTTCCCATTGCGGCGTACGGCTTCAACACATTGCTGTGGTCTTCGTCGACGCGTTGAAGTGAGACGGCTGCGTTTTTTGCGAGACCATTGATGTGCAGTGTGTAACGTCGCGGAGCAGCGGGTTCGCCGACTGCAGCGAGGTTCCACAGAGCGATTGCCAGAGAGCCATCCGGCAGTCGCGTGACGATTGTGTTGTGCGAAGGATTAGCGAGGCGCTCGGATCCCAGGTGATGGAGCAGCGCGAAGTCGTAGAAACTTGCTTTGTTTATGCCGCCTGTTGCGCGAAGACCAAACTGACCTTGAAACGATCTGGGCGCAGGACCTCCCTCTTCGAATACGTCGGAGAACGTCCAGAATGAAAGATAGTCGACGTGACCGTCGCAGGTCCGAATCGCTTCAGCGAGCGCGGGGCCGACGTAGGGTGTGTCGCGCCGTTGATGATCTCCTGGAACATTCCACTCGGTCCAGAGCAATGGAAGATGTGGCATCGCTGAAGCATCTATCTGACGGCGAACCTTTGCGACCGCCGCGCAGGTTCGATCCTCCTGCGGAATGACCTGGTCAGTGCCGAGCAGTCGTTGGACGGGCTCGTCGTCATATGCGTGGGATGAGACGAAGTCAACGGGAACGTGTTTGGATGCGGCAAAGCTGAGAAACTCGGGGACCCAGGCGGCCGCAGCGGTGGCTGGGCCGCCAACTCGTAGGCGGGGGCTGACGGCTTTCAATGCACTTGCTGTGTGTGCGTAGAGATCGAAGTAGGAATCACGGCGCGGAATTCCTCCCCAGAAATCGATGTTGGGTTCATTCCACACTTCGAAGTACCATTGCGCGACCTCATCGATGCCGTATCGGTCGACGAGGTTTTGCGCAAATGCTCGGATCAGGTTGTCCCAACGCTCCATGCTTTTGGGAGGAGAGACGTTCTGCTTGTACCAGAAAGGATGAAGAGCATCGGGGTTGAAGGCGAGCTTCTTGGGCATGAAGCTTATCTCGACGACTGGGCGAACTCCTTGAGCCAGCAGGCTGTCGTATATCTCGTCGACATAGGTGAAGTTGTAGACGGGGTTGCCGTGTTCGTCTTCGTTGTAAACTCCGAGCTCATCGTGCAGGATTGCGTGGAAACGAAGGTATTGCAAGTCTGTGATTGCTTTCACTGCGGCGAGATCGTCCTGATAGCTCTGGCGAAGAACCAATGCGGCGCGGCCCGAGCCGAACATCTTCTCCCAGAAGTGCGGGAATGGCGTGGATTGAGCCTGCGCATCGATCTGGATGACTTCCCCCTGGCCGAAGAGGAGCGGGGAGAGGGAGAGGAAAATACCGAGGAGCGAGAGTCGCAATGGACGAAGTCTGGACATGGGAACCCTGGTTGCGATCGTGTGGTGAAACGTGGTTACGTTGTGGTTTTTGGCTGGTGAAACGTGGTAACTTGACCGATCCAGACGTGGTGCGGAGTCAGGAATGGCGCTGGTTTTGTCGTTTTTGGTTGCGAAAAAAGTTGACGCTTGAAGCTGCACCATGAGTGAGGCAGTTGATGCTGTCCGGATGTCAACTGCGGGGTCGCCAAATACAAGGTGATCGGACCCGTAGAGGAGGGCGCTCGTATGAACGTCCTCCTATCGTGCGGGTTAAGGCGTTGTTAGAAGCTGAAGCGGGCCTGAAAATCGATCGTTCTTGAACCAAGTGCGCTTGACGCCTGACTGAGATTGGAGTTTGCGATATTAGTTGAGAGGGTGCTGGGGTTGATATTCAATAAATTGAAGGCGTTAAGCATATTGGCCTTGATTTCGATCCTGGCGCTCTCACCAAGCAGCCGCGTGTTGGGCAAGCCGAATGCTTTGGCAATATTTAGATCGACATCCCGATAGTCGGGGCCGCCAAAGGAGTTGCGAATGAGTCCCGGCGGGGGGATGAAGTTGTTTGTGGCCTGTCCAGGAAGGTCGGTAATCGCATTCTGATAGTTCGGGACCATGAAGTAGTTATTGGCGAATTGATTATTGTTCGTACCTGTATTGGCAGTTCCCGGGTTGGGAAAATTGTTTCCTGTTTTGAAGGCGGTGTTGCCTGTGTAATTGCCAGCTCCTCCGAGGTAGTGGGGACGCAGGTTCTGGAATCCGTAGTTGCAGGTATTGCAATAGATTTGATGAGGCGCGTTATAGACCGGAGTCCACCCATAGCCTGAGTGAACGGAGAATATGCCGCTGAGGGACCATCCACCGACGATCTTCTCAACCCAGCTATGGCTGCCGTGAAAGAAAGACCGGCTGCCAGATGCCAAATATCTTCAGAGACTGGTTGACGTCGAAATCCGACCGCCCATAGGCAAACTGTGTGTTGTAAAGGTAAGGGTCGCGAAAATACGGACCGGAGTTGGTATCCATGCTGTGGCCCCAGGCATACTGCCCCTCCGCGGAGAAGGTGTGCGTGAACTGATGCTTGAGTCCGGCGAGCAACATATTGTTGTTGGATTTACCCTGGCTGCCGAAGGTGTTGACGCTATTCACCAGAGGGTTCTGCGGCGCTCCCATAATTTGTCCGAGAGCGGTTGCGTCATAGTCGTACAAGGTGTGATGACCGGAGCTACCTACGTAGCCTACAGTCATCACCCACGAATCACCTAAGTCCACCTGCATATCGAGTGAGTAATGATGCGCGTACTCAGTGGGCAAGTGACCTGGCAGGGCGCCGAGGTTTGCGCCCCCGGCGGTCGGCAGGCCAGCGTTGTTAAACGTGGTAATCGTGTGTGGGTTCGGCGGAAAGCCAAGGATGTTGGTTGGACTGCTCGACGTCGCGTAGATGATATTTGGATTGATCTGTGTGGGACTTCTACTGCTGCCCGGAACAGAGCTGGTTCCCGGCGGGTTGCCGTCATTGTTGTTGGAGTTGGCGATCTGCTCCTGGTTATAGTTCAGGCCGTAACCGCCGCGGAAGACCACTTTGCCGCCGGCTGCAACCGGACTCCAGTTGAAGCCGATCTGCGGACCAAAGTTGAGCTTTTGTGCGTTCCACGCGCCGATTCCCGTGCGGATCGTGATGCCGGTTAAGAGGCTTGAGCCGCTGCCAAATGTGAGTACACCCATGTTGTTGTTCTTATCCGTGAGCGGCCCGAAGTAGGAATAGCGGAGGCCGGCGCTCAAAGTCAGGTTGGGACGGGCCTTCCAGTCGTCCTGAAAGAAGACGCCGAACAAGTTCTGGCGGTTATCGTTGCGGAAGCCGCCGGGAAAACCGGTGGTTGCCTGGAATGGGCCGCCTTCCGCTTCCGGGGCATCATTCAGGAAGTCCCAGATGTTGTAGAAGGTGTAATTCGGCACACCGATCGGATCATTCAGATAGTAGAGCCGGGTAAAATCGAATCCGAATTTCATCGTATGCGAGTGGAGGATTTTGGTGGCGACGTCCTTGTAGCCGTACGTCCATTGGTTCAGATGAGAAGGGCCCGAAGCGCCAAGATTTCCCAGGTTGATACTGCCAATCATTTGGCATAGTGTCCTGGGGCAGGCCGAAGGGGGCCTGAGGGTTGCTCTGAATCTCGTTGTAGCGCCAGCCCGCCGCGTTGGCGCGGGCTTCGTTCAGGAAGCTCGGCGAGAAGACGTGGTTCCAGATGATCGAGAAAGCATCGTTAATCTGAGAGTGATTGAAGCGTTGATAACCCAGTCCGCCGCGAAGGGTGGTAGTGCTCGTTGGAACCCAATAAATCGCGAAGCTGACATGGTCCTTGCCGGTCACATTGGCGTCGAGGCGTCCGTTGTACTGTTTGAAATCGCTGGTCGTCGGGTTGGATAGGCTGTACAGGGCGATATCCGGAGTGTTTGAAAGTCCACTGCCGACTCCGGGGTTGCTGGCGTTCACCCAAGTGAGATCCTGCTTGCCCAAGCCGGTGGCCACCGGCGAACCAATGTTCAAGCCTTGACCGGCGATGGTACGGCAGTTTACGCCTTCCGTGAGGCCGGCGATCGCGCAGGTTGTCGAGCCAATCACGGTGCCAGAAACTGCGGCCCCCGGGAAGTTGAGAAAGGTGGAGGCGATGCTGTTTGCCGGCGCCAACGACGCAAGCGCCGAGGTTGGCCACCATTGGGTGCTTGTCGCCTGTATGCTCTGGCTTTGTCCCTCGTAGGCGAAGAATGCGAAGACCCTGTTCTTCCAGATCGGTCCACCGATGCTTCCACCCAGTTGGTTATAACGGTCCTGGTCGCGGAGCAGGCCACGCGCCTGGGCTGACAACTTTGCTCCGGTCACTGGATTCGTCGACTGCACCGACGAGGGGCCGTTCCAACGTTGGTAGGCATTCAGTCCGGGGCGAGCGATCTGGATGAAAAAGCTGCCGTGAAGGTTGTTGGTTCCGGCCTTGGAGGTAATTTCGGTCAGCGCACCCGAGAAACGCCCGTTTTCGGCGTCATAGGCATTGGTGACGATTTTTACGTTGCTTACGGAATCTTCACTGGGGGTGACGACCGTCGATCCGCCCCAGACGGCGCTCACGGTGCTGATGCCGTCGATGCTGTAACCGTTGGTTGCAAACTGGCCGCCGTTGGCGTTGGCCGAAGCGCCATTTTCCGTTGCGAAGATACTGCTTGAGTGTCCTAAATTGCCGCCGCCGCCCGATGAGGCTCCGGTCTGTGTGCCTGGAGCCTGATATCCACCGCCTCCGGCGGACTGCGCTCCCGAAGCCAGAACTCCAGGTGCCAACTGAATGAGTTGGGTCACATCGCGTTGATAGACCGGAATATGTTGGATCTGATTGTCCGAAATTGTTGTTCCGGTGGTTGCGGTTTGGGTATCCAGAGCCGGCGCCAAAGAAGCGTCCACTGTAACTGTGGTCGACTCAACGCCGAGGGCAAGCTTCACATTTATCGAGTTTGGTTGCTCGGGGATCAACTGCAGGTTGTCGAGAACCTGCTTCTGGAAACCAGCCCTCTCAATAGTCAATGAGAAGTGGTCCGGGGGAAGGGCGTTGAAGTTGAAGACGCCGGTTTCATTGCTCGTTCTAACCACTGTCTCGTTGGTCGCCAAGTTCTTGAGTGTGAGGGTTGCTCCCGGGACGACTGCTCCATCCGGGTCGGTCACGACACCCTGAATGGAAGTGCGAAACTGTGCATGCAATTGTGGAGAGCCGACGAGCAATGCGCAGAGAACTACACCGACGCGCACAAGCAGACGGAGAAAGGACAAATTGCTGGATTGTTTCTTTGAGAAATTGATATTCATCGCGCCTCCCTGAATAACCACAACTCATCAACAGATAAGGAAGCAAACGTATCAGCCGCCTGACACTATCCGCTCTTCACGAACAGGCTGTCAACGTGGGCCATCCATTTGGATGCCGTGAAATTGGAGGCGAGTTGGCAAATCTATCAATCAGGTAATTGAGTCGCCACTCCCTCGCGTTTTATAGGTTTATCTTCGCAACATATTGATGCCATCCAAAAAGGATTCGATATTACGATTAGGCGCGGATCTGCCAGTCAATCCGCCGATTTTGCCGAGCAGGGCGTCTCTACTTGAGGGCGAGGTGGGCTGCGCGGACGTCGGTTGCGGTGAAGACGGAGAGGAAGGGGATGCCAGGGATGGTGGCTTCGATCGCTGCGCGACCGCCTTGTTCGCGGTCGACGAGGCAGAGGACTCCGGCGACGTGCATGCCGGCTTCGCGAGTGGCTTCGATGGCGGTGATGGTGGAGCCGCCAGTCGTGCAGACATCGTCTACAACAACGACATGGGCGCCGGGTTTGAGGAAGCCTTCGATTTTGCGGCCGGTGCCATGAGTTTTTTCTGCTTTGCGGACGAGGAACCCCTGGATGAGGGTGGGGGCGATTTCGTCGGGGTTGGATTCGTCGTCCAGTTCGAGGACGCTCGAGAGCTCGAGGATTTCGTTGTGGTCGGCGAGGGCCCAGGCGCTGGCGCTGGCGGTGTTGGAGACGAGGGGGTCGGCACCCATGGTGAGGCCACCGACGGCTTCGGCGTTGGGGACGTGCTGGCGGATGAGGTCGTAGAGGACGAGGCCGGAGAGGCGGCCGCCTTCGGCGTGGAGGGTGGTGATGCGGCAGTCGATGTAGTAGTCGGACTTTTTGCCGCTGGCGAGGGTGAAGTCTCCGAGCTTGAAGGAGAGGGTGGCGATCAGGTTCAGGAGAGCGGTCTTGTTGTCGGTGTTCATGGTCATTGTTGTTCGATTACCGGTTTGTTTGGGGGTACCCCCCTATTGCCTTCGTGTAAATCGCTTGAAATCATTCGTTTATGGGATCATTCGTCCCCTAAAATCTTCCAAACAAAGGTACTTACGTCCAAAAACGTGCAAACAAATGACTTGCGGGCCACAAGACATGTTCTCTCTAGTCTTTGCTCTTATTTTTCTCCTACTTAACAGTATAGCTGTTCGGCGAGGGGAAAATTTCATTCGGATGTTGTTGATGGGTAATGGTTTAGGTGGATTTTGGGCTTGACAAGCGATTTTGCTGGTGTTTTCGGGGTGTTTTTTGCGAAAAAATTCAGCGTGAAGGTCTGGGTTTGCCTCCTGATGCAAACTCGACGGTTTCATGTCTGTTCGAGTCGTTCGTTTTCGAGTCGGTGACGCTAGTCGGCGGAGTACGAGAGTTCGACAAAGCCGTTCTTGTAAGCGATGACGTTCTTCAAATTCCACCTCTCCTCCGTCAGGGAACCACCGAACAGCCGGAGTCCTTCACCCAATAGGACAGGCGCGATCATCAACTTGATTTCGTCCACCAGTCCGAGTTCGAGAAAACGCTGGGAGAACATGGCTCCGCCCACGAGCCAGATGTTTCGATATCGAGGCGCGAGTTGCACATCGACTAATGTCTTGAGGTCGCCCGAATAGAACTCGACGCTCTTCCTCGCTGGCGGTAATTTTCTGGTGGTCACGACTACGGCCGGAGTGTCGCCATAGGGCCACCCTAGTTCAAGCGAGTGTTCATAGGTGCGGGATCCGAGGACATAACAATCTATCGTTTTGACGAAGGTTGCTGCTTCTTCCTCCGAGATGGAAACCCCGGCTTCGTAGACGCTACCAGGGCTATCCAGCCAGGAGACAGTGTTGTCCTTCTTCGCGATGAATCCATCCAGGCTGGAGACCATGTGCAAGGTGACACATCGTCCCTTTGTATTCCCTTCGCGGCGTGACATCGTTAGTCGGCCTGCTTGCTGCTCGGCTTGGGCGTTGGCTTGTTCTTGGGTTTGCTCTTGGCCGCCTTTAGTTCGAGATTGAGTGTGACTGCAGCGCGGATGAGATCCTTCAGGGCCGCTTCGTTGATCTTTTCGCCTTCGTGGATGTCGATGGCGCGCCTGACATTTCCGTCGAGGCTGGAGTTGAATAGACCGGAAGGGTCCTCCAAGAAAGCTCCCTTGGCAAAGGTCATCTTGACGACTTTCTTGTATGTCTCTCCAGTGCAGACGATGCCGCCGTGGGAGAAGACGGGAGTGCCCATCCACTTCCACTCTTCGACGATCTCAGGGTCTGCCTTGTGGACGATTGCGCGCACCTTCGCGAGCATCTTCCCGCGCCAGTCTCCAAGTTCATTGATCCTCTCGTCGATGAATGCAGAGGCAGATTCTGCCGGGACGGGTTTTTTCATTTATCGTTCCAACTCTCGCACCCATTTTCGTTGCGTTCCGCGAAACCTGCAACCCTCCGTAAATATCCGAGCAGATTGGCAAACCGAAATAACTATAGCTATTCCGACTTCTGAGGCATCAAACCCGTGTCAATGTGTAACTCTGTGATCTCTCAGCACTATCTGCCTCTTCACTCGACGCGCCCAAGGTGTTCAGCGTTGCCAGCCTAGAATCTGTTTAAGAAAGTGTTTGCGGTCGCATATATGAATACGGCCACCGAAGTTCCCACCGTCTGGAATCAACTCGCCGAAGCCATGTATCTCAAGGATTCGCCTACGGCGGAGGTCAGGCTGTCCGAACGTGCCTCGTTCTCGTTTGGGAGGATTCAGAGCAGCGAAGGTCTTCCGGAAATTGCGCGTCCGGTCGTTGGTGAGCGTGGCTATATTGTTGTGTTGCAACTCAAAGCCATACCTTTTATCGAGCAATTTCTTCGGCAAGAAAAAGGTATCGAGTGGTTCTTACCCAATTGGGGCCGTTAGTGCAATCGACTTACAAGAGGAGCCAGCTGTTCTGCTTCCAAATCCCTTCGACGCGTTGGTGCTGTATGTCACTCAAGCTGATCTGGATGAAGTCGCCTATGCCCATCGGGCGCCACGAGTGGAGCAATTGGTATGGCCGCAGGGAGCGTTTGATCCTGTCGTCTACCACCTCGGGAAGACCCTCCTCTCTTCGCTGGAGCGACCCCTTCACGCTTCGAAGATTTTCCTGGACCATGTCTTGCATGCCTTGAACTGTCATTTTGTCTGCTCTTATGGCGGTGTGACAATATCGGCTCCGCAGTTTCGGGGTGGACTCTCTTCTCTGCAGATGCGAAGAGCAACAGAGTTATTGGAGGCTCATCTGGACGGCAATATTGCCCTCCAGCAGGTTGCAGAAGCATGCGAATTATCAGTAAGCCACTTTGCTCGGGCCTTCAAACAAACCTTTCGCAGGCCGCCTTATAGGTGGTTGATTGAACGCCGTGTGGATAGGGCCAGAGATCTTATGACGAATTCCCGCCTGCCTCTTGCCGACATCGCCATTCAGTGTGGATTTGCGGATCAATCTGCACTCAACCGCTCCTTCAAACGAATTCACGGGGTGACTCCGGGGATATGGCGACGGGACGACTCGCGGCCGCATCGCTTCAGTGCAACTTAGACAGCAATCCAATCGACGTTATGCGATGTGGCCCGCCGTCATGGCGGGTCTTCTATCTGCCACTCATCCTCGACATATCCAGCAGGAATCGCCAGCTTTTGATGGTTTTCGCCTAGATGCTTCCCCTCATCCAAAACTACGCTCAGATCGAACAGGATAGCGAATGTGAGAATGGCCACAGAACATGTGTGGTTTGTCCGCATTCGCTCAGTCCGTACGGATTCTCAGAGAACAACTTCGAGTCTTGTGCGGATCTTCCGTTCATCAAGGAGAAAAACAATGCAAGCATTCAAGTTTGTTCGGAATGTGGTGGCGACGTGCGCCGCACTACTCGCAATCATCGTTCCTGCCGCTAAGGCGACGGCACAAACAGCAGCCCACTACAGGGGTAAAAACCGTACTGCTCATTCACGGGGCATGGGCAGACGGTTCGAGCTGGTCGAAGGTCGATTCCATTGCTGGAGGCGAAGGGCCTGCATGTTGTTGCTGTTCAGATCCCGCTAACATCCTTCGCGGACGACGTTGCAGCAACGCAGCGGGCCATTGCTCTCGAGGATGGGCCGGTATTGCTCGTCGGTCACTCGTACGGCGGAGCTGTCATCACCGAAGCTGGGAACGATCCTAAGGTGGCCGGACTCGTCTATGTGTCGGCCGTGGCTCCAGATAAGGGAGAATCCGCTTTTGGTCTCATTACGAGCGTTGCAACACCTATCGGCTCAGAACTACGTCCCGACAAGAGTGGTTTCCTTAAACTGACTCCGAAGGGGGTTGCTGAGGATTTTGCGCAAGACCTTTCCGCCAAAGAGATTGAGGTTCTGACCGCAACGCAGGTGCCGGTAAGCGTTGCTGCGATGAAGGGAGAGGTCACGACTCCAGCCTGGAAGTCGAAACCGTCGTGGTACATCATCGCCGCAAATGACCGGGCAATTTCACCCGATCTCGAAGCAGCTCAGGCGAAGAAAATCGGTGCGACAACGACGACTGTCCCCTCCAGCCATGTAATTATGCTGGCTCAACCGTCGAAGGTCGCCGGTGTGATCTTCGATGCGGCGTCAAAAGCCGGTTCGAAGTAGAGCGACCGCAATTCTCTTCTCCTCACGGACGAGTGAACGCGATCTGTCGTACCTTGCAAGCAAGGTACGACAGATCGCCTAATCTTGCGAAAGCTCATGCGGAAACGCTGTTCACGTATTTATACAGGCCTGCCGTTTTTCGCAGGAAAGAGGATGCCGATGATGCGGCTTGGGGGTCGGAGCGCCCACGATGCCACGGTAATACCAGCAATGACGAGAGGGGCGATGACGTGAAAGGCGTAAGCGCCATACCCGCCGACCGCAGCGACTGATGCGGCTGCGCCTGTCAGGTCGAAGAAGATTCCTGCATATGCCCATTCCTTGAGCCGCGGATATCGCGGCACAAGTATGGCGATGGCTCCAAGAATCTTCCAAAATCCAAGGATGGCAAAGAAATACAGCGGATAGCCAAGGACGGGGACGTGCCATGGGGGTTGGCCGAATACTGCATAAGCTGCCCCACGCCGCCGCTTCCAATAGGAAGCGCTACGAGAATAGTCATTGTCCAATAAATAATGGATTTTGTTTTCGTGGTCATTTCAACCCTCCAAGGATCTGCTCCAGACCGCCAAAGAACTTCTGCCATCCGTATTTTGCGCCACCGTAAGCTTGCTGCTGATCGGGACGGAAGCCGGACTGCTCCATGCGTAGGTGGGTGCCACCCTCGACTGGAGTCAATGTAAAGAGCACCACCCATTGAAGCCCGGCTTCGCTTGCCCCAACACCCCAGTTATAGGACAGGCGTTGGAGCGGGTCGACGATCAGCACCTCGCAGTCGACGACACCATTCCAGTTCGGCGCGGGATCGGCCCGGAATTGGAACCTCCGCCCGACGACCGGCTCGAAGTCGTTGTTCATCATCCATTGCGCGAGGAGCGGGCTCTCGGTGAGGGCTCGCCAGAGCTTCGCTGGCGGGTGCGGGAATACGCGCTCGATGACGAGGGTGCGGGTACTGTCTGCTGTATTTGGCACCGATTCCCTGGATTCCTTTGATTCCTGGCTCATGGCTGCATTCTATTTAATAGGTTTTCGAGTTGATCAAACCGGTCGCGCCAGAACGCGCCGTAGAGATTAAGCCAGTCCACCATCGGCGCGAGCGCATCGGGCTGCGCGCGATAGTGGGTTTCGCGTCCCTCGCGACGATGCCGTACCAGCTTTGCCCGCTTCAGCACGGTGAGGTGCTTGGAGACAGCGGGCTGGGATACTCCCGCATAGCTGGTCAACGCGTGGACGGTCTGTTCGCCCTGCCTGGTCAACTGCTCGAAGATGGCCCTGCGCGTCGGGTCGGAAAGAGCGCGGAAGACGTGATTGGTATTGGCCGGCTTCACGGAACCTCCCCTCGGTTATGGGCGTGCTACCAGTCCAGGTGTGTTATCTGAATGAGATTTCCGCACGTATCGTTGAGGACCGCGATGGTCGATCCCGTGGTCTTGGTTGGTTCCTTGGTGAACGTGACGCCGTGTTGCTTTAACCTCTCGTACTCCTTTTGGACGTCCCCGACGAAGAAATTTGCCGCGGGTATTCCTTGCCGGAAGATCTCCTGTTGGTATGTCTTCGCGGCTGGGTTGTTGTTGGGCTCCAGAACGAGTTGCACGCCTTCTGGTGATTCAGGAGAGACTACTGTGAGCCATTTGTATGTCCCCGCCTGGAATTCGTGTTTCTTTGCGAAGCCCAGAACTTCGATGTAGAACTTCAGGGCCTTGTCCTGATCGTCGACAAAGACGCTCGTTAATTTGATTTGCATGGTTGATCCTTTCTGCTCTCCGTTGGATCGGCAAGAGCTCGGAAGACGTGATTGGTACCTGTCGGCTTCACACGCAAAACCATAACCGTTTGGTTATGGTTTGTCAAGAGAGACGAGCGAGTTTTTGAAAGCGGCGTGCTCTTTAGTGGGCTAGTTTTTCGAGATGGCGGTAGCCGCCTGTGGCTACGAAGGCGAAGAGGAAGATGGTGGTGTTGTAGCTGACGTGGATTAGCGTAGAGGCCATGACAGAGCGGAGGCGGAGACGCACGTAGCTGAGGACGAGGGAGACGCAGAAGAGGAGGATGAGGACGGGCCAGGTAAAGGCGGTCTGGAAGCCGTGGATGAGGGCGAAGAAGATGCTGGTGAGGACAGCGGAGAAGATGAGGGAGTTCCGGGTGAGCTTGTTGGTGGAGTGCCAGGCTTCGCGCGCGGCGGGGGTGCGGGGGAGGGAGAGCCAGTCGTAGGCTATGGCGAAGGCGGGCAGGAGAAAGCCGCGGAAGAGGACCTCTTCAAAGAATGGGGCAACGAGGATTCCGAAGGCGGTGACTAGCCAGACATCGGACCGGGTGCGGAAGAAATCGTCCATTGGGATGCTTTTGGGCAGCGAGATAAGCGAAGAGATGGCCTGGATGGTGAAGGAGAGGATGACGCCGATGGGGATGAGGCGGAAGGCGTTGCGGCGCGCGGCGTCGGGGTTGAGTTGAAGGCCGTCGGCAAAGGAGCGTTTCCATAGGAGAGGGAAGATGACCCATGCGCTGATGAGTGTGGCGATGTAGCTGAGGGCCTCGGAGCCGACGAGGAATTTGGCTGACATGGCGCCGGGCTTCGCATGGGCGGCGTGGCCGAGACCGAGGAAGACGAGCTGGACGGCAAGGAGATAGAGCGCCGTGATGGCGAGGAAGAGAAGGGCGTGTCCGAGATGAGGGATGCGGGACGGCGGGTCGGTTGGGGGAGTGCCTTCGGTGTGCTGATAGAAGAGAGCGGTCTCTCCTTCCAGGGCCGGGGGCTGGAAGACGGGAGGCACGGTGACGACGGGTTGGTCGGGATTGAAGGGACGCACGGTGGGAGAGGACGGATTGGACGTGAGATCGCTCATACTTGGTCTTGCGGGATGAGGTTACAGCTTTGCGCCCTTCTTTGTGGAAGTTTTGTTGACCTTGTTGCCTATTGTGGACCTGTTTGCGGCTTTTGGCTTAGTTCTTTCTGCAGGCTTTTGGGCGCCGGCTTTGGCGATGCCGGTCTTTTTTTCGGGAGCGACGAATTTGGTTTTTGGCTTCTTGATGGCGTCCCGCGCGGCGGTGATAGTGGAGGGTTGGGGACCGGCGTGGTTGGAGCCGTTGCGGCTGGCGAGGGTTTCGGGGTGTTGCGAGTAGTAGCGGAGGAGGAAGTTTCCGGTGTGGGAGTTGGGGACGGTGGAAATTTGCTCGGGGGTGCCGTGGGCGATGATGCGGCCACCGCCTTCGCCGCCCTCGGGTCCCATGTCCAGGACGTAGTCGGCGTTGCGGATAATGTCGAGGTTGTGCTCGATGATGACGACGGTGTTGCCGAGGTCGGTGAGGCGGTGGAGGACCTCGAGGAGCTTGCGAACGTCGTCGAAGTGGAGGCCGGTGGTGGGTTCGTCGAGGAGGTAGAGGGTGCGGCCGGTCTGACGTTTGGAGAGCTCGCGGGCGAGCTTCATGCGCTGGGCTTCCCCGCCGGAGAGGGTGGTGGCGGATTGGCCGAGGTGGATGTAGCCGAGACCTACGTCTACGAGGGTCTGGAGCTTGATGTTAACTGTCGGGATGTCTTTCAGGATCGGGACGGCGTCGGCTATAGGGAGGTCGAGGATGTCGGCGATGGAGTAGCCGTTGAACTTGACGGAGAGGGTCTCCTGATTGTAACGGCGTCCGTTACATACTTCGCAGAGGACGTAGACGTCGGGGAGGAAGTTCATCTCGATGCGACGCTGGCCCTCGCCCTGGCAGGCTTCGCAGCGTCCGCCTTGGACGTTGAACGAGAAGCGGCCGGGTTTGTAGCCACGCTCGCGGGATTCGGGGAGCATGGCGAAGAGGTCTCTTATTGCTGAAAAGACGCCGGTGTAGGTGGCGGGATTGCTGCGTGGGGTGCGGCCGATGGGGGACTGGTCGATCTCGATGACCTTGTCGATCTGGTCGATGCCGATGACGCGTCCGTGCTGGCCGGGTTCTTCGCGGGAGCCGTAGAGCTCTTTGGCGAGGGAGCGGTAGAGGATGTCGTTGACGAGTGTGGATTTTCCGCTGCCGCTGACTCCAGTGATGACGGTCATGACGCCGAGAGGGAAGTGGACGGTGAGGTTTTTGAGGTTGTGGGAGTGGGCGTTTTCGACCGTGATCCAGTTGTTGGTGAGGGGGCGGGGTTCGGTGCGGGCGAGGATCTCAATTTTGCCGGCGAGGTATTGGCCGGTGAGAGAGGCGGGATTGTCCATCACTTGCTGCGGTGTGCCGTCGGCGATGAGGTGACCGCCGTTTTTTCCGGCTCCGGGGCCGAGGTCGAGGACGTAGTCGGCTTTGCGGATAGTGTCTTCGTCGTGCTCGACGACGAGGACGGTGTTGCCGAGGTCGCGGAGGTTTTCGAGCGCGGAGATGAGGCGCTGGTTGTCGCGCTGATGGAGGCCGATGGAGGGTTCGTCGAGGACGTAGAGGACGCCGCGTAGTTTGGAGCCGATCTGGGTGGCGAGGCGGATGCGCTGGCCTTCGCCGCCGGAGAGGGTTGCGGCGCTGCGGTCGAGCGCGAGGTAGCCGAGGCCAACGGCGTTGAGGAACTCGAGGCGCTCGGTGATCTCGCGCTGGAGGCGGTCGGCGATGATGCGGTCCCGGCCGGTGAAGTTCATGTTGCGGGCGGCGGTAAGGGCGCGCTCGAGCGGGAGCGCGGTGAAGTCGGCGATGGAGAAGGCTTTGGTTTCACCGGGCTTTGGAACTCCATCTGATGTCTCAGAATCGAGACGTGAGGCACCCGTTTTTTTGGCCGCCCCGGGGATGGGGATGGTGACGGCGAGGGATTCCGGGCGAAGGCGGCGACCGTGACAGACCGGGCAGGTGGTGGCGGACATGTACTGCATCATGTACTCGCGGTAGCCCTCGGATTTGGTGTCTTCGAGGTTGGAGCGAAGGTAGTTGAAGATACCGTGGAAGCCGGTGCGGCCAGCCTCGTTGCGCGGAGGGCCGTAGAGAAAGAGATTTTGTTGTTCGGTGGTGAGGTCTTCGAAGGGTGGGTTGATGTTGATCTTGTACTTTTCGGCGGCGAGCTTAATGAGGCGGAGGAGGTAGGCAGAGCCGCTGCCGGGGCCCATGGCTCCGTCGAGGAGAGGCTTGGACCAGTCGGTGATGGTCTTGGCGGGGTCGAAGTCGTAGATGCTGCCTAGACCGTGGCAGTTGGGGCATGCGCCGTAGTTGGAGTTGAAGGAGAAGCTGCGGGGCTCGAGGCGGGGGACGTTGATGCCGCAGTCAGGGCAGGCCATAGAGGAGGAGTAGAGGGTCTCTTCCTGCTTGCGGGTTTCGGGGTTTTGCAGGCCTATGAGGACAAGGCCGTTGGCCATCTGGAGGGCTTTGAGGACGGAGGTTTCGAGGCGACGGGTGTCGTATTTGGGGGCTGCGCCGGCGAGCGCGGCGGTCGCATTGTCCGGCGGGAGCGGTTTGAGGATGATGCGGTCGACTACGGCTTCGATTGTGTGGTTTTTGCGCTTTTCGAGGCGCATGCCCTCGGTGAGCTCGGTCATTTCTCCGTCGATACGGGCGCGGAAGCCTTGTTGATCGAGGGACTCGAGTTCTTCGCGGAACTCGCCCTTGCGTCCGCGGACGATGGGGGCGTATACGGTGATGCGTTCCCCGGGAGAGAGCGCTGCGATGCGTTCGACGATCTGCTCGGCGGACTGACGGGTGATGGGGCGGCCACAGTTGGGGCAGTGGGGCTGGCCTACTGAGGCGTAGAGAAGGCGAAGATAGTCGTAGATTTCGGTGATGGTGCCGACGGTGGAGCGGGGGGATCGCGAGGTTGTCTTTTGCTCGATCGAGATGGCTGGGGAAAGGCCGTCGATGGCGTCGACGTCCGGACGCTCCATCTGGTCTAAGAATTGTCGCGCGTAGGCCGATAAGGTCTCTACGTAGCGCCGCTGACCTTCGGCGTAGATGGTGTCGAAGGCGAGGGAAGACTTGCCGGAGCCGGAGAGTCCGGTGACCACGGTGAGGGTGTTGCGCGGGATGCTGACGTTGACGTTGCGCAGATTGTGCTGGCGCGCGCCGCGGACGGTAATGTGTGTGATGCCCATGCGTGAGAATTGGCGAGGTTCGGCCAAGTCTCTAGGATACGGTATTTGGCGGGGAGGGTGAAAGCAGGGTTCTGGACGGGCGCGAGGGAGAGAGTGTATCCAATGGAGCAATAGGGATACACGTTCGGGTCATTGTAAATGATGGGAGTTTTGTAAGAATAACAACTGCTGCGCTGAGTGCCCTGTGGGGACAGCGGGAGCGAAGATTCGGAAGTTCAGGAGCGGGTGTGAGTTCGTCGATTATGTTGGTGTGTGCGGTGTTGGCTTCGTTGGCAGTAGGCGTGCTGGTGGCTTACGGGGTCTGCATTGCGATGTTTGGAATTTTTCAGATGCATGTTCGTCAGGTGGCTGCGGGACGCAGAGCGCAGAGTGTTGTGGCTCCGGCGCAGACGGTCAAGAGTTAGATTTTTTAGCAGAGGTTCAGAGGAGAGACCTGTCCCTGGTCTCTCCTTTTTTGTTTAAGGCGATTTATTGGGGCTGGGATTGGGGTTGAGGCTGCTGTTGGCGGAGGCGCTGCAACTGCTCGTAAATCTGTTGCGGGGTTTTGACTCCGTTGGGAGAGTCGGGCTGCGTGCTGCCGGCTGGAGTGGGCGCTGTAGTGGCTGATGGATCTACCGGCGGAGCGACTGCGTTGTTCTGTGGGGGTGGTGCGGATTCGGGGGGTGGGTATGGCTGCGCGGAGAAGTTGCGCGGGGATTCTGATCTTTCGTTTAATGCGGACGCGTTGGGATTTGGTGGAGTTGGGCCGCCATTGCGTGGTGTGAGGATGAGCTCGGCGAGTGAGGCGTCGTCGCGTTCGACAAGGAGCATGTTGCTGCCGGTGCCATCGAGCAGCGAGTTGAGGACCTGGGCTGGGTCGGCGGGTCCGTAGTTGCCGAAGACTCTCTCGTCGGTTACGCCTCCGGTGATCTTCATGCCGGTGTCGGCAGCGATCTGACGGAGGATCTGGTTGAGGCTGGAGTTGTTGGCGGAGACTGTGAGAATGCCATTGGTGAAACTGACTTGGGCGCGATTGGGAGGGAGTTGCGACGGTCTAACAGGCGTGGCGGGCTGCGGCGTTGTGACTGGTGTTGCGGGAAGCGCGGAAGCGGCCGCGTGTGGTTGGGTGACAGACGGAGACTGCGCGCATAGCGATGCGGAGATGATGAGGCCTGTGGCTGCGGCGAACTTGATTGGCGTTGAAACGCGCATGTTGGTGAGACGTGTTTTCTCGAAGGAGGTCATGGTTCGACGAATCGTGGTGAGACAAGATTACCGTGGAACTCAAATCTGCGAACCTTTGCGTTTTCAGGATAAGCCTGTTTGCAGGATGTTGCGAGTTCGATTTTGATTCGCAATGAGATCCGTGAGATTGCAGGAGGAGGATTGCGCCCGAGGGCTGTTGAGCAGGCCCGATGCTGCGATTGGCGGCAATAGCTGTAAACTGTCAATGCTTTTGGGATTACTGCTGAGGCGCATCTCAAAGAGGTTGATGTCGGGGATGAAGATGAGAGTGCGGATCGGATTACTTGCTACGGGACTTCTGATGTCTGCGATTGCATCGGCTGAGGTATGCACGACGCAGTCGCAGATGACGGCGACGGACCGGGATGCGCTGGTTGCGGTGGCCCGCGGTCTGGCGATGAAGGTTCAGGCCGGGGATGTGAGCGGCTTGCAGGCAGCGACGGCTCGCGAGTATGCGAAAGACTTTGGCGGGATCGGAGCAGTGGTGAATAGTACTGCGGCGAAGGTGAAGGGCGGGACTCCGGTTGTTGAGCAGGTGTATCTGCTGGACGCGACGCAGTTGAAGCCGGGGGCGGATGGGTCTTTTCCCGAGGGGCAATTTTTCTGTTCGTTGAATAAGACTGTGGCAGAGGCGGATTTCACTATCTCAGGGCTTGCTCCCGGGCGCTATGGTTTTGCCATTGTGGATGTGACGGATACGAACTCGCCGTGGCGGATGTCGTTTTTACTGCGGCAGGATGGAGGGCAGTGGACGATGGCGGGATTTTATCCGAAGCCGCTGTCGGCCGCCGGCCATGATGGACTTTGGTACTGGACGCAGGCTCGCACGATGAACGCGCAGAAGGAGCGTTGGAACGCGTGGCTCTACTATCAGCAGGCGGAGAGTCTGCTGCGGCCGGTGAACTTTGTCCAGAGCAGCCACCTGGAGAAGTTGCAGGCGGAGGCGAGTGCGGCTGCGCCTCCTGCTCTATCGGAGGGAGTGAGCGCGGAGGCTCCGCTGGTGGTGAAGGGGGCGAATGGAGCGGAGTATCACTTTACTGCGCTGGGCGTTGACGATTCACTGGAAAAGGACAAGATCGATGTTGCGGCTCATCTGAAGGTGGATCAGATTGGCGATCCGGCGACGGCGCGGAAACGTAACTCGGATGCGATGGCGGCGTTGTTGGCTGCGTATCCGGAGATGCGGAAACCGTTTCATGGAGTTTGGATCATTTCGGAGGTTCAGGGACAGAATCCCTTTGCTACCGAACAGGCGATGAGCGAAATTCATTAGACGGAAGCTTCGTTTCTCAATTTTTTGTGAGAGTTTGATGTGGTGATGCTATCTTGAGAGACGTTTTGGTTGGATGTTTGCTGTGAAAGTGATTGCGTACAGCTTCCCGTGGTTTTGTTGGCTTCGTATTGGCAAGTAATTCGAAAAGATAAATGATGACAAAGAATAAAAAGACACTGAGCCAGGCGATCGAGGAACGAAGAGCGACTCCGAGCTTTGACGGGAGCCCGATTCCTGCCGAGGATTTGAAACAGATCTTGAATGCCGGGCTTCAGGCGCCGAGTGGATACAACATGCAGCCGTGGAGATTTGTGGTGGTGCAGTCTCCGGAGCAGAAGAAGAGACTGCGTGCGGCCAGCTATAACCAGGGCAAGGTGGAAGAGGCCTCGGCGGTGATTGTTGCCTGCGGGGATGCGGATGGGTGGCGTAAGGATCTGGACCTGATGCTGGATCTGGGGCGCAAGGGTGGGATGCCGGAGAGCTATGCGGCGCAGGCGAAGAATAGTGTTCCGAACTACTTGTCGAGTTTCACTACCGAGCAGATGCATGGCTGGCTGAACAAGATGGTGATGCTGGCGTTCACACACATGATGCTGATGGCCGAGGTGATGGGTTATGACACGGCCCCCATGGAAGGGTTTGAGCAGGACAAGGTGCATGAGGTTTTGCGGCTGCCGCTCAGCTATTGGGCCGTTGCTTTGCTGGCGATTGGACATGCCAAAGGGCAGGATAAGTTTTATGGTGGGCGCTTCGATATGAAACATACTGTGTTTGGGGAAGAGTTTGGCAAGCCGCTGAAGTGATGGGAACGGAGACGAGTGGGCTATGAAAGTCGCACTACGCGTTTTGGCTGTTCTGGTTGTGGTGGCTGTTCTCGCTGGGGCAATTGTTTATTGGAATCCGCTCTGGGTGGCGGATCAGAAACTGCGTTTTCATCTTTGGCGCGAGGGTGTGAAGAGCGAGTACGTCGAGGCGGGTGGGTATAGGCTGCATTATTTTGAGGCGGGGCCGGGGGATGGGACCCCGTTGGTTCTGGTGCATGGGTTGGGGGACCGTGGGGAGGCATGGGCGGCAATGATTCCAGCGCTGGCGCGGGATGGGTTTCATGTGTGGGTGCCGGATCTGTTGGGTTATGGGCGGTCGCCGCGGCCGGATGTGGACTACTCGATTCCGTTGGAGGAGAAGACTGTCGTCGACTTCATGCAGGCGGTGCATGTTCCGAAGGCGGATGTTGGCGGTTGGTCGATGGGTGGCTGGGTCGCCATGAAGCTGACACTGGATCATCCTGCGATGGTGGACCGGCTGGTTGTGTATGACAGCGCGGGAGTGTATTTTCCGGCGACCTGGCAGCCGGAGTTGTTTACTCCTTCGGATGAGGCGGGAGTGAGGCAGCTGATCTCGATGCTGACGCCGGAGCCGCCAGTTCTGCCGGATTTTGCTGCGGCAGCGATGGCGCGGAGGCTGCAGGCAAATGCGTGGGTTGTGAAGAGGAGCCTGACGTCGATGGTCACTGGGCGCGATCTACTGGATTTTCGGCTGCATGGTATTTCACAGCCGATGCTGATTGTCTGGGGATCGAAGGATGTGCTGATTCCGCTATCGGCCGGAGAGGCGATTCATGAAAGGGTGCCGCAGTCGGTGCTGAATGTTATCGAGGGATGCGGACATATTGCCCCGTCGGAGTGTGCGGGGCAGGTGGCGAAGATCACGGTTGATTTTTTGCGGAGTGAGCCTCCGATGCGTGGCGGGGAGCAGACTTTTCCGAGGCGCTGAGGGATTGGCGCGAATGACACGGATTTTGAAAACTGCTTAGTCGGGTTGCCACTGGTAGGCGTTGGGTTGGGGCAGGCCTATGTGGGCGAGGACTCGGTGGACGAAGTTGCGGGCCATGTCCTGGGTGGTTTGCGGGTGGTTGTAGAGGGTGGGGATGACGGGGAAGATGGTGGCTCCGGCGTCGGAGGCGAGCTGCATGTTGCGGAGGTGGATGCGGTTGAAGGGTGTCTCGCGGACGCAGAGGATGAGGGGGCGGTTTTCTTTGAGGGTCACGTCCGCGGCTCGGTGGATGAGGTTGTCGGCCAGGCCGTTGGCGATGTGCGCGAGGGTGCCCATGGAACAGGGGAGGACGATCATGGCGGCAGTGGGATAGCTGCCGCTGGCGATATTGGCTCCTATGTCGGATTCGGCGTGGTGGTGGAGCTTGGGGCAGGGGGCGCCGAGGAGTTTTTCGGGGAGGTCGTTGCGACCGCTGAAATGGAGCTCTTCGGCGAAGACGCGGAGGGAGTTTTCGGAGGCGATGAAGTTGATTTTGGCTACGCGCTCGTCGTCGGCTAGGGCTCGGAGCATCTCTGCTGCGTAGAGGGAGCCGCTGGCTCCGGTGACGGCGAGGGTGATGTTGCGGGGCTCTGGCACGATTCATTATCGCCGATGAAGAGGAGGCAGGCGTAACGGTGATAAGAGGGATGCAGAGCCGATAAGAGCGGATTGACTAGGGTCGTTCGCGGAGGGCGTAGGCGACCAGTGTTTGGCCGTGGAGGCGGTGGGTGGCGTTGAAGGCGTCGTTGGAGGCGGCTTCCTGGGCGGGGATCGTGGGGTCAAGTTCGCAGGCTGCGATCTCTTCGGTGGTTGCGTGGGTGAAGCAGAGCTCGCAGGTGGCCAGATTGTCTTCGGCAGTACGCATAGGTGGGCCGAAGGTTCGGCAGAGGATGGGGCGCGCGGCGTAGAGGTCGCAGGTGCCGGTGGCGGGGTCGAGGACTGGGCAGGGTTCGTTGTCGCCTATGCTGTCTTCGGATTCGTCGCTGAAGAGCTGGGAGTCTTCGTAGTCGGGGTTTAGGATGCCGGTTTGAGGATCTCCGGGGAAGTGTGGGGTTAGGCGGGTGCGGGCGGCGGTGGCTCGTGCCTGGATGCGTGCGGATTTTGCTAGGTCGGATTGTTCGAGGGTGGCGAGGGCTTCGCGGAGGCGGAGTGCGTCTTGCTGGGAGATGGGGAAGATGCCGATGCAACATTGGGAACAGCCGGGATGGCATGCCAGGTGGGCGCCTCCGCGTTGGTAGGCGTCGGCTACGGCGGTGTCTACGATTTGGATGAGGGTGCCAGGCATAGATTTTGTTCGGCTCAGTCGCCATCTTAAAGATAGATCCCGAATATTGTGTCTGGAATCGGTTTTGCAGTGTTGGACCTAGAAAGTGGTGAAAAACAAGAGCAGATTCCTCGCTTCGCTACGGAATGACATGGGGGAGGGCTGCGGCGAAAAGAAAAAGCAAATGCGAAATGCGGGGGTCTCTCCACTCCGCGACGGACGATGAGGCTGTCCGCCGCTCCGGTCGAGATGACGCAGATTATGGTTGGGTCTTAGTGGAGCAAGAAAAGAAAGTCAGGCTTCGAGGACGCGGGCAAAGATGGCGTCGACGTTGGCTAACTGGCGGTTGTAGTCGAAGGCACGGGCTAGTTTTTCGGGGTTTAGGCGGGCGGTGATCTCGGGGACCTTCGCGATCTCTTCGCGGAAGATGAGGTCGTTCTTCCATGAGTTCATCGCGTGTGATTGGACGAGGCGGTAGGCGTCTTCGCGGGACATGCCGGATTCGGCGAGGTCGAGGAGGAGTTGGCCAGAGAAGATGAGGCCGCCGGTGGATTCAAGGTTCTTGAGCATGCGGGCCGGGTAGACGAGGAGCTTTTCGATGAGGTTTGTCGTCTTTGCGAGGAGGTAGTCGGCGAGGATGGTGGAGTCGGGGAAGATGACGCGCTCGGCGGAGGAGTGGGAGATGTCGCGCTCGTGCCAGAGGGCTACATTTTCGAGAGCGACCTGCGCGTTGGCGCGCATGACTCGTGCGAGGCCGGAGATTTGTTCGCTGGTGATGGGGTTGCGCTTGTGGGGCATGGCGCTCGAGCCTTTTTGTTTTTCGCTGAAGAACTCTTCGGCTTCGCGGACTTCGGTGCGCTGGAGGTGGCGGATCTCGGTGGCTATTTTGTCGAGGGATGACGCGAGGACGGCGAGGGTGGAGATGTAGGCGGCGTGGCGGTCTCGCTGGACTACCTGTGTGGCGACGTCTACGGGTTTGAGACCTAATTGGTCACAAATTGCTTCTTCGTGCTCGGGTTTGAGGTGGCCGAAGGTGCCGACGGCTCCGGAGAGTTTGCCGACGCGGAGGTCTTCGGCGGCGGCGTCGAAGCGGGTGAGGTTGCGCTGGATCTCGGAGTACCAGAGGAGGAGCTTGAGGCCGAAGGTGGAGGGTTCGGCGTGGATGCCGTGAGTGCGGCCGATGATGGGGGTGTGCTTGAACTCGAGGGCGCGCTTTTTCAGGACGTCGGCGAGGGCTACGATGCCGGAGCGGATGATGGCTGAGGCTTCTTTGAGTTGCAGGGCCTGGGCGGTGTCGACGACGTCGGTGGAGGTGAGGCCGTAGTGGAGCCAGCGCGAGTCTTCCGGCGAGTTGATGTGCTCGGCTACGGTGGTGGTGAAGGCGATGACGTCGTGCTTCACTTCGGCCTCTATTTCGTTGATGCGAGCTACAGTGAACGCGGAGTTGTCGCGGATGGCGTCTGCGGCGGACTGGGGAACGAGGCCGAATTTGGCGAGGGCCTGGGAGGCGGCGACTTCTACGGTGAGCCAGCATTGGTATTTGTTGGCGTCGGACCAGATGCGGCCCATCTCAGGGCGGGTATAGCGGGCGATCATAGGGTCTTCCTTACCTGAACTGTTGCGGCGTCCGCGCAATGGCGAGTGTAGCGGGGGATCATGGCGCTCTCAGTTCTCAGTTGTCAGCCTTGTTTGACACCGAAGAGTTCTTCCATCTCTTCGTAGAGGAAGCCTTGGCCGGGTTTGTAAGGCTGGATCCATTTGCCGTCGAGGACGAACTGGGGAATTGCTCGCTTGCCGGTGTTGGCGATGACGAGGTCGGCTGCGCCGGGAGTGGACTCGATGTCGACTTCCTGGAAGGGGATGTTGTTGGTGGTGAGGAAACGTTTGGCTGCGCGGCAGTCCCGGCACCAGGGGGCTGAATAGACTGTTAACTCCATGCTTTAATTTTACCGGATGTATCAGCGAGAGGGCCTGCGCGGCTTCTTTATAATCCGCTTATGTCGGAGCTAAAGCAGCTGCTCGTCGCACACGTAGGGTATTCCGCATGGGGCACATCGGCGGGTGCTGGATGCGTGCGCGCCGCTTAACCTCAAACAACTTGATCGCGGTCTGGGCGCGTCGCATTCGAGCATTTTGCGTACGTTTCGCCACATTCATGATGGGGAGCGGGTTTGGCTGCAGCGACTGGTTGAGGGTGGATCCGGAAGCTTTCCTTCGGGACCGGCTCCGGAACATTCGTTTGAATTCCTGGTGGAGTCGTGGCCCGGGTTGTGGCGGGGTTATCGTGAATGGCTTGAGTCTGCGTCTGAGGTCGATCTGAATGAGGAGATCTCTACGGTGTTGCCTGACGGTGGGGACTTCAGGGTTCCCCGGTCGCAGATTGTTTTGCATGCGATCAACCACTCTACTTTTCATCGCGGCCAGATTGTGAGTATGCTGCGCGCTCTTGGCGTTCAACCACCTAATACTGACCTGACGTGTTACTACGCTGCTCGTTGAACTATATTGACTTTGCCTCTGTATCAGGCGAAGCTATCGGATTATTGCTCGTGGTAGTTGCGGATGAGGCCTCCGTCGATGATGACGGTGGAACCGGTGCAGTAGGCTCCGGCGTCGGAGGCGAGGAAGAGGGCTACGCCGGCGACCTCTTCGGGGGTGCCGAGGCGACCGAGGGGGATGTTGGCGAGGAGGGAGTTCAGTTCGGGTTTATCGGCCAACAGGTTTTTATTGATGGGGGTGGAGATGGCTCCGGGGGCGATGTTGTTGACGGTGATGTTGTAGGGGCCGAGCTCGACGGCGAGGTCGCGCATGACCATGCGCATCGCTCCCTTGGAGGCGCAGTAGGTGGAGAAGTGGGGGAAGACCATGTCTTCGTGGACGGAGCTGATGTTGATGACGCGGCCGGGTTGTTTGGCGGCGATGAGGCGCTTGACGAAGGCCTGGGTGAGGAAGAATGCTCCCTTGAGATTGACGTTGAGGACGGCGTCGTAGGCGGCTTCGGTGACCTCCCAGAAGGGGGACTCGATCTCGATGCCGGCGTTGTTGACGAGGATGTCGGCGCGGCCGAGTTGCTTGTAGGTTTCGTCGATGAGGCGCTGGGTGTCGGCGAGGATGGAGACATCGGCCTGGATGGTGATGGCTTTGCCGCCAGCGGCTTCGCATTTGGCTTTGGTGTCGGCGGCTTGATCGGGGTGGTTGCGATAGTCGACGACTACGGTTGCGCCTTCGCTGGCGAGACGGATGGCGATGGCCTGACCGATTCCGGTTCCGGCTCCAGTGATGACGGCGACTTTGTTTTGCAGAGCGGGCATGAGGCTCTCCTCGGTTGCGGTTGCATGACTGAGATGCGGTGAGGCGAGGGGCCTATGGGTCTGTTGGCTATTTTTTCACGGGAATGGTGACGGTGAGGCCCGGGGTGACATTGTATTTTTCGGCGAAGTTGCGCTGGTTGAGGGAGAGGGCCATGCGGCCGCGGGAGTCGATGTAGAGGAGTGGGCTGCCGACGGGGACGTCGCTGAAGGTTTTGACGAAGGGGACGGTGTAGGTGTGGTTGTCGACGGTGACGGGGACCGGGTCGCCCAGGTGATAGCCGAGTTTGGCGAAGGTTTCAGACGGGATATTGAGGATGACGTTGCCGAAGGGGCCGTCGAGGCCGAGGACTTCGCTGTGCAGGCCTGCGGCGTCGAGGGTGGGGTTGTGGATGTTGAGGCGGACGAGTTTGGCTACGTCGAGGGCGGGGCCGGCCTGGGTCCAGTCGTCGCCGCGGGCGAGGTGGGCTCCGGCGGGTGAGAAGATGTCGCGGCCGTGGAAGGTGGAGGAGAGTTTCGCGCCGATCATCCAGGCGGGGTTGGTGATCTCGCGGGCTTCGATGATCTGGTCTTCGCCGGTGGAGGGGAAGAGCGTGAGGAGGCCGTTGTCGGGGAGGACGAAGTACTGGCCGCGGCGGGAGTGGGCGATGATGGCCTTGCGGGTGCTGCCGACGGTGGGGTCGATGACGACGACGAAGACGGCGTCGGCGGGGAAGTAGGGCGCGGAGCCGGCGAGGAAGCGGGCGCCTTCGGCGATGTCGTAGGGGGTGACCTGGTGGGAGATGTCGATGATGCGGATGGCGGGGTCGATGCCGACCATGACGGCTTTGCAGATGCCGATGGCGTCGTCTTTGACGTCGAAGTCGGTCATGAAGCCAACGACGTGCTGGGTTTGCTGGGCGTGGAGTCCGGCGGCGAGAAGCAGGATGATCGAGAGGAGGCGGGCGAGCTTCATGGGTTGAGGATAAATTAGCGGCGGCGCTTCGCTGGGTGGTGGATTTTGAGGACCGCTTCTTGGTTGAGGCTTTCTTTGGGGATTTCTTGCTGGGTTTCTTCGCTGGCTTTTTCTTTGTGGGTAGTGTCTTCTGCGTTGGTGCTTCCTTTCCTAAGATGCGGGCGGCGGATTTTTCCAGGCGGCGTTTGCGGAAGAAGTTGGTGAGGAGGGCTCCGCACTCTTCGGCGAGGAGGCCGGGGAGGAGTTCGAGTTGTGGTTGAGTGACGGGTGGTTCAGGACGGAGAGGACGGAGCCGCAGGCTCCGGCTTTGGGGTCGGGGGCGGCGTAGACGAGGCGGGCGATGCGGGCGTGGAGGATGGCTCCGGCACACATGGCGCAGGGTTCGAGGGTGGCGTAGAGGGTGCAGTCTTCGAGGCGATAGTTTTTTAGGGCGAGGCCGGCTTCGCGGAGGGCTACGATTTCGGCGTGGGCGGTTGGGTCGGAGTCGCGGAGGACTCGGTTTTGGCCTCGGCCGATGATGGTGTTGTTGTGGACTACGACTGCGCCTACAGGGACTTCGCCGTTGGCTTCGGCGGCTTGGGCTTCGGCGATGGCTGCGCGAAGGTAGTCGAGGTCGGTCATGGCTGCTGTCGAACTTGTGGGTTCGCTTCGGGGCCTGAATGTAGCGGACGATCTGTTGATGCGACTCCTTCAAGGGCAGGCCGGCGAAGGGCGAGTTCAGCATCATCGTCAATGAAATTCTTGTGCCAAATAGTTTCGAGTATCGGCAACAGTTTGCTGATAGATATCTCGTCGGTCTGAAGATGCGCTATTGAGGTGTGTAGCAGTTCGGCTTCCATGTCGTATTCATCCGCAGGAGCACTGTGAATTTCAATGAGACCTTCAACGTCGGCATCACGGACTAGTTCTTTGATGGATTCGAGATCAGGTGGGTGGCCACGGGGCGCTCATGCGGGTTCCTGTTGGGAGAGGCAGTGTAGGGTGCCTAGGCCCCAGACGAGGTCGGTGGCGTGGATGCCGATGACGGTGCGGTCGGGGAAGCAGGCGGCGATGGTGTTTAGGGCGTGGCGGTCGTTGGGGTCGTTGAAGGTTGGGACCAGGACCGGTTGTTGGCGATGTAGAAGTTGGCGTAGCTGGCGGGGAGGCGCTGGCCTTCGAAGACTACGGGTGAGGGCATCGGGAGTTCGACGATCTCGAAGGGCTGGTTGTGGAGGTTGCGGAAGCTGTGGAGGCGGTCGAGGTTTTCGGCTAGCGGGAGATGGTTTTCGTCGTGGGTGTTGGGCTCGACGCAGGTGAGGATTTTGTTTTCGGAGACGAAGCGGGTGATGTCGTCGATGTGGCCGTGGGTGTCGTCGCCGGCGCAGCCTTTGTGGAGCCAGAGGACCTTTTCGATGCCGAGATAGTCGTGGAAGGCCTGCTCTAGTTTGGCGCGGGTTTCGGATTCGGTGCCGAGGCCGGGGTTGCGCTCCTGGATTTTCGAGAGAAGGCACTCTTCGGTTGTGAGGAGGAGGCCGGCGCCGTTGGTGTCGATGCTGCCGCCTTCGAGGACTACCCGGTGGTTCTGCCTTATGTGAGGCTGGAATTGGGGCATGTTGTAGAGCCTGGCTACGTGGTCGGGGATCTGGTCGTCGCGGTGGTAGTTGTCGTACTTGGCCCAGGCATTGAACTTCCAGTTGGTGATGGCTAGTTGGCCTTGGGGATTTTTTACGAAGATGGGGCCGGAATCGCGTAGCCAGACGCGATCGGTGGGCCAGGGGTGGAAGTGGAGGCGGGCGAGATTGGCGTGGGCTCGGAGGAGGATGCGGCGGGCGCGCTTTTCGGCGGCCTCGTCGTTGACGAGGATGTGGACGTCTTCGACCTGGGAGAGGTGGCGGACGATTTCGGCGTAGACCCAGGGGATGGGTTGGAATTTTCCGGGCCAGTCTTCGGCGTTGTGGGGCCAGGCAATCCAGGTGGCGGCGTGCGGGGACCACTCGGCGGGCATGCGGTAGCGGGTTGGCTTGTCGGTGCTCAGTGGGTACCCCCTACCCTGTACTTAAGTGTGCAAAGTATTCGATGGAGAGACTTTAGGTCTGGACTTCGTTTCGCCGGAGAGTAACAGGCTTAGGTCACGGTTGCATGAATGTGGCTGGCTGAGGGCCCTCTTGTGTCAAGTATAGCGGCGTCAGGTAGGTTCAAAACGGTTTGCGCGTGGCGCGAATAACCCACCCTTTGCGATAAGACTGCAAAGGATGGGCCACCCATGTGTCCCCGGTTCTCGGTTATTTGGAGTTGGGGGTCAGTTCGTCTTTGATGATGGTGCCGCCCTTCATGACGAGGTTGATGTGTTCGAGGACTTCAACTCGCTGGAGGGGGTCTTCTTTTACGGCGATTAGGTCGGCGAAGTGGCCGGGCGATAGGACGCCTACGTCGGAGGCTCGGCCTATCAGGTCGGCGGCGTTGCGGGTGGCGGCCTGGATGGCCTGAGCGGGTGTCATCCCGTACATGACCATGTAGTGAAATTGTTTGGCGTTGTCGCCGTGCGGGTAGACGCCGGCGTCGGTGCCGAAGGCCATTTTTACTCCGGCCTGGAAGGCTTTGCGGAAGTTTTCGCGCTGGAGTTTGCCGACCATGCGCTCTTTGACGAGCATCTCTTCCTGGATTCCGAAGTCTTTGGCTTTGCCGAGGATGTAGTCGTCGTTGTAGATGTCCATGACGAAGTAGGTGCCGTGGGCTTTGGCGAGACGGATGCCTTCGTCGTCGACGAGGGAGGCGTGCTCGATGGAGTCGATGCCGGCGTTGATGGAGTCTTTGATGGACTGGGCGCCGTGGGCGTGGGCGGCGATCTTGCGGCCGGAGGCGTGGGCGGTGTCGGCGGCCATTTTTAGCTCTTCAAAGGTGTACTGAGCGGCTCCGGGCTGGTCGCCTTTGCTGAGGACTCCGCCGGAGGCGAGGATCTTGATGACGTCGACGCCGTATTTGACCTGGGCGCGGATGGTTTGGCGGATCTGTTCGGGGCCGTCGGCGATGGCGTAGTCACGCTGGTCGGGGTAGAGGGTGACACGGGTTTCGGGGGAGTAGTTGTTGAGGTCGCCGTGGCCGCCGGTGATGGAGATGCCGGGGCCGGAGGCGACGATGCGCGGGCCGGGGATGAGGCCTTCGTTGATGGCGTCGCGCAGATCGACGGCCATGAAGGGCGAAGAGCCGACGTCGCGAATCGTGGTGAAGCCCGCGTCGAGGGTTCGCTGGGCGTTGACGACGCTGGCGTAGGCGGTCTTGAAGGGCGTTCGCTTGAACGAGTTGATGGGGTCGTACTTGTCGGCGCGGGGCCGAGGTGAGTGTGGCAGTCGATGAGGCCGGGGAAGACGTAGTCGGCGGAGAGGTCGACGACCTTTGCGCCGGAGGGGATGGCGAAGGTCCCGGATTCGATGGACTTGATGCGGTCCCCGTCGAGGACGAGGGTGACGTTCTGGCGGTAGCTGCCGGATTCACTGTCGAAGAGATGGCCGGCTTTGATGTAGGTGGTGGGGGATTGGGCGGCTAGAGTGAGAGAGAGCAATAGGGTGCTTGCTGCGGCGAGTTTCCGCATGGGAGGGCCTCTTGGTGATTTGGATTTCGGTTAGTGTATCGGATTTGGGGTGGTTATTTTTCTTTGAAGACGAGGTAGGTGGTGGTGGTGCCGGCGCAATTTTACCCAATGAGGAATGCCGGCGGGGATGTGGGCGATGTCTCCGGCGTGGAGGATGACTTCTTTTCCGCCGTCGATGCCGGAGCCGAGGGTTTCGCCGGGACGGCCTGCGGTGGTATTGGGGTGCTCTCCCTGCATGGTGCCGCCGGTGATGAGCGTGATTGTGCCTTTCGTGATGACAATTTGATCGGCGAAGAACTGATGGCGCTCGGCGTCGCCGGTGTGAACGCGAACGACCAGCAGGGTGTAGTCGTTGCCGTAGTCTTCAAGCCTCCCGGTGGCGAGGCCGGTCGGGTTTGCCTTGGCGGTTTCGATCAATTTGGTTTCCAGTTGTTGGAGGTCGGCGGCGGTGTGGACGACGGGGTCGGTGGTTTGGGCGAAGAGTGGGGCTGCCGCGAGTGCGAGGGAGAGGAAGATGCGACGGGGCATGCTGGCTCCTTGGGGATGGCCAATTGTAATGGGTGGTGCGGTAGCAATCGCAGAAACATTTCTTGACAGCGGTCGAGCGCAACGATAGCGTCAGAGGCTCCCAAACAAATTGGAAGGATGGCGCACGATGCCGACTCACAGTCATAGCCGCAGGGCGTTTCTTGGTTTTGCAGGAGCAAGTGCTGCCGGTCTGGTTGGCGGCAGAGTCGCATTCGGTGCGCCGGTTGAGGACGCGCGGGATGCGGATCTCGTTGTCTTCGGCGCGAAGGTTTATACGGTCGATTCGGGGATGCCGAAGGCGGAGGCGTTCGCTGTGAAGAATGGGCGGTTCTCTGCGGTGGGGAGCAATGCGGAGATCAAGAGTCTCATCGGGAAGAAGACGCAGACGTTCGATGCGCAAGGGGATGATGGTGGTGCCCGGTTTTGTGGACTGCCACAATCATGTGAGTGGCGAGATGGTGCTGTACGAGGTTCTGGTTGGGAATCCGTACGAAGTTGAGTTTGTCACGATCGCGAGTATTACCGAGAAGCTGCGCGCCAGAGCGCGAGTGACACCTGCGGGGACGTGGGTGGAGGGGTATTTCTTCGACGATACGAAGGTGAAGGACAAGCGTGAGCTGAATGTTCGGGACCTGGACACGGTTTCGACGGAGCATCCTGTGGTGGTTCATCATCGTGGCGGCCACACTGCGTTTTACAACAGCAAGGCGCTGGAGATGGCGCAGGTTAATAAAGACACGCCGAATCCGCCGGGTGGGACGTTTGACCGCGATGCGAACGGCGAATTGAACGGCAGGGTTACGGATAGAGCGATGGGTGTTGTGAATCGCGTGGGCAAGCGACCGGTGTTTACGGCGGAGCAGCGACAGCAGCGCGAGCGGGATGGGTTGGCGCATATGTCGAAGCAGTTTGCGCGCTATGGAGTGACGAGTGTTCATCATGAGGGCGGCAGTCTGACGGCTTTGCAAGAGGTGCGGGCGCGGGGGATCTGCGGCATCGGGTGAGCTATGAGTCCAGCGGCAAGGAGTTGGAAGCCATGATCTCGGGCGGCCTGATGACGGGTTTTGGCGATGAGTGGATTCGGTTGGGTGCGACTTCGGAGCATACGGTGGATGGGTCGTTCTCTGAACGGACTATGGCGCTTAGCACTCCTTATCCGGGAGTCGTGCCGCCTTACAAAGGCAATGTGACGGAGACGCAGGAGGAGCTGAATGCGTGGATCGAGCGCGTGCATCGGGCTGGGATTCAGGTGAACTGCCATGCGAATGGCGACGTCGCTATCGATATGGTGCTGACGGCGGTGGAGCGCGCGCAGGGGCTGGCTCCGCGAGCGGATGCGCGGCCAAAGATTACGCACTGCACGCTGATCAATGATGATCTGGCGCGGCGGATTAAGGCTACCGGCACGGTGCCGGCGCTTTTCACTACATACGCGTATTACAACTCGGACAAGTTTGGGTTTTATGGCGAAGAGATGATGAAGCGATGCATGGCTTTTCGCACGCTGCTTGATGCTGGGGTTCCGGTGGCGGCTGGCTCGGATTTCCAGCCCGGGCCGTTTGATCCGCGCATGGCGATTCAGGGAATGGTGACGCGCACGGGCTGGGATGGGAAGACATGGGGGGCCAATCAACGGATTACGGTGGACGAGGCGTTGCGTGTGAATACATTTAATGGAGCGTATAACTCGCACGAAGAGGCGATCAAGGGGTCGATTACGCCGGGGAAGCTGGCGGATTTTGTGGTTTTGGCGGAGGATCTTCATACGATGGATACGGGGAAGATCAAGGATGTTGCGATTGTCCGGACGGTGGTGGGTGGGGCTACGGTTTATCAGGCGTAGAGGTAATTGGGAGGTGGAGATGAGAAAGGGATTGTCCGAGATCATCCAGTTTGAGCCACGGCGCAGGAATATGAGGCGGGGTTCTCTCGCGGTGGGCAGCGCTGCCGTGGGGGCGTTGGCTTTAGGCGCTATGGCTGTGGGAGCTCTTGCGATTGGGGCTCTGGCGATTCGCCGACTCGCTATCTACAGCGGACATGTGAAGAAGCTGAGGATCGAGGAACTGACGGTAGACCGGCTGGTTGTAAGGAATCGATCAGCGAGGGATGAGTGAGTGCCGAGCCGAAAGGCTTGGCGTATCTAGAAGCGGTTCGGCCTTTGTTGGTGCAGACATACCCTAATGAGGTTCTTCAGATCATCTTTGGGGAGTGTCCCAAGAGGTTCGACGATTTGCGGCCTCCTTTCGCGCTGTGTTACAAGCGTCATATGCGCGAGTTGCGCGAATGGATAAGCGAAAAGATGAGACGACGCCCTAGACGTGGACCGAATGAATCGGAGTCCACGGGGAAAAGCGGGCAGGAGTTGCCCTCGAATCAACCGGCTCCCCTGAGACCGACGTATCCGGAATCCGTTCCGGTGGTGAAAGCTGACAAGTCTTCTGAGGTGACTGCGGAAGCGGAATCGCACGCTGCGAGTGTGGCCGCGCCGGAGCGGCCTGAGCAGAAGATTGTGGTTGAGACCCAGCCGGAGTCGCTGGCTACGCCGCCGCTTGAGCAGACACCGCTGAAGTCGCCGAAGGGCTATGTGGTGTTGACGATTGGGCTGCCGGGGTCGGGCAAGACGACCTGGTATAAGCGGCGGGGAGTGACTCCGCTGTCGAGCGATCTGCTGCGGTCGCTGCTGTTTGACGACATTACGGAGCAACGATACCAGGGACTGGTGTTCTCGACGCTGCGAAGCTTGCTGCGGGCGCGGTTGATCGCCAAGATGCCATGGAATTATGTGGATGCGACGAATTTGTCGCCGCATGAGCGCCGGCAGTGGATCAAGATGGCGAAGAGCTTCGGCTATGAGGTGCAGGCGGTGTTCTTTGATGTGCCGCTGGCTGTGTGCATGGAGCGGAACTCGAAGCGCGACCGCCAGGTGACCGATGACGTGATGCAGAAGATGGCTGAACGTCTGAAGCCGCCCACCTTCAAGGAAGGCTTCGAGAAGATCACCGTGGTGCGAGTGAAGGGGCAGCCGAGTGCGGCGGCGGATGCTGTGGCAGTGTCCGAGACTGCGGAGTAGGTTCCGGCAGAACAAGACAAGTTAGAGTAGGAGACATGCCTACGGTCGGCGTTGCGTTCGCGAAGGTGAGCTATGCGTTGCCGCGAAGTGCTGACGGCCAGGCAGGGCGTTTCTTGCTGCGCGATGTCTCGCTGGAACTGGAGGCGGGGACGACGACGGCTTTGCTGGGGCGGAGTGGGTCTGGCAAGACGACGCTGCTGCGGATGGTGAATGGGCTGGTTGCGCCGACTTCGGGTGAGGTGCGGGTTGCGGGACGGGGGGTGGGGGAGTCGGATCTGGTGCAGTTGCGGCGGGGGGTGGGGTATGTCATCCAGGAGACGGGGCTGTTTCCGCATATGACGGTGGAGCGGAATGCAGGGATGGCGCTGGAGCTTGCGGGGCGGTCGAAGCAGGAGATTGCAGGACGGGTGCGCGAGGTTCTGGGGCTGGTGGGGATGGAGTATGGGGAGTTTCGCGGGCGGTATCCGTGGCAGCTCTCGGGTGGGCAGAGGCAGCGGGCGGGGTTGGCGCGGGCTTTGGCGACGGACCCTTCGGTGCTGCTGATGGATGAGCCGTTTGGGGCGCTCGATCCGCTGACGCGGGCGGAGATGCAGACGATGCTGCGGGGGCTTCTGGACAAGATGGGGAAGACGGTCCTGCTGGTCACGCACGATCTGGATGAGGCGCTTTATCTGGCGCAGCGGGTGGTGTTTCTGGACTGCGGGGAGGTCGTCGCGGATCTGGCTGCGGGAGAGGTATTGCAGTCGCAGAATCCTCATGTAAGAGGTTATGTTCGGGCTGTACATCGTGCGGTGCCTGCATGATGGACTTTTTGCGGGCGCATGGGTGGGAGATTGGGCGGCTGACGTTTGAGCATCTTTGGCTGACGGCTTCGGCGATGCTGCTGGCGGCGGGGGTGGGGTTGCCGCTGGGGGTTTTGCTGACGCGGCGGCAGGGGTTGGCGAAGCCGGTGATCGGGTTTGCGAATGTGCTGCAGACGGTGCCCAGCCTGGCGCTGTTTGGGTTGCTGCTGCCGGTACCGTGGCTTGGGGAGAATGCTGCGCGGTTGGCGATTCTGGCTTTGACGGGGTATGCGCTGCTGCCGATTCTGCGGAATACTTATGCGGGGATCAGAAGTGTTGATCCGGCTTTGGTTGATGTGGCAAATGCGCTTGGAATGAGCGATATGCAGAGATTATTTAAGGTGGAGCTTCCGCTTTCGGCGAGTGTGATTCTGGCGGGTCTGCGGACGGCTACGGTGACTTGCGTGGGGGTGGCTACGATTGCGGCGGCGATTGGGGCGGGTGGTTTGGGGGAGCTGATCTTTCGGGGAGTGGCCAGCGTGGATAACGGACTGGTTCTGGCGGGGGCGGTTCCGGCGGCGCTGCTGGCGCTGGGGGCGGATGCGGGTTTGGGATGGCTGGAGAGGCGGCTGGCGGTGAGGCGGGCGTAGCGCGCACAAAGGTGGACGATGAAGGACGGCGGTTTGTGTTTTAGGTATCAGGTATCGGGTATCAGGTATCAGGTTTTGCTGTCGGTGTGCTGTGTTTTGTTTGTTGCTCTGCGGGTGTGCGCCTCCTCGGTCTAGCCGGGTGGTGGTGGGGGCTAAGAATTTTACGGAGCAGGTGGTGCTGGGGGAGTTGCTGGCTCAGGAGATTGAGGCGGTGACCGGGAGAGCCGGTTGAGCGGCGGTTTTATCTGGCTGGGAGTTATCTGTGTCAGCAGGCTTTGGTGAGTGGGCGGATCGATGGGTATGTGGAGTACACGGGGACGGCGCTGACGGCGATTTTGAAGCAGCCTTTGCCTCCGGTGGGGCAGCGGGATGCAGGCGACGGTGTTTCGGCGGGTGAGCGAGTTGTATGAGTCGCGGTATCGGGTGAGGGTGGAGCCGGGGTTGGGGTTTGAGAATACGTTTGCGATGGTGATTCGGGGGGACGATGCGCGGCGGCTGGGGGTGAGGACGATCTCGGATGCGGTGCGGGTTTCGCTGCAGCCGGAGGGTTGGAGGCTGGGGGTGGGGTATGAGTTTGAGTCGCGGCCGGATGGGTTGCCGGGTTTGCAGAAGACGTATGGGTTGAAGCTGGACGGGGCGCCGCGGACGATGGATCTGGGGTTGCTGTACCGGGCGCTGCAGAGCGGGCAGGTGGATATGGTGGCGGGGAACTCGACGGATGGGCCGATACGGGCGCTGGGTTTTGTGGCGCTGGAGGATGACCGGCACTACTTTCCTCCGTATGAGGCGGTGCCGCTGTTTCGGGAGGATTCGCTGCGGCGGCATCCGGGGATTCAGGTGGCGATGGACAGGCTGGCGGGGAAGGTGAGCGCGGACGAGGTGCGGGGGATGAATGATGCCGTGGATGGGCAGCACAGGCTGTGGGGGATGTGGTGAGGGAGTTTCGGGAGAGGAAAGGGTTGTGAGAGTGGCCGGGATGGGCGAGAATGCTTAAAACCCAAATGGATTTTGAGGACACTGACGCGACAGGGGACCTCGGAAGGATGTTGAGATGGTTGAGCCGTGGCTGCGTGGGACTTTGACCGAGGACGATGCGGTGCGGCGGGGTGTGCTGCATGCTCTGGAACTGGCGCGGGAGGATGTGTCCCGGTGGTGCGGTGATTTCACTGAGGAACAACTGGAGGCGCGGCCGTTCGGGCTGCCATCGGTGGGGTTTCAGATGCGGCATATAGCGCGGAGTCTGGACCGGCTGCTGACCTATGCGGAGGGTCGCCAGTTGAGTGACGCGCAGCTTGACGCGCTGGACCGGGAGATGGAGCCGTCGGGTTCGCGCGCGCAGCTGTTTGCGGAGTTCGGTAGCGGGATGGATGCGGCAATGCGGCGGATCAAGGATTTTTCTCCGGGGACGTATGACAAGGCTCGCTGGGTGGGGCGTGGATGTTTGCCGAGCAGCGTGGGCGGGCTGCTGGTGCACTGTGCGGACCATGCGCAGAGGCATGTGGGGCAGTTGGTGACGACGGCGAAGGTGGTGGTGGGGATGCGGAGAGCCGGAGACTCGAGGCGCAGGACGGGTGATTGGTTGCCGCGGGCTGCGACACAGGTTTGAACAGTGACGCTGCAGGGCTGACCAAAGACCGCTACTTTGCTTTGAAGGCGGCGAGTTGCTCGAGTTCGCGAGCGAGGATCTCTTTGGGGAGCGGGTTGTAGGCGAGGGCGGAGCACTCCTTCTGGCCTGAGGTGAGAATCCATTCGAGAAATTCAGCGACTGCTGCTTTGGTGGCCGGATCGGGGAACGATTCGGGGACGAGCAGCCAGGTAAGGCTGGTGATGGGATAGGCATCTTTTCCGGGGGCGTTGGTGAGCGGGATGAGGATTCGTTGGCCTGGGCGGAGACGCCGGCGGCGGCTGCGGCGAGAGTGAGGAGGTTGGCCTGGGTGAAGTTGCCGGCGGCGTTGCGCACGCTTCCGTAGCTGAGCTGGCGCTGGATGGCGAAGCTGAGTTCGGCGTAACCGATGGAGTTGGGGGTCTGTTCGACGAGGGAGGCGATGCCTTCGTTGCCTTGTGCGGCGCGGCCGGTGGGCCATTTGACGGTGGTGCCGCTGCCTATGGCGGACTTCCAGTCGGAGTTGGTCTTGGTGAGGAAGTCGGTGAAGGCGAAGGTGGTGCCGCTTCCGTCGGCGCGATGGACGACGATGATCTCGGCGTCGGGGAGGTTGACGCTGCGGTTGATGGCGCGGATGGCGGGGTCATTCCACTTGCGGATTTTGCCGAGGAAGATGCCGGCGAGGACCTCGGGGGTGAATTGGAGATCCTGGCCAGTTTGAGGGAGATGGTAGATGGGGACGACAGCGCCGATGACGGTGGCGAACTGGAGCAGTTTGACGGGCATCTGGGTCATGTAGAGATCGGAGAGCGGAACATCGGAGGCCGCGAAGGTGATCTTTCTGTCGTGGAGCTGCTGGATGCCCGCCTCGGAGCCGATGGCGGAGTAGTTGATGTGGATGTCGGGATGATGTTCGCGGAAGGACTCGATCCAGGCCTGATAGAGAGGGGCGGGGAAGGTGGCTCCAGCGGCTGTGAGGGTAATGCCTCTGGCGGCGGAGCCTGCGGGCTTGGCTGAAGCGGCTTCGTGCAGGGCGTCCATCAACTTTTTGGTGAGCTGATCGGTCAGGTCCTGATGGATGCTGCCTGAGGCATACCGGCTAGGGGTGACGAGATAGGACCATAGGGCCTCTCCGTCTTTACCGACGAGCTGGGCGGAGAGGAAGCCACCGTAGACGGGGAATTTGCTGCCGGGAGCGCGCGGATTGACGGAGACGTAGCCTTTGACCCAGATCTCGCTGGAGATTGCGAGGATGGCGTCGGCGTGGATTGGATCGGTGACGACTTCGATGGAGTGTTCGTTGCGCAGGCTGTTCATGAGGTGCTTGCGCATCTCGGCCGGGTCGGGTTTGGCGGCGGCGGTGTCGAGGTAGATCTTGTGGATCTGGCTTAGAGGATTTGGGGGCGGATTGTGGGTTTGGGTTTGTGCGGCGACGGTCAAGAGCACGAGAACGGCGGATATTGCCGCCCTTTGGAGGAGTGCCCCTGGGATTGAGAGTCGCTTCATGGACGGTGTTGGTCTCCCTGGAATGGTGAGGGCCGATGCTGCGCTGGCTTCGCGTGGGAAGGGTATCATTTTGCGGTTATCTTCGAGTGAAGCGAGGGGGAGTTGACTGGTCCTCCGTTGGGTGGATGGGAATGTCCGTCGACTGATGGGTTGACCGTGTGGCGACGGCAGCGTTGAATCGCTGCGAGGAAGAATGATGACACAGGTGCAGGAGATTCGTGCGGTAAGGGTGGGGACGAGAGGGTTGTTTGCCTTGGCGCTGGTCTTGATGCTGGTTTGCGCTGCGATTTCGGTGGCTTGCGTGGCGATACCGATGTTTGTGATTCGGCCGTTTCGTCCGCAGGGGGCGGAGGAGTTGAGTTTTGCGTTGGCGGTTCGTCATGCGGGGCCGTGGCTTTCGGGTTTGTGTGGGTTGGTAGTTTTGTTTTTGGTAGCTCGTTTGTGGAGGCCTGCGGGAGTTGGCTTGCGGGTGTTGTTAGTTGGGTTGCTGGTTTTTGCGGCTGCTGGCGCGGTGCTGACGCATGTGAATATCTTCGAGAAGATGTTTCATCCTTATGATTCGCCTGCTTTTGCTGCGGGGGATGAGGTGAAGGTGGATGCGGACGATAAGGTTCTGGCTGTCTCGGTGGGTAAGGAGGCGCGGGCTTATCCGATTCGGACGATGGGGTATCACCATATCGTGAACGACACGGTGGGAGGTGCGCCGATTGCCGTGACTTATTGCACGCTTTGTCACACGGGCTTGGTTTGGAGCCGCGTGATGGATGGCAGGACGTTGCACTTTCGGCTGGCGGGAATCAACAACGGAAATGCGCTATTGCGGGATGAAGAGACGAGCAGTATATGGCAGCAGAGTACGGGTGAGGCGATCTTCGGGCCGATGAAAGGGCGGCAACTGGAGATGGTTCCGAGCAGTGAGCTGACGTTTGCGTTGTGGAGGAAGGAGCAGCCGCAGGGGTTGGTGTTGAAGCCGGATGATCGTTTATGAGGCTCAGTACGATCCTAAGGATTGGGAGAGGCATGTGGCGGCGACGCGGACGGTGGTGGATACCACCAAGTCTGGAATAGCGCCGCATCAGTTGATGGTTGGAGTAACCGTGGCCGGAAACAGCAAGGCTTATCCGATTGAAACGATCCTGGCGGCGAAGCTGGTTCAGGACCGGATTGAGGGAACGCCCGTTGTGATCATAGTGGGGCCGGATGGTGCGTCGATACGAGCGTTTGCAAACACCGAACTAGCGGGTGGGGAGGCTCTAACGTTTGCGGGGGGACAGGGTGCGACAGCGATAAGGGATGCGCAGACGGGAAGCGCCTGGAACTTTCAGGGATGCGCGGTGGAGGGAACGTTCGCAGGTCAGTGCCTGAAGGAGATTGACGCGCACAAGGACTACTGGTTCGACTGGATGAATCATCATCCGGGGGCGGCGGTGTACAAGGGGTGAGCCATTTGATGAGGTGACTCAAATGCGCGACAGTGCGGTATCAATGCGCGACGACAAGGGCAAGTAGATCCTGCAGTGTGTGGGCGATCATTCCCGGCCGTACAGAACGCCTCCACCACGCAACCGTGCCGGACATCAAACCACCGAAGCCGATCAAAAGAGCGGGACGAAGGCCCTGGTAGGCATGGCAGACGGCGAACAGCGCGGCCGATAGGAAGATTCCGACGGGTATGTTCCTGGAGAAGGCGACGAATTGATGTTGCAGGTACCCGCGAAAGATGGCTTCTTCGCAGATGCCTGCGCTGAGAGCCAGTAGGACCCATAGATATTTTTCGCTGGTTGTCTGCGGCATAAGAAACCGTACACCGGGATCGGTGCCGGCGGAGTGGGCGTGGGGACCCAGCATCGACACGACGAGTACCGAAAGGACCAGGAATCCGATGGCGATTCCGAGGTCGTTGAGGACCTGACGGGCCGAGCGCCATCGATCTCCGATGACAGTACTCATAGGAGATCCGTGCAGCCAGACACCGGCCAAGACCAGTGCAAGCAAAAGCCACTCCACGAGCATGGTGCGGCCATAGACTGCAGGGCGATTTACGTTCGTTGCCTGTCGCGAGGCAGCGGCGCGCAGCGTGCCGAAGTACGCGTTGAGACCTAAAGTCGAGACGACAAGGACGGTGTGCCAGGGAGAAGCGATCAAGCGATGTCCAGGGGCGGCGTGGTTCTCTACCGGAGAACTTTCGAACGCCATCTGGCCGGCGCGATCATTTGACATAGATCGAACGTAGGCGTGCGAGAACCCAGGGTCAAGTCAAACAGCGATGCGATGTGACGAAGCGCAGCAGCAGCTGGCCAGCCGTCGTTCTTAGCTGACGAGGTGGCCCATTTTTTCGCGCTTGGTGGCGAGGTAGCGCTCGTTGGTGGGATGGGTGGGGACTTCGGCGGAGATGCGCTCTGCGACCTGGATGCCAGCCTGCTCGAGGGCTTCGACCTTTTCGGGGTTGTTGGTGATGAGGCGGACGGACTTCACGCCCATCTCTTTGAGGATGGCGGCGGGGAGTTCGAAGTGGCGGCAGTCAGCTTCATAGCCTAGTTCGATGTTGGCTTCGATGGTGTCGAGGCCCTTGTCCTGGAGTTCGTAGGCGCGGAGTTTTGCCATGAGGCCGATTCCGCGGCCTTCCTGCTGCTCGTAGAGCAGGATGCCGGTGCCGGCGTCGGCGATGGTGGCGAGGGCGAGCTCGAGCTGCTGGCGGCAGTCGCAGCGGAGGGAGTGGAAGACGTCGCCGGTGAGGCACTGGGAGTGGATGCGGACGATCGGGGGAGCGGCATGGATGTTCGCCCATGACGAGGGCTACTGCGGATTCGGTGCGAATGGCCGGGGCGGGGATGTTGTCGTTGCAGGCGGCAGGGTTTTCGACGATGCCCTCGAAGCCGAGGATGCGGAAGTGGCCCCAGCGGGTGGGGAAGTCGGCATCGGCTACTTTGGTGACGCTGGCGAAGGGCATGATTCGATTATACGTTTCGGTGCTCATGGGGATTGGATTCGCGAGGGGTGGGGTTCGATGCGGGCTTGTGCGTGAGGCGTAAAGTAGAGGTGTGACTCCAGTTGAACCCAAACTGATTCTGATAACGCTGCTGATTGAGCTGGGTGTGGCGGCAGCGGTGTCGAGTTCGCTGGCGCGGTCGAAGACGTTTAAGGACCTGCTGCTGACGCCGAAGCGGACGCCGAAGCAGACGGTTCGATTGGTGGCGATTATTTGCGCGCCGCTGACGCTTGGGGTGCTGGTGCGGGTGATGGTGCCGAACTTTCTGGCGGCGGACCTGTCGTTTGAGACGACGATTCTGCTGGGAATTCTGGTGGGGCCGCTGGCGGCGATGGCGGGCGGGACGGCGCTGGCGATTCCGGCGCTACTGCATCACGAGTACTGGGCGCTGCCGGTGAACCTGGTGGTGGCGGCGATTGCGGGGTGTTCGGACGGTTTGCGGATCCGGAGGATGTGTGGTCGTTTTCGCCGATGATCGATCTGAGTATCTACCGGTGGGTGACAAGGAATCTGCGGCGGCCGAAGCTGGATAAGCAGATTCTGCTGCTGGTGCTGGTGGCTTCAATGCAGTTTGGAACCAGCATGCTGGCGATGTTTTATCCGCGGTACTTTTTCGACTTGTATTCGCGCGAGTGGTGGGTGGAGTTGCTGATCTGCGCTACGGCGCCGATTGTGGTCGGGATTCCGCTGAAGATATGGAACGCGATTCGCGTGGAGCGGAAGCTGGAGGAGCAGGGAAGGCTGCTGCTGGAGGCGAGGCTGGATGCACTGCAGCGGCAGATCAATCCGCATTTTTTGTTCAACACGCTGAACTCGATTACCTCGCTGGTGCGGTCGCAGCCGGAACTCGCGCGGGAGATGATTGTGAAGCTTGCGAATATTCTGCGAGTGCTGCTGAAGGACCGCGAGGCGTTTTTGCCGCTGAGGGAAGAGCTGCAGTTTACGGATGACTATCTGGATATTGAGGTGGTGCGGTTTGGCAGCAAGCTGAAGGTCGTGAAAGAGATTGCGCCGGAGACGCTGGATATCGTGGTGCCGGGGATGCTGCTGCAGCCGCTGATTGAGAACAGCATCAAGCATGGGCTGGAGCCGCGGATTGGCGGCGGGACGGTTACGCTACGGAGCAGGATTACAGATAAGGGGCAGTTGATGGTCGAGGTGGAGGACGATGGGGTGGGGATGGCTCCGGATCATGAAGAGGCTTCGCCGACGAGTGGGCTGGTGAGGCCGGGGACGGGGATTGGGGTGCGGAATGTCCGGGAGCGGATGGAGGTTTTGTATGGGAAGCTGGCGGCGGTGGAGATTAATAGCCGGCCGGGCAGAGGGACTCGGGTGACGCTGCTGATGCCGGTTTTGGAAGCGGGGGCGGAGTCGTGGGGTTTGGTGGGGAGCGCGGCAGACCAGGCGATCGGGTTGGTGCAGGATGCGGTGCGGGCTATGACTCGGGGGTAGAAGCCGACCGCGGATTGGGCGAAAAAACGGATTAGAGACAAAAGCATGGGAAAGACTATTTAGTCGGGTAATAAAAGCAGGTTTCTCCACTGCGCTTCGCCCGGTCGAAATGACAGCTCTCAATAGACCGAAAAGAGCCGCGTCTAGATTTTCGGTTGGGTGCGGGCGATGACGCGGTCGTAATAGTCCTCGTAGAGAGGGATGACGCGTGAGGCGCAGAAGTGGTCTTGTGCGGTCTTGCGGGCGGCGCGGGCCATGGTTTCGAGGTGGAGTTGGTCGCTGAGGAGTTTGATGGCGGCTTTGGACATGGATTCGATGTCGCCGACTTCGAAGAGCAGGCCGTTGTGGCCGTCTTTGATGAGCTCGGGGACGCCGCCTACTCGGGTGGCGATGGTGGGGACGCTGCAGGCCATGGCTTCGAGGGCGGCGAGGCCGAAGGACTCCATCTCGGACGGCATGAGCATGAGGTCGGCGAGGGGAAGGAGCTCGTTGACGTTGTCCTGCTTGCCGAGGAAGTGGACGCGGTCCTGACGTCGTGTTCGCGGGCGAGGTATTCGGCTACGCTGCGGTCGGGGCCGTCGCCGATGAGCAGGAGGCGCGCGGGCATGGCTTTGGCGACGCGGGCGAAGACCTTGACGACGTCCTGGACGCGCTTGACGGGGCGGAAGTTGGAGAGGTGGACGAGGAGACGTTCGTCGGGCTCGGCGAAGCGGGGGCGCATGGCGGCGACGAGCTCAGGATTGCGGACGTAGACGTCGCAGTTGACGAAGTTGCGGATGACTTCGATCTCGGTGTCGATGTGGAAGGCCTTGTGGGTGCGGTCGCGGAGGTAGGTGGAGATGGCGGTGACGCCGTCGGACTGCTCGATGCCGAATTTGGTGATGGGGAGGTAGGAGCGGTCGAGGCCGACGAGGGTGATGTCGGTTCCATGCAGCGTGGTGATGAAGGGAAGATGGTAGCCGCTGGTGGCGAGCATCTGGCGGGCGAGCAGCGCGCTGACGGAGTGGGGGATGGCGTAGTGGACGTGGAGGAGATCGAGCGAGTAGAAGCGCGCGACCTCGGCCATGCGGGTGGCGAGGGCGAGGTCGTAGGGCGGGTGTTCGAAGAGAGGGTAGTTGGAGACGGCGACTTCGTGGAAGTTGATGTTGGCTTCGCGGCCGGTGAGGCGGAAGGGCTGCGAGTAGGTGATGAAGTGGATCTCGTGGCCGCGGGCGGCGAGCTCGATGCCGAGTTCGGTGGCGACGACTCCGCTGCCGCCGTAGGTGGGATAACAGGTGATGCCGATCTTCATGCGGTTCCTGTGGTTCTTGAGTTCCTGCGGCTGCTTTTGTTGGACGGCTGTCGGCGGCTATAAGACTCTTTCGTAGCCGGTGTCAGGGGGAGGTGGCCGGATTCGGATGCTCTGAGATTCCCATAGTTGATGAGTTGGGGAGCGTTCGGATTCAGGGCGGCGCGTGGAAGTTCGGTTAAGAGGCGTTGCGCTCGATGTCGCGGTGGTCGCGGAGGCGGGTGGTGATGCGGTCGAGGTCGCGATCGTTGTAGCCGGGATGGCAGACGAGCTCGAAGGTGCCTTCGGGCTGGCATGGCGTTGAGGATTTCGCGGAGGGTTTCGCCGTAGAGATTGCCGGTGGCGGAGATGCCGATCGTTCCGTCGGTGGTGAGGACGCGGCCGCTGCGGATCTGGGGCTGGCGTTGGAAGCTGGTCTTGAGGCCGCCAAGGACTTTGACCAGAACGCGGCGGAGTGCGGTTGCCGTGGCCGAGCGCGAGGCTCCAGGGCTGCTCGAAGGGTTGGCGGATGGCGCCGATGTTGCAGCGCTCGGCGAGGTGCGAGGAGCGGGCGGGCGACGGCAGGGAAGAGATGGGTGTGTTTGTGGGTGTCGAGGTGGGTGACGTCGATGCCGGCGCGCTGGAGTTTTTGTATCTGGGCGGCGGCTTCGCGGGCGATGTCTTCTTCGCGGATGTTGCCGAGGAGCAGGGCCTGGAGGAAGTCGACGAGCGAAGGGCGGAATGTTTTTGCCGTCGGGGCCGATCAGAGTGGGGATGGTTTCCGGGTGCCGACGACGGGAACGCCGTCGGTGAGGACGATGTGGCAGCCTACGCCGAGGGTGGGGTTGGCGCGGGCTACGGCGACGGCGTCGTCGAAGGCTGGGCCGGTGGCCATGAGGGTGGCGGAGGTGAGGACGCGGGCCTGATGGAGCTCGGCGATGGCTCGGTTGACGCCGGGCGTTAGGCCGAAGTCGTCGGCGTTGATGATGAGGCGGGGTGGCATAGAGCGAGTCTGGGTTATCGAACGCGGCCTGCCCCATATGCCGCCTTTTACCGGAGTCTAACATGAGAGCCATGCCGAATCCTGAGCGGCAAATGCAGGTCCTTCGACTTCGCGGCTCGCGAAATACGCGAACCACTTCGCTCAGGATGACACTTCCTAAGTTGACGGTTATTGGTTGATGTGCAGGGTGGCCTTGAGCGGGGTTTCGCTCGAGGATGTGCCTGCGGTGATGGTGTAGTCGCCGGGCAGAAGCTGCCAGCCGTTCTTGTCAGTGTCAAAGACGGTGAGGGAGAGCGGGTGGAGCGGGAGAGTGACGTCCTTCGATTCGCCGGGAGCGAGTTTGACGCGCTGCCATGCGGAGAGGCGTTTGTAGTTTTCGCCGGCGGAGGAGGGAAGGGCGACGTAGACCTGCGCGATTTCGGTACCTTCGGTTTTGCCCGTGTTGCGGATGGTGAATTGCGCGGTGCGGGCGGTGTCATCGATCTTCAGGTTGGAGTATGCGTAGGTTGTGTACGAGAGACCGTAGCCGAAGGGGAAGAGCGGCTGCTGGTTGGTGGACTCGAACCACTTGTAACCGACCCTGGCGCCCTCGGTGTATTTGAGGTCGAAGGGATTCACCTTGTGCTCGCGGTTGGGCATGGTGGAACTGACGCCTTCGAGGCCGGGAACGATGGGGTGGGGAAGCTGCTGATCGTCTTTGGCGAAGGTGACAGGGAGTTTGCCGGAGAAGTTGACCTCGCCGAAGAGAAGATTTGCGAGGGCTTGCGCACCGCCGATACCGGGATACCACATCTCGACGACGCCTTTGACGCGATCGACCCAGGGCATGCTGACGGGGCCGCCGGTTTCGAGGACGACGATGGTGTTGGGGTTGGCCTTGGCTACAGCTTCGATCAGGGCGTTCTGGTCGCCGGGCAGCGAAAGCGATGCGGCGTCCACGTCTTCGCGCATGGGCTGTGTGGCGAAGACGATGGCGATGGAGGAGGCTTTGGCGAGGTTTGCGGCTGCGGCGGCGTCGGTGCCGTCGTTGTATTTGACGGTGGCTTGCGGGGACTTCGCCTGGATGTTCTTCATCGGCGATGAGGGGAAGTAGACGGGGTTCCCCAGATGGAGCCGCCGGGTCTAGTGGGATCGGCTATGTTGCCGCCGGGTGCGTCGACCTGGGCGGAACCGCCGCCGGAGAGGACTGCCGGCATCTGCGTGAGCGCCGATGATGGCGATGGACTGTGATGCGGAGGATTTCAGAGGCAGGATGCTGCCGGAGTTTTTGAGGAGCACGATGCTCTCTTCGGCGATGTGCTGGGCGTCGTCGCGTCCGCGGAAGGGATCGACTACGGTGCGGACGGGAGGCTCGTCTACGACGCCTGCGGCGAACATGCTGCGCAGGATGCGGTGCACCATGTCATCGAGGCGGGCTTGCGGGACCTGGCCGTCCTGCACGGCTTTTTTCAGCGGGGCGTTGAAGTAGTTGTCGTCGCCGGGCATCTCCTGATCGAGGCCGGCGAGGGCGGATGGGACGGTGCTGTGGGTTGCGCCCCAGTCGGAGACGACCCAGCCCTTGAAGTTGAAGTCCTTCTTGAGGACCTGGTTGAGGAGGTAGTCGTTCTCGCAGGCGTATTTGCCTTCGACGAGGTTATAGGAGCACATGACGCCGGAGGGGTCGGCGATGCTGATGGCGATCTCGAAGGCGAGGAGGTCGGATTCGCGCATGGCCTTGTGGTCGAGCAGGACGTTGACCATGGTGCGGCCGGTCTCCTGATCGTTGAAGGCGTAGTGCTTGATGTCGTTCATGACGTGCTGAGAGAGGACGCCTTTTTCGAGCGTTGCCGGTCATGGTTCCGGCGAGGATGGGGTCTTCGCCGGCGTACTCGAAGTTGCGGCCGTTGCGGGGCTCGCGGGTGATGTTGGTGCCGCCGCCGATGGACATGTTGAAGCCGAGGGAGCGGAGCTCGCGGCCGATGACGGAGCCGTAGAGGAAGGCGGAGTCAGGGTCCCAGCTGGAGGCCGCGCCGAGAGTGGAGGGAAGAAGCGTGGCGTAACGGCCCTGATAGGCGGCCATGCGGATTCCAACGGCGGAGTCGGCGAGATCGATGTTGGGGATGCCGAGGCGGGGGATGCCTTCCATGAAGCCTGCGCCGAAGTTTGAGCCTTCAGGGATGGGCGCGCCGGCGCGGAGGACTCCCCAGCCCTGGCCGTGGACCATCTGGATCTTTTCGTCGAGCGTCATCTGTGCGAGGACGAGGTCGGCGCGCTGATCGGGCGAGAGAGCCTTGTTCATCCAGGGCATCCTGGCGTGGTCCGGGTTGGATGCGGCGTGCGAGACGGCTGGAGCGAGCATGGCGGCAGCGAAGACAGCGGAGGACAACAAGGCTGGGAGGGCCATAAGCCGTTTGCAAGAGGACATCAAGACTCCTTTGAGAACGAATACATCGAAAGAACGGGCCCGTCTATTCAAGATTCAAGAAGAGAATCCGGTTTGCCGACGTCAAAATGCTCTTTCAGTAGACAGGGAATTCTAGAACAACAATAACGATATAGTAAAGCGTTTGTCTTGATTAAAATTTTCCTCGGGCCAAGCTGTAACCGACGCTGGCGCAAAGAGTTCGGTGGGTTCGACGGAGTTTTTCTATCAGTAACAGAAAAATTCGTTTATTTTGCGAAGAGTTGGCCGATGTCGGCGAATGCCTTGAATTCCAGGGCGTTACCGGCGGGATCGAGGAAGAACATGGTGGCCTGTTCGCCGACCTCGCCCTTGAAGCGGATGTAGGGTTCGATGATGAAGTTGGTGCCGGCTTTGCGGAGACGATCGGCGAGGGCCTCCCACTGAGGCATGGAAAGGACGACGCCGAAGTGAGGGACGGGGACGTCGTGACCGTCGACGGGATTGTGGTGGGCCTTGTCGCCCTTGGCGGAGGGTTTGAGGTGCGCGACGATCTGGTGGCCGAAGAGATCGAAGTCGATCCATTGGGCAGAGCTGCGGCCTTCCGGGCAGCCAAGGGTGGTTCCGTAGAAGGTGCGGGCGGCGTCGAGGTCGTCGACGGGGAAGGCGATGTGGAAGGGGGTGAGGCTCACTGTGGTCTCCTGGCAACCATCATACGATGGGGCCGGGAGGATCGTTATTATTCGGGATCGCTGGGGATGCGCACGACAAACTCGGTGTTGCCGGGCTCAGAGCTGAAGCGGATGGTGCCGCCGTACTGCTGAACGATGCGCTGCACGATGCCGAGGCCGATGCCGGTGCCGACGCCTACGGGCTTGGTGGTGTAGAAGGGGTCGAAGATCTGGGGCTGGCTCTCGAGCGGGATGCCGCTGCCGTTGTCGGCGACGCTGATGCAGAGGTCGGTGTGAGATTTGCCGGAGTCGGATTTCTTCTCGGCCCACGTATGAACGCGGATCTGTCCATGCTGGGGTACGGCGTCGATGGAGTTGTCGAGGAGGTTGGTCCAGATCTGGTTGAGGCCGGTGCATTCGCTGTGCAGGCGCGGGAAGGTCGGGGGCGAAGGTCTTTTCGATGGAGATCTCTTTCTCGCGCATCTTGTGGGCGAGAATGACGAGGGTGGCGTGGATGCTCTCGTTGATGTCGATGGTTTGTTTCTGGCCCTTGCCTTCGTAGGCGTAGGTCTTCACGGCTTTGACGAGGTCGGTGACGCGGCCGATGCTCTCTTCGATGGTGTTGACCAGTTGCATGCTGGAGACGAGGGCCTCGAGCCAGCTGATGGCGTCGTTGAAGAGCGGGCCGTGAAATTCGGCGCGGACGCACTCGAGGACGTTTGCATTGATGCCAACGGAGATGAGTGTGGGTGCCATCTTCCAGGCGTTATCGACGTTGGCGGACTCGAGCCACTCGGCGAGGGCTTCTTCGGCGTCGGACTGGTCGAGGGAGTTCATACGGATGGGCTGTTGACGGCGAGGGCTTGTTTCTGGAGATCGAACATGCAGTGTTTTTGTTCGAGGGTGAGGTCGCGCTCTTTGAACTTCATGGAGAGCTCGTGCATTCGCATCAGGTTTTCGCGGAGCTGGGAGGCGGCCCGGCGGGCAGCGGCTCCGGGGTTGTTCAGCTCGTGCATGAGGCCGGCCGCGAGGGTGCCCAGCGAGGCCATCTTCTCCTGTTGGATGTGGACGCTCTGCATCTTCTGGAAGCGAATCGACATGTTGGCGAGGATCGCCCTGCGAACATCGGGGCAGCTTGTCATGAGACCCCAGAACTGGTCTTCATTGAGCTGCAGCAGCCGGCTTGAACCGGTGCCTCTATATTTGCGATATTGGGAATGTTCGTCAGGAGGGGAAGCTCGCCGAATGCGTTTCCGCTTTCGATGGTGGCCATCGTCATGTCTTTTCCATCGGGGAGAACCGAATGCACGCGGAGTTCGCCCTCGAGGAGGATCCAGAAGAAGTGTGCCATCTCTCCCTGGCGCGCAATGGCTTCGCCAGTGTCGACGTGGATCTCGCGCACTCCGTCCAGACAATGCAGCTCCTCGTCTTTGAGTGAGGAGAGGATAGGAACCTTGCGCAGTTGAGTCAGCAGGTCTCCGCTGACGGTTTCCACGTACGTGATTCTGGACGGTTTGGGTTTGATCGCTCATTGGAGTTGTGAGATAGGGCCTTTCAAAGTGTTGCCAGATACTGGTGCACGAACTGAATTGCGATAGAGCCTTCGCCGACGGCTGATGCACAGCGCTTGACGGAGTTATACCGCACATCTCCGGCGACAAAGATGCCGGGGACACTGGTTTCTAACAGGTAGGGGTCGCGGTCGAGCGTCCAGGATTTGGGAGAGTGGGCCTTGAGGTCGGGTCCGGCGAGGATGAAGCCCTTGGAGTCGACGGCGATCTCCTGGGGGAGCCAATCGGTCTTGGGGGCGGCGCCGATGAAGATGAAGACCGAGGTGACAGGGCGCTGTTCCTCGCCCATGGGTGTTTTCAGGGTGAGGTTTTCGAGGTGCCCGTTGCCGCACATGGAGACGATCTCGGTGCAAGTTTCGACCGCGATGTTAGGCGTGGCAGCGATCTGGTCGATAAGGTACTTGGACATGCTCTTGGTGAGCGAGTCGCCGCGGACGAGCATGTGGACCTTGCCAGCGTAGCGGGAGAAGTACATTGCGGCCTGTCCGGCCGAGTTTGCGCCGCCGACGATGTAGACGATCTCGTCTTTGCATGACTTGGCTTCAGCGAGTGCGGCGCCGTAGTAGACACCGGAGCCGGTGAACTCCTCGGCGCCGGGGATGTCAACCTTGCGGTAGGCCACGCCGGTAGCGATGAGGCAGACGTGACAGGTGATTTCCTGTCCGTCTGGATAGCTGGACGATCTGGTATTGGTTGTCTCGGCGAATACAGGTGACCTGCTGGGCGAGGAATTCAGCTCCCAGGCGATCCGCCTGATGGAAGGCCCGATCGGCAAGATCTGCTCCGCTGAGGCCCTGCGGGAAGCCGAGATAGTTTTCGATTTTTGAGCTGGAGCCAGCCTGTCCGCCGATGGCTTCGCCTTCGACGATTAGCGTGCTGAGGCCTTCGGAGGCTGCATAGACACCTCCAGCGAGGCCGGCGGGGCCTGCGCCGACGATAACGACGTCGTAGAACTTCTGCTGGGCCTGGCGTCGGCATGCCTAGTTTGGTGGCAAGGCTGTCCGAGGTGGGCTGGACGAGCGAGGTGCCGTCGCCGAAGATGACGACGGGAAGCTTGGAGTCATCGAGGCCGCGCTCTCTGAGCAGGTCGATGGCTTCGGGGTTCTGTTCGGGGCTGAGCCACTTGTAAGGAATGCGGTTGCGCGAGAGGAACTCGCGGACGTTGTGGTCGGCGGAGGACCAGCGCGTTCCGACGACGATAATCCCTTCATAGGGAGGCTTGTAGCCCTGCTTCCAGGTCTCGAGCAGATCGTCGAGGACAGGGTAGAGCTTCTCTTCGGGCGGATCCCAGGGCTTGTTGAGGTAGTAGTGAATCTTGGCGGAGTTGATGGCGCGGATGGCGGCTTCGGTGTCGGCGTAGGCGGTCAGGAGGACGCGCTTGGCGTCGGGGTAGAGAGGGATGGCCTGCTGGAGGAAGTCGACGCCGGTCATGCCGGGCATGCGCTGGTCGGAGAGGAAGAGGGCTACGATGTCCTTGCGTTCCTTGAGCTGGCGGCAGATGTCGAGCGCGGCTGCACCGGAAGCTGCGCGGACGATCCGGTAGTCCTGGCCGTAGTGCCGGCGAAGGTCCTGGACAACAGCCTCCAGTACGCTTGTGTCGTCGTCGATGGCGAGCAGAATTGGCTTGGGCATATCTACTTATAAATTGATTTAGCGTATCTCTATACTTGTGACACCACCGGAAAAGTATCCACCTTCCATTCGATGTGGCCAATGCGTTCAGGTTTCAGAAACATATCGTTCTTTATGAGCAGGTTGCACTGCCAGCGCAGGTTCTGGCCCCATTTTGTCCGAATTTTAGACATTGCGGACGTTGGGAGGCAATCGACCGATAAGGGGATTGCGGGGCAAGTATTTGCCGGCAGGAGACAGAGATATTCATGAACCGGATTATTCTTGCGGACAATCAGGCGATCTTTCGGGCGGGTGCAGCGCGGACGCTGGCGCTTGAGGACGACATGCGCATCGTGGCCCAGTGCGAGGATGCGGGGAAGCTGTTGGGCGCGATTGAGTCATTTCGGGGCTCGATCGTGATGGTAGCGACGAGTCTGCGGATGGATTGGAAGGATCTGGCGGCGCGGATGCGGTCGGCGGGAAGCCGCATCATCCTGGTCGCCGAGAATGCAGAGCAGATTGCTGACGATATATCCGGGCTGGTTGACGGGATTCTTTGCCGGAGCGTTCCCGGGACGGTTCTGGTGGACTGCGTGCGCCGCGTGGGGCTGGGAAACCGGTTTGTCCAGCGGTCGAACGTGACCATGATGCAGGCAGCCGACAGCGTGGGGATGCGGGTTCGCGACCGGCTTACGCCGAAGGAGATTCAGATCGTCGCGCTGATCGTTCAGGGATGCAAGAACAAGGATATTGCTGCGCAGCTTGGGACGAAGGAGCAGGTGATTAAGAACTACCTGCGCAGCATTTATGACAAGAGCGGGGTGTCGGACCGGCTGGAGCTGGCTCTGTTTACGATCCACCACCGGGCGCTGGCGGAGGCCGCGGCTAAGGCGGGGAATTTGATTCAGATGAAGACTGCTTAGAGTAAGACGAAAGGCGTAACAGTGATCAAAAGGATAAGAACTGATAAATGCGGATAAGAGCGAGATTCGTGTTCTTCACACTCTTACTCTTTTGCCTTTGTCGCTTTTATCAGCCTTTATCTCTTTGATCACTGTTACGCCTTCGCTGTTTTACATGCCCATCTGGTCGGATTGCTTCTCTTGCGCTGGGGTGGCGTGGCCGACCTTTTCGGCGATGCTCTTGGCCTGGGTGAAGAGGAGCAGGTAGTCGGGGCCGCCGGCTTTCGAGTCGGTGCCGCTCATGTTGAAGCCGCCGAAGGGATGGGCTCCGACCATGGCTCCGGTGCACTTGCGGTTGAAGTAGAGGTTGCCGACGTTGAACTCTTCGCGGGCACGGTCGAGCTTCTCGCGGGAGCTGGTGTAGATGGCTCCGGTCAGGCCGTACTCGGTGTTGTTGGCGATGGCGAGAGCGTCGTCGAAGCTTTGGGACTTGATGACCGCGAGTACCGGGCCGAAGATCTCTTCGAGCGAGATGCGCGACGTGGGAGCTACATCGGCGATGACGGTGGGGGCGATGTAGTAGCCGTCCTCGGGGTTGCCGATGGCCTCCCCTCCGTTGAGTACTGTGCCTTCTTTCTTGCCGATCTCGAGGTAGCTGAGGACCTTGCGGTAGGACTTTTCGCTGATGACGGGGCCGGTGTAGACGTTTTCGGCGGGGTCGCCGGTTTTGAGCTTGGCCACGCGCTCCTGCAGGCGGTCGCAAAAGGTGTCGTAGATGTCGGCCGCGACGATGGCGCGGGAGCAAGCGGAGCACTTCTGTCCGTTGAAACCGAAGGCGCTGGCGACGACGCCGTCGAGTGCGGCTTCGAGGTCGGCATCGGGTTCGACGATGATGGAGTCCTTGCCGCCCATCTCGAGGATGGTGCGCTTGATGAAGATCTGGCCCGGCTGAGTTTTTGCAGCGCGCTCGTGGATCTCAAGGCCCACGGCCTTCGAGCCGGTGAAGGCAATGAAGCGGGTCTGTGGGTGAGCGACGACGGCGCTGCCGAAGGTGGCTCCTTCGCCGGGGCAGAGGTTGACGACGCCGTCGGGCAGGCCTGCCTCTTCGAGAAGCTCCATGAATTTGGCGGCGATGGTGGGGGCGTCGACGGATGGTTTCAGGATGACAGTGTTGCCGGTGACGATGGATGCGGCGGTCATACCGGCCATGATGGCGAAGGGGAAGTTCCAGGGCGGAATGACGGCTCCGACGCCGAGGGGGATGTAGCGGAGCTGGTTGCGCTCGCCGGGGAACTGGATTGGGGTTTTGGCCCGATCGAGGCGGAGGGCTTCGCGACCGTAGAACTCGAGGAAGTCGATGGTCTCGCCTACGTCGGCGTCAGCTTCGGCCCAGTTTTTGCCCACCTCAAGGGTGAGCCATGCGCAGAACTCAAAGCTGCGTTCGCGAACGAGCGCGGCTGCGCGGAAGAGCAGGGCGGCGCGCTCGGCGACGGGAGTTTTGCTCCATGTCGCGAAGGCTGCCTGCGCGGCCCGCATGGCGGGTTCGACGTGCTCGGCGACGGCGTGCTGATGGACACCGATGACCTGTGCGGGATGGGCAGGGTTGAAGGAGAGTATCTTGCCTTCGGTCTTGATGTGTCGGCCACCGATGATGATGTCGTACTCGCGGCCGAGTTTGCCCTGGACGTCGGAGAGAGCTTCTTCCATGCGGCGCTTGTTCTCCGGCCTGGAGAAGTCGACGAAGGGCTCGTTGACGAAGGGAGAAGGCGAAGAGACAGAGGTGGGGGGATTAGATTTGCAGTAGCCATAACGTGGTCGATTCTAGCGCGAGCCGGGTGGTCTCGTCGCTCTGGAGATGGGGAACTCAAAGTCCGTGGTGATTTGATGCGGTGCAGCACCGTATTCGATTTCGACGCGCTATCGGACTTCGGTAATCCTTTCGGTGGCCTTAGACATCTGGGCGGTGCGTTCGAGCTTGTCCCAGTTGAAGGGTTTGCCATCGATGGCGCGCTTGACGGTGCGGAAGAGAACGACGGAGAAGAGCTGGCGATAGGTAAAGCGCTGAATCCAGATGTGGAAGAGGAGCCAGCCGTCGCCTTTGCTGGCAGGGTGTTTGCGTTCGAGCGCAAAGGCCAGGGCGGAGGCGGCGAAGTCGATGACAAGGAAGGCGAGGAAGAAGGCGAGCAGCTTGTAGAAGCTGTCGGTCGAGGCGGTCTCCGGGTGGAAGTGCTTGTCGACCAGATAGTGGATGACGCCGGCGATGAACATGACGTCAATGAGCGGGGAAACCAGGGGCAGCAGAATCTGGAAGACGAGGATGTTGGGCAGCGCGAAGAGGCCCATGGCGCGGCGCTTGCTGATGGCTCCCTTGTGTTTGTAGATGGCCTGGAGGATGCCGAAGGACCAGCGGAAGCGCTGACGCATGAGACCGTCGGCGTTGACGGGGGCCTCAGTGAAGGCGAGGGCCTGGTCTTCGTAGATGACCCAGTAGCCTTGTTCGAGGAGGTTCATGGTGAGGTCGGCGTCTTCGGCGACGGTGTTGGAGTGGTAGCCTCCTCCGGCGACGACGGGAGCGGTGCGCCACGCGCCGATTGCGCCCGGGACGACCATGACGACATCGAAGAGGTCCAGCGCGCGGCGCTCAAAGTTCTGGCTCGTGATGTACTCGAGCGCCTGCCAGCGGGTCCAGAGGTTGACGCGATTGCCGACCTTGGCGTTGCCGGCAACGGCGCCGATCTTTGGGTTGGCGAAGTGCGGAACGAGATTTGTGATGGCGTCGTGGGCGATCACGCCGTCGGCGTCGATGCCGATGTAGATCTCTTCGTCGATCCGCTCGAGGGCGTAGTTGAGCGCGTCGGCCTTGCCTCCGTTGGGCTTGACGAGGACGGTGAGACGGCCGGAAGCGATGTCTGCCGGATAGGCATCACGCGCCGCCCTCGCGGTGTTGTCCGACGAGCCGTCGTCGATGACGATGATGCGAATGTTCTTGTAGTTCGACATCATCACGGAACGGATGGTGCGGACGATGACCTTTTCTTCGTTATATGCGGGAATCAACACGGCGACTCGCGGCTGGTAGTCCGGCGGGGCGTAGTTCCTGCGTTTGCGGAAGCGGTCGATGATTGCGAAGATGCCGATGATGATGAGGCGCCCGCACATCAGGATATCGCCGACGAAGAAGACGCCGACGACGAAGTTGCGGAAGAAGCCGTAGAAGAAGAACGTGATGGAGTCGGCGCGAGCCTGCCAGCGCTGCCGTGGCGTCAAGGGAGGCATCACCTCGGCGCGGGTCTTGCCGACGAGTTCGGAGACCGGCACGATCTCAAAGCCGTGGTCGCGCAACGCCTTGATGAGTACAGGAAGCGTGTCCACGGTGACCTGGCGGTCGCCTCCTCCGTCGTGCAGAAGAATGATGGAGCCCTTGTTCCACGGGCGGGTCTCCATGTCCTTGATCTGCTGGAAGACGCTATCGACGATCTCCTGCGGCGTCTTGGGCGGATGCTCGGCCCAGTCGTTGGTATCGATCTTGTTGCCGATGATGGTGTAGCCGAGGTTCTGGATTCGTTCGACGGGAGCGGCCTGATCGTTGGTGTCGGGTTCCTGATCGATGGAGTAAGGCGGACGGAAGTAGAGTGGCTGCACGCCCAACTCTGAGGCGAAGAGACGTTCCGTGAGGTTGAGTTCGAGGTCTACCTGCCGATTGGAGATTTCTGAGATGTCCGGATGCGTCCAGGTATGGTTGCCGATCTCGTGACCTTCGCGATAGACGCGCCGCAGAAGGCTGGTGTTGTCGCTGGCGGTCTCGCCGATCATAAAGAATGTGCCCTTGACGTCAAACTTTTTGAGAACGTCGAGGATCTTGGGCGTCCACTCCGGGTCAGGGCCGTCGTCGAAGCTGAGGGCGACCTTCCTGGGATGGTAGCCGTACTGTTCCACCGTGTAGGAGAGTGGGTAGGAGTCCATCTCCTCATCGGTGATCATGCGGTAGTCGTGGGGAACGGACTGGTCGTCGTCCATGGTGACGACGCGCCTGCCGTTCTGCGGCTTGCGGGTGACGCGGAGGATGTCGCCTTCGCCCTCGGTATCGACGTCGTAGCCGGGCTCGACCTGCGCCAGTTCCTTCACCGGATCCGAGGACATCGGATGGTCCCAGATCTTCCACATCGAGTTGTCTTCCGAGCCTAGCTTCCAAAGCGCATAGGTCTGGATGCCGAGCGTTCGAGCGGCGCGCATTTGGTTCAACATCGTGACGGCATCCAGAAACCAGACCTGATGACGCACGTGGGCATCTTCATCGTCGTAGGCGAAATGAGCGTTCAACGAGTCATCGTCCAGGTCGATCTGCGAGTCAGAGTCCGCCGCCTCCTGCCATGCGTTCTGGGTCGACAGTTGGGTCTCATTCAAAACCTTTACGGGAGCCGGTTTCTTCTTCGCGCCACGTTTGACGGTGTTATCTGCTGCCGGTAACGTCGTCTCCCAGTCGTAACCGTAGCTGCCCAGGGAACAGATCACCTTTTCCTTTGGTACGGTCTTCAACACAGTCTTCAGATTGTCAAGAAACCAATCCTGCGAGGCGATCGGTCCCGGGTCGTCTCCGTTGTGCTCGTCGTAGTTCATCAGCAGCAGGCCATCGGAGTGGTCCGAAACGAACTTCAGATCCCAGTCGTCGTTGCCAACCGGAGTATTCACATAGAGACGCAGATTGCGCGGATGAAGGTCGTCGTACAAGGCAGCGAGTAACGCCCGGAAGCCCGGCTGTGCCTCGGTGGGAATGTCCTGAAAGTCGAGAGTCAGTCCGCGATAGCTGGGGTTGGCCGCAAAGAACTTGTCGATCTGCTGGATAAAGCCGGTCCGAAGCGCTTCATTGGAGAGAAAATTGCCAATCTCAGGTATCCACATTCCCTTCCTTGGGTCGTAGTTATTGATCAAAGGAAAGATATCCAGGTTGACATGGCTTGCCGCTACCGTCCGGGCGACCTTGGCTTCGCGATCGACCTGATGGACCGTGCCATGGTCGATGAGGGGATACGGAGTGTTGTCGGACGCATAGACCTTCACTTTGCCGTCGGGCGTGATGACGTGCAGCCACTCGGGGAAGAGCAGGTCGACCTGAGCGATGTGCTGCTTCAGCGAGGAGTAGCTGGCGGGATCGTCTTCGACGTAATAGGCAGCGCGCAGACCCTCACCCGAGTTCAGGGGCACGTCGCCGGGTTTCAGGTCAGTTCTGCGGTGCGCGGAACGGCGAAGCTTGACGGCGGCGGGGGTTTGATTGGCGAGCGCACGGTAGTTGCGTTTCTGTGCCTGCAGGAAGAATTCGGGCAAAGGCTTGATGCGAAACACGCCTACGATAAAGATGCTTCCCAGTACCATTCCCAGCAGGACGAGGACGTCGATAATTCGACGCAGCCGTTTCCAGCGCTTGCGTTGGGGATCGTAGAAGACTGGTTTGGTCATCGGGAGATTCGGGTGCGTCCGGGCATGCGCTCTGTTTATCGTATGCAGTGCGCTGGCCTGAGTCAACGCAAGCTGCATGCGCCTAACCAACTACCCGGTATGATGCAGAGACATGACCGTGCCACAGCCTAAGCCGCTGCTTTATCTGGTGTTTGCACTCGCGGCGGGAGCGCTGTTGCGGGTGTGGTTTGTCACCCATACCGCACGGGTTGACGGCGACACGCTCCTCTATGGAAACATCGCCCGCAACTGGATGGAGCATGGCATCTACAGCTTTACTCAGCCACCGGCGAACCCTGTGCCCACGCTGATTCGGCTGCCGGGGTATCCGTTGTTTCTGGCGCTTTGTTTTCGCATCTTTGGGGTCGGCAACTACGGCGCGGTCATGGCGGTCCAGTGCGTCATCGACCTCTTCACCTGCTTCGTGATTGCCTCGCTGGCAAACCGTTTGTTTGGCAAGCGGGCCGGCCTTGCGGCTCTTTGGCTTTCGGCGCTCTGCCCATTCACCGCCACCTATACGGCGGCTCCGCTGACTGAGGTGCTGACGCTGGCGTGCATCTCGTTGACCTTCTACGGCCTGGAGCGCTGGCGCGAAGCGGGATGCGGGATGAACCGATGGCTGTGGATAATGACGGCGGCGATGGCCTACTCGGTTCTGTTGCGGCCGGAGCAGGGGCTGCTGGCTGCGGGGGTGATTCCGGCGATGCTCTGGATGATTCGGCAAAAGGCGGGATATTTTTCTGCAAAGATGGCGCGGCCTGTTGCCCTGGGGGCTCTCTGCGTCGTTCTCCCTCTGGTGCCGTGGACCGTGCGGAACTGGCGGACATTTCATGTTGTTCAACCGCTGGCTCCGCGTTATGCCACCGACCCCGGCGAATTTGTTTCGCTGGGTTTTCAGCGCTGGTATCGCACCTGGGCGATCGACTTTGCTTCGACCGAGGAGGTCTACTGGAACTACGACAGCACCGTGGTCGAACTCAGTGATCTGCCGGCGCGCGCCTTCGATAACGCAGACCAATACGCCCGGACGGCATCTCTTCTGAACGAATATAACCGCACCTATAATGCGACCCGATCACTGGACTCCGGGTTCGCCGCTCTGGCAGAGGAGCGCATCCACGACAACCCGCTCCGCTACTACGTCGCTCTGCCGGTCGCGCGGCTTGCGAACATGCTTCTGCGGCCGCGCGTGGAGATGTTCGAGATCCCGCTCGAATGGTGGCGAGTTGGCGGCCACTGGCGAACGGCCCTGATCGCGTTGGGGCTGGGGATGATCAATCTGGGCTACCTGTTGCTGGGAGCGTTGGGCTTGTCGCGATGGAGACGTGCCGGCTGGGGAGAGTATCTGCCGCTGGCTGCGGCAATGGTGGGGTTCGTCGCGCTGCGCTGCGCGCTGTTGCTGACGCTCGATAACTCCGAGCCGCGTTACACGCTTGAGTTCTTCCCCTTGCTGATCGTGTGGGGAAGTTTTCTCTTTCGATTCCCGTCTCGACTCAAAGGCTAGTGCTGGTCGGTTGTGGTCTTGTTATCGGTCTTGATCTTGTACGGCGCTTCGTTGACCGGCTGGTTGTATTTGATGCTGCTGTAGACCGCCGTTCGATAGTCGTCTGATGGCATATAGAAGCTCTGCTTCAATGAAATGCCACGCGCCGGATCGACCCAGATGGTCATGTGGGTGCAATTATTGTGGACGGCTGGATCCTTCGGGACCAGGTCCAGCTTGGCTGTCTTCACCCCGTCGACGACCTCGTCTCCCAGATCGGAGACGGTCCAGGCCTTGAGCAGGTCTTTTCCGCTGGCGCCAAATCCGAGGGTCAGGAAGCTGTCCATCTGCGCCTGGTTTTTTGACGATCGGTCAGGTGATTAGTGGCGGGCTCGAAGAGACGAAATACGCCGTTGCGAAACTCGAGAATCTGGATCTTGGGTGACACGACCTTCGCGCCCATCAAGGTGGCGGAACCTTGTTTCTTGAAGTAGATCGTGCCCGTCTGTGTGGTGGTCTCCTTGACGAGATGATCGTAGAGATCCCATCGGAAGTTCGCCTCGGCAGATTGGAACTTTTCGCTGGCGGCGTCCATCTGGCGGAGGACTTCATCGAGATGGCCGGGCTTGGGCTGCGCTTGCATTGGCGCTGAAATGATCGCGAGAACTGCTGCGGAGAGAAGAAATCGCAGGGCGAGGCGGCGGCGGATGACCATAGAATCGTGTGCTCCCGTTGATAGGATGCGGCGTTTCGTCGAGGTGTTAGCGGAGAACCCAGGCGTTGTAGGCGACGATCTTTCCCTGGGCGTCGCGGACGGGCTCGTAGTGGTCGATCGAAACCTCGCCGGAGATGGGTTCGACGACACGAAGGATGGCGGCGCGGATTTCGGCGTCAGTGGAGGCGTGACCCATCTCGTCAGTGCGAATCTGGTACATGAAACGGCTGCTGCCGCTTGCGGTGGTGCCTGCCTCTTTGACCAGCACTTCGGTGGCGTGAAGAGCCACGGTTTCGACTGGTTTGTCGTTGTAGTTGATGAAGAATGGCGAGACGAACATAAACAGGAGAATGAGAGTGACCATGACGTCGTATTGGACGCTGCCGCGCTCGTAGGACCAGAAGAAGTAGTTGCGGATAGTTTGAAACATGGCTTAGCTCCTGCCTGATTGCTTGCCGATGATAGTGTCGCCGTTCATGTAGGGGACGAGGACATCGGGAACTTTGATGGTGCCATCGGCCTGTTGGTAGTTCTCGAGGATGGCGAGATAGGTGCGACCAATCGCGAGGCCGCTGCCGTTGAGGGTATGGAGAAATTCGCTCTTTTTTGCGCCGGATGGCCGGTAGCGAATGTTGGCGCGGCGCGCCTGGAAGGCTTCAAAGTTCGAGCAGGAGGATATCTCCCGGTAGAGATTTTGCCCCGGCAGCCACACTTCAAGGTCGTAGGTCTTTGAGGAGGAGAAACCCATGTCGCCGGTGCAGAGGAGCATTCGGCGGTAGGGAAGGCCGAGTTTTTCGAGAACTGTTTCGGCGTCGCGAGTGAGTTTTTCGTGTTCTTCGTTTGATCTCTCGGGCGTGACAAACTTGACCAGCTCAACCTTCTGAAACTGGTGCTGGCGAATCATCCCGCGCACATCCTTCCCATAAGAGCCAGCCTCGCCGCGGAAGCAGGGAGTGTAGGCGCAGAAGGAGATGGGGAGTTCGGAGTCTTCGAGGGTCTCGTCGCGAAAGAGGTTAGTGACCGGGACCTCAGCGGTGGGGATGAGCCAGTGATCGTTGTCCTGATAAACGCCGGTCTGGTAGGGGCCTTTATCGTCGCAATGGAAGAGGTCTTCGGCGAACTTGGTGGGAGCTGGCCCGTGCCGAAGAGGGATTTGGAGTTTACGAGGGAGGGAGGCAGCACCTCGGTGTAGCCGTGCTCGCGGGTGTGGAGGTCGAGCATAAAGTTAGCCAGCGCGCGCTCGAGGCGTGCTCCCTGGCCGAAGTGGACGACGAAGCGAGCGCCGGAGATCTTTGCGGCGCGGTTGAAGTCGAGGATGCCGAGTGCTTCGCCTAGTTCCCAGTGCGGCTTGGGCGCGAAGTCGAACTTCGGCTGCTCGCCCCAGAGTTTTTCCTGGCGATTGCTGTGCTCGTCCTTGCCGATGGGGACGGAGTCCTGCGGCAGATTCGGCAGCGTCTGCATGATCTCGCGGAGACGCTCATCGGCGGTCATCGCGACGGTTTCAAGCGACTCCACCTCGGACTTCAGGACGCGGGTCTGCTCGGTCTGGGCGGTGGCGTCTCCGCCGGATTTGCGCAGCTTCGCGATCTCTTCGGTCAGTTTGTTGCGCTGGGCCTTGAGCGTCTCCAGTTGGGTGATGGTGTCGCGACGTTCGCGGTCGATGGCGGCGAAGTTGCCAAGAGCGGCGGCGGGATCCATGCCGCGGGCGCGCAGTTTTTCTTCCACGAGGGCCAGATTGCCCCGGACAAAAGCTAAATCAATCATTACTTTGCATTTTAGCGTCTTCCGACGGGAAAAACGGAATCCGCAACCGATGACAACACATTCAGATTATTCTTTCTAAATGCGAAAGTCGTCGCCTCCTTTGCCTGCTGCTCCTGATGCTGCCTGCGGCCCCGCCTGCCAACGCCGATGCGTACCACGCAAAACCGAAACTGGTAGTCATTGTCGTCATTGATCAATTCCGCGGGGACTATCTGGATCGCTATCGCGACGACTTCAAAACTCCGAATGGATTCAACCTCTTTTTGAAGAAGGGCGCGCACTTTACCGATTGTTACTACGACTACGCCAACCTCGTAACCGCGGCAGGGCACTCGACGATAGGAACTGGCGGTACACCGACGGACACAGGATCCCGATCAACGAATGGTGGCAACCTGGCTCGGACGGCAACTGCAGCTTGTGACGTCGGTGAGCGACGAGCGCTACAGTTGGTCGGGCGTTTGACGACTGCCGGGCGGTGATGTCACTCCGCGCCGCATCCCCGTCGGCTTCCCGAGAGGCGGCTTCGACGCTCGGGCGACGAGTTGGTGCTGGCAACCCAGGGACGAGCGCGAGTGTTTGGCGTCTCCTTGAAAGATAGCGCGGCGATTCTGACATCGGGCCACGCGACGAAGGCGCGTACTGGATCGACCATGACTACCGGCGCTTTTGTTACCTCGACATACTGGATGCCCGAACTGCCGGCCTGGGTAAAGGCGTTCAACGCAGGAGATCGCGAATCGACAAGCGCGCGAAGCGGCGGGGGTCGCGGACACGGCGCGTTTCTATGACGAGGTTGGGGCGAAGCCGGCCGCGGTGCAGTACATGATGAATTTCGTAAGAACTGGTGAAGAACGAAAACCTGGGCAAGAACGGTGTGACCGACATGTTGACTGTGTCGATCAGCAATACCGACATCCTTGGGCACAAAGTGGGACCGGATTCTCCCGAGCAGAGAGAGATGATCGATGCGGCTGGATGTCTCGCTGAACGACTTCTTTACCTTCCTCGACAAGCAAGTCGGTCTGGAGAATGTGATAGTGGCGCTATCAGGGGACCATGGCGTGGCGCCAACAATGCGCGCGGCGAACGATGCGCAGATGCCATCGGCAGCGCTTAAGAGCGGCGCTCTGCTGAAGGCACTCGAGGCTTCGCTCGACAAACGGTGGCCGCCGCGGAACGGCGACAAGTACGTGCTGGGCGCGGAGTATCCATATATTCAGCTGAACCAGAGCGCGTTTGCCGCGGCTCAGGTGTCGGAGTTGGAAGCGGAGACAGCAGCGGCGCAGAGCCTGCAGCAGATCCTTTCTGAAAACGCCGGAGACGTCCGCGTGAAGAGCTCGAAGGCACTTGTTCCGCAGGGAAGAGTGAGCGATCCGCTGACTCTCGATAGTGTGTACCCGGTGGCGAAGATGCGGACAGGCGAGATTCCCGACACCCAGTTGGGCCGGCGCATCCTGCATAGCTACTCGCCGTATGTAGGATGGGCGATCTTTGTAAACTTCGGCGCATTTCAATTCGCAGGATCGGAGACAGGAGCGACGCATTACTCCTCGTTTGCCTACGACCGTCATGTGCCGTTGGATCTCTATGGCTCGATGTTTATTCCCGGGACTTATCATGATCAAGTTGCGCCGGTCGATATCGCTGCAACCTTTGCGTCGATTCTCCGGGTCAATCAGCCGTCGGCCAGCCGTCGGCCACATTCTCAACCAGGCGATGAAAGCCCGGACATCGCCACGCACGCCGGCGAGGAAACCAGCACAGTGAGCGCGCATACGCCGAGCAAGGGCCCCGACATGCGCGTCACCGTTGCGGGCGTCGAGTTTCGCTCGCCTGTGATCGCGGCCAGCGGAACCTTCGGCTACGGGGTCGAGTTCGAAGACATCGTCTCGCTCGACCGCATCGGCGGGTTCGTCACCAAGGGCCTGTCGCTCGAGCCGATGGCCGGCAACCCCACGCCCCGCATCATCGAGACCGCCGCCGGCATGATGAACGCCATCGGCCTGCAGAACATGGGCGTGCGGGCCTTCGTCTCGGAGAAGCTCCCCAAGCTGCAGAAGATGACCGGCACAGTCATCATCGCGAACGTCTTCGGCTTTACGATCAGCGACTGCCTTGAGGTGATCGCGTCTCTCAATGACGCCCCCGGAATCGCGATGTACGAGCTCAACGCAAGCTGCCCCAACACGAGCCATGGAGGGATGGTCTTCGGTACCGATCCGCCGCAGCTCTGGGAACTGACAGCGCGTGCAAAGGCTGCATCGCAGCGTCCGCTGATGGTGAAGCTCTCGCCCAACGTGACTGATATCAGCCTGATGGCCCGCATCGCCGAAGACGGCGGCGCCGACGCCATCTCGCTGGTGAACACCTTTGTCTCGCTCGCCATCGACGTCGAGACCCGGCGCCCGCGCATCGCCAATGTCACCGGCGGCCTCTCCGGACCTGCGATCAAACCGATTGCGGTCCGCATGGTGCGCGACGCCTCGAAGGCGGTGAAGATTCCTGTGGTCGGGATGGGCGGCATCGTGCGCGCTGAGGACGCTGCGGAGTTCATGATGGCCGGCGCAACCGCAGTCCAGGTTGGCACTGCGAGCTATGCCGATCCTCGCGCCGTCGAGAACATCGCAAACGGCCTGAAGCGCTGGTGCGCCGCGCACGATGTGGCCGCAGGTGAAGTCCCTCACCGGCTCTGCCGTACTGTAACGGCGGCCATTTTCTCACGGCTTTGCTGGCTCAGAATCCCGGCGTTGCTGGCTTAGAATAAGGAGTGATGATTCAACACAGCACCGCTTCCTCTGCCCCGCCTGCCGACCTTCGTCCCATCCGCCGCGCATTGCTCTCCGTCACCGACAAGACTGGTTTAGTGGAATTCGCGCAGGCGCTGGCTTCATTCGGCGTGGATCTGGTTTCAACCGGAGGAACCGCGCGTGAGCTTGCGTGAGGCTGGCCTCAAAGTGCGCGATATCAGCGACCTGACCGGCTTCCCCGAGATGCTCGACGGGCGCGTAAAGACGCTGCACCCCAAAGTACACGGCGGCATCCTGCACATTCGCGACAACGCGGAGCACATGGCCTCTGTCAACGAGCATGCTATCGAGCCCATCGACATGGTCGTGGTGAATCTCTACGCCTTCGAGAAAACCTCGCAGCGTCCCGGCGTTGCGTTCGCGGATGTCATCGAAAACATCGACATCGGCGGCCCCTCGATGGTGCGCTCGGCGGCGAAAAACTTTGCCGATGTGGCCATTGTGACCTCGCCGACGTTCTATCCTCTGCTTGGCCGAAGAGATGGCCGCACACTCCGGCAGCCTGACCCTTGCCACTCGCTGGCGGCTGGCCAAGGCGGCGTTCGCCGTGACCGCCGCTTACGACGCTGGAATCGCGAACGCGCTCGAAAGCATTGAAACCCCGTCCGGAACGGCGGTCTTCTCGCAAGAAAATCTGCCGCCAACGATCCGCGTGATCGAGCCGCTGGCGAAGACGCTGCGGTACGGAGAGAATCCGCACCAGAAGGCCGCGCTCTACACCGACGGCAGCGGCAAGGGCGTCGCCAACGCCCGCCAGCTTCAGGGCAAAGAGCTTAGTTACAACAACATCGTCGATCTCGACGCCTGTTGGGAGCTGGCCGCTGAGTTCGATGAGCCCGCGGTCGTCATCATCAAGCACACCAACCCCTGCGGAGCCTCCACCGGCGCAACCATCGTCGAGGCCTACCTCCGAGCCCTTGAGGCCGATCCGGTCTCCGCCTTCGGTGGCGTCATCGGCGTCAACCGCGAGGTCGACGCTTCGGCCGCCGAGGAGATCGCCAAGCTCTTCGTCGAAGCCATCGTCGCCCCGTCTTTTACCCCGGAGGCTTTGGATCGCTTCTCCACGAAGAAGAACCTGCGGCTCATTGAGATCGTCCCTGCCGAGACGCCCCGCATCCTCAAACAGGTGTCCGGCGGCCTGCTGGTCCAGGACGCCGACCGGCTGGGCATCACGGAATCTGAGCTGATCGCTGTCACCAAACGCAAGCCGACCGACGAGGAGATACGCGCTCTGCTCTTCGCCTGGAGGGTCTGCAAGCACGTCAAATCAAACGCGATCGTCTATGCCCGATTCAGCGAAGGGCACGGCCAGACGGTAGGGATCGGCGCCGGCCAGATGAGCCGGGTCGACGCCGCACGCTTCGGCGCCATGAAGGCACATTTGCCGCTCAAGGGCACCGTCGCCGCCTCGGACGCCTTCTTCCCGTTCCCAGACGGTTTAGAGACGATTGCCGAGGCCGGCGCCACCGCCGTCATTCAGCCCGGCGGGTCCGTCCGCGACGCCGAGGTCGTCGAAGCGGCCGACCGGCTTGGCGTGGCGATGGTGCTCACCGGCGTCCGGCACTTCCGGCACGGCTAGCACTTCTGTAGGTAATAGGTGCTGCTTTTTTAGGGCAACGGCGGATATAATCACCTGCAAGCTGAGCCAAAGGCGTGCCTGTGCTGACTGCATCCAATCCGTAAGCTGCATCGTCTAACCCTTTGTCTAGCTGTGATCGCTCTCGGCTCCAATTCCGTCGGCACAGGATAAATAAATTCATGATTTTGCTCTTGCGTGCCTCCTCTCTTCGTAACGCTGCCTTGATTCCCGCCGCTGCGTTTCTCATTGCGGCGCATACGATGGTGGCCCAGGCCCCAGCAGCCGCGACGGCCAAGCCGCCTGCTTCGGCGACGGTGCCTGACCGCGCGGCCTCGTACTATCACTACGGGTTGGCGCGGCTCTACGAAGATATGGCGGTCAACGCGGGCCGTTCGGACTACGCGACGCAGGCCGTCGAACAGTACAAGCTCGCCCTCGATGCCGATCCCGACTCCAAGCTGCTGCAGGATGGGCTTGCCGATCTTTATTTCAAGATTGGCCGCATTCGCGAGGCTGTCACCGCCGCCCAGGATCAGGTCACCAAAGACCCCAAGGATATTGAAGCGCACGAATTGCTCGGCAAGGTCTACCTTCGTTCGCTGGGCGACATGCAGAGCCCGCAGTCGGGCCAGATGCTGCAGCTCGCTATCGGCGAATACGAAAAGCTCGCGCAGTTGAAGCCCCAGGATGTCGAGACGCATCTGCTCCTCGGCCAGCTCTACGGCCTCAACCATGACTCGTCGAAGGCGGAGGTGCAGTTCAAACTCGCGCAGAGCATCGATGCCAGCTCGGAAGAGGTCGCGCTCAACATGGCGCGTCTCTACAGCGAGCAGGGTGACGCAAAGCGGGCCGCCGAGGTACTCAACGCTATTCCGGTCGACGACCGCACCTCGCGAATCGAGTTTGCGCTCGGCGCCAGCTACGAGCAGTTGAAGGACAACAAGAAAGCGGTGGCTGCGTATCGTCGCTCCCTCGATCTCGACCCCGACAACCTCGACACCGAGCGCGGCCTGGCCAACGCTCTGCTTGCCGATGGCCAGCTGGACGAGGCTCTGAAGGTGCTCAACGGCATCGTGGCCGCCGAGCCGCAGGACGCACAGTCGCAGATTCGCATCTCCGAGATTCAGCGGCGGCAGGGAAACTACGAAGACGCGCTCAAGACGCTCGACAAGGCGAAGCCGCTCGCGCCCGATTCGCTCGAGCTGACCTACAACGAGGCGCTGCTCTACGATTCGCTTGGCCGCTATGACGATGCCATCAGTGTTCTGACCAAGCTGGTAGCGGATACCGATCGCGCCGACGGGAAGTACTCCGATGGCGAGAAGCAGAATCGCTCCATCTTCCTCGACCGTCTGGCTATCATCTACCGCGAACAGAACAAGACCACCGAAGCCGTTGCCACGTACAAGAAGTTGATGGCGCTGGGTGGCGACTACCTCAAGAACGGCTACTCCGGCCAGGTCGACGCCTACCGCGACGCGCACCAGTGGAAGGAATCGACCGCTGTTGCTGCCGAAGCCGCCAAGGCGCTCCCCAATGATCATGCTGTCCAGTTGATGTATGCCGGACAACTCGCGGATACCGGCCAGGTGGAACAGGGAATCGCCTTGGCCAAGGCTCAGCTTGCCGCCACCAAGGGCACAACCGACGAGCGCGACTCGCATCTTGCGCTGGCTACCATCTACACGCGGTTGAAGCGCTGGCAGGACGCCTCGACGGAGTTGAATGCCGCCGAAGCGCTGGCAACCAAGCCCGACGAAAGACTTTACGTCTACTTCCTGCGCGGCTCGCTCTACGATCACCAGAAGCTTTATGACGAGTCCGAGGCGCAGTTCCGCAAGGCCCTCGAGATCGATCCCGCAGAATCCGACCGTGCTGAACTATCTCGGGTACATGCTCGCCGACCGTGGCGTGCGCTTGCCCGAGGCGCTGGTGATGATTCGCAAGGCTGTCGAGCTCGATCCGCAGAACGGCGCCTTTCTCGACTCGCTCGGCTGGGTGTACTACAAGCAGGGCCAGTACGCGCTTGCGGAAGAGAATCTGCGCAAGGCCAATGAGCGCATCAACACCGACCCCACGGTTCACGATCATCTCGGCGAGGTCTATGAGAAGACCGGCAACCTCAAGATGGCCGTTGCGCAATGGGAGCGGTCGATGACCGAGTACGCTCGCTCTTTGCCCGCCGACGCCGATCCGGCCGACGTGGCCAAGGTGCAGCATAAGCTCGAAAATGCCCGCGTGAAGCTCGCCAAGGTAGCCGCTAAGTAGCTTCGCGTCCCTCCATCCGGCACTTCACCGCTCTCCGTTGCCGTTACACTTTAAGCTGACTATGGCATTCGATCTCCATCGATGCGCGGTCGCCGGAGATCCCGGCGATCCTCTTTTGACCCGCGTCTATCCTGCGCCGTTTCGCCCTTCGCGCACTCCCTTCCAGCGCGACCGCGAACGCGTGGTCCAGGCGCGCGCCTTCCGCCGGCTCGCCGGCAAGACGCAGGTCTTCACCAGCCGCGCGTCGGATCACTTTCGCAGTCGCCTTACCCACACCATCGAGGTGGCCGAGATCGCCCGCGCCACCGCCAGCGCACTTCGCCTCAACGAAGACCTCGCCGAAACTCTCGCACTAGTCCACGACATCGGTCATCCGCCGTTCGGCCACGCTGGAGAGCGGGCCCTGGACCGCTGCCTGAGCCGCCACGGCCGCCGCTTCGACCACAATCTTCACGCGCTGCGCATCGTCGAACACTTCGAGCAACGCTACGCCGCCCATCGGGGTCTCAATCTGACGCTGGGCGTGCGCGAGGGCATCATCAAGCACTCCCGCGACTACAGCCCCGACGCGCATCCTGAGCTCGCCGAATATTTTCTCGACCAGCGTCCGCCGCTCGAAGCGCAGTTAATCGATCTCGCCGATGAGATCGCCTACCTCACCGCGGACCTTGACGATGGCGTGGAGTCCGGCCTGCTCGAGATCGGCCACATCCGCGAACATGTCGATGTCCTCGGCGCTGCTACCGCAAGGTCGAGCAGGAACACGCCGGAGTCGACGAAAAATATCTCTTCAACGAGGCGCTGCAGCTGATGCAGAACATTCTCACCGACGACCTGATCGAGACGACGGGACGCAATGTGCTTGCCCTTGGCGCTGAGAGCCTCCAGGACATCCGACGCCACCCCGCGCGGCTGGCGCAGTTCTCCCCGCAGGTCGAGGCCGAGCGTCTGCAGGAGAAGCGCTACCTCTACGACACGCTCTACACCTGCGGTCCGCTCGAGATCGAACACGACAAAGCCGAAGAAGTAGTCACCGCGCTCTTCGATCACTGGATTAACGATCCCGAAGAACTCCCCACCGGCCACTTCGAAGAGGTACGCAACGAAGGCCTGGCGCGCGTGGTGGCTGACTACATCGCCGGGATGACCGACCAGTTCATCCTGCTGCAATACGCGCAGATCAAGCGGGCCGTTCGCAGGTAGGGCGATTCTTCAGTGTTCCTCCGCGAATCCTTCGAGCGGAAGGGGTAGAATTCCAGCCAAATGAACTTCAGCCCGGCCAACATCACGGCACTCATCATTGCTGCGAGCTTTGCGGCCGGACTGAATATCTACGCCACCGTCCTGACGCTGGGCATTCTCGCCCGCACGCAGTGGGTTGCGCTTCCTCCCGGTCTCGACTCGCTCGGCCACACCTGGGTTCTGGTCGTCTGCGGAATCATGTTCGCGCTGGAGTTCGTCGCCGACAAGATCCCCGGCTTCGATGTCGTGTGGAACGCGCTTCACACCGTCGTGCGCGTCCCAATCGCAGCGCTCGTGGCCTACCACGCGAGCTCGCAGTTGACGCCGCAGATGCAGATTCTCGCGACTGCTTTAGGCGCCGCGGTCGCACTCGCCGCCCACGGATCGAAGACCGCCCTGCGCACCGCGGTCACGCCAAGTCCGGAGCCCGTCTCCAACATCGCCCTCAGCACCACCGAGGACGCCGCAGCCATCGGCCTCACGTGGTTCGCGACTCACCACCCCATCATCGCAGCGGTCATAGCCATTGCTCGCGCTGCTGGGGATATTCCTCACCGCGCGCTCTCTTCTGCGAGCCATCCAGCGGCCGCTGCGCAAGCTCTTCGGCACCGAAATCGAAGAGGACAAGGCGCCCCCCAAACCGCTTCCTTAGCGGCCCTGCCGAACCGGCGGCATCTTAATCTCAAACAGCTTCGCGGGATCGAGATAGCTCCCCTGCCACCGCACGCCGAGATGCAGATGCGGCCCCGTCGCGCGTCCTGAGGCGCCGCTCAACGCAATGACCTGCCCTCTGCGAACCTTCTGCCCCACCTTCACCTGAAACTTCGACAGATGCATATACACGCTCATCAACCCAAGCCCATGATCGATGACCACGCAGCCGCCTTCATAGTAGAGCGGCCTCGCCAGCACAACGCGGCCCGAGTTGATCGCAGCCACCGGAGTACTCATCTTTGCGTGATAGTCCAGCCCGCGATGCACGCTGGCAAGCTTCCCATTGAACAGTCTCTGATTGCCAAACGAGTCCGACTGCGGCGCAAGATGAAGCGGAGGCACAAAATTGCCGCTCCACTGCGGGGTCGTGGCTGAGTCCGCAAAGGCCTTATCCTTCACGACCTTGTCAGCGGCAATCTTCTTCAGAGCCGCCGCATCCGGCTCAACAAATTTATCCGGCACCGTCAGCGGCACCTTCGTATAAGCCGCTTCGTCGACCTTCAAATCCTTATGCAAGGTCTGCTGACCGGTCACGCTGGTAATTTGCACGGTAAGCGGATAAGTTCCGGGAACAACCTCGACATCCACTCCCGCGATCGCAAACCAGGTGTGACGATCGGCGCCCGAGAAAAACTCCACCGGATGACCCTGCCAGTTGCCGGTCACCGCCGCAGCTGCTTCAGGCAACGAAACCGTCAGCAGAAACGGAGATCCATTGCTCAACGCCAGCGGGAGTCACAACGACCGCATCGGAGGCGACCTGCCCACTGCACCACGCCGAGCCGCAACTTAGCGTCACAAGTAAAGTCGCAATTGCAACAAGTTGCCGGCCAAGCCGAGTCAGAGCGTGAGCCATAAGAACAGGCTAAGCCAGAAAATACCTCGCGACGAATCAAATCGCAGCCGCTCCTCAACTCGGTAACGCCGAAGATGATCGCGCTTGCGGTGATATTCTAGCGACAATCAAGCAGGAACGAGGCACTCAGCTTTTCATGTCGAACGAGAACACCCCCGAGAACAACCCCGCCGTCGAAGCCGTCGAATCAACCGAATCCACCGAATCATTCGGCGCACTCCTCTCGCAATTTGAGCGGACCCACTCGCGGAGAGCGGGCGAAGGCGGAAAACAGATCTCAGGAACCGTCGTTGCCGTGACGGTCGACTCCGTGCTCGTCGATATCGGCTACAAATCCGAAGGCATTCTCCCGCTCTCCCTCTTCGAAAGCGCAGGAGAAACGGTCGAGGCCGGCACAAAGCTTCTGGTTTCTGTCAAAGGGCCGGAACGAAGAGGGCTACTACGAGCTCTCACGGCTGCAGTGAAGCCCAGCCCAAGGACTGGACCGCGCTCGAGCAGGCCTTCGCCGACAAGGCCATCATCGCCGGCACCGTAACCGCCGTCGTCAAAGGCGGCCTCAGCGTCGATGTCGGCGTGCGCGCCTTCATGCCCGGCTCTCGCAGCGGAGCGCGCGATGCCGCCGAGATGGAAAAACTCGTCGGCCAGGAGATTCGCTGCCGCATCATCAAGCTCGACGCGACCGAAGAGGACGTAGTCGTCGATCGCCGCGCCGTCGTCGAAGAAGAGCAGCGCTCCAACAAGGAGCAGCGCTACTCGCAGATTCAAGAGGGCGACATCGTCTCCGGCACCGTGCGCAGCCTCACCGACTACGGCGCCTTCATCGACATCGGCGGCGTCGACGGCCTCCTCCACATCGGCGACATCGCATGGAGCCGCGTTGAAAAACCCGCCGACATCCTGACTGTGGGCCAGCAGATCGACGCGAAGGTCCTCAAAATCGAGCCCTCGGGCAAGCGCATCTCGCTCGGCCTCAAGCAACTCCAGCCACATCCATGGGACGCTGTCCCCGGCAAATACACGGCCGGCGAGCGCATCCGCGGCAAAGTCACGCGGGTTACTGACTTCGGCGCCTTCGTCGAACTCGAGCCCGGCATCGAAGGCATGGTCCACCTCTCCGAGATGTCGTGGGCCAAAAAAGTCCGCAAGCCCGGCGACATGGTGAAGGCCGGCGACGTCGTCGAGGTCATGATTCTCGGCGTGAATCCCACGGAGCGTCGCATCTCCCTCGGACTCAAGCAGACCCTCGGCGACCCCTGGGCCGACGCACCACAAAAGTTCCCCGCAGGCTCCGAGGCCGAAGGCCCCATCACCAGCTTCACGAAGTTCGGCGCCTTCGTGCAACTCGCCGAAGGTATTGAAGGCATGATTCACGTCAGCGAGATCAGCGCCGAGAAGCGCATCGAGCGCCCCCAGGATGTTCTTCGCGCAGGCCAGGTCGTCAAGGCCAAGGTCCTCGAAGTCGACAAAGAGAAGCGCCAGATTAAGCTCAGCATGAAACAACTCGTCCCTACCGGCCTCGACGAGTTCATCGCCGAACAAAAAATCGGCAAAGTCGTCAGCGGCCGTCTCATCGAAATCTCCGGCGAGCAGGGAACTGTCGAACTCGGCGATGGCATCCACGCCACCGCGCGCCTCGTCCTCGAGAGCGCCCCGCAAGAGACGCCGCAGGCCAACACAGTCGATCTGTCATCGCTCGGCTCCATGCTTGCAGCGCGCTGGAAGAACGGCCCATCGGCCGCCGAATCCAAGGCAGAACCCGTTCGCGCCGGCCAGATTCGCAGCTTCCGCATCACCATGGTCGATCGCGGCGCCAAGAAGATTCGCCTGCAACTGGTGTAACGTAGCTACAGCTTGCTGCAAGCACGCCCAATCACCAGCGCAACTAAACGCGCCACCGCGAACGTCAAAGGCTCGTGATCCTGCGATATATTAGATTTAGCGTGAATGGCCTGCGCTCAAAATCGAAGGTTGCAGAGCCCGTGGAGGCTTCTGCTCTCGCTGGTTTGCATTCTCTGGTCTCTGGCTGTCGGCACGATTCAGGCTGTCCACGTTCACCCGAAAGGGGATATCTCGCACGCCGATTGCGCTCTCTGCTTACCGCGCATGTAGGCGTGCAGGTAGCCGACAACGACGGTTACGTCTCCACGTCACGCCCGTCGTATCGTTCGTCGAGCCTTTATTGCGCCCGCACGAACCCCAGTCCTCTCGACGTTTGCACTCTTCACACGACCCCCGCCTGTTGACGCTGTTCTCGCATTAGAACATCGTCATTAAAAACAGGGTTGTCACTCAGGGGGTTGTGTATGCACACGTCGATTCGACGGGTCATCTTCGCTTTATTCGTAGCATTTCTTTTCGTTCAGCGTCTCCGCTCTGTTCGCTCAATCTGCCGGCAACGGCGGCACCATCTCCGGCACCGTCACCGACTCAACCGGCGCGGTTGTGCCGGGCGCCACAGTCAACATCGAGAACCCAGTCAGCGGCTACAACAGAATCAACGACATCCGACAGCGCGGGCCACTTTCAATTCACCAATGTGCCGCTCAATCCGTATCATCTCGTCGTTTCGTCTCACCGGTTTTGCCCCGTACACGCCAGGATGTCGACGTTCGCTCTTCTGTGCCCATACGTCAAGAGCGTCTCACCATCGGCGAGGTCTTCGACCGTCGTCGAACGTTACCGCCACGATCTGCTCGAGACCGACTCCACCTTTCACACCGACGTCGATCGCCAGTTGATTCAACAAACTCCCGCTCGAGAGTCAGTCTTCCTCACTCAGCTCGCTCGTCACGCTCTCCTCGCCCGGCGTCGCGGCCGACTCCAACGGTCTCTTCCACGGCCTCGGCGATCACGCCTCTAACTCCTTCTCCATCGATGGCCAGCCCATCACGGACCAGCAGAGCAAAGTCTTCTCCAACCAGCTTCCCTCCAACTCCGTGCAGTCGCTCGAGGTCATCTCCGGAGCGCCGCCTGCCGAGTATGGCGGCAAGACCAGCCTCGTCATCCAAGTCACCACGCGCTCCGGCCAGGGCGTCACCAAGCCCACCGGCAGCGTCACCACCTCTTACGGCACCTTCGGCTCCGCGACCGGCTGCGGTCGATCTCAGTTACGGCGGACAGAACTGGGGCAACTTCATCGAGGTCGACGGCCTCAACACCGGACGCTTCCTCGATCCGCCGGAGTTCGTCGTCTTCCACGACAAGGGCAACGAGCTTAACATCTTCGATCGCATCGACCGCCAACTCACCCATGCCGACTCCGTTCACCTCAACCTGAACTACAGCCGTTCCTGGTTTCAGACTCCGAACGCCTACGACAACCTGAACGTGCAGAACGTCATCAGCGGAGGCTCCGGCGCGAATCCCGTCTTTGGCAACGTCGGCAACACCGATCAGCGCTCGAAGATCGACACCTTCAACATCGCTCCCTCCTACACCCACACCATCGGGAACTAACTCCGTCTTCAACTTCGGCCCTTATGTCCGCAGAGACCAGTACAACTACTATCCCAGCAACAATCCTCTCGCCGATCTCGGGCCACCGACCTTCAGAGCCAACCATCGCGCAGGCCCGCTCGCTCACCAACGCCGGCGTGCACAGCGATATCTCGTATGTAAAGGGGATCAACAACATCAAAGTCGGCGCCAGTTATTCGCAGACCTTCCTGCGGGAAAATGACACGCTGGGCGTCGTCAACTCCACCTTCAACTCTCCCTGCGTCGACGCTAACAACAACCCGCAGCCCGGCTTCACCGATCCATCGCAGTGCGCGGCGGCGGGTTTTTTCTCGAACGATCCCTCCGTCGGAGGTACCTTCAATCCGGTCCTGCTGCCGTATGACCTCACCCGCGGCGGCGGCCACTTCAACTTCATCGGCCACACCGATGTTAAAGAACTCGCTCTCTATGCTCAGGACCAGATCAAGGCAGGCAACTGGCTCTTCAATGTCGGCATTCGCGGCGATCTCTACAACGGACTCGCCATCGCGCGTCAGGCAGAACCTCGCGTGGGCGTCTCCTACACTGTGAAGCAAACCAACACCGTTCTTGCGCCTCTCCTATGCACGAACGCTGGAGTCGCCCTTCAACGAGAACCTCGTGCTCTCCAGCCAGGGATGCCTGAGTCGTGTGCTCACTCCGCTGCTCGCTCTGCACTCCGGCGTCTCCGGAACTCTTCAGCCCGGCTTCAAAAACGAGTTTCACGCCGGTCTGCAGCAGGCCTTCGGCAAGAACTTCGTCATCAGCGGCGACTACATCTGGAAGTACACGCACAACGCCTTCGACTTCAGCGTGCTCGGCAACACGCCCATCACCTTTCCCATCGATTGGCACAACTCGAAGATTCCGGGCTTCGCTCTACGCGCCGATGTGCCGAACTTCCACAACTTCTCGGCGTTCGTCGTGATGTCTTCGGTGGCAGCGCGGTTCTTCCCGCCGCAGGTCGCCGGCGCAGGCGCAACCGTCGGCGGCAGCGGATATCCCTTCCGCATCGACCATGACGAGCGCTTCAACCAGACCACGCACGTGCAGTATCAGGTGCCCGGAAAGCTTGCTCCGTGGGTCGGCTTCAACTGGCGCTTCGACAGTGGCCTCGCCGCTGGTGCCGTGCCGTGCTACAACGTCACCGACCCGAACAGCCTGTGCAACCCGATCAACGGCGGTCCGTCGATCATGATCAACGGCCAGCCGGGAATCGACCTGAGCGGCCTGACGCCCGACCAGCAGTTCCAGGCGGGCCTCACCTGCAACGGCATCAAGGCGACCCCGTTCGTCGGAATCCCCGGCAACCAGTGCCTCGCCTCGCAACTCACCTCGAAACTCGTGTCGATCCCCGCGCCCGGAACGGAGAACGACGACAAGAACCCGCCACGCATTGCGCCGCGCAATCTCTTCGACGCCTCCATCGGCGAGGACAACCTCTTCCACGGCGACAAGCTACAAGTGGAGCCTCCGCCTGACCGCCGTCAACATCACCAACAAATACGCGCTGTACAACTTCCTCTCCACCTTCAGCGGCACGCACTACGTCACCCCGCGTGCCTTGACGGCGGAGGTAGGCTTCCACTTCTAACATTGGTCTCTCACAGTAACAAAACAGCAGGCAGCGGAATCACTTCGCTGCCTGTCGCTTTTTGCTCGCTTATCAGCGAGCTCAGGGCAGAGCGCTGATCCGCTGCCAAATCTCCGGATCGACCGGCACTCCAAGCCGCATATTCTCTTCACGAAGCTGCACCGTCTGCTCCCCCGGATACCGAACTGGCTTCGCCAGGGTCAACCGGCGTCGCCTCATGCAGAGAATCGATGATCCCATCCGCAATCCGGTTCATCTCCTCCGCGCTCCCAATCGAACTCGGATCGATCGCCAGAAAAATCTGCGACGACCCCGTCTCGCGCACTGGCTCCCGCGGAATCTGATGCGTCGCCCGCCCTCCCGAGAGCATCGCGGCAACCATATCCAGCACCAGCGAAAGCCCCGACCCCTTCCAATACCCAATCGGCAGCGCCCGCTGCGAAGCCTCAATCGCCGCCGCATCTTTCGTCAGATTCCCCGCCTGTATCAAACCCTCCATCCACCGGCAACGGCTGCCCGCGCTTGCTGTAAGCCGAGAGCATCCCATAAGAAAACTGCGACATCGCCATATCCAGAACCACGTGCCCGCCCGCCCGAGGCACCGCGAATACCAGCGGATTGTTCCCCAGCGAAGGCGACGTCGCCCCCCACGCCGGCAGATTCGCCAGCGTATTCGTCCAGCAGATCGCGAACATCCCCTGCTCCGCCGCCTGCCATCCATAGCTCCCGCCGCGCATCCAGTGGTTCGTATTCGCCAGCGCAACCCCACCCATCCCATGCTGCTTTCGCCAGTTCCATCGCCCGTTCCATCGAAGCCCAGGCATTCAGATTCCCCACCCCGCTCTGCCCATCCCACCGCTCGATCGCGCCCATCCCCGCAACCTTCACCGGTTCCGCGTTCGACATCACGCTGCCATTCGCCACCGTCTCCACAAACCGCGGAAACCGGTTCAGCCCATGCGTATAGACCCCATCGCGAGTCGTCTCCGCAAACAGCCGCGCACACAACTCCGCCGCCGCTCCCGTTCAGGCCGAGCCGCTCCATCGCCATGTGCAGCGCGCCATAAAGCTCGTCGTAAGAAACCCGCAGCATGCCCCTAGTGTAGAGCCCAGTCATTTCTTCTGCGCAGCCTCCGCGCATCGCCTCCTGCGAGTGTTCAAACGCCTTCTCGAATACTCATGCGCCTGCTTGGAAACTCATGCGCCGTCAGATGGTCCCCCTTGCCATGGGCTGTCGCAGCGGCCTGTGAAGATGAGCAGCCTTGTTGTGAAATTCCTGCGGCGCGGTCGTGAAGACTTTGCGGCATAGCAGTTCTCCTGTCTCCTTTGGATGCAACGCGCAGGCGAACGGGACTCTACCGCCCCATCCACCCACCATCTACCGTCAGCACCGTCCCTGTTACATAGTCGCTCGCCGGCGAACTCAAAAACAGCGCCGCCCCCGCAAGATCCTCGCGGCTGTCCCCAACGCGCCGCCGGAATCCGTTCCAGAATCTGCCGGTTCCGCGTCTCATCCGCCTGCAGAGCCTCAGTGTTCGTCGTGGCAAAGTACCCCGGCGCAATCGCGTTCACCTGAATCCCCTTCGGCGCCCACTCATTCGCCAGCGCCTTCGTCAGTTGCGCCACGCCGCCCTTGCTCGCCGCATAAGCCGGCACACGAATCCCGCCCTGAAAGCTCAGCAGCGAAGCGATATTCACAATCTTCCCGCAGTTCACTCCCTGTTCCGCCGCGCGGAATCATATCCCGAGCCGCCAGTTGCGAAAGCTGAAACACGCTCGTCAGATTCACCTGCAACACCTGCTGCCAATCCGCCAGCTTCACCTCTTCCGCAGCCGCACGCAGAATCGTCCCGGCATTGTTCACCAGAATATCCACGCGCCCAAACTTCGCCTTCACCTGCGAAAAAAGATCCTCCGCCCCGGTCGTCGTTGAGAGATCCGCACGAAACGCCGCCGCATCTCCGCCAATCGCCGCCGCCGTCTCCGTAGCAGCCCGCCGATTCCCATGGCAAGCCACTGCAGCCCCCGCCTGCGCCAGCGCAACCGCGATCGCGGCCCCTATTCCGCTGGCCGAACCCGTAACCAGCGCAACCTTACCGTCGAGACGAAAGCTATCAAGAATATTTTTAGACATGATTAGGCCAATGTACCCGCCGAGCCCGCATCAATCAAATCCGACCTAAGTCTTAGCCTGCCCTCAATCGAGATCAGAATCAGCGTCACGCTCCCATCCGTAATCCGTTTATGCGGAGTCCCGCGCGGAATCACCAGCATGTCGCCCTTGCTCAGCGTCAGCGTCGTCGCGCCCTCCGACTCCGGAGCCAGCCACTCGCCCGGCTTCGTGCTGTGCGCACCCTTCGGCGTCCCACCCAGCTCATACTTCGTCGTCCCATCGAGAATATGAAACACGTGGTCGCGCCCCTCGTGATACTCAAACTCCTTGCCGGCCTTCTTCTCTTCGGTCGTCAGCACCACAGTGAACGGCAGCTTCTGCGACACATACAAGATTCTCGTTCCCCGGCTTCACCTGAAGAGTCTTGATAGCTTCCGCGAGCTTCTCTCCCCGGATCACTTCAAACGGCTCCGTAGTCGAGCTAGTCGAGCCCTGCGCCCCAGCTCCCAAACCTGAAGCATGAAGCATCGTCTCAGCAAGCGGAAGAGTCACAGCAGCGGCCAGCGGCGCCGTGCGCAGAAAGTTGCGGCGAGATTGATCTTTGACCATGGCGAAAGTCTAACCCGGCCCGCACTCCTTCCGCCAATCTCCTAACCATGTCGATTCGCCTGAACCGCACCTCGAATCCGTCATCCTGAGTGAAGTCGAAGGACCCCGATGCCTTCCCTCTAACCAACGTCGCCGGCACCTTTCGGCAACTGCTCATTTAAGATCACGCCACGAATTCACACCGCGCGCCTGTATCAATTCCCACTACAAACAAATCGCTATACTGGAGACGCACGTTTTAAGGAGAAAAGAATGCGGCTTTACCAAATGGCGGACGCAGTTCGCTACGAGATGATGAACACCGAAGAACTGCGCGAAACCTTCCTCCTCGAAGGCCTCTTCCAACCCGGCGAGATCGAATTCGCCTACGTCGACCTCGACCGCACCGTCATCGGCTCCGCCGTCCCCGTCAGCGAAGAGCTCCAGCTCGAAACCGAACCCGAACTCCGCGCCGAATACTTCCTCGAGCGCCGCGAACTAGGCGTCTTCAACGTCGGCGGCCCCGGCACCGTCGTCGTCGACGGCAAATCCTTCGACCTCGACAAGCTCGACTGCCTCTACGCCGGACGCGGCAGCCGCGACGTCATCTTCTCCAGCAAGGACGGAAAAAATCCCGCAAACTTCTATCTCCTCAGCTACCCCGCGCACGCAACGTATCCCACCGCGATGGTCAAATTCAAAGACCTCAAGGGCCTCGAGCTCGGCAGCCTCGAAACCTGCAACAAGCGCACCATCTACAAAGCCATCTACAAGGACGGCATCAAGAGCTGCCAGCTCGTCATGGGCTTTACCCTGCTCGCCACCGGCAGCAACTGGAACACCATGCCGCCCCACACCCACATGCGCCGCAGCGAGGTCTACTTCTACTTCGACGTCGACCCCGCGCACCGCGTCCTGCACCTCATGGGACCGCCAGACGCCACCAGCCATCTCGTCATCGCCGACAAGGAAGTAGTAGTCTCTCCCGGCTGGTCCATTCACGCCGGCGTAGGCACTAAAAACTACGGCTTCTGCTGGGGCATGGGCGGCGAAAACCAGGCCTACGACGACATGGACCCCGTAACCATCGCAGACCTGAAGTAAAAAATGCAAAGTGGTTATGCGATTGGCAGGCATTCAAACCTTGGCCGTCATTGCTAAGGGCACGGCTTCAGCCGTGCCGCAGTGTCGCCAGGATGGGGCTTTAGCCCCAAGGGCTAGTCGGAGACGAGAAGACTTTTCAGCACCCTCGTTAGTCTGTAGGATTTCAAACGCAGGAAGGGAAAGCCAGTGACGAAAGCCACAAACGATACAAAGAGCCTCGTCATCCGCCCCAAAGACAAATGCAAATGGGACGAAGTAAGCCTCGGCGAAGTCATGCTCCGCCTCGATCCCGGCGACGTCCGCGTAGCCACCGCCCGCCGCTTCGACGTATGGGAGGGAGGCGGTGAATACAACGTAGCCCGAGGCCTGCGCCGCTGCTTCGGCCTCAAGACCGCCATCGTCACCGCACTCGCCGACAACCCCATCGGCCGCCTCCTCGAAGACCTCATGCTGCAGGGCGGCGTCGACCAGTCGCACCTCGTCTGGACCAAATACGACGGCGTAGGCCGCACCACGCGCAACGGCCTCAACTTCACCGAGCGCGGCTTCGGCGTTCGCGCCGCACTCGGCTGCTCCGACCGCGGCCACACCGCCGTCAGCCAGCTCAAACCCGGCCAGATCGACTGGGAAGAGATCTTCGGCAAAGAAGGCTCGCGCTGGTTCCACACCGGCGGCATCTTCTGCGCACTCTCCGAAACCACACCCGAAGTAGCCAAAGAAGCCATGATCGCCGCGCGCAAGCACGGCACCATCATCAGCTACGACCTCAACTACCGCGACTCGCTCTGGAAGTCCATCGGCGGCAAAGCCCGCGCCACCGAGGTCAACCGCGAACTAGCCTCCTACGTCGACGTCATGATCGGCAACGAAGAAGACTTCACCGCCGCGCTGGGCTTCGAGGTCGAAGGCACCGAAGATCACCTCGGCGAACTCGACTCCGCCAACTTCCGCAAGATGATCGAGAAGGCCGTAGCCACCTTCCCCAACTTCAAGGTAGTAGCCACCACGCTCCGCCACGCCAAAACCGCCACGGTCAACGACTGGGGAGCCATCTGCTACTACGAAGGCAAATTCCACGAAGCCCGCCCGATGCCCGACCTCGAGATCTTCGACCGCGTAGGCGGCGGCGACTCCTTCGCCTCCGGCCTCATCTACGGCTTCCTCACCGACAAAGGCCCCGACTGGGCCGTCAACTGCGGCTGCGCCCACGGAGCCCTCGCCATGACCACCCCCGGCGACACCACCATGGCCACCTTCGACGAAGTCCAGCGCATCATGAAAGGCGGCGGCGCCCGAGTCCAACGCTAGCGCAAGAAGCGACTGGGCGCTTCATCGAGAGCGCCGCATACCTCTCAGAAGCCGTCATCCTGAACGAAGTGAAGGATCCCTGTATTTGCAACCGCTCACACAGCCGAGCTCTCGTGTGGGTCCAACTCGGAGAACCATGTGTCTGAAACTGCCTATGTCTACATCCTCGCAAATGGCTTCAAAAAACTCTACATAGGCGTAACCACAGACCTGATGCACCGCGTCACTCAACACAAATCCCACAAGAACCCAAAAAGCCACACAGCAAAATACAACATCAACAAACTCGTCTACTTCGAACGCTTCACTACCATCACCGCAGCCATCCAACGCGAAAAACAACTAAAGGGCTGGCTCCGAATCCGGAAACTAGACCTCATCATCTCCACCAACCCACTATGGCAAGACCTAAGCGAAGACTGGGGCAAACCAATCCCACCATTCAAAGAAACCGATCTTCGTTCACCCACCACATTTCCCAAATAAACTATTACCCTAAGAAGTCGTAACCCTGAGCCTAACCCGTTCCATGTCGCCTCCTGAGTCTGTCCCCCTCTCGATGCCGTCATCCTGAGCGAAGCGAAGGATCCCTGTATTTGTCTTTCCGCTAAACTGGCACATTGCCCTATGAGCACGATCAAAAATCCGGAAGAGAAGAAGCGACTAAGCCTCGCCCGCGACCGCCGTAACAGGTATGGCGAAAATAGCAAATCGAGCCGGAATAGCATCGCACGCGGAAAGCAGCGCCGCCACATGGACGAACGCAGAACGTCAGGCGAAGTACTTCGGCGCCTCAAAGGCAACATTCACGAAGACGAAGCAACAGACGCCGAACATCTCGTTAAGGTTCGGACGACCGATAGCCAACGACGCGGATTCAAAAAACAGCCGGACAGTCCTCTGGAGAGGTATTGGCCGCAAAGAGAGCAAAAAAGGACAAAGTAAGCGCCCAGCTTCCTAGGAAATCGAACTAGTTAGGAGATTTATTAATGGAAAAAACTGCTGTATTGCATGCATTGCGAGAGATTGGCCTCGTCCCCGTCCTTCGCGCCGACTCCGTAGACAAAGCCCTGGCCATAGCCGGAGCCATCGCCGACGGAGGAGTCACCGTCCTCGAGATCACCATGACCGTCCCCGGCGCCATCGAGGTCATGCGCAAGCTAGCCGAGCAACGCCCCGACATCCTCATCGGCGCCGGCACGGTCCTCGACCCCGAGACCGCCCGCATGTGCATCCTCGAAGGCGCAAAGTTCGTCGTAAGCCCCGCGCTCAACCTCAAGACCATTGAGATGTGCCACCGCTACTCCATCGCCGTTCTTCCGGGAGCCCTCACCCCCACCGAGATCGTCACCGCATGGCAGGCCGGAGCCGACGTCGTCAAAGTCTTCCCCGCAAGCGCCATGGGCGGAGCCAAATACCTCACCGCTCTCAAAGGACCCTTCCCCCAGATCCACATGATCCCCACGGGCGGAGTCTCCCTCTCCACCGCCAAGGAGTTCCTCGAAGCCGAAGCCTTCGCGCTCGGCGTAGGCTCCGACCTCGTCAACCACAAGGCCATGGCCGAAGGAAAACCCGAAGTCGTCACCGACAGCGCGCGCAAATACCTCGGCATCGTCAAAGAGCACCGCGAGTCGAAGAAGAAGTGAACCTGATACCTGATAGCCGATACCTGAGACCTGATTCTTAAAACTCGACAGCCCCTCGAAAATAAATCTCAAGAAAGTGAAATTTTTTAGAAGCCGAATAACCACCATCCAAAACACCACAACTCACCAGCGAATCACCACAACTTCACCACAAAAAACCACGCAAAAATGCTGTGGAAATCGCAAACCGCCCTCTAAAAACGCCACTCCCACCACAACCCAAAAAACACTCTGCTAAGCATGCGATCTCGTCACCCAAAGCAACGGCTGCCGTATCGGAAAAGTTCTTTGCAACTCAGCATTTGATGTATCCGGCGGCAGCTTCTTCCAAAGCTCTGCATACTCCGGGCGGTTATAAGCCCGAGCCGCAAACAGCAGAGCCGGCCGCCGCAGCGGCAGTTCATTAAAGTAAGTCGCATCAGCCACATAAGCCCACTTCCCGCGATCGGCGATATAAGGAAAAAGCCGTGCCATCACCGTCCGCATCCCGGGCCCGTCCTGAAGCTCATAGTCCCATACACTTTCAAATCTCGTTGAAAGCAAAAGACAAATTGCCTGCCATCATATCCAGCACAAACAACGTATTCCGGTAAGGATTCCGCGTCGTCAACTCATGCGGAAACGTCCCATCTGCATTGATCTGCGCCCGTATCGTGCTCGATCTGAACTGATGCCGAAGCGCCATAAGCCGTGCATCATCTTCAGGATACAAGTGCGCCATCGCCGAAGCCTGTAGCAGCCACGAAGCCCCAAGATGATTCTTGGTATCCCGCGCCAATCCCGCCAGCCGCGAAGTATTGAGCCACTCAAAATAGTCCGCAAACCACTTCCGAACTGCAGCCCTATCCGCCTCCGCATACCCTTCAAAATTCTCAAGAAACGGCAGACAAACCGCCACCTCCGCCAGTTGCACCGCTTCAATCACCCCATCCGGACGCCCGGTTTTAGCGGGCAAAATAGTCTGCCCATACAAAATGCTCGGATTCATCCGCGTTGCCGGATCCAAAAACCAGGCACGGAGATGCAGCACCGCCTGCTGCGCATAACGGGCTTCTTTCGTCAGCACAAACGCCGCCGTTAGAACCGGCACACAGATGCTGAAATCAAGCAAAGCATCGCGGTGCGCAGTAAAGGCATCAGGATTGGGTTGGCCTTCGCGCTGCACGTAGGTGCCTGCAGGACTGGAGGGATCGGGCCAATAGTCCTCAGCTTCGGAGTAGTAATCATTCGGCGTGCCCGGGCTGCGTGAACACGGTAGCTTGGAGATCGTGACTGGCGATCGGGTGACTTGTTCCTTTGCCGCATTGATGATTCGATCGTGGTCGATCGCGGCGACGTCAGGGCGGGAGGTTGGGCTCGATTGCGATAAGAGGACTCGTGGTGCAAGCAAGAGAGCGGCGGTTTCAGTGCAGAAGATTCGGCGTGACATTGTCATAAGTCAAAGAGGCCTTCGCTGAAACGTAGATGCACCGAACGCGCCGGTGGGAGCTTCTTGGTGTGACGATAGGATTGTAAAGAATGGGAGCACGGGTGCAATCCTTTGGGTGCGTGGTGGCCTGTTGGCTGGTCTGGTCGTTGGCGGCGTACGCCCTTCCTCATCGCGTGCGGGTTTGTGTCACAGATGAGCGTGGAGCGCCGATTGCCGGAGCGCGCATAGAGGTCTACGGCTCATCCCAGGTCGTTCTTAGCGATGCGAGTGGTTGCGGGGGCGTGGATAGCGAATCTCAGACAACGATAGAGATTGTCCGCGATGGCTTCGTTCGCGTTGCGCGGGCTTTGGGGGATGAGAGCAACGTGATGGTTGTTATGCATGTGGCGGGGACTGTGGAGGAGGTGGAGGTTACGGCTGCTCGCTCGCCGCTGGCGCTCGATGCAAGTGCGAGCAGCGTCAGGACGGTGACGGGTGAGCAGTTGCGCGAGGCTCCGGGGTTTACGCTCGATGACCGGTTGCGGCAGGTGGCGGGGTTTCAGTTGTTCCGGAGGACAAGTTCGTGGGTGGCGAATCCGACGACGGAGGGGACGACGCTTCGCGGGCTGGGCTCAACTGCCGCGAGTCGAACGCTGGTGCTGAGTGATCAAGTACCGCTGAACGATGCTTATGGGGGATGGATTCACTGGAGCGAGATTCCTGCGATGGCTGTGCAGGATGTTGAGTTAATGCGGGGCGGCGCGTCGGACCTGTATGGTTCGAGCGCGATTGGCGGAGTGATCGATGTGGTCCCGGTGATTGCTCAGAAACAACTTAATTATGGACTGAATCTTGCCGGGGGCACGGAGAACACTTCGATGGTGGATGGGGTGTTGGTGGGTGGGGTGAGGGGGTGGAGTGGGTTAGGTGCGGCCAGCCTGTTTCGGACGGGTGGGTATATCTTGACGGCGCCTGAGTTCCGCGGATCCGGTGGATATACCGTCGAATGTGCACTCCCAGAGTGGGAGGGTGGAGGTGCGGCGGGAGGTCGGGACCGAGGGGGATGTGTTTGTGCGGGGCAACGTGCTGAACGAGGCGCGGAGCAATGGGACGCCGTTGCAGACGAATGGGACTCGCATCTGGCGGTATGTTGCGGGGGGCGATTGGACTGACGGCAATGCGGACCGGTTTCTGGTGCGGTTGTATGGGGCGGACCAGAGCTTCCGGCAGAGTTTTTCTGCGATCAATTCGACGCGGACGTCAGAAAGATTGACGGCGTTTCATGTGGATCCTTCGCAGCAGGTGGGTGGGGCGGTGCAGTGGGCGCGGAGTCACCGGCAGTGGACGTTCGTTGCCGGAGGGGATGTGCTGGATACGCGCGGGACTGACACTGAGGAGTTGTCCGAGGTGAGTCTGAGTGCGAGGCAGCGGGGTGAGGGCGTGTATGGCGAGGTACTGTGGACGCCGGCGACGTGGTCCATTGCGTTCTCTTCGCGGTTCGATCACTTCGGGAGCTTCGATGCGAAGCAAGTGGGAGGAAAGCCGCAGCCGTTGCCGAGTATCAGCGAGAATGTCTTCAATCCGCGGCTTGGAGTGGTGAAGAAGATCAATGGAGCGCTGTCACTGACTGGGTCGGGGTTTCGGGCTTTTCGTGGGCCTACGATGAATGAACTTTATCGCCAGGGGCAGGTGGGGCAGCAGATTACGTTGGCGAATCCGAGTTTGCAGGCAGAGAGGGCGACGGGGTTTGAGTTTGGGGCGCTGGGGACTGTGGGGCGACTGGGGTCGTTGCGGGGGAGCTACTTCTGGACGGAGGTGAACCGGCCAGTGGCGGCGGTGACGTTGAGCTCGACGCCTACTTCAACCTTGTTGATGCGGGAGAATCTGGGGCAACTGACCAGCAAAGGGCTGACCGCGGAGTGGGATTTGCCGGTCGCGCCGTGGATGTCGGTGATTGGGGGGTATCAGCTGGCGTTTTCTACGGTGACGAAGTTCCAGGCTGATCCTACGCTGGTGGGGAAGTGGACGCCGCAGGTTCCGCGGAATCTTGTAACGGTGCAGATGCGGTTTTCGGACCCTCGGCTTGGGGTTTTTGCGGTGGATTTGCGGGCGAGCGGGCAGCAGTTTGACGATTCGGCGAATCAGTACCGGTTGGCCGGGTATGGGCAGGTCGGACTCTATGCGGCGCACAGCCTTCGGGGAGCGGTGGACGGTTTATGGGATGGTGCAGAACCTGGCGAACCAGCCGGTGGAGGCGGGGCGGACTCCGATCCTTACGCTTGGGGCTCCGCGTACGGTTCTGGCGGGTGTGCGGTTTGTACGGTGAGTGCCCCCACCCCTGCTCGAATTTGTGCAAAGTATTCATAGATATGTGGCTTGGGGTTGGACTTGCCTTGCAAAGTCCTGAAAAAGTCTTGATATTGTGGGTTTGTTGCCTAGCAAAGTATTCGAAAATAGGTAGCGATGGCTGCAGCCCGTGACAAGGCCGCCGGAGTCTATGCCAAGGGCTGCTATCTGTAGCGACTAAAATGTCAAGCGAGGCCGACTCTTCAATGAGAGATTTACTGGGTGGCGGCGACGGGCCTGGGGCGGTCGAGGCGCAGGTCCATTTTGTTGGCGCGGCGGCGTTTGTCGGAGAGACGGCCGAAGGTGTTGTTCAAGGAGGCGGTGCATCTTTGGCGGCTGCGACGGCGAAGGCAGTGTCGATGTCGGTGGCTTCGCTGGATGCTACCAGGGATCCACGGTGCTTGGGCCGGACTTCGAGCACGCAGCGTTTTTCGATCGGGCCGCGGTCCGGGGTGCGGTTGTTTTCGCCGGTGAGGTGTACTTCGACGCGCGTGAGGTAGGGTTCGAAACGTTGGAGGACGTTGTTGATGTAAGAGCCGATGGAGTCGGAGAGCCTGTTGTGCATGGCGATGGAGTTGTCGCTGTTGATCTGAACCTGCATGGGGTCTCCTTCTGTCGTCCGCAGTGTAAGACGCGATAGGTTGCCCCGGAGTGGCCAGAAAAAATCTCCATTTTGCCTGCGATTATTTTCCGAGGGAATAATTGCCGGTTTAAGGCAATTGCGGGTTGATTGGCAAAGGTGGAGAATGCTTCGGGCTTCAGATTTTGTCCTAGGGTGAAAGAAAGCAAACGCGTCCTCCCGCTGAGGCAAGGAACAACTAAGCAAGGCAAAGACAAAGACCCAATTTGAATCAGTCTTCAGACTGCAGATTAGCCCTTCAGGAGGCAACGGCAACAGCAAGCAGCAATGGCAAATGCGGGGATTCTGTCGCCTTCGGTGGACGCCGCTGCTTCGGTCGAGATGACGCATTTTGGCTTTGGAGAACAGACAGCGACGATGTTCGGTGAGAGAGCATTTTGGGGGATATGGAGGGAGAAATGGCGAAGTATTTACTTCGGTGAGATTGCGATGAGGGTCTTGAGTGAATGGACGAGGCGGATGTCGTATGCTCGAGGTCATGCCGATGAAGAAGATGTTTTGTGTGGATTTGTGTTGGTTTTGCGCTTTCGATGCCTGCCGGTTGCGCGCGGACAGACACAGAAGGACGGGGTGGTGTTTCCTTCGGCGACGGGAGCGCAGACGGAGACGGATGAATATACGCGGTATGAGTTGCTGGCTCCGGAGACGGCCAGCTTCAAGATTTATTACGAGGTGACGGCGACTACGGCGGGGGCGAAGTACTTCTATAACCCGATTCGCAAAGGGAGTGTGGCGAGCGATGAGTCGGTCTTGGATGCGATGACGGGTAAGCCGCTGGAGTTTGCGGTGGTGAGTGGGGCGGAGGCGAAGAAGGATCCGTTGATGGCGCGGGCGGATGAGGGGACGGATTACATCAAGGTGACGCTGGCTCGGCCTGTGCCGGAGAACGGGCAGGGGCGTGTGGTGATTGTGAAGACTTACAAGGATGCGAAGAGTTATTACACGGATGGGAAGACGATTGTGTTCAATCGTCCGCTGGGGATCCGGCGGAACAAGGTGGTGCTTGCCGGCGGGGTATGAGGTGGTGGGGTTGACGGTGCCTTCGCAGATTAGGACGGAGAAGGATGGGCGGATCGCGGTGAGCTTTATGCATGCGGGGACGGGTGAGGCTCCGCTGGTGTTGCGGGCGGTGAAGGATGCGCAGACGGGTGCGGCGGCGATGCCGAAGGAATTGACTGCGGCGAAGAGCTGGGAGTCTCCGTTTGCGGGGGAGTCGGAGCGGGCGCGGTTGTCGGAGCGGGCCTATCAGGATCGGGATATTGTTTATTTTTTGCAGCAGCCGGAGACGCATGCGTTCAGCCTGTATCACGATTACACGGAGAGGCGGCCGGGGATCAATGGATATGCGAATGTCGTGCGGACGGGGAGTGTGGCGAGCAATCCTTCGGCGTATGTGCTTGGATACCGGCGAGAAGTTGAAGACGGAGGAGATGAGTGGGGCGGAGATGGTGGCTTCGAAGATCAATGCGGGGGAGACGGTGGACCCGAAGGATCGGGTGGTGGTGATTCCGTTTCCTGCTCCGGTGAAGGCAGGAGAGACGTTGCGGCTGCGGATTGCGGAGACTTATACGGCTCCGGTGAGCTATCGGCTGGAGGGGGATGAGTTGGTGTTTGACCGGAGTCTGGGGCGGCCTCGGAATGCGGTGGTGTTGCCGAGTGGGTGGTATTGCACGGAGAGTGCGGAGCCGGCTACGGTGACCCAGTTGCCGGATGGAAGGGTGAGGTTGGATTTCTGGGATGATCGGCCTGAGGCGGCGGATGTTTTGTTGAAGGCTAAGCGGCGGGTGAGTGAGTGATGAGACGCCTGCGTGTGGAAGCCCATGTCGTAAAAGTGGACATGGGGCACCCGATTGCAGGTTGGCTTTGTGCGCTCTGTGTGCGTCTGGGTCGCAGGAGGCGGCGAAGCAAATTACCTGGCGGTTTGATGACACGGCGTCGCTGGGTGGGCATGCGACGAAGGTGCTGGGGCATCCGCAGGTGATTGAGACGCCGATGGGGAAGGCGATTGCGTTCAATGGTGTGGATGATGCGTTGTTCGTCGGGTGTGCATCCGCTGGCGGGGGCGGAGACCTGGACTTGGGAGATGGTCTTCAAGCCGGATGCGGATGGGAAGGCGGAGCAGAGGATCTTTCATCTGCAGTCGATGGATCCGGCTACAGGCGAGGATGTGCCCGAAGAGCGGATGCTGTTTGAGATTCGGATCCGCGATGGGCAGTGGTGTCTGGATAGTTTTGCTACGTCGGGCGGACAGAGGCTGCCGCTGCTGAATTGTGAGAAGCGGTATCCGTTTGGGAAGTGGTATCGGGTGACGACGGTGTATGACGGGAAGATGCTGAAGAACTATGTCGGAGATGAGTTGCAGGGTGAGGGTGAGGTGAACTGTTCCGCAACGGCCGGGGCATTTGTCGGTGGGGGTGAGGATGAATCTGGTGGATTATTACAAGGGAGCGATCTACTCGACGCGGTTTACGCGGTCGGCGCTGGGAGTGGAGGATTTTTTGAAGATGCCGATTGCGCAGTAGAGTCGACTGCGGTCGCGATTATTTGGTTGAGGTGAGGACGAAGCCTTCGCGGGTGTAGATGGCGGAGAGGGCGGTGCTGGTGGCTAGCATGAGAGTGTTGGTGTCGTCGGCGAAGACGTCGAACTGGGATTTGTAGAGGCGCAGGATGTAGTGGTGGAGGGTGATGGGTTTGCCGTCGAGGGTGCCGTGGGCTTCGGGCTGGTTGGTGAGCCAGAGTGCGGGGACGGGGTCGGCCTGCTGGCGGCCTCCGGGGATGACGGCGAGGTAGAGGTCCTTGTCGGCGGGGTGGGTGGCGGTCTGCAGGAGGAGAGACTGCAGGGCGCTGGGGTCGTAGTCGGGGACCATGACGAAGTTGGGTTTGATGTCGATGGGGTTGGGAAGGCCGGGGGTTCCATTTTGGGTCTGCGCGATGAAGAGTTTGTCGCGGGTCTTGTTGGGGGTGTAGGAGGTGTTGACGAGGGTCACCATGTTGGTGTTGAAGCCCCCGGCGTAGCTGTTGTTTGCGTCGAGTTTGTAGTCTTCGACGAACTGGAAGTCTGAGGCGATGCGTGGGTGCGGAGGAGCGGCCCCGGGTGGGGACCTCGGTGTCCTGCGTTGGGTTGTTGGCGGGCGAGAGGTGGTAGTTGATTTTGCTTTTGACGTGCTGGCCGTCTTTGGTTTTTTCGATGGTGTAGGAGCATTTGCCGATGGGTTTGCCGCTGACGGTGATGGTGAAGTTGTTCTGGGCTGACGGCGGGGAGAGTGGCGAGGGTGAGGCAGAGTGCGAGGGGAGCGAACAGCGATCAACGGAACCTCCGGGGAAGGTTCAGTTTAGTGGATTGGGGTGATCGAGGGAAATGCAGATTTATGCTGCAGCGCGAATGAAACCACAGGTTCCTTCGAGGTCTTCGACTGCTCTCGCGATGAGGCTGCGAGAAATCCATTCGGCTGCGCAGGATCAGACACAATTTGCGAGTAGAAGATTATGCGATGGCTTTGTTGACGAGGTCCTGGGCTTCGGTCTGGATTTGTTTCAGGTGGTCTTTGCCTTTGAAGGATTCGGCGTAGATTTTGTAGACGTCTTCGGTGCCGGAGGGGCGGGCGGCGAACCAGCCGTTTTCGGTTGTCACTTTCAGGCCGCCGATGGGGGCGTGGTTGCCGGGGGCTTCGGTGAGGATGGCGGTGATGGGTTCGCCGGCTAGTGTTTTTGCGGTGACTTGGGCAGGGGAGAGTTTGGCCAGCTTGGCTTTTTGTTCTTTGGTGGCTGCGGCGTCGATGCGCTCGTAGACGGGGTCGCCGTATTTTGGGTGAGTTCGGCGTAGATCTGGCCGGGGTCTTTGCCGGTGACGGCGGTCATCTCGGCGGCGAGGAGGCCGGGGATGAGGCCGTCTTTGTCGGTGGTCCAGACGTGGCCGTTGCGGCGGAGGAAGGTGGCGCCGGCGGACTCTTCGCCGACGAAGCCTAGAGTGCCGTCGAGGAGGCCGTCGACGAACCATTTGAAGCCGACGGGGACTTCGAGCATGGGGCGGTTGAGGCCTTTGGCTACGCGGTCGATGATGCTGGAGGAGACGAGGGTTTTGCCGATGCCTACTTTTGCGGACCAGTCGGGGCGATGGGTGAAGAGGTACTGGATGCAGACGGCGAGGTAGTGGTTGGGGTTGAGGAGGCCGGTGGTGCGGGTGACGATGCCGTGGCGGTCGTGGTCGGTGTCGGCGGCGAAGGCTACGTCGTATTTTTCTTTGTTGGCGATCATGCTGACGCCATGGCGTAGGGGCTGGAGCAGTCCATGCGGATGCGGCCGTCCCAGTCGCAGGTCATGAAGCGGAAGGTGGCGTCGGTGTAGGGGTTGAGGATTTGTAACGATGGGAGGTACTTTTCGGCGATGCGGGGCCAGTAGTGGACGCCGGCTCCGCCTAGCGGGTCGACGGCTAGTTTTAGGGTGGTGTTGGCTAGGGGGGCGAAGTCGATGACGTTGGCGAGGTCGTTGACGTAGGCGGTGATGTAGTCGTGGCGGTAGGTTTTGTCGGCGGAGAGGGCTCGGGCGTAGGGGATGCGTTTTACGGCGGTGAGGCCGGAGGTGATGATGTCGTTGGCGCGGTTTTCGATCCATTTGGTGGCGGTGGTGTCGGCCGGGCCGCCGGAGGGTGGGTTGTATTTGAAGCCGCCGTCTTCGGGTGGGTTGTGGGAGGGGGTGATGACGATGCCGTCGCAACGGTGGAGCTTGAGGTTGGCGTTGCGGGTGAGGATGGCGTGGGAGAGGACGGGGGTGGGGGTGTAGCCGAGATGCTCGTCGATGAGGACTTCGATGTTGTTGGCGGCGAGGACTTCGAGGGCGGTGACGAAGGCGGGTTCGGAGAGGGCGTGGGTGTCTTTGGCGAGGAAGATGGGGCCGAGGGTGTGCTGGGAGGCGCGGTACTCGACGATGGCCTGGGTGATGGCGGCGATGTGGTCGTCGTTGAAGGCGGCGGCGAAGGCAGAGCCGCGATGGCCGGAGGTTCCGAAGGCTACGCGCTGGGATGGGATGGTGGGGTCGGGGTGGAGGGCGTAGTAGGCGGTGATGAGGCGGGCGATGTCGACGAGGTTTTCGGGCAGGGGTGGCTGGCCGGGGGTGTTGGGAGTGGGGAGTGCGATGTGGCTCATGCCTCGTGTGCCTCTCGGTCGGTGTAGGTCTTTTGGCCACTATATGGGATGTGGGTTACAGGATGGAAATGAGGCGGGAGCGAGCGTGATACGGAGGTGGTAGCGGAATCTTCTTGTTTTTTGAGCGCGATTGCCCTAAAACGGGAGTGTTCCCCGTTGTTTTGTCCCGAACTGGAAGATGCAGATTCGTCTGGCGCTTCCTGCGACGTGCATTGTTGAGTTTCGATCGTTGAAGGTTGAGTGTTGGATGGGCCTGGTTCGTAGGACTGTGCTGTGTGGAGTGGTGTTCGCGGGGCTGGTGGGTGCGGCTCAGCCGGCGGTTGCTGTGGAGGCGACGCTGGTGGCGGACGCTCATGTGAACAGCGCACTGCCAGCTGTGAATAGCGGGGCAATTTCAAATTTGAATGTGGGTGGCGGGTATACGGCGCTGCTGCAGTTTGATCTGTCGACGCTGCCGGCGGGGACTACGGCGGCGCAGGTGACGCGGGCTACGCTGCGGCTCTATTGCAACCGGATGGATACGGCCGGGCTGGTGAGTTTGCAGCCGGTGAGTGGGGCCTGGGGGGAGTACAGCGTGACGTATGCGACGCTGCCTTCGCTGGGGGCTGCGGCGCAGGTGGTGCAGGTTGGGCAGGCGGGGGCTTATGTTGCGGTGGATGTGACGGCGCTGGTGCAGGGGTGGTTGACGGCTCCGGCGACGAATCATGGGGTGGCGCTGACGGCGGGGACGGCGGTGGTGCAGTTTGATAGCAAGGAGAATGATCTGACGGGGCATGCTCCGGTGCTGGATGTGGCGCTGGCTTCGGTGGGGCCTGCTGGGCCTGCGGGGGCTGTTGGGCCGCAGGGCCGGCTGGAGCTACTGGACCGGCTGGGGCTACTGGACCTGCTGGGGCTACTGGAGCTGCGGGGCTACAGGACCTGCAGGGGCTTCGGGGCTGAACTTTCAGGGGGCCTATGGGGCTTTGACGACGTATGCGCTGGATGATGTGGTGACGTATGCGGGGTCGAGTTTTGTGTCGCTCGCGGCCGGGAACAAGGGGAATACGCCTGGGGTCGACTTCGCAGTGGGCGGTGCTGGCGCAGGGTGGGACGGGGACCGGTGGCGGGGTCGGTGTGGCTTATCAGGGGACGTATGGTTCGACGGCGAACTATGCGTTGAACGACATTGTTTCGTTTGGAGGGTCGAGTTATATTTCTTTGGTTTCGGCGAACCATGGGAATACGCCGAGTGCGAGTCCGGCGCAGTGGGGGGTGATGGCGGTGGGAGCTGTGGGTGCGCAGGGGCCTCAGGGATTGCCGGGAGTGACTGGTCCGCAGGGATTGACTGGGCCTCCGGGGCCGCCGGGCCTGCTGGGCCTACTGGAGCTACGGGAGCCGCGGGTGCCGCAGGAAAGCCGGGGTTGGTGTATCAGGGGAACTATTCTTCAGTAACGAACTATGCGCTGGGGGATGTGGTGTTCTCGCAGGGGGCTAGTTATGCTTCGCTGATTGCTTCGAACCATGGGAATACTCCGGATCAGAGTCCGGGGCAGTGGGGTGTGCTAACGGCGCAGGGGCCCGCTGGGCCTACGGGTGCTCAGGGACCGCAGGGTTCGGCGGGAGTGCAGGGACCTCCGGGGTCGGTTGGGCCTCCGGGTGAGACGGGGCCGCAGGGAGCCCAGGGAATTCCGGGACAGGCTGGGGCGCAGGGGTTGACGGGGCCCGCGGGAGCGCAGGGATTGCAGGGGCCGATGGGACCACAAGGACCTGCGGGGCCGGTGGGGATGACGTTTCGAGGGGCGTACTCGTCGACAGTGAACTATGGGTTGGCGGATGGGGTTCTGTTCAACGGCGCGGCCTATGTTTCGCTGGTGGCGAGCAACCATGGGAATACTCCTGATGTGAGCCCGGCTGAGTGGTCTTTGTTTGCGACGGGTTCGCAGGGAGCGTCAGGGACCGGCGGGGCGCGGTTGGGCCGCAGGGACCGGCGGGAGCGCCGGGTTTGCCGGGAGCTACGGGTGCTCAGGGGCCGCAGGGACCGGTTGGGCCTCAGGGTCCGGCGGTGGCGAACTTTACAGGGAACTACTCTTCGTCGACGAACTATGGGTTGCATGATGCGGTCAGCTTTCTGGGGTCGACCTGGGTGTCTTTGGTTGAGGGGAATGTGGGGCATGCTCCGGATCAGAGTCCGGCGCAGTGGGCTTTGCTGGCGGCGCAGGGGCCGGTTGGGCCGCCGGGGCCTCAGGGGCCCACTGGTGCTGCGGGGACACCGGGGGCTGCGGGAGCGCTGGGGCCTGCAGGACCGGCTGGGCCTCCGGCTAGCTTCATGGGGACCTGGCTCGCTGGGAGTTCTTATAACGTCGGGAATGTGGTTGGGTTCGGCGGGTCAAGTTACGTGGCGATCGCAGCGAATGTGGGAAGAGAGCCGGATGTGAGTCCGACGTTTTGGGCGGTGCTGGCGCAGGCTGGGGTTGCGGGGACGCCGGGAGCTGCTGGGCCTCAGGGGCCTGCGGGGGCTCCGGGAGCTGTGGGGGTTAGGTACCGCGGTGGATGGGTAGCGCAGACGGCTTATCTGGCGAACGATGTTGTGGTCTTCAATGGAGGGAGTTATCTGGCGGTGACGACTTCGCTGGGATCGGAGCCGGATGTTTCGCCTTCGCAGTGGGCGGCGCTGGCTGTGAATGGAGCTGTCGGGGCTACCGGGCCTGCGGGAGGTGCGGCGACGGTGAGTGTGGGGACGGTGACGACGGGACCGGCGGGTTCGCAGGCGAGTGTGACGAACAGCGGGACGGCGAGTGCGGCGGTGCTGAACTTTACGATTCCGCAGGGAGCACCAGGTTCGAGTGGCGGGACGGGCGGAGGGTCTGGCGGGGTATCTTCGGCGGCGCTCTTTCATGCGGTTTCGTTCAACTTCAGTTTCTACTCGGTGAGCGGGGCGAATTCGTCGGCCAGCGAGGCGGACTCGGTGTTGACGTGGGTTCCGGCGGGGTGCACAGCTTCGCAGTTCAGCGTGTTTTCGCGGCAGTCGAACACGATCAATGTGATGCTGCGGCGGGGGACCCCGGGGAGTATGGCGGATACGGGGCTTGGGTGCTCTGTCGCGTCGGGGTCATCGTGCACGGCGACTGGGAGCGTGGCGATTGCGGCGGGAAATTTTGTGGACTTTAGTGTTTCGGGTGCGAATGGGACGGCGGCTGGGGTTTGGGTGGCGTTGAGTTGTAATTAGGTATCAGGTATCGGGTATCAGGTGTTGTGAGGCGTTATGCTGGTGGGCGTGTCTATTTTCCGGTTTGAGGATTGTGAATGAAGCGGTTTTTGGTTTTAGCTGTGTTGGGGCTGCTGGTTCGGGTGGCTGCGGCACAAGGTGTGATTGCGACGGATTCGCCTTCGCGGGAGATGGCGGCGACGGTGATCAGGATGTGGCCGAAGGGCATGATTTCGACCGTGGCGCATCCTGGTGCGTGGGCTTACGAAGAGGGTGTGCTGCTGGATGGGATGGCGGCAGAGTGGCATTCGACTGCGGATGGCGAGGATTTCAAGTACGTCAAGGACGCGGTGGATAAATATGTAACTGCAGATGGAACAATTACCGGCTATAAGGCTGATGGGCATACGCTGGACGACATTGAGATGGGGCGTGCGGTGTTGTTGGTCTACCGGGTGACGCAGCAGGCGAAGTACGCGAAGGCGGCGAAGTTTCTGCACGATCAGCTTGCGTTGCAGCCGCGGACGGCGAGCGGAGCCTATTGGCATAAACAGATTTATCCGAACCAGATCTGGCTCGATGGGGCCTTCATGGCTGAGCCGTTTCGTGCGGCGTATGCGGTGACGTTTCAGGAGCCGGGGGATTTTGATGACATTGCGAAGCAGTTGCTGCTGATGGATGAGCATATGCGCGATGCGAAGACCGGATTGCTGAAGCATGGGTGGGATGAGTCGAAAAAGATGCCGTGGGCGGATAAGACGACGGGGTTGTCACCGGAGATTTGGGCTCGGGCTTTGGGGTGGTATGAAGTAGCGCTGGTGGATGTGCTGGATTGGTTTCCTAAGGATCATCCGCAGCGGGCGGCTTTGGTGGCTACGTTGAACCGGACGATGGCTGCAGTGGTGAAGGTGCAGGATGGGAAGTCGGGCCTTTGGTGGCAGGTGTTGGACAAAGGCAGCAGGACGGGGAACTATACGGAGGCTTCGGCTAGCAGCATGTTTGTTTATGCGCTGGCGAAGGGTGTGCGGATGGGGTATCTGCCGCAGATCTTTGAGGCGAATGCGAAGCGTGGGTGGGAGGGGATTCAGAAGGAGTTTGTGACGAAGGGTGCGGATGGGTTGATGGTGCTGAATGGGACGGTGAAGGTGGGTGGGTTGGGTGGGACGCCTTATCGTTCGGGGACGTATGAGTATTACGTGGGGGAGAAGACGCAGGCGAACGACTCGAAGGGGATTGGGGCGTTTCTGCTGGCGGGGTCGGAGATGGAGCAGGCTTCGACGGAGGCGTTGGGGCAGGGAAAGACGGTGCTGCTGGATGCCTGGTTCAACTCGCAGACACGGAAGAATGCGATGGGAGCAGACGGAGTTGTTTCACTACAAGTGGGATGATGATGCGAATAGTGGGTTCTCGTTCTTTGGGCGGGCGTTTCAAGCGGTATGGTGCGACGCTGGCTACGCAAAAGACTGCGCCGATACTGATGGATTTGAAGAACGCGCAGATTTATGTGATCGCTTCGCCGGATATTCCGGTGAAGAATCCGACGCCCAACTACATGAGTCCAGGTGCTGCGGGTGCGATTCAGGCCTGGGTGAGGGCGGGTGGGGTGCTGATCCTGATGGAGAACGATGTGACGAACTCGGAGTTCGAGCACTTCAACACGATGAGCGAACGGTTTGGGATTCACTTCAATCCGGTGATCCGGAATAAGGTGGATGGGGATAAGTGGGAGATGGGGACGGTGATGATTCCGGCGGGGACCGGAGTGTTTGAGCATCCGCATAAGGCTTATCTGAAGGAGATTTGCACGATTCGGGTTTCGGGGCAGGCGAAGGCGGTGGTGACGAACCAGGGCGATGTGCTGATGGCCGTGTCGAAGTATGGGAAGGGGACGGTTTTTGCTGTGGTGGATCCGTGGGTCTACAACGAGTATGTTGATCGGAGGAATCGGCTGCCGGTGGATTATGACGGGTTTGCGGCGGCGATCGATCTGGCGGGGTGGGCGGTTCGGCAGGTGCCTCCTCCCCAGCATTAAGTGTGCAAAGTATTCGAACGGGGGACTTTAGGTCTGGACTTTGAGCGATGCGAATGCAGGTCCTTCGACTTCGCTGCGCTCCGCTCAGGATGACAACTCAGTTTTTTCCCGTTTCCTAAGCCTGTTCTTGCCCGTTCCTGCCTCCTTGTTTCGCCGGAGGATTTGTCAATTGCTAGGTGTGGTTTAGAGGCCGGCGGCGAGGGATTTGCGGAGGTCGGTGGCCAGGGTACTGAGGGTAGAGAGGGTTTCGGGGGTGGGGGATTTGAGGATGCGCTCCATTTTGGAGGCTACCTCGGTGCCTTGCGGGTAGCCGTACATGCCGAGGGAGCCGGCGAGTTTGTGGGCTATGCCGAGGGCTTCGAGGCGGGTGGGTTCGTCGAGGGTGCCGGATGCTGCGGCGGAGCCGAACTTGTCGAGGAGGTCGAGGCGCTCGCGGATGGTGGGGAGGTTCTTCCGCCAGAGTTGAGCGAGGATGTCGTCGATCTGGTCTGGCTTGGGCTTCTCCATGGGAGTTGGGGGACGGCTAGTCTTTCCAGCCCAGGGCCTCGGAGATCTGCTCGGCGAGGGTGAGGGGGTCGAAGGGTTTGAAGAGGATTCCGGCGAGGCCGAGGCCGGCGAAGCGGCGCTGATCGACTCCCTGGACCTTGGCGGTGAGCAGGAGGACGGGAATCCGGTTGATGGCGGAGTTTTCCTGCATGGATTTGAAGGTGGTGGGGCCGTCGACACCGGGCATCATGACGTCCATGAGGATTGCGTCGGGTTTTTGGGCGGCTGCGATAGAGATGCCTTCAGCGCCAGAGCTGGCGGTGAGGATCTCCCAGCCTGCGGTGGCCTCGAGAGAGAGAGCGGCGACCTCACGAATGTCGTCTTCGTCGTCGATGATAAGAACGCGTCGCATGAGCGAACTTATTCTCTCATGTGACGCGGGTGACGGGAGTTACTGTGTGATTTCGTTCCTCGCGGGATTCCCGATTCAGGCGATGGAGGCGGCGGCTAGATCGGCGAACTTTGTGCGGATGCGGTTGACCATGGAGAGAACGAGTTCTTCGACCTCGTGGGGCTGGACTTTGGCCTTGGTGAGGAACTCGGTTGGGCCGAGGCGTAGCTTGGACATCTCGATCTCGGAGATCTCGCGGCCGGAGTAGACGACCAGGGGGAGGGTGCGGAGGGTTGGCTGCTGGCGGAGCCATTCGACGAGCGAGAAGCCGTCGCCGTCGGGGAGGGTGAGGTCGAGGATGAGAAGGTCGGGCGGGCGAGAGATGCACTGGCGAATGGCCTGCTGGCGAGTGGCTGCCCGTTCGACGCGGACGGCTGCGTCGCGGAAGCTGGCAGTGAGGACGCTGGCGAGGTCTTCGTCGTCTTCGACGAGCAGGATGTCGGCAGGGCCTTCTCCGTGATGGAGGACGCGGCCGAGTTCGGCGAAGAGGAGGTTTTCGTTGAAGGGCTTCTGGACCCAACCCTGGGCGTCGCCGGTTAGCTGAGGCCGCAGGGTGGAGGACAGAACGCTGAGGACGACGACAGGAATTTTGGCGGTGATGGGATTGTTGCGCAGACGCTGAAGGGTCTCCCAACCACTGAGGCCGGGCATGTAGAGGTCGAGGAGGATGGCTTCGACATGATGCTCGGCGGCGAGGATCAGGGCCTGTTCGCCGGACGAGGCTTCGATGACGGCGTAGCCCTGGCGGGTGAGGTGCTCGGAGACCACGGTGCGGATGCCTGAATCGTCGTCGCAGACCAGGATGGCGCCTTCGCCGCGGGGCTGAGCCGGAGCTGGGAGGACGACGTCGGTGGCGCGGCTGGTGCGGGGAAGCATGACGTAAAGAGTGGTTCCGGGGCCGAGGTTGCGCTGAGCCCAGATGGAGCCGGAGTGCTGCTGGACGATGCTGCGGCAGATGGCGAGGCCGAGTCCGGTGCCGCCTTTCTGGCGGGCGTCGGAGGGCTCGATCTGCTGGAAGCGGTCGAAGATGCTGTCGAGTTTGTCGGAGGGGATGCCGCGGCCTTCATCGACGACTTTGAGAAGGATGGAGTCTGAGGTGGCCTCGGTGTAGATGCGGATTGTGGAGGCGATAGGGGAAAACTTGATGGCGTTGGAGAGGAGATTGGTGAGGACCTGAAGGATGCGGTCGGAGTCGCCGTCGAAGAAGAGGGATTCGGGATAGGCGACGTGGGCGATGCTGGAGGGTTCGAGCGCGAGATGGACGCTGTTGGCATCGGCCATGGGGGTCATGGTGTCGATGGCCTGCTGGGCCAGGTCGCGAAGGGAGCAGCGACGGACCTGGAGGGGAGCGCGGCCGGACTCCATGCGTTCGAGGTCGAGGATGTCGTTGATGAGGCGGATGAGGCGGTCGGTGTTGGTGACGGCGATGCGGAGGAGATTGAGGGCCTTGGCGTCGACGTCGCCGATGATGCCGGAGGAGAGCAGGCCGAGGGCTCCGCGAATGCTGGTGAGGGGAGTACGGAGCTCGTGTGAGACGGTGGAGATGAACTCGTCTTTGAGTGTGTCCAGTTCGGAGCGGTGGGAGAGCTGGAGAGTGTGTTGGTGGTGTTGTTCGCGCGCCTGGGTCAGTTGTTCGGCGAGTTCCCGCGTGGTTCGTTGCGCCCGGAGGAAAGCGAAGAGGAGAACGGCCGAGGTGGTAAGCAGAGAGAGATAACCAAGTAAAGGAAGGATATGCATTGTGATTCGGGAACCCTAGGGTAACTTTTTTATGTGTTTTAGTAACAGATTTTTGGGTAACCTTCTTTGCCAGTCGCGAATTTTACTCTTTAGTTTAACAAAAACTCCTTCAGTTCGTTCCACGTTGCGCGAACCTACGGTAATGGTTGAAGAGTGGCCCGATTTCTCTTGTAAATTTTTGGTCAGCAAACCGAGCATGCCAGAAATTTCGTTGTAGCGGCAATAACACCTCTGTGGGTTATCACCGATGACAACATTGGTGTGGCAGGGTTTATGGGCGGGATTGGCACAGGAAAAGGCCGTCTTTCGCGGAAAGACGGCCTTTTTTCAGGATTGGAAGGTCGAACCGGGGATCAGGCGGTGACTGGCACCTGGTCAAGAATGGTGGCCCACTTTTTTCCGGTCCGGGCGGCCTGGGCGTTGCGGTGGTAGGCGTAGCCGGTAATCAGCGGGAGGGCGAGGGTGGCCTCGGAGAAGACCATCTGCTCGTAGGTGAGGTCGACTTTGCCCCAGCTGGAGGCTTCCTTGAGGGTGGAGCCGGAGAGGGCGCCGTCGCGGGCGTCGGCCACGGTGATCTGGATGGCGTACTTGTGCATGGAGGCGTCGACGCCGAGGATGTCTGCGGCTACGACGATGTCCTGGGCGAAGTTCTTGGGGACGCCGCCACCGATCATGAGGAGGCCGGTGGTGGGGTTGGCGATCTTGAGCTGGGTGATCTCGTAGAAGTCCTTGGCGGAGTCGATGGAGACGTGCGGCTTGCCCTGGCGCTCGTGCTGGTGGGCGACGAGGCCGAATCCGGCGGAGCAGTCGGAGAAGGCGGGGCAGAAGATGGGGACGTTCTTCTCGTAGGCGGCGAGGACGATGGAGTCGCGGCCGCCAGCCTGAGGGGTCTTGCCATTCTTGGCGAGGTAGGCGCCCATCTCGCGGATGAACTCGCGGGAGCTGTAGGGGCGGGGCTCGAGGGAGTTGGTGATCTGGTGGGTGGTCTCGTCGCAGATGCGGAGCTCTTCCTCGTCGATGAAGGTGTCGTAGATGCGATCGATCATCAGCTCGCGGAGGTCGGCGTCGCCTGCGCCGTACTTGTACTCGTCGCCGGCGATGTAGTGGTTGAAGCCGAGGGCCTCGAAGAAGTCCTGATCGACGATGTTGGCGCCGGTGGAGACGATGGCGTCGACCATGTTGTTGCGGATGAGGTCGACGAAGATCTTCTGGAGGCCGGCGGAGATGAGCGATCCGGCGAGGCAGAGGATGACGCCGCAGTCGGTGTCGCGGAGCATCATGTCGTAGATGTTGGCGGCGCGGTAGGTGTCACGCGCGGAGTAGGCCATATTGCCCATCGCATCGACGATTGGGACCACGTTGTGCTGCTTGATGTCGAGGTGCTGGATGGGGCGTTGGAGGAGTTCTTCTTTTGTAGGCATAGCTCTACTAGGATATCAACGTTTCGGGCTGGATTGGCGCGGGTTTTATGTGAATTTAACGGCCGTTGGCGGCCACATATGGATTGGCTGCCCGAAGCGGATCCGTTGCTTCGCAAAAGCCGACGTATGTACTAATCCGATCTCGACATGGGCGGTCACATGTGCTTTGCTCATTCCATTGGCATCTAGCAAATCTTTCAGTTGCGTCAAGCGGTCTTGAGGTGCAAGCTTTGCCAATTATGGTCAGGAATTTGAGTCGTCGTGCATTTGTTTCGACGGGTGCAGCCGCTGTTTTCTCTGCTCGTATTGGAATAGCGAGTGGCGAAGGGATGGCAGGCGGCCAAGCCCAGGGCGAACCGCTGGCATCCTGGAATGATGGGCCTGCAAAGGACGCGGTCCTTCGTTTCGTACGAGAGACAACCGACAAATCGAGCCCCAAGTATGTTGAGCCAGCGGACCGCATCGCTACGTTCGATCAAGACGGAACGCTTTGGACGGAACACCCGATCTATGGGCAGGGCGCGTTTGCGCTCGCGCGCGTGGCGGAGATGGCTCCGAAGCACCCTGATTGGAAGACGAAGGAGCCATTCAAGTCGGTGCTTGCGCGCGACAACGCGGCGATGAGCAAGTTTACTGAGGCGGACTGGATGCAGATCATCGCTACGACCCATACGGGAATGAGCGACGAAGTGTTCGCAGGGCTGGTGCGAGATTGGCTTGCCACGGCGAAGGCGCCGCGGTTCGACAGGCCGTACACCGATCTTGTCTATCAGCCCATGCTGGAGGTAATGCAATATTTGCGCGCCAACGGCTTCAGGACGTATATCGTGACGGGCGGCGGGCAGGAGTTTGTGCGCGTCTACAGCGAGAGGGTGTATGGCGTTCCGCCGGAGCAGGTGGTGGGATCGAGCATTGTGACGACGTATGTTGATACGAACGGCAAACCAACGCTTATGCGAGAGCCGAAGGTCTTTTTCATTGATGATGGCCCGGGGAAGGCCATCGGGATCAACATGTTTATCGGCAAGCGGCCCCAGGCTGCCTTCGGCAACTCTGGAAGCTCCGATCTAAAGTCAGGCGATGCCCAGATGCTGGAATGGACGCAGGCAGGTGATGGCGCGCGGCTGATGATGCTTGTGCTCCACGACGATGCAAAACGCGAATATGCCTATGGCCCCGCTACAGGGCTGCCTGACACCAGCGTCGGCACGTTCTCCGAGGCGCTCCTGACGAAAGCGACGAAAAATTCGTGGGTAGTGATCAGCATGAAGAACGACTGGAAGCGCATCTTCCCGTTTGACCAGTAGGCGCGATGCTCTCGGCTTGCACCCGCGATCGCACTTAGGAAAAGTGGCCGACGCACACTCGAAACACAGGCGATTAATTTTGGTGCCTGGCTTCTCGAAGAGTGTTAGCCAGTGCATTTGGCGACGATGAGGGTGATGTCGTCGTGCTGCTCGGAGGTGCTGAACCGTTGGATTTGTTCGACGACCGATGAGAGAGTGTGTTGCGCGGGCTTTGCTTTGTTCTGGCGCAGGGCCTCGACGAGTCGCTGTTCGCCGAACTCTTCTCCTGAGGCGTTGAAGGATTCGGTGACGCCGTCGGTGTAGAGCGCGAGCGTATCGCCGGGGAAGAGCTGGCATTCCTCGATGGGCGAATCCCATTCTTCGAAGAGACCGAGCACGGTGGCAGTGGAGTGGAGCCAGTCGACCTTGCCGTTTTTCCTGAGGACGATGCCGGAGAGGTGACCGCAGTTGACGTAGCGGAGTCGGCGGGCGGTGTCGTCGTAGTCGGCGAAGAAGACGGTGGCGTAGGCGGAGTCGGTGGTGTTCTGGAAGAAGAGGCGGTTGACGGACTGGAGGAAGAGCTGGGGCCGGTCGCGGGCGAGGGCGAACTGGCTGCGGAGGTTGGCCTGGAGATTGGCCATGAGCAGGGCGGCGGCGATGCCTTTGCCGGCGATGTCGCCGATGACGAGGCCGAGCCGGTGGCAGTCGAGGGCGAGGAAGTCGTAGTAGTCGCCTCCGACGTGGCGGGCCTGGATGCAGGTTCCGGCGTAGTCGAGGGTTTTGAGGGGCGGCAGGGTTTGAGGGAAGAGGCGGGCCTGGACCTGGCGGGCGATCTCGAGCTCCTGGGCGGTGCGGCGATCGGACTCGATTTTTTCGGCCGCACGGCGACGCTCCTGCTCGATCTCGCGGGTAAAGTTGTCGGTGCCGATCAGTTCGAAACCGTTGCCGTCGATGTCTTGGAAGCGGGCGAACGTGATCCCGAAGATGGTCTGCTGGGGCGGTTGGTGAAAGCGCACGCCGAGTCTCTGCCAGAGCTCATAGGTGGCGTTGATGTCCTCGGAGAGGAAGCCGATCTGGGTGTCGCGGCCGATGAAGCGGTGTTTGTCGGTTCCGGGTTTGGGAGCGACGAGGGCGAGGATGGCCTGACCGTCGGGAGGCGCGATCGCGACCCAACGGCCGTCGTAGGTGGCGTTGACGTCGGCGAGGACACTGAAGCCAAGCTGGTTGACGTAGAAGTCGAGGCTGCGGTCGATGTCGCTGACGTAGACGGTGGATTTGAAGACGCGGAGGTGAGGGCGCTCGGGGCACTCCGGGCAATCGGGGCGGAATGGTTTGACAGCGGTGGTGGGGGGCGTTTCGAGGATTCCAGAGGTCGGGGTCACGAGGGATCTCCCTTGGCGGACGTTGTCTGCAGGCTAACGAGGCAGAGCCTGCAGGGGTTCGTTGCAAGGGCTCAGGCCTTCGTTGGATCTATGAAGATGAGATGTGGAGGGGACTGTCGGGGACTCGATTAATTGACTCACTGGAGTGTCGCGCTGGTGAGTGGGCATAGCGGTGATTGGCTGGCCGAAGACGGGCTTCCGTAACAACAGGATGCCGGCGAGGAGGAAGAGCAGGGTGATGATGCGGAGGGCTGTGCGGGATGCTGGCATGGCGATGCTCCTTGGAACTATCTCAGTGTGCTGCCTGCGTGGTGTGGCTGCCAGTGGCTTGCGTCATGGAAGTGACGTGACACTTGTAATGACGGAGAAAGTGTGGGGAGGCCTACTCTTCGTCAGTGAAGATGGTTTCGATAGGGCTGTTGAAGAGGCGAGCGAGTTTGAAGGCCAGTGGGAGACTGGGGTCGAACTTGCCTGTCTCGATGGCGTTGACGGATTGGCGGGAGACCTCGAGGCGCTCGGCGAGGTCGGCCTGGGACCAGTTGCGTTCGGCGCGGAGGATGCGGAGTCGGTTTTTCATTGGTACCTCCGGCGAATGAAGGGCTGAGAGATTCCCATGAAGATCCAGAAGAAGACGTAGACATAAAAAGCGGAGAGATGAGGTGCGTTGGCGAAGTCTTCGAGAGAACCCCAGATCGTGCTGACGGCGAGGGCTCCGCCGAGACCCCAGAGCATGGACTGAACGAGGATGGAGCGCTCGAACTCGTCGGACTCTTCGGCGATGTAGAGACCAACGATGGCGAGTGAGCCAACGAGGGGCAATGCAGGGAGTACGGCGAGGAGGTAGACGACGAGGCCGGTGGGATGAAGATGGTGGAATGCTCCATTGTGCGATGAAGAGAAAGAGAAGATAGAGAGCCATCGTGGGGCGAGGCGGTAGATGTAGCGGCGTCCGGCTTTCGTGTCAGGGTAAGCATTGCATGACAAGATTCCTTTCCATAAAGACAACTAAGCTTTACATGATTTAGATGAATTTGTCAAGCGTGCTTGTCATTTTATTTTTTGGGACTGGCGGGAGAAGGCGTTCGATGCCGCTTGTAAAAGCGGCAGTTGGTAGGCTTTAGCGTGAGGATTTTCGCGTGAATGTGAACTTTGCGGAGCGGGCGCATAACCATAACTGGAAGCTGGATCCGATTGTGCGGTCGCTGCTGGATACGGATTTTTACAAGCTGCTGATGCTGCAATTTATCTGGAAGAATTTTCCGGCGATTCATGTAACTTCGGAGGTTACAAATCGCACTTTGTCGGTACGGCTGGCGGAAGAGATTCCGATGGCGATGCTGGTGGACCAGATGGAGTATGTGCGGGGGCTGCGGTTCCGGCGGTCGGAGATTATCTGGCTGGCGGGCAATACGTTTTATGGGACGCGGAGCATCTTTGAGCCGGCGTTTCTGGAGTGGCTGGAGAAGGATTTCCGGTTGTCGGATTACGTTGTGACGGAACACGATGGGCAGTTGGTGGTGCGGTTCGAAGGGCTTTGGACCGAGGTGACGATGTGGGAGGTGTATGGGCTGGCGCTGGTGAGCGAGATGAAGACGCGGGCTGCGTCTGAGCACTTTGAGTGAGCTGGAGCTGGATGTTTTGTATGCGCGGGCGAAGACGAAGCTGTGGGAGAAGATTGAGCGGCTGCGGAATGTGCCTGAGGTGAGGATCTCGGAGTTTGGGACGCGGCGGCGGCATAGTTTTTTGTGGCAGGAGTATGTGGTGGAGATGATGCGGACGGCTTTGGGGGCGAGTCTGTCGGGCACTTCGAACACGTTTCTGGCCTATAAGCATGATCTTGAGGCGATGGGAACGAACGCGCATGAGCTGCCGATGGCGATGGCTGCACTTGCGAACAGCGATGAGGAGTTGCATGAATCGCAGTACCGGGTGCTGGAGCTTTGGCAGAAGAGTTATGGGGGAGAGCTTCTGATTATGCTGCCGGATACGTTTGGGACGACGCAGTTTTTAGAGGGAGCTCCGGATTGGGTGGCGGATTGGACGGGGCAGCGGTGCGACAGCAAGGATCCGTTTGTTGCGGGGGATGAATATATCGCGTGGCTGCTGCAGCGAGGCCGGGATCCGCGGAGGAAGCGGCTGATTGCTTCGGATGGGCTGGATGTGGAGGAGATTCTGCGGCTGCATGAGTACTTTCATGGCCGGATACGGTTTAGCGCGGGTTGGGGAACATTGCTGACGAATGATTTTCGCGGGTGCCATCCGAGGGGAGAGACGGGGTTGGATCCGATCAGCCTGGTGTGCAAGTTGATGACGGTGGAGGGACGGCCGGCGGTGAAGCTCTCGGACAATGCGCGGAAGGCTACGGGGCCGGCGGAGGAGATTGAGCGGTATCGGCGGGTGTTTGGGAGTGTTGCGGTGGAGGGAGAAGCCAGTCCTGGTGTAGGTAGATGGTGGATATACTTTTCGCATGAGAAAGTTTGTTGGTGTGGTCCGTGTTGCGGTGGCGGCTATGCTGCTGCCGGTGATGCTGGTGCAGCAGAGTTTTGCGTGGGGCCATGATGGGCATTCGATGATCAACCGGGTTGCGGTGGCGTCGCTGCCGGCGGATGTGCCGGAGTTTTTGCGGTCGAAGGCGGCTCAGGAGGCGGTGTACTTCTATGGGCCGGAGCCGGACCACTGGCGGGAGAAGACGGAGCCGACGTTGTATGCGGCGATATCGCCCGACCACTTTCTGGATATGGAATATACGGAGATTCTTGAGTGAGTTTCCTCGCGACCGCTTCAATTACCTGCAATCTCTCGAGAAGGCTCTGGCTGCCCATCCTGAGATAAAGATTCGAGCTACCGATGTGGGTATGCTGCCCTATGCGACGGTGGAGTATTACGAACAACTGAAGAACACGATGCGTACGTACCGGAAGGTCGTGGCGGACAAGCAGGACACCAGGCCGGTGGAGGCGGAGATTATTTTTCTGGCAGGGATATCTGGGCCATTTTGTTGCGGATGGATCGCAGCCGCTGCATACGACGATGCAGTACAACGGGTGGACGGGGCCAAACCCGAATGGATATACGGTGGAACATAAGATCCACAGCGAGTTCGAGGGCGACTATGTGCACTTTCAATGTGAAGGCGGAGGACTTCGCGGGGCTGGTTGCGGCGACGAAGCCGGCGGTGATTGCGGACGTGTTTGCGGATGACATGGCGTACCTTCGCACTCAAACTCGCTGGTGGAGAAGACCTACCAACTGGAGAAGACGGGTGCGTTTGCTGGGGCAGGGACGCCGGAGGGCAAGGATTTTGTTGATGAACGGCTGGCGGCGGGGGCGATCAAGCTAAGGGACTTGATTTATACGGCGTGGGTGAGGTCGGGTGATCCGGTGCCGGTGTCGAACTACAACTGAGGATGGAGGTGAGGTCAGGCGCTGGGAATGAGAGGGTATTGGTGGTGCTGGACTCGTGCGAGTAGCCGGCGCAGGATGGGCTTGAGGATAAGAGCCAGAAGCGGGATGGCGATGGCGGCGAGGATGGTCCAGAGGAGGAAGGCGTGCCACTCCCAGAGCCAGAGGCGGCGGGTGAGTTCCAGGGGATGTTCGCGGGCGGCGCGGAGGAGCTCGTTGGTTGAGAGCGGCATGGGTTCGGTGTGGAAGAGTCGGCTGGCGAAGCGGATGAAGGGAATGATGAGGAGCAGTTCGAGGGGGTAGACGATGTGGTTGCCGATCTGCGAGGCGGCTACATTGAGGCGGAAGACGAAGGCGATGGCGAGGCAGAGGATGGTGGTGCTTCCGAGGATGGGATTGATGCCGATGAGGACTCCGGCAGCGATGCTCCAGGCTAGCTTTTCGGGGGTCGCTCCCATGCGAAGGAGCGCGAGGATGGGAAGGGCGACGCGGCGGTAGATCCAATTGTGGTGGATGGGCTCGTGGTTTGAGTGGGAGTGTCTGTGATTGGGCTGGCTGGGCTGCACTGTTGACAGGATAGACTGCGCAACGAGGGATTGTGCGGCGTTGCAAAGCTGGAGAGGCGAGGGTTCGACCTGGTGAATTTTTTTCGGGCGGTGGGGCGAACGATTTGGCTGGTGGGGATGTTCGTGGAGGCGGGGACGGAGTTGATCGTGAAGCGGCCGAGGACTCGGGAGGAACGGGCGGATTGGCTGCACCGATTCTGTGCGCGGGCACTGAGAAGGATGAAGATCGAGATTCGGGTGATGGGGGTGTTTCCCGAAGGTGGGGCGGTGATCTCGAACCATCTGAGTTATCTGGATATCGTGGTCTTTGCTGCGATCCATCCTTGCGTGTTTGTGTCGAAGGCGGAGATTGAGAAGTGGCCGGTTGTGGGGTGGATGACGACGATGTCGGGGACGGTGTATGTCGCGCGCGGGCATGGCGGATCGGCGATGAAGGCGCGGAAGGAGATGCAGGCGGCGGTTGACGCGGGATTGCCAGTGGTGTTTTTTCCTGAGGGGACGACGTCGAATGGGAGCCATTTACTGAAATTTCACAGTGGTTTGCTGGCGCAGGTGATTGATACCGGGTCGCCGGTTACCGCTGCGTATGTGCGCTACGGTCTGAGAGATGACAATGGCCCGGGCGTCAGTGTGGAGGATGACGTCTGTTACTGGGGCAACCGGAACATGTGGGCGCATATCTTCAAGTTTCTAGGGCTTCGGGGAGTGTGGGCTGAGGTGCGGTTTGACGAGGGGCCGATCGCTTTTTCGAGTTCGCATAACAGAAAACAGGCTGCCGTGGAGGCTCGGTTTGCCGTGGCGGCAGTGGGGAACCAAGGCCGTTAACTTTGCGAATGCACTGTTTTCGATTCAACAAATGTTCATTGTCCGTGAACGCTGCGTAACAAAAGACCACGCAAACTGACTTCGAAGGCAGCACATCCTCGTTGTTGAAGGAGCTTCGATGCTCACAGTCGCTGGATCGTCCTCTGGTGTCCTTCTTCCGAATCAAGCTGTGGCTCCTCAACTTCCGTCGAAGCGAGATATTCGACTGGAGACGGCGGAGTTTGTGGTGCGCCTTGCGTTGACCGAGGAGGAGCGGATGGCTTCTTATCGACTGCGATTCCTGGTGTTCAACCTGGAGATGAATGAGGGGTTGGAGTCGGCGTATGCGGATGGATACGACAAAGACCACTTTGATGATGTGTGCGATCACATGATTGTGGAGGATCGGCGGACAGGCGCGGTTGTCGGGACTTACCGGATGCAGATGGGAGATGTTGCAGGCCGGTTCTTCGGGTACTACAGCGAGCAGGAGTTCTGCTTTCGGCCGTATGAGGCGATGCGCAAGGAGATTGTGGAGCTGGGCAGAGCCTGTATTCATCGGGACTTCAGGTCTTCGGATGTGCTGCATCTGCTGTGGCGGGGAATTGCGCGGTACTCGCTGGTGAACGGCGGACGGTACATGATGGGTTGCTGCTCGCTGACTTCGCAGGATGTGGAAGAAGGTCATGCGGTGTATGAGACGCTGCGCGAGTGCATGGTTCAGCCGGAGTTGCGGACGGTGGCGACGAAGCCGTTTGCGCTGCCGGCGGCGAAGGGGAAGATGCCGGAAGCGCGGGCTCCGAAGCTGCTGCGGGCTTATCTGACGATTGGGGCGAAGATCTGCAGCGAGCCGGCGATCGATCGCGAGTTCAAGACGATTGATTTCCTGACGCTGCTGGATCTGCAGACGCTTCATCCGCGGATTGCGAAGAGGTTTCTTGAGGGGCGATGACGTGAGGGTTTTGTGGTCCATTCTGCGGTCGGTTTGGCGGAGTCTTTTGTTCTTGCTGCTGCTGGCGGCGGCGGTGGTGGACTGGTGGGTTCGGAGGCCTGAGGTGGGTGCCGGGGGTGCGGTGTGGATCCATGGCTGGAGCAGACGGATCGTCAGGTGCCTGGGGTTTCGGTGTGAGGTGGAGGGGCAGATTCCGGCGGGCGGAGCGGTGGTGTCGAACCACCTGAGCTATCTGGATATCCTGATGTACAGTTCGGTGCGGCCGTTTGTGATGGTGGCGAAGACGGAGGTGCGTGGTTGGCCGTTGTTCGGGTGGATTACCTCGCGGGCGGGAACGGTGTATGTCGAGCGTGGCGGGGGGCCGAAGACTTATCCGCGGGTGAACGCGGAGATGGCGGAGGCTTACCGGAGCGGATTGCCGGTGCTGTTTTTTCCGGAGGGGACGACGACGGATGGAATGGAGGTTGTGCCGTTTCGGCGGGGGCTGTTTCACTCGGTGCTGAATGAGGGTGTTGCGCTGCGGACTGCGGCTTTGCGGTATGAGCTGCAGAACTGCTGGGCGAATGATGGCGCGAGTGTGGGTGAGGATGTTTGCTGGTGGGGAGAGATGGGGTTCGTCTCGCACATCGCCCGATTGCTTGGCTTGAAGGGGCTCTCGGCGAAGATGCGGTTTGGGGATGAGGTGTTTGAGCGGACGGATCGTTTCGCCTTGTCGGAGACGGCGCGGGAGCGGGTGGCGGCGATGTATGCCGAGACCGGCGGGGCGGATGCCAAGGAGTTTGTCGAAGAGTATGACAGGGAACTGGCTCAGGCGGTTTGACTGGCGGCTATTCGCGGAATCAATGCGGTGAGCAGGCTGGTGAATTGCTTTTCTGCGCGGCGGCCTACTTCCATGACGTCCTCGTGGTGGATGGTTTCGGCGGTTTGCTGTCCGGAAGCGACGACGCCAGCAGCCATGTTGGTGACGAGAGAGATGCCGAGGATTTCCATGCCCATGTGGCGGGCGACGATGACCTCGTGGACGGTGGACATGCCGACGAGGTCGGCGCCGAGGGTGCGGAAGGCACGGATTTCGGCGGGGGTTTCGAAGGATGGGCCGAGGACGGCGAGGTAGACTCCTTCGGGGAGCGGGAAGTTCTGGCTGGCGGCTTCTTTGACAGCCAGGGCGCGGAGGCGCGGCGAGTAGGCTGCGGACATATCGAAGAAACGCTGGCCGGCTCCGTGGACCATGCCGAAGCGAGGTTCGTTGGGACCAGCGACGGCGTTGGATCCGGTGAGATTGATGTGGTCCGAGATGGCGACCAGAGTGCCCTGCCTGTAATCGGTGTTGATGCCGCCGGCGGCGTTGGTGACGATGAGAGTTTTGCAGCCGAGGAGTCCGAGGACGCGTGTAGGAAACGTGACCTGGGAGAGCGAGTAGCCCTCGTAGGCGTGGACGCGGCCTTGCATGACTGCCACGGGGACTTCGGCGATGGTGCCCAGGACGAGGACCCCGGAGTGGCCCTCGACTGTGGAGGCGGGGAAGTGCGGGATCTCGGGGTAGGGGATGCGGGTGGCGTTCTCGACATGGCTGGCGAAGTTGCCCAGGCCGGAGCCCAGGATGATGCCGATGCGGGGCTGGACATCGGCGGCGACGCGGATGTAGTCCGCGGCGGATTGAGCGTTGGCGTAGAGGTCGGTCATGATCTGCTTGCCAGGGGTTCCCGCATGCTCTCCAGTCTAATTTAAGCCAAATAAAAGGCTTACGGTGATGGTTGTCCCCTCAAGGCAAGTGTGTCACCTGGCGGAGGTGCGGACACGCTGGTTGTGCCACTGTTATTGAGGCTGAGCTGGCGATTGAGTAAGCGCGCCTTCAGGCCACACATGGGCGATGCCGTTTGGCAACTTCGCCCCCTGGTCGGTCGTTGTTGCCACCGCACTGTGTCCGTTCTTTGTGCCTGCGGCCGATACCTTCGAAGTGGGCTGCGTCCTGTGCGCTGTGGTCGTTGTAGCAGTGTGAGAGACCGTGGTGGCCGACATCCTATGGCTCTGCCCCTGCAGTGCGCGGTTCGTAGCCGCAGACAGGCTGGAAGCCGCCGACGAGGTCGAAGTGGCAGACATGTTGGAGAGCAAACCAGCTTCCGCTGCAGCCTGGCCGAAGGCCACCAGCGGGGCAGCACCGAGGATGAAAGCAAGCAGGGAATGAAATACCAGTTTCCTCTTGTCCATTGGCGTTTCTCTCCAACCATTCTGTGTCTGAGCGATTTTCCTTTGCGTGGGAAGTTCTAACGCGCTCGGGGTCTGTGGAGTCAAAGTCTACTCCCGAAAGAGGGGGCCAGCCAGCAAATTGCTGTAAAGTGGTGCCTTGTTCGCCCTCTAGCGGCGCAGCCATTCACCTCAGCCGTCGCAAATGTTGGAGATCAGGTTTCGGCCCGCAGTGTCCGCCAGCGAACAGCTATTCATGTTTTTGGACGCTCGGGCCCGCTTTTGCCACGATCTCTGCTTTTTCTTATCAATAGGTTGCGCGCCCGGCGATTGGCCGGAAAAATGCGACGTAAAATGGCGAACCGGAGGCACGATGCAATCCTTTCTGCAAGACCTGCGCTACGCGGTGCGACAACTGCGCAAGTCGCCTGGCTTTACCGTCACCATCATTCTCACGCTGGCGCTTGGTATAGGAGCCAACGCGGCGGTATTCACTCTGTTCGATCAGGTACTTCTTCGGATGCTGCCGGTGCAGAAGCCGCGAGAGCTGGTGCGCTTTCACTGGACCGGAGGATATAGCGGCGGCGCCAATGTCTTTGGCGGAGACATGGGGGACTACTTCTCCTATCCGATGTACAAGGATCTGCGCGACAAGAGTCAGGTGTTCTCCGGTGTTGTTGCGGTCGACAAGACGAACGTCGGCGTCAGCTGGAACAACCAGGCCGAAGACCAGGATGCGGAGCTTGTGAGTGGAAACTACTTCCAGGTTCTCGGATTGCAGCCGGTGGCGGGCCGTCTTCTCGCCCCGCAGGACGATACAGACAAGGGAGCGAATCCGGAACTGGTCCTGAGCTATGCCTATTGGAAGTCTCGCTTTACGGGTTCCACGGCTGTTATCGGCCAGACTGTCCGGATCAACGGGCATCCCTTCACGATCGTAGGCGTGGCGCCAGAGGCGTTCCAGACGGCGATCGGGGGTTACAAGCCTGGCGTGTTCCTTCCCATGAGCATGTCAGAGATTGCGATGCCGTCGATCGCTCCACGGGACACTCCGAATAATCACCAGTTCCTCTGGCTAACACTGATCGCCCGACTGAAGCCCGGGGTTACGACGACGCACGCTGAGGCGAGTCTTGAGCCTCTTTGGCATGCACTTCGTGCGCAGGAGCTGACGCTCTACAAGGAACACAGCGCGCGGTTCTCCAAACACTTCCTCGACGACTCGCATCTCCTGGTAAAGGATGACTCGCGCGGATTCTCGCCCGGGCGCGCTGACCTGAAGACTCCGCTCATCATCCTGATGAGCATGGCGGGCCTTCTGGTTGCGATGTGTGCGATCAACGTTGCGACGCTGCTGCTTCTCCGTGCTGCGGCTCGTGCGCGCGAGATGTCGATGCGCTATGCCCTCGGAGCGAGCCGGCCGCGGATTATGTCGCAGCTGTTCATCGAAGGGGGCATCCTGGGGCTTGCCGGGGCGCTTGCCGGGCTTGCCTTCGCGCCGCTGGTTGCCAATGCCCTGGTGCGTTTGATGACGCAGGCCGATCCGGGAAACGAACCCTACTCGGCAGTGATTGACTCGCGGGTTCTTCTGTTCACGCTCGGCATCTCAGTTGTCGCGAGCCTGTTGTTCAGCCTCGCGCCTGTGCTGCATTTTCTCCGGCCCAACCTGGTGGAGGCACTGCGCCAGAGCGCGGGTACTGCTTCGAAGGGTTCGCAACGCTTTCGCAAGGCTGCTGTGGGTGTGCAGATTGCGCTCAGCGTTCTGCTTCTTGGCGCGGCGGGCCTCTTTGTTCACACGCTGGACAACCTCCGCCACCAGCCGGTTGGCTTCGAGATCAGCCGCCTCGCGACCTTTTCGCTCGATCCAACCAACTCCGGTTACGGCGAGGACCGCACCCCGGAGATCATCAAGAGTGCGGTGGACGCGCTCAATCGAATTCCGGGCGTGACTTCTGCGGCAGCGACGAGCGATCCCGAACTTACAGGCGATAACGAGATGCACAGCTACACCGTTGAGGGTCACACCTTCGCGGAAGACGAAGACCATACCTTCGAATCTCCGGATATCACTTCCGGCTACTTCGCCACGCTGCGTCAGCCGGTTCTGGTTGGGCGCGAATTCAATGCGGCGGACGTCAAAGGGGCGGCCAGGGTGGCGATCGTCAACCTTGCTTTTGCGAAACGATTCTTCGGCACACCACAAAACGCGATCGGCCACCTCATTGGTGTCGACGCAAAGGCCAATAGTAAACCCGATACCGCTATTGTCGGAGTCGTTGGCAACATTCGTCACACGGATCTTCGGACGGAACTTGGGCCTGCGGTTTATCGTCCGTACTTGCAGATCGAGCATCCCGGCGGATTGCAGTTCTATGTCCAGACCACGCAGTCGCCCGAGGCGAGCGAGGCTTCGATCCGGAAGGTAATTCACGACCTTGACCCGACACTTGTGGTGAGCGGTTTGCGCACCATGGAAGCGCAGGCCGAGCTGGCTTCTTTTGGAGAGCGAGCCCTTGCGATCCTTGCCGTGGGCTTCTCTGTTCTTGCGCTGATTCTTGCGGCTGTGGGGCTCTATGGCGTGCTGGCGTACTCCACGGAACAGCGGACGCGGGAGATTGGGGTGCGTCTTGCGCTTGGGGCTCCGCGCGCGAGCATCGTTGTGACTGTGCTTCGCGAGATGGCTCTGATTGCTGCGATTGCCACAGTGGTTGCGCTCCCATCGGTTGTGCTTCTGGCGCGTCTGTTCCGCAGCCAGCTCTACGGAGTGAGTGTGTATGACCCGTTTACTTTGGCGGCTTCGACGGCTCTTATCGTTTTTACGGTTTTGCTGGCTGCGGCGCTTCCTGCGCGGAGGGCCGCGGGAGTGCAGCCTATGCAGGCTCTGCGGACGGAATAAATTTGAGTACAGGCAAGGGCAAATGCAGGTTCCTTCGACTTCGCTCAGGACAGGCTCTTCGACTACGCAGTTCGCAAAGTGCGCGAACTCCCGTTCGACTGCGCTCAGGGTCAGGATGACACTTTTGCCGGGTTGGGTTGAGAAAGAACGAACAACGGCAACCCACCCTTCACGGTGAGACTGTGAAGGATGGGCCACCCGGAGTATGTGAGATCAGAGAATTTTGGCGACAACTACGGTGAGGTCGTCTTCCTGTTCGGTGGTGCCGGCGAAGGTGGAGACGGCATCGGTGATGCGGGTCACGAGGGCTGAGGCGGAGTCGTTTTCGTTGGCGAGGATGACTTGTTTGAGACGGTCGAGGGAGAACTGCTCGGATGTTTGGTTTTCCTGCTCGGTGACTCCGTCGGTGTAGAGGGTGAGGATGTCGCCGGGGGAGATAGGGATGATGGTGTCGGTGAACTGGGCGCCGGGGAGGATGCCGACGAGGGGGCCGGCGGCGTCGAGCTGGATGGTTTCGCCGGTGCGTGGGCGGAGGAGGAGAGGCGGATTATGGCCTCCGCAGGCGTATTCGAGGGTGCGGCGGGTAGGGTTGATGCGGGCGTAGAAGACAGTGACAAAGGTTGCGGGGTTCGTGATCTGGTAGAGGATGGTGTCGAGATCTTTGATGATCGCGGCGGGGCCGGGGAGCTCGCGGGCGCGAAGGCGCAGGGCGACGGCGAGTGAGGGCATGAGGAGAGACGCGGCGGCGCCTTTGCCGGAGACATCGGCGATGACGACGTCGACGGTGTCGTCGGAGATGGGGAAGAAGTCGTAGTAGTCGCCGCCGAGGAGCCGGGCAGTCTGCATGCCCGCAGCGAGTTGGATGCCAGGGATGACGGGCGGGGCAGGGAGGACGCGGCGCTGGACCTGGGCGGCGAGGGTGAGGTCCTTCTCGTAGTCGTCGCGCTCTTTACGGATTTCGGCGGCAAGGGCGGCGCGCTGACGAGCGATGGCGGTGACGAGGAAGCCGACGATGAGGTATCCGGCAAGAGTGATGAAGGCTCGGACGATTCGGACATGCACGGTTTCTTCGGGGGGGCCGAAGAGGTCCTGCAGGTAGACACAGAGTAGGGAGAGGCCGATGGTGACGGGGAGGCGATTGACGAGGCCGCTCAGGGCGATCGGGAGCACGTAGAGATAGCCGAGGGAATCGTTTTCTACGACGATCCAGTCGGTATAGGCGATGGCGGCGACGGAGACGGCGAGGATGAAGTTGAGCAGGCCCGTGGCGCGGCTCTCTTCGAGGAGGAGCTGGCGGTTGTCTTTGCCGGGGTTCTTCTTCCTCCATGCCATGCTGAGTTTGCTCCTGAGAGTGTTTGGGTGGACGTTGCAATGGTACAGGGGATGGGTCGGCGAGGACCGCAAAGATGATTTGTGGCTGATCGAGGGTGAGGGGCCTGCTCTGTTGGGTATCGGGTGTTCGGACCGCTGCTTACGGTTTTGATTTTGAGCGTTTGGGCTTTGGCGCGGGAGATTTTTGCGGGGTTAAGAGCAGGGAGAAGTGCTGTCGGAGTTGTTTGACGGCGCGGTCGAACGGTTCGACGGAGCCATAGGAGCGGGAGATCATGACGCCGCCTTCCATGACGGCGAGGACGTAGGTGGCGAGGGCATCGGGGTCGGTGTTTTTGGGGAGGCGGGGCTTGAGCTGGTCGATGCACTCGCGGACAGCGGTGATCCAGCCCTGAAAGTTTTCGGCGATGAGTTTGTGGGCGGGACGATTTTCGGGGTCGATCTCGAGGGCTAGGCGGCCGAGGGGGCAGCCGTAGCGGCATTCGGTTTGGAGGATGCGGTCGCGGTAGCCTGCGAGGATGGCGAAGATGCGCTCGACGGGCTCGTTCGTGGTGGCGAAGGCGGGGTTGACGACCATGGGGCGGAGGGCGTGAAGGTAGCCTTCGAGGACTTCACGGAGGAGGGCTTCTTTGCTCTCGAAGAAGTGGTAGAAGCTGCCGGAGTTGACGTCGGCGTGGGCGAGGAGGTCGGCCATGCTGGTTCCGGCGTAGCCGCGGTCCCAGAAGAGGTAGCGTGCTGAGTTGATCAGGCGGTCGCGGGTGGGGAGGGTTTCGGGCATGAGAGGAATTTTCTTGACAGAGGTAGTGTACAGGGATTTACTTGAACGACCAACCAAGAAGCTCGAGGAGGCTCTATGAGGGGAATTGTTCTGGCTGCGGTTTTGAGCTGTTGGGGTCTTAAGCGGTGGGCCTGGTTTGGCGCAGAGTTCGAGTGTGCCGGTTGCGCCGGTCCTCGCAGAGAAGGTTTTGATGATCGAGGTCATTGTGCCAGCCCCGGTTTCAGAGGTATGGAAGGCGTTTTACGACGAGTGACGGGTTGAGCACATGGCTGACTCCGAATGCGGTGGTGGATTTGAGAGAGGGCGGGGAGTGGACGGCGAACTTTCCTGGGGGAAGCACGGGCGGCGGGACGATTCTGAGTTTTGTGCCGGAGAAGGAGCTGGTGATTTCGGCGTTGGCTCCGGATAAGTTTCCTGCGGTTCGAGCGGCGCGGACGAAGGCGCGGTTTTCTTTTGAGGCGAAGGGCGGGTCTACGGTGGTGCGGCTGACGCAGACGGGTTGGAAGGACGGTGCGGAGTGGGAGAAGGCTTATGAGTATTTGACCGTGGGGAATGCGCAATTGCTGGCTACGCTGCATCACCGGTTTGTGAATGGGCCGATCGATTGGACGAAGTAGTGCTGATTTCAAAATAAGGAGAAGTTTGGAATGGGATTTCATGGACTGAATCTTTGGGCGGTTCTTGTGGCGGCGATCTCGGCGTTTGTGCTGGGAGGGCTTTGGTATGCTCCGTTTTTGTTTGGCGGAGTATGGAAAAAGGCGAATGGGTTTGGAGCGGATGAACCGCCTGCAGCCAATGCCAGGATTTTTATTCTTAGCTTTTTGCTGAGCCTGGTAATGGCTTTGAACCTGGCGATGTTTCTGAATGATCCGAAGACGAATCTGGCGTGGGGCGCTACGGCGGGATTTCTGGCAGGGTTTGGATGGGTGGCTATGGGGATTGGGATCGTCTCATTGTTCGAGCGGCGGCCCTGGAGCTATGTGCTGGTGAATGGAGGGTACCTGACGGTTGCGCTGGTGGTGATGGGAGCGATTCTTGGCGGGTGGCGGTAGCCGCGACGTATACTTGCGCTCATTCCGTGTAATGGCAAAACCGAATTGCGGGGACAGCCGTAGATATTTTAGGTGTGGTTTTGCTTGATCCGGTGAGCGAAAGGTCGCGCGCTGATGGTTGATTCAGAAAGAGAAGCTTCAGGTGAACTAGCGCTAACGCTGGCTTCGGTGAAGACCGAGTCAGGTGCGAGTTTGCTGGAACTTGCTGAGGCTTCGCCGGTGTTGCTGATTTTCCTGCGGCACTTTGGGTGTTCGTTTTGCCGGCAGGCGATCAGTGACATAGCGGATTTGAAGGGTGAGTTGGATAAGCGTGGTGTGAGGCCGGTGTTTGTGCATCTGGGGACGCCGGAACGGGCTAAACCGTTCTTTGAGTATTACGGGATTGGAGATGTGGAGCGGGTGAGCGATCCGGAGGCGGCGATTTATCGGAACCCGGTGTTTGCGATTTCGCGGATACATCCGGCGCTGACGCTGTTGCAGCCAGCGGTTTGGATGGGGTGGTTGAAGGGGGCGCTCTTCAAGCATGGGATTGGGGCGATCAAAGAAGATGGGGAGCAGATGCAGGGGATCTTCTTTTTGAAGGGGCCGAAGATTGTGCGTGAGTTCCGATATAAGACGATTGCGGATGAGCCGAATTATTTGAAGCTCGTGGCTTGAGTTTGCAGGACTCGCCACTCGTCGATGAATTAGAGCGGTTTAAGTTCTGGATCGGCAGTAGCCACGGGGAGTTTTGCTGCCTGCCAGGCGGTGATGCCTCCGGCCAGCTCGATGAGATTGGTGATGCCGTGCTGGTTGAGGATGCTGGCGGCGATGGAGGAGCGGTAGCCTCCTGCGCAGTGGACTGCGATTCGGCGGTCGCGGGGGACTTCGTCGATGCGCTGCTGGAGCTGGGAGAGGGGAAGGTTGATGCTGTTGGTGAGGTGTCCTGTGGTGAATTCGCGAGGGGTGCGGATGTCGATGACGACGGGGGGATTTTGGGTGGCGAGTTCGTCGGCCAGCATGGGAGGGCTTACTCGCTCGGTGGACCAGACGAGGTCCTGACGTTCGGCGAGGGCTCCCATGCCATCTTTCAGGTAGCCTTTGACGTGGTCGAAGCCGATGCGTCCGAGGCGCAGGGCGGCCTCTTGTTCGCGGCCGGGCTCGGCGATGATGACGATGGGGCGTTTTGAGTCGAGGACGGTGCCGGCCCAGGTGGCGTACTGGCCGCCTAAGCCGATGTTGATGCTGCCGGCGAGATGGCCCTTGGCGTATTCGGCGGCGTCGCGGACGTCGAGGAGCTGGGAGCCGGCGTCGCCCATGTGTGAGGACTTCGTCGAGTTCGATGGGTTGCAGGACTTGCTCCAGGGACTTTTCGAGCGTGGCGCGTTCGCGGGTGTTGAGGATGGCGTCGTAGGTGAAGTAGGCCGGGGCGTCGGGCTGGTCGGCGGCGACGATGCGGATGAATTCTTCTTTCGACATGGGTTGAAGGGCGTAGTTGAAGCGGCGCTGGTCGCCGAGGGTGGAGACGGTGTCGGAGGAGATGTTCTTGCCGCAGAGAGAGCCTGCGCCGTGGGCGGGGTAGACGAGGGTTTCGTCGGGTAGCGGGAGGAGCTTGTTGTGGAGGGAGTCGTAGAGATGGCCGCCTAGCTCCTGGGCGGTCCAGCCGAGAGAGGCGCGGAGGTCGGGGCGGCCGACGTCGCCGATGAAGAGGGTGTCCCCGGTGAGGACGGCGTAGGGTTTGTCGGCGCTCTTCTGGAGGTCGAAGACGAGGATGGAGATGGATTCGATGGTGTGGCCGGGGGTTTCGAGGACCTGGAGGCGGAGGCCGGGGAAGTCGAGGGTGTCGCCGTCTTTCATGGGGACGAATTTGTACTCGGCTTTGGCCTGGGCGCCGAGGCGGATGTCGGCTCCGCAGCGGTCGCGGAGTTCGAGATGGCCGGCGAGGAAGTCGGCGTGGAAGTGAGTGAGGAAGACGTGGCGGATGTGCACGCCGAGCTGGTTGGCGTCGTCGATGTATTGCTGGATGTCGCGCTGGGGATCGACCACGATGGCGGTGCCGCTGGCTTCGTCGGCGATGAGGTAGGACGCGTGGGCGAGGCAGCCGAGGTAGTACTGCTTGAGGAACATATACCCAATTTTAGAACAGACGGAGAGGCGAGCCTGCGACTACCTGATAAGCATGGAGAAGATGCTGTGGGTTGCGTGACTTGGTTATTTTTGAAGCGCCACGGTGGCGCGATGCTGCTTGAACAGCCATGCGGCGATGTCCGGGTTCTGGTAGGCGGGGTCCCAGGCGGAGTGGTCAACGCCTGGCAGCTCCGTGTAGTGCACATCAGCCCCGGCGGTCTTAAGCGCTGCATACATATGGCGAGATTGGTCGACAGAAACGTTCTTGTCGGCGTCGCCGTGGACCAGCCATATCGGAAGGCCAGCGACACCTCTGGCGACTTCGGCGTAGGGATCGGCGGCCGATATCGGCGGGATCGAGGGATAGTCGAGGTGACTCTGGCGGCCCTGGAACGGGGTAACCCAGCCGCACACGATCACGGCAGCGGCAAACCGTTGCGGGTAATGGTAGGCCAAGTACCAGCCGCCGTTGCCGCCTGCGGAATACCCGGTCAAGTACACTCTCGACGAATCGCCGTGGAACTCGGCGAGCGCCCGGTCTACTTCGACAAGGGCTGCCTGGCCGCTTGGCCCCTGCCAGACGGGCGTGCCGTCAGCGTGTGCGTGCGGGAAGACGACGATGGCGGGGAAGCGATCGGGATGCTGGCGGATTGCCTTGGCCAGGGCCCCGACCGTAGGCAGGATTCCGTCGGAGCCGAGTTCGCCGCCGCCGTGCAGCGCCAGGATCACTGGCCAGCGACGGGCCGGATCGTAGTCGCGTGGCACGTAGACTTCATAGCGGTATTCGATGCCGCCAACGGTGACCGCCCGATCCAGAAACCCCGTCTCAACCCTCTGCGCCAATGCTGTCGGAGCGCCCAGGAGGGCCGAACACAGCAACAGAATTCCAAGCACTCGCGAAACTATGCTGGGTGTCCTTTCTTGCGCGTGGGCTGCAAAGGTCGCCGCCATTTGTGACGGGCACCAAGACGATATGACGAACAGCGTGTTCCGGCGAGCGTGATTTGGCATGTTTTATTTGATGAGCATGGAGACGATGCTGGCGGACATGAGGTTGGCCATGGTTCCGGCTAGCATGGCGCGGAGGCCTAGTTGCGCGAGATCGTTGCGGCGATTGGGGACGAGGGCTCCGATGCCGCCGATCTGCATGCCGATGCTGCCTAGGTTGGCGAAGCCGCAGAGGGCGAAGGTGGCGATGGAGAATGTGTGCGTGGTGAGGTTGCGATTTTGTGCAGGCCGAGCTGGGTGAAGGCTACGAACTCGTTGATCATGGTGCGGGTGCCGAGGAGGTTGCCGATGGTGCGGGCTTCGTGACCAGGGGATGCCGATGAGCCAAGCGACGGGCGCTCCGACGACACCGAGGATGGCGTTGAGGGAGTGAGGGAAGGGGATGTGGCCGTGGGCCCAGAGGAAGTTGTGAGATGCCGAGCATGATGGCGTTGGCGAGGCCGACGAGAGCGAGGAAGCTGATGAGCATGATGGCGACGTTGAAGGCGAGCTTGCCTCCGTCGATGGTGCCGCGGGCGATGGCGGCGACGAAGTTTTCGTTTTTGTGCTCTTCGCTTGGGGGCATGTGGACGGTGCCGGCGGTGGCGGGGACTTCGGTTTCGGGGACGAGCATCTTGGCGACGAGGATGGTGCCGGGCGCGGTCATGATGACGGCGGAGAGGAGGTCTTAGGCGTTGATGCCGAAGCTGATGTAGGCGGCCATGATTCCGCCGGAGACGTGGGCCATGCCGGAGGTCATGATGGTCATGAGCTCGGAGCGGGTGGCTCCGCTAGGAAGGGGCGGATGGTGAGGGGGGCTTCGGTCTGGCCCATGAAGATGCTGGCGGCGACGTTGGTGGACTCGGCGCCACTGGTGCCCATGGTGCGCTGCATGATCCAGGCGACGACGCGGATGATGTGCTGCATGAGACCGATGTGGTACATGATGGCGAAGAAGGCCGAGATGAAGATGATGGTGGGAAGAACGGCGAAGGCGAAGATGGCGAGGGCGTCGCCGGGAGTCCGAGGCGGCCGAAGACGAGGAGGAGCCGTCAGCGGAGTGGCCGAGGAGGTCGGTGATGACGGAGCAGACGCTGTGGAGGATGCGCTGGCCGAGGCTCCATTTGATAACGAGGAAGGCGAAGAGGATCTGGAGGCCGAGACCCCAGGCTACGGTGCGCCACCTGATCGCGCGGCGGTTGGTGGAGAAGGCGTAGGCGAGGCCGAGGAAGGTGATGAGGCCAAGTAGACCGGTGAATCGTGACAAAGGCTGCTCTCCTGCGCGGTTGAGATGCGGGGGAATGGTTGGGATTGAGTGTAACGGTTGGGAGGGGGCAGGGCCTAGGGATTTTGTCGCCGGCTGAGGTGTTAGCTTGGTGGAGTTGATTGGGTGGTGGATCGCGTTGAATGCTTGCAAGGGCCCGATGGATCGATGTATCGGGTGAATGAGTTTTGGACCAGTTGATTATTTTGTTTGGGACGAAGTAGAAATTGGTGACAGAGATTTCCGGACGAGCGGTTGGGCCTGAGAAGAAATTAGACGTGGAGGAGAGAGCGATGAGTTCAGTGAGGCTGTTGGTTGGGACGCGGAAGGGCGCGTTTGTGCTGACTTCGGATGGGAAGCGGGAGAAGTGGGATGTGAGCGGGCCGCATTTTGCGGGGTGGGAGATCTATCACATGAAGGGTTCGCCGGTGGACCCGAACCGGCTGTATGCATCGCAAACCAGTGGATGGTTCGGGCAGATCATGCAGCGGTCGAATGATGGCGGCAAGACGTGGGAGCAGGTGGGGAGCAAGTTTTTGTACGACGGGGTCCCGGGGACGCACCAGTGGTATGACGGGACGCCGCATCCGTGGGAGTTCAAGCGGGTGTGGCATCTGGAGCCTTCGCTGAAGGACGCGGACGAGGTGTATGCGGGGGCGGAGGACGCGGCGCTGTTCCGTTCGAAGGATGGCGGGATGACGTGGGAGGAGCTATCGGGTTTGCGGAAACATGGGACGGGGCCGCACTGGCAGCCGGGCGCGGGCGGGATGTGTCTGCATACGGTGATCCTGGATCCGAAGGTTGAAGGGCGGATATATATTGCGATCTCGGCTGCCGGGGCGTTTCGTACGGATGATGGCGGGCAGACGTGGAAGCCGATCAATAAGGGCCTGAGGTCAGCGCAGATTCCTGATCCGACGGCGGAGGTGGGGCATTGCGTGCATCATGTTGCGATGCACCCGGCGCGGCCCGGTGTGTTGTTCATGCAGAAGCACTGGGATGTGATGCGCAGCGACGATGCGGGCGACTCGTGGGTGGAGGTGAGCGGGAATCTGCCAACGGATTTTGGGTTCGTGATCGACGTGCATGCGCATGAACCAGAGACGATTTATGTCGTGCCGATCAAGAGCGACTCGGAGCACTTTCCACTGGATGGGAAGCTGCGGGTTTATAGGAGTAAGTCAGGCGGGAATGAGTGGGAGGCGCTGACGAAGGGTTTGCCGCAGAAGGATTGCTATGTGAACGTGCTGCGGGATGCGATGGCGGTGGACCGGCTGGAGGAGTGCGGGATTTATTTCGGAACGACGGGCGGGCAGGTGTATGGGTCGCGGGATGCGGGAGACAGCTGGGCTCCGATTGTGCGGGATCTGCCGGGAGTGCTGTCCGTCGAGGTGCAGACGCTGCCATGATTCGGGTTGAGCTGCCGCAGCATTTGAGGACGCTGGCGAAGGTGAATGGCGAGGTGAGACTCGAGGTTGAGGGAGCAGTGACGCTGCGAGCGGTGCTGGATGAACTAGAGGCGCGGTATCCGATGCTGGGGGGGACGATCCGGGACCATGGGACGCTGAAGCGGCGACCGTTTCTGCGGTTCTTTGCTTGTATGGAGGATATTTCGCATCTCTCGCCGGATGAGTTGTTGCCGGATGCAGTGGCGGAGGGGAAGGAACCGTTGCTGGTGATCGGGGCTATTGCTGGTGGTTAGAGTTCTCGCTCGTGATGATTTCGCGGATGAGCGGTTCGAGGTGGGGTGCGGTGAGGGAGATTTGTAACGTTTCGAGGAGCATTTGTTCGGGCTCGTCGAGGAGGGCTTCGTCTTCGGCGAAGAGGGTGATGAGGGGCTGGCCTTTTTCGAGGCGGTCGCCCAGTTTGGCGTGCATCTCGATACCTGCGTGAGCGCTGACGGGGTCGCCGGGTTTGGCGCGGCCTGCTCCGAGGCGCTGGACGGCCCAGCCTACTTGCTTGCAGTCCATGGAGGCGAGGTAGCCGTCTTGCGGGGAGTTGATGATGCGAGTGGCGGTGGGTTTGTGGGGGACGGCGGGGTCTTCGAAGACAGAGGTGTCGCCACCCTGGGCTTCGATGATGTTGAGCCAGGCTTTGTAGGCTTCGCGGCTGCGAAGGATTTTGTCGGAGAGCTTTGCTCCTGCTTCGGGGGTTTCGGCCTGGCCGGCGAGGTGGAGCATCCAGCCGGAGAGGATGTTGGAGAGCTCGATGAGGTCGGCGGACATGGGATGGCGGTGCTGATCTTTGCCAGTCTTCAGGATGTCGACGCACTCCCAGACTTCGACCCAGTTGCCGGAGAAGCGGCCGAGGGGCTGGTCCATGCTGGTGAGGAGAGCGACGGTGCGGGTGTTGGAGGCTTCGCCGGTCTGAACCATAAGCTCGGCGAGGAATTTGGATTTTTCATAAGTGGGCATGAAAGCGCCGGAGCCTACCTTGACGTCGAGGACGAGGGCGTTGAGGCTCTCGGCGAGTTTTTTGCTCATGATGCTGGCGGTGATGAGGAAAGGAGACTCGACGGTGCCGGTGTGATCGCGAAGGGCATAGAGGATGCGGTCGGCGGGGACGATCTTGGGGGTTTGGCCGATGAGGGCGGCGCCGCATTGTTTGAGGATGTCGCGCATCTCGGGGAAAGAGAGCTGGGTGTTGAAGCCGGGGATGGTCTCGAGCTTGTCGAGTGTGCCTCCGGTGTGGCCGAGGCTGCGGCCGCTGATCATCGGGACGACGATTCCGGGGACTCCTTCGGAGGTGGGATGAGCGAGGCCGGCTGCGGCGAGGATCGGGGCGATCAACAGGGAAGTCTTGTCGCCGACTCCGCCGGTGGAGTGCTTGTCGACCGCGAAGGTGTTGAGGGCCTCGGTGTAGGCGACCTCGCCGGAGAAGCGCATTGCTTCGGTGAGGGTGGCCAACTCGCGCGCGTCGAGGCCGCGGAGGAAGACGGCCATGAGGAAGGCTGCGATCTGGGCGTCGGTGACGAGTTGCTTCCTGGGGGTACGGCGGACGATGGCGTTGATGAAGGCACGGATCTCCTCGTCGGTGAGGGCGAGGCCGTCGCGCTTGTGGAGGATGACGTCGATGGGATGGATGCGTTTCATGGGAGTTGCTGGCTGCCGGTGGTGAGGCGGAAGGCGGCGGGGAGGAGTTCGGCGATGGTGGTATGGGCGACAGTGCCTTTTTCGCCGGGGAAGAAGATGATCGTGTCGGGTGTGCTGAACTCGTGGATGGTCTGGCGGCAGGCTCCGCAGGGTTGGCTGGCGGTGTCGTTGAGGTTGGCGACGGCGATGGCTCGGATGCGGATTTGGGGGCCGTGGAGGGCGACGGCAGCGGCGATGGCGTTCTGTTCCGCGCAGACTGTGAGCCGGTAGGAGGCGTTTTCTACGTTGCAGCCGGTGACGATTTGGCCGTTGGTGAGCAGGACTGCGGCGCCGACACGGAAGTGGCTGTAGGGAGCGTAGGCGTTGTGGGCGACGGCGACGGCTTGGCGCTGGAGGTCGGCGGCCTGGGTGGGGTCGAGCGGAGTGGACGGCATGAGTGTGAGGCTATCGGGTGGGTGGGGGCGAGGGCAAGTTGTGTTGCGCTCATGGTTAAGGGTGTGCGCCCGATATAGAAGATGTGGACGACCTGACGAAGGAGTTTATCGCGGAGAGCCAGGAAGGGCTGGACCGCATGGAGCGATGCCTGACCGAGCTGGAGACGCGGCCGGGCGATACGAGTTTGCTGGGCGAGATCTTTCGCGCGGTTCATACGATCAAGGGGACAACGGGTTTCCTGGGGTTTGACCGTCTGGAGAAGCTGGCGCACGCGGGAGAGCACCTGTTGGGTGCGCTTCGGGACGGCAGGTTGGTGGTGACTTCGGAGCTGATCAGCGGATTGCTGCGGCTGATGGATGGACTGCGTGCGATTCTGGCGCTGATTGAAGAGACTGGCGGGGAAGGGACGCGGTCGAGCGATGAAGATGGGGAGCTGATTGCGGAGCTTGCGCTGTTGAATGGAGAGATGCCGCCGGTGGAGGTCGAGGCGGAGCTGCTGGAGGCGGTGGTCCGCGATGATGGGGCGGCGACAGTTGCGGTTGCCGAGGCTTCGAAGGCTTTGGGGGTAACTGCTGCGGCGATCTCCGCTGCGGGTGGTGGGAACGGCGAGCGGAGTTCGGCGGGGAACGATAAGACGCTGCGGATTGATGTCGATGTGTTGAACCGGATGATGAATCTGGTGGGTGAGCTGGTGCTGACCCGTAACCAGATGCTGCAGAGTGACCGGACGGCGGCGAATTTTCCCGAGTTGGCTCGGCGGCTGGACAGCGTGACGGCGGATTTCGCGAGACGGTGATGCAGGCGCGGATGCAGCCGGTAGGAAATCTGTTTGGGAAGTTTCCGAGGATGGTGCGCGACCTGGCGCGGACTTGCGGGCGCGACGTGCGGATTGAGTTTAGCGGGCAGGAGACGGGGCTCGATAAGAGTCTGCTGGAGGCGATCAAGGATCCGCTGACGCATGCGGTGAGGAATTCGGTGGACCATGGGATTGAGTCGCCTGCGGACCGCGTGCTGGCGGGCAAGCCGGCTGAGGGATGCGTTCGGCTGAAGGCGTTTCATCAGAGTGGGTCGGTGGTGATTGAAGTTTCGGATGATGGCGCCGGGATTCCGATGGAGCGGGTTTTGAAGAAGGCGATTGAACGCAACCTGGTGACCGAGGAGCAGGCTGCGGGGATGAGCGAGCGGGAGGCGCTGCAGCTTATTTTTCTTCCGGGGTTTTCGACGGCTGCGGCGGTGACGACGGTCTCGGGGCGCGGCGTGGGGATGGATGTGGTTCGCGCCAACGTGGAGAAGGTTGGCGGGAGTGTCGAGGTGGAGTCGCGGAGGGGCGAGGGGACGACGCTGCGGCTGCGCGTTCCGCTGACGCTGGCGATTGTGCCTTCGCTGGTGGTGCGGAGCGGTGGGCAATCCTTTGCGCTGCCGCAGAGTGCGCTGGTGGAGCTGGTGGATATTCCGACGCGTGAATTTGGAAAGACAGTGCAGAGGGTTGGGTCGGCGGAGGTTTATCGGCTGCGCGAGCGGCTGCTGCCGATGGTCTGGCTTGACCGGTTGCTTGGGATGGAGGCGCCCGAGACTTCGCAGGGGCACTATCTGGCAGTGCTTGAGGCGGATGGCTGCCGGTATGGGTTGGTGGTCGATGATTTGATGTCGCCGGAGGAGATTGTGGTAAAGCCGTTATCTCCGGTGCTGCGGGAGATTGGTTTGTTCTCTGGGGCTACCGTGCTGGGGAATGGGACGCTGGCGTTGATTTTGGATATCGGCGCTACGGCTGCGCGTGCGGGAGTGAAGCCGACGGAAGAAGACAGTGTGGAGATAGGGCAGGCGACGGTTGCGGTGCAAGATGTGAGGGGCGAGTCGTTCCTGATCTTTGAAGACAGGGCGCGTGAACGGACAGCGCTGCCGCTGGATATGGTGGAGCGAATTGAGAGCGTGGCACTGGAGCGTATTGAGTATGCGGGCGGAAGGGCGCTGCTGCAGTATCGCGGGGAGCTGCTGCCGCTGAAGGATGCGGGCAATGTGCTGGAGGAGCTTGAGGCTTCGCGGCAGCCTGGCGAGGAGGCGTTAGCAACGGTGTTGATCTGCGGCGACGCGGATGGCAAGCAGAGGGCAGGCATTGTGGTGCGGCGGGTTCTGGATGTTTCGGCGGGAACTCTGCTGGATGGCGAAGACAGCGACGAGACGGGAATAGAGCTTGCGCTGGTAAAGGAGAAGCTGACGGTTGTTCGCAGGGAGTTGGATGTGAGGCCAATGGCTTCGTGGCAGGAGGTCGCATGAGAATTGCGGGGCGAGAGAGGGTGGATGAGTTTCAGGAGGAGAATGACGCTGTGTCGCTGTGCTCGCTGTTTGCTGGAGAGGAGACGTTTGGGATTGATACGAGCAAGATTCGCGAGGTGCTGGGAGAGCGGGAGTTGCAGCGAGTGCCGATGTCGCCGGAATTTATCGCTGGGGTTGTGCCGTATCGAGGTGAGGTGTTGACGACGGTGAATCTGCGGGCCCTGCTGGGGATGGAGGCTCAGGCGGGGAAGTGTTGTGTGTTGGTGATGGAGGATGACGAGGCTGCGGAGCGGTTTGGCCTGGTGGTGGACGCGGTTGGCGGTGTGGTGACGATGAGCCGAAGGATGCTGGAGGCGAATCCTTGCACGCTGGAGGCGCGGGGAAAGTGGCTCTTCGATGGCGCTTACAAGATGGATGGGGAGCTGATGGTGCGGCTGGATCCGCGGAAGCTTTGTCCGTCGCGGCTGTCGGAGACGGGATTGTTCAGAAAGAATGGAGGCGCCGATGCGAGCCCTGATCGTCGATGATTCGAGCTTTATTCGCGAGTATCTGCGGCATCTTTTGAGCCGGATGGATATTGCGTGCGAAGAGGCTGTGGATGGGAGCGATGCGCTGACGGTGCTGGCAGGCAACGAGACGTTCGACCTGATGCTGCTGGACGTGAATATGCCGGTGATGAACGGGTTGGAGTGCGTGAAGGCGCTGCGGGAGGCAAAGCTGGGGCCGGAGATGAAGGTGATGATGGTGACGACGGAGGCCGACCACTCGTTTATTGAGACGGCGCTGGACAATGGCGCGGACGAGTTTCTGATGAAGCCGTTTACGCCGGAGAGCCTTCGGGAAAAGATGTTGCTGCTTGGCGTGATTGCGGCCTGACGGGACAAAGGAATCGGATATGGGGATCGTGAGGGAACGGCCGCTACGTATTCTTGCCGCGGATGATTCAGCTGTGATGCGGACCGTGTTGCTGAAGCTTTTTCTGATGCACGCGGACGACCGGCAGAGCGATCTGCCGCGGATGGAGCTATGCGGCGTGGCGCGGGACGGGGTGGAGTGTCTGGAGTTGGTGGAACAACTGTGTCCGGATGTTCTGGTGCTGGATCTTGAGATGCCGAAGTTGAACGGTCTCGAAGTGCTGGACCGTTTGCGGCTTGAGGAGTCGGAGCTTCCGGTGATCATGTGCAGCGCGTACACCGAGCATGGGGCGCGGTCGACGCTGGAGGCTCTGGGGCGTGGAGCTTCGGATTATGTGACGAAGCCTTCGGAGCAAAGGAATTTTGTTGCGGCAATGAATTCGCTATCGCAGCAGTTGCTGCCGCGGATTGCTGCGCTCGCCAAAGGAGCGAAGAGCGGTGGAAAGGCTGCGGAACCCGGGGTGTCGCGGGACAATTCGCGGAAGCCAGGGTTGGGTGAGGCAGCGGCGAAGGTGTTGTCTCCGATTGACGTTGTGGTGATTGGGTTGTCCACGGGCGGGCCCTCTGCGCTGGAGCAGTTGCTGCCGCGGCTGCCTGGGGATTTTCCTGTTCCGGTGTTGATTGTGCAGCATATGCCGAAGCTGTTTACCGGGGCGCTGGCGGAGCGACTGGACAAATGCTGTGCGCTGCGGGTGCAGGAGGCTTACGACGATGCGGTGATTCGCCCTGGCACGGTGTGGCTGGCGCCGGGAGATGCGCATATGGAGGTGGCTCCGCGGCGGGTGATGGCGAGCGATGCGGAGCTTGACGGTGCGGGAATGCGGGTGCGGCTGCATCAACGAGAGCCGCTGAATCACTGCAAGCCGGCGGTGGATTATTTGTTTCTCTCCGCAGCGAGGATGTGTGGCGCCGGAACGCTGGCGCTGGTGATGACGGGGATGGGTGCGGATGGTCTGAAGGGAGCGCGCGCGGTGCATGAGGGTGGCGGCACGGTGCTGGCGCAGGATGAGGCGACGTCGGCGGTGTGGGGGATGCCGGGACGGGTGAGCGAGGCGGGGATTGTGAGCGCGACGCTGCCGCTGTGGGGGATTGCGGGTGCGTTGAAGCAGCGGGTGAGCGCCGGGCGCGCAGTGCGGCCAGAGAGCCGGTCCTATGGTCCAGCGCCGAAGGTTCTGATGCGGGAGACGAACCATGGCTTGCTCTGACGCGGACTATGCGTATCTGCGGGGAATTGTGATGGCGCAGTCGGCGAACCAGATCGACCCGTCGCGCAAAGCGTTGTTTGATACGAGACTAACGCCGATTGCGCGGATGTCAGGGGCGGCGAACCTCGAAGACTTCGTTCATATGTTGAAGAATGGCAGGCCGACGCATCTGCACCGCGCGGTGGCGGAGGCGATGACAGTCAATGAGACGAGTTTCTTTCGCGATATGGGTCCGTTTGAGATGCTGCGGAACGAGGTATTTCCGCAGCTCATCGAACGCCGGAAGACGCAGCGGCGCTTGAGGGTGTGGAGCGCGGCGAGTTCGACTGGGCAGGAGGCCTACAGCGTGGCGATGCTGATTGCGGAGCATTTTCCGGAGCTGGCGCAGTGGAACGTGAAGATTATTGGAACGGATATCTCGCGGTATGTTGTGGATTATGCGCAAAATGGCAGGTACCGGCGGCTGGAGGTGAATCGCGGGCTGCCGGCGCGGATGCTGCTGAAGTACATGGTTCGCGACGGGGAGGAGTGGGAGGTTGCGCCGCAGATTCGAGCGATGTGCGAGTTCCGATATGCGAATTTGTGCGCGCCGATGCCGCAACTTCCGGTGTTCGACGTGGTGATGCTGCGGAATGTGCTGTTGTATTTTCCGCAGAACGACCGGAAGGCGGTGTTCAAGGAGATCTATCAGAAGATGGCTGCGGATGGATGCCTGGTATTGGGGAATGCGGAGCAGGCTGAGGATTCGACTAAGCTCTTTGAGGTGGAGTTTGCGGCGAATTGCTACTTTTACCGGCCGATTCATCCGGCTTGATCGGTACCGGGTGGGCGAGTAGTAATTCTGGACCCGGGCGTGGCGGGTTGCATCCTATAGTGTGAGTGGCGGCCCTAGCCCCCCTGCTGAGGATGGCACGAAACCCTTCCAAGTCGAAGAAGAATGTGACGCCTGTGGGTAGCGACGGGAGATCCTCGCGTGAGGATCTTCGGAACGGCTAGCGAGGCGGCGCTGGGGCTGTTTCATCCGATTACGGCCAAGTGGTTCAGAGCGGTGTTCGAGGCGCCGACGGCTCCGCAGGTGGAGGGGTGGCCGGCGATTGCGCGTGGGGAGTCGACGTTAATTCTGGCGCCGACGGGGACGGGTAAGACGCTGACTGCGTTTTTGTGGTGTCTCGACAGATTGATGTTGCGGACTGCTCCTGATGCGGCGGAAGGATGCCGGGTGGTTTACATCTCGCCGCTGAAGGCGCTGGCTGCGGATGTGGAGCGCAACCTGCGATCGCCGCTGGTGGGCATTGCGAATATGGCGAAGCGGGAGGGCGTCGAGGTGCGGATGCCGGGTATCAGCGTGCGCACGGGGGATACTCCGCAGAAAGAGCGGGCGCGGTTCAGGAAACATCCGGGCGATATTTTGATAACGACACCGGAGAGCCTGTATCTGCTGCTGACGTCGGAGGCGGGAGAGGGGCTGCGGTCGGTCGAGACGGTGATTGTGGATGAGATTCATGCGCTGGTTCCGACGAAGCGTGGGGCGCATATGGCGTTGTCGCTGGAGCGGCTGGAGGCGTTGACGGGGAGACGGCTCCAGCGGATCGGGTTGTCGGCGACGCAGAGGCCGCTGGAGGAGGTGGCCCGGTTTCTGGGTGGTGCGGATGCGAGCTAATTATGTAGACTGAACGAGTCGCAGTACAGAAGGCGGGAGGTGGAAGTGTCTGAGGCTGAGGCGAATGATGTGCTGATGAGTGCAGCTAGTGGCGAGATAAGTCGGAGGTTGAAGGGGCGGCGGCGCGGTATCGTCCGGTGACGGTGGTCAATGCGGGGGCGCGGAAGCTGCTCGAGTTGAAGGTTGAGGTTCCGGTGGAGGATATGGCGAAGCTGGGCGAGATTGAGGAGCAGCCGAGCGGGCCGGCGTCGCAGGGGCCGAAGAGGACTTCGATATGGCAGTCGATTCATCCGCGGTTGCTGGAGATTATTCGGGAGCGGACATCGACGCTGATCTTTGTGAATGCGCGGCGAGTGGCTGAGCGGCTGGCTGGAGCGTTGAACGATCTGGCGGGAGAGCCGATTGCGCGTGCTCACCATGGTTCGCTGGCGGCGGCGCAGCGGACGGAGATTGAGGAGCTGTTGAAGGCGGGGAGGATCAAGGCGCTGGTGGCGACGTCGTCGCTGGAGTTGGGGATCGATATGGGGTCGATCGATCTGGTGATTCAGATCGAGGCTCCGCCCAGCGTTGCGAGTGGGATGCAGCGGATTGGACGCGCGGGACATCAGGTGGGCGCGCCTTCGCATGGGATTATTTTCCCGAAGTATCGGGCGGATTTGATTGCTTGTGCGGCGGTGACGCGGGCGATGCATGAGGGGCATGTGGAGTCGACCCGGTTTCTGAGGAATCCGCTGGATGTGCTGGCGCAGCAGATAGTGGCGGTGATTGCGCATCCTCCGCTTAGCGCGGTAGAGAGGGAACGCGGGGGGAAGCGTGGGCGCTGAGGACGAGGGGCCGGGGATCTAGTTATGCGGCGTTGTTTGCGCTTGTGCGCGGGGCGGCTCCGTTTGCCGGGTTGAGTCAGAGTGTGTTCGATGGTGTGCTGGATATGTTGGCGGGGCGGTATCCGTCGGATGAGTTTGCGGAGCTGCGGCCGAGGATTACCTGGGACAGGACGACGTAACTGGATTACGCCGCGGCAGGGAGTGAAGCGGATTGCGATTTTGAATGGTGGGACGATTCCTGATCGCGGGACGTATGGGGTTTTTCTTGCGGGGGAGAGAGCGAAGCCGGTTCGGGTGGGCGAGCTGGATGAGGAGATGGTGTTTGAGAGCCGGGTGGGCGAGACGTTTCTTCTGGGGGCTTCGGCGTGGCGGATTGACGAGATTACGCGTGACCGGGTGTTGGTGACGCCTGCTCCGGGTGAGGCGGGGAAGATGCCGTTCTGGCATGGCGACCAGGCGGGCAGGCCGCTTGAGTTTGGCAGAAGAATTGGCGCGCTGGTGAGGGAGTTGCGCGAGGCTCCGCGGAGTGTGGCGATTGCGCGGCTGACGACGGAGCATGATCTGGATCCGCTGGCGGCGGAGAATGTGCTGCGGTATCTGGTGGACCAGGAGCTGGCTACGGTTGTTGTACCGGATGATCGCAATGTTGTGATTGAGAGGGTGCGGGATGAACTGGGGGATTGGCGGGTCTGTGTGCTGACGCCGTTTGGGAGCAGGGTGCATGCTCCGTGGGCGATGGCAGCTACGGCGAAACTGCGGGCCACGTTGGGGTATGACGTGGAGACGATGTGGTCGGAGGATGGTTTTGTGCTGCGGTTTCCGGAGACGGACGAGGCTCCGGCGGTCGATCCGATTTTGCTGGAGCCGGAGGAGGCGGCGGAGCTGGTGTTGCGGCAGCTTGGGTCGACGGCGCTGTTTGCGGCGAAGTTTCGCGAGGGCGCGGCGCGGGCGTTGCTGTTGCCGAGGAGAAGAGCGGAGGGGCGGACTCCGCTGTGGCAGCAGAGAAAGCGGGCTTATGACCTGTTGAGTGTGGCGAGCCAGTATGCGAGTTTTCCGATTGTCCTGGAGGCTTATCGCGAGTGTCTGCGCGATGTCTTCGATATGCCGGCGTTGATGGAGACGCTGCGGGGGATTGGGAACCGGTCGCTGCGGGTGCATACGGTGGATTCGCGGACGCCGAGCCCGTTTGCTTCGGCGCTGCTGTTTAGTTATGTGGCGAACTACATCTATGACGGGGATGCTCCGCTGGCAGAGAGACGGGCGCAGGCGCTTTCGATCGATCAGGATCAGTTGCGGGAGCTGATGGGGGATGCCGATCTTCGTGAGCTGCTGGATGTGAATGCGATTGAGGAGACGGAGGAACAGTTGCAGTGCGTGGCGGAGACATATCGTGCGCGGAGTATGGATGGGGTGCACGATCTTCTGCTGCGTGTGGGGGATTTGACTCGGGCGGAGCTGCGGCTGCGGTGCGTAAGCGAAGTGGTTGCGGATACGATTGCGAAGCTGGCTCGGGCTCGGCGGGCGCTTGAGGTGCAGGTTGCGGGAGAGAAGCGGTGGATTGCTGTGGAAGATGCGGCGCGGTACAGGGATGCGCTTGGGGTGCCGCTTCCGCCGGGGTTGCCTTCGGCGTTTTTGGAGGAGGCGCCACATGCCATGGTGGATTTGGTGCGCAGGTTTGCGCGGACGCATGGGCCGTTTACGACGCACGAGGTTGCAGCGCGGTTCGATCTTCCGGCAGAGAGCGTGGACGCGGTGCTGCAGGGGCTGGTACAGAGCGGAAGGGTGGTGGAGGGGGGATTTCGGCCGGGAGGGGTTCATCGGGAGTGGTGCGATGACGAGGTGTTGCGGTCGATTCGGCGAAGGTCATTGGCGAGGCTGCGGAAGGAGATTGAGCCAGTGGAGCAGAGGACGCTGGCTCGACTGTTTACGCGGTGGCAGGGTGTGGTGCAGCCGCGGCGTGGGCTCGATGCATTGCTGGACGTGATTGAGAATCTGCAGGGGGCGCCTCTGCCGGCGTCGATTTTGGAGACGGAGATATTGCCCGCGCGGTTGGTGGGGTATAAGCCCTCGGATCTGGACACTTTAATTGCGGCGGGCGAGGTCGTTTGGGTTGGGATGGATCCGATTGGAGAGCGAGATGGGCGGATTGGGCTTTACCTTGCGGAGAAGTTGCCGGCGCTCTGGCCAGTGGAGCGAGGGGCGGTGGATCGAAAGACTGGGGCCGAGGGACTAGGGACTAGCGAACCAAGAGCTACGACGGAACGGGAGCAGGCGATTTTGGCTTACTTGCGGGGACGTGGCGCTTCGTTTTTTCAGGATTTGCATGATGGGGTGGGCGGAGGGTATCCGGGCGAGACGCTGGAGGCGCTTTGGAATCTGGTGTGGAAGGGATTGCTGACGAATGATGGGATGGCGGCGCTGCGGGCTTATTGTGAGAAGCCGGCATCGAGTTCGCGGAAGCCGGCGCGGAGGGTGAATCAGCTGGCGGTGTTTCGGTCGCGACGGACGACTCCGCCGACGGCGCAGGGGCGGTGGGCTTTGAACGAGGCGGCGTTTGCGGACGGCAGGTCAGCTACGGAGTGGAGTCATGCGATAGCGCTGCAGTTGCTGGCTCGATACGGCGTGGTGTTTCGCGAGACGGCGCATGCAGAGAATTTGCCGGGTGGTTTCTCGGCCATCTATGACGTGATGAAAGCGCTGGAGGAGAGTGGGAAGATTCGTCGGGGATATTTTGCGGCGGATCTTGGAGCGACGCAGTTTGCGATGCCGGCGGCGGTGGATTTGTTGCGGTCGCTACGTGTGTCGCAGCAGGGGGAGAGGCGCGAGATGCTGCAGTTGGCGGCGACGGACCCGGCGAATCCCTATGGGGCGCTGATGCGTTGGCCGGCGGCTCCGGATGAGGGCTCGTCGCTGACGCGGAGCGTAGGGGCGCGTGTGATCTTGTGCGACGGCGCGCTGGTGGCTTATCTGCGGCGGGGGAATCCGAATGTGCAGGTGTTTCTGCCTGAGGAGGAGCCGCAGCGATCGCAGGTAGCGCGGAGCCTGGCGGAGTTTCTGGTGGGGCGTGTGCATGATGACGAGGACGCGAGTGGGCGCGGTGGGATGTTAATCGCGACGATCAATGGGGTAAATGTGGCGGAGCATTGGATGGCGCGGTTTCTGCTCGATGCGGGATTTGCGGCGGGTGCGATGGGGTTCAATGTGAGAAGGAATCTGCCTCCGCTGCCCGGGCCACGGAGTGGAGTGAGCGCGAATGCCTGAAGGGGATACGATCTACCGGGCGGCGCGGGCGTTGCAGCGGGCGATTGGCGGCAAGGTGGTGACAGGGTTTGAGACGGGGCTGGCGAAGCTGGCTCGGGTGAATGATGACACGCCGCTTGTGGGACGGGTGGTGGAGAAGGTGGAGTCGCGGGGGAAGTGGTGTCTGATTTACTTTTCAGGGCGACCTGATTTTAGTGACTCATATGTTGATGAGTGGGAGCTGGCATCTGTACCGCACGGGGGAGCGGTGGCGGATGGGGCGGGACAAGATGCGGGTGGTGATCCGGGCGGGCGATCCCAATGGAGATTGGGAGGCGGTGGGGTTCAATATTCCGGTGGCGGAGTTTCATACGGAGCGTTCGCTGGCGCGGAACAGCCAGGTACCGAAGCTGGGGCCAGATATTTTGTCAGATGAGTTTACGGTGGAGGGTGGCGTGGCTCGGCTCGCAGCTTATGGACGGGAGAATCCTGATGCGGAGATCGCGGTAGTGCTGCTGAATCAGCGGGTGATGGCGGGTTTGGGGAATGTTTATAAGAGCGAGGTGGCGTTTGCCGCCGGGGTGAATCCGTTTCGTGCGATGAAGACAATTACAGCGCAGGAGATGGAGGCGATGGTGGAGTTTGCGCAGCGGTATATGAAGGCGAATGTTGCCGATGGAGTGGGGGAGGGGATTGTGACTTACTCCGGGAACCGAAGGACGACCCGTGCCATGGATCGCGAGGAGAGACTGTGGGTGTATGGACGGCAGGGCGAGGAGTGCCGGCGGTGCGGGGCGAAGGTGATGATGCGGAAGCAGGGGGTGCAGGCGCGGTCGACCTACTGGTGTCCGGAGTGTCAGCGGTGGGTTGGGGATGGGCCGGCTCCTGTGGGGCATAGTGCTGTGGTGAGGCGGGGTCGAATTGGGCGTTAGGCCGAAAGAAGCACGTTGACATTGGGGATTGAGTCGGCTGTAGTGGGTGGCATGAAATTTTTGCTGAGTGTTCTGGTTTTGATTGGCCTTGGCGTGCCGTTGGTGAAGCATGCTGAAGGGCAGACCCCCGGGGCTGCTGAGGCTCCGGCGAAGATGCGGTGGATTGAGCATGAGTTCCAGATACCGGTGCCGGGTGCGCCACAGGGAATCGATGTCCTGCAGGTTGAGGTGGAGCGGCCGGGGAAGCATCCGCTGGCGATTTTGACGCATGGAACGGCGGCGGACAGGGAAGATCGGGCGAGGGTGACACCGTGGGCGTTTCTTCCGCAGGCGATGTGGTTTGCGCGGAGAGGGTATGTGGTGCTGGTGGTTGTGCGGAAGGGATATGGCCGTTCGAGCGGCCAACAAGATGGACAGTTTGGCGGATGCCAGAGGAATGGGCGAGGAAGTTTTGTAGAGGCGGGCGAGGACAGCGCGGACGATCTGAGAGCGGCGGCGAAGTATGGTGCGGCGCTGCCGGAGGTGGATGGGGGAACGATTGTGAGCGCGGGTGTTTCGACGGGAGGATTTGCGCAGGTGGCTTTGACGGCGAATCCTCCGGCAGGGTTGAAGGCTGCGATCAGCTTTGCGGGCGGACGCGGCGGGGATGGCAAGGAACATAACTGCGATGTGGATGGGATCGTGTCGGCGTTCCGGTACTTTGGGAAGAAGTCGCGTGTGCCGATGCTGTGGATTTATTCGGAGAATGACCATTGGTTTCCTCCGGAGATGGCGCGGAGGTTTGAGGCGGCGTTTCGTGAGGGAGGCGGCGTTGAGCAGTTTGTGTTGGTTCCGCCCTTCCGCGAGGACGGGCATGGGTTTTACTCCAACATTTCGGGGTGGACTCCGTTGGTGGAGGAGTTTCTGCGAGTTCAGGGATTGCCGGCACCTGACGGAGTTGTTACCCGAGCCGCCGGCGCCTGATGTTGCTCCGCCTGCGGGGCTCAAGGACAGGGGATTGGCGGCGTTTCAGAATTTTCTGATCATGGGACCGTATAAGGCGTTTGCCACGAATGGCGCGGATGTGTGGGGGATGTCGTTGGGGCAGTTTGATCAGGAGATCGCGGACAGGAAGGCGCTTGAGAACTGCGGCAAGGCGCTGCATGGGCCAGGGCGATGCAGCGTGGTGGCTCGAACGAAGTAAGTCAGGTTATTGCGGCGGAGTTGCGGGTTGCGGTTGCGGCTGCTTGTCTTTGCCGCCGCCGAAGATCTTTTGCAGGAAGTTTTTCTTCTTCGGTTCGGCGGTCGGTTTGGTCGTGTCGGTGGCGTTGCCGTCAGGCGGGGTGTTGGGTGGGATGCGCACGATGGGAGCGGGCGATGTTGACGGCGCCGTGGCGGGAGGATGGGTGTCGGGAGTCGCGGATTTGCTACCGCCCAGGCCGAAGATCTTCTGAAGGAAGTTTTGCTGGTTCTCGCCCATCTGGCTGCAGGTGTTGACGGGGGCCGTGCCGTCGAGGAAGGCGACGTAGAAGGTGTTGTCGGTGCAGGTGGAGTCGACGAGGAGGTCTGAGACTTTGTCGACGTGGGCGATGGTGACGCCATCGGGCGGGCTGAAGGGCTTGACGTCGGAGTACTGCGGGAGCTGAATGGCGCGCTTCATGAACGCCGCCCAGATGGGTGCCGCGGCGTGGGCTCCCTCAATCTTGATGTCGGTGTAGTCGTCGTTGCCGATCCAGACGACACAAAGCAGGTTGGAGGTGTAGCCGGCGAACCAGGCATCGTGCTCGGTGCCGGTCTTACCGGCGGCCGGTGCGGTGAAGCCCTGCGAGCGTACGCTGGCACCGGTGCCGTAGTTGATCACGCCTTCCATGAGCGACTGGGTGAGGTAGGCGACGCGAGGGTCGACGATTTGCTTGGCTTCGGGGGAGAAGTCGGAGACGATGTCGCCGTTGGTATTGCGGACGGAGGCGAGCATCCAGGGAGTGAGGTGGACGCCGTTGTTGGCGAAGACGGTGTAGGCGCCGGCTATGTCGAGCGGGGTAGCGTCGTAGGCCCCGATGGCCATCGACGGGGTGCCGCGGGCATTTACGATGCCGGCGGAGCGGGCGAGCGTGGCGACGTTGCCATAGCCGATCTGCTGCGCCAGGGCGATGGTGGCGATGTTGAGCGAGTGCGCGAGGGCAGTGGCCGCGCTGACCATGCCCGGATACTCACCCTTCACGAAGTTTCCGGGGGTGTAGGGCTTGTCGGCGTGCCGAAGTCCTGGGGGTCGTCGTTGAGCTTGGTGAGCGCTGTGAAGACACCGCTGTCGCCGAGAGACATGCCGTTGAGCGAAGTGTTATAGGCCGCGGCGTAGACGAAGGGCTTGAAGGTGGACCCGGTGGGACGCTGGGCGATGGCGTGATTGAGCTGAGAGATGCCGTAGTTGCGTCCGCCTACGAGCGCGAGGATCTGGCCGGTGTGCGGGTTGATTGCGATGAGGGCGACCTGGGGGTAGGTGATGGGGCCGGCCTGTTCGCCTTTGCGCTTATGCAGTTTGTCGACGAGTGCATCGACATTTTTCATGCCGACCTCGACGGCTTCGGCTGCGGCGCGCTGCAGGTCGGGGTCGAGTGAGGTGTAGATGCGGAGGTTCTGGTGTGAGAGGTCCTCGTCGCCGATGCGTTTGACGAGCTGGTCGTGGACGAGATCGACGAAATAGGGAGCTTCGCTGGCGTCGATGTTGGGAGGAGCGAGTCCGAGGGGTTCTGCCTTGGCGCGGTTGGCTTCGCTTGCGGTGAGAGCGCCGGTCTCGACCATCGAGTCAAGGACGATGTTGCGGCGGGCCATCGCGCGTTCCGGATGACGATAGGGATTGCGATAGCTTGGGTTTTGCAGAAGTCCGGCGAGCAGAGCGCACTGAGCGGTGTCGAGCTGGTTGAGCGGCTTGCCGAAGAAGGCGCGGGCGGCCTCGCCGAAGCCGTTGATCTCGTAGCTTCCGATGTGGCCGAGGTTCATCTGGTTGGCGTACATCTCGAAGATCTGCTGCTTGTTGAAGCGAGCTTCGAGCTGGAAGGTGATCATGATCTCGCGGAGTTTGCGGGTAATTTTTTTCTCCGGCGAGAGGAAGAATCCGCGGGCGAGCTGCTGGGTGAGGGTAGAGCCCCCGCAGCTCATGTGGTGCGAGAGCAGGTCCTGGAAGCCGCACTTGATGGTGCGCAGGTAGTTGATGCCACCGTGATTGAAGAAGTCGCGGTCTTCGATGGCGACGACTGCCTGCACCATGCGGGGCGGGATCTCCTGGTAGGTGACGAGGCTGCGTTTGGTACGGTTCTTGTCTTCGGAGAGCGCGGTGATGAGCTGCGGCTCGAGCTCGTAGCCGCTGAGGGCCGCTCCGTTTTCGGCGGTGATCGACTGCACTGTGCCGCCGGTCGTGTTGATGGTGGCGCCGTCGGTGTTGTGGTAGCTCTCCGGGCCGGGCTTGATGAAGATGTTGTCGCCGTTGAGCTGGAAGGTGCCGAGATGCGGGTTATTGTTGTAGCCGGCCTGGCGCAGATCGGCAGCGATGGAGGCGGCGGTGAACTTCTGGCCGGATCGAACCTCGCGCGGGGCCGCGTAGATCTGCGAGACGCTGGAGAAGATGGGCCCGGCGTTGAGGCGGTCATCGACGACGTGCTGGTAGTGCACGTAGAAGTAGCTGAAGACGATCGCTCCGACGGCGACAACGGCAATTGCGGCGACGAACAGGCCGCGCACGAGCCGAGTCTGGAAGAAAGAGGGTTTGGCGGCGGTGCGTGTGGTGGTGTTGCCGTATTTGAGTTTGACTGGCATTAGGGGCAGAAAATTGAGACCAAGGCTCCTGAAACTAGCATGCGATCTGCTGCTCGGACATTAGACGGTTTTGATGCCGATACGTGCGTCCGGGCTAGTTTAGCCGATGAATCAGCCCGGCGAGATGCGAGGCAACCTCCGACATGGGATGATCCTGATTTGTTAACTTCAGGCGATCAACCAGTTCAACTTTACCTTCAGCTACCCCGCGTCCAATATTGATTCGATAGGGGATGCCAACCAGATCAGCGTCTTTGAATTTTACTCCGGCGCGCTCGTCGCGGTCGTCGAGGATGACGTCGATACCAGCGGCTTCGAGTTCGGCGGCGATTTTTTCTCCAGCGGCGAGGAGCGCTGCGTCGCCGATGTTGGTGATGGTGACGACGGCCTGGAAGGGCGCGATGGCCGGATTGAGCGCGAAGCTTTTGCCTTCGTTGGCGGCGGCGGAGGTCTCGATGGCCGCGGTGAGGATGCGCTCGATGCCGATGCCGTAGCTGCCCATGATGGGGGTAACCTCTTTGCCCTCGCGGTTGAGGACGGTTGCGCCCATGGATTTGGAATACTTGTAGCCGAGCTTGAAGATGTGGCCGATCTCGACGGCCTTGCCGATCTTGAGGGGCTTGCCGCAGGTAACGTCGAGATCGCCTTCGTTGACGTTGCGGATGTCGGCGAGGCGTGTCCAGGTAAAGTCGCGGCCCGGCGTAATGTTGCGGTAGTGGTAGTCGAGCTTGTTGGCTCCGCCGACCATGTTGCTGCGGCCTTCCAGGCCCTTGTCGATGACGACAAAGGTGGCGCGTGGATCTCCCTTGTCTGCGGGAAGGACTTTGAGGCCGATGGGGCCGAGATAGCCTGCGGGGCCTTCGAAGTAAAGAGCGAGCTCTTCAGCGACCATGGTGCGGAGCTCGGAGACATAGGCGGCGGCCATTAACTTGGTCTCGTTGACGAAGTGATCGCCGCGGAGGAAGGCGATGACGGGGACTTCGATGTCCTTGCCGGTGCCGTCCTTCTTCTTCCCCATGTAGGCGACGGTCTTGATATCGCTCGAGGGATGGATGTTGAAGAACTCGGCGACGTCGGCGATAGCGGCTTTGCCGGGAGTATGAACGAGCTCGGGCATGCCGTCGCCGGTGGGCTCCATCTCGGTGACGGAGGAAAGCTGCGAGGTAGCTTTCTCCATGTTGGCTGCGTAACTGCTCTCGGCGCAGGAGACGATGAGGTCTTCCCCGGCTTCGGTGTAGACCATGAACTCCTGCGACTGTGAACCGCCCATAGCGCCGGAGTCGGCTTCGACGGCGACGAACTCGAGGCCGCAGCGGGTGAAGATGCGGCGGTAGACTTCGTCGTGCTTGTTGTAGGAGAGGTCGAGGCCAGCCTCGTCGATGTCGAAGGAGTAGGCGTCCTTCATGAGGAACTGGCGGACGCGCAGGAGGCCGGATTTTGGGCGGGGCTCGTCGCGGAACTTGGTCTGAATCTGGTACCAGATCTGGGGGAGCTGCTTGTAGCTGCGGAGCTCGTTGCGGGCGATGGAGGTCATGACCTCCTCGTGGGTCATAGCGAGGCACAGTTCGGCGCCCTTGCGGTCCTTGAGGCGGAACATGTTGTCGCCCATGACGGACCAGCGTCCGGACTCTTCCCAAAGCTCCTTGGGGTTGATGGCGGGGAGAAAGAACTCCTGGCCGATGGTGTCCATCTCCTGGCGGACGATGGCGATGATCTTGTTGATGGCGCGGTTGCCGAGCGGGAGGTAGCTGTAGATGCCGGCTCCGAGCTGGCGAATGTAGCCGGCGCGGAGAAGCAGCTTGTGGCTGGCAACTTCGGCGTCTGTCGGGGCTTCACGAAGAGTGGGAATAAAAAGTTGAGACCAGCGATGCATGGACGAAAGGGCGCTTTCCGGCCCGCTGCACAGGTCGCGCGGGCTTTTTGGGGATGACTCACATTCTAACTGGGAAGCCGGTTTGAAGCACGGCAGACGTAGGAGGTCGAAATCATGAGCAATTTTGGGAAGAGATGTTGAGTGTTTTCTTATATGTAGCCCACCCGACATACTTTATCGGCTAAAGAGAGTACCGTGATGCTAATCGCATGCGCCCGCCCCGCATCTCGTGGGCAACCAGTCTTTGCGGCCAGAGGTATTCGCCTCGCTTAAAGGAAAAAGACAGTTGCCCATAGGAAGCAGTAAACCAGGTATTTTGGCGCGCCCCGAAAACGTCATTCTGGCTCAATTGCCTGATAACGAGTACGCGGCTCTGTCGAAGTTTTTGACGCCGGTCGATCTGCCACTCGGGACACTGCTCTCTGAGCCGAACCAACCCGTCGAGTACATCTATTTTATGAATACCGGCCTGATCTCCACGGACGCCTTAACGGAAAAAGGGGAGTCAGTCGAGGTTGGGGTTATCGGGCGCGAGGGATTTGGGGGGCTTCCGGCGCTCCTGGATCAACCGCAGATGTCCCACTCCGTCCTCATCCAGGGTATTGGCAGCGGGCTGCGCATTCGCAGTTCGATCGTGCGGGAGGAGTTCCTGAAAGGCGGGATTCTGCAGCAGATGGTGCACGCGTTTACCTATTTGCAATTGGTCCAGGTGACGCAGTCTGTTCTATGCAATCGGATGCACGAGGTGGATTCGAGACTGGCGCGCTGGCTGCTGACTTCGGCGGACCGGATGGAGTCGGAATCTCTACACCTGACCCAGGAGTTTCTGGCCCAGATGCTGGGAGTGCAGCGCTCGACGGTGACCGTTGCCGCCGGGGAGATGCAGCGTGCCGGACTTATCGGTTACAGCCGAGGCAAAATCAATATCCTGAATCGTGCGGCGCTGACAAAGATTGCCTGTGAGTGCTATGAAATCGTGTCGTCATCCTATAGGCGCATCTTGAAGACCGGCCCGGACGGTTCGTTGCGTTATGTCGTTTAGATGACAGAACACTTTTTCTCTGTTTGGTAAGCTTTCCGCGCGGTCGATGCTTGAACGACAGTTTTGTCCGTGCCCTCTGCAAATTGAGAAAGTCCCGGTTGTAGGTGACGTCATGCCTAAGATCCTCTTGGTCGGTCAGGATGTTCGTTTATTGGAGACGCGGTCCGCGGTCCTGAAGAGGACTGGTGCGGAGGTTGTCTACTGCGTTGGGTGCCAGGTCTTCGATGTCGTTGCGCTCGAGTCGCCGGACCTGGTGGTGTTGTGTCATTCCCTGCCCGAGGTGGAGGCGGAGACGATCGCCGACAAAGTCCACGCGTGCTCCCCTCGGACGATGGTCCTCCTCGTTGTGTCTCTGGTGAGCGAGGACAGGCAGAACAAGAACGCGAAGTTCAGTGCTACGAGCTTGCCTGATCCGGAGAAGCTCCTCAGACAGGTAACCGAATTACTGGATGGACTGCCTCATCATTCGGGAAGAGAGATAACGAATGGCCGGCTGCGGCCGGCAATTCTCTAATTTTTCCCGCTCAAAATCCGGTGAACGCTAAAGACTTCCGTGCGGAATTTGAGCTGAGAGGCTACCAGATGTAGGTCGCGACGGCTCCGGCGGCGAGAGTGGTGGTGAAGGCTCGTTTGTGGAAGCGGACGCTGAAGCTTTGGGGTGAGACGTCTGTGTTGGCTACAAGGAGAACGAATCTTCCATCCGGCGTCCGGAATGCGACGTTGGGGAGTCCTTCCGGCTCGTTTGAGTCGATGCGGATGGAGCCGGGGCGGACGAACTTTGAGGCGTGCGCGAGGGCGTAGTATCCGCGGTTGCGGGTGATGGTGTCGCCGTTGAGCGTGATGGCGCCCTGGCACATCGTGCAGCCGCCGTTGTTGGTGTGGGGATTGTTGTTGGGGTCTGCGGCCAGGTTCCAGAGGAGGACGTTGCGGCTCCAGTTGCGTGTGGCTCCGATGATGATTCGCTGGACGGGGTCGGCGATGCTGGTGGTTGCGGTGCCTCCTCGTGCGTCGATGACCATCTGTTCGGTGAAATAGAGATTTTTTTCGGGGAACGCCTCGTGGACCTTCGTGAGGGCGTCGATGGTGCCGAGATAAAGGTGAAAGCCAGAGCCGTCGACGAATTTGGCGGCTGCGGGATCTTCGAGGATGGCGATGGGATAGTTGGGGTGATCGCAGTTGTGATCGAAGAGGACGATTTTGGTGGAGAGTCCGGCCTTCTGCAGAGCGGGACCGAAGTGGTCGCGGATGAAAGTGCTTTCTTCATCGGCGTCCATGACCATGGAGGGAGTGTTCTTCGGGTTTTCGGGTTCGTTCTGGATGGTGATGGTGTCGACGTTGATGCCTTCCTGCTTCATCCCGGAGATGTACTTGACGAGGTAGGCAGCGTAGGCCGCGTAGTACTGGGGTTGCAGCTTGCCCGCTTTAGGATCATCGTTGGTCTTCATCCAGGCGGGCGCGGACCAGGGCGAGGCGAGGATCTTGATCTTCGGATTGATTGTGAGAATCTGCTGAAGGATGGGGATGACATCGGCTCGGTCGGGGTCGAGGGAGAATTTTGCGAGAGTGGGGTCGGTCTCGCCCGGGGACATGTCATCGTAGGAGAAGACGTGGTCGTTCAGATCGGATGAGCCGATGCTGATCCGCAGGTAGCTGACCCCGATGCTCGAACCGTTCGTGTCGAAGAGCTCATGCAGGATGGCGACTCGGGCGTGCGGGGTCATTCGCGTGAGGAGTTGAGCGCTGCCTCCTGTGAGGGCGTAACCAAAGCCGTCGATGGTCTGGAATTTTTTTGTGTCGTCTACCTCGATGACAGAGCCCGAGGCAGGGGCCGAGGTGAAACGGGGCCTGGCTTTTTGTTGCGCGAAGCGGGAGACGCCGTCGGGAGTCGTGAGCCACTCGCTTGCGCTCCTCTGTGCCTGGGACGGTTGGCAGCCGAAGAAGAGCGCGAGGGCAAGGAGAGTGATCTTGAGTGGCATCGTTCCGGATTTTCTGCCTACGTGAGTTGCAGGGTCCAGAGATCGTGGAGATGCACGACGCCTTCGACCTGCCCGTCGGTGCGACGACGATGAGCGAGGTGATTTTTCGCTCTTCCATGAGAGCGAGGGCCGAGGAGGCAAAGGCGTTGCCGTCGATGGTGAGGGGTTTGGGGTTCATGATCTCGCCGGCGGTGTGTTCGAGGGCGTGGGAGCCGTCGCGTTCGAGCAGACGGCGGAGATCGCCGTCGGAGATCATGCCGACTAGTTTGTTGTCTGCGGTGAGGACGGTGGTCATGCCGAGTTTCTTGCGGGACATCTCGTAGATGACCTGCGGCATGGGAGTGGAAGGCGAGACCTGAGGTAGAGCATCGCCGGAGTGCATGAGCTCGCGGACGCGGGCGAGGCGCTTGCCGAGGCGGCCGCCGGGGTGAAGATCGGCGAAGTCCTCGGCCTTCCAGCCGCGGCGGCGGCTCACTTCGAGGGCGAGGGCGTCGCCGAGGGCGAGCATGACAGTGGTGGAGGCGGTTGGGAGCGAGGTTGAGCGTGCAGGCTTCGGCGGAGACGCTGGTGTCGAGGAAGATGTCGCTTGCCTGGGCGAGGGTCGAGGTGCTGCAGCCGCTGATGGCGATGAGGGTGGTCTGGAGGCGCTTGAGCGTGGGCAGAAGATGGAGGAGTTCTTCGGTCTCGCCGCTGTAGGAGAGAGCGACGACGATGTCGCCTGCGGCGAGCATGCCGAGATCGCCGTGGATGGCTTCGGCTGGGTGGAGGAAGTGGGCGGGCGTGCCGGTGGAACGCAGGGTGGCGGCGATCTTGCGGGCGATGATGCCGCTTTTGCCGATGCCGGTGAGGATGATGCGGGTCTGCTTCTCTGCGGATTGGAGCAGGAGGTCGACGGCCGCGGTGAATGGAGCGAGCATGGCGCCGTCGAGGCGGAGCGCGAGCTCGATCAGTGCGGCGGCTTCGATGCGGACGAAGTCGGAGGGGCGTTGGGGGTCAGACGGGCTAAGTGTCTCTTTGGACATGCGGCGAACCATGTCGATGCTAGCAGAGCTGCGGGTCCGGATCATCTGCGGAATACGGTTCCTTGTATCGTTCGGACGGTTTTCGCGTCTAATCCGGATAGAATTAATAGCGGAAGTCTGCCCGGAAGGATGTTGAGCGTGAAGCGGAAGGTATTGGTGTTTGGTGTGATGGTGGTGGGGATTTCGCTGATGTTGTGGGCGGGATGGCATAACCTGCGCGAGCGGCGGCTGGCGATGCAGGAGGCTCAGGAGAGCCACGTGGTTTTGACGCCGGACAAGCCCGGCGATACGGCGGGTGCTCTGACTGCGGACGACAGTGGAGTGCCACATATGCTGGGGAAGGTTGCGCCGGGGTTTACGCTGGCGACCCTGGATGGGAAGAAGGTTTCGCTGAGCGACTACAAGGGCCGGCCGGTGCTGGTGAACTTCTGGGCGACGTGGTGCGCACCGTGCAAGGTGGAGATGCCGTGGTTTGAGGAGTTTCGGAAGCAGTATGCGGCGCAGGGGTTCGAGATTCTTGGCCTGACGGACGACGTGGACGAGGGCAAAGATGCGATCGCGAAGGTAGCGAAGAAGACAGGCGTGACCTATCCGATCCTGCTGACGGATGGGAAGGTGCAGAAGGATTATGGAGGGCTGGATATTCTGCCGATGTCGTTCTATGTGGACAAGAATGGCGTGATCGTGGAGGAGACGGCAGGGCTTGGCCAGCAAGGACGAGATTGAGGCGCATATCAAGAAGACGATTGCTTCGGGTGGCGACGCCGGTGCAGGACGGGTGGGCAGTGATGCGGATTGGGATGGTGCTTGGCGGGATTGCTGGTGGTGCCGGTGGCGGCGCAGGTGGGCAGTCTGGATGCTCCTGCTGCAAGCCTAAGTGCTATGTGGTGTATGCGGCTGAGCAGCAGGTGGTGGAGGCGGGGAAGAAGAGCGTGCTGGAGCTGCAGTTTCAGGTGGGGATGGGTTTCATGTGAACTCGCATACGCCGAAGTCGGAGCTGCTGATTCCGACGCTGATTGAGCTGCAGCCGGCGGATGGGGTGAAGGCGGATGCGTGTGGTGTATCCGGCGGGGACTGCGTATAGCTTCAGCTTCGATCCGAAGGAGAAGCTGGATGTTTACACGGGCGCGTTTACGGTGAAGGTGCCGGTGGTGGCGGCGGCGGGCGAGCATACGATTGAGGGTCGCTGCGGTATCAGGCTTGCGATCATGCGGCTTGCTATCCGCCGAAGACGTCTGCCGGTGCAGGTGGTCTTCACGGCGAAGTAGATTCTGTTTCCGGCTGGCGGTGTTGGTTGGTCGGTACTTGTCTTCGATTTCGTTGCGGCGGTGGCATCATGAGAGGAGCACGAGAGACAGGAGTGGGCGGATGGAAGAGTTTAGAAGGCTGACGCGGCTGCCGGCGTATGTGTTCAACATCACGAGTGAGTTGAAGGCGGCGGCACGCAAGCGGGGCGAAGACATTATCGACTTCGGGATGGGGAATCCTGATGGCGCTACGCCGAAGCATATTGTCGACAAGCTGATTGAGGCGGCGCAGAAGACGGCGACGCATCGCTACTCGCTTGTCGCGTGGCATTCCGCGGCTGCGGAAGGCGATTTGCAACTGGTACAAGACGCGGTATGACGTGGATCTCGATCCGGAGACGGAGGCGATTGTGACGATCGGGTCGAAGGAGGGGATCGCGCACCTTTGTCTCGCGGTGCTGGATGATGAGGACACGGTGGCGGTGCCGAATCCGAGCTATCCGATCCATATCTTCGGGCCGGTGATTGCGGGATCGAAGGTGCAGAGCATTGCGCTTGATGGAACGGATGAGGCGTCGTTGCTGGCGAAGCTGGAGTATGAGCTGCCGCGCATGGAGCCGCGGCCGAAGCTGCTGATTCTGAATTTTCCGGCGAATCCTACGGCGCAGTGTGTGGAGCTTTCGTTCTTTGAGCGGGTGGTGGCTTTGTGCAAGGAGCTTGGGATTTATCTGGTGCATGATCTGGCTTATGCGGACCTGGTGTTCGATGGATATCGGGCGCCGAGTGTGCTGGAGGTTCCGGGGGCGAAGGATATTGCGGTTGAGTTTTTTACGCTTTCGAAGAGCTACAACATGCCGGGGTGGCGGGTGGGCTTTATGGTGGGGAACAAGAAGCTGGTGGCGGCGCTGGGGCGGATCAAGAGCTACTTCGACTATGGGACGTTTACGCCGATCCAGGTGGCTTCGATTGCAGCGCTGGAAGGGCCGCAGGATTGTGTGCGCGAGATTGTCGAGAACTACAAGTGCCGGCGGGATGTGCTGGTGCCGGGGCTGAATAAGCTGGGATGGCCGGTGGAGTTGCCGAAGGCGACGATGTTTGCGTGGGCGAAGATTCCGGAGCAGTATCGCGGCGCTGGGGTCGGTTGAGTTTTCGAAGAAGCTGCTGCTGGAGGCTAAGGTGGCGGTGAGCCCGGGGGTTGGGTTTGGCGAGCATGGGGATGGGCATGTGCGGTTCTCGCTGATTGAGAATGAGGAGCGGACGCGGCAGGCTCTGCGGGGGATCAAGCAGATGTTCAAGCAGGGCTAGGCTCTGCGAAAGACACCCTCCTTCACCATGAGACGGTGAAGGAGAGGCCAACCGGGTGTATTCGCAAAGCTCTAGCGGGTTACGGTTAAAGTCACCAGAGTGGTGTGTGAGATTCCTCCCGCGGTTCCCCTGATGGTGATGGTGCGGGTTCCCAAAGTGGCTTTGCTTCCCGCCGTGATCTTCATCGTCGACGTGCCTGAACCCGGCGCGGGGATCGAGCTCGGGGTGAAGGTGATTGTCTGAGCGCCTCCCTGGCCGGACGCCGAGAGGGAGATGGCAGAGTTGAGGTTGCTAGCCGACGTGGTGACCAGAACGCTACCCGAAGATTGCCGCGAGATGGTGATGGACGTGGGTGAGGCGGCGATGCTGAAACTGGGTTGAGCGGCGGAGGTAACGGTTACCGAGATGGTAGTGGATTGGGTGATGCCTGTGCCCGTCCCGATGCCAGTTCCGGTTCCGATGATGGTGACGGAGTAGGTGCCTGCCGCAACCGTTGAATCGACGGTGATGGCTGCGGTCGACGAGCCGGAGCCGGGCGCGTTGAATGATTGCGGGGTGAAAGAGGTGACGTGAATGCCGGTTGGCGTCGAGGCCGAGAGGGCGACGGGAGTGTTGAAGCCACCGGAGACGGATGTTGTGATCATTGATGAGCTGCCGCTTCCTGCCACAATGGAGAGCGATGCGGGCGACGCCGAGATGGCGAGGGCCGGGGTTGGCGTGGTGGTGCCTGTGAGAGCGGCCATAAGGCCAGTGTTCGGGCTGCCCCAGCCGGTGACGAGATCGTATCCGGTGACGGCGGAGTAGCTGCCGGAGGTGCCGCTGGTGATGTCGTGGAAGTCAGACGCGTAGGCTGGAGGTTACGTTCTGCGCGTAGATGGTGGGATTGAGGAAGCCGATGGGCGACTGGCCGTTGGTGGCGAGTTGCTGATTGACGAGCGCGATATAGCCAGCCCACATGGGTGCGGCAAAGCTGGTGCCGCCGTACTCGTTGGCGAGGCAGGAGGTCTGGTCCGCGCAGGTGTAGAAGGTGAAGTTGGCGTTGGCGGAGACGTCTGGGCCGTTGCGTAGAGTCGTTGAGCCTCTGTTGCTGGAATTGATGACGCCGGAGAGCTGTTGCCAGGAAGGAATGCCGATGTTGTCGGGCGAGATGCCGCCGCCGGAGTCGACCCACGCGGTTTCCGATTGCCAGGGGCCGGCTGCACTGGCGGTGACGAGGTCGGTTCCGCCTACGGAGACGACGTAGGCGTCATCTGCGGGCCACGCATAATTGCTGCGCGTCCAGGTGGAGCTGTCGCCGGATGCTGCGAAGAAGTTCTGCCCTTGTGCAGCCATCTTTTTGAAGTAGGGGTCAAGGGTGTTGGGGTCTGCCGGAGTCCATCCCCAGGAGCAGCCAATAGTGGTGGGGAGCGGGTTGTGGGTGGTCATGGCGGCGATCATGGCGGTATCGGTAGATCCGATGTACATCACGAGGCTCGCGAGCCCGGGTGCCATGCCGATCGCCTGGGTCATGTCGAGGGTCTGTTCGGTATCGTCGCAGTTGCCGTTGGCATGGGTGCAGGAGACGCTTGTGCCGTCGGTGGAAAGAAGTGTGATCGGGACGTTGTTGGTCTGGCCGGTGTTCTGGAAGTAGGTATTGAGGTCGTCGAGATCGGTTCCGACATATTCGAGTAGGCCTAGGTTCTGACCGGCGCCAGTGAGCGCACCGTTGCCGTAGTAGGCGCCGCGCATGTCGCTGCCGAGGAACGAGGCTGATGGGCCGGAGCCAGTGGTAGCGTGGGAGACGACCTTATTCGCATCGATTCCGTTGGCCTGGGCGTAGTCGCTCTTTTTGACGAGCATGGGGTGGGGGACGGAGTAGTTGTCGAGACCGGAGACGTGCCAGAGGTCGAAGGGAAGGTCGGTCGAGGGTTCGCCGTCGGGCGAGTAGAAGGTGCGGCCCTCCGTGGGGTGCTTGTAGCTGCGCATGTGGATGCGGAAAGCGGTTTCTACGGCGGAGACTGAGCCACGGATTTCGACGTTCATACCGTCGCGGCTGCCGCCGATGACAGTGAAGCCGTTGAGCTTGGCGAAGTTTAGGACGGCATCATATTGAGCCTGGGTGGGGCCGAAGCGTTCCGTGAACTCGGAGACGGTGAGGAAGTGACGGTAGGAGGCGCTCTTGGGGTCGTAGAGCGCGGCCAGGAAGTTGTCGAGTCCGGCGGCATCGCGAAGCGGCAGCACGATGTTGAGGTTCATAATCTGGTCGGCGGGAAGTTGGCCGACAGTCTGGGCTCGCCCGCCGCGAACGTCTTCGTGCAGGTGATGGGTGAGCATGGATTGTGCGTGCAGGGCCGGGATGGAAAGGCACAAGGCAAGCGTAAGCAGTGGGAAGGTAAGTCTTCGCACGATGGTTCTCCTCAGTGGACCCGGGATAAAGTTGTCTTTGGATGGCAATTGTCGGCCTCGGGAAGGGCGAGTGTCAATGAAATTGCTCGGCCAGCCGGATCAAACTGAACAAGGTATGGACTGACTCTTCTTCGGTTTTGAATTTGCCCGCCTTGCGGTGTCGTGCCGGAGCTATAATTTCCCGGTTCCTGGAGATCATCGATGGTTCGGACGCTAGCCGCTGCGGGGTTGTTGACATTTGGTTTGGTTCTTTCAGGGAGCGCTCAAGGTCGTGGGGGAGCCTCGTCCGGTGGAGGCCAACCTCCAAACCCAAATGCTGAAATGACCAGCGGCGTCGGCAAGTATTCCAACTGGGACCAACTGGCGGCGCACCAGCGGGGAAGCCTCTATTTTGCGGGCAAAGTAATGATGGGAGGAGGCAGCCTTCCCTGGGATCCGATCCCGGTCATCGTGACCTGCAACAACGTGGTTCGTTACGACACGCACACGGACGCGAAGGGCGCGTTTGAGATTGAAGCGGCAGCGAAAGAGAGCGAGGTGTCTCCGGGAGTGACCAGTTCGAATCGACTGACTCCGGCGCAGTTGGTCGGCTGTACGGTTCACGCCTCTCTCGAAGGCTTTCAATCCACCACGCTGACGATTCAGAACAATTCGATCCTCGACAATCCGGACCTCGGCACAATCTCATTGCATCTTGACGAGAAGTCGACAGGCTTCGCTGTGAGTACCACCACTGGGTCTGCCTCGAAAGACGCGCTGAAGTTTTATGACAAAGCTCATTCGGAGGCGATGAGCCGGCACTTCGACAGTGCACAGCATGACCTCGAAAAGGCAGTACAGGCCGACCCGCAATTTGCGGAGGCCTGGTATCAGCTTGGCAAGATCGATGAGGTAGTGAAGCCGCAGGAGGCCGCCGCCGCTTATTCCAAGGCTGCGGCCGCCGATCCACTGTTTGCCCCACCCTACGTGCATATCGCCGAGCTGGCGGCGCAGCAGAAGAGATGGCAGGATGTGGTCGACGCTACGGATCATGCTTTGAAGCTTGACCCGGCGGGGACTCCGGCGATTTGGTATTTCAGCGCCGTGGGCAACTTCAATCTCGGCAACAGAACGGTTGCCGAGGCCAACGCCAAAACTTCGCTGGCGATGGATCCGAGCCACTCGGCACCGAACACAGAGCAACTGCTGGCCGTGATTCTCGCCGCAAAGGGCGACTATGCCGGAGCGCTGCAACATCTGCGAAGCAGCTTGACCTATCTTCCGCCGGGGCCCAGTGCGGACCTGGTAAAGCAGCAGGTTGCGCAGCTGGAGAAGATGGTTCCGGCGTCGGCGACGAAGTAAAGACTACTTCTTCTGCGCGGCCAGCTTTTTCTGAGCTTCGAGGAAGCGGCGCATGCGGTCGAGCGAGCGGGCTTTGCCGAAGACGACCATGCTTTCGAGCAGCGGTGGCGACGTGGTGCTGCCCGTGATGATGGCGCGCAAGAGCATGAAGTTCTCTTTGACGGACCAGGACTTCTCTTCGCCCAGTTTTTTTAGTGCGGGCTCGAGAGCTTCGTGGGTCCAGTCGGTGGCTTCGAGCACGGTGAGCTGGTCGGCGGCGAAGTTGAGGGTCTCTTCGAGAGTGCGCTTCTTCGGGAGGAAAACATCCTGCGTGGGAAGGACGTCGTCGCGGAAGAAGAAGGTCGTGAGATCGCCGAACTGGCCGAGGGTTTCGATGCGGGACTGGATGAGCGGGGCGATCCCGCTGAGGTATGCGTCGCTCAAGACGTTGGTCCGGAGAGCCGCGTAGAAGGCCTCAGGTGAGAGCGCGCGGAGATACTCGCCATTGAGCCATTTGAGTTTGGTGAGATCGAAGACGGGGCCGCCGAGGCGAATGTTTTTGACGTCGAAGCGCTCGACCATCTCGGCGAGGGAGAATTTTTCCGCCATCGGGTCCCGGTGCTCTCGGGCATGCCTCCGCCCATGAGGCCGAGGAAGTTGATGACGGCTTCGGGGAGGAATCCGCTCTCGCGGTAGTAGACGAGGGAGACGGGATTTTTGCGCTTGGAGATCTTGGACTTGTCGAGATTGCGCAGCAGCGGCATGTGCCAGAAGCGCGGCAACTGCCAGCCGAAGGCTTTGTAGAGCAGAACGTGCTTGGGCGTGGAGGAGATCCATTCTTCGGCGCGGATGACGTCGGTGATGCCCATGAGGTGGTCGTCGACGACGTTGGCGAGATGGTAGGTGGGGAAGCCGTCGGACTTCATCAGCACCTGATCGTCGACGTTGGAGTGCTCGAAGGTGATCTCGCCGCGGAGTTCGTCGCGAAACGTAGTCGAGGTGGTCTGGTCGCCCGAATGTGGCGGGACCTTCATGCGGACGACATAGGGGCGGCCTTCGGCAAGGTAGGCGTCGATCTGCGACTGCGTGAGTTCGCGGTGGGCCCCGTCGTAGCGTGGCGGGAGCTTCGCGGCGACCTGGCGCTGCTTCAGGGCCTCTAACTCTTCGGCCGTTTCAAACGCACGGTAGGCGGTGCCGTTTTTGAGGAGAAGCTCGACGTGTTCGCGATAGATGTGTGTGCGCTCGGATTGGCGATAGGGACCGCAGGGGCCGCCGACATCGGGGCCTTCGTCCCAGGTGAGGCCGAGCCAGTGGAGCGCGTCGAAGATCATCTGCTCGGAGGTCGCAACGAAGCGGGCGCGGTCGGTGTCCTCGATGCGAAGGACGAATTTGCCATTGCGCTGTTTGGCGTAGAGATAGTTGATGAGACCGATATAGGCGGTGCCTACGTGAGGGTCGCCGGTGGGCGAGGGAGCTATGCGGACGCGTACGGGGGCTTCGGAACTGGTGAGGCTATTCGTCATAAGAGGCCAAACTTAAATGCTAGCAGAGGGGGTTGGGGCTTCGGCTGCAGAGAAGCGCGCGCTGCGGACCGCGGCAGCAAGCGTGTCGAGAGCAGCCTTGGTCTCGTTCCAGTCGATGCAGGCGTCCGTGATGGATTGGCCGTAGACGAGCTCTTTGCCGGGGACGAATTTCTGTGCGCCCGCGACGAGGTTGCTCTCGAGCATCACGCCGATAATGCGATCTTCACCGCCGGCGATCTGCTCGGCAACATTGCGGCACACCGCTGACTGGCGTGTGTGGTCCTTGTTGCTGTTGGCGTGGCTGCAGTCGATCATGACCTGCGGGCGCAGGCCCGCGGCTTCCATCTGCTCGCAGGTGGACTGAACGGATGCTGCGTCGTAGTTGGTGGTGTTACGGCCGCCGCGCAGAATGATGTGGCAATCGCGATTTCCCTTCGTCACGAAGATGGCCGTCTGGCCGTGCTTGGTGTGGCCGAGGAAGTTATGCGACTGACCGGCTGAGAGGATCGCTTCGATAGCGATCTGGACGTTGCCCGAGGTTCCATTCTTGAAGCCGACGGGGCAGGAGATACCGGAGACGAGCTCGCGATGCACCTGGCTCTCGGTGGTGCGGGCGCCGATGGCTCCCCAACTGACGAGCGAGGAGATGTACTGCGGCGAGATCATGTCGAGAAACTCGGTGCCGGCGGGGACGCCCATGTTGCCAAGGTCGAGAAGCAGGTGCCGCGCTTTGCGGAGACCATCGTTAATCTGGAACGACTCGTTGAGGTAGGGATCGTTGATCAGGCCCTTCCAGCCGAGAGTGGTGCGGGGTTTCTCGAAGTAGACGCGCATGACGAGGCAGAGCTCGTTCGCGTACTCGGGTATAGCGGCTTTGAGCAGCTCGGCGTACTCGCGCGCGGCTTTGGTGTCGTGGATGGAGCAGGGGCCGACGACGACAAGCAGGCGCTGATCTTTGCCCCCGAGGATGTTGACGATCTCGTTGCGGGCCTTGTAGACGGTGGCCGAGGCCTCTTCGGTGATCGGCAGCTCTTCTTCGAGAAAAGCTGGCGGGAGGACGACTTTGGTCCAGGTTATGCGGAGGTCATCTGTCGGATAGAGCATGGTTTTCATGATGTGCATGACGCCGGAAGATGCAGCAGCGTCGCGCACCCGGGCATTCCGTATTCTTTTATCTTATAGCCTGTTGGGCCGATTCCTGGGCGCATGGGCGAACCTGATTCGCAGCGGCTAGAATGATTAAGCAGGGTCTTTTGGTCGGCAGACCATCCCCCAACAGAAAGGTTGTCCCGTGAAGGCATTGGTAAAGAGCCGCGAAGAGCGCGGTCTGTGGCTGGAAGACGTTCCCGAACCAGAGATGGGCATCAACGATGTGAAGATTCGCGTCCTGGCGACGGGAATCTGCGGTACGGATCTGCATATTTACGACTGGGACGCATGGGCGCGGTCCACGATCCGGAAGGGCCTGACGATTGGGCATGAGTTCGTCGGCGAGGTGGTGGCCGTCGGATCGAACGTGAACGACATTCCGATTGGGCAACTCGTCAGCGGCGAGGGCCATGTTGTATGCGGGCGCTGCCGGAACTGTCTCGCCGGAAGGCGGCATCTTTGTGCCCACACATTGGGAGTCGGTGTGAACCGCAACGGCGCTTTCGCAGAGTTTGTTGTGCTGCCGATGTCGAATATCTGGATCCATAGCCCCGGCGTGCCGCACGAAATTGCTGCGATCTTCGATCCCCTCGGCAACGCGGTGCATACTGCGCTGGCCTTTCCAGTCCTTGGCGAAGATGTACTGGTAACGGGGGCGGGTCCGATCGGCATTATGGCGGCCGCTGTGGCGAAACACGCGGGCGCGCGTTACGTCGTCATCTCCGACCCGAACGAATACCGGCGTAAGCTGGCCGAGAAGGTTGGCGTAACGTTGGCGGTCGACCCTCGCGCCACACCGCTCAAGGACATTCAAAAGCAGTTGGGCATGCAGGAAGGGTTCGATGTGGGCCTTGAGATGTCGGGCAACCCGTCGGCGTTTCGCGAGATGCTCACGAATATGAGCCACGGGGCAAAGATTGCTATGCTCGGCATCCCGTCGGAAGATATTTCAATCGACTGGAACCAGGTGGTCTTCAACCAGCTCACCATCCGCGGAATCTATGGACGCGAGATGTACGAGACCTGGTACAAGATGACGGTTATGCTCGAGAGCGGATTAGATATCTCGGGAGTCATTACTCACAGGATGAACTGGCGCGATTATGAGGATGGCTTCGCGGCCATGCGCTCGGGCAACTCGGGCAAGGTCATTCTGGACTGGCGGGACGTAGCGTAGGTATATTTGCCCCCTCGACTTGAAGACACACATTCTCTGGAGGTTTTATGCAGAATCGCATTCTTGGCACGACCATGCCGGTGCTCGAGTTCGCTCTAGGGCCCAACGACGCCGTGATCTCTGAGGCAGGCGAACTTTCCTGGATGTCCGCGTCGATTCAGATGACAACGCATACGCAGCACGCTGGCGGCGGTGGATTCTTCGGCGCGCTTAGCCGCGTCGCTGGCGGCGGATCGCTCTTCATGACGGAGTACCGCGCAGTTGGTGCGCAGGGTGAGGTTGCGTTTGCGACGCGTGTTCCGGGACACATTGTGCCGGTAGAAGTGAACGCGGGAAATGAGTACATGGTTCACCGGCATGGGTTTCTATGCGCTACGGCGGGGATCGAACTCGGCTTCGGATTTCAGCAGTCTCTCGGCGCGGGAGTCTTTGGCGGCAGTGGTTTTGTCTTGCAGAAGGTCAGCGGGCAAGGAGTCGCGTGGCTCGAGCTGTCGGGCGAGTTAGTGATCAAGGATCTCGCTCCCGGCGAGTTGCTCCGCGTTCATCCCGGGCATGTCGGCGCCTTCCAGGCCAGCGTAGGATTCCAGATTCAGCGCGTCCCGGGAATCAAGAATCTGATCTTCGGTGGCGATGGAATCTTTCTCGCCGCTCTCACCGGCCCCGGCCGTGTCTGGTTACAGACTCTTCCTATCTCGAAACTCGCGCACCAAATTCAGGAGTACCTGCCAAAGGAGAGACAGGTGGAGCAGACGGCGGGGGCGGGTGTGGTTGGCGGTATTGTGGGCTCCATCCTCAAGGGCATGTAATCGCGCAATAGTGAGTCCCGTCATTCGGCTCGCAAAGCCTCTACCGGGTTTACCGAAGCGGCTTTGCGGGCGGGGAAGTAACTTGCCAGCAACGCCGATGCGCCGAGCAGAATGGCCACTCCGGCGAGCGTGGACACGTCCCAGGTATGGATGCCAAACAGAAGCTTCTGCATCAGGGTCGCAACCGCGATTGCACTCACAAGTCCTGCCAGTATTCCCGCGGCGGTCAGCTTTCCAGCCTCTTTCAGGATCATCCGGTACACGGAACTCTGTTGCGCGCCAAGCGCCATCCGCACGCCGATCTCGCGTGTTCTCTGGCTCACCGAATATGCGATCACCCCATAAAGGCCGACCACGCCAAGCAGTAGCGCCAGGGCGGCAAATCCCCCGACGAGCCACGCCGATGAACGATGGAGATAGGCGGTCTGCGAGGTGTTGATCCGCTGCATCATGGTGGCCTCGTCGAAGACGCCACTGCCGGGGTCAAACTGACGAATGGCTGCGACTAATGTTGGAAGGACTAATTTTTCATCCTGCGATGTGCGCACAACGAGTGAGAGGTAGTTGTCGGGAGACTGGTTCAGCGGATCATATTGGGTCGGCCATATCTCCGAGTCGAGCGTGCCCTCCCTCACATCATCCACGACGCCGATGATCTCGCGAAGGGACTTGGGCGTCAGCTCGGTGTCGCCCATCTTCTGGCCGACAGGGTCTTCACCTGGGAAGTACAGCCGCGCAAGCGCCTTGTTGATGACCACTACCTTCGGCTTAGAGTCGTCTTCGTCGTCGGTAAAGAACCGTCCCTTCACCAGCCTGGCCTGCAGGGTTTTGAAGTAGTCCGCGCTCACCTCGCGTTGGTTCACTTCGTTGTGCTCGCCGTTGTATGGCTTGCCGACAAACCGGATCCAGTTCGTATTGCCGTTGCCGTTCACCGGCAGCACCGTAGTCAGTCCCGCGGATCTCACGCCAGGCAAGCTTGAGATGCGACGAAGTATCTCCCGGCTCGCCGCGACCTGATCAGGGTCCTTCGGGTATCTTGTCTCCGGCAACGCCAGCCGCAAGGTAGCGAGATGATCGGGCTGAAATCCAAGTTCCACATGAAGCAGTTTGTAGAAGCTTTTACCTAAAAGCCCGGCGCCCACAAGAAGCACAACTGCAATCGCCAACTCCACTACGACGAGGTTTGCGCCAAACCGCCGCCAGAATGTTCCGGCTGAGCTTCGTCCTCCCTCCGTCAGCCCGTCGCGCAACTGTGACAACGGCAATCGCAGCACCGGGGTCGCAGTAAACAGGATTGCAGCCAGCGCAGCGATCGTGGCGGCGAACATCACCACATGCGAGTTCAACCGAATGCCGCCGAGATAAGGCATATACGCCAACATGTCCTTCGATAGCAAGTGAAGAAGAACCTGCATGGCGCCATAGGCGAAAAGGAGACCAAGCAGTCCGCCTGCCACCACCAGGACCAGCGCCTCCGTCGTAAACTGGCGCGCCAGCCGCGATCGGGACGCCCCCAGCGCGCCCCGCACGGCGATCTCACGTTTCCGCGCCTCCGAGCGAACCAGGAGAAGACTCGATACATTGACGCATGCAATAGCGAGCAGCAGGGCCGCTCCTCCTAGCAAAACCAACAGCATGGGGCGGATCTCTCCAACGATGACTTCGGAGAGTGGCAACACGCTCGCGCCCTGGCCTCGATTGGTGCCCGGATATTGCGCCTCTAACTGCTTCGCAATGGAGGTCATGTCGGAGACCGCCATCTGCAGCGTCACTCCATCCTTCAATCGGGCCACGCCGTAGAGGTCGTGGCAGCCTCGCCGTTTTTCGCAACCGGTGAGCGTATGAACCGTGGCCCAGAACTCCGCCTTGCCTCTCGGTGCAAACTGAAAGGTCGCAGGCAACACGCCGATGATGGTGTTAGGCTTGCCATCCAGTCTTACCGTCTGGCCGATGATGTCTTTTCTTCCACCGAATCGCTCCTGCCACGTCTGGTAAGTCGCGATCACGTCATCGCCTGCGCCCGGTTGGTCCTCGCCATCGTAGAAGTCGCGGCCGAGAATCGGAGTGATGCCGAGAACGCGGAAGAATCCCGCGCTGACGCGCGCTCCTTGCACAGGCTCGACCCCGGAAGGCGTGTTCATCAGATATCCCGTTCCGGTATACGCCTCAAACGCGCTGAAGCTCTTATTCATCTTCTTCCAGTCGACGTAGTCCTGATAGGAGAGGTTCGAGCGCGGAAACATCTTTGCCGACTCATTTACATCGATCAGGCGATTCGGATCGCGATAAGGCAGTGGCTTGATCAGAGCCGCATCGACAAAGGCAAAGATGGCTACGCTCGCGCCAATTCCCAGCGCCAGCATGAGGATCGCGGTCAAAGTAAAGCCGGGGCTGCGACGAAGTTGGCGAAGCGCGAAGTGGAGGTCCTGCAAGATCGTCTCGAAACGGAAGCCCATCACTTCGTAGCTCTTTTCTTTGAGGCGAGTGGAATTTCCGAACTCGCGCGCTGCGATGTGATGAGCCGTGTCTGGAGCCAGGCCCGATGCGCGAAGCTCCTGTTCCTTCTGGTCGCGATGGAAAGCCATCTCTTCTTCCAATTCGCTGGTGAATCGTTCGCGGCGGAGTAAGGTGCCGAGTTTTTTGAAGAAGCGCGCGATGGGGTCCATGGGAAACTCCTATGCGTCCTGCATGACACGAGTGATAGCGGTGATCATGGTTTCAAACTGCGACTGCTCGAGGCCCAGTTGCTTGCGACCCGCAGCGGTTAGCGTGTAGAAGCGGGCGCGACGGTTGGTCTCCGTGGATCGCCACTCAGCCTTGACCCAACTTTGCAGCAGCAACCGCTGCAGGGCGGGGTAGAGCGAGCCTTCTTCGACGGTGAGTACGTCGTCGGAGGCGCGTTTGATCGAAGAGGCGATACCGTAGCCGTGCTGCGGGCCCCGGGTGAGGGTCTTCAGGATCATCATGTCGAGTGTGCCGGGCATCAGGTCGGATTTCTTGGGCATGGCTCTATCCATAGATGATCTATGGATAGAACGTCAATACCGCCGGAAAAGTTCCTTGAAATTTTTCAGGAACGCGTCCGTGGAGTTCCACGAGACCTATATCCTAGAAAAGAATGGCTCCTTTTCTAAAACTTGCTCATGTGAATGTGGCTCGCGGAGACAATGTTGTCCTGCATGACATCAATTTAACTGTGGATACCGGGGAGCACATTGCGATCCTCGGTCCGAACGGCTGCGGCAAATCCACTCTCATCAAGACCATCACCTGCGAATGCTATCCGATCGTCCTGCCTGAGACGTCGGTCAGTATCTTCGGGCGCGAGCGGTGGGATCTTGACGGAGTTGAAGAAGCGGCTGGGAGTCGTGTCGGCCGAATTGCCGGGAAGGCCAACACTCGAGACGACGGGCCGTGACGCCGTCATCACCGGATTCTTTTCGAGCAGTACCCTTTGGCCAAACCTCACGGTGACAGACCAGATGCGGCAACGTGCGGAGGAAGTCCTTGCAGCAGGTTGACGCGATGGAACTGGCGGAGAAACCGGTGGGACAGATGTCGGCCGGTCAACAGCGCAGAATCATGATCGGGCGCGCCCTGGTGGGGTCGGCGGGAATGCTCCTGTTGGACGAACCGTCAAATGCGCTGGATCTCGCCGCTCAGGCCGATCTGCGCAATCTTCTCCGCAAATTGGCTCAAGAGGGGACTGGCATTTTGCTAATCACCCATCACATCGCCGACATCCTGCCCGAGATCGACCGGATCCTCCTGATGAAAGACGGCCGCATCGTGGCAGACGGGCCGAAGCAGGAACTTCTAACGGCTGAGCGCCTTCAGAAACTGTTCAAAACGGAGGTTCAAATCTCGGAACGAGATGGTTTCTTCCACGCCTGGTAAAAATAATTTCCGAAAAAATGAAATTTTTCCGTCGTAAAACAACGTGGTGCAAAGAACCACATTTTGACCACAAAAAACCATCCAGAAACCATCAAAACACCACGTTTTTTCGCTGTGGAAATCCTAAAACCCCTCTAAAAACGGCCTCTCCACCACAAACAGAAGAAATCCATCAACTCGAAGGAGGAATCGTGCCGGTCTGTAGCTTGACCAGCTCGGGTTGGGCGATGCGGCTGGGGCCGAGGACGGCGATCTTGGGCAGCGGTCCGCGGACCATGGCCACCTCGTCGCAGGCGTAGAGGCGCGGGCAGGTCTGGCAGTCCTTGTAGATCTTGTCGGGCAGGGCAGTGCGGTCGACGACGCGGAAGCCGAAGTGGAAGAAGAAGTCGGGGATACGGGTGAAGAGGCAGACGGCGGTGACGGCTTGCTCTTCGGCTTCTTCGAGGAGGGCGCGCAGGAGCTTGCCGCCGGCGCCCTGGCCTTTGGCTTCGGGCTTGACGACGATGGAGCGGACCTCGGCGAGGTGGGGGCCGTAGAGATGGAGGGCTCCGCAGCCGAGGAAGACGCCGCCTGTTTCTCCAGAGACGGGGATTCGGCTACGGCGAAGTCGCGGACGTTTTCGCAGATCTCGGCGTAGCTGCGGCGGAGGAGGGTTCCGTCGCCGGAGAGGGAGTTGACGAGGTCGAAGATGTTGACGGCGTCCGGCAGCTTCGCCTTGCGCACCACTGCTCCGCCCTCGCGAAGTCGCGTTGAGGCTGTCGATTCACTTGCGGTCAACAGGGGCGATGTGGGCAACGATGCAGGCTCCTTTCTTTATTCGTAGCAGACTTTTGATTGCTGCAGGTGTAAGCCATTCAAGCTTAGCGCAGATTCTCACTCCGCAATGACGTGAGATGCGTACCCAATCCGATGTCGGTATTGACGAGAGCGGGATCTGGCTTCCAAGGCAGCTGCGACGCGGTGCGGGCGGTGCCGCCGATGACGTCGTGGCAGTCCAGCGTGGCTTCGAGGGTGATGGCGGCGAAGAAGTCTTCGCCGAACTCCGGGCTGATGGTGCGCAACTCATCGAGTGTTAGATGTTCGAGCTCGCGATTTGTTTCGAGGCCGAGACGGACGGCGTTGCCGATGTTCTCGTGGGCTTTGCGGAAGGGGACGCCTTTGTTGGAGAGATAGGTGGCGGCGGCCATGGCGTTGAGGTAGCCGGTTTCGGCGGCGGTCTTGCATGCGTCGAAGCGGAACTTGAGGGACGCGGGTGAAGGCGGGAAGGACGCTGAGGAGGCCGGCGAATGGTGTCGGCGGCGTCGAAGACTGGCTCCTGGCCTTCCTGGAGGTCTTTGTTGTAGGCGAGGGGGAGGCCTTTGATCAGGGTGGCGAGTGCTGTGGCTGCGCCGAGGAGGCGTGCGGATTTGCCGCGGATGAGTTCGGTGAGGTCGGGGTTCTTCTTCTGCGGCATCGCGGAGGAGCCGGTGGAGAAGGCTTCGGGGAGGTCGAGGAAGCCGAACTCGGCGGTGGAGTAGAGGGTGAGCTCTTCGGCGAAGCGGGAGATGTGGATGCCGAGGGTGGAGGCGGCCTGCGTGAAGTCGAGCGCGAAGTCGCGGTCGGAGGTTGCGTCCATGCTGTTGGGCGTGGGGGCGTCGAAGCCGAGGGCGTCGGGCGGCGATGGTGCGGTCGAGGGCGAGGGTTGCGCCGGCGATCGCGCCGGAGCCGAGGGGGCAGAGGTTCATGCGCTTGCGGGCGTCGGTGAGGCGGCTGAGTGTCGCGCTCGATCATGGCTGACGTAGGCGAGGAGCCAGTGGGCGACGAAGACGGGTTCGGCGCGCTGGAGGTGGGTGTAGGAGGGCATGACGGCTTCGCCTGCTGTTTCGGCGAGGTCGATGAGGGCGTTGCGCCATTCGGTTGAGGCCTTCGAGTGTGTTGTCGATGGCTTCGCGGACGAAGAGGCGCATGTCGGTGGCGATCTGCTCGTTGCGGCTGCGGCCGGTGTGGAGCTTGAGGGCGAGGTCGCCGATTTGTTTGGTGAGTTCGAGTTCGACGAAGTGGTGGATGTCTTCGGCCTGTTCGTTGGCGGACGATGTTCTTTCGAGCTTTGGCTACGGCGCGGAGGCCTTGTTCCATCTGGAGGAGTTCTTCGCTGGTGAGGATGCCGGCGGCCTGATGGCTCGGGCGTGGGCTATGCTGGCTTCGACTTCGTGGGGGAGCGAGGCGCCAGTCGAAGGGGAAGGAGCGCTGCCAGGATTCGAAGTGCTTGTTGAGTGGCTCGCGGAAGCGGCCGGACCACATTTTGCGGTTGCTGATGGCTTGCTTGGTCAGAGTCTTTGACATTGCGTCTGAAGATCGTCACTCGTCGAGTGGCGCTACATGGCGCCGTTTGACGACATTTCGTTGTGCTGGTTCACAGAGCGACGGCTGCAAGCCGATGCCCAGTTAATTCCAGAGTCGACCTGTTTGTGACTGCTGGAGAACGCGTACGAATCAAATGCCCGTCGCATTGACGGCGCAATGCATCTGTGAACGACAGGGCTACCCGAGTTGCTCACTGATTACGACGTCTAGTCGCTTGTCCTTGTCTGCTGTTGAGGTGGGGCATCTCGGAGCCTTTGCTTAGCGTGATTAGGCCGCTCTGGGCGTAGGTGATGAGCTTGGCGCGGGTGTCGGTGATGTCGAGGTTGCGCATGGTGAGTTGGCCGATGCGGTCGCGGGGGGAGAAGGTGGATTCGCCCTTTTCCATGGTGAGGCGCTCGGGGTGGAAGGTGAGGTTGGGTGAGGCGGTGTTGAGGATCGAGTAGTCGTTGCCGCGGCGGAGTTCGATTGTAACCTCGCCGGTTACAGGTTTGGCGACCCAGCGCTGGGCGGCTTCGCGGAGCATGATGGCCTGGGGATCGAACCAGCGGCCCTGGTAGAGGAGGCGGCCGAGCTTGCGGCCGTTTTCGCGGTACTGCTCGATGGTGTCCTCGTTGTGGATGCCGGTGATGAGGCGCTCGTAGGCGATGAAGAGGAGAGCGAGGCCGGGTGACTCGTAGATGCCGCGGCTCTTGGCTTCGATGATGCGGTTTTCGATCTGGTCGCTCATGCCGAGGCCGTGGCGGCCGCCGATGCTGTTGGCTTCGAGCATGAGGGCTACGGGGTCGGAGAGTTCTTTGCCGTTGAGGGCGACGGGGAAGCCTTCTTCGAAGCGGATGGTGATCTCTTCGGGTTTGATGGCGACGTCGTCGCGCCAGAAGGCGGTGCCCATGATGGGGGCGACGATCTTCATGCTGGTGGTGAGGAGTTCGAGGTCCTTGGCTTCGTGGGTTGCGCCGAGGATGTTGGAGTCGGTGGAGTAGGCTTTTTCGGCGGACATCTTGTAGCCGAAGCCGGCCTTGGTCATGAAGGCGGACATCTCGGCGCGGCCGCCTAGCTCGTCGATGAAGGCGGCGTCGAGCCAGGGCTTGTAGACCTTGAGGTCGGGGTTGACGAGGAGGCCGTAGCGGTAGAAGCGCTCGATGTCGTTGCCTTTGAAGGTGGAGCCGTCGCCCCAGATGTTGACGTCGTCTTCCTTCATGGCGGTGACGAGCATCGTGCCGGTGACGGCGCGGCCGATGGGTGTGGTGTTGAAGTAGGTGACGCCGGCGGTGGTGATGTGGAAGGCGCCGGACTGGAGGGCGGCGATGCCTTCGCGAACGAGTGGGCCGCGGCAGTCGATGAGGCGGGCCTTTTCGGCGCCGTATTCGAGGGCTTTGCGGGGGATCTCGTCGTAGTCGGCTTCGTCGGGCTGGCCGAGGTTGGCGGTGTAGGCGTAGGGGAGGGCGCCCTTCTGCTTCATCCAGTGAAGCGCGGCGCTGGTGTCGAGGCCGCCGGAGAAGGCGATGCCTACCTTCTGACCGAGGGGCAGGGATTCGAGAATTACGGACATAGTGATGCAGACCTCAATGGTGGAGCAGATGCGCCGAAGGACTCAGGCGTTGGTGCGTTTGCGGGTTTGGATTTGCGAGCGTTGTTGATGCGCTTGGCTCCGCCGAGGAGCATGAGGAGGATGGCCTTTTGGGCGTGCATGCGGTTTTCGGCCTGGTCGAAGACGATGGATTGCGGGCCGTCGAGGACGGCGTCGGTGACTTCGGCGTTGCGGTGCGCGGGGAGGCAGTGCATGAAGACGGCGTCGGGTTGGGCGTGGGCCATGAGGGCTTCGTTGACCTGGTAGGGCTTGAAGATGGGGGCGCGCTTGGTGGCTTCGTGCTCGAAGCCCATGCTGGTGCAGACGTCGGTGTAGACGGCGTCGGCTCCGGTGACGGCTTTGATGGGGTCGTGGAGGAGGGTGATGCTGCCGCCGGTGGTCTCGGCGATCTCGATGGCCTTGTGGATGATCTCGAGTTTGGGGGCGAAGCCTTTGGGGGTGGCGACGGTGCAGTGTGCGCCGAGTTGAGCGGCGGTGAGCATGAGGGAGTGGCAGACGTTGTTGCCGTCGCCGACGTAGGTGAAGTGAAGGCCCTGGGCGGAGCCGAAGCGCTCTTCGAGGGTGAAGAAGTCGGCGATGGCCTGGCAGGGGTGCTCGAGGTCGGAGAGGGCGTTGATGACGGGGATGCGGGAGCAGGCGGCCATCTCGGTGATGGTGTCGTGAGAGTAGGTGCGGAGGACCATGATGGACATCCAGCGCTCGACGTTGTGGGCCATGTCGGGGAGGGATTCGCGTTCGCCGAGCGGTGATTGGGTCTGGTCGACGAAGATGGCGTTGCCGCCGAGGGTGTTGATGGCGGCCTCGAAGGTGAGGCGCGTGCGGAGGGAGGCCTTCTCGAAGAAGAGGACCATCTGCCGGGCGTCGAGGGCGTGGCGGAAGTCTTCGGGGTGATTCTTGACGGCGTGGGCGAGCTCCATGATGGCGGCCATCTCCTGCACGGTGAGGTCGGCGATGGAGCAGAGGTCGCGGCCGGTGAGGCGCTTGGAGGCTTCGGTGAAGGCGGTGTCGGACTGAATGCCTAAAGTTGGCTTGCTGGAGGGAGTCTTCAGTTTCTGCGGTCTTTGCGTTCATGACGACGGTCTTGCTACCCATGGGATTGGTCTCCTGCCGGTGCTGCGCCGGCCAGTGCTGCCGTGAGAGTTGCGTCGAGCGCGTGGATGAGGGTATCAACGTGATCGCGCTCGAGGATGTAGGGAGGAAGGAAGCGGAGAACCGTTTCGCTGGTGCGGTTGATGATGATGCGCTGAGCCATCAGTTCTGCGGTGACTTGCTTGGCGAGGTCGGCGGAGTTGAGCTCGACGCCGAGCATCAGGCCGATGCCGCGGACATCGACGATGGCGTCGTGGCGGGTGGCTAGCTTGGAGAGCTGATCGTGGAAGTAGTCGCCGGTGGTCTGGATGTGGGCGAGGAGGTTTTCGTTTTTGATGGTGTCGATGACGGCGATGGCTACGGCGCAGGCGAGTGGGCCTCCGCCGAAGGTGGTGCCGTGCATGCCGGGAGTGATGGCTTCGGCGGCGTCGTTGGTGCAGAGCATCGCGCCCATGGGGATGCCGTTGGCGATGGGTTTGGCGAGTGTGGTGATGTCGGGGAGGATGTTGTAGTGCTGGTAGGCGAACCACTTTCCGGTGCGGCCCATGCCGGACTGGATCTCGTCGGCGAGGAGGAGTGCGCCGGTGGAGTCGCAGAGTTCGCGTGCTGTGGCGAAGAACTCCTGCGAGATTGGATGGATGCCGCCTTCGCCCTGGATGGGCTCGATGCAGATGGCGCAGACTTCGGTGGAGAATTTAGCGCGGAGGTCGGCTACGTCGTTGAAGCGGACGAATTCGACGCCGGGCATGACGGGCATGAAGGGTTCGCGGTACTTGTCTTTGGCGGTGGTGGCGACGGAGCCCATGGTGCGGCCGTGGAAGCTGTGGTCGAGCGCGAGGAATTTTGTGCCGATGGTGCGGCCTTCGGCGCGGAGCTTGCCGGCGTGGGCGCGGGCCAGTTTGAGGGCGGCTTCCCAGGCTTCGGTGCCGCTGTTGGAGAAGAAGACGCGGTCGAGGCCGCTGATTTCGGTGAGACGACAGGCGAGTTCGGCGGTGTGCTCGTGGAAGAAGAGGTTGGAGGTGTGGATGAGCTTGCGGCTTTGGTCGACGATGGCGCGCTCGATGGCGGGGTGGGCGTAGCCGAGGGCATAAACGCCGATGCCGCTGAGGAGGTCGAGGTAGTCCTGGCCGTTTTCGTCGCGCAGGTAAACGCCCTGGCCGCGTGACAAAGAGGATGGGGTTGCGCTCGTAGGTGTTGAGGAGAAGGTTCTTCTCCGCTGCCTGGATGGATGCTAAGTTCATGCGACCATGACCTCCGTTCCGTCGTTGACCCGGGTGGAGACGAGGTCGGGCAGGAGTCGGGCCGCCTCCGCGGGGAGAATGCGTACACGTTTGACGCCGTGGGTGAGGGCCTCGCGGCAGGCGTTGAGTTTGGGGAGCATGCCGCCGGAGACGACCTGTGCTTTTTCCATGGCGGGAATCTGTGCGAGGGTTAGCCAGCGCATGACGTTTCCGTCGGCGCCCTTGACTCCCGGGACATCGGTGAGGAAGACGAGGGTGTCGGCCTTGGTGGAGATGGCGCAAGCCGCGGCCATCTCGTCGGCGTTGATATTGTAGTACTCGCCGTCGAAGCCGAGAGCGATAGAGGAGATGACGGGGACGGCGCCCATGGTCCAGATGGCTTCGAGCCAGCGTGGGTCGGCGGCGACGATCTCGCCTACGAAGCCGAGGTCGGGGTTGGTTTTCTTTTTCCGAGCGCGGAAGACGTGGCCGTCACCTCCGGAGAGTCCGACTGCGGCCTGGCCGTGGGAGCCGATGGCGGCGACGAGGGACTTGTTGACGCGCCCGGCGAGGACCATGATGGCGGCGTCGCGAGTCTCGGCGTCGGTGATGCGGAGGCCGGAGACGAACTCGCTCTTTTTGCCCATCTGGGCGAGGGTGCGGGTGAGCTGCACGCCTCCGCCGTGGACGACGGCGACCTGGTTGCCGTCGGCGACGAGATCGGCGATGGCTTTTCCGGCGGCGTGGAGGATCTTTGGATCCTCGAGAGCGGCACCGCCTAGTTTGACGACAAATCTCACAGCAAACCCTCCTCTTCGTTCCATCCGCACATGAGATTCATGTTCTGCACGGCTTGTCCTGCGGCTCCCTTGAGGAGATTGTCGAGGCAAGAGACGATGAGGAGTCGCTTGCCGTCGGGGGCGAGGGCGAAACCGAGGTCGCAAAAGTTGGTGCGTACGATGTGCTGGATCTCCGGCAGGTGCGGAGTGTGATGCAGCCTGACCAAGGGACTGTTGGCGTAGAAGGACGCGAAGACTTTGGCGATGGATGCAGCATCGGTCTTCTGTTTGAGACGCAGATAGATGGACGACAGGATACCGCGGGGGATGGGGAGCAGATGCGGCGTGAACTGGATTTGATCGGTTGTGAGATGGAGCTGCTCGAGCATCTCGCCGGTGTGACGGTGGCCGAAGACCGCGTAGGCGGAGAGGTTGTCGGCGGCGTGCATGAAGTGAGTGTTGGCGGTGGGGCCTTGCCGGCTCCGCTGACGCCGGATTTTGCGTCGCAGATGATGCCGTGGTCGACGTCGACCAGGCTGGCCTGGATGAGTGGGGCCAGGGCGAGGATGATGGAGGTGGCGTAGCAGCCGGGGTTGGCGACGAGGCGCGCGTGGCGGATCTCGTCGCGGTGGAGTTCGGGACAGCCGTAGACAGCTTCGATCTGGAGCTGCGCGGCGTGGGTGGGGTCGGCGTCGTGGAGCTTGTAGACGGCGCGGTTGGCGTCGTGCTGGAGGCGCCAGGCACCGCTGAGGTCGATGACTTTGATGCCCTGAGCGATGGCGGTGGGGACCCACTCGCGAGATTGCTCGTGCGGCGTTGCGAGGAAGAGTATCTCGATGCCGGAACTTGCGGCGCGTTCCCAGCTGAAGGGAAGGATCTGGTGAACGCGTCGGTGGCCTGCTGCGGCTAGTTGCGGGTGCAGGTCTTCGAGGAACGTGACGGTTCCGGTCTTTGATTCGTCGGGACGGCCGAAGAAGGTTGGAGTTGTGGAGGCGAACTTCGGATGGTGAAGGAGTATGCGCGCGAGTTCGCCGCCAGCGTAGCCGCCTACGCCGACGATGGCGGTGCGTGGCGCGGCCTTGGTGGGCTGCGTGGCAGTTTGTTCTGCCGAGATGGTTGCTGCGTTAGCCAAGATAGCCTTCCAGTCGGTTTTTGAGCGAGGTTGCCTGTTTTTCGTCGGGGCAGATGATGAGGACGTTGTCGTCTCCGGCGATGGTGCCTACGACCTCGGGCCAGTCTTCGTAGTCGATGCCGGCCGCGATGGGTTGGGCGCTCCCGGTGGTGGTGACGAGGACGAGGAGATTCATGGCCTGGCGGACTTCGAGGCCAAAGCTTTGGAGAAGCTCGTTGATTCCGGGCAGGGAGTCTGCGTCTGAGTCGCCGTTTGAGGGGAGCGAATATCCGGCGGGGCCTTTGAGGCGGAGTTCGTGGATGTCGCGTGAGAGGGTCGCCTGAGTGACGTGAAAGCCGCGCCCTGCAAGTTTCTTGCGCAGTTCATCCTGGCTGGCGACTGAGGTCTTGACCAGCAGCTCCTGAATGACGGCGTGGCGTTGTTGTTTCACTGGGTCTGTTGTACCTGGTCTCTTGCCGAATCGTCTTCAATGGCGGTTGAAACGGCAGGTCAAATTGCTCATGTATAAATATACATTATTTGTGTATATTTATACAATCAGTTCAGGTCAAGTCCCGACTGAAGGATAAAACACTTTTGCAGGAAGGGTGTCGCCAGTCGAGCATTTGCTCTCGGTGCGACGTATAGTGAAGCATGGAACGGTTTCTGGCGTCTTCTCACTCCCACGCTTTGGGCAGCGACTCTGTGTCGACAGGAGCTGCGCCGTCATTAATTGACGAGCGGTTCGATCACGATTCGTGCGGCGTTGGGTTTGTCGCGTCGGTGGATGCCTGTGCCTCGCATGACATTCTGGAGAAGGCGCTGACGGCGCTGAGCAGGCTGGCGCATCGTGGGGCGACGGCGGCAGACGGCAAGACGAGCGACGGCGTGGGCGTGATGACGGCGATTCCGCGCGAATTTGCTGGTGCGGGCCGCGAATCTTGCGATTGACGAAAAGCAGTTGCTGGGCGTGGGCATGCTGATGGTGCCGGCGGGAGAGACGCGCGCAGAGGCGCTGCTGGAGCGGTGTCTCGAATCGCAGGACTTGTGGTGCTGGGCTGGCGGGATGTGCCCGTGTGCACGGAATGGCTGGGTGAGACTGCGCTTGGGACGATGCCGCGGATCCGGCAGGTGCTGGTGGTGGATGGCGCGACAGGCGAGCCGGGGACGATGGAACGGCGGCTGTATCTGGCGCGGAAGCAGTTTGAGCGGGCGCATGCGCAGGGAGATGTGACGGGGTACATCTGTTCGCTGTCGTCGCAGACGATTGTCTATAAGGCGATGTGCACGGGCGAGTTTCTGCATAATTTTTATCCCGACCTTGCTGCGGAGGATTACGTTACTCCGTTTGCGGTTTTTCATCAGAGGTATGCGACGAACACTTCGCCGACGTGGCATCGCGCGCAGCCCGGGACGGAAGCTGGGGCACAACGGTGAGATCAATACGGTGTGGGGAAACCGGGCGCGAATGACGGCGCGGGATTCTACGCTGCCGGTGGAGTGCAAGCCGGTGCTCACGGTTGGCGGGACGGATTCGACGAGCCTGGATGAGGCGGTGGAGCTGCTTTCGCAGAATGGGCGGACGCTGGCAGAGGCGATCCGGATGCTGCTGCCACCGGCGAGTGATGGGCGGAAAAAGTCTTCGTTCCTGCAGTACAACACCGACTGCGCGGAGCCTTGGGATGGGCCCGCGGCGATTGCGTTCAGCGATGGCAATGTAGTGGGCGCGGCGCTGGACCGGAATGGCCTGCGGCCTTGCCGGTTTGCAATTACGAACGAGATGGTCTGGTTGTTGCCGGGTTCGGAGGCGGGGCTGGTGGATCTCGATCCGGATGAGGTGACGCACAGCGGACGACTGGGACCGGGGCAGATGCTCGTCGTCGATCTGACTCGGCAAAAGGTTTATGAGGATGAGGCGCTGTTGGAGCTGTTCGATGCGGGGACAGCCTATGACCATGCTTCGAGAAGACACGCCGCTGGGTGCTGTTGAGGCGCCTGAGGTGGATGCGGCGGCGCTGGTCGCGGCGCAAAAGGGATTTGGCTATACGCGCGAGGACGTGAAGATGATTCTGCAGCCGATGGCTGTGGAGGGCAAGGACGCGGTTTGGTCGATGGGGGACGATACGCCGCTTGCGTTTCTGGCGCGGTCGCCGAGGCCGGTGTACGCATACTTCCGGCAGCGGTTTGCGCAGGTGACGAATCCGCCGATTGATTCGCTGCGGGAATCTTGTGTGGTGTCGCTGCATACGCGGTTGGGGCCGTGGCCTCATCTGTTGGATAAGAATGCTCCGCTGCCGGGTATCTCGCTGAAGTCGCCGTTTTTGTCGCTGGGGCAGGTGGAGGCGCTGCGTTGCGGCGAGTATCCGCATGAGTGCGGAGTTGAATCTGGCGGAGCTGCCGGCCCTGTTTGCGAAAGAGAAGACGCTGACGCAGGGGCTGGATGAGCTTTGCATGCGGGCGATCAAGTTGGTGCGGAGCGGCGCGCGGATTCTGTTGCTGACGGATCGTGGAGCGAGTGCGGAGATGTTGCCGGTGCCGATGGCGATGGCGACGGGCGCGGTGCACCAGGCGCTGGTGGATGCGGGTTTGCGCACTCTGACTGGGCTTGCGGTGGAGGCGGGGGACTGCCGCGATATTCACCATGCGGCGGTGCTGATTGGGTATGGCGCAGGAGCGGTGTGTCCATGGCTGGCGCTGGAGACGGGGAAGAGTCTTGCGCCTGAAGGTATCGAGCCGGCGGATGCGGAGAAGAAGATGTTGAAGTCGCTCGATGCGGGCCTCGCGAAGGTGATGTCGAAGATGGGGATCTCGGTGGTGGATAGCTACCGTGGGGCGCATCTGTTCGACATCCTTGGGCTGCATTCGAGCGTGGTAGAGCGGTGTTTTGTGGATACTCCGGCGCCGCTTTCGGGGATTGGATTTGCTGAACTGGAGCGGCAGTTGCGGCAGACGTGGGCCGCAAGCGATGGTGCTGCGGCTTCGAGTGAGTTGCCGGATTATGGGTGGGTGCGGTTCCGCAAGGCGGAAGTGTCGGAGCCACATGCGTGGCAGCCGCCTACGGTGAAGGCGCTGCAGTCGGTGGTAGGGAGCGCGCGGAATGTGCCGCAGCCTGCTGACCCGGCGGAGGCGTTTGCGATCTTATACGAAGGACGTGATTGCGCGTGATCCTGCGGTGCTGCGGGATCTGCTGGAGATTCGTCCAGCAGGGGCGGAGCTTTCGTTGAGTGAGGTGGAGCCGCCAGCGAATTTGTACAAGCGGTTTGTGGCCAGCGCGATGTCGCTGGGGTCGTTGAGCCCGGAGGCTCACCAGACGATTACGGCAGCGATGAATATGCTGGGCGGACGCTCGAACACGGGCGAGGGAGGGGAGGATCCTGCGGCTTACCGTGTGCCCGCTACGGATGTGGCTCCGTCGAGCGGTGATGGCGGGGTGCGCATGCTGGCTCATGCGGGCGGAGGGACTGCGTTGGCAGAGATGCCGGTAGAGGCTCCGGCAGTCCATGTGTCGCTGAATAACAAGATTAAGCAGGTGGCCTCGGGGCGCTTTGGCGTGACGGCGGAGTATCTTTCGCATGCAGAGGAGATTGAGATCAAGGTGGCGCAGGGGGCGAAGCCGGGCGAGGGTGGGCAACTTCCTGGGCACAAAGTGAGTGGGTTGATTGCTCGGTTGCGGCATGCGCAGCCGGGAGTGTCGCTGATCTCGCCTCCGCCGCATCATGATATTTACTCGATCGAGGATCTGGCGCAGTTGATTTATGACTTGAAGCGGGTGAATCCGCGAGCTGCGGTGGGCGTGAAGCTGGTGTCGGGCTGCGGCGTGGGGACTGTTGCTGCGGGTGTGGCGAAGGCCTATGCAGATTATGTTGTCATCGCTGGAAATACGGGCGGGACGGGGGCCGCGGCGCTATCGAGCATCAAGTATGCGGGCAATCCATGGGAGCTGGGGTTGGCCGAGGCTCAGCAGGTGCTGATGCAGAGTGGGATGCGTGGGCGCGTGCGGCTGAGGACGGATGGCGGGCTGGCGACAGCTAGGGATATTTTGATTGCTGCGCTGCTGGGCGCGGATGAGTATGCGTTTGGGACGGCGGTGCTGGTGACGCTGGGTTGCGATATGGCTCGGCAATGCCATTTGAATACTTGTCCTACGGGGATTGCTACGCAGAAGCCGGAGTTGCGGGCGAAGTTTCGCGGGAAGCCGGAGCATGTGGTGCGCTTCTTTGAGCAGTTGGCGGGGGATTTGCGGCATCTGCTGGCGCGGTATGGACTACCTTCGATCGAGGCGGCGGTAGGGCGTTCGGATTTGCTGGAGCAGGTGAAGTTTGATGGGAATCTGGATCTGCAGCCGATGCTGACGAAGGTTGCGGATGGGCCGATGCGCTGGATGGGCAAGCGGAATAATCAGCCGCTGCCTGTGGCTCCGCTGGATGAGGCCTGGGTGGCACCGGCGATGGCGGCGGTTGAGGCGGGGTTGCCGTTTGTCGTGGAGTCGGAGATTGCGAATAAGGACCGGGCTGTGGGTGCTCGACTGGCGGGTGAGCTGGCGGTGCGTCGGGCCCAGGGTGAACTGCATGCGGATGTGACATTCAAGCTGAAGGGGACGGCGGGGCAGTCGCTCGGCGCGTTTACCGTGGAGGGCATGAAGCTTGAGCTTGAGGGGCAGGCGAATGACTTTGTCGGGAAGGGGCTATCGGGTGGGGAGATCGTAATTCGAGCTTGTGGGCTGGCGGCTAAGGATAGCGGGCAGCATGTGATTCTGGGCAATGTGGCGCTGTATGGAGCTACGGCAGGTAGCCTGTTTGCTGCGGGGCGGGCTGGCGAGCGATTTGCAGTGCGGAACTCGGGTGCTGTTGCGGTCGTTGAAGGGGTGGGGGACCATGGGTGCGAGTACATGACGGGAGGGACAGTTGCTGTGCTCGGGCGCGTGGGAGTGAACTTTGGTGCGGGTATGACGGGCGGTTTGGCGTGGGTTTATGACGCTGATGGTTCGTTTTTGCTAGAGGGGCGGTATCATCCTGAGTTTTTGACTGCAGAGGCATTTGGGGTAGTGGATACCGAGGCGCAGGAGAGCTTGCGTGGGCTGATTGAGCGGCATGCGGAGCGATCGAGGAGTGGTCTGGCTCAGGCTATGCTGGCGGATTGGCCGGGGAGTGCCGGGGCTTTTGTTCGGCTTACTCCGAAGCCTCAGGCTTAGGGTTTCAGGGTCCCATCCCGTCAAAAGTGTGCAAAGTATTCCAAACAGATACTTTAAGTCGGACTTGAATCGGACTCGAATCTGGACCTGGCGGTGTGCTCTGACACGGGCACCTCGTGGTTCAGTTTTTTGAGGGTAATGGGATGTCAAGTTCGGTGGGCCGAGTCTGGGACTTGAGTTGGAGACAGAGGCACCTCGTTTAAGCTCTTCACGGACTGCCGTGCATAAAGATGCATTCTGGGGGGATGAATGCATAATTCATTCTTGGCAAAGGCCTCTTGATTCATTAGAGTGGCGGCACTGGAGTTTTCCGGGTGAGGCGTGGACTGAAGCGACGAGTGAAGACAACGGAGCCGGTGGTTTCTACGAACGGCAGCACTGCCGGCGATGGGGCCGGGAAGCGATAAATATCAGCGAATACTGGATGCCGCGGTGGAGGTGATTGCGGAGCGGGGCTATTTCAGTTCGCCGGTGAGCGCGATTGCCAAGCGGGCCGGAGTGGCGGATGGGACGATCTATCTCTACTTCAAGAGCAAGGACGATGTGCTGCGGACGGCGATCGATGAGACGTTCAACAAATTTCACCAGCAGGTGGAGGAAGAGTTCAAGACGCTGAAGGGGCCTCGGGAGCAGCTGGAGTACATTGCGCAAGTGCACCTGGAGAGCCACGCCGTGAACCGGAGCATGGCAATCCTGATGCAGACTGAGGTACGACAGAGCGCGAAGTTCATTGCGGAGTTTTCGCATCATCATCTGGTGAAGTACATCCAGGTGGTGAGAGAGGTGGTAAGGCGGGGCCAGCAGGAGGGGATCTTTCGGCGGGATGTGTCGGATGGGGTGGTGGCGCACTGCATGTTTGGGGCTATCGATGAGTTGCTGAGCTCGGCGGTGTTTACAGGACGTGTTTATGACTCGAAGGCTACCGCGGCGCAGGTGATGGATGTGCTGTTGAATGGGGTCAATGCCGGAACTAAGTAGTTTGGGTAGAGAAGCGTGTTTCTCCACTACGCCGTTCGCAAGAAGCGCGAACGGCTCCGGTCGAAATGACAGCTTCTTCTGGATGAGTGTGGCGTTCAGGATTGAATGCCGTAACTAAGTGGTAGAAGGCGGTTTTTTGACGCGGACAAGGTTTGGGTAGAGAAGCGGGTTTCTCCACTACGCCGTTCGCAGAAGCGCGAACGGCTCCGGTCGAAATGACAGCCTCTTCTGGATGAGAGGGGTGACAGGATTGAAGGAGTTCGAACGAGCATGTTCATGATTCGTCCGTGGGGGCCGGGTGATCTTGATGCGATCTGGTCCGTGCTGGAGCCGGTGATTCGGGCGGGGGAGACGTATACGCTGTCGAGAGATCTCAGCAGAGAGGAGGCGCTTGCTTATTGGTTCTCCGGGGGCATGAGGTCTTCGTCGCGGAGGAAGATGGTGCGGTTCTGGGGACGTATTATCTGCGGGCAAACCAACGGGGTGGTGGGTCGCATGTGGCGAATTGTGGATATGTGACGGGTCGGCGGCGACCGGGCGTGGAGTGGCACGGACGATGTGCGAACACTCGCTGGAACGTGCTCGCAGCCGGGGATTCCGAGCGATGCAGTTCAATTTCGTTGTCAGCAGCAATGAACGTGCGGTTCGGCTCTGGGAGGGTTTTGGTTTTGCGATTGTGGGTACTCTGCCGCGGGCGTTTTTGCATCCGCACCTGGGGTATGTCGATGCGTATGTGATGTATCGGGAGCTTTGACTGAACAGGGAGAAAACAACAGCAGGTTTCCTTCCGTCGAGGGCCATCGCCATTTCGAGCACGTTTACCTGAACTCCGCGTCTAATTGATGATGCTCACATGTCTGGCCCTGGCTCTCCTCTTTGTTGTCGCTGCTGCGCCTGCTCAGGTCGTCATCGTTTCTCCTGCTGGTCCGATCAAGACGCTGGCCGAGGCCCGAGATGCAGCGCGTGCACAGCGTCGCGCGGGCGTCACAGGCCCCATCACGATTACGGTTCGCGCAGGAATGTATTTTCTTCCGGAGACACTGGTACTTGGTCCGGAGGATAGCGATACCGTTTGGGAGGCGGCTCACGGCGAGCATCCTGTCATCAGCGGCGGCCGAATCATCTCCGGATGGACTAAGACCTCAGGTACGGCCTGGGTGGCGGACGCTTCAGGACCCTACTTCCATCAACTCTTCATCAATGGCAGGCGTGCTGTTCGTGCACGAACTCCCAACGACGGGTTCTTTCGCTTTGAGGGAAGCGGTCCCCCGGCAAACCGCTTCAATTGCACTTTCACGGGAATGACCTCAAGGAGAAATGGGCCAAGCAAGCAGACGTCGAGGTCGTGGGCTTTATGGCCTGGAGCGATTTTCGTTCTCCCGTTAATGCAGTCGATCAACGAGCCCATCTGGTAGCGCTAGGTCCTACGCAGACGTCTGCCAACGAAGAGAATGCGCGCTATTTCATTGAGAACACCCCGGAGGCCCTCGACGCTCCAGGTGAGTGGTATCTCGACCGGTCGACGCAAAAGATCTCCTACATTCCGCTTCGTGGCGAGGACATGGAGCAAGCGGAGGCAATTGCTCCGGGACTGGAACGGCTCGTTCTTTTGCAGGGGCGGCCGGAGGCAGGGGAGGTCGTGCAGAATGTTGTTTTTCGTGGTCTGACGTTCGAGTATGCGGCTTGGAATGTGGGACCGCAAGGTTACTTTGATCTCCAGGCCGGTATACCCGCGTCATCAGCGGTTGAAGCAGTCGGAGCGGTCAACTTTCGCGTTGAAAGATGTACGATCGCTCACTCCGGTGGATATGCACTCGAACTCGGGCGCGGTTCAAAACATAATCAGGTAGTGGCAAACGAGTTCTACGATATGGGAGCCGGTGGGGTCAAAGTTGGGGGACCAGATTTTAGTTGGAATCGTGCGGAACAGAACTATGACAATGTGATCGCCGACAATGAAATCCACGATCTTGGTAACGTGTATGCGGCGGGCGTGGGCATCTGGGTGTTGCAGAGTGGACGCAATCAGATCGTGCATAACCATGTGCACGATCTTTACTACACCGCCATTTCTGTGGGCTGGACCTGGGGGTATGCGAAAAATCAGTCGAGCGGCAATCTGATCGCGTTCAATCATCTGCACGCAATCGGAAAGAACATGCTGAGCGATATGGGCGGAATCTATACCCTCGGTGTGCAACCGGGGACAGTTATTCAAAATAATCTGATCCACGATGTCTCGTCGTTCACGTACGGAGGGTGGGGTATCTATCTTGACGAAGGGTCGAGCGATATTCTGGCTGAAGATAACGTTGTTTACAACTGCAAGAGCGCGGGCTTTCATCAGCACTATGGCCAAGGAAACATCTTGCGCAATAATATCTTCGCGTTTAATCGCGAATACCAACTGATGCGCACACGGTCGGAACAGCACGTCTCTTTCACGCTCGAAAACAATATCGTCTACTTCGATGAGGGCGCTCTGCTCGGAGCCAATTGGGCCGACGGGAGCTTCATGACGCGGGGAAATCTCTACTACGACTCGCGCGGCAACGATATCCGCTTTGTGGACAAGTCTTTCGCAGAGTGGAAGGCCTCGGGCCAGGATGAGGGCTCTCGCATTGCAGATCCCCTTTTTTGTCAATGCAAGAAAATTTGACTTTCGTCTGCGACCGAAATCGCCCGCACTCCAAATGGGCTTTCATCAGATCGACTTGACTACAGTCGGCCCGAGAGGGCCTGCTGGTGCGGCCACGTGGTGAAGGTCCTGGTTGCGAGAATGCGCAAGTAGATATGGATTGAGACCGATTGCTGCAATAATGCTCTGGCAGCGAATTCGACGTGGAGACTTGCATGTTTGACTTGAAACGGTGAATGATGTTCTTGGGAAGGTGACGGGGCGTGGCGATTCTGTGGTGATGCTTGTGGCAGGGTGCGGATGGGGCGTGGAAGCCGATTACTTCGAATGATCTGTATGGCCGGGTGCGGGCGCTGGCGGATGTGTTTCGTGGGTGGGGTGTGGCGAAGGGCGATCGGGTGGCGATCATGCTCGGAGAATCGCTGGGAGTGGGCGGTGACGGACTTTGCGGTGCTGGCGATTGGAGGCACGGATGTGCCGCTGTATCCGACGCTGACTCCGGAGCAGATTGGGTATATGTTGCGGGACTCGGGGGCGAAGGTAGCGGTGGTGTCTTCGCGGAGCAGTATGACAAGTTGACGGCTGCGGGGGATTTGCCGGAGCTGGAGCATGTGGTGGTGATGGATGCGGGCGAGTTCAGCGGAGCGGAGAGCTTTGGCTGCGCTGATTGAAGGAGCGAAGACGAAGCAGGCGCGGGATGCGGCGTTTGATGCGATGGTGAAGAGTGCGACGCCGGAGGATCTGGCGACGATTATTTACACGTCGGGGACTACGGGTGAGCCGAAGGGCGTGATGCTGACGCATGGGAACCTGGCGAGCAATATCAATTATCTCGACGGGCATGATGGGTTTTGGGGATCGGGATAGCTGCATTTCGTTTCTGCCGCTGTCGCATGTGACGGCGCGGCATCTGGACTACGCGATGATGTGTCATGGGGCGCGGCTGGCTTACTGTCCTAAGTTTGACCAGCTGGCGGCGGCGATGAAGGAGGTGAAGCCGACGGTGTTTGTCGCGGTGCCGCGGGTGTACGAGAAGATACGGCAGGCGGTGGAGGGGAAGTCGGCGTTGTCGCCGGTGAAGTTGAAGATTATGAGCTGGGCGCTGGAGACGGGGAAGAGGCATAGGGGAGAGGTTCTGACGGGAAAGACGCCGGGTGGGCTGAGCTGGAAGATTGCGAACAAGCTGGTGTATGGCAAGATTCGCGAGGCGTTTGGTGGGTGTGCCGAGGTGTTTATTTCGGGCGGCGCTCCGCTGGGGATGGATACGGCGGGGTGGTTTGCGGATGTGGGGATTCGGATCTTTGAAGGGTATGGGTTGACGGAGACTTCGCCGGTGATTGCGCTGAACTTTCCGAAGGCGCATCGCATGGGGACGGTGGGTAAGGCTCTGGAGAATGTGCAGTGCCGGTTTGCGGAGGATGGCGAGCTGGAGGTGAAGGGGCCTTCGATCTTCGAGGGGTATTGGAAGAAGGAGAAGGAGACGGCTGAGGTTTTTACTCGCGGATGGGTGGTTTAAGACGGGGGATATCGGGAATATGGATGAGGATGGATTTCTTTCGATTACGGACCGGAAGAAGGAGTTGTTGAAGACGAGTGGTGGGAAGATGATCGCGCCGCAGCCGATTGAGAACAAGTTGAAGGCGAATGTGTTGGTGGCGCATGCGGCTCTGGTGGGGGATAAGCACAAGTTTGCGTGTGTGCTGATCTCGCCGAACTTTGCAGCGCTGGAGGGATGGGCGAAGGGGCAGGGGATTACGGCGGGCGACCATGCGGCTCTGGTGAAGGACGCGAAGGTGGTGAAGGCGTATCAGGAGATCGTGGACAAGGTGAATATCGGGCTGGCGAACTACGAGAGCATGAAGCGGATGAGCGTGGTTCCAGAGGAGTGGAGCGTGGAGGATGGGACGCTGACGCCGAGCTATGAAGCTGAAGCGACGGGTGGTGGAGCAGAGGTATGCGAAGGAGATCGGCGAGTTCTATGAAGATGAGGCTACGGCTTCGAAGGGAGTGATTTAGTTTGAGGCTGGGGCGGGACGGCCGCGAGTTTTCCGGAGAAGAAGGCGCAGTTTGCACTGACGGGGCAGTGATCGCATTTTGGATTGGTGCGTTTGCAGGTGGTCTGGCCGTGCTGTTTCAGGAGCAGATAGGCGCGGGTGCGGGTGTCGAAGGTTGCGGGTGTTTGGGATTCGATTGCGTTCTGGGCTTCGCGGTAGTTGACGGCATAGTTTTCTCGCTCCCTGCCGAGGAGGATGCGAACGAGGACGTGGGGGGAGTTGGATGGGATGGCTGCGATGGGCGCGATGTGGGCGAAGAGAAGGATGCGGTCGACGCCGGGGTCGGCGATGTTGGGGAATTTCTTCAGCTCTTTTCGGGCTTTATCGAGAGGGCCGGGGAGTGCGGTGCGGAGGTCGCCGTCGAGGTGGTCTTTGATGCGCATGGCGATCTCTTTCAGGCGGTGGGCGCGGAGTTCGGGCACCATGCCTCCGGGTTTCAACGCGGTTGCGAGTTTTTCGGGGGAGGCGGCGAGGAGTTTTTCTGGAGTCGTGCCGATGGATTTGGTTAGTGAGGCCCAGCCCTTGGCGCAGGCGATGTCGGAGGCGGGATAGCCGCAATGCCACCAGACCAGGAAGAGATCGGGGTCGGTGGGCCAGGACGGCTGCTGAAGGCCGTAGAACGACTCGAGTTCGTCGAGAGCGGTGTAGCTGGATGGCGGATCTGGTCGTGATTACGGCGAGGAACGCAGAGAGCGGTAGTTTAGCGGCTGAGGAGGGTTCGTGAACGGGATGGAAGGCGAGGGTGTTGAAGGGGAGTCTGGACTTCGGCAGGTTCTAAGATGTGCTTGTTGCTCGTATTGTGAATGGGGAAAACGTTGTATGGGAAGGGGAGGGTGAGATGCAGGGATTCTTGCGAGTGATGGGAGTGGTGGCGCTGGTGGGTGGGGTTTGTGTGGCACAGATGGGACCGCCGGTTTGTCCGGTGCCCGCCGGGAGCAAGGTTGCGCTGAGCCAACGGCAGCGAGGCCATCGGTGACGGCAGTGTCGACGGCTGAGGCGGGAGCGGCGGACCCTTCGGTGCTGGTGGCGGCGGAGCCGATGGAGAACTTTGGCGTCATGCGGTACCGGCTGGAGGACTATGCCGATTGTGTGGGGACGGGAGGGTGCTACTGGGCGGATGTGGATGCTCAGGCTCGGAGGGCCGAGGCGCAGTTGGATCGGATGCTCGCGACGCGGAAGACGGGCGAGTGGTTGGCGATGGTGCTGGATATCGATGAGACGTCGTTGTCGAACTACTGCGAGTTGAAGCTGGAGGACTATGGGTATATCGCGGGGATGTTCAATGAATGGGCGGTGTCGCCGGAGGCGGATATGGCGTTGCCGGGGACGCTGAGGTTGTTCAATAAGGCGCGGGCTGCCGGGGTGGAGGTGTTTTTCATTACAGGGCGGCCGGACGAGCAGCGGGCGGGGACGGTGCGGAACCTTGAGGCTGCGGGGTACAAGGGGTGGAAGGGGCTTGAGCCTGCGAGTTGGGCCGCAGAAGACGATGGCGACGGTGGAGTACAAGAGCGAGGAGCGGAAGAAGATTGTCGATGCAGGCTACCGGATCGTGATGAGTATGGGGGACCAGTGGAGCGATCTGAATGGCGAGCCGAAGGCCGAGATCAGTGTGAAGCTGCCGAATCCGTTTTATTACCTGCCTTGAGGTTTGAGTGATGGCGAAGGGTGTAGCGGTTGTAACATCCAAAGTATGACGATGTTGCGGCGGGCGAGGAAAGAGGGACGGAAGTTTCTGAATCCGGTTCCGACGACGATTGGCGGGTTGGGCACGATCTTCAAAGTGCTGCCGCGGTTTCTGAGCAACAAGGAAGAGAAGTCTCCGCGGAGGCCGCTGGGGCCGTTCCGGACGGATGTTTCGGTGTATGGGATGGCGCCGGAGAGCGGGCTGCGGGTGACGTGGATGGGGCACTCGTCGATGCTGCTGGAGATCGATGGGGTGCGGGTGCTGATCGATCCGGTGTGGGATGAGCGGGCTTCGCCGAGCCAGTGGGCGGGGCCGAAGCGGTTCTTTGCGGCGCCGGTGCGGCTGGAGGATCTGCCGGGGGTGGATGTGGTGCTGGTGTCGCATGACCACTATGACCATCTGGGGGAGGCGACGATTCGGAGGCTGGCAGGGCTGGAGTCGATGCGGGGAGCGCAGTGGGTGACTTCGCTGGGGGTGGGTGAGTCGCTGCGGGAGTTTGGCGTGGATGCGGAGAGGATCCCGGAGCTGGATTGGACCGAGAGTGTGGCGGTGGAGTGGGCTGGAGATTACGGCGGTGCCTTCGCGGCACTTTTCCGGGCGGGGAATGTTCAACCGGTTCGAGACGCTTTGGTCGGCGTTTGTGCTGAAGGGGGCGAAGCATACGGTTTACTTTGGGGCGGATTCGGGGTGGTGGGAGGGGTTCGCGGAGATTGGAGCGGCGTATGGGCCGTTCGATCTGACGATGCTGGAGATTGGGGCGTTCGATGAGTTGTGGGCAGGGATTCATCTGGGGCCGGATGGCGCGGCGCGGGCGTTTGAGGCTTTGGGTGGGGCGGATGCGCAAAGGCGGGGTTGATGATGCCGATTCACTGGGGACTGTTCGATCTGGCGCTGCATGCCTGGCGGCAGCCGATTGAACGGCTGGTGGAGTTGGCGGGGGAGAAGGGGATTTTGTTGTGGGCTCCGGAGCCGGGGCGGCCTACGGAGGTGGTGGGCGGGGTTGAGATGAGGTCGGATTGGTGGCGCGAAAGTTCATAGCTGCTTGATCCGGTTATGGTTTTGAGGTGGTATAGGCGAACAATTACAACCTAAAGGTTGCCTGCGATGCCGGTGAAGTTTGGGAGCAGGTTACTGTATGGGGCAAACGAGCATCCAAGAGGATGCCATGAATCTCCTTTCTGATACGCAGGGGATCGCCTCGGGTTTCGGCGATTACATCGAGGACCTTCGCGATGTTTTCCGCTGCAATGGTGTTGATTTCGGTTTGCCAGAGGACTTTTTCGCCTTTGCCCGGACGATGAAATATCACAGTGACCTTCATTGGGACGTTGCACGCGTGGCGAAAGCCGTAATAGAGAAAGAGGCTAACGTTTCGCTTCGCACGATTCTCACGATCATTGCGGTTGCCAGTGGTGGGGCTGAGGTCGCAACGTCCGACCGTGAAATGAGCGTTCCGATCACTCTTGTCGCGGAGTCTTTGATTCGAGACGGAGTCTGCAGCCCGCTGCACGCCGATGATCCTGATAGTCCCTGTTCGAATTTGGTGGAGATTCGTCCGGAGCAGATTTCCTCCCGCGTCGTGACGATAGATACAGGTTTGCAGTTAGGCAGTTTGGACACACTGACGGAATCTTTGACCCGATTGGAGCTGAGCAGCTTACAACTCCAGATCTACCTCGATTCAATCGATCAGCAAATCGACAGAATAGAGCCGGAGCTAAAGATCGTTCGGCCGTCCGATTCGCCAAGCGACTCGAGCGAGAATGCCGGAGCAATATTCTCCGGGACAGTTCCTTCGGAGACCAGTTTCCGAAAGCAGGACTATCCGTCCAAGGCGAACGAGTGGGACAGAACTGCGACGGGAGTTCGGAAGGACTTCAGGCTTTATTCCTTCGCTCTTCCGCTTCTTATTGGCGTTTGCACGCTCTTGCTGGCTGCTACTTTTCTCTTCTGGGTGTTTGGGCGTGACAGGGACTCAGCAGTTGAGCGTCCCCCGGACCTCGCGTTGGAAGGAGGAGGAGTTAGTGCTGGAGGTTCCAGTGTTGCGCCTGCCGTTAGTGATGCTTCTGCTGTTCCTGCACGAGGAGCGCGAGCAGGCGGTTCGGCATCGAGGTACAGTTCCTCGTACCGAGGAGTAGACCGTCCAATAGCTGGGTCGCCACGATCTTCGAAGAAGTCGGCGCAGATTGCGCTCAGGTCTCCCTCTGTCACCAAAGATTCGGGGACCGTGGTGCCTTTGCCGACGGCGGATACATCGGACGTTAGCGGAGATCCTGATCGTGTTTCCGATCTGAATCATCCTGTGGATGTATCTTCAGGAGTCATGGCGGCGAACCTTGTGTCAGCGCCGAAACCTTCCTACCCGACACTTGCCAGCCTTACCCGCACTCAGGGAAGTGTCGTGATGCGGGCGATGATTTCCAAGGATGGGAGCGTTGAACATGTACAGGTTATCCAGGGTCATCGTCTTTTGCGGGGCGCGGCAAAGAGCGCGGTTCGCAACTGGCGATACAGACCATACAAGATCAATGGCGTGCCGGTTGACGTCGCGACGACGGTGAGCGTTGATTTCTCTTTGCATCATTAGCCGACCGGTCGAGGCGAGAGAACATTCTGGATTTCAAGCTGCTGCACGTGTGTGCAACTAGATTGCGCGGACGACTTCTCTCAGGATTTCCACGGCTCCTGAAGAGCAGTGCGGTGCCTGTAGAGTTAGCTGGGCGAACTAATTGGAGGTGGCGATGGGCGAACCAGGAAATGGCATTCAATTGAATGATATTGGCCAGATTGGTTTGACGGCGCGCGATCTGGGGCGGGCGAAGGATTTTTATCAACAGACGCTGGGTATGAAATTTCTCTTTGACGCGGGGACGATGGCGTTCTTTCAGTGCGGTGGGGTCCGTCTGATGATTGGGTTGGCGGATGAGGCCGTCGCGATTGGGGGAATAATTCTGTACTTCAGGGTGACGGAGATAGAGAGGGTGCACGCTGTGTTGAAGAGCAAGGGCGTGGAGTTTGTTCAGCCGCCGCATCTGGTAGCGCGGATGCCGGACCATGAATTGTGGATGGCTTTCCTCAAGGATTCGGAAGGTAACACGCTTGGATTGATGAGTGAGGTGTGTGCGTCTGGCGTATGATTTTTTCTGGAGTCCAAAAGTTCAAAGGAGACAATGATGCGGATTGGGATGTTGACGGGGGCGGAGATTGCCCTGGATTGAATGCTGTGATTCGAGCTGCGGTTCGTAAGGGAATTCTGCACTATGGTGACGAGTTCGTTGGATTTATGGAGGGCTGGCGCGGGGTTATTGATGACGTGACGATGCCGCTGACGATGGAGACTACGTCGGGGATTTTGCAGAAGGGCGGAACGATTCTGCGGTCGTCGCGGACGAATGTGAAGAAGATTCCGGGCGGATTTGAGAAGTGTCTGGAGACGCTGAAGAAAAACAAGATTGATGCGCTGATTGCGCTGGGTGGGGACGATACACAGTCGATTTCGCTGGCGCTGAGCGAGAAGGGCGTGAAGTGTGTCGGGGTGCCGAAGACGATCGATAACGATCTTTCGGGCACGGATGCCTGTTTTGGGTTCGATACGGCGGTTGGGATTGCGACGGAGGCGGTGGATCGGCTGCACTCGACTGCTGAGGCGCACAATAGGATTCTGGTGTGCGAGGTAATGGGTCGCGATGCGGGTTGGATTGCGATTACCTCGGGGATCGCGGGCGGCGCGGACGTGATTCTGGTGCCTGAAGTGCCGATTGATATCGAGGAGGTTTGCCGGTTGTTGAAGTATCGGCATGACCATGGGAAGAAGTTCGGGATTGTCGTGGCGGCCGAAGGCGCGAAGTTTCCGGAGAGCGGCCAGGCGACTCATGGAGAAAAGGTGGACTCGTTTGGGCATGTTCGGCTGAGCGGGATTGGTCAGACTCTCGCTGAGGAGATTGAGAAACGCACGGGGTATGAGACCAGGAGCGTGAATCTGGGGCATACGCAGCGAGGTGGCACTCCTTCGGCGTTCGACAGGATGCTGGCTACGCGGTATGGCGTGGCGGCGATTGATCTGGTGCACGCAGGCAAGTTTGGCCGGCTGGTTGTGCTGAAGGGGACGGAGATCACCGACATTCCGCTGGCAGATGCGATTGCGAAGACGCGGACCGTGGGTGAGGATCTGCTGGCGGTGATGAAGGGGCTGCAGCCCAAGAAATAGTTATGGTGCGCAGTAAGAAGAAAGCCCGGTCCTTTTGAGCCGGGCTTTTTTTGGTTAATCGGAGCAGGTCTCCGAGAGTTTTTGAGTACGAGAGCGAAAACTGGGGCGCTCGGGGACAGCAACAGATTGTTCTGGGTTCGATTGAGATGCTACAACCGGAGGTTGGATTTTGCGGCTGCTTTGGAGGCTCGCACTCAAGCGATTAACACTTATGTATCAGTTAGTTACTGGTTAATAGGTGAGATTTTTGTTGTATGAGCGAGAGAGAAGGGGATATAAAGAGGGGTGCCCGAGGATTCGTACCTCGGCGCGCTCTGACGGTAAGGAAACGGAGAACCGGGATGGCGGCATCGGCGCAGACAGTGGTACGCGAGGTGATGGATATCCGGCAGGCGTCGGAGTATCTGGGCATCAGCGGCGATACGTTGTACCGGTATGCGTCGGAGGGGTTCATTCCTGCGTTCAAATTGGGAAATCGCTGGCGCTTCAAAAAGGCGCTTCTTGACGCCTGGATGGACGAGAAGTCCGGGGTCAAGCCGGCTGCGCCACTAGTGGTGATGCCGAAACAGAAGAAGCCGGTAGCGCGGGCGCGGTAGCCCGGTTTGTTCAAGCGGTTTGTTTCTCACATTGATCTATATGTGGTGATTTTTGGGCTGATCGCCGTTGCGGCGTTCTGGTTCGCGATCCAACTTTGCCGGTCGGCGGTGGGAAAACGCTGGTACAGCGTGGTGTGGCGGCTGGCTCTGGCGCTTGGGCTATTTGCAGTGGGGTTTGTGATGATCTTCTTTACTGCGTTTGGGGCGTGAGGGAAGTTGTTAGTTGCTGGTTGCTCGTAAAGGCTTGTCTGTTCCTAACTGCTGCGGAATTCTACTGGCAACGGACAACTCACTTACTCAGGCAGGTCTGCAGGGTGATGAGGGTGATCTCGGGGGGGCAATTGAGGCGGAATGGCAGGCCTACGGTGCCTATGCCGCGGTTGACATATAGCTGCATGCGGTTGAGTTGGTAGAACCCCTCGGGGTATTTTCGGCCCATTGGGGGCAGGATCATCGCGCCAAGGAGGGGGAGCCGAATCTGGCCGCCGTGGGAGTGTCCGGCGAGCATCAGGTCGACGAGAGGACCGCGTGGGTGGGCGATTACGTCGTCGGCAAAGTCAGGTTCGTGGGCCATGAGAAGCACTGGTCCATCGGGTTTGGCGGGGACCGCGAGATTTAAATCCGGGTTGCTGGTGCCGGGGTCGTCCAGACCCGAGAGCCAGAGACGGGCGCCGTTGCGTTCGATGGGAACGTACTGGTTGATGAGGACGGGCGTGCCGTATGTGGCGAGGGCCCGGGTGACTGCTTTGGCATTGAAGGCGACGTCGTGGTTGCCGAGGATGGCGTAGCGATGCGGAGCTGTGAGGGTCGTCAGGATTTCAGCGCATCGATGGATGGCATGACCTCCGGCGACGAAGGTGAGCGAACCGTGGGTGATGAAGTCGCCGGTAAGGAGGACCAGATCGGGGGCGAGGGCGTTGACTTTGCTGGACGATGCGCTCGAGGAAGAAGGGCTCGGTGAACTCGTCCAGGTGAATGTCGCTGAGTTGGGCGATTCGGAAGCCGTGAAAAGGGGTGGGGAGATTGTGGATGTTGAAGGTGCGGGGACGATGTCGATTTCATGGCGCGCGATCTCGCCGGAGTAGAGGGCGAGTCCAGCGGCGGCGGCTCCTCCGGCGATGAGGAATTTCCTGCGGGTGATTTGCTGCGGGGGGGAGGTGGCGACACCGGGCATAGTTCATGATACCGGGTGCAGCCCTAATCGCAGGGCGATAGTTTGGTTAGAATCAAAGAGATGAGTTTTCATTTGCGAAAGAAGAGAGCGGCAGAAGCGGCCAGGGCTGCCGGAGTGGACGGGCTGCTGGTGACGCATCTTCCGGATGTCCGGTATCTCTCTGGATTTACAGGGTCGAATGGCGCGCTGGTGCTCGCGAAGGGGCGGGCGGTGCTTTTTACGGATGGCCGGTACACCGCCCAGGCCAAGGCAGAGGCGGTGGGGACTCGGGTGGTGATTGCGGCTAAAAACGCCGTGGCGGCGGCCTGCGAGTGGATGGAGTCGGCAAAGGTGCGGCGGTGCGGATTTGACGCGGCGCATACGACGGTGTCGGGGCTGGAAGCGATGCGGAAGGCTGTGTCGGGCAAGGTGCGGCGTGGGATGTTTGTGCCGGTGGGGTCGCTGGTGGGGCGGCTGCGGGAGGTGAAAGACGCGGACGAGATCGCGAGGATCAGGGCTGCTGCTGCTTTGGGGTGTGAGTTGTTCGAAGGGCTGCTGACTTATCTTGAGCCCGGCCTGACAGAGACGGAGGTTGCGGCGACGCTCGAGTATGCCGCACGTCTGGGCGGAGCCGAAGGGATGAGTTTTGAGACGATTGTTGCGAGTGGCCCGCGATCGGCGTTGCCGCACGGACGGGCGACGAAGGCGAAGCTGCCGCAGCGGGGGTTCGTGACGCTCGACTTCGGTGTTATTCTCGACGGATATTTGAGCGATATGACTCGTACCGTGCACCTGGGCAAAGCGATGCCGGAGGAGCGGGACGTGTATGATTTTGTGCTGGAAGCGCAGGAAGCTGCGGTTGCTGCTGTCGCACCGGGAGTGACTGCCGGCGAGGTGGACGAGGCGGCACGAAGCGTGTTGCGAAAGGTGAAGCTGGATAAGTACTTCAGCCACTCGACGGGGCACGGAGTTGGGTTGGAGATTCACGAAGGGCCGAGGCTTGCGGCGAAGCAGAAGCAGGTCTTAGAGCAGGGTATGGTGATTACGATCGAGCCGGGAGTGTATATGCCGGGTCGGTTCGGGTTGCGGATTGAGGACATGGTTCTGGTTACGGGCAGGGGCGGAGAGGTTTTGACGCCGAGTGTGAAGGCCTGGATAGAGCTGTAAGAGCATGGACTAGGCCGGGAGACCGGGACTAGAAGACCGAGACACAGGTGCTAAAGCACCGGGAGATTGAGGATGGACGGGAAAAAACTGGAAGAGCTTCGCGAACTGGTCGAATTTTTGAAGGCGAATGGTATCGCCGAGTTCGACATCGAGCAGGACGATCTGAAGGTTCGCATCAAGTTTGCGGGTGAGCCTGCTGCGGCGGGTGGTCTGGATCTGAGTCAATTGAGCAGGCTGATGGCTTCGGCACCTGCGGCGCTCATGTGGCGAGCGCAGGCTCAAGTGCGGCTCCGAGTCCGGCAGCAGAGCTGGCGTCGGAGCTGGAGGAAAAGCTGCATGAGGTGAAGTCTCCGATTGTAGGAACGTTCTATGAGTCGCCTTCGCCGGGTGCGCCGTCGTTTGTGAAGGTGGGCGACCAGGTGGAGGTGGGCCAGGTGCTCTGCATCGTCGAGGCGATGAAGCTGATGAATGAGATCGAGGCCGATGTTGCCGGCGAAGTGGTGAAGCGCATTGCTACGAGCGGGCAGCCAGTGGAGTATGGGCAGGCGCTATTTGCTATTCGGCAACGGTAGGGAGCGTTTCGCGACGGGGAAGATACCGGTAGCGAAGCGGGTTTCTCCACTCCGCTGCGCTCCGGTCGAAATGACAAATTGTTAAGTACGACGGAAGGCATCCGCAACTATGTTTCGTAAGGTTTTGATTGCAAATCGTGGGGAGATCGCGCTGCGGGTGATCAGCGCGTGCAAGGAGATGGGGATCCGCACGGTCGCGGTATACAGCGAGGCGGACAGGAATTCGCTGCATGTGCGTTTTGCCGATGAGGCGATTTGCATTGGGCCGCCGCGGTCGGCAGATAGCTATCTGAATGTGCCAGCGGTGATCTCCGCGGCGGAGATAGCGGACGTGGATGCGATTCATCCGGGATATGGGTTGTTGAGCGAGAACGCAAACTTCGCCGAGGTGTGTCGCGCTTCAAATATCAAGTTCATCGGGCCTACGCCGGAGGTGACGCGGATGATGGGCGAGAAGTCCACCGCGCGGCAGACGATGAAGAAGGCGAAGGTTCCGATTCTGCCGGGGTCGGATGGAGTGATCGCGGACGAGAAAGAGGCGCTGGAGTGGGCGAAAGAGGTTGGCTATCCGGTGATTCTGAAGGCGGTCGCTGGGGGCGGTGGGCGCGGGATGCGGATTTGCAGGAACGCTGAGGAACTGCCGGCGATGTTTCAGCAGGCCTCGACCGAGGCGGCGAATGCGTTTGGTAACGGCGACATGTACATGGAGAAGTTCATCGAACGGCCAAGGCATATCGAGTTCCAGGTGCTGGCCGATGAGCATGGCAATGTGATGAGCCTGGGAGAGCGGGAGTGCTCGATTCAGCGGCGGCACCAGAAGCTGATCGAAGAGGCTCCGAGCTTGATGGTGACGCCCGAAGCTGCGCGAGGAACTGGGCAAGACGATCAAGAAGGCGCTGGAGAATATTGGCTATTGGAACGCAGGGACGATTGAGTTCCTGATGGATGAAGACGGGAAGATCTACTTCATCGAGATGAATACGCGGATCCAGGTGGAGCATTGTGTAACTGAGATGGTTACAGGAATTGACCTGGTAAAGGCGCAGTTACGGATTGCGGCGGGAGAGAAGCTGACATCGATTATTCCGAAGCCGGTGGAGATTCGGGGTCATGCGATTGAGTGTCGAATCAATGCGGAGCATCCGGAGAAGTTCACTCCGTCAGCGGGGAAGATCACTGCGTTTAATGTGCCGGGAGGGAACGGGGTTCGCGTGGATACGGCACAGTATGCGGAGGGTGTTGTGCCTCCTTACTACGATTCGATGATTGCGAAGCTGATCTGTCATGGGGCCGATCGCGTGGAGGCGATGGACAAGATGCAGCGGGCGCTCGGCCAGTTCGTGATCCAGGGGATTCATACGACGATTCCGCTGCACCAGAAGATTTTTGCGGATGAGGAGTTTCGTGCGGGGCAGTTCGATACGAAGTTTATGGAGCGGTTTTTGGAGCGGCAGAAGGAAAGCTAGTGAGCGATCCAGTGAATCCGCAGTTTCCGCGGCTTGTATCCGATTGTTGATCAGGGGTTGATTGAGTTGCGGGGGATTGCGTTGGGGCGGATTGCTGAGGAGTTGAAGGCGGCTGGGGTGATGCTGGTGCAGTATCGCAATAAGGTTGGGTGAACCTGACTCGATCTTGCGGAATGCGTCGGAGATGTGGGAGGTGTTTGACGGGAGCGGCTGCCGGTTGATGATGAATGACCACGCGGACCTGGTCGGACCGTCGGGATTTGGTGGGGTGCATGTGGGGCAGGGAGATTTGTCGCCGGAGGATGCGCGGCGGATGGTTGGGGCGAAGAGATGGGTTGGGGTTTCTACGCATGACGAGGAACAGGCGCGGATTGCGAATGGGACGAGCGCTGACTACATCGCAGTTGGGCCTGTGTTTGCTACCGGGACGAAGCTGAATGCGGAGCCTGTGATTGGGCTGGAGGGTGTGCGGCGGGTGCGAGCGCTGACGAGGAAGCCGATTGTGGCGATTGGTGGAATCACGCGGGAGAATGCGCTGAGTGTGATGGAGGCGGGGGCTGATTCGGTGGCGGTTATCAGCGGGCTGTTCGTTGAGGGCGAGACGATTAGGAAAGTCGTGGGAGACTTTCTCGAAATTTTACGGTAGAACAGACGGAACGTGAATTCTTCGAAGAGAACGATGTCGGGCAACTCCACCGCTTTGCTAGAGGACAATCAACAGGAGGTCGGCCGCTCCGCAGTTTGTGCAGGGGCTGGGCCTGTTTTCGGCGACGGCGATTGTGATGGGCTCGATGATTGGGTCGGGCATCTTTATCGTGTCGGCGGAGATGTCGCGTGGGCTGGGTTCGCCGGCGTTGCTGATTGCGGCGTGGCTGGTGACAGCGGCTGATGACGATCATCGGCGCGCTGAGCTATGGCGAGCTTGCGGCGATGATGCCGAAGGCAGGCGGACAATATGTCTATCTGCGTGAGGCGCTGGGGCCGCTTTGGGGATTCCTTTATGGGTGGACGCTGTTCCTGGTGATTCAGACGGGAACGATTGCGGCGGTGGGCGTTGCGTTCGGGAAGTTTCTTGGGGTGTTCTTTCCGAGTGTGAGTGCGTCGAACTGGATCTGGCATATCGGGCATGTTCCGGCGTGGCATGTGGGGCCGATGGTGCTGGGCAATATGGACATCGGATTGAATACGGCGAATCTGTCGGCGATTGTGGTGATTACGCTGCTGACGCTGCTGAATACGATGGGCGTGAAGATGGGTGCGGCGGTGCAGAATGTTTTTACTTCTGCGAAGGTGCTGGCGCTGGCGGCGGTTGTGCTGGTGGGGTTGGTGGCGAAGAATTCGACTGCGATTGCGGCGAATTTTGGCGAGGGCTGGCATAATTTCTGGGCGGGTGCGGGGTGGGGGACTCTTCACGCGGTGCAGGTGGGAGTGGGCGGGCCGACGGCTTAGGTCGGGTTGCTGACGATGGTGGCGGTGGTGCAGGTGGGGTCGCTGTTCAGCTCGGATTCGTGGAACAACGTTACGTTTACGGCGGGGGAGATTCGGGACCCGAAGCGGAATATTCCGTTGTCGCTGGTGATTGGGACTGGGGTTGTGCTGTTGCTTTATGTGCTTTGCAACTTCGTTTATCTGAGTGTGCTGCCGATGGTGGGTGATCCGGCGGCGACGAGTATCGTGGGGCGGGGAATTCAGTTTGCTTCGGAGGATCAGAGTTGCTACGGCGGTGATGGAGCAGGCGTTTGCCGGGATATGGCGCGAAGCTGATGGCTGCGGTGATTTTGATTTCGACGTTTGGGTGTGTGAATGGGTTGCTGATGGCGGGGGCTCGGGTTTATTACGCGATGAGCCGGGATGGATTGTTCTTTCAGTCGGTTGGCAAGCTGAGTGAGCGGTCGAAGACGCCGGTGAACTCGCTGTGGGTGCAGTGGGGGTGGACTTGTCTGCTGTGCCTGTCGGGGAGCTATGGGCAGCTGCTGGATTATGTGATCTTTGCGGTGCTGGTGTTTTATATTCTGACGATTGCGGGGTTGTTTGTGCTGCGGCGGACGCGTCCGGATGCGGCGCGGCCTTACCGGGCGTTTGGGTATCCGGTGCTGCCGGCGTTGTATATCGTGATGGCTTTATGGATTTGTGGGGTACTATTGCGGTACAAACCTCAATACACCTGGCCGGGCCTGATGATCGTTCTGCTGGGGATTCCTGTGTACCTGGTGTGGACGCGGATGTCCGCTCGAACACAGCAGGAACAGGAAAGAGTCTGAAGAAAGTAGAGAACACGAATCGATGGCGAAGCTGCTGGCAGTTAAACCACTCTCCCGTCTGTTGAAAGAGGCGGAGAACGAGGGTGAGAGCGGACTTAAACGAACGCTGGGCCCACTGAACCTGATTACGCTGGGAATCGGGGCGATTATTGGGGCGGGCATCTTTGTTCTGACCGGGCAGGCTGCGGCGAAGCACGCGGGGCCGGCGGTGGTGTTGAGCTTTGTGGTGGCCGGTATCACGTGCGCGTTCGCGGGGCTTTGCTATGCGGAGTTTGCTTCGCTGATTCCGATTGCGGGTTCGGCCTATACGTATGGGTATGCGACGCTGGGCGAGTTTGTGGCGTGGATCATTGGGTGGGACCTGGTGCTGGAGTATGCGTTTGGCGCGGCGACGGTGGCCTCGGGGTGGAGCGGATACTTTGTGGGGCTGCTGGCTGACTTTGGGATTCATCTGCCGCCGCAGTTGACGACGACTCCGGGGACGGTGCTGTATCTGTTTCATGATCGCTGGATGCAGCTGGCTGCGTTGCCGGCTGGTGTGGATGCTTCTGCGCTGCCGCATGTGACGGGTGTGTTCAATCTGGTGGCGTTTGTCGCGATCACGATTGTGACGGCGGTGCTGATCATCGGGATTCAGGAGTCGGCGAATCTGAATACCGCGATTGTGATTGTGAAGCTGGGTGTGGTCGGGATTTTTCTGGTGCTTGGGCATCAGCTTCCTTCTGCATCATCCGGCGCAGGCACATGCGAACTGGACTCCGTTTATTCCTCCGAGCGAGGGGCCGGGACGGTTTGGTATGAGCGGAATTACGGCGGGTGCGGCTTCGATCTTCTTTGCGTACATCGGGTTCGATGCGGTGTCGACGGCGGCGCAGGAGGCTAAGAATCCGCAGCGGGATATGCCGATTGGGATTCTGGGTTCGCTGGTGGTTTGCACGGTTCTGTACATCCTCGTGTCGGGCACGCTGACCGGGCTGGTGAACTTCCGGGCGCTGAATGTGAGCGATCCGGTGGCGGTCGGGATTGATGCTACGGGCGATTCGCTGGGGCTCGATCCTGGTGAAGATCGGCGCGGTGTTCGGGCTGGGCACGGTGATGCTGGTGATGTTGCTGGGCCAGTCGCGGGTGTTCTATTCGATGTCGCGCGATGGGCTGCTGTGGAAGTGGGCCGGCATGATTCATCCGAAGTTCCGCACGCCGTGGATCTCGAACCTGGTGGTTGGGGCGATTGTGGCGTTCATGCCGGCGCTGCTGCCGATCGACAAGCTGAGCGAGCTGGTGAACATGGGGACGCTGCTGGCGTTTGCGATTGTTTGCGCTGGCGTCTGGATTCTGCGGCGACGCAATCCGGATCTGCATCGGCCGTTCAAGACGCCGTGGGTTCCCCTGGTTCCGATCCTGGGGATTGTCAGCGCGCTGTACCTGATCTGGACGCTGCCGACGCTGACGAAGGTTGTGGTGGTGGCGTGGCTGGTGGTCGGGTTGGTGATTTACTTCACTTACAGCGTGAAACACAGCAAGGTGCAGATGCGCTTTGCAGGAGACTGTGAACGAGGATCCACTCCTATTGCACGGATGTAATTCTTCATTAGCGCCTGGCTCGTGACGAGCGTTAGCTCCGACTTTAGGCGCTGGAGCGCATGGTTAGCCTCGGCAGGTCACTGTCCGGCAGTGCTTGTCGCTATGTGACGGGCTGAGGGTCAGGTTTGGTGGGGTGGCCTGGGAGGTGGTTGGGGGTGCTGGGGAGGATGGGGAGGGTGACGGAGTTGGTGGCGGTGGGGTCGTCGCGGAGGCGGAGGTAGAAGCCGGTCTTCGGATGGCGGGGCGGGGGAGGGTGAGGGTGTTGCCGACGAAGCCCTCGGGGACGGTGGTGGGGGTCGGTGAAGGCGGGGTCGGTGGCGATGGAGTCGACCAGGTAGAGGCTGGAGCCGGAGAGGGTGCAGGGCTGGGTGGCGTCGGCGGGGCAGCGGAGGTCTTTGAGGGTGGGGAGGCGGACGAGGGTGGCGAGGGGGAGCCAGTCGCCGGTGGTGCCGTCGGGGGCGACGGCGCGGAGGCGGAGGGGGCCGAAGGCAGAGGTGCCGAAGGCCTTGAGGGGGTCGAGGGTGGCGAGGAGTGTGTGGGGGTTCTGCAGGATGAGGTTGCCGGAGGCGACGGTGAGAGTGGTGTGGAGGGTTTCGTCGGCGTTGGCGATCTCGATTTTGCCGGTGCGGGGGAAGGGCGTGGCGGATTTGAGGGAGAAGGTGAGCTGCTGGTTGACGGGGAGGTCGTCCTGGTCGGCGAGGTGGATGGAGGTGTTGCCGGGACTGGCCGATGTTCTTGCTGAGGAGGGTGACGGAGGGGCGGGCGGGGGCGACGGTGACGGGAAGGGTGAGGGTGCGGCCGTCCTTGAGGGTGACGCTGGCGGTGAGCTGCTCGCCGGCGTGAAGTTTGGGGGCGGGGGTGTTGGGCGGGAGGGTGAGGCGGAGGGTGTGGAGGACCGGGTTCGGATGTGGTGTGCGGTGTCGGGGGTGGCGGGTGCTGGGGTGAAGGTCGAGGTCGTTGAGGGTGAGCTGCTGGACCTGATCGAGGCTGGTGCCGGTGAGTTGGCGGAGGTGTCGCCGGCGTGGAGGTCGAGGGATTCGAGGGTGGCGGGTTCGGAGTAGGTTTTGGCGGCTGACGGTGTCGGGTTTGGGGTCGCCGAACTGCTGGATGGAGAGGTGGAGGGCGCCGGGATCGAGGGATTTGAGGGAGAGCGGAGACGTCGACGGATGTCGGGCTTGGCGGTTCGGTCTTCCACTGGGTCGTCGAAGCTGAGTTTGCCGGGCCGGTGTCGAGCGGTGATGGTTTCGATGCAGGCGGTGCCGGTGGAGGTGAGGAGAGAGGTGGTTCTCGTGGCCGGCGATGAGGGTGTCGTCGGCGGCGAGCTTCCAGTCTTTGCCGGGGATGTCCTGCAGGTTGAGGGTGGGGCCGGTGAAGGTGTCGAATCCCCAGTAGCCGGTGATGGTTCCGGTGATGGCGTTGGTGCCGGGGGCAGGGGTGGAGGGTTGGACGGCGGCGGTTGCGGTTGTGGTGGCCGGCTGCGGGTTGCGGCTGTGGTCTCGGTCGGCGTACGATCGAGCGGGAGGGGCTTGCGCGTCGGGGGCGTGGGCGAGGACGAGGCCGCCCTGGAAGGCGTCGGGGGTGAGGGGGATGTCTGTGCCGGGCGCCGGGGCCGTTCGAGGTGGAGGACCAGGTCGTGGGCGAAGGAGGTGGAGAAGACGAGGGGAGCGCCTTCGACGGGGAGGACGACGGCGGGTTTGAGGAGGCAGGTGATCGTGTTTGGGATCGGCGGGGCGCAGAGGCGGCGGGACGGCGGCCTGGATGGCAGGGAGGCCGATGACGATGACGGATTTGGGATCGTGGAAGGAGGGCGGGGTGTTGAGGCGGAGGTTGAGGGCTTCGCCGCTGGGGAAGGCGATGGCGGGGATGTACTGGTATTTGGCGGTGTGGAGGCCGCTCATGAGGCGGACGAGATCGACGATGGCTCCGACGTAGGCGCTGTAGAGGCCGCCGCCGGCCATGCCGGTGTAGCTGGCCTGGTTGATGAAGTCGGAGTTGGGGCCGTTGGAGAGTGCGGCGGCGACGGCTGGCCGTGGCCGTCGTCGAGGAGGGTCTGGGTTGCCGGCCTGGGTGAGGCAGTTGGACTGGGCATCGACGGGCGCTTGAAGCAGTCGCCGTTGGGCTTGAGGTTGAGGGTGCGGGCGAGGAGGTCGGAGTGCTCGGCGAGGGCCTTGGCGTCGTCGGGGGGGACGCGGCGGATGGAGGCGAGATATTTTTCGATGCGGGCCTGCTCGAAGCCGGCTTCGAGGAGGTCCTGCGAGGCGCGGACGAAGACGCCGGGGCGGCCGCGGACGGCGGAGCGGAGGGTGGAGAAGTCGCCGCCGGTCTCGGGGGCGAGGAAGAGGATGGCCTGCTGGGCCTCGTCGGGGACGGTGATGGTGACGCCTTCTTCGCGGACTTTTTTGTTCCAGGTCTGGATCCTGGTGAACCAGTTGTCGGGAGGCGGGTTGGTGGTGCCGCGGAGGAAGGCGGCGACGAGGAGGTAGTGGACGGACTGGGTGGGCGGGAGATCGGGATGGAGCCAGAGCTTGTCGCCGGGCTGGAGGTTGGGGACCTGGGCGATGGGGAGGGTCTTGGCCGTCGCGGGTGACGTGGACGTCGATCTTGGGGCCGGCGAGATCGAAACGCGCGGGATCGGCGTGCGAGCGGTGGGGCAGAGGCAGAGAAGGGCGGCGAGAGTTCCGATGAGAGACGAGAGCCGCGGGGAGCTGTTGCCATCATTCTATTTTAGACGGTGAGGTGGGAGCTGCGGATGTCAGAGGTCCAGGTGACCTGTTTGGTTACTGCTTGGTTGCGGAAGCGGGAGGAGGGATGGTCGCCGGCGATGACGCCGTCGCGGATGGTGACGATGCGGTGGGCGTACTCGGCGATGTCGGGCTCGTGGGTGACGACGATGATGGTGTTGCCGTTGGCGTGGAGCTCGTCGAAGAGCGCCATGATCTCGTCGCCGGTCTTGGAGTCGAGGTTGCCGGTGGGCTCGTCGGCGAGGATGATGGAGGGGCTGTTGACGAGGGCGCGGGCGATGGCGACGCGCTGGCGCTGGCCGCCGGAGAGCTCGTTGGGCTTGTGCATCATGCGGGTGCCGAGGTTGACGGATTCGAGGACGGCTTTGGCGCGCTCGGTGCGCTCGGCGGCGGGGGTGCCGTTGTAGATGAGCGGCAGCTCGACGTTGTGGAGCGAGGTGGCGCGGGCGAGGAGGTTGAAGGTCTGGAAGACGAAGCCGATCTCCTTGTTGCGGATGCGGGCGAGTTCGTCGTCGTTGAGCTCGGAGACGTCGTGGCCGTTGAGCCAGTAGTGGCCCTGCGAGGGCGAGTCGAGGCAGCCGATGAGGTTCATCAGCGTGGATTTGCCGGAGCCGGACGGGCCCATGATGGCGACGTACTCGTTGTGGCGGATGCGGAGGTTGACGCCGCGGAGAGCGTTGACCTGCTGGTCGCCCATCTCGTAGGTCTTCCAGAGATTGTCGGTGACGATGACGTCGCCGGGGCTTGGGCCGGCGGCGTTGCTCGGTTGAGAGCGGGGATTCGACTGCGGTTTCGATGGCCATCCGGTTCTCCGGTTAGTGTTGCCTGTTTCAGGATAGTACGTTTAGGCCGGGGCGATGGTTCCACTGGGGTTAATGAACCGTCTTCCGGCTTCGAGGAGTGCTGCTGGCCTTCGGACGACGTTAGACTCGTCGTCGTCGGACTGGTTTCGACGGTGTTGTCTCTTTTGACGGCGTGCCGCTCTTGAGGGCGCGCAGAATTTGGTAGCGGCCGGTGACGATCTCGTCGCCCTCCTTGAGGCCGCCGAGCACTTCGATGTCGGTGGCGCCGGTGATGCCGGTGGTGACGGGGACGAACTTGGCGCGGAGCTTGCCGTGGTCGTTGCGTGAGCACGTAGACGCCCTGGATGAGCTGGGCTTTGGGGCGGCGCCGGCGGGGGTGGCGGCGAGGCTGGCGGGCGGCTTGCCGGCGTTGGCGGCGAGGATCTTTTCGGCGGCGGGGTCGCGCTGGACGAGGGCCTGGATGGGGATGGTGAGGGCGTCGGGTTTGTGCGCGGTGGTGATTTTGGCAGTGGCGGAGAGGCCGGGGCGCAGTTCGTCGAGTCGACGCCGGGGGTCGGATCGAGGGTGACGACGACCTTGAAGTCCTTGGCCTCTTCGGTGCCGGTGGTGCTCTGGCTGGTGGCGATGCCGGTGGTGCGGAGGAGGGCCTGGTCGCCGACCTCGGTGACGTGGCCTTTGAAGACGCGGCCGGGCAGGGCATCGACGGTGACGTCGACGGGCTGGTCGAGGCGGACGTTGACGATGTCGGTCTCGTCGACCTTGACCTCGGCGGTGATGACGGACATGTCGGCGAGGGTCATGAGGGTGGAGCCTTCGGCGTTCTGGATGCCGACGACGACGGTCTCGCCTTCGCGGACGGGGACGTTGGTGACGAGGCCGTCGAAGGGGGCGCGGCTGATGGTCTTGTCGAGGGCGTCGAAGTTGGCGCGCTGGCTGGCGACGGCCTGATTCGACGTGGCCGCGCTGGGAGTCGGTCTGGGCCTGGGCCTGGGCGAGCGCGGCCTGGCGCTGGGCGAGCGTGGCGACGGCCATGTCGTAGGCGGCCTTCTTGGCGTCGTAGTCCTGCTTGGCGATGAGCTTCTCGTTGTAGAGCGCCTGGGCGCGGTCGTAGTCGAGGCTGCTTCTGCTCGAGGTCGGCCTTGGCCTGCACGATGTTGGCTTCGGCGGTCTTTTCGGCGGCGACGTAGGATGGTGATGTCGGTCTTGGAGGCGGCGATGGTGGCCTCCTGCGCGGCGACGGTGGCCTGGCGGCTGGACGCTTTCGACGGTGGCGAGGATGGCGCCGTTCTTTGACGTGGTCGCCTTCTTTGACGTAGAGGTGGGTGATGCGGCCGAAGGCGGTGGCGCCGATGTTGACGTAGGTCTTGGGCTTGATCTGGCCGGTGCCGCTGACGATGGAGACGAGGTCCTGCCGGACGACCTTGCCGGTGGCGACCTTGGTGACGTTGGACTGGCTGTGGAAGATGCTGGCGACGACGACGCCGGCCAGAACCAGGACGACCGACGACGATCATGATAATCTTCTTAGCGCTCATTGCTGCTTTCTTCAGCGCCTCTGCGAGTTGGCCGAGAGGTGCGTCTGCGTGAGAATCAATTGCCTGCTTCGAAGAGACAATACGGAGTGCAGGTTCCATCAGATGGTTCCGTAATGATCTCCAGAACGTGACTTAGCGTCTTCGAGCGGAGTTCTGGGCGTAAGGCTGCGACTGCGCATGAAACTTGTTTGAGTTGCCAGGATACAGATGATGATAACAGGACCGGTCTGCTGCGTCTACCGGTGCTTGTAACCGAGGATATAACGGCTCTACAATGATAGGTTGGTAACAGGAGTGCCGCCCCTACTATGACTACTTCTCGGCGTCGTGATTTCCGGCACTGCTTGTTCTTCGCTGTTGATGCGGGGTGCAGTTGCTGTCCGCCCAGGGAACGCCAGCTTCCGACGCAGCGCCGATGGCGTGACGCAGGCGCCGGCGACGACGGAGAAGCCAGATCCGCTGAAGCGCCCGCTGACCGATAAGGAAAAGTTCGAGCAGCAGAAGGCGCTGAAGGAGCGAGTTGAAGGGCGAGTACAAGAAGTGGGTCGACGAAGACGTGCGGTGGATCATCACCGACCAGGAGCTGCAGGCGTTCAAGAGTCTGAGCAACGACGAAGAGCGCGACCAGTTCATCGAGAACTTCTGGCTGCGGCGGAATCCGAATCCCGACTCGCCGGAGAATGAGTACCGCGAAGAGCACTACGCGCGCATTGCCTATGCGAACGAGCACTTTGCGGCGGGCAAGCCGGGCTGGAAGACAGACCGCGGGCACATCTATATCGCCTACGGCAAGCCGGACAGCATCGATTCGCATCCGAGCGGCGGCAGCTATGAGCGGCCGATGGAAGAGGGCGGCGGCAATACCTCGACCTTCCCGTTCGAGATCTGGCACTACCGGTATCTCGAGGGCATCGGCGACAACATCGATATTGAGTTTGTCGATACCTGCATGTGCGGCGACTACCACATGACGATCGACCGCTCGGAGAAGGACGCGCTGAAGCACGTGCCGGGAGCAGGCCTGACGCTGTACGAGCAGAAGGGCAGGCGAAGAGGCGGACCGCTTCATGAGTGGCGGGCCTGGAGCAGCTGGGCAACGGGCCCGATGTCAGCAGCAGAACCAGAGCAAACAGTTCGACCGGCTCGACCATGTACGCGAAGCTGATGGCCGCGCCGGAGATCAAGTTCAAGGACCTGGAGGCGTTTATGACGAGCTCCGAAGATCCTGACCGGGCCGCCGTTCCTGTTTGACGTTCGCACCGACTATGTGAAGGTGACGAACGATACGGTGCTGGTGCCGGTGACGCTGCAGATCAAGAACAGTGACATTACCTTCAATAACAAGGACGGCGTGGCTACGGGAACGGTGAATATTCTGGGCCGGGTGTCGAACCTGAACCACAAGGCGATCCAGACGTTTGAGGATACGGTGAGGGTTCAGGTGCCGAGCGAGCTGCTGGCGCGCAAGAAGAACGACTCTTCGGTGTACTGGAAGGCGCTGCCGCTGCGCCCGGGCTGTACAAGATCGACATCGTGATCAAGGACGTCAACAACCCGGACCACATCGGCCGGTGGCAGCGGAGCATGAATGTTCCGAAGTACGATGATGACAAGCTGGCCTCGTCTTCGCTGATTCTGGCGGCAGATGGAGCGGGTTCCTTCGAGGGACATCGGCGCGGGGAACTTTGTGATCGGGGACACCCACATTGTTCCGCGGGTGCCGAGCGGGGCGGCTGCGACTCCGGTGACGTTCCACCGCGGACAGAATTTGAACTTCTGGATGCAGGTGTATAACCTCGGCATCGACGAAAAGAGCAAACAGAACGGCGCGACGATCGAGTACCAGATTCTGGATCATGGCGACGAATAAGGCGATTCTGGAGACGCAGGAGTTGACGACGAAGACTGAACCCGAATTCGGACCAGGTCACGCTGGAGAAGAGCTTGCCGCTGGCGTCTCTTCAGCCCGGCAAGTATCAGGTCAATATCAAAGTGAATGATGGAATTACCAAGCAGCAGATCGCAGAATCTGCGCCGTTTGTCGTAGATTAGGCAGATGCGGCAAGAATTGGCTGGATGGTTATGCGGATTGAGACAGGCGATGACCAGCGGCAGCGCATTCTGTAACGCGTTCCCCCTTTTCCGGGAGCGGTCAATTTGGAACAGCCATCGACGCGCAGGACGGCTTGACTGTGCAACGACCCCAGGTGAAGATCGCGATTGTCTCGCTTGATGCTGCTGACCGTGGCTGTGCAGGACGGCTGCGGGTCAGAGGCGCTGCCGCTGTGACGGGCGTTGTCCGCGATGCGCAGGGTGTGGCGCAGACTGGGTGCGCTGGTTCAGGTGGTGGCGGACGAACTCGGTCGTTCTGGGCACGGCGTTCACTGATCTTCATGGGCGTTACCTGATTCCCCATCTGGTTCCCGGAAAATATGATGTTAGGGCGAGTGCGGCGCTGTTTGTTCCGGCGCTGCGGGATAATCTGCAGCTTCGGGCAGGAGCGCAGGCGGTGGTGAATCTGACGCTGAATACGCTGTTCGAGTCGGCCACGTGGATTCCGGCGGAGCGCCGCAAGGCTGATGAGCCGAGCGACGACTGGAAGTGGACGCTGCGCTCGGCGGCGAATCGGCCGATTCTGCGGATGACCGAAGATGGCGACGTGATTATGGTCTCGTCGAGTGTGACGGAGTCGCAGCCGAAGCACACCGACCGGGCGCGGGCCGAGATGACGGCGGGTGATGGCGGGTTTGGCAGCAGTGGGGTGCACAATGTCTTTGTTCTGGACCGGACGCTGGATGATGGGGGCGGTCTGGCGCTGCGGGCGGATATTGGAAAACAGCCTGGACCGGACGCTGATTGGCCCGTCGACCGAGGTTGCGCGGGATATGAGACGCGGCTTGGGTTTGCGGGCGCGGGCCGGGCGGTGGTGAGTTATCAGACGCATCCGGAGCTGGTGAGCTCCGGGGGCACGCCGGGGCTGGACGCGATGCAGATGTCGAGTGCGCAGCTGATGAAGCTCGGCGACTTGGCGGATGTTGAGGCTGGGGGGACCTTGTATGTTGTCCGCACGGCCGGATACGCTTCGGGTTCGCGTCCATTCTTCGAAGTGACGGCGCATCCGATCAAGGACTGGACGGTTGGATATCGCATGGCGACGTCGCAGGACCTGCAATCGTTTGCAGGGCTGGATTCTCTGCAGCAGGAGCTGCCTGTCGCTGCGATGTATCAGGGACGGATGCAGACGGCGCAGGGGCTTCACCAGGAGATTACGGCGAGCCGCAAGACGGGGCAGGGACTGGTGCAGGTCTCGTACTATCGCGATTCTCTGGACCGCGTGGCGGTGTCGGGTGGAGGCGCGCTGGGACCTGCGGACCTGCAGCAGACGCAGGCAGGGATGAATGGGATTGTTGCGGATTCGACGACGGGGAACTTCCGGTTTCTGAGCGGAGGGTACAAGACCCAGGGCGTGAATGTGACCCTGACTGAACCGCTGACTTCGGCGTTGTGGGTTGCTGTGGAGTATGCGACGGGCGAAGGGCTGGGGGTGAAGGATGGGGCTTCGCTGAGCCTGCCCGATGTTTCGACGGACCTCGCGCCGCAGGCTGCCCAGAGTGCGACGATTGCCTTGCGCGGGCGGGTGTTGCATACGGGAACTCGGATTCGGGCTTCCTATCGCTGGCAGCCGACGCGGCTGGTGACGGCGGTGGATCCGTATGCGTCGTTTGGCGATCAGGCTTATTTCAGCTGCTATCTGCGGCAGGCGTTGCGGCTGGGAAATCTGCTGCCGGCGGGGCTGGATGCGACGGTGGATGTGACGAATCTGCTGGCGCAGGGGTATCGGCCGTTCCTTTCGGCGGATGGTCCGACGCTGTTCCTGGCGCAGTCGCCGCGGACTTTGCAGGCCGGGCTTTCTCTTACCTTCTAATTTGATTTCCGGGCTTGCTGCTTCGTGAGCGGGCGGAGTTGCGTTGTTTTTGGCGATGGCTTTGGGGTTATGGCCGGGCGATGAGTCGTAAGACCGACGTGGCAGGTGGAGGTATCGACGGGTTGCGCCATCCTTGCTGCGGGGCGGTAACGCCTACAGTAGACGGGAGCACATAAGAAGGAGCCGCCTTTGATTACCTTCCGAGGAATTTTGATGTTGGGCATCTGGGGGTCGTAGCTCTGTTCGCGATCTCCCTTCGGAATCTCCCCGCCACAGCAGGCTTTTGCCGCAGGATGGTGGGCTGAGTACCAGTCAGAGGTCCACTCCCAGACATTGCCGATCATGTCGAAGACACCGTAAGGGTTGGCGGGAAATTGTCCTACAGGCGCGGTTCCTTCGTATCCATCGGCCAGGAGGTTTTCCCATGGGAACTGACCTTGCCAGACGTTTGCCATCTGCTTACCGCCAGGCTCGAGTTCGCCGCCCCAGGCGTAGTCGGCGCCTTCCAGACCTCCGCGTGCGGCAAATTCCCACTCGGCTTCGGTAGGCAAATTGCTTCCCGGCCCATTTGGCGTATGCTTCAGCATCTTCGTAGGCTAGATGCACGACGGGGTGCTGCGCACGATCTGCAATCGAGCTTTCAGGCCCTTCGGGGTGACGCCAGTCCGCACCTACGATATAGGTCCACCAGCTGTAGTGATCGCGCAAATCTACCCTTTGTTTGGGTTTGTTAAAGACCACTGACGCAGGCTTGAGCAACCCTGGCAGGGCACCGGGATAGTCTTCCGGATTCGGCGCGCGCTCTGCCGATGTGACATGACCGGTGGCTTCGATGAAACGTGCGAACTGCTCATTTGTTACTGGTGTGTTGGTCGATCCAGAAGCCTTCGACGGTTGCCTGATGAGCCGGAGCTTCTTCCGGGTAATGTCTGTCGGAACCCATAAGGAAAGTGCCGCCAGGAATCCAGACCATATTCTCTTGCGGTGGCTGCGATGCGAGTTGAGCGACCCCTGATGACTGTTCCAATGACATGAGAGAACCTCAGAACGTGAGTTTATGCCTATCGGGTTGGCGTTTCCCGCTGGATGGCTTGCACGAATTGATTTGACTCGCGAACGGTCTGAGAGGGAACTGGTAAAAATGCCAGAGATAGGGCCCGCTCGGGGGTTAGGGGATTTTCTCAACATTACTTTTCGATGATTCGGAACTTTTGTGGGCACCTGAGGTGCTGGACGGGCCTGGGGTGTATTATTTTCGGGCCAGCGCTCGGCTTCACGAAAGAACGCGACTAGTTCCCTCGGACATTCATCTCAAATGTGGGTCACCGCATGAATGCTTGCATGGCAGCGCAAGAAAAATGTATGAGCTAGACGGCATTGTGGTACCGCGTCGATAGCACGCTTTTGCTGCGCCGATTGCTCAGAGGACAATGTGTTTGTGACAAGCGGAGTTTAATCCGGAAAGTTGTGAAGGGCCGCAAAATGGAAGAGTTGCTGAAATCGTTCTGGGGCATAGCCGCGACGATAGTGGAGGGTGCAGCCGCTCTTCTGATTACCATTGGCGCCGCGGAAGCGTTTGTGATGTCTTTGATGCGATTTCGCTCGCCGACAGCACAGAAGATGCAGATCTGGATGCACTTTGCGACCTGGTTGCTACTTGGGTTGGAGTTCGAGCTTGCGGCCGATGTTATCCGCATAGCCATTGCGCCGACGTGGTCGGACATTGGGCAATTGGCATCTATTGCGGCGATCCGTACATTTCTCAGTTACTTTCTCGACAAGGACATCAAAAGCGTATCCGACACCAGAAGTGGCCCCTATCAAGGTCGAACCGAAACAAGCGGGCCCTCCTGAATTCGCCGGAGACTCGCACACCGTGAACAGCCTTCTTTCGCTGTTTGCCAAATGTTCACATTCTTGGAAGATGGTGCGCCGCGACCCGCCTGTCAGTTGTGACAGGTTGCATGGGCGTCGTAGGGGGTATTCTTGCAATCGTAGGGCGAGGACACGTTCCGTGGCCCAGCGAATCGACGAGTCACGCCCTGGCGAAAAAGTGCGGAGGAATCGATGGCACAGACACAAGAACAACGAAGACTCAAGAAGCCACCGCCAAGCTCGTTCCCTGGAAGAAGTGGGGACCCTACCTGAGCGAACGGCAGTGGGGAACGGTGCGAGAGGATTACAGCGCGAATGGCGACGCGTGGGACTACTTCACGCATGATCAGGCGCGGTCACGGGCGTATCGCTGGGGTGAGGACGGGCTGGCGGGAATCTGCGATGACCACCAGGTGCTGTGCTTCGCGATTGGCGATGTGGAATGGCAAGGATCCGATTCTGAAGGAGCGGCTGTTTGGGTTGACGAACAGCGAAGGCAATCACGGCGAGGATGTGAAGGAGTACTACTTCTACCTGGACAGCACGCCGACGCACTCGTACATGAAGTATCTGTACAAGTATCCGCAGGCGGCTTACCCGTATGACGATCTGGTGAAGACGAACCGGGAGCGTGGGCGCGGCAAGCCGGAGTACGAGTTGCTGGATACGGGTGTGTTCAACGAAGACCGCTACTTCGACGTGTTTGTGGAGTACGCGAAGGCGGGCGCGGAGAGACCTGGAGATCAAGATCAGCGTGGCGAACCGGGGGCCAGAGGCGGCGACGCTGCATCTGTTGCCAACGCTGTGGTTTCGCAATACGTGGATGTGGTCGGATTCGGGCAGCAAGCCGGTGCTGAAGGGGCACAGCAGCAAGGGGTTCAGCGTGATCTCGGCGCATCATACGGATCCGATCTTTCAGGAGTCGCTGGCTGACTACAGCCTTGTATTGCGAGGGCGACGTCGCCGCTGTTGTTTACGGAGAACGAGAGCAATAACGAGAAACTGTTCGGGACGAAGAATGCTTCGCCGTATGTGAAGGATGCTTTCCACAACTACCTCATTCATGGCCAGAAGGAGGCGGTGAATCCGGCGATGGAGGGAACGAAGGCGGCTCCGCACTACGTGCTGAATGTTGGGGCGGGAAAGACGGAGGTTGTGCGTCTGCGTCTGGGGCGAGCGGTGGCGGAGACTGGAGGCGCGGCCGTTTGAACACTTCGACGAAGTGTTTGCGGCGCGGCTGAAGGAGGCGGACGAGTTCTACGACGGCATCACGCCGGCGGCGGTGAAGGCGGATCCGGATCGCGCGATGGTGTTGCGGCAGGCGCTGGCGGGAATGCTGTGGAGCAAACAGTACTTTTACTACGACCTGAATGTATGGCTGAGAGAGCATCAGGTGGGGCCGACAAGTTCGCCGGAGATCAGGCAGAAGGTGCGGAACGGCGAGTGGTTCCACATGTACAACAACGACATTATTTCGATGCCGGATAAGTGGGAGTATCCGTGGTACGCAGCGTGGGACCTGGCATTTCATATGCTGGCGTTCCAGACGGTCGATCCGGATTTTGCGAAGTCGCAGCTCGAACTGATACTGCGAAACGACTATCATGCATCCGAATGGACAGATGCCGGCGTATGAGTGGAACTTCGGCGATACGAATCCGCCGGTGCATGCGTATGCCACGATGCAGATTTACCTGAGCGACAAGGAGCGGAACAACGGCAAGGGCGACCTGGATTTTTTGACGTACGCGTTCTCCAAGCTGCTGGTGAACTTTACATGGTGGCTGAACAGAAAGGACCGCGCAGGGAACAATCTGTTTGAGGGCGGATTTCTGGGGCTGGACAATATCGGGGTGTTCGACAGGAGCGCGCCGCTGCCAGGCGGGGGACACCTGGAACAGGCGGACGGAACGGCGTGGATGGTGTTCTTCAGCCAGCAGATGCTGCGGATTGCAGTGGAACTGGCGTTGCACTATCCCGATCTTCGAGGAGTTCGTCATCAAGTTCTTCGAGCACACGATGTGGATCGCCGGGGCGATGGACCGGATGGGGCAAGCGCGCAGGACACGATGTGGGACGAGGAGGATGGCTTTTTCTACGATGTGCTGCGGATGCCGGATGGCCAGGCGTTTCGGATGAAGGTGCGATCGATGGTGGGACTGCTGCCGTTGACTGCAGTGGCGATCTTCGAGGACGATCTGCTGGAGAAGCTGCCGACGTTTCGGAAGCATGCGAGGGACTTTATGATGCGGCATCCGGAGCTGGCGGCGAACCTGCACATGCCGGCAACGCCGGGGCTGGCGGGAAGACGGATGCTGTCGACGGTGAACGAAGACAAGCTGCGGCGAATTCTGACGAAGATGCTGGACGAGAAGGAATTCTTTGGGCCGCATGGGATTCGCGCTCTGTCGCTCTATCACCGGGATCATCCGTTTGAGTTCGATTTCGGCGGGGCAGAAGTCGTCGGTGGGATATCTTCCGGGAGATTCGGACAGCGGGATGTTTGGAGGGAACTCGAACTGGAGGGGACCGGTGTGGATGCCGGTGAACTTCCTGCTGTACACGTCGCTGATGCGGCTCGGAGCGTACTACGGCGACACGTTCAAGATCGAGTGTCCGACGGGCTCGGGGAATCTGATGACTCTGTTTGAAGTGGGGAAGGTGCTGGGAGAGCGGCTGATCGGAACGTTCGTCAAAGACAGCTCGGGCAGGCGGCCGGTGTTTGGAGATGCGGAGAAGTTTCAGACGGACCCGCACTGGCGCGACAATCTGCTGTTCTTCGAATACTTCCACGGCGATACCGGGGCAGGCGTTGGGGCCAGCCATCAGACGGGATGGACGGGATGCATTGCGCGGGTTATTCAGGCGAACGGAGCCTTCACGAGAAGGACTTCTTGGCGAGCGCGATATCGAGCGACGAGGCGATCAGGCTTGGTCAGGGTCAAGATGCCGAGACAAGCAATGCCGCGATCACGAAATAGAGGTGTTATTTTTAGACAACAGAAAAGCGGACGCCCCTGAGGAAGCGTCCGCTGTATAGTTGCTCCAGTATTGACTAGCGTTACGGAAGTTCGACGCTCGGAAGCACGCCTGTCCCCTCGACACGCACTCCATCGAGCGCCTGACGGTTCGAGCCCAAGCGCTTTCAGGATCGTGGGCGCCACCTGCGCCGTCCCCACTTCGGCTTTACCGTCCAGGGTTGGAAGCTTGGATTGGAAAGCAGCAGCATCACGTTCGTGTCGTCGTGGCCAAACCCGCCATGCTCCTCCTGCTTCTTGGTGCTGCTCGTGTAAACAACGCCGACGTTCGGCGTCACGATAATGTCGGGCGTGCGCGGATCTCTGCTTCGGATTGTTGTAGACGAACGACAGCGACGGGCCATAGTAGATCTGCCCCAGCCCGATTGCGCGCAGCGTTCTCCTCAAGAATCTTCACCGCGGGAATCGTATCGGCGAAATCCTTCAGCCAGATCAGCGAAACATCATCCTCCGTCGGTCCAATGCCATTGGGATTGCTCGGAGCCTCAGATAGCGGAATGTATCCCGCATTGTCCAGCAGCGTCGCAGGCGAAGAACCCGTCTTCAATTATGGGATTGTAGAGGTTGGGATCGATTGGCGACTGGCCATGCTTCGCGGTAATCACCAGCAGCGTGCTGTCATACAATCCCTTGGCCTTCAACTCGGCGACAAACTTCCCAATCGAAGCATCGACAAACTTGATCTCGCCAAGCAGTGCTTCCGTCGGTGTTCCCGCCGCATCCAGGTAGCCACCCGTAGTGTTGTTGCTCTTCTCGTTCAGCTTCTGGCCCTACGCTGACCGCCTGGAAATTCATGCCGAAGATAGTGGGCACCTGCGTCTTCTTCATACCCATGTGATCCTTGCCGTCTATCTCGTTCACGATCGCATTCACCTTCAGCGTGTCGTAGCACTGGATGTTCTCGAAGCTGTTGGTCCACGCAGTCACGTCCGACCCCGGATCGCGTACCGTCGACGCATGAAACTCCCGTAGGCGTTTGCACGCCCGGAAGGCCGATCACGGTCGAGTTGATCTCGGGCGCGTAGAAGTCATCGAGTGCCGCGGGACCAATGCCGCTCGCCACCGACGAGTATGCGGGATGCTTGTCACTCCATGCCGCGTATCCGCCAGCCGAATGAATCACGCTGAAGATGCTGTTGGCGCGAACGAATTGCCACGGGATATACCGGATTGCAACCGTTGGCTGGATCGCGAGGCAGTCTCTTGGCTGGATCGAGTTCAGCCCACCATCCGTCAGTGCCGCGCCAGGAGCGCCGCCATTCACCTTCGTCTGGTCGATATCAATGCCTTCTTCATATTCCGTAGTCGTGCCGGTCGGTGCCGCACCCGCCTTGCACGGACCTTGCCTGCACCCCGTTGCCCGTCGTCATCTCCGGGGCGCTATCCAGATTCCGCGCGTACGCAACGTCGTAATACACGCCTGTCTGTGCAGGGCTTGCGCCCGTCACGATTGCCGTCAGTCCAGGAAACGAATCAGAAGGTTTTGAGGTATTGGCCGCGATGTAGTTCACACCGGTCTTGGCGAGCGTAGCCAGTGCCGGGCAATAGGAGCCGCCATTATTTACCGTGGTGATCCCCTTCGCGCAGTTCGCGAAGTCAACGGCATGCATGCCGTCGATGCTGATTAGCAGAACGTGCTTGATTGTGACCTTGGGGGGAGTTATTGCCATCTGCGAGCGCAGCACCTGCCGAACACACCACTGCCAGCGAGAGGAATGCGACTAACTTTTTCATTGTTGCCTCCGGGAACAAAACTTAGTCGAATCCACGGAGCGCTTGCATTGTTGACGTGTAAATATTGAGTGAACTAAATGTAATGACCCTACGGAGAGGGCGTGGCCCACTCAAACATGTCGTTATGGTGCACGATGCATTCTCACCTGGCGAGAACAGGGCGATGCGCTCATTGGGTGACTCGGCGATTTATCGTCGACAGGGCCGTAGTTTAGTATTGGCGCTAACAGGAAAGGGCCAATTGCCTGAACTCAGCTTCTCGAACTGAGGTCCAATGTATTCAAGGAAATTGCTCTTGTCGGCGATTTTGATCTGCATCAGTGGCAGCGGGGTCCAGTCAGGTTTTGTTTTCTTCGGCTGGCTCTTTCGACATTGAATGAACCTGCGGACGCTGCTGTTTCATCCGCAGTCTCGTCTGAATTGCGGGGGATGGCAGCGAAAGGACAGTTAGGAAATAGTCTCAACACCGTTGGATATCAAGAGCAAATCAAGAGACTTTATGAATCCACAAACTTTGCGCCTTTGTGGATCAAGGGTGATGAGCCAACATCGCAAGCAACGTATTTGATTGAGGCTTTCCGCGCAAGCCGTCTAAAGGGCCTGAATCCGAGCGACTATGGTGGGGAAAGCCTGGCAACGCAATCGAAGTCCCTCAAAGGGGCATCAGCTGCCGCTCGGGCTTCGTTCGATGCTTCTCTGACGATGGCGACGATGCGGTACGTCTCGGATCTGCGGATCGGGCGAATTAACCCCAAACATCTGAAGTTCGGCATCGACGTGCAATCCAAGAAATACGATCTTCCGGAATTCATTACGCAAAAGGTTGCGAGTGCAGGAGACGTACGATCTCCTCTTGATCAGATTGAGCCGCCATATTCCGGCTATCTCCGTATCGAGGCCGCGCTAAAGCAATACCTGGATTTGGCTGCCAAAGGAGACGGAGCCAAAGTGCCGGCGGGGACCAAAACCGTTGCTCCGGGCGATACGTATGCAGGAACTGCCCAGTTGGCTGAGCGATTGCGGTTGCTTGGAGACCTTCCGCAGGGCGGAAGCTTCGATTCCTATAGCGGAGCCCTCGTAGATGGGGTCAAACATTTTCAGGCAAGACATGGCCTTGCCACCGACGGCAAATTAGATGCGGCGACCCTGCGGGAGCTGAACACTCCGCTCAGTGCACGCGTACAGGAGATCGATGACGCATTAGAGCGCTGGCGATGGATGCCCACCGAGTTTCAGCAGCCTCCCGTTCTCGTCAACATTCCCGAGTTTCGGTTAAGGGCCTATTCGGAGGATCACCAGCTTGCTCTCAGTATGAAAGTCGTTGTGGGCAAGGCCGCGCCAACCCAGACGCCAGTTTTTACCGACGACATACGGTTTATCGTTTTCCGGCCTTACTGGAATGTCCCCCCTGGAATTCTCCGCAGGAACGTCATCCCCGGCATCATGAAAAGCAGCGGGTATATCGCTCGCGAGAGATTCGAGGTAACCGACTCCAGTGGCAAATTGGTGTCAGCTACAACTGACGATTTAGTTGCCGGGCTCCGCTCGGGCAAATACTCGATACGTCAGAAACCGGGACCAGCCAATGCGCTCGGGCTGATCAAGTTCATGTTTCCCAATTCGCATTCCGTCTATCTCCACAGCACCCCATCGACGGAGTTGTTCGCCAAGTCGCGGCGAGACTTCAGTTCAGGTTGCATCCGGGTGGAGAAGCCAGCCGAACTAGCCGTCTTCTTGTTGCGGAATCAACCCGATGGGCAACAACCATGGACCGTGGCACGCGTTCAAACGGCGATGGACTCAGGCAAAGACAATCGACAAGTTAACCTGACGGCGAAGGTCCCGGTCCTTCTCCTCTACGTGACCGCGGTCGCGGAAGAAGACGGTACGGTGCACTTTTTCGACGACATCTATGGTCATGACAAACGGCTGAATGCTTTGCTTGCGAAAGGCCCTCCTTATCCGTAGGCATGGGGCTTCAGGGCCTGACAAACCACACGACGGGTACTCGCATCCGGAAGAGCTTCCAATGGGTCTTGAGAATCACCGTCTGCAGCTTTCCCTCGTCGAACTCCGCTCGACAAGAATCGTCACAGCTTCATCGATAAGGACTCTAATCAGCCAGCAACGGAAAGCCCCTTCATGTTCGAACTTTGGAACGTTGCCGGACACAGTTAGTAGACAGTTCTGGACAGCATCTTCGGCTTCCGCATGATCAGCGAGCACACTGTACGCGACCAGAGAAAGAACGCGACGATACCGCGAAAACAAAACATCCAGCTCTTCTAAGCTCCCTTGCGAATTGCTCAAGGTCTCGTCTTCCTGCCTTGAACGCCGCTGCGGCGTTGCATCCCTTCCGACCGAGGGCAACGGAGGGAACGGCTGTAGGCCATATATATCGCGACTAACATTCTCATCCTCACTGACCCTCCGCTTTTCAGTGCAATCATCAAGTTCGACGGGGAAATTCATAGGTTACAACTCCTTCATTGATTTCATGCTGAAGACGTTCACTATTCAGTAGGAATATTGCCAATTTGCGTGCCTGAATATAGGACACAAGAACCGGAAATCTATTCCGATCCTAATTTTGTCGCGCACGATGATGGCGTGGATCGATGCTAAGTAACAACGTAGTCCGATCGACTGGTGCGCACGCTAAAACTTGTCGCCATTCTCCATGTTTTGGTGGCATACCATACAGGACTGCCGTCCAGAGCCAGGAAGAGATGAGACAAGAGCGTACGTGAGACCGTGAGTGCTCCAGGTAATGACAGCGAAGCCCATCTGCTTGCTGTAGTGAAAAACTATTCCACCGGAAAGGACTTCTTTTCCTCCGGCAGCTGCGGCAGATTTGCTCGAGGAAACCAGGAGGCTGATCGTTTGCTGCTGCATCTGATAAGAAACGAGCGCAGCATGTCCGTCTTTGTAGTTGATCAGGCGTCCTCCGGCTAACCGGCAGACTTGCTCATGTGCCGCTTCCTCCGGGGCCTCGGGAAGCCGAAAGTTGAAAGGCACTTTACCCGCAAACCATGCGGTGACTGCGCTGGGTGATTCCGACTTGATCTCAAGAGGAAGGCTGCCGTTCAGAGAACTGCGGTGGGCCGCAACTGCCGCTTCTACGTAACTGTTAGCGCTCACCTGCCGCAGAATGCCTGGCATTGACAGAAGTCCTGCAGCAATGAGAAGAATTGCAGCTACCAGCATCGGCCAATGGCGAACGCCACGCCCGGCGGATTGCACTGGCCGCGCTAGAACCCTGAAGATACGTCCTCCGAGGCCGGGCGGTGTGTAAGGCATTGAAAAAGGCGACAGCTCCGTAGTTCGCATCACTCGATCGCGAAGGGCATCCGGAGCGGAGTACAACGGCCGTGACCGATGCAGGAGGCGACATAACTCTTCTCGCACCTCAAGCTCAGCCCGGCAGGCTGCGCACCCCTCTAAATGAGCTCGAAATTCTTCAAGGTCCGGACCGATCAGTTCTTTGTCTAGGTAGAGCTCGAGGTCTGCACCGTAGTCACCACAATCTTTCATTTTGCGCCTTTCGCCGACGGCGAATCAGCCCCTTTCCATGTTTCCGAAAGCAATACACGAAGCTTTGCGCGCGCTCTCCCCAATCTTGACATGACGGTTCCAACCGGACAGTCCAACACACAGGCGATCTCTTGATAAGAGAGATCTTCATATTCTCTCAGCAGGATAACCTCGCGAGATTCCACCGATAGCTCCTGAATCGCCGCCCGTACCTGCTCGGCCTCCATCTTGCTGACGTAAAGATCGTATGAGTTTTTGGATGGCTCTGCGACGCTGTTGGCAACGCCATCTTCAACCTCGATCTCAACCATCTGAGGACCGTTTCGACGCTTTCTCAACTGATTGAGCCAGAGATTTCTCAGGATAGTGAATAGCCAGCTCTTCATGTTGCTATCCGCTCGCAGCCTCCCCATTGCCTGGATGGCGCGAACATAAGTTTCCTGTACCAAGTCCTCCGCTTCCGCACGGTTGCGACTCAAAACCATCGCGTAGCTGTACAATCCGTCGAGATGCTCGATGCCCGTCGCGTCCGCCTGGCCTGCCCCGTCGTGGTTCCATGACATAGTTGTTCACTCCATTTAAAACACGAACTTACGAGATTTATTCCCGTGCTGGGAAACTCTTCGTCAGCGACATACACAGTTTCGAAATGCGCCTATTGAGATAGACATGGCGGCGGCATAGAATCATGCCCCTCGCGGCATCACGGGCTCCGGAATAAGCATCATTGCAACGGCTTGCGTGTCGCACAGCTTGTGGGTTGGTTCCGTCGCAGACCTCACCACAAGCAATCCAACGGAGTATTCCACTTCATCCCTGTCCCGGTTCGATGTTTGCGAGAAGCAATTTGGACCATATGGGGAATAAATTCATACGATTGGCCAAAAATAGTGCGATTTCGCACGACTCAAGGTTGGGGTCGTCTAGATTTCCCCCAAAATCGATCTTGGCTTTCTGCGATTTCGAGGTTTTCAATGCCCACTCGCTATTTCTCATCGCGGACATTCTGAAGGAGTTTGTCGCTAACGACGACATGTGTCGAAGTTTTTGACAAAGAGGTGGATCGGCCAGAATGTCGATTCCGTCCGGTCGGGGATGAAGCGGCCTTGCGCGACGAGCAAATAGGGCGAAGTGTGACGATTTGGGAATATTCCGGTCCGTGGGGGAATAAGCCAGTTGTGACGGTGTTTTGGCTTCAAGAGGTCAGCAGTGTTCTCCACCCAACGCTTGCCGGCGGTGGTGACGTATGGTGCAATCATGTTTCTTGATGTATTACTCGATGTACTTCTCAAGCGGCCTCCGCAGCCTCAAGAAAATATCTACTTCTCTCGAGATATCCATAATGGTCGAAAGACATCCGACCGAACGCGGTCTCCTTATGCCAAGCGATTGGGGATGATTGCATTGATCCTCGCCGTTGCGTGTATCGTCCGAGACTCTATCTCGCAAACGGCGAAAGAATCGATCGATGTACCTTCTGACTCCAGACTTCTGTTCCAGGCCGTTGGAAAGGGAGATCAAGTTTATGGCTGCGTCAATGGCCGTTGGGCATTGGAGGCGCCGGATGCGGAGCTCCTCAATCAGGGCGGATCTGTCATTGGACGACACTTTGCAGGTCCGACGTGGCAGCTCAATGATGGTAGTTGGGTAAAAGGAAGGGCCGTCGCCAAACAGGTTGCTCCCGATGCGACTGCAGTGCCTTGGTTGTTGCTTGAGTCTGTCGGCGGCACGGGAAGATTGGGGTCTATACGATTTATCCAGCGAACCGGGACGCACGGGGGAAATGCGCCTGACGGTAGTTGTAGCCAGAGCGCAATGCGCAGAGTTCCTTACACAGCGACATATTCTTTCTATGAAGCGGGGCAATGATCAAAAAAATGTACTCATAGCTGGAAGATGGTCTCAAGGAATCGGTTAGTAGAGACCTGCTTTAATTTCTCTTACTAACCGACGAAAGGTCTTATGAAAATTCTTATCACTTCTACACCGGCGGTCGGGCACCTCAATCCACTTCTGTCCGTTGCCTCGCTATTGGTGGACTCCGGCCACGAGGTCGCCGTGCAGGTCAACGAAGATCTGCGTGCCGCCGTCGAAGCCGCCGGCCATCGCCTTCTCTCAGAGATTCCCAACGCTCAAACCTCAGGGCGGTATTTCCTGGAAAACTACCCCGAGCGGATGCAGAAGTCGCCCGGTATGGAGATGACCGGTTACGATCTCGTCCACCTAATGGCCCGCAACATCGCCGCCCAGTTCGCCAGCCTCAAGATGGCGCTTTACGACTTCCAAGCGGATCTCATTCTCGCTGACTCCCTCTACTGGGGCACCCTTCCCATGCTGGTCGGCCCCCGCAGCAAACGCCCCGTCGTCGCGCACCTCGGCGTCTCCGTCGTCAATATCGGCAGCGGGAAGAACATTCCCATGCGCCCCGATGAGACGCAGGAGCAGCGCGAAGCAGAGCTGAAGCTCCGCGAGCGCTTCATGCTCCAGCCTGCGCAGCAGGCCGTCAACGCTGCTCTCGCCAGCCTTGGTTATCCGGCGCTTCCATGTCCCATCCTCGAAGCTATGACCGCACTGCCCGATCTCTACCTGCACCCTGGTATCGAGAGCTTCGAATACCCTTACCCCAACTCGAAGGTGCATTACATCGGCGCGTTGCCTACGCAGACTGGCCGAGCCGAGTTGCCTGAGTGGTGGCAGCAGATCGACCGTACCAAACGCCTCATCCTGGTAACGCAGGGCACCGTTGCCAACCGCGACTTCGGCCAGGTCATCGCTCCCGCGCTCGTCGCTCTCGGTGGCAGGGAAGATGTGACTATGATCGTTACCACCGGCGGGCAGCCAATCGAGTCCATTCCTGTTGCGATCCCTGCCAACGCCCGCATCGCCTCATTCCTGCCCTATTCGCAGGTCATGCCGGAGATCGACCTGCTCATCACTAATGGAGGTTACGGCACCGTCAACATGGCGATCTCCCACGGCATTCCGATAATCTCTGCAGGCCTTACCGAAGATAAGGAAGAAGTCTCCGCCCACGTCCAGTGGTCCGGTGCCGGGATCGATCTGCGCGCTAACGAGGTGGCCCCTGAGGCCATCAAGCACGCCGTCGACGAGATCTTTACGCAGCCTGGTTACCGTGAGCGCGCTCATCAGCTCTCGCTCGAGTTCGCGGACCACGACGTCGAGGTCGAATTGCTTAGCCTCATCGAAGAGTGCGTCCCCGACACCGTCAATGCGTAGGTTCCATGTCAGACGTGCCTCGTAGCTGCACACCTCCCCGTGCGGTGCGGCTCTTCTATTGAAACCAAGGGGCTACCAGTCTGCACACGACCGCAAATAGGCGAGAGCGCCGTAACCAAGATGCCTTCCGCCGAGATGGGACTCGCACGAGTTTTTCATCGACAGCCGATTGAGAGCGCAGTGCTGGAAGCGAATTCTTCACGGCTGACTTCGAACCCACCTGCAAATCAACATCGGAAGTGCCTTCGCACTTCATTATTGCTGCGATAAGCTCAGGACCTAAATAAGGGATCAAGCCAATAACCTCGTTCGATTCGACATGATGGACAGCGAGAGATGAGCCTCTTCAACGTCCTGTGGTGAGAAACACTTTGCATCGCCGTATATTCCTTGTAGGCGAAACACATTGCGCGCTCGGCCAAAGTCGAATCGGAATAGCAACGATTCCTTTGAGGTTCTTCTGATGTTGTTTGAAGGATCCAATCAGGGACGATCGTGGCTTTCACAAGTTCTGGGGTAACAGAATTGCCTGTCTTGTTTGGGAATAGACAAGTACCGCCCGTGTTCAAGCAATACATGCGCACGGCATCATTCGATACGGTGCGATGAGTGAAGATGAAGCTTGTGGATGCGCAGCGCGAGGGTTTCGAAATGCTCGGACTCCGCAAGGAGGCCCTGTACCCCCGGAGAGACCAAGCGAAACTTCCCGAAATTCGTCCGCCCGCAAGAGGCGGGCATTTCGCTAATTTATTGATTCTAAGTGGCGTCCGGAGACGGATCGAACCGCCAGCGCCGACTCTCCGAAGCCGATTCGAGGCCGCTGCTTTAGAGTGGATGAGACAAGAAGGCGAGAGGTAGACATGAGGTTGCCCCGTGGAATGAAGGTCATTGTGGCCGACGGCCATTTTCTGGTTCCTTTTTTTGTGCTGCTGGCAGGAATTACTTTGCTTATTGCACTGCACTGAGTGGCATTGCAAAAGGCGTTATGCCACCAGACGGTTTCGTGCCTAAGGATGACGAATGGCCAGCGCAGTTCAGAAGTTTTCGCAAAAGGAATTATCGTTACATCTTCTCGGAGTCATCTGCGGACTGACCGCAGGTGTTTGGCTTGGGGCTGCCGAGGCGCCAACGAAGCTCGTGACTGTCGGGTTTTCACCGTTTGCGATATCGCTTGCGATGGTCGCTGGAGTTTTTACAGCACGGTGGACCTTTCCCACGTTGCTAAAGGGCACGAGTTACGTCTTCGCAGACCTCGCAGAAAAGAAGTATCTGATCGTATGGGCTCTTTTGGCAGGTGCGTTGTGGGCAGTTGCGAATACGCTGACGGTCTTCGCGATTCGGGATGTTGGTCTCGCCGTTGCCTTCCCGATGTGGAATGCAAATTCGCTTATCGGACTGTTCTGGGGACGCGTCTTGTTCGGCGAGCTCAAAGGTGCAAGCGGAAAGAACATTGGAAAGGTCGTGTCGGGAGCGATTGCCATTGTGATTGCTGCTGTGATGCTGGGCTTCAGCACAATCCACGGGCAATCGATGGGCAACCACGCGTTTCGGGGAATTATCGCTGCGTTAGGTGCAAGCCTGATGTGGGGAACGATGTACGTTCCCTATCGCAAGGCATACATCAGTGGCATGAATCCGTTATCTTTTGTGACTGCCTTTACTGTAGGGGAACTCGGAACGGTGCTCGCACTTACCTTGGCTCTGGATGGCGGTCTTCACTCCTCGGCCTTCCATCTATTTCGTATGCCGGGAATCTTGTTCTGGCTGTTTCTCGGCGGATTCGTCTGGGTTATCGGTGATCTGTTTCAGCAGTTCGCGGCAAAATACCTGGGTATAGGACGCGGAATTCCGCTCTCCAACACAAATCAGCTGTGGGGACTGGCCTGGGGTGCGCTGGTCTTTGGCGAATTGAAGGGAGCAGACGGAATCCACATTGCACTGGTGGTCGGCGGTTCGCTCATCATGATCCTGGGGGCATTGGCCATCGGCACTGCTGTCGCATCGGCGAAAGAGATGAGTTCAACTAACGAAGCCGTACTCCGTGAATGTAATCGTTATGGACTCGATTATGACCGAACGATAATGGCGCAGGCTGGCGAGGAGATTGGCAGAAACGAACGAAAACGTTGGTGGGATTATGCAATCCTTTTGATTGCAACGGCGATCTTCGTTCGGATCGGTTTGCAAGCGCACCTTCCTCCTTTAGCAATGGATTTCAGGTGGGCTGCTGCCCTGGGCTTGGTGCTGATTCTGAGCCTGATTGCAGGTGGCGTGTGTCTCTGGCGTCGAACTGCTTTCTATTGAGGCCCTCTTTACAGATCGAACACGAAGATAAAGTATGAAAAGCGGCGACCCGATTATCTTGCCTTCACAATCCAGTTCTCTTTATAGTTAGGGTAGTTCAGATCGGTCGGATAACCCGATAAAGGAGATCGATCCCATGTCAACACATACGAGTGAAACCCATCCGTTGAGAGACATGGACGAATGGGACGATTTTCTTACTGGCCGCTATCAAGAAGGCAAGAGCGAAAATGAGTTTCGTCAATATGATGAAAAAGCAGACCCGGGGGTAGCCGAGTTCTATCGCTTGAATCATCAGTATCAAACCTTCGACTACGTAATAGATAAAGAGAAAGAGTACTTCGGCCTCAGCAAAGGCGAGAAAAGTATCTGGGAAGCGGCAGAGTTTCTCAACACGTTGGTCGACGACAGCGATCCTGACACCGACCTGACTCAGATCGAGCATCTGCTCCAGACTTCAGAGGCCATCCGCAAGGACGGGCAACCGAGGTGGTTTGTCCTAACCGGCTTTATTCACGATCTGGGAAAGGTTCTTTGCCTGTGGGGAGAGCCGCAATGGGGAGTCGTTGGCGACACATTTCCTGTTGGTTGTGCCTACTCGGACGACATCGTATTTCCTGAGTACTTCAAGGCAAATCCGGACTCGAATAACCCACTCTATCAGACCAAATATGGAATCTATGAACCGAACTGCGGTCTGAACAAAGTTCATATGTCCTTTGGGCACGACGGCTACATCGGCGAAGTCATGAAGAACTACATGCCGGAAGAGTCGCTGTACATGTTGCGATATCACTCCTTCTACTCAGCGCACCGCCACGGCGCTTACCGTTACCTGATGAGTCCGCACGACATCGAAATGCTGGAGTGGGTGAACAAATTCAACGTCTACGATCTCTACTCGAAGGGCCACACTAAGCCGAATCTCAAAGAACTGAAGCCTTATTATGATGATCTCTTCGCGGAGTTCTTCCCGGAGAAGATTGCGTGGTAACCGGCTCCCTTTGTCTCTTCAGAAATTCAGATAAATCGGATTGCCAACGACAAGGAGTGCACCACTAGTCGATCGAATATTCACTCGAAACCAATGTCTTTGGCCATCGCTCACATAATCGAATCCCTTGGTCTCGTCGGGCTCCGCACAGGCTGTTTTGTCGACCAACGCAGTAGAGATGGCCATCCTCAATCACCTCCGGATACGCGCCTTGTAGCGCAACCATCCTGAGACTGAAGTGCACCTTCTGCCTCGCTCCCGCATGAATTGAATCTCCCATCGACGCTGCATCCGAATCTGTCTTTGCCTCGAATTCAATCTCGCGATCCTTTGTCCCTTCCGCATCGATGAAGACGTGCCCCGTCCTGATTCCGTCAAGCAGTGCTCGTTCCGAAAGGTCTTGTGCATGAATAACGGTCGATGGCCGGCCAATCGCTGACCGTGCGTCACGTGGAATATCGGCGTCGTGGTTATCACTGCCGCCAATCCCGGTGAGCCGGAAACCTTTGTTCAGTTGTTCTTCCCACATGGGAATACCGGAGCCCGGCCCTTCCCGCAAGTTCCCGTTGATCACTTCAATCGCGGTCACGCGGCTGAAGTCGGTGTTCGGTGCAGTCCAACCGCATCCCATGCAAATCTCTCCCGAAGGCAATCCCGGGTGGTTGATGGAGAGCACGCCGTGCAGATCCTGGACTTGTTTAAGCAGATGATTGATGTCTGGAACATACGAACTGGTAAGACGAAAATCAATGAATTCGGTTGTTCCAAACACGTTCGCGTGCCCTTGAAACGTCGTAATCTCGCGCGCGGGCAATAGCAAAAGATGATCGAAGTAAGGTTGCAGCTCGCGCATGGCGTCAAATTGTGAGATTGTGTTGTGGTCGCTAATGGCAATAAAGTCGAGCCCTCTTTGCGCCGCGGTTTCCACGGTCTTATAGAGCGGACAAGGAACTTTCTTTTCTGACTGGCTTAAGCACGAACCGTCGCTGTGAGCATCGTGCATGTGCAGATCGCCGCGATACCACGCGGGACCGTTACGCAAAGGAATGTCGCTGAAGGTAGAGCTAGCGGGCAGTGTTCCGATCCGTGCGAAGTAGATATTCGCCGTGAATTCAGAGCTCACACCCTCTCGGATACTGGGGATGCCCAGAATCAGCTTCCACGTTCCGGGTCGAACCGGTCCAGGAAGATAAGACGGGGTGGCATCTGTCTCCGAGACGGTGAATGCCGATTTGTTGCCTCCGCTCCATCCCCGAAAACGGTCTCCGTCGAATAACCCAAGATCGATCGCCGTGTGCTTCTCTCGCTCTGTGTACGACGTTTCGATCGAAACACGTGTCACCCCTTCTGGTACTTCAAACGGAAGCTCGATATAGGTCTGACGATCCGCATAAGTGACTATGCGATGCAACACGAGAGCGGGAGCCTGTTCGGCCCGAGACATGCCGATATTCAGGAACGCACATGCCACAACAATCATCGACGTGATTGCAAATCGCGGCAACGATCCCGTACGCCGCGGGAGAAGAAATACGGAAGACTGACGTTTCATACAGGGCCTCACATGGCTATTGCTTCGAAAACCCGCGTCGGCGCGGTTCGCATTTGGCAGCCGCAACCAGTGTTATATCGCAGACGTATTCAAGAGAGGTTATAAGGTTTCGCGGCTCTGGGAACCGTGCCAGTAGAGAGGAACCCGCTTCTCCTGCAGCTGAGAGAAATGATTACGAAGCCGGAAGCTTCGAATAGATTCTGCTGGCGATGATATTTGCCTGTGGCGAGCTTGAGCCAAAGCTCCTGGTTTCGATCAGGAGCTCAAATGGTTTTAGTTTGCCATTGCCGACTGCAGCCTTATTAAGAACGGTTTGCATCTCCTCTCTATTAAAGAGGATGTCGGTCGCGGCCTGGGTTCCCGCCATGGTGAGTCCTTCGACAATCAGTATCCAGCCAGTGTCGTTTAGATTCGGAACCAGAGCTACCACTGCATAGGTTCGGTGCGATGGCGCCGTTGCATCATTGCTGTAAACAGAAGCCTCTCCTGCTACCGGATGTTTATTGACGATGAAGGAAGCATTCGGATGCGGCTCATAGCTGAACTCGAAGTTGAGACCTTTTTGGAAGAGCTCCACCCAAGGGTCCGAGTAAGTCGATCCTAAAAGGATTGCATTCGAGTCCTTCAGGTCTTCCATATGTAACTCTCGTGCATACCGGATAACGTAATGGACAGGCTTCGCCTCCGGAATCTGGGAAAACTTCAAGACGGCATCCAGGTCCGTAATGTTCGTATAACGTTGCGCGTCAAGGTCTGCCAGATTTTGCGCATCGATTTTGAAGGGACTCTTGACCGAAAGATATTGCCTGCTGACATACTCGTCGAGATGAACCGTGTGGCCCGTAAGATTCTGGAACATCACGATTCCATCGTCAGACGGAACCAAGAGCGTCAGTCGATCTTTGTCAAAAACCTGGGACCAAAGCAGATGGCAAGGATCTTTGGGCGAAGAACGAAGAGGTTTCATCCCCAGCCACCCGAAAAATCCCACAGCCACCGTAAAAAGTATGACCAAGAGAGTGTAGGAGCGTCTCTTGCCCCAAGAAGATAATGTTAATGAAATATCGTCGCCACGAGCGACCGAAGGAGGAGAATGAGGAACGTGGACTGCAGCTTGAAGGTCGGTAGTTGTTGGTTCTTGTAGCGGATGAGGCGAAAAAACTGGAATGTATTTGCCTAGGGGAACCCTGATCCGAAGTTCCTCGGATTTTCCCTCTTCTTCAAAATAGTGGTCCAACCGCTGGCGCAACTGTCGCGCATAGTTGCGCACGATATTGTCTTCGCCAGGGTTGTATGCTTGCCGCCTCCCAAAGACATGCACGCCAATCTGGTGTTCGCTGATCTCCTCGGTCCTTCCGGTCAACGCGCGTTCACAGACATAAAGAAGAAATTTAGATAAAAGCGCAGACTTCGCGAAGCTCTTGCTGGCGGCCACCTGTTGGGCAAGTTGCCAGCGGCGGTCCTCCGCCAGAGAGGTTGGTTCCCAGATTGACTCTGCTTGTATCAAGGAATCGGGTACAGCGTTTTTCGGAAAGGATCCCAACTCGGATGTCCAATCAGTTCGTTGATCCATCTTTTCATCACATGTGAAGATTTATCAAATGTTGAATAACAACAGATAAAGAAACCACACCACTATCACCGTTCTTCACATTACAGACTTCCACTTTAAACCTTTTGTTAACAATTGGAAGCTTTGTTGCATCCCGTCGAAAATCTGCAGTGTAAACACCGGGTATACCCCTTTTTTTGAGCCTTGGAAGGGCAAAGAATCACGAGTATTCGTGTGCAAATTTTCAGGAGGCTCCCCATGACAAAGCGCAACTATGAGATGTTGCTCTACTTCATCCTTCCGAGGCCGCAAAAATCTGTACGAACCTTCCTCTTCACTGGTCTTCTGGTCCTTCTTCTTCTGATGCCGTTTCCCCTTTCCGCACAAATCGATACAGGAGGAATTACCGGGACGGCGACCGACTCCTCAGGTGCGATCGTATCGGGTGCCACGATCACCCTCACAAATGACGCGACCGGGGTCGCGCTCACGACCATATCGACTTCGACCGGCACATATTCCATTAACGCCATCCGGCCTGGCACGTACACTCTTCGCGGAGAAGCCGCAGGGTTTCAGACGTTTATCGACAAGGGCCTGCAAGTGCACCTCCAAGCAACCCTGACTGTCGACATCACGTTTACTGCTGGAGCCGTAAAGCAGGAGGTTACCGTCTCGGCCGGGGCGCCATTGCTGCAAGCAGAAAACGCCGCTGTTGGTCAGACCATTACAAGTCAAACAGTCAATGATCTGCCGTTGAACGGCCGCAATTGGACATCCTTGCCACAACTTGCAGCAGGGACCTCCACTGCTCCGGTGGGCAACCCCAGCGGCAACTCCGGCTCGACCGATGCAGCATACTTCTCGGTCGATGGAGTCAATCTATGGCAAAACGATTTCCGTTTGAACGGCATTAACGACAATATTGAGATCTATGGAGGCGCTTCGGTGGGAAGCAATGCCGCGATTATCCCTCCCCCGGATGCGATCCAGGAGTTCAAGCTGCAAAATGGCAACTTCAACGCAGAGTTCGGCCATTCTACCGGAGGCGTCATCAATGCAGCCATCAAAACCGGAACCAATCGCCTGCACGGAGATTTGTGGGAGTATTTCCGAAATACCGTCCTTGACGCCAACATCTTTTTCAAGGCAACGCCAACCAGCCCAGTGCCGGCCTATCACCAGAATCAGTTCGGCGCGACCCTCGGCGGACCGGTTTACATTCCCAAGATTTACAACGGAAAAGATAGGACCTTTTTCTTCGTCGACTATCAAGGCAATCGCCTGGTAACACCAGCACCCGCCACGAGTACAGTTCCTACCCAGAACATGATTAACAGTGGTTTTTCGAATCTGCAGGATCTCATCAACTATTACGGCACCACGGTATTATCGACACCAGCAAAAAACTATGGAACTGATGCCCTCGGTCGAACAATTTCGTTCGGAACCATTCTGGATCCAGCAACGACCCGCGCCGTAACCAAAGGTGTTGTGGATCCAGTAACGAACTTGCCGGCGACTGCAACAGGCTTTGTGCGCGATCCGTTCTTTGCGGGAAGCCTCGTTGGCAGAACGAACTATGTGGGATTGACCAGTCAACTCAATATCCTGCCGGTAGGACGCATCGATCCAAATGCAGTCAAACTTCTTGGAACCTACCCAGTGCCAACGGTCAGCAATGCGCTGGTTAACAATTTCTCGTGGACCCCGAGCCAGGACGAAACTGACAATTCGTGGGATATCAGAATTGACGAGACTATCAACCAGAGCAATACGTTGTTTGGTGTATACGACCGAAGCCTGATTACGCGGTCAGTTCCATCAACTCTGCCTGGGGTTGCTGTAGGCGAAGGTGGCGGACGGAATGACAGCTTTCCAGCTTATGCGTGGGCGGTAGGCTATAACCATGTCTTCACTCCAACACTCATAAACGAGATGCACGTCGGAATGGTCCATGCCGACAAGTTTCAGCGATCGATCTTTGGAAATATCTTCGGCATTCCTGCGCAATATGGCATTGGAGGGATACCGCAGGTCGCCGAGAACGGCGGCATTCCCCCGATCACTATCAATGGACTGACCCACACAGGAGTCGGCAACTTCACTCCGACTATTCAGACGGTTTACAGCATTGAAGGGTCGGATAGCGTGACCAAGGTCCTTCGCGCCCACACCTTCAAGACCGGCATTCAAGTGGATGACCTGGTGGCAAATATTTCTCAACCACCGCAGGGGAGAGGGAACTTCACCTTCAATGGGCAGTACTCCGATATTCCCAACTCAAATCAGAACCTGAACGGCATTGCCGATTTGCTTCTGGTCCCGAAGACCTCCACCGTGGCGGGTGGAATTAACAACGTCGGTGGATTGAGCGCCTTCGGCGGATCGAATATCTCCGCGACTGATGACCATCGCTGGTACATAGGAGCCTATTTTCAGGATGACTGGAAAGCCACACCCAACCTGACCTTGAACCTTGGCCTTCGCTGGGATCATTTCACCCCCTATTCAGAGGTGAATGGCAGGCAGGCAAACTTTATCGCCGCAGGTGGCAACGGAAATACGGGAACGTACTATATCTCGAATCAAGGGTGCCAGGTACCAAGGTCCTCTGCCTTCAATGCGTTGCTGGCGACCAGCAATATTACGCTCAACTGCGTTTCCAGCATGACCTTGGGAAATGCGCAAAACCTGAATTTTGCACCAAGGTTGGGATTTGCCTACCGCTTCAAACGGAATTTTGTTATCCGCGGCGGGTATGGCCCAGCCTTTGGAGCGCTGGGTAACCTTGGCTATGGCGGCACGCTGGGAACCAACTATCCTTTCGTGTACACGTCGACATTCAACAGTCCTGACTCGCAGCACCCGCTGTTGGTCCCCGGCACAACCCAGACAGCCACCTTGGAAAACAGTCTCGCCATCATCAACATCGGGGATCCGACAGTCAACATTGGCACAGGATTGAACTTGTACGGACGGCAGTACAACTTTCAGACGCCTTACATTCAGACGGTAAATTTCACTGTGCAGGATCAATTTACAAACAACGACTCCCTTCAGATTGGGTATGTAGGGACGATGGGGCGCCACCTGGACAATCTGGGATACAACAACTCACCCAGTCAGCTTTTGCCTCCAAGCGCGAACCCCCAAAACTTCATCCCGTTCCCCAGTTTTGCCCGCAACGCGACCTACGAAACAACGAATGCAACAAGCAGCTACAACGCTCTGCAAACCACCTATGAACATCAGTCGCGGTACGGTTTGACGTTGCTTGCCAACTATACCTGGAGCAAATGTCTGACCGATCAGCATACCCAGGCTTCACAAAATCAACAGTACAGAGCCGAGTGGCTTCCTGGTTTCGGGATAACGAGGGACTATGCCTTGTGCGATACCGACGCGACTAACGTATTCCATCTTTCTGGTTCCTGGCAGCTTCCTGTTGGCCGTGGCAAGATGTTGCTGAGCGACGCGAATCGCGTCGTCGACGCATTCCTTGGTGGATGGGCGATTAACTTTATCTATGGGTATCAGAGTGGCCAGCCGTTTACGATTAATCGCCCGGTGACGACTGCGGCAGGGTTCGGTTGCTTCGCCAATGTAGTGCAGGGTCAGAATATCTACGCGGGTCCGCATAATTACAAACAATGGTTGAACCCAACGGCATTTGCCCAGCCTTCCGCGGTGACCTCGATTGGCCAGACTGACTATTCACCGCTCGGCGGAAGCGGACAACAGGCTCGAGGACCCAGTTTCAGTAACCTGGATTCTTCGGTCTTCAAGTATTTCAACTTCACGGAAACGGTTCGTCTCCAGTTCCGGGCTGAGTTCTTCAACACAACCAATCATCCGCAATTTGGACAACCTGCGACTGGCAGCCTCAATTTCAATGCATCGAGTGGATTCAGCTCCATTACGACCGTGAGAAACAATCAGCGGCTGATCCAATTTGCATTGAAGCTCTTCTTCTAAACATTTTCAAGTGCGATAGAGACGGGGCGAGTCCATATCGTGGCCTCGTTCCGTATTTTTTCTGCACTGCTCTTGCATTTATTGACCTCAATTAAGCAACAATGGAGCGCTGGAGGCTGCAGAAGAACAAAATGAAAATTTCCCAAGTACTCCAGAAAAAGGGAAGTCGGGTCTCTCGTACCTTGAGCAGACCAACGGGTCGAGCCTTTCTCTCACTCTTATTCATTCTGTTTTGCGCCTTAACCTGTACAGCGCAGGTAGATCCTGTCGATTGGGTCAATCTCTACATCGGAACCGGAAGCGGCCCCATCGGGTATGGGGGTACCATGCCGTTCGTGACTCCTCCCTTCGGGATGACGGACTGGACTCCGCAGACGCGCCAGAACAAAGTCAGCGGTGTCTCCTATAAATACGAAGACACCGCAATCTCAGGCTTCATCGGCACGCATCAACCCGCAATCTGGATGGGTGACTACGGCTACGTCACTCTGATGCCCGAAATCGACTCGCTCAAGACAGCCCCGGACGAACGAAAACTCCCGTTCACTCATGCCGATGAAGTTGCTCGTCCGGATTACTATTCCGTCTGGATGAACGCAGGCCACTCGCACAGGATTCGCACGGAGATGACGGCCACCGAGCGCTGCGCCTACATGCGCTTCACCTTCCCTTCGAACGCTAGCTCAACAATCATCGTGGAAGCGTCACGTCCTGGAATCGCAGGATTCGCCAACGTCGACCTGGCCAAGCAGGAGATTACGGGCTACAACCCCGACCGGATGGATCGCGACCTTGGACCAATGCAGCTACCGAATTTCAAAGGCTACTTCGTCATCGAATTTCACAAAGCGTTCAGCGATTCCGGCACCTATGGTCCAACTTCGCAACAACCGGAGTCTGCAACCGGAGCCTACGCAAAGTTCAAAACGACCGAAGGCGAGGTTATCGATGCGCGAGTCGGCACGTCTTTCATCAGCATAGAGCAGGCTCGCCAGAATCTGAGGTCTGAGATACCAACCTGGGATTTCAATAAGGTTCGCAGCGCTCTGCGTGTAGCCTGGAATGAAAAACTCAGCCGCGTCGCCATCGAAGGTGCCACAGAAGATCAGCGCAAGATCGTTTACACCGGCCTCTACCACGCGCTGCTCTACCCGCGCATCTTCTCTGAGCAAGGCCGTTACTATAGCGCCTTCGACGACAGGGTCCACAACGGCGACTCGTACACTGCCTACTCTATTTGGGACACATTTCGCGCCGAAAACAGCCTCCTCACCCTGCTCGCTCCCGAGCGCATCGATGGAATGATTCAGGCTCTCCTGCAGAACTATCAAGAAGGTGGATGGATGCCCAAGTGGCCGAACCCTTCCTACACCAACATCATGATCGGCACGCATGCCGATTCGCTCGTTGCCGAGGCAATTAACAAACACTTCAAAGGCTTCAACTACGATCTCGCCTGGGACGCAGTTTACAAAGACGCAATGACGCCGCCCGATGGCGATACCACGCGCCGCTGGTACGATCGCGAACCGCACACTCCCTATGAAGCTCGAGGAGGGCTCACGTATCTCAAAACTCTCGGGTACATCCCTGCCGACAAAACAGCGGAATCAGCGTCACGCACGCTTGAAGATTCGTACGACGACTGGTGCGTTGCCGAAGTTGCGAAGGCACTCGGCAAGACGAAGGAGTATCAATTTTTCCTCCACCGTTCGCACAACTACGAACATCTCTTCAATCCGACGACGGGTCTCATGCAGGCCAAAAACTCCGATGGATCATGGGCCGATCCCAAAGAGGGTTGGACGGAGGGTGACACCTGGGTCTATACATGGGCCGTCATGCACGATATTCCCGGCCTCATCTACCTCATGGGGGGGCCTGACAAATCCAACGCCCGCCTCGATGAACACTTCAGCGGACATCACAATGTGCACAGTAACGAGCCAAGCCATCATTACGGTTATTTATATGACTACAGCGGCGAACCATGGAAAACACAGGCAAAGGTAAGAGAGATCGCAGCCTCCGAATACGCCAACCTTCCATCCGGCATCGATGGCGACGACGACTGCGGACAGATGTCGGCGTGGTACCTATTTACAGCGCTTGGCTTTTATCCGGTGAATCCCGCCTCGGGCGATTACATGATTGGGAGCCCGCTCTTTACGAAGATGACCCTTCGACTCTCGAACGGAAAACTATTCATAGTCACGGCAGAAAACAATTCGTTGAAGAATATCTATATCCAGTCCGCGGCGCTCAACGGAAAAGAACTTAAGATTCCGGTGATCCACTACGACGAGATTGAAGCGGGCGCTTCATTGAAACTGGTGATGGGGCCAACACCGTCCAGATGGGCCTCCGACTGGAAACCTGGCCATCTGTTCGGAACGGCGGAACTATCGTCGCGATAATAGATGGTCTATTGGCCGCCCCCAGATGCCTCCGTTCAAATCGGACCACAACGCCCAAAGACCTAAGAGAGCGGCCATGAAGAGCCACACATATGCGGCCCTCACAAAGATCGCCATGGAACTATGAGCGCCTTTCTCCAGCTGAGCGAGATTGGATATTGGACGCATTACCGGCATGGCGATAGGATCGAAGGCTACAGATCTCCCCATAGCGGTTTTTGCGACCACTTGTTATTCGTCTTTGACGGGATATGTAAGTTATTGAGAGAAATGGTGGACGCGGTAGGGATCGAACCTACGACCAGTCGATTAAGAGTCGAGATTCCATGAGCATAATCACCAATATCCATGCTGGTTTAAGAAAGTGAGTATGCCCAAAGTATGCCCAAACCGGAGCTTCCGTAATGCAGCACTCGACCCGCAATTCGTCGGTCGGCGTCTCAATTTCCGTCTTCGAATGAGCGTGGCTTACCTCGTTCTGCCGGCCTGAGCCCCGGAGCGACCCTGCGCCGGTCCAATGATGCGAAACGGAAGCCAAGACAGAAAATGAGTTGCGAACCTCCCGAAAAGTCCGGCTTTTCGGCAAGTTCACTCTGTATAGTGTTGTAGTTTCTCAAACCCCCGTTGCCATTCTTCCTATTTGTCGGTCCCCTCGATCAGCGAACTCGTGTGATGTCCTGCACCCAGTTTGTCTCCCAGGTCTTGCCCTCGTCTGGCGAGTCCGCTTGCTCCCAGTGGCACGATGTCGGAGTGATGTTGGACCAGATGAAGCGCGCCCGAACTCGCTTTCCCTTGACCGTATCATCCCCATAGAAAGTGCCCACGCCATTGTGGAAGCCTCCAATCATGGGCGGATCCAATGGTTCGGATGGTGTCCTGCTGTCGAGCCACCAGATTGACCACTGCTGGGTCTTCGGGTCGAAGGACCGCAGAGCGACACCGCGATAGGGAGCACCGGGAACGCTGAGCACTGTATCGTCCACATTGCTGTAACTCCCCATAAGCGGTTGATTCAACAACGTGCCTTCGAATTCAATCCACTCGTGATTATTGGCGAGTCGCTGCTTCAGCTTTCGATGATGGGCCTGCCATTGACCAACCAGGAAGTCGAAGTCGTGAAGACCGGGGACTGCACTGTCTGTCTGATTCATCCCGGGGCCCGAATCCTGGTGCGATTGTGCGGCCAACTGTCCAGGCGCTGCCAGACACAGACTTAGCAGCGCGATCATGACTGAACGGTGATGAATACTCACGATGCCCCCTTTTGAATTGCGGCGGTACCTGATGACAACCAGCGCTCAAGTCGATCCGCGTAGGTGCGGCTCGAGCGATGCTCCGAGCCGTCCGAAAGCTTCACCGTGAACTCGCGGTTCTCGATGGATCGCAGCTCCAGTATGCCTTTGGACTGCACAATTCGGGAGCGGTGTATGCGGATAAACTTTGCCGGGTCGAGCCTCTGTTCGAGAGACGCCATCGTCTCGCGTAACAGGTAAGAACGACCGTTGACGTGGAGTTCAACATAGTCACCAGCAGCCCCAATCCACTCAACATCCTCCGCAATGACGATTTGAATGCGGGATCCAGCTTGCACCGTAAACCGGGACGCGAATCCATCTGAGGTGCGGTCCAGCATTTTCATGACCCGCTGTGCCATGTCGGCCTTTAATGCGGAGTCGACCAGATCACGAGCTCGACTAACCGCTGCCGCGAAGCGTGTGTCGTCCACCGGTTTCAACAAGTAATGCAGCGCATGAACATCGAATGCCCGCAAAACATGTTGCTCATACGCTGTCAGAAAAATGATTGCGGGCAGGCTTTCTCCAGGCAACGCCCGCAGCACCTCAAAACCGTCCATTCCGGGCATCTGGATGTCGAGGAACACAACATCGGGAGATCGTTCCAGAATTCTTTGCACTGCGGACTGCCCATCTGCGCATTCCCCAACAATCTCGACATCCCTGAATTTGCGCAGCCTGAGAACGACGCCACGGCGCGCCAAAGGCTCGTCGTCGACGATCAGAGCGCGCACGGCGAAACCTCCAGCAGGTTCCGAGTCCTGCGTAACGGCAATTCCAGCACGACCTCGCAACCGCCCGCTTCAGGCCACCCAAGCGAGAACTCAAAATCCGCCCCGTAAAGTGTTTTCAGGCGCTCCGCCGTGTTTCCGAGACCGATTCCATTTCCATTCTTCTTCTGCTCGCCCTCACCACGCCGTCCGGAGTTCCCGATCGACAATTCGCAACCTGTCGGCATCGAGCGCGCTCTTGATCGCAATCCACCCGCCTTCGATCAATGGCGCCACTCCGTAGCGCACTGCGTTCTCAACCAGCGGCTGCAGCAACATGCTCGGCACCAGGGCATCCCGCGTTTCCGAATGGAACAGCCATATCGATTCTTAGCCGCTCCCCCAGCCTTGTTTGCTCGATCGCCAGGTACCCTTCGGTAAAGGCCAGTTCCTGAGAAAGCGTCACCTCTGCCGTGACTTCGGAATCCAGGCTTGTGCGCAGAAGATCTCCGATCTGCGCCAGCATCCGCGTGGCCGCAGGCGCATTTCCATCCAGAACGAGAGTGGAGACGGCATTGAGCGAATTGAACAGGAAGTGCGGATTCAACTGATAGCGAAGTGCAAGCAGGCGCGCCTCTCTGACCTCGGACTCGGCGCGAAGCAGCCGCTCCTTCTCTTCGCTCGATTGCTGCCATTGCTTAATGCTGAAATACAAACTGCACCAGATAAAGAGAATGAAACAGGACCACATCGAAACTGCAACCAAAGCGTGCCAGGGTACGTGCTCGAAGGATTCCAAAATGAGGCAGGCTGCGCAGGCTACGGGAATCGATGTGACCATGGCTGCCGCGGCTGCTTTCAATTCAAAAGCGATCCATGACTGCGACTGTCGCAGCAGCCGGCGGCAAAAAGGACGCAGCGCGCAACTTCCCAGGAACATGAAGAAAATAGGCACCGTCTGTTCCTCGATCGACACACGCTGAGTCAAGAAGTTATGAATGGACTCCAAAAGGTTGAAGAGATAGAAGCAGCACCACCCAACGATCTGGATTTGCCAAAATGACCGCAAATTCAGGACATTCTCTCGATTCATGAATTGCATTTTAGCCTAAGTGGAGTATCGGCATTCCGCGTCCTGGCGCACAAAACCCTCGGCTCATCGCATTTTTCAATCGCCCGGCAGATTCGCTCTGGCCGGTCAACTTCATTGAGCTAAGCTCTGACCACCGCTCGAAGGTCGATGTAAATCGACGCTGCGGAGTTAACCAACGCGACGCCTAAGCTTGAGCGAACGAACGTGATTCAGGCGCCACGACTTTACCGGAGGAAAAGAGGATATATGAGGATGATTAAACAGTTGCGGAGTTCCTGGATACCGTGTGTTACGACGATTGTTCTGGCTTGCGCCAGCACTGCGTTCGCTCAACGGAGCTACAAGATTACCGATTTGGGCGTTAACAAAAGCACGGACAACTTCAACATGGTCATGGGACTCAATAATCAGGGATGGGCAGAGAACATGGATGGGGTTTTAACCCGCCCATCACTTCGACCTCCACGACCATTGCAAGTGGCCGCGCGGTAATAAGCATCTACGGACTCAACATCGACCTCGGCACGCTAGGAGGAGACAACAGTTGGACCAACTATGGCGGGATCAATGATCGCGGGGAAGCTGTCGGTATGGCCGAAACATCTGTTCCGGATCCGAACGGTGAAGACATGTGCGCCTTTGGCACGAAAAAAACCTGTCGTGGGTTTCTTTGGCGGCACGGTCACATAATGGCTCTCCCGACGCTGGGCGGAAATAACGGGCAGGCCGCCGCCATCAATAACCGCGGACAAATAGTAGGCATTTCGGAGACGACGGTCCCGGACTCCGGATGCCCGCCGAGCAAGCAGCCTGGAACGACGATATTGCCGGTAATGTGGGAAAAAGGCGAAGTCCGAGCTCTTCCTACGCTGCCTGGCGAGCCGGACGGCTTCGTGCAAGGCCTCAACGATCAGGGCCAGGCCGTGGGCGCCACGGGAACCTGCACCAGCTTTGCGATTCACGCCGTATTGTGGGAAAACGACCATGCCTTCCAGCTTGCGGACCTCGGACACACTGGATCTGACGCCTACGCCATTAATGACCACGGCCAGGCTGTTGGGTATGTCTCGACCACTGACGGCTCAACCATCGTTGCCTCTCTTTGGGAGAACGGCGGAGTCAAAAACCTCGGTATTCTGCCGGGAGATGGTGCCGCCTTTGCCACCGGCATCAACAACCGGGGCCAGGTGGTGGGAAGCACCTTCAACTCCCAAGGTTGGTCCCGTGGCTTCATCTGGCAGGACAATGTGATGACCGACCTGAACACGCTCATTTCCAAAGATTCCAACCTCTCCATCAACGCGGCCAGCAATATCAACGAGCGCGGACAAATCTCAGGCATGGCAACGGTCATGAGCGGGCCGGATGAGGGCAAGATCCACGCCATTCTGTTAACCCCTGTAAACGAAAGATAGGCGAGTCGGTTGCAGATGTCGCACGTACACGCCCGGGATCCATTTTGCCCGCAAATTTTTTCAGCCACCATTTGCAGAGATTCGGACCCGGCCAACCCGGGCGATAAAGGGGCATTTTCGGACCTTCCGCACCATCCAGCTATATGTTGCGCTGGCGCAAGGCCGGAGATTGTGCAGGAATGGTCCTCGAATTCGACTGACCACGTCAGACGAGGGAAGGACTGTTACGCTGGAGTCGCCTTTAAACAAACTTGGATCGAGGAATAAACAATGCGCATTCGCACTCTGGTTCTTGCAGCTGCTGTGATCTCGAGTAGTGGTGTGCAGATGCGCTCACAGACGAGCGGACCCCCACCGTCACCGCCGGTGGGTACAAAGGAAGACCCCGCGAAAGCGCTGGACGGTTTGCTGTCGATGATGGAATTCCAGGTAGTGGGAGCGGCGAAGGCGATGCCCGCTGATAAATACAGCTTCGCACCAGCGCAAGGCATCTTCGCTGCGGGCCAAACCACGCAGTTCGACACCGTGCGCACCTTTGTGGCACAGGTGACGCACCTTGCACAGGCGAATTATTTCTTTTTCGGCTGGAGCGGCGTTAAGCCAGACCGCGACGTGAAGGCGATCGGGTCCATTACGACCAAGGACGAAGCGGTGGCTGCCTTGGAAGCTTCGTTCGTCTATGCGCACAAGGCCCTAGCGACCATTACGACAGAAAATGCGTTTGTCGCCATCAAGCCTATTGACGGGTTCAGTACGAGGACGACGATAGCCGCTTTTGCCGCTGCCCATGGGAATGACCACTACGGCCAAATGGTGGAATATCTGCGGATGAACGACATTGTGCCGCCGGCAAGCGCGAAGTAGAAGCTCGTTGGCAGCCAATCTAATGGGCAAATCATGATGCGGTCCCTCCATGCCGCTATCTTTCTTCTTATATTGGCGATAACCCAAACGGAAAAGCTCCCTCTAGCTACCCTCGTTCGCTTTCGCGCTGGTTGGCGCGGGCACGAACAAATCGGTCGAACCTCAACGAGCGGCGTCATTTGTACGAGTAACCGGCTATCCGGAAGTTGACTTTGAACCTCCCGCAAAGTCGCATTTCTATGAGCAGGTCACTGGCGTCAAGTGGTTTTTGTTTTTCCTTCATAGCGTCTTTGTCTTTGCTGTTGTTTGTTGTGGTTGTTCCGCGTTGTTGTTCTCCACCTTGTTTCTATTCGCACTTTGAGTGAGCCGTTCGTGGCTCTGTGCCGGGTTGGGGTCAGAAGGAGAAGTCGATGCTGCCAGTTTTCGGCCGGCCTTGTGAAGGCCCAACGCGACACGCAGTCATCGGGACGCGGGGTTTCGCAACGGTGAACATGATTTGGATCCTCAGGCAGCTACTGCATAGAACGGGATGTATGGCTCTTGCGTGACCCAGATGCGATGAAGCAGCACTGCCAGCTTGCGGGCGACGGCGACGATGGCCCGATTCCGGGACTGCTTGCCTCCACGCGAAGCCAGATGCAGGCCCCACTGTCGTAAAGTCGAGTCTCTTCCATGCGGTCCGAGAACATGGTTGGCGCACTCGACCAGCAGAGAACGAGGTAGATATTGCCAGCCTTGGTGATGCCGAGTTGCGGGTCGTGGTCCCCGGACTGGCTGCGTCTCGGCCGCAGGCCGAGGTAACAGCCCACATCGCGGCTTCGCTGGAAGCGTTCCTTGCTGCCCAGCGTCAGCACATAGGTCAACGCTGTGAGCTGGCCGACGCCGTAGACCTTGAGCAGCGCCTGCGTCTCCGGATACTCCGTCTCCGTGAGCTGCTTGATGATACGGTCATACTGCTTGATCTTTACCGTCATCGCGGCGATCTGTTCGAGCACCGGGCCAAGCGCCAGAGCCAGACCTGGCGGCAGCACGGCCATGCACCGCTTGGCGAAGCACAAGGTGGACGAAGCCGGCAGCCGATAGCCGCAGGGCTTCGCCAGTCCGCGCACCGAGTTCACCGCCGCCGTCCGCAGACGAACGATCAGGTTGCGGGCACGGATCAATGTCAGAGCTTCCTGTTGGGCAACCGTGCGATGGGAGATCGGTCGCAGGATCTTCGGATCGAGCCGGGCGTAGCGAGCGATCTTCTCGGCATCCACCGTGTCGCTCTTCCGGTCGCTGTGCGAGATCGCCCGCAGTTCGCGGACGTTGGCCACGATTACCTCGTGGCCCAGCTCCTGGAGCTGTTCGCTGACCCAGATCGAGTGCGTTCCCGCCTCCATCGCGATCCGCGCCCTGGGCACATCGGTAAACCACTTCTCGACTCCCGAGGGCGTCGTTCGAAACCGCCCCCGGTCAACCACTTCTCCATCTTCGTTGAGCGTGCAGTAATGGCTCCAGACATCCCCAAGATCGATCCCGATCGTCATCCCAACCTTGGAGATGCTGCGTGGAACTTCCGCGATGAGGTGCTGCGATGGCTTTTTCATGGGCATAGTCTCTCCGATCTCAAGAGACCTGCTCATCCCATTTTTCGGCAAGTTCGGTGAAGTTTCCGAAAACCCCTGCGTTCTCAACCGGTCGATGCAACACTAATCTACTAAGTGAGAAAACCGCCGGCGTTAGGATTGTTCCCGGTTTGCGTTTTTCGTTACTAATCCTCGGACCAAGTTCACCGGAGCTCAATAAGCGCACTTCCCAGTTATCCCTGGCTAGGAACTGGCAACATCAAATGGAACCGCCGCTCCGGCTCGTGCGTACAACCGATACAAGCCCCGGGAACACGAGGAAAATACGTGACGATGCGTAACGAGGGGGAAGCATGAACGCCGATATACGACTCGCTTTACGACAGTTGCGAAAATCGCCTGGATTCACCCTGACCGCCGTGCTCACACTGGCACTCGCCATTGGTGCCAATGCCATCGTGTTCAGCGTACTGAATGCGTTGATCCTGCGACCGCTCAACGTGCCGCACCCTGAGACGCTTTTCATGCTGGAACGCGCGTACGGGTCAGACACATCTCCATCGGAGTCGTATCCGGATTACCGCGACCTGCGCGACAGGAACCGCAGCTTCGACTCGCTGGTGCTATACAACATCATGGGCGGCGTTGGGCTCGATACCGGCCACGGAAATCCCTCCGTAGTCTGGCCCTATACCGTAAGTGGCAATTACTTCGATGCCCTCGGCATTCAGCCCTATCTTGGCCGGTTTATCCATGCTTCCGAAGAACATGGGCAGAACAGCGTGCCCGAGATCGTTCTGAGCTATGCGCTCTGGCACAGCCAATTTAACGGGGACCCCGCTGCAGTAGGCCGCACTGTGCAGATCAACAAGCATCCCTTCACCATCATCGGTGTTGCTCCGCCGGACTTCCGCGGCACCGAACTCTTCTTCGCGCCCGATCTGTGGGCTCCCATTGTCGATTCACCCCAAATCACTGATTGGTTTTCGCTCGAGGAGCGTGGCAACCATAACGCCTGGGCGATAGGACACCTCAAGCCCGGAGTAACGCCAGCCGCAGCTACTTCGGACTTGAACACCATTGCAAATTCGCTGGCGAAAACCTATCCCAAATCCGATGATGGCCTGAAATTCTCCTTGTCCCGCCCCGGACTTGCTGGAAATACTCTCGGTCGACCCACGCGCGCTTTTATGTTCGGACTGATGCTCCTCGCAGGTCTTATCCTGCTCGCCGCATGCGCCAACCTCGGTAGCCTGTTCGCCGCGCGGGCAGCGGACCGCTCACGCGAAATCGCAGTCCGCATGGCACTGGGATCGCGCCGTCAGCTCATCTTCCGCCAGCTCATCACGGAAGGCGTTTTGGTCTCTCTGGCCGGGGGTATTTTTGGCACGGCGGGAGCCGTGGTCATCCTGCGGATCCTCAGCACATGGCGGCCGATTCCGAATATCCCGATCAACATACCGGTAAATCCGGACGTGAATACCTATGCTCTGGCCTTCCTGCTGGCTGTCTTCAGTGGGCTGTTCTTCGGCTTGGTCCCTGTCCGCCAGATTCTCCGCTCCGATCCCTGGCAGATCATTCGCTCCGGATCCACAAATGTCGGCGGCACACGCCGCCTTACACTGCGCGACGTTTTGTTGGGTTTGCAGATCGCCATTTGCGCCGTCTTGGTCACCGCTTCGCTCGTCGCCGTGCGCGGCCTCGTTCGTTCGCTTCAAAGCAACTACGGCATCCAACCTAAGAACGTGATGCTGGTAAAGACAGATCTGAAGATGGCTGGATATGATGCCGACAAGCGTGTGCCGATGGAGAAACGCATGCTCGATGCCGCCGACGCGATCCCGGGTGTCGATGCTGTGGGATATGCCGATCGTCTTCCGCTTAGTATTGGCGGAGGGGATTCCGACGTATACACCGACGCCACCACCGATTTTCGCCCGACGAACGCTGCAGCCGATGCCCAGAACTTCAGTGTCTCGCCCGACTATTTCCGTGCCGCCGGAACTGCTCTCCTCGTCGGCAGAGCCTTTACCATGCATGACGAAGATAAGGCTCCCGTCGTGGCCGTCGTGAATCGCGAATTCGCGCGCAAGGTCTTCGGATCCGTCGACAAGGCAGTAGGTAACCATTTCAAGTTTTGGGGCGGCAAACGAGCGGAAGTGGTAGGCGTGGTGGAAGACGGCAAATATCAAACCTTGACCGAAGATCCCAAGCCGGCCATGTTCTTTTCCTTCCTCCAGCACCCTTCCAGCGACACTTGGCTCATCGTTCGCTCGCAGCGCGACCCGCAGGAGATTGCTCAGCACTGCAACGCTCGATGCGCAGTCTCGATCCCGCTCTGCCGCTTGAAATAAGGACCTGGCACAACGAGCTGAATTCCGCACTCTTCGCCGCTCGCGTAGCTACTGTTTCTCTCGGCGTGCTTGGCCTGCTGGGCGCGATGCTTGCCATTACCGGCATCTTCGGCATGGCCGCCTATACCGTCAGCAAACGCCTTCGCGAACTCGGTATCCGCATAGCCCTCGGAGCTGGTCAACACGAACTGCTCGGTGCCGCGCTTGGACGTACTTTCCGGCTGCTCGCCATTGGATCGATAGCTGGCATGATCCTCGGTGTACTGGCAACCCGTGTCCTGTCGTCCATCGTGTATCAGGCCACGCCAAAAGACCCGGTCATCCTCGGCGGCGTCATTCTTACCATGCTCTGCGTAGGTCTCGCAGCCGCCTTGGTTCCCGCCCGGCGTGCCCTCGCCGTCGATCCGATGATCCTGCTGCGGGAAGAATGAGTTGAAGGAAAACAATTCCCAGTCGACAGGCACACATTGTCCTTTCCCTTCGCCAGCATAGGCGTCACCACTAGATCCCGTGGTCAGCAAAATCAAAACTCCACCCCGCATCCCCCCTTTTCGCACCGATTCTACGCCCGCCACGCATCCTACAGCCAGGCGATGTGAGCCTCAAATTGCAAAACGAATTCTATGAAAAGAGCACACACCCTCTTAGCATGCCGCAGTAAACCGGAATTGTGCACCAGGGTGAAATCGAAGGAATTATGGCGCGTTATTCAGTATTTTTTGTATGACGAAAAAACAATTCGCTTACCCCAAACAAAGGCCGTCACGTTTCGAAACATATGCATGGGCCAGTTGACAGTCATCTTTTGCCGCGTTAACTTTCAACGCTCAGTAGGACAGATTACTCCAGACAGCTATCGCCATCGGCTCTGGAGCGGTATATGTTGACGGTCTTGATTGGGAAAAACGTTATATTTCGATCGGCGATTAATTCCACACCGCCTTCCACCAGAGATCGCATTCCTTCTCTTTCCTGTGTGATCTCTCTTTCCTTTTCACGGTCCTTTTCGCTGGTCCCATTTGCGCGCAGACGGTGGCCACGTATGGCTTCGAAGATGGAGCGGCCGATGGTTGGAGTTCGTTTAATGGCGCGAGTACACCGGTGGCAACAAACGCAGCCTCACATGGTGGATCGTTTAGCCTGCTGACCACCACGAGTTCTAGTGGTGCGGGTGGGCCCTCCATTTCGATGAGCAGCGTTCTTCTACCCGGCGCGAATACACGATCACCGGCTTCGTTCAACTTACGCCGGGAGAGGCCGCTACCAACGCCAACTTTACGATCAAGCGCAGCGATCCGACTTGCTCGGGCGGCACGTGCTTCGATACGGTCGGCGCCTTCCAGGTACCTGTGTCGAGCTCAGGGTGGGCGCAGATCGGCGGGACCTATACGGTAAGCACCACCGAGACAGGTTTGACGCTTTATGCGCAACTCGTCGGCGCGACGACTGCACAGTCGTTCTATCTGGACGATGTGGTGATTACGGAGACGGCGCCTCCTCCCGGTGGAACGCCGATTGCGACGTATACCTTTACGGATGCGGACTGGATGGCTGGGCTCCGTTGGCTCAGTGACGCTGACCAACGCCGCGCCGCCCGTGCTCGATCCCAATAACAATCCGCGAACTCTTTTGACGACGAATCGGACCGCCGCTTATATGGGGCCGAGCCTGAATCTGCTGAGCGTACCTAATGTAGTTGCCGGAGCGGTTTATCAGGTGAGCGCGTATGTGCTGCTTGCGGCTCCTGACAGCATAATCCGACTGTGACGATGTCGACGAAGACGCGGACTGCGCAACTTCGGGGGCGTTCGGCAATCTCGCGACTTCAGCAGCACTTTCGAGTACCGCGTGGACGAAGGTGCAGGGGACTTTCAGCTTTAGTGATCTGCCGGGTCCACCTACGGGACTGACGCTCTACTTCCAGTCGAGCAGCGCGACGATTCGTTTTACATCAGCGATGTTGTGATCAGCGAGCTTACGCCGCCGCCACCGA
>CAVZGJ010000016.1:0-12690 GCA_963774735.1 uncultured Acidobacteriaceae bacterium | reverse complement strand
GAGCAGTTCTCAGTGATGAGTTCTCCCTTGCCAGTAGCGACCCTTTACCACTGACAACTGAGAACGCACAACGAACAACTTTCCCTCACGCCCCAAACGCAGTAAAGAAGATCATCACAACCCCCACTGCAAATAGCCCAAGCGCCAGAGCCAGCCGCCACACCACGCTGTACCAGCGTTTTCCCACCGCCGACCGGCAAAGTTGGATCGCGAACCAGAACGCCGCAACGGCGATCAGCCCAAAAATCACCACATTTAGATCAATGTGAGAAACAAACCGCTTGAACAAACCGGGCTACCGCGCCCGCGCTACCGGCTTCTTCTGTTTCGGCATCACCACTAATGGCGCAGCCGGCTTTACCCCGGACTTCTCGTCCATCCAGGCGTCAAGAAGCGCCTTCTTGAAGCGCCACCGATTGCCTAATTTGAACGCAGGAATGAACCCCTCCGACGCATACCGGTACAACGTATCGCCGCTGATGCCCAGATACTCCGACGCCTGCCGGATATCCATCACCTCGCGTACCACTGTCTGCGCCGATGCCGCCATTCCGGTTCTCCGTTTCTTTCCGTCAGAGCGCGCCGAGGCACCAATCCTCGGGCACCCCTCTTTATATCCCCTTCTCTCTCGCTCAGACAACAAAAATCTCACTTATTAAGCAGTAACTAACTGATACATAAGTGTTAATCGCTTGAGAGCAAAGCTCCAAACGCCGCCTCAACTCCAACCTCCTGTGGTATCGTCTCAATCGAACCCGGAACAATCTGTTTGCTGTCCCGAAGCGCCCCAGTTTTCGCTCTCGTGCTCAAAAACTCTCGGAGGCTTCTATGAATCAGCAATCCCACTCAGCAGGCATTCCCCCTCCAATCATCCCCAACGACCCCGACGTCCTCAACTACTACCAACTACGCAAAATAGTCGGAATCATTGGATTCGCTCTCCCATTTGTTCTTTCCCTCGGCAAATGGTTTACCCAATGCCCCGGTCTGCAGCCTTCCATCAGCGCCTACTACTACACCGACACGCGCAACTTCCTCGTAGGAGGCCTGTGTGGCATCGCCCTCTTCCTCTTCGCCACGAAGGGATACGATCACCGCGACCAGATCGCAAGCCGTCTTTCCTGTGTCTTCGCTCTCGGCGTCGCCTTCTTTCCCTGCAAGCCACCCTGCGATGGCAGTGACCTCCAGCGCCACATCGGCTGGATCCACAACACCTCCGCAACCCTGCTCTTCGTCACTCTCGGCTTCTTCTGCCTCTTCCAATTCACCCAGAAAACGCCCGGCGTGGCTCCGACCCCAATGAAGCTAAAGAGGAATACCGTCTACTCCACCTGCGGCTACATCATCTTCGCGTCCATCGGCCTTTGCGGACTCTTCGGCGTCATCGACCTCATCGAAAAACGCATCGTATGGCCAAGCCATCTCTTCTGGCTCGAGTCGGCAGCCATCCTCGCATTTGGCTTCGCGTGGCTTGTGAAGGGCAAACTTTTCTTCGAAGACAAATAGTCTGCTCCGATTAACCAAATGAAAAAGCCCGGCTCCAAAGGACCGGGCTTTTCCTCTTACTACGCACCATAACTACTTCTTTGGCTGCAGACTCCTCATCACCGCCAGCAGATCCTCACCCACAGTCCGCGTCTTCGCAATCGCATCGGCCAGCGGGATGTCGGTGATCTCCGTCCCCTTCAACACCACAAGCCGGCCAAACTTGCCCGCATGCACCAGGTCAATCGCCGCCACGCCATACCGCGTAGCCAGCATCCTGTCGAACGCCGAAGGAGTGCCGCCCCGCTGCGTATGCCCCAGATTCACGCTCCTGGTCTCATACCCCGTGCGTTTCTCAATCTCCTCCGCCAGCGTCTGACCAATCCCGCTCAGCCGAACATGCCCAAACGAATCCACCTTTTCTCCATGAGTCGCCTGGCCGCTCTCCGGGAACTTCGCCCCCTCGGCCGCCACAACAATCCCAAACTTCTTCCCATGGTCATGCCGGTACTTCAACAACCGGCACACTTCTTCAATATCAATCGGCAGCTCAGGCACCAGAATCACGTCTGCGCCGCCCGCGATTCCTGAGGTAATCGCAATCCAACCCGCATCGCGACCCATCACCTCGCACACCAGAATCCTATTGTGCGCCTCAGCAGTCGAGTGCAGCCGATCCACCGCCTCCGTAGCTATTCCAACCGCCGTATCGAACCCAAAACAGGCATCCGTGCCCGAAAGATCGTTATCGATCGTCTTTGGCACTCCAACACACTTCACGCCCTTCTCGCTCAGCGCCAGCGAGATCGACTGCGTATCGTCCCCACCCAGCGCAATCAGCGCATCAATCTTGTTTTTCTTCAGCGTCTCCAGACACTTCTCAAACCCACCCGGAATCTTCTTCACATTCGTCCGCGACGACCGCAGAATCGTTCCGCCCTTCTGCAAAATCCCCGACGTAGTCTCCATCGTCAGCGGCATCGTCACGTCATCAATTACCCCGCGCCAGCCTTCCATAAATCCAACGAACTCGTCACCATAGTGCAGAATTCCCTTACGAACCGCTGCTCGAATCACAGCATTCAATCCAGGGCAATCTCCGCCCCCAGTCAACATCCCAATCCGCATCATCTTCTCCTTTGAACTTTTAAACTTCAGAAAAAATCATACGCCAGCCGCACACACTTCACCCATCAATCCAAGCGTGTTACCTTCCGAATCCTTTAGGAAAGCCATCCACAACTCATGGTCAGGCATCCGCGCTACCAGATGCGGCGGCTCTACAAACTCCACGCCCTTGTTCTTCAACACATCATGCACCCTCTCAATCTCCGCCACTCTGAAGTACAAAATTGTTCCCCCGATCGCGACGGTCTCCTCCGCCAACCCAATCATCAGGCGGATCCCTCCGCACTGAAAGAACGCCATCGTCCCCGCATCAAAGAGAAATTTCATACCCAGCGTCTGCTGATAAAAATCCTTCGCCCGCCCCAGATCGCGCACCGTCAAACTAATCTGGCCAATATCATTCAACTGAATGCTATTTCCTGGTTCGCCCATCGCTCACCTCCAATTAGTTAGCCCAGCTAACGATATACCATAGCCGCACCCGCCCATGTCAAACGAAACCCTCATCGACTCGCAAAATATCGCCGACCAGCTCCACTCCGCCGCCATCCACCTGCTGCGAAAACTACGCAAGGAAGATGAGGGCTCTGGTCTCAACGCTCCTCGTCTCTCCGCCCTCTCGGTCATCGTCTTCGGAGGGCCCATCACCCTCGGCGACCTTGCTGCCGCCGAGCAGGTTCGCCCTCCCACCATGACCCGGATCGTCAACGCCCTCGAACAACAAGGCCTCGTTCTCAGGAAGCGGGACGCAAACGACCGCCGCAGCACACGTCTCTCTGCGACACCAGCGGGAAAGAGACTCCTCATGGAAGGCCGTAGCCGCCGGGTCCATGCTCTGGAAAAGCAAATTGCTGCCCTAAGCCACCGGCAGCGCACCGCTCTTCAGGAGGCCGTGGAAATCCTTAAAGAAGTTGTCCGCGCAATTTAGTTGTTCACCAGCGTGTAGCAGGTTGAAATCCACGGCGTCTCTGGCCGCGCCCAGTTGGCTAGTGATGCAAGGAGAAATCAACACTCACCGTCGTGGCGACGTCAACCGGCACTCCATTGATCTTGTATGGCCTGTATCGCCAGTTGCGCACTGCGCTCTTTGCCGCGCCCCGCAAAAGACGGTGACCTTGAATAACCTGTACATGTTCAACGCTCCCATCCTTGGAAATCACCGCCCGCATCACGACACTTCCCTGAGTGCGTGTAAGGCTGGCAAATGCGGGATAAGAAGGTTTCGGCGCTGAAACAAGGTTCGCCGCCATGACTCCTGAAGATACGTCCACAGGATGATTCAGATCGGAAACACGATCAGGGCCTCCGCTGACGTCAGATGTATCCGTCGGCGCCACAGGTGGAGTCTCCGAATCCTTGGTGGCAGACGGAGACCTGAGAGCAATCTGCGCCGACTTCTTTGAAGATCGTGGTGACCTATCAGTTGGACGCGAACCGACTGCTCGCGCTCCACGCGCAGGAACAGCAGAAGCACCATTAACGGCAGGCGCATCACTGGAACCTCCCGCATTGACGCCTCCTCCTTCCAACGCAGGCTCCGGGGAACGTACAACTGCATAGTCCGCGTCACGCCTAAACATCCAGAAGAGAAAAGTAGCGGCCAGCAGGAGCGAGCAAACGCCAATGAGAATCGGAAGAGCGAAGGAATAAAGCCTGAAGTCCCTCCGAACTCCTATCGCAGCTCTGTCCCGTTCCTCCGACTGGGACGGATAGTTTCTGGCATTCTCGCTCGAGTCGTCGGGCGAAAAAGGCGCCGGAACGATCGTCAGCCCCGGCTCAATCCTGTCGATTTGCTGATCGATTGAATCGAGGTAAATCTGAAGTTGTAAGCTGCTCAGCTCCAATCGAGTCAAAGATTCTGTCAGCGTATCCAAGCTGCCCACCCGCAAACCTGCATCTCTCGTCACGACGCTGGGGGAAATCTGCTCCGGAGGATTCGCCATCAAATGCGAACAGGGACTGTCAGGATCATCGACGTGCAGCGGGCTACAGACTCCGTCTCTAATCAAAGACTCCGCGACAAGAGTGATTGGAACGCTTATCTCACCTTCGGACGTTGCGACCTCAGCCCCGCCACTAGCCACCGCAATGATCGTGAGAATCGTGCGAAGCGAAACGTTCGCCTCTTTCTCTGTTACGGCTTTCGCCACGCGTGCCACGTCCCAATGAAGGTCACTGTGATATTTGATCGTTCGGGCAAAGGCGAAAAAATCCTCTGGCAAACCGAAATCAACACCATTGCAGCGGAAAACATCGCGAAGGTCCTCGATGTAATCGCCGAAGCCCGAGGCGATCCCCTGCGTATCAGAAAGGAGATTCATGGCATCCTCTTGGATGCTCGTTTGCCCCATACAGTAACCTGCTCCCAAACTCCATCGGCATCGCAGGCAACCTTCAGGGTTGTAAATGTTCGCCTATACCACCTCAAAACCATAACCGGATCAAGCAGCTATGAACTTTCGCGCCACCAATCCGACCTCATCTCAACCCCGCCCACCACCTCCGTAGGCCGCCCCGGTTCGGGAGCCCATAACAAAATCCCCTTCTCCCCCGCCAACGCCACCAGCCTCTCAATCGGCTGCCGCCAGGAGTGGAGCGCAAGATCAAACAATCCCCAGTGAATCGGCATCATCAACCCGCGCCTTTGCGCATCTGCCCCACCCAAAGCCTCAAACGCCCGCGCCGCGCCATCCGGCCCAAGATGAATCCCTGCCCACAACTCATCGAACGCCCCAATCTCCAGCATCGTCAGATCGAACGGCCCATACGCCGCTCCAATCTCAGCGAACCCCTCCCACCAACCCGAATCCGCGCCAAAGTAAACCGTATGCTTGGCACCCTTCAGCACAAAAGCCGACCAGAGCGTCTCGTACCGATTGAACATTCCCCGCCCGGAAAAGTGCCGCGAAGGCACTGCCGTAATCTTCAGCCCACTCACATCCACGCTCTCGGTCCAATCCAGCTCCAGGATCTCCCCCGCATCCACGCCAAACGCGCGAAGCGTCGCCCCCACCCCCAGCGAAGTCACCCACTGCACTCCCCGCATCGACTCCAGCCGTGCCAACCTCCGAATCGTCTCCTCGCCTAGATGGTCATAGTGATCATGCGACACCAGCACTACGTCCACCCGCGGCAGCTCCTCCAACCCCAGGGGAGCCGCAAAGAACCGCTTCGGCCCAGCCCATTTGCTGGGCGAAGCTCGCTCATCCCACACAGGATCGATCAGCACCCGCGCCCCATCGATCTCCAGCAGCATCGACGAATGCCCCATCCAAGTCACGCGCAGCCCGCTCTCCGGCGCCACCCCATAAGCCGAAACATCCGTCCGGAACGGCCCCAACGGCCGCTTTGGAGTCTTTTCTTCCTTGCTGCTGAGAAAACGCGGCAGCACCTTGAAGATCGTTCCAAATCCGCCAATCGTCGTCGGAACCGGATTCAAAAACTTCCGGCCCTCTTTCCTGGCCCGCCGCAACATCATCATATCTTTCGATCCTACAACCGCCGCACCACCGATTCAGCTAAACTGGCGCTCTCCCTCTTTGGCCTTCCCTCGCTGCCATGACCAAATCGCTCTCGATCACCAAGCTGCTCAACGAACTCGAATCTATCTACGGCCAACAGGAGCCGTCCTGGCCCACCGATCCCTACCTCTTCCTCGTCTGGTGGCACTGCGGCTACCCCGCCTCCGACGCCGCCTGCACCAAGGGTTGGACATCACTAACCAAATCCATCGGCACCACTCCAGAAACCCTGCTAGCCGCATCCCCTGAAAAGCTGGCAGCCGCCCTGAAACCCGGCGGCATGGTGCCCGAACTACGCGCCCTCCGCCTCAAACAGATCGCCGCGCGCGTCAAAGACCAATTCGACGGCGACCTCCGCACCTCGCTCCTCGGTCCTCTCGATCAGGCCCGCAAAGAACTAAAACTGTTCCCCAACATAGCCGACCCCGGCGTCGATCGCATCCTCCTCTTCGCCCACATCGCCCCCCTCGCAGCCATCCCATCCAACTGCCCCCACGTTCTCGTACGCATCCTCCTCGGCATGGAGCGCGAAAACTACGCCGTTACCTATCGCGAAGCCCAGGAAGCAATCGAGTCTGAGGTTCCTCCCACCTTCGATGCCCGCACCCGAGCCTATCTGCTCCTTAAACACCACGGCCAAACCACCTGCAAACGCACGAACCCAAAATGCACACAGTGCCCGGTCAACGCCAACTGCGCCTACTTCGCCGGAAAAACTCGCGGCCGCTCACCAGTCTCAAAATAACCTCTCACTTGGTAGCCGTAGCCTCGTCGGCATAGAACTCGACAATCTCCTTTGCGTACCGTTGCTCCACCACGCGCCTTTTCAGCTTCATGCTCGGCGTCAGCGTCCCATCCTCCACGCTCCACTCCTCCGGAACCACGTTCACCCGCTTCATGCTCTCGTAGTTCGCCAGCCCCATATTCACCTTGTCGACGATCTCCTGGTACGCCTTCACCACCTTAGCGTCCTTCACCAGCGCCGCATGGTCGCTAGTTCCAATCCCCTGCCCCTTCGCCCAACCCTCAAGCGCAGCAAAGTTCGGCGAGATCAGCACACACGCAAACTTGTGCTTGTCGCCCACAAGCGCCGCATTTCCAACCAGCACATTCGCCTTCAACTTATTCTCAATCGGCTGCGGAGCGATCAACTTCCCCCCGCTCGTCTTCAGCAACTCCTTCTTCCGATCCGTAATGGATATAAATCCGTCCTTATCGACGTTCCCAATATCCCCGGTCTTAAACCACCCATCCGCAGTAAATACCTCGGCCGTCTCTCGCTCCTTCATCCAATAGCCCTCGAAGATCGAAGGCCCCTTCACCTCCAGCTCGCCATCCCCCGCAAACCTGCATTGCACATTCTCGAGAGCCTTCCCTACCGTGCCAATCCTGTGTGCATTCGGATAGTTCAGCGCAATCACCGGCGAAGTCTCCGTCAACCCATATCCTTCAAATATCCGAATTCCCACATCCGCAAACCACCCCGCCGTATCCATCCCCAGCGGAGCGCCGCCCGAAATAAACACATCCACGCGCCCACCAAACGCCTCACGAATCTTTCCGTACACTAGCTTGTTCGCCAGCTTCCAACTCACCCCACCCGGCGTATTTCCCTACCAGCACCTCACTGCGATGCTTCTTCCCAACCCCCATCGCCCAGTGCATAATCTTCAACTTCACCGGCGACAACGCCGACTTCCCCTCCACCGCCTGACGAATCTTCTCGTACACCCGAGGCACCGCAACAAAGACCGTCGGCTTCACCCCCTTCATCGCCGCCGCGAGGTTGTCAAACTTAGGACAATAAGCCAGCCGGGCCCCATGACACATCATCGCGTAGTCCAGATGCCGCGCCGTCACATGCGACAGCGGCAAAAACGAAATGCAGGTATCCCGGTCGCCAAAACCCATCGGCCCCGTCGAGTAGTTGATATTGCTCGCCAGATTCCCATGCGTCAGCATCACGCCCTTCGGCTCACCCGTAGTCCCCGACGTATAGATAATCGTCGCCAGATCCCCCGGCGTCGCACCGTTCACGATCGCATCAAACCCCGCATCCCGCGCCTGCTTGGCCTTCGCTCCGTCAACCAACGCGCCAAAGCTCTCCGCGCCGCTGAACTCACCCTTATCCATCACCACCACATGCTCCAGATCCGGCAAATCCCCTGCGGCCACCACCTTGTCATACTGGGCCTGCGAAGACACCACCGCCACCTTCGCCCCCGAGTCCCGCAACATATACCCAATCTGCTCCGGAGTCAGCGTCGGATAGAGCGGCACATCCACACCGCCTACCGCCAGCACCGCGAAGTCCGCTACCGCCCACTCCCAGCGATTCTCACTCAGCAACGCCACCCGGTCGCCCTTCGCCACACCCCAGCCACTCAGCACATCCGCCAGCGCCCGCACCCGGCCATACAGCTCATTCGAAGTAATCGGCTTCCACGCCCCATCCGTATCCTGCCAAAGCATCACGACAGCATCGCCACGTCCCGTTACCTGACCCAAAACATCATTCACCGTCTTCAAATCAAACATGCAAGTCTCCACGTCCAAATTCGCTGCCAGAGCATTATTGCAGCAATCCGTCTCAATCCATATCCACCGCCCACTGGCTTCTTGGTTGCCATCCAGCAGGGATCTGCGAGCAGCGGGTCAGTTTGAAATAGCAATCGTTAGCAGAAGCCCGATTTTTAGGCACAGATTGTTTCTGGATTGCCCGTGACTTGTGAACTGCTTGCGGCGTCGCCATCGCGCAACCCGATTCAGTCGATACGAAGATCATGAGCCAATCTTCTTGCCAATTCCCCTGATCTCGCCTCGAAGCCATGCATGTGCAGCATCCGTATTGACTCGCGGATGCCAGATCATTAAATACTTGAAACCTGTCAGTTCCACGGGCGCCTTCAACACCTTAAATTTGCGATTTTCTGTCTCTAGGCTTGCAAATCGCCGGGGTGCGGTAAAAATCAGCTTCGTTCCTGGAATGCACCGGGTAGCTGCCCCAAAATATGGCAGCGTAATCACGGTTCGACGGCGATGACCATGTGTTGCCAGGCGTTTCTCCGGTATATGCTGCGAGCCGTCGACGACGTCGACGCCAATGTGTTCGGCTGCGAGGTATTGCTTCAAAGTGAGTTGACGCTGGTAGGGAGCGTCCGCTGCCACAATACAGACAAGTTCCTCCTCATAGATCACTTCGGTCAGTAGCGGCGATGGCACATTACCTTCATCCCCGATCAAGGCGAGATCGAGCCGACCATGACTCAGATCCTCAAAAACATCTCCTCTCCAACTTGCGAACGTGAAGCGAACCTGTCGCGCCACCGGGAGAACCTCGCGACAGATAAAGGGAGCAATGATCGAGGTCGCATTGTCCGTTGCCGCAATGCGGAACGAAGAATGTTCCGTCGCTGGATCGAATGTAGAACCCGAGATCAGCCGGTCGAGTCTCGGCAACATGACTTCAAGCTCCCGGAGCACGCGTTCCCCTTGTGGAGTAGGCTCGTACCCTTTCGCAGTCCGCACCAGCAGATCATCGTGAAAAGTATCCCGCATCCGCTGCAGGGCGCGGCTCACCGCAGGCTGACTCAGCAGCAACCGCTTGGCGGCACGCGAAACATTCCGCTCTTCGGCAAGCACCGAAAAGACAACCAGAAGATTCAAATCCGCCTGACGTAGCTGCGTTAGACGCATAATCAATATTAGCACTATGCATTGGACGTATGACTCCTGCAGGTTCAATCTCTTCTTAGCGACGGACTTCAAATTCGAAGAAGCCGCCCCAAAGGAGAATTACCATGAGAAAGATAGCTATCGTAACCGGCGCATCCCGCGGCATCGGACGTACCATCGCTCTTCGCCTCGCAGCCGACGGCTTCGGCGTCGTGGTCAACTACGCCGGCAATACAGCCAAAGCAGAAGAGGTCGTCAATGAGATCACCAGCACTGGCGGCCGCGCCCTCGCCATCCAGGCCGACGTTGCCAACCCTGAAGACGTCAAGCAGCTCTTCGAGAAGACCCTCAAGGCCTTCGGGCAGATCGATGTCGTCGTCAACAACGCAGGTATCATGCCTCTCTCGCCCATCGCCAAGGGCGACGTTGAAACCTTCGACAAAGTCATCGCCACCAACCTCCGAGGAACCTTTCTCGTCCTCTCGCAGGCGGCGCAACACGTTGCAGAGGGCGGCCGTATCATCGCCTTCTCCAGCAGCGTCCTCGCCAAGAACTTCCCCGCCTACGGCCCATACATCGCCTCCAAAGCAGGTGTTGAAGGCCTCGTCCACGTCCTCGCAAATGAGCTTCGCGGACATAAAATCACCGTCAACGCCATTGCCCCCGGACCCGTTGCCACCGAGCTTTTTCTCGACGGCAAGACGGAAGAACAGATTAAGCAGATCGGTAGCATGGCTCCCCTCGAGCGGCTCGGTCAGCCCGACGATATTGCCGGCGTCGTCTCCTTCCTCGCCGGTCCTGACGGCGGATGGGTCAACGCTCAGATACTCCGCGCAAACGGAGGCTTCGCATAAGTGGCACACATCGCCCTCAGCCACACCTTCCATTCACCTAACCGGAAGAACAGGAGAATCGATATGAAGAACGTCATCGTGATCACAGGAGCTTCGAGCGGTTTTGGCGCCCTCGCGGCACGCGCTCTCGCCATCGCCGGACACACTTCTACGCCAGCATGCGCGAAACCACAGGCCGAAACTCCACGCAGGTGGAAGCCGCTCAAAAATTCGCGGCCGAGAACAAAGTAGACCTCCGCACCATCGAGCTCGACGTCGCTTCGCAGGAATCCGCCGACCAAGCAATCAAAACCATCGTCGAGAGAGACGGTCGTCTCGATGTCGTCATTCATAATGCTGGGCACATGGTCTTCGGCCCCGCGGAGGCCTTCACAGCTGAGCAGCTCCTTCAGGTCTATGACACCAATGTGCTCAGCACACAGCGCGTAAACCGCGCCGCTCTCCCCAGCTTCGCAAACAGAGAAAGGGCCTGGTCCTTTGGGTCGGGAGTACCAGCACTCGCGGAGGCACTCCGCCTTATCTTTCACCCTACTTTGCGGCAAAAGCAGCCATGGATGCGCTCGCTGTCAGCTATGCCGCAGAGCTGAATGCTGGGGCATCGAGACCTCAATCATTGTTCCAGGCGCCTTCACCTCCGGCACCAATCACTTCGCCCACGCCGGCTCGCCAGCAGACAAGGCACGCCAGGCCGAGTACGACAACGGCCCCTATGCTCACCTTGGCGACGACATCATGGAGGGTTTCGCTGCTACCGCACCTGCCGATGCCGATGTAGCCGACGTCGCCAAAGCTATCGTCAAAGTAGTGGATATGCCCTTCGGAAAGCGTCCATTCCGTGTGCACATCGATCCCGCGCAAGACGGTGCGGAGATCGTCAATGGAGTAGCAGATCGCGTTCGTACCGAAATGTACCGCAACATAGGTCTATCGGATCTGCTGGCTCCTGTTGCGTTTTCGCTCTGATTTCGGGCCCGGTGGAGAGGAGTTCGCTCGAGACTCTCTCCACTGGATCTTCATTTGGCACAAGATATGGACCGCCGTCGCTGCCGAGTGGTAGGCCAACGAGAAATAATTCGTCGTTTAGGTTTAGAAGTTTTGCAATTCAGTCAAAGCTCCCGATACATCACGTAGGCATCGACATACCCCAGGTGCGGATGCAAAAACGCCCGCGGCAAAGTACCCAAAATCGCAAAACCAAAACCCTCCCAGAGCCGAACCGCACGTTCATTGCTGCTGACAGCGAAATTAAACTCCATCGCTCGGAATCCCCGGCTGCGAGCACGATCCAGCGAGTGTTCGCACATCGTCCGTGCCACTCCACGCCCGGTCGCCGCCGACCCAGTCACATATCCACAATTCGCCACATGCGACCCACCACCCCGTTGGTTTGCCCGCAGATAATACGTCCCCAGAACCGCACCATCTTCCTCCGCGACGAAGACCTCATGCCCCCCGGAGAACCAATAAGCAAGCGCCTCCTCTCTGCTGAGATCTCTCGACAGCGTATACGTCTCCCCCGCCCGAATCACCGGCTCCAGCACGGACCAGATCGCATCAAGATCACCCGGCCCCCACGGACGAATCATGAACATGCTCGTTCGAACTCCTTCAATCCTGTCACCACTCTCATCCAGAAGAGGCTGTCATTTCGACCGGAGCCGTTCGCGCTTCTGCGAACGGCGTAGTGGAGAAACCCGCTTCTCTACCCAAACCTTGTCCGCGTCAAAAAACCGCCTTCTACCACTTAGTTACGGCATTCAATCCTGAACGCCACACTCATCCAGAAGAAGCTGTCATTTCGACCGGAGCCGTTCGCGCTTCTTGCGAACGGCGTAGTGGAGAAACACGCTTCTCTACCCAAACTACTTAGTTCCGGCATTGACCCCATTCAACAGCACGTCCATCACCTGCGCCGCGGTAGCCTTCGAGTCATAAACACGTCCGGTAAACACCGCCGAGCTCAGCAACTCATCGATAGCCCCAAACATGCAGTGCGCCACCACCCCATCCGACACATCCCGCCGAAA